>NZ_AP042430.1:0-1890320 GCF_055384425.1 Pyrobaculum organotrophum
AAAGACGTGACAAGGAGATTTTTGTCATATGTAGATTATGTTGCAAGAGAGCTTGGAGGTCTAATCGACGTAGCTTTAATATTTAACGAGCCAAGTATGTACACATTTCTCGCATACATTAGAGGCGACTTGCCACCGTATGGTTTCATGTCGTTTAAACATATGAGAAGGGCACTATCAAACATAAATGAGACTATTCTCATGGCTAGAGACATTTTAAAAAGCTATGGCGTAGTAAAATCTTTTACACATTCATTTACAAAGTTCGAGTCTAAAAATGCTATATTTAAACCGATTATCTATTTTATAAATAGGTTAAACTCAAAATACTTAGCAATGTTTAAAGAAATGGATTATACGTCTATAAATTTTTATGTCGTAGGTAGATATGAAGATTTTTCAACGCGCTTCCTATACAGACCTAAGAGTTTGTTAGAAATAAAACCGCCCACGCCTCTCGCAGTGACAGAGTTTGGAATAGCCACAAGAGATGAAGAGCTTAGGTATAGATACCTCTGCTCTATGGCACACGTATTTAAAGAAGTAAAGCCTATTGCTGCAATTTGGTGGAGTTTTTTGCATGGCTATGAATGGGGACTAGGATATCAGCCTTTTTTTGCGCTTGTTGATATAAAAGGCACTAGACGTATATTAACACGGTTAGCTAAGGTCTTTAGGACGACTCTGGAGAATCCCCCCCGTTGCGAGTTTGTGGAGAGAGACGCCGGGCTTGAATGGCGTTGGCACCTATAGATATTTGTCAAGTGAGGGAGTCGACGTATATGGTGTTTCTAATATACGTTTTATAAGGGTATGCCTTTTTTCGTCAATATCCCAAGACTTATAGTTTATTATTGCATTTAGAGGAGTGCCGTATTTCTTCAAAAGTTCTTCTGCACGTCTAGGCCCAACGCCAGGTAGCGAAGCTAATAAAGCTATTTGTAGACTTTTTACATCTGTCTTCTTCTTAGTGGTGGGAGTCTTAATCTTATTACTTCTGCTCTTTCTAGCCGCTAGACATATGATTACACCACTTTGCTCTCTACTTTCTGTATACACAATTCCAACCCCCATCTTATAGAGAGCTAGTTGTGCTCCAAGAATAGCGTTGGGAGATATCTTTCTTACTTTAAGCTCTTCCCAGAGGTCTCCTTCGATAATTATTAAAGGTCTGAAATCGACTTCTCTAAGTCTTTCTGCTTGGCTGAAAAGCCGGCCGTCAATTATCGAATTTATAAAGTCGTCGACTCTCTTTCTTTCAAAAATAAACTCACCTGCTATGTAATCGCCGATCTCAAGCTTAGTCTTAATTACCGAACACCCACCCTCCTTTATGTATCTTATAATTTCTTCAGCGTGTTCCCTAGTATCAACAAGAACTACTGGGTTTTGCACTACTAGTCTGTTTGTAAAACTTCGTGTTTAGCTTTCCACACAGTAACATCCTCTTTTTTCCCTATCACTACCCACGATATTGTTTTTGCAAGTGGTCTAGTTTCTGCGATTATTACCTTGTCTCCTGGCTTCACTTCTATACATTCAGGTACTCTAACGTGTATCCTCCTCCTCCGCCGCTCATAACGATTGTACTTACGTATATAGTGGACCCACTCGTGTAATACAACAGCGGCTTTATGCATCCTCACCTTCTCGACAGTCACTTCTAACAACTTCAGCCTTATTTTAAGATGGCCATGCCATGGGCAGAGAGGGTCGTCACATACCGCATTTGGTGGGAGTATATAGGGAATGCCTATATCTCTAACCTCTACCTTTCTCCCATTAGGTAGAGTAATAACGTCGCCAATTTTAGGCCTATTTTGGAGTTTTACAACTGTCATATCTATTTAGCAGCTATGTGTAATGAAGATCTCGTAGCCTTTAGGCCGGGTTCGCCGTGTTGCACGATTTTCGTCGTAATTGCAAATTCGCCTAGATAATGTCCTATATGCCAAGGCGATATAAAGACTGGGATATACGTAATCCCATTATAGACATATATCGTAAGGCCCACCATTTCCGGTAATATTATCATATCTCTACAATGAGTTTTTATTACCACTTTCTTGCCTTGTGCCATTAGTTTCTTTGCCTTTCTTATTTTTTCGAGGAGTTTTCTATGTTCTGGCTTTAGCCCCCTCTTTAGACTTCTTCTCTGTCGCGCTGGGAGGAGTTTTATAAATTCGTCCATCGGCATGTTTAATAACTCCTCAAGAGTCTTTCCTCGATATCTAAAGGTGCTCCACTCTTCCGGCGGTATAACCGTGGGAATAATCCACCCCTGTTTTCCCTTTTCGGCTTCTTGTTCTTTTTCTTTTGAAGACATCGCTGTTGACGTAATAAATCTGTTTAAAAGCTTTTGTAGCTGAAGGTTTTTAACTACACCTCGAAAACTCCCCTATGGATGTAGATTACGACGTAGTGATAGTTGGTGCAGGTATTGCCGGTCTCTCTGCCGCACTATATACTGCACGTCAGAAGCTAAAAACTTTAGTAATAAGTAAAGATCTTGGGGGACAGCTCAATATGACAACGCTAATAGAAAATTATCCCGCCATACACAAGATCTCCGGGCCCGAACTCGCGAAAAGAGTAGAACAACAAGCACGAGCCTTTGGAGCAGAGGTAATATTTGACGAGGTGAATTCTATAGAAAAAGTTGGCGATATCTTTGTCGTTAAGACTTGGGGAGGCGATGAGTATAAGGCTTTGGCGGTAATTCTCGCCTTCGGGAAGACGCCGAAAGAACTAGGAGTGCCTGGAGAGACGAAGTTTAAGAACAGAGGTGTCTCATATTGTACAATATGCGATGCGCCGTTTTTCAAAGGCCAAGACGTGGCTCTGGTAAGCTGGGGCGATTTAGCCAGAGAGCCGGCCACCATTCTATCTTCTATAGCTAACAAGTTCTACTGGATTTTTCCATCCGAGAAACCCATTCACGACGACGAGTTTATAGAACAGATAAAGAGGTTAGGGAAAGCAGTATTTATCCCAAATAGCGAAGTTGTAGAAATAAGAGGTGATACAAAAGTGAGATCTATTATTATCAAAAATAAGAAGACAGGAGAGATACAGGAGATACCAGTAGCGGCAATTTTTATAGAGGCCGGCTATGTCACCAGAAGTGACTTCGTAAAACATCTCGTGGATCTAAATGAGAGGGGAGAAATAATAGCCGATTGGGAAGGCAAGACTAAGACCCCAGGAGTATTTGCAGCAGGCGATATAGTGGCATACCCATATAAACAAGCGGTAATCTCAGCCGCAATGGGGGTGGCCGCAGCTTTATCGGCCACGGCCTATATAATGAAACTAAAGGGGAAAACAGTCTATTCGCTTGTAGATTGGCGCGCCGAGAAGAAGTAATCTAAAGAGCCAAGGCGTCTAACAATTCCGTTACGCTATAGTTCTCGAGTCTCCAGAGGATATTGAGAACTCTCCGTCTGACCTCTTCTGGCATCACATCTCTAGTTAACATGTTAAATTTATCCTCTAGCTCTCTGTCCGACATGGGGTTCTTTGGATGACCCTTAGCGTAGTCTACTCTCTCTGTGTATTTAGAACCGCCTTTGGTAACCACTGTAATAACAGTTGGGAAGGCTTGGGGATATAATTTATCTAGCTCCGGATCCAGATTTACCTCCATCTTCTTCATTAAAGATAACACAGTAGGGTTTCTGATGTCTCTATAATGTTCAATTTTTATAGGACCCCAGACAAGCGCGGCTGCCGTAACCCACATAATTGAGTGATCAGCTGTCTCCTTTGTATGTGGATCCCACTTTTCAGGATCCTTTGGCCCTATAATTGTGTATGCTGCCTCATATGTGTCGATCCTTATTTTTTCAATTTCTTCTAACCTCACTTTCTCTCTTAATCTGAGAGCAGCCTCTACAGCCGTCTGTGCGTGATACTCCACAGGATACGGCTTTATGTATGTATCAAGTATTCGCCGCGGAGGCTTGAGCTCCTCCATATTCTGTAATACAGAGACGTCAAAATCTCCCTGTAGTAATTGTCTAAAGAAACCCATCTCGCCTTCGAAAGGCTTATAGGGACCTGTAAAGCCTTCGCGCGCCAGTAGTGTTGCAAAGACGGCGTTTCTGCTGGCATTAGCAGCAGCAGCGCCTTTCCACATGCTTAATTCGCCAACTCTTGTCTGCCGCATAGCGGCGTGAGGTACAGCGTACAATGCGAGTGCGTGTTGAATTCCGACTGTATCAAGGCCTAGTAGTTTTGCAGCTGCTAACGTGCTACCTATACCTAGGAAGTTCACATGATCCCACCCCCTTTTTCGCAATGTGCCGCCGTCGCAGAAGGTAACAGCGGCTTCGTAGCCTATAGCAATTGCAGCTATAAGATCCGCCCCTCTGCTGTTGACATATTCGCCTATAGATAGAGCTGCAGCGATTAAATCACTTGGGTGTAGCGGCTCTTTTGATAGGTAGGTGTCGTTGTAATCATGGTAGCGTATCATAACTCCATTTACAAAAGTTGCCCAATCTGGAGAAACTCTATAGCGCGTACCCATTATCCGCGCGCCCTCACTAGTCGAAAACTTAGAAGCGATGCGTCGTGCCAACGCCACAGGCTCTGAGGTATACGCCGCAAATGCGACAGCAATAGAGTCTATAACTCTACGTTTAACTTCGTGTCTTGTCTCAGAAGGTACTTTAGAAAAGTCTGTGTGTATCGTATATTCAGCAAGGATCTTGGTTATTCTATCCATATGTTCATTTTTTATTCTTTTTATAAATGTTGTCTATATATCTCGCTATATCTGTATCTAGCTTTTCATAATCATAATATTTTATCAAATCGTAAAGCTCTTTTCGTGTAAGCATTTTGTTTATCCACGACGCTTGGGTCCCCTCTTCTAAAATCGTCTTAAATACCTCCCTAATGGCGTACATGGCTACTCTTAACGCCGTTACGGGAAAAATCACAAATTTATAACCAAATTCCTCCAGCTTCTTAGCTGGTATGAGAGGCGAGACGCCAAACTCCGTCATATTGGCCAGGAGAGGGGCTCTTACTCTCTGTGCAAATTCTCTAAACTCCTCCTCCGTCCTCAGTGCTTCTGGGAAGATGACATCTGCGCCTGCTTCAAGGTACAGAAGCGCTCGCTCTACTGCATCATCGAATCCCGTGACGCCGACCGCATCCGTTCTTGCAATTATCACAAAGTCAGGGCTCCTCCTGGCCTCAACGGCAGCCCGTATTTTTTTCGCCATTTCATCAGGCGGGATTAAAGCCTTGCCGCTTAAGTGACCGCATTTCTTTGGCAATACTTGATCTTCCAATTGCACTCCCGCGGCTCCTATTGCTTCAAACTCTCTAACAGCTCTCATAACATTTAACGCCTCTCCATATCCGGTGTCTATATCTACTATAACTGGTATATCCACGGCATCTACGATATATTTCACGATTCTTACCATTTCATCCATAGTAATCAACCCCAAGTCGGGCAGAGCCATAGAGGCCGTAACAGCTGCTCCAGATACGTAAACTGCCTTAAAACCAAGACTCTGAGCCATAAGAGCCGTCAATGCGTTAAAAACCCCAGGGACTAAAACAATACCTGGTTTTTTTATCTCTTCGCGCAATATCTTTGCACCCTCAAATACTCTCTTTCTGAATAACATAAGTTACAACTTGTAATACTATTTAAAGACTTATGCTTTGATGTAACTAGGCATAAGTCTCAGCCGGCTGAAAATAATATCACGACGTCACCGCTCAGCGGAATCATCACTTCGGGCTTATTATATCCATAGCATATATATTCTTAACCTTAGAGTGTGTTGTGCTGTCTAAGCCCTGTCTAATACTCTTTTCCTGTCCTGGCGACGGTGGAGATACGACCGTGTACTGGAGGGGGGAGACTCGTCACGTCAAAAAAGACGACCCAGTAGTTAAGCTGTACGGCGCCCTCGATACAGCGGTGACATATGCCCATAAGGCGGCGAACGTCCTCCAGAGGCCACAAGCGCGGATTATGAGACTTGTCGCATTCTCGCTTATGGAGCTCGGCTTCTACATGGCGACGGGGAAAGCAGAGTATCTAGACACAGCCACTGCTTTGTATAAACGCGCGCTTAAGCTAGTATATGCGGTCGCGCCGGATGAGCCGCTGAGGAGTTGGCTAGTTTGCGCATCTCCAGAATGTAGCGCAGTAGACGAGGCCAGGGTGTGGATTAGGTGGGCCGAGAGGAGAGCCGTAACACTTGGGGAACAAGCAGTGGCCAAGCTCCTCAATCAGCTCTCCAACCTCGTCTTCGAAGTCATGAGAACACTCCCACACATAAAATACAGACATAGAGATATCAGATAAAGTTTTAAAAGCTCAATGTAAAAGAAAAACGCCCTAGGTGACACCCCTGCAAGGGGGCGTATGAACCTGGCGGGTTACCCCGGCCAGACCCTTTGAAAGCTTTATATACTACAACTTTGCACTTGGCTATGCCTAAAGAGCTCTTTTTAGTCGAGCTTTGGAAGAAGTACGGCGAGCAAGCTGAGGAGATTAGAGTAAAACGGTATCCCGAATATGTTAAGTTAAAAGCCAGGCTGTCCCATTACATGTATACCATAAAGCTACCGCCTGAAAAAGCGGAACAGATATTATCCGAGTTGAGGACTAAGAAAATCAAAATAAGGGAGGTTTGAGAAAATTTTTTAAAGGTCTCCTTCTCGCACTTTACCATGGAGTACATATATGGCGCCCTGTTGTTACACTATGCAAAACAAGAGATAAATGAAGAAAACTTGACTAAAGTATTACAAGCAGCTGGCATAACGCCAGATGAGGTAAGAATTAAGACTCTCGTGGCGGCTCTCAAAGAGATAAACATTGAAGAAGCCATAAAGTCTGCCGCCTTTGCGCCTATGGTAGCGGCGCCTTCCGTAGCAACTGCCGCCCCCGCAAGCGCCCCCTCGACTCCTGCTGCCAAAGCTGAGGAGAAGAAAAAGGAGGAGGAAGAGAAGAAGGGGCCAAGCGAGGAGGAAATCGCCGGATCTCTTGCCTCACTGTTTTAAAGGCTTTATAAGCTTAGACAAAATATTATCAAGCTCTTTTATATCTTTGTAATAGACTCTAAATATTTGGTTATTGAGCTTAAATTCTATAAATTTACGTTCTTCACTAATTCTATACTCGCTGACATAAAGCGGGGCTTTAAAGCCAAAAGTCTTGTCAATTACTATTCCAGTTTCGTATACTCTGAGACTTCTGACAATTCTTGGAACCATAGGCAGTTTAAATAAAGGTATTGAAACAATTGCGAAAAGACCGAAAAGAGTTACATAGCCTAGAAACCTCGCTATTGTAGTACCGATAAGTGGTCCTAGCGAGGACTCTACGACGTGGGGTACTACTGGAAAGAGGAGAGTAGCCAATATGATAAATATTGGGAGTGTTAGTAGTGGCATAAGAGATGCTTTTGTGAATTTTCTATACTCCTTATAGAGTTCTTTATCTTTTTCTATAAGTTTATTGATTTCTTTTTCATCTATTTCAATGATAGGCTTCCCCTTAGAGATTTCCTGTACCGTTGTCAACCCCCTTCTATAAGTCTTGTAGCTGAGCGCTATTGATATTACAAAGAACAATATCAAGTATAATAATATTGCTTCAAAATAACTAGCCGGGAAGAATGTTAGTATTGCCGCAAAAATTAGAACTGACAAAATACTTATGATGGCACGCCTCATGTACTGCGGAAGCGACATGATTTATAAACGTTAAACAACAAGGCATGTGGTTAAAATAACGGCATTATGTTCTGAATTTCCCGGATTTTTAGAGCCAAGTCATGGGTTTGGAGTGTTGATAAACGACAACGTTTTATTTGACAGCTGTAGCAGAGAAGCGGCATTTCGGTTTTTATTAAAGTATCAAGTTAGACCCATTGTGGGTATTGTCGGTGTGCCATCGAATCCGCATCATACCGGCGGCTTTGAGCTTTTTAACATCCCAATTATCCAGCCGTCTCGCGACCTTATGTTAAAAATTCGTGGCGTTGGTTACAAAATTTACAACGGGGGTCGCGAGAATGTGTTACATATTAACGATGTGATTATAACGCCTTGTGGTCTCTATACCATACCATATCATAAGCTTTCACAGAGAGGTTTAAAGGTCAGGTGTATAGTGGGAGGTCTCGGGGGGTCTGCAAAAAATCCCTATCTTCTGCATAGAATAGTAGCGGAGTTAAGACTACTGGGAGTTAGATGTATAGTAGCACTGCATACAGCACCTCAGTTGTTAAAGGAATTGGAAAGGAGATTCAACTTGTATAAAGTCGGCGCAGGCTCCACAATAGAGGTATAGTCGGGTTTTCAGTATATATATGTCACAACTCTTAACACGTGTGGATCCGCTAATTGTGCTCCTAGCGAGTTGGTTTTTTGTTGTCGGAGTCGTATATCTACTTAATAAGCAAGCAGTAAAGTATTTCATAGCTATATATTGGAAGAGTGAAGGACTTGTAAGATATATACGACTATTTGCTGAAAAATTGAGCTTTATACCTCTTAGGGCTTACCTCATAGCGACGTTACTGTTATTCTTAATGCCGGTGTTCTTCATATTGCCGATTGTGAGACCAGACGGCCAAATTCAGATACTACAAGGTTTTATCTATATGTTGATAGGCGGCACTCTAAGTGCTGTCCAAACACTTATTAAGGGGGGTCAAATAAGTGAGGCGGCGACACACGCCGCAGGTGTAACACCAATTGTGCCAGGCGTAACTCTCCCGTGGGATCAACTTCCCTATTTAGCGGCGGCTATCGTAGTTGCTGTCTTATCTCACGAACTTATGCACGGCTATGCGGCATTAAGATATGGGATACCTCTGAAATCTGTGGGCGTTTTCTCTTTAGTCTACATATTCAGCGGGGCGTTTGTAGAACCTGACGAAGAGAGTTTCAAAAAAGCCGGCACTGATGCAAAAGTTGCCGTTTTAGCCAGCGGCGTGGCTGCAAACGTGGTATTAGCAATAGCGGCCATGTTATTAGGCTTGGTGGGAGCATCGGCAGGTTTGCAAGGAGCTGTCTTTGGCGTTCAAGCGCTTGGAATACAACCCGGCGACAGGGTTTTAGAAATGCACGGATGTGGTTTTAATGAAAGGGTGTATACCCCCGATGACTTTCTAATAAAAGTAAATACTCTAGCCGGCATGGGACCTCTTCTTGGCGTAAACAAGACTATTAAATGTAAGCCAGGAGATAAGGTGGTTCTAGTGGTGGGTAGGTGGTTTGATAAATATGAAGTTGTAATTGACTATTCAAACTTTACAACAACGCCTAAGATAATATGGCTTTACACAGATGGCTCATTATATAAAGGAGGAATTAGGGCGGGAGATGTTATAAAAAGAATCGAGGGGTGCGGCGTGGTCGAAGAAATTAGGTGGAGTGGACAACTAATAACATCTCTACAAGAGATAAAATTCAGATGTAAACCTGGCGACGTGATAAGAGTCGTAGTGGAAAGGAATACTACCCAAATAGCCTTTAATATAACACTAGTAGAGAGAGAAGGCGTAATATTCTTCGGATTAGGGCCTGGTAGTCTGCCTCTGTGGGGATACGACGAGGGTCCGATAAGAAGAGACCA
Organism: Pyrobaculum organotrophum; assembly: GCF_055384425.1. Lineage (NCBI taxonomy): Archaea > Thermoproteati > Thermoproteota > Thermoprotei > Thermoproteales > Thermoproteaceae > Pyrobaculum > Pyrobaculum organotrophum. The sequence goes on from NZ_AP042430.1 coordinate 9,623, forward strand.
GCTATATAACACAGATTTTGCAAGGTTAGTATTCTGGCTTGTAGTGGTTAACTACGGCCTTGCCGTATTAAACGCATTGCCTATATACCCGCTTGACGGCGGCCAACTTGTCGCCGCAGTGGTCCAGAGAAAACTAGGCGAGAAAAACGGCAAGGCGTTAGTCAACATAGTTACATGGGCATTGGCGGCGATGTTAATTTTTAACGCAACTTTGGGTTTACTAGGGGAGCAGTATAGGATACTCCAATCGATTAAATGAAGTTTCTGGCTTTCACACTGTTAGTAGTTGTCTTGGTAATCTTATCTGCATTATCGCCTGTGGAGTATTTGATATCAGATGCATTAAGGCCTCCGCCAAACAAGATCTTAACTAATGAGGGGGTTAAAGCGATTAATAGTATACCCATTTGGCTCTACTTCTGGAGAATAACTGTGGTGTTAACAGTATTGTTTTTCTCAGCTGTAGTGGCTACGTTCTTTTTGAAGCCAAATATTAGAGTTCGGTGGACGTTAGCCGTACTGTCTATTCTCATAGCGGTATTTCACTACTTGACGCTTCTCTTTACATCATCTCCTCCCGGCTCTGGGGTATCTATATATCCGTTGTTTTATATAATCTCGGTAAAGGAGGCTTCTCAGATATACTTAGACATAGGTCAGTTGTTAATTCTATACGCGGTTTACAACATCTACTTGGCTAAACAAAAGAGAAAAGCTACTTCAAGAATTTCTCTTCTAAAGACTTGACATATTCAACAGATTCTTTTACAGATATAAAGTGTTTTCTTACGTATTCTATCTCTTCAGGGCCTACTGCGGATTTCCCCCTCTCTTTTGTTAGTATATAGGCCGGGATTAACAATTGGAGCGCGTATCTCAGAGAGTGTTCAACGCCTACAGAAGTCAGAAGTTTGAGTGCATCTTCTGTCAGTGAGATGTTTTGTTCACGGGCTTTTATATTTATGATTTCTCTAATTTCCTCTGCGGTGTAGGGCCTTGTGCGGATAATTACAAGTCTATCAAGCATATCTTGTGGAATTCCATGTGGCGCCTCTATGTCTGTACCTCTTATTTTTGCAAATCCTCTGTTTGTCGCCATTATAATGATAGGTGCAAACTCTGTCTCCATGGCTCTGGTAAGGAAGGAGAACGCCTCAATGTCCAATAGGTGTGCATCATCTATAAACAAGACTCCAGGCACTAGCTCCGCCTTGCCTTCTTCAATTGTTTTTTTCACGATTTCATCTGTTTGTCTCCTCACCTCGTCTGGTATTTCTCTAACTTCTTCTGCAAAGCCGAATATCATAGCTGATATAATGCCCCTCTGTCTAGCCAGAGACATATCTACGTCGTGGAGAGTGAAAAATCTCACGATCTCCTTCTCCTTGTAAACGGGTCCCTTTGGTAGTTCTATTCTTCTCCTGACAGCTATATCGTATTGTTCTCCACTTTCGCCTCTGCCTGCTACAGTGACAGTTCCCGTCTCTTCGTCAATCATAATTATATCACCTTCCTCGACTTCAAGCTCAATAAGTTGTTGTGCTATCTCTGCAGGCACGCGTAATGTCTTTTCATCGTCTCTAGTACGTAGTTTTATCGTGGCGCCCAGTACCCTTTGTAAATAGGGGTTATACGGGTGGCGCCCGTACCTAAATTCTATGCTTCTCACCTCTCCCTCGTAGACTTTTCTCCATTCTCTTACTCTAATGCCAATAGCTCTTCTCAAAGCCCTCATTAGAAATTCCGACTTCTTGACCTCTAGTGAGTATATCTCACCAGCTGATATAGCCACAAAGGGGGTCTCTGAGCCCAACTCTCTGGCAATACCTAACGCCAATGCTGTCTTACCCGTGCCGGGCGGTCCCACGATTAAAACGCCTTTGCCTGCAAACTTGCCCTCTTTAATCATTTTAACAACGATATATGCGGCTTCTCTCGCTTCTGTCTGGCCTACAAATCCGTCTGCAATAAATTCCACTTTGCCATCTCTCACACCTAATCCCCTTATATGGCTGTGGGCCGCAAATCGTTCAACACGTGGTTTAACTTCTTCGATTTTAATAGTTGACATAACACCACTATTATATCCTATTTAAAAATTTTTAAGCTTATTGATATACTAAGGTGTGAAGAGGAGCAAAGAGGTGGTTTATCTCCAGATGCTCGCCGTATTGAAAAATTCTAACACTCCACGGGGTAGGAAGAACCTAGCTGAGGAGCTTAAAATTGGCGAAGGTGTCATAAGAGCTTTGTTAGAAGGCGGCAGAGAACTAAGTCATATCATTGTGATGAGAGGGGGAGTTAAGATAACAGAGAGCGGCGCATCTTTTCTAAGGGAGGCTCTGAGCCTTTGTCGTATTAGAGATATATTCGTAGTAGAAGAGGCAAGAGAAATATTATGTGGTAAGAGGTGTATCGCATATGTGGTCGATGAGTATGTAAATGACGTCTTAGGTCTACGCGATGATCTCGTGAGACGTGGTGCATGTGGGGCATTAATAATCGTGGAAAAAAACGGTAAGTTGAAAATTCCGCCTACCGAAGATTCTCTCGAAAGGTATAGCATAGCGTTAGCTAAAACGCTTGGGACATACAGTAGCCAAGGTACAACGTTTGTCGTTGTATGTGGTGAAACCTTTTCAGATGCATTGGGTCTAATAGAGCTAAAATGTTCAAAATTCATTTCTTAAAATTTTATCACTTATATAATTTATATCTATGAAAACTGTATTTAATTTAAATCTCAGAGTGTTAGGTTTTTAAATTTATTTTTATCTACACAACTAGTGATGATAGGAACCCGGCGGATATGTGACTGTCGGCATCCTATCTGATACTTATTTTGGCAAATTTATTTGCTCGGATAGTCATACGAAAACAAAATTTAGAAGTCTAAAATCTCATTATATGAGTGAGCAAACTGTACAAATAAAAACTGCTGGAAAAATACTACAATCGCCATGTGGTCCAATAATCCATGGCTTAGAGGATGTTTTGATAAAATCTACTTCCATAAGTGATATTGACGGAGAAAAAGGTATTCTATGGTACAGGGGGTATAGAATAGAAGATTTAGCACGCCATTCAACATATGAAGAGGTTGCCTACCTCATCCTCTATGGGAAACTTCCGAATAAAAAAGAGCTTGAGGATTTTACTAACAGACTTAAAGCATACAGAGACTTAAACTCGGCAACCATAGAAATTATCAAAAACCTCTCTAAGGCGCATCCAATGTTCGCAATTGAGTCCGCAGTGGCTGCAGAGGGGGCTTTCGATGAGGATAACTTAAAACTTGCAGAGGCTCTCAGAGTGGGAAGATATAAAGCAGAGGAGAAAGAGCTTGCCTATAGAGTTGCTGAAAAACTTATAGCAAAAATGCCGACGATCGTCGCATATCATTACAGATTCTCCCGTGGTCTTGACATAATCAGACCAAGGCACGATTTATCTCATGCCGCCAACTTCCTCTATATGATGTTCGGCAAAGATCCGGACCCTCTTGCTACAAAAGGTATAGAGCTCTACTTAATCTTACATGCCGATCATGAAGTGCCGGCGAGTACTTTTACCGCGCATGTTGTAGCATCTACACTTAGCGACATGTATTCTGCTGTTGCTGCTGCAGTGGCTGCGTTAAAAGGACCTTTACATGGCGGGGCTAACGAAATGGCTGTAAGAGGATACCTAGAGATAGGAGATCCCTCGAAAGCTAAGGAGGTTGTTGAAGCAGCTACTAAGCCAGGCGGGCCAAAGCTAATGGGTGTAGGTCACAGGGTTTATAAGGCATATGATCCAAGGGCTAAAATATTCAAGGAGTTCAGCAGAGAGTATGTCACAAAGTTTGGAGACCCGAAGAAAATATTTGCCATAGCTAGCGCAATTGAGCAAGAGATTCTTAATCACCCATACTTCCAGCAGAGGAGACTATTTCCAAATGTAGATTTCTGGTCTGGTATAGCGTTCTACTACATGGGGATACCATATGAGTACTTTACCCCAATATTTGCAGTCTCAAGGGTTGTAGGTTGGGTGGCCCATATATTAGAGTACTGGGAAAATAATAGGATATTTAGGCCGCGTGCATGCTACGTAGGACCTCACGATTTACAGTACATACCAATAGAACAAAGATAAAGATAAAAAATTAATCTATAATTTTTTCTTTCATTAATACTTCAACTGTTTTTATACTTCTTTCAATTATAGAACGGGCTATCTCTAGCTCCTCTTTATAAGATCTTGGTATTCTTGCGACTTTTTGTGCAGAAGCCATTGCGGCGACGGCAGCCGCCTCTCTGACATACACCTCCCACTCGGTCATCTTAGGTATTATGTAATCTTCGCTTATTCCCCTTTCTTCTGCGTATTTTGCTACCTCCTCAGCTGCTGCTATTAACATCTCATCTGTTATAGTGGTTGCCCGCACATCTAGGGCGCCTCTGAACACTGCCGGAAATATCAAAGAGTTGTTCACTTGGTTTGGAAAGTCGCTTCTACCGGTAGCCACAATTCTGGCGCCTGCCTCTTTTGCCTCCCAAGGCCAAATCTCGGGAACTGGATTTGCTAGTGCAAAGACTATTGCATCTTTATTCATCGTAGCGATCCACTCTTTCTTAATAACGCCTGGGCCTGGCCTAGACGCAGCTATGACAACGTCCACGCCCTTTATGGCTTCAGGGATTCCACCTTTACGTCTCTCCACATTAGTTTCTATGGCGTATTTATACTTCCACGGATTTTCTATCATCATTTTGTCTATATCTTCACGCTCGGGATGCAAAATGCCTCTGCTATCGACTAGGATAAGATTGCCAGGTTTAGCTCCGTACTTAATTAATATCCTAGCTGTATATATGTTAGAAGCCCCCGCGCCTATTAGAGCGATTGTGACATCGCTAATTTTTTTGCCGACTAGCTTAAGAGCATTTATTAAAGCAGCAAGCGTGGCAGTAGCCGTACCCTGTTGGTCGTCGTGCCACACTGGTATTTTTAGTTCTTCTCTAAGTTTGTCAAGAAGATAAAAACACTTAGGCGACTCTATATCTTCTAAGTTTATCCCTCCCAGCGCCGGCTCTAGGGCTTTCGCTACAAATATAAATTCATCTGGGGTCTTTACCCGGATGGGAATCGGTATCGCATCTACGCCGCCTAAGTATTTAAAAATAAGCGCCTTGCCCTCCATAACCGGGTACGCAGCCTCTGGACCTATATTACCAAGTCCTAACACTCTGGTGCCGTCTGTTATAACACCTACGATATTCCACCTAGACGTCAGTTCAAATGCTAATTCTTGGTTTCTAGATATTTGTCTAGAGACCTCAGCAATACCTGGCGTGTAATAAATGGCGAAATCTTCCAGCGATCTTATTGGAACTTTAGGCATTACGGAGATCTTACCGCCATATTTCCTATGTATGTCGACTGCAAGTCGATACCATTTTTCTGTCACAAACGTAATAAGAAGAGATATATAATTAAATTTTTCGAATACTGTGAGAAATGAAAACATGAGAAATTATGTACATATAAAAGTATACAGAAGCAAAAATAAAAAGTATATTGTAATAAGAAATACAAAGTATAAAAAATCTATTATAATATCTCTTCCTTTAAGCAGGGCAGATAAATTTATTACTAAAATACTAAATAATATAGATAAAGTGAAAAAAGTGAGAATTGTAGGAATTAAGGGGACAAAGATAAAAATTAAAGAAAAACTAGAAGGGCCAGGGTGGCTTTATTTTCCTAAACACAGCCTAGTGGTAGGCGCTGTGTTTATAGGCGAAATCGGTATAGTAGCTACGTCGGCGATACCTTCTACAGTTGCGCTTTTTATACCGCTATATTTGCCTCTTGTTCCTTTATTTGACGCTGAAATAAAAGACTTTTACTGATATTATCAGGGTTATCAGAACTCTCGGCGCGCTCACCTTATCGCTCCGGAAACCTCTCAATCACCAAGCTTGTCGTAATATCTGTTTTTATTTTTTTCTAAGCTAGCTCTGTGGCCTCAATAGCTCTTCTTGCGGCATCTTTGCTTAAACCATTACCGAGAATGGTATATCTATCGGGACGTAACGTGTGTGCGACGACTAAGGCCTCTATAGCTAAGTCGTAGTCTATTCCGGCCTCTCTTAATGTAGTAGGGAGTCCTACAAGTTTTGCTATCTTCTTTACACGACGCCAGTTTATCCCATGTAGATATGCCATAATGATAGTCCCCAGGGCGACAAGCTCCCCATGTATTGCATCTCCGCCACTCTCTTCAAGCCTTATTTCTATAGCGTGTGCAAAAAGGTGTTCAGAGCCGCTACAAGGTCGTGAAGAACCTGCTATGCCCATCGCTACTCCGCATCCAATGAGCGCTTTGACAAGCACTCTAACATCTTCCTCGCGTACAAAGTTTTTTATCCTCGCGGCGTTTGCCACAACGATCCTATAGCTTGTGAGAGAAAGATGAGACGCATATTCGCTATACTCCTCTCCCTTTAATCTATGTGCAAGTTTCCAATCTCTAACGGCGATTATTTTACCAAGCAAATCTCCAACCCCTGCCTTTAATAGACGTGAGGGCGCGTTTAGAATTATGGATGTGTCCGCAACTATCGCGATAGGAGATGCCATAATTTTTCCATATTTTATCATCTTTTGGGCTAGGGTGTATGACACATATGGCGAAGCTATACCATCGTGGCTCGCGGAGGTTGGAACAATAACCAACGGCTTCTTATGTACATAGGAATAAACCTTAGCCATGTCTATAGGTCTTCCGCCCCCAACACCGAGGACTAGGTCAAACCCGGATTTTTCTATGTCTATGTAATCGTATCTCAAAACTTCCACCGAACGATCTGTAAGCATATCTGCAATAGTCTTTGCGTATTGGAGAGTTACAGATCTGCCAGTGATTATTAAGATCTTTGAAGCCTTTTGACTAGCGACAATTTGGTGTATTTTTGAAATCGCGCCTGGTCCAAAGATTACGGTACGTGGTATCTCAAAACTTTCAAGTTGCTTCACGGAATGCACTTAAAAACTCTTTTTTTCCTATTGTAGTAATATCTTTAACGGTTATGATATTCTTATCTTTTACAATATTTTCATTTATAAAGTTTACACCATTCTCTTTGAGAATTTTTACCAACTCAGTAGTGGGATACACCGTGGCGTTTCTGCCCTTAAGTAGGCCAAGTTGAGCCAGATAGGCGGGTACGGCGAGAGGCGCGACTAGCAGTTTCCCATTTTTAGAAAAGCTCTCTACCATAGTATTGAGCACGTTTAAATCTATATCTAGGTCCCAAATCTTCAGCGGCGGCCTCTTTCTTAAGACATAATAATAAATCTTATAGCCGCCTACAAGCGCCAATAAGTCGAACACTTCAGCAAGTCTATCCACACTTTCCTTTGCTATATTCATTAAGTCTATATCGTAATTTGCATTGACATCGCGAGAGCCTATCGCGGTTTTAGTAGTAAAACCGGCTTTTGCTATAAAATTTTTTAGCGTGGAATATTCTTCCCTCTTTGTTATATCTATAATATATATCAGCGCATTAGGCATGCATCTCTCAACGGGAGGTTATTTAAGACTTCTGCTGCCTTGCTCTGAGTATTAGATTTACTATGTATTCGGCAGCTATTTCGGCATGTTCAAATGGTCTACTTTGGGGCTTCCCTCTAAAACTGAGTATATGTACGGCGCTCTCGCCAGCATTCGCTGCGGCGAAGGCATAGTATCTATTAGCCAACTGGTGCATTTCAACCTCCTCTTCGGTCTCTACATCTCTGAACCTCTCTGGGTCCTTCTTACGTCTTTCAATTATGTCCTTAGGATCATATTCTATTAGCAAAATAACATCTGGTTTAAGTTTCGTAATTACTCTATCTGGAAGACCTGGGTAATAACCCCCCGAGATTTTGATTGACGCATGGGTATCTATGATGACATCTCCGGCTAACGACGCAATATATTCTGCTGCCTCTTCCTGAACTTTTCTATATTCATCAATTGGGATTTTCTTTCTCATTTCATCTCTATGTTGTATTCCAAATCTTTTCTTTGCAATTTCTAACATAACGTCGCCGTAGTTTACTATCTGTACATCTGGAAGTTTCTGTTTTACAAAGTTCATTATTGTAGTTTTTCCACTACCCGGAAGTGCGACAAGTACAATCTTCATAAACTCTCTGATTTAGCCTGTTTTAAAATTTTATTCATAGTTATAAATTTAGACAAAGGCAAAGGATCATTTACTATAGCTCTTCCAACAATTATAATATCAACTAACTTTCTGCTAGATATTATAAATCTAATTTCTTGTTCTGTAATGCCTCCAGCAATACCAACACCGACACCTTCTGTTTTTAGCTTATATGCGCTGTAGAGCAAGTCTTCAAATTTTAGCCCGGTCTTTCTCTGTACATCTACGCCAACATGAAATATAAAGAGGTCGGGTGTAACTGTCTTCATAATTTCATGAGCTCGCTCTAAAGCGTTAGGTAATCCGATTAGATCTACGGCCGTCTTTAGGCCTAAAGCCCTTCCTTCTTTAATAAAATCCTCGATAGTCTCTATATTTGTCGCGCCAAGTACAGTAGCCCAATCCGCGCCGAATTCCTTAGCAAGCCGTGCCTCCAGCGCTCCAACGTCTGCCGTTTTTAAGTCGGCTACAACTTCGGCTTTGGGACATGCGGCTTTAAGAGCGCTAACAGTTGATAATCCGTACAGTTTTATAAGCGGAGTGCCTGCCTCCACGATCTCGAGACCGACACTACAGAGCTCCCTTGTTAACTCTATAGCTTTTCGCAAATCGGTAAGATCAAGGGCAACCTGCAGTTTCATAGGGTATTTTGTCTTAAAACGATTTTAAAAAGGTAGAGCTTGTGGTTTATACATGAAGTGTGGCAAGCCTGTTGATTATAGATATGGCGAGCATACAGCCGATGTCTTAATACAAGCATATGGATGTACTCTAGAGGAGGCATTTAAAAACGCGGCAATCGCGTTGGCAGAATTGATCTATCACACGGAAAAAGTAGAGCCTAGATACGCAAAGGAGATCACAATAGATTATAACGACTTAGAAGGCCTATTATTCAGGTGGATAGACGAGCTGTTATTTCTCTTTGATACGGAGAAATTTGCCATAAGCCGTAAAATCGTGTTAAACTTGGGAAAAAATGACGTCTATTACATAAAGGCCGTGTTATATGGAGAGCCTTATGACATAGAGAAGCATGGATTTACTGGACTTATAGTTAAGGCTATGACATTCCACATGATGGAAATAAGACAAATAGATGACTATTGGATGTTACAATACGTTGTAGACGTCTAGGTCATGAGACTTGAAGAGTTTGGCGAGGTCATAAGGTTGCAAACTCCCGTGCGCACAGTAAGAGAGGCCGCACAAGCGATTGGAGTAAGCGAGGATAAAATTGTAAAGACTATAGTTGTTTACTGCAATGGTGAATTCAGAGCATATGTAATACGTGGAACTAAAAGACTTAATACCAAATTGTTAGGTTGCCGCCTTGCTACACCTGACGAGGTATTTACAGCCACTGGCTACTCTGTGGGAGGCGTACCACCGGTTTTAAACATCCCAGTATATATAGACAGAGAGCTACTTAGAGAAGACTATGTTTATGGAGGCGGAGGCGACGAATACTCTCTCCTAAAGTTTAAACCCATAGAACTAGTAAAAAGAGGTTTTGCAACACCTATCGAACTATGACTTCCGCAAACTCAGAGAGGACTGTCTGTAAAAGCAGAACTAGACGTTCTCAATATTAGACTCATCTTGTTGTTCAATGAGATAGCATATAACCCCCTTTGTTAGACTAACCTTCTCTGGGGGCTCGGGGTGCGTCTGCGGATGTGGGCGTGGGGGTCTGGCCGTGTCCGGGCGGACGGGGGCTTGGCGGAGTCTGCTCCTAGGCTGGTTTACGAGTTTAAAAGTGTGATGGTCGCCGGAGTAGAAAAAGTGAGTTGTTTGGTCTTCTGGAGGAGTTCCCATATCTTTTTTGGCCTAGAACAATAGAATCGGAGAAAACCACACTACTGACAAATATCGGCGGGACGGCTGGATGTAGACTATATCTGTTTCTTTCACCCCGTCACCTTTGGAACGTCTCCAACAACCTAGTCTTTTTCCCCCACGCCGCATACGTCTAGCCTACAAGACGCTGAAAGTGGAGATACCGCGGCAGTTGGTAGAGGAGAGGCCAGACGTACTAAACCTAGCTACAGGGATAAACCTAGCGGTGGAGGAGTACATCACAAGATTGCCCAAGGAAATCACGAGACAGGGTCTACACACATTAGCTAATTGGGCAGGCTCCGTGAGATCGTAAAACTGGCGATAGAGCATAAAGCCGCGATTGTGGTAGACACGATGGAAGACAAAAGCTATCGAGAACTCAGGGAGGGGAACGGGGGCGGCGTGAAGAAACACTTCCTAGACGGCCTTGGGCGGTCGCGGAGAAAGTTGAAAGAGTTGGCATAGCGGTACGGACTGCCGTATCTAGAGGAGCAGCTTTACGACACAGTCTGTCCAAAGCGAATCTCAAAAAGAGCATATAACCAGCGCTTACAAGGGATTAATATACGCAAAAAACTTGTGCTATGACGTTATTTTATGACTTCTTGTGGGAAGCTGTTAGACGCCCTAGGATTATTATAGAATACGCCAACCAAATAGGCATCAACCTACCCCCACCCCCTGAGGACTTTTACATGCGCTTAGAGTATGTGGCTAAGGCGGCAAAGTTAATTTTAGAGATCGAGAGAGACGATAGCGTATTTTGGAGAAGTAGGTGTATAGACGCTAAAAGGTTCTATATAGAGGCTTCACAAGACTTAAGAGAGATGGGTATTGTCCTCGAAGACTTCAACCTCTGTTAAATTACTTCAATATTTTCTTTCATCTGTTCGGCAAATCTTTTTTTATCGCTACCTATGAGCTTTAGCAGGGACTTAAACATGTATAAGACCTAGCCGTCTTAATATTGTTGCTACGGATAATTTATGATATTAAATCGTTATCCGTCTGCCGTCTATCCCTACGCCTAGGGACTTTCTCCTCGTCTGCGCCTTCGCCGGCATCTAAGATACCTCGGGCGTGGGGTCATTGGGCATGGGACCGGGCGGCACGCAGCCCTCCTTAAGTACCTCCAGAGCTCGTTTTTCGATGTTTATCACGGCTGCTACGTCCCTCCCCCTTCCCACCCGCAACGCCGGTAGAGGAGAGACCTCGGGGCAGAGCCCCTCACGAGCCCCACACCGCGGGTGGGTTGAGGAAGTTCCTCTCGGGTCGAGACGTGAAGCCTCAACCCAAAGAGGTATGTACATATCTCCCATATCCACTTTGTTTTATATCTTTGAGCGCCTTTACACACGTCGCCGAGCTTTATAAAATAAGTAACCCCTTTGTGGCGTCGGCCCTCCGGGGCTGCCCTGAGTCTCTTGGGGCTTGAAGAAGGTGGGAACAAATTTTTGTATAGTTGATGACTTACGTAAATTATGTATAGCTAATTTTAAACCAGCAGAAAAGGTGTATATGGGCTTGGTCTATGTCGATACCGTAAATACATGTCCACGTTGTGGTGGTGTTTTAGAGCTTGTAGAAGATGATAGGTTCATATGGTTTGGATGCCGGCGGTGTATGAGGTATGTAAAGAGAGAAAAGAGAGAAGTGACTAAACGATATGTGGACTACGTAAAGAGGAAGTTCGACTGGAGAGGTATGATGAATGAACTCTACGAACTCTATCTAAAGTCTTAACTTTCTCCTATCTTGTATTCTCTTCCATGTCTGACAATCTTTATCTCGGTTTTTACAGGCACTTTAAAACCAGCTCTTAGCAATAGCTCATATAGTTCGTAATCGGCTAGTTCTCTAATGATGCCCTGGAGGTGAAGTTCAGCTATTTTTCTAAATATCGCAACGACATGAGGCTTGTAGAGTGTTAATGCGTTGTCTATAATCTCGGCGGCTCGCTCGCCTGTTGTAATACTTTTTACAATTCTTATAGCCTCCTCGTCTGTTAAGATTCTCTTAGGATGTTGTGTACTTTCTCTAATCTTGCTTTTGGCAAGTTCAAGTGCTTTTCTCCTAATTATAGCATCTATGTCGTCAGACATACCCCCAGTATACACATCCACTATTTAATGTTTTCAAGTCTCAACACTCCTACAACGGTAGGGAGCGTATGTCTTTGTTTTAGTAGTAGTCCTGGATTTACCTCTGCAATATATCCAACTACATCGCCTCTTATACTCGCCGCTCTATTTGAAATCCCCCATTCTAATGACGTTTCCGATATTTGACAGGTAAAACCTAAGCGATTACATAGTGTTTTAATTACAGAGAGCCCGTCGGTTAAAGTTACGCCGTCTCGACTCAATAAAAATGTCGCATCTCTCCAAGTTCTGCCATTTTCTACAACGTCACCTACTTCGAATAGTTTTATCTCTTTTCTTCTCATTGTCGAGGCAGTTACGATTAATTGCGTGATCATGGAACACCTCACATAACCATATAGCTCTGAGATAGGGTTAATGATGCGAGCAGGCTTGCATATATTGGCAATGGAGCTGTCTGTCAACACGTAGTTATTCACCTCCACGAAACCCATTGATAGTAGTATTCTTCGCACCTCCTCTGTTAACACCTCAGTTATATGACGCTTTCCGCTTGTCGAAATTTTAGGCGCTTCTCTTGGGAAGTTATTATAACCTAACATAATTGCCACCTCTTCTGCAACATCAACCCAAGATAACATATTTATCCTATATGGAGGCGCTAGAACTTCCCCCTCTTGGTAACTAAGGCGGGCTTTTTCCACGAGTTTTACGAAGTCTTGTATACTAAGTCTAATGCCTAACAGGTCGTTGATATTCTCTAAGTCAACGACAATTCTGTGGTATGTATGTCTGTATGCATGTCCTCCTGTAATTATCTCCACGGTCTTCGTGGAGCTACGTTCTAAGAGCGCATAAATTAATATTGACATTACATTGTTTATAGCGCGTAAGTCTGTACCTGTGACATCTATCAAGACGTCATGTGTATCTTCGGTGATTTTACAACACTCGGAACCTAATACTGGTATTATGACCATAATCTGTCCCGCGCTGTCGACTAATGCAGGTGGCCGTTCTTTGTTTATAAGGGTCGAATACTTAATGCCTTGTTCTGTAAGTTTATACATCTCCGATATCTTCACCGGCTTATCAAATCCCAGGGGTACGTATTCATCCTCCTGGCTAACTCTTTTGTAATATATTGGCGGCTTTATCTTCGAGATATCATAGAAACCAATTGCAAATCTCCTTCTCCCTCTCCCGTAAGTGTCGTGTAGCTTTTCCTGTAGCTGTATGAGTTGTCTTATAGCTTCATTGTCTAGCTTAACTCCACGGACTACGGCCATGGATATGTAGGGCCTCTCTTCGATGTACTCGGCCTTAAGTTCTATAGAAGACTGTAGTAACGTTATACGCGGCAACCCGACTTCAACTTCGGCAACACCCTTGAGCGTTCTCGCCAAGCCCTCTACAGAGAAATGATCTGGGCGATCATGAGATACCTCTAGCCTAACCTTCTCGCCAACGTCCTCCTCTATTTCACACTTTACGTACTCCAACAGTTTGGCGGCCTCCTCAAATTTTATGTTGGCAAGTCTTTCCAAGTCGAATTTGGCTATTTCTATAATCGGCACGTTCTATAAAAAATCCAATCTATTTAAAGAGAGGTCTAAAGCTATACATGCGGCAGAAGGTAGAAGAGTACTTTAGAGAACTGGAGGAAAAGATAGATAAAGAGATAGAAGCATTTACCGTGGAATGGAGACAATATGAGGCTTTTGCCCAAATACAGCTGAGAGAGGGGTTCTATACGTTTATAATATTTTCATGGTCTGATGAAGAAGATTGTGTTATAGAATATATGATTGGCGATGAAAATGCCGTGATACAGCCAAACCATTTAGATAAGTTAGAGGTTGCAGTAGGTATAATTAAGTTGGCGCACGAATTAGCTACGCAGAAGTTTGCTTGTTTACAACGCTCTTAACTCTCTCCCGTAGTACTCTCATTAAGGTTTCATCGTCTTTGTCTTCGTTTGGATACACAAAGACTTCCTCTTCTGGCACAACTTTTCCATTTTTTTCAACAAAATATATGAGTCTCAGAGGGTAGTTATAGCCTGCTTTCCTATATATCATACGCATTATTTTCGTGGCCAGAGACCACTCTGACTTGATTTTCCACTCGCCACTCCTTATAATATGAGATTTCAGTTCTATGAGCTCTTTTCTCCCATCGTCATATTTCACTATAAAATCCGTCTGCGCGGTTATGACAACATCGTCTATGCGAAGTGTAACAGGCGGTGCTGGCTCTATTTCTACCACCCTTTTTGCCCACGGCATAAGTTTCAGTAGTTTACTAAAGGCGCCGCTATGTGGCTCGCCGTAGTTTTCTATAAAGGTGCGTATTGCAACTACAGCATCTTTTGCTTTTATTAACGCGAGAACTGCTTTTTCAAACGCTTTGCCATAGCGTGAGCTTAACACATCGGGTTTTTCCAATTTAACTATGTCACTAATACGTATTTTTAACAGCTTAGAAAAACCCATAAAACCTAGGGACTGTGTATATAAATAAATTACTCACTATAAACCGGTGTATAATGTTGCCGATATTTTCTCTGGTGCTGGTGGATTTGGGTTAGGGTTCAGAAAGGCGGGTTTTAAGATAAAGGTAGCAGTTGAAATAGATAGAGATGCTGCCCGCACCTACAGCGCAAACCATCAAAATACGGTCGTTCTCCAGGAAGATGTAGCAAATGTGGATTATAAAGACTTAGTTAAATACGGCGGGGAGATAAAAATCATTATCGGTAGCCCGCCTTGCGAGCCTTTTACAGCCGCAAACCCCAACAGGATAGAGGATCCAGCAGATAGGCTTTATGTAGATCCGGCCGGCCAGTTGACTTTAGAATTTATCAGATTAGTAGGAGAGTTAGGGCCCGAGGTTTTTGTAATGGAGAATGTCGCCGCGTTGGCGGAAGAGCCTTTGAAAAGCTACATTGAGAGAGAATTCAAAAGAGTGGGTTACCATGTGTATTTTAACGTACTTCATGCAGAAGACTATGGAGTTCCCAGCCGGCGTCGTCGAGTCTTTATTTCAAACATAGAAATTAAGCCGCCGAAAACACGTCGGGTTACAGTTAGAGAAGCTATAGGAGATATGCCGCCTCCAGATAGCGGACAACTCCCAAATCACGAGTCAGTGAGTCTCAGCCCCAAGAAACAACAGAGGATAACTAGGCTCAAGCCAGGCGAGGCCCTCATGAGATATAAAGGTGCCGTGGGATTCTATGAGAACTATATAAGACTCATATGGGATGATATAGCTCCTACAGTTATGGGCTCTAGACGATTTGTACACCCAGAGGAACATAGAATTCTAACTGTACGCGAACAAGCAAGACTCATGGGGTATCCAGACGACTATGTGTTCTATGGTTCAAAAGATGCACAATATAACCAAGTGGGAGAAAGCGTCCCCCCACCTCTAGCATACGTCATAGCGTTAGAGGTTAGAAAATTTTTAGAAAGACGTAATTACAGCCGTGGCTAAAGTACCTTGTCCTTACTGCGGCCGCCTTGTTGATAGACTAATTGAGGGTATGTGTGAGGAGTGTTATATAGAGAGACATCCTCTCATAGGTCTATTTGATAGTACGTTACTAAAGTGTAAATTCTGCGGGGCTATCTTCCTAAAGGGTAGATGGATAAAGACAGAAAAAGTAGAAAAGACAAACTTTTTTAGAAAAGTTCTTACTGAAAAGGGAGTTGTAAGGGGCTTATTAGAGAACTTGGAAATATCTGAGAACAAAGAGGGTGTTACTATAACTGTGACCGTAAGGGGTTCTCCGCATCCGCATATACTCCCACGGGCTTTAACATATAAGTTTTTTATAAAATATAACTATGATATCTGTAATTATTGTAAAGAAATTCTAAGTAAAAAAGAGGTTGCATTATTGCAGATACGTACAATACCAAGGGGATTAGATGAACAGCTTAAAAAGAAGATTTTAGCCATAATAGAACATGAACGGTTTAAACTAAGAGAGAAAAAAGTAGGCCATATAAGTAATATAGAGTTTATGGAAAACGGAATTGATATATACACGACTTCTATAAGTCTGGCACGTCATTTAACTTATGCATTACACAAAGAGTTTCCAAGTCATGTTATAGAGTCGGCAAAAGTTGTAGGTGTGAAAAATAGTAAAAAAGTATACCATATGACATATTCCCTACGTATTCTCACATATAAACCAGGCGATATAATAAGAATGGGAGACGAAGAATTAACCATTATACACATAAATAATAAGTTTATAAGTCTATATAATAAAAAAACTAAAAAAATTGAAAACGTAACTATTTCGAAATTTATAAATAGTAACATAGTCTTTATTGAATAGTATAAAAACTAACATGATATATTATTATGGATTTGTAATCTCATACAATCAATATTAAACTCTTATATTTTAATTATTCTATCTTTAAAACATATTTGCTCTTATTTTAGGCTTATAGCAAATATTTAAAAATATCACAAAATTCTCTCTATATGTATCCAACTCTAGTAATAAGACCTGCCACTAAAGAAGACCTTGATGCATTAGTACAGTTGGTCGTTAGGTTAAAGCGTCTTAATGCAGAATTCGACCCGCTGCTTGAGGTAGCTCCGGATATTGAACAAGCTACGAGAAAATATCTCGAAGATTCTATGGCTAGTCCCACATCGGTCTTACTTGTGGCTATAGAAGGATCCAAGGTTGTAGGCATGCTTAAGGGCGATGTGGAGGATAGGATTTTCTACAAGCCTAAATACGCAGGTGTAATAAAGGAGTTCTACATATTACCTGAGTATAGGAGAAGAGGCATTGGTAAGAGATTAATGATAGAGGGTATCGAACAGCTAAGGAGGAAAGGCGCTGAGATTATCATGGCATCATTTCCTGCGTTAAATGAAATTGCAATAAACTTCTATAAAAAGATGGGTTTTAGACCTGTGGAATATATATTTGCGAAAGAAGTCTAATTTATAGACTTTTTATAATCTCTACCACTTTGTTTGCAAATTCTTGTGTGCCTAGTACCTCTTTAACTCTTTGTTTTCTTTCCTCTTCGTCTAACTGTCTCGCCAGATCGCCGGTGAAATAACCTTCCCTATACGCCGTCTCAATACCCTTTGTAATTAATTCAGCAGCTTCTCTCCAGCCAATAAATCTAAAGAGGAGCTCAAGTGCGAGAATTGTGGCAGTGGGATTGACATAGTTTTTGCCTCTATACTTTGGCGCAGTTCCATGTACAGGTTCCGCCATCATGCCCCAGTCGCCTACGTCTATCCCTGGTGCAACGCCTAGGCCGCCTACCAACCCCGCCGCCTCGTCAGATACGTAGTCACCGTTTAAATTTGGGGCAAGTATCACGTCGTATTCTCTTGTCCGTGTGAGGAGCTGTTGTAACATGTTGTCTGCTATCCTGTCATTCACCAAGATTTTGCCAGGCGGTACTTGACCGCCGTATTGCGCAAGTTCGTCTTCAAACACTACATATTCTCTAAACTCATTTCTCGCTACTTCAAATGCCCACTCTTTAAAGGCGCCCTCCGTATATTTCTGGATATTTCCTTTGTGCATCACAGTTACGACTCGTCTTTTGTTTTCTACTGCAAATTTCAGCGCTAGTCTTGCAATTCTCTGCGTCCCGAATTTACTTATAGGCTTTATGCCTATACCTGCGTCGTCTCTTAAATTTATACCAAATTCTTTCTTTAGATATTCCCTAAGCTTAGCCGCCTCTGGGCTGTTATAAGGCCATTCGATACCGGCATATACATCTTCGGTATTTTCTCTAAAAATCACTAGGTCAACTTCGGGTTTTTTAAGTGGTGATGGGAGACCGGGGAAGTACTTCACAGGTCTTATGTTCGCATATAGGTCAAACAATTGACGTAATGTGACATTAAGACTTCTGAAGCCTCCACCTACTGGAGTCTCTAATGGCGCCTTAAGAAAGACTCTTATTTTTTTAAGCACCTCTATGCTTTGCTCTGGCAGTCTACTCCCAAGTATTTTTTCTGCTTTTTCACCAACTAAAACTTCGTACCACACGACCTTTCTCGATTTGCCATACGCCTTTTCTACAGCGGCGTTTGCTACCTTAATTGCGGCGTAGGCTACTTCGGGGCCTATACCGTCGCCTTCTATATAGCCTATTATAACCTTGTCGGGAACCTTAAGTTGGCCTGGCCCTGTGTATTTTACATAGTCTCCCTCTGGTGGATCTACATATTTCCCGGCGTAGGGTACTAAATTCGGTATGTCCCGTTTGATTTTTTCAATATCTACGGACATAGGAGCGTTTGTATCACAGTTTAATATGTGTTGATTTAGACTATATTGTGGTAAGAATTGAGACAGTTGGTAAATATATCAAGGTGGTATTAACAGGCGAAAAGAGAAACGTGTTCTCGCTTGAGATGATAAACCAGCTAATGAATGTAAATTGTGATAGAGACGTCTTGGTAACTAATGAAGGGCCTGTGTTTTCCTCAGGTCTTGACCTCTCTATATTTTTACAAAATAAAGATGATGTCTTAGAGTATCTCTTTAAGATCCATAGATTCGTGAAGAAGATCCTTAGCTGTCCGGGCCGCGTGATTGCATATGTTACTGGGGATGTATACGGCTTTGGGGTAGAATTTCTATATTTTACTGACTACGTTATTGCCTCTAGTGAGAATATTAAGTTCTCATTGCAAGGCGTAAACTTCGGGGTGTTTCCACCGTACACCATAGCTATAGGAAATCGACTATTTCCTATAGGATATTTGAAAGTTATGTTGAATAGAGAATTTTACACACGCGAAGCTCTTTCATTCGGAATAGTGTCTGAAATAGGCAGTCTAAGCATAGAGAAGTTGTTTTCGCCGCCAGTTTATACACAAGAACATATAAAGCCTCGACGTTGGCTACTAGACGTAGTAGAGGAGGCTGTTCCGTATCTTTTCAAACTGGCGGAGATCGGTACACGCGAGGAAACTAGAGAACGTATTAGAAAGTTTCTAAGGCGTTGATATGACCGCGCTCCCTGCTCTGAAGGGCGGGGTTTCTTCTCGTCTATATCTTTGTCGGTAGCTAGGTTACCTCTGGCGGGAGGGGGCACTCCACCACAACACCCGCCGACAATCCCGACAAGAGACAACACCCAAACCCCTCTGCCATAACTATAAGTCGCTGGACATCCCCACCCTAAAGGACGAGACTTTCGGTTGTAAAACTAAAATTTCATACGCTTTTGTTGTTGTGCCCGCTAATTTGCCGGCGGAAGCTAAGGCTGCTTGGTTAAAAGTAATGGAGGCTAAAACTGTGGAGGAGAAAATTAGAGCTATGGAGGAGTTTCTGTCTACAGTACCCAAGCATAAGGGTACGGAGAAGTTAATTAAACACATTAGACGCAGACTTGCTGAGTTAAGAAGAGAGGCTGCGGAGAGACGAGAAAAGACACGTATATTACGTGGCGGTGGCCCCCGCCTCTATGTGGCTAAAGAAGGCGATTTACAAGTTGCTGTTATTGGTCCACCTAGTTCAGGTAAGACGTCTCTCTTACGTTGTCTTACAAATACTACGCTAGAGCCAGATGACTTGCCCTTTTCAACGGCGGAACCTGTCCCCGCTATGTATATAGAAGACGGCGTCTATATACAACTTGTGAAAACGCCGAGTCTAGTGTTGAACGAACAAAGCGAGCTTAATACAATAACTCTGGCAACTGTGAGAAACGCAGACGCTGTTTTACTTGTCATAGGCGCGAATAGCGCAGTAGACACATTGGAAAGGATTTTTAAGTTTTTTGAAGAAGAGGGCGTATATCTCTACCCCCCACGTAGTTACGTGAAAGTGGAGAGGCGGGGTCTCGGAGGGATTCAGATAGTTGGCCAGGGTCAGATAGTCGGCGGGACTTTAAACGATGTTAAAAAGCTCTTAAATGACTATGGGATTTACCATGCGGTGGTACATATAAGCGGATATGTAACACTAGATGACGTCGAAGAAGCGCTTTATATTGAAAAGCAATTCAAGCCGACAATAGCTATAGTTACCATGCCGGATTTATATAACCCAGGGGAGTTAGCGGCGTACTTTACTAAAAGCGGGGTGTTATATCACATAGCGAATCTGAGGACGTGTGATATAGATAGGAGAAGGTTATTAGAGGATCTTTTAAAGACCACGGGTAGAATCAGAGTATTTACAAAACCTATACATTCAAAGTCCTACGTAAGAAAGCCAATTGTAGTAAAAGCCGGCTCCACAGTAAAAGATGTTGCAGCTTTAATTCACTCTTCCCTAGTGGATACTTTTAAATACGCAGTTGTATGGAAGAGAGATACCTTTCCGCAGAGTCCCAAACGCGTGGGCCGCGATTACGTGCTTTCTGACAATGACGTTGTGGAGATTCATACTTAATAATATCTTGCCAGATGTTATTGAATGAGTTGTGAAGAATTCAGGAGAATTCTTGAAAGACTCGACGAGCTAGAGATCTTGCTTAACACAGTTCTTGAAGAATTGCGAGAGATAAAGAGAGGCAAGCCGAAGCCAGAGGGCGAGACCAAGTCGTTTATAGAAGTCTTGAGAGAGAGAAAGTTTATTCCTCTCTCAGAAGTCAAGTCTAGACAAGCTTTGAGACAAGCTATGGAAAGAGGTCTTGTGCTCGTACTTCATGACGAAGGCGCAAATAGAGAGGTGGTAGTCTTAAAGGAGGCTGCTAGAAAGCTCTTAGACAGACTCCCCATGTCTGTTAAAGACGCCGAAAAGCTTAACGAACGTGACTATGAACTTCTCCAGATACTTAACCGCTTGGGTTATGTATTGTTAAAAAGCGGCCAATACATAAAAACCGAGCTCGCAGAGGAATTCTACATATGAACGAGTTGTTTTGGTTTGAGAAGTATCGTCCTCGTTCGTTTGATGAGGTGGTTGATTTGGAGGAGGTTAAGAGTCGGCTTAGGGAGTTTGTGAAGAGTGGTAATATGCCGCATCTCCTCTTCTACGGCCCTCCTGGGACTGGGAAGACTACCATGGCTCTTGTCTTGGCGAGAGAGCTCTATGGCGAGTATTGGCGTGAGAATACGCTAGAGCTCAACGCCTCAGATGAGAGAGGTATAAACGTGATACGGGAGAGGGTGAAGGAGTTCGCCCGCACAGCCCCAGTAGGCAAAGCCCCCTTCAAACTAGTCATACTAGACGAAGCAGACAACATGACAAGCGATGCACAACAAGCACTAAGAAGAATAATGGAAATATACGCACAAAACACAAGATTCATACTACTGGCAAACTACATAAGTGGAATTATCGAGCCTATACAATCGAGGGTAGTCATGATCAGATTTAATCCCCTTCCCAAAGAAGCTGTTATTTCTAGGCTTAGATATATCGCAGAGAACGAGGGTGTTAAAATCTCTGACGACGCCCTGGAAACAATATATGAATTTACACAAGGAGATATGAGAAAAGCTATAAATGCGCTTCAGATAGCCGCGGCAACAGAGAAGGAGATTACAGAGGATGTTGTGGCTAGAGCGCTTGGCATGGTATCGCCTAAGTTGTTAAGAGAAACTTTGCAAGAGGCGTTGAAGGGGAATTTTAGTAAGGCTATGACACAGATCTATGGATTTGTTGTCGACGGCGGCGTCGGCGAATTAGAAATCATTAGACAGATACATCGAGAAGTTTTGAGACTAGATGTCCCGGAGTATGTAAAGCCAGAGCTTGCGTATATCATCGCAGAAGCTCACTACGCCACATTGAGGGGGGCTCGTGGACTTACACAGATATTTGGAGCTCTTGCAAAAATAAGAAGACTTTTAAAACAAGCCGTATAGTTGTTTTTAAGCTAAACGAAAAGTTTTTAAATTCAAAAAGTTTATAAACTCGCTATGTCGTCGTCGAGTCCGACGTCTTCTGGGAAACCCCTTAAGCTACGTATAGACAGAGATAATGAGGGGTATTTAAGTCTTGTTACAGATACTGGCGAGGTTTATCGGTGTCCTATTTGTGGTAATGACAGGTTTGTATACAACTACGAGAGGGGGGAGATCGTCTGTATTGTGTGTGGCGCGGTAGTACAGGAGCAACTATTAGACCTAGGGCCTGAATGGAGGGCTTTTACTTCAGAGGAGAAAGGACAGAGGGCGCGTACAGGGGCGCCGTTGACCCGCCTAATATCTGAGGCGCTTACAACAGTTATAGACTGGAGAGATAAAGATGTCTCGGGCAAGGAGCTTGACATAAAGCGGAAGCTTGAGGTAATCAGGTTAAGGAAATGGCAAACAAGAGCCCGTGTTCAGACATCTTATGAAAGAAATTTCATACAGGCAGCTCAAGAGCTAGAGAGATTGAGAAGTTCTATGGGCGTACCGAGGCCATGTGTTGAGCAAGCGCTCGAGATTTATAGACAAGCGCTTGAGAAAGAGCTTGTAAGAGGCAGATCTGTGGAGGCTATGGCTGCAGCCGCCTTATATATGGCATGTCGTATGATGAAAATGCCGAGACCTCTTGATGAGTTAGTGAGATATACTAAAGCCTCAAGGAGAGAGGTGGCTCGTTGCTATCGCTTACTTCTCCGCGAGCTTAATGTCAAGGTTCCAATAAGCGACCCGGTGCTCTATATATCGAGAATAGCTGAGCAGTTAAAGCTCAGCGGCGAGGTAGTTAAGACAGCTATCGAGATTTTACAGAAGGCGAAAAAAGCCGGGATAACAGCTGGAAAAGATCCTGCAGGGCTAGCCGCTGCTGCGGTGTATATAGCGTCGTTGCTACATGGCGATAATAGGACTCAAAAAGACTTCGCTGTTGCAGCTGGCGTCACTGAGGTAACAGTTCGAAATAGGTATAAAGAACTAGCAAAAACGCTTAATATAAAAGTTCCTGTAAAATAAATTAATATAGTGTTTTTTATCTAGCTTTATGATAGTAGAAGTTGATATACCATCTAGACCATTTAATGGGGGGCATATTATATTTCGAGTTGACAAGCCTATTTTTGACCTAGAGTTTACTGAACTAGCTGAGCTGAAGAAGAGAATAGATATGGCGATTATGATAGAAAAAAAGAAACTGAAACCAGAGGGGTTCAATATACATATTACTGACACAGAGATACATATAATTCCGCGTTGGTGCGGCGACGTTAACGTCGCTTTTTTCGGAGGTGTAAAAGTAATTCCTCTATCTATAGACGACATTAGAGATATGATAATTAAAGAATTGCAGTTTTCATGAATCTAACACTAGAAATACTTTCATCGTTAACAATATTAATATTAGGTATCTTACTTGTACAAAGACTTCAGCACGATTATAAATTAGTTAATATACTAAGAAATTATCCTTTACCAACCTTAGTAAAGAGTGGAAGTATTATAGATTTAGAAAAATTGTATATATTTATTCAGAATTTTAATTATAAAATCGAAACAAAAGGCAACATACAGCTTGACATAAAAAATAACATCCTTAGAATTACGTCTGGCGGAGGGGAGATAGTGATAATATTAGAGGCTTGGGGCTATTTGGATTTTTATAAAGTACAAAGGGTAATAAAAGTGGTAGAATAGTTATATCATTTGTCTAAGTAATAATAATATCTGAATATCCCAGATCAGAAGAAAGACATAAGCCAGTATTATTGTGAATGATAATGTTATGAAAGACAGGAAAAGTCCTATGGCATCTATCAACAATATAAGAGCTATTAATACAAGGGCAACCTCGCCCTCTTGTACACTTCTTACTATAATAGCAGATATAGACATTAGAATAAAGTTTACCAATAGAATGGGGTCTAGATTAGTTGTTGTAAAAAATGTTACAAGAAAAATGAGAAGTTTAAACACAGCAACGGTAGCAATTGCTCTATGCATCTAGTTACGAGGAACTCAAAGTTAAAAAAGTTTGTTATAATAATCGCTTTCGCGCCAAAGAGTGGCGCTTTAACAGGTGGTTACGCATATACTTTTTCTAAACTTCGGCGATGATGTTGTGTTCAAAGTAAATAGCCGCATTTAGCAAAACTTGGCGCCCATGAACCGCCCAAAGGCGTCGTACTTGTTAGAAGACATAGACGTCGTAGAGTAAATTTAAATAGAGACAAGATGAAGTCGTTTTGATGTCTATAGTGCCTAAGCCGCTTGTTAAAGTGCCAAGCAGGATAAGTGCTGGAGGTATCACCAAGTGGAGAGTAGGAAGGGGCTTTTCTATTGGAGAGTTAAAAGCTGTGGGTCTAAACATATACCAAGCGAGAATATTAGGCATACCTGTAGACGAGAGGAGAAGAACCGAATGGCCGCATAACATAGAAACGCTAAGGAAGTGGCTTATAGATATACTTGAGGGGAAAGCCGCACCTCCTGAGCCGACGTTTCCAAAAACCATCAGAGTAAAACAAAAGCGTGGTAGAGCGTTCAGAGGACTTACATCTGCAGGTAGGAGATCTCGCGGCCTCATTTCGACAAGATTTAAGGAGACTCATAACTATAAATTCAAGAAGAAGGCCAGGGAGAGGAGACTTAGAAAAAGACACGAGGCTACTAAAGGCCTTGGCAATTTGCTAAGGATTTCAAGAATTATAAATGAGAAGAAATCTGAGTAACTCACTTAAACGTTCTTAAGCTTTCTATCATTTTTTCAATACTTATATTTGTGGTTGCAAGTGGGAGGTAACTTCTCTTAGCTATTTCGACAGCCAACGGATCGACCGCGTCTGGTTTAATTCCGTGAAGAATTACTATAGAAGGTTTTATACTTAACACAGACGACATAGATCTTATGGCTATCATCGGCGACCTTCCCGTACTTACTTTTGTAAAAATTGCTGCACGCTGTGATGTACTTCCATACAGCCGTACATATTCAGCCGGGGGGACTTCTAATACTAATTTTATACTATCTACGATTGTATAACCATATATATCAAGATTTGGGGGAGGCGCCACCAGAGTCTCTGCCTCTATTGCCTGTAGAAATGTCGAAACAGGTACAGGCTCTGTAAACTCTCGCATATCTAAAACAGCAATCCAAAACTTCTCTTTAAGCAACCGTCGTTCTAGTAGGCTTATTACCATTCCACCTCGTTCTAAGTCTGTATCTATAAGTGCTTGTACAAATTTCCTTACAAAGCGAGAGCCTGGAAACTTTCTTCTTCCAGATTCATAGTCGCTTATTACGCTTGGCGAGGTATTCAACTTAGTTGCTATAGCTGTTTGTGTAAGCCCAAATATCAATCTCCATTTCTTTATTGCCTCTCCCGGGTTTTCTGACATTATAATATCGCCAGCTATATAAATTCCGATATGGTGATAATCCATAATTACAACTATCATTACTTTTTTAAAAAGTTTACTTTTTGGCTATATCGCTTAATTGCTCAGTAGCTATTTATCTGTTAAGCTATTGCTTTGTTGCTGTATTTGCAAAATCCTGGATATCTCGCCTTTGCAATTTCCAAGCTTCTCTCTTATTACAGAGGACTTAGCAAAAGAGTGTCGTTGTCTAGAGATTTAAAAACACAGACACCATAGAGGGGCAAGGAGTGCCGTCTCTCTTCAGTTGTACTGAAAATTGCAAGTTTTTAAACCAGTGCTTTTCTCATGGCGTGTTTAGTCGAGAAGAGCTGCTTGAGAAAATTCGTGAAGTAAGTTCTCAGATAGATGAAATCCAAGGCCAGATTGACAAAATAACAAGCGAGATAAACGCTAAGAAAGCTCTTCTAAATGATATACGTAAGCAACTAGCTGAAGTTAGATCTTTAATAGACGGAAAGAGAAACCAACTTCAGAAGACCAGAGAAACGATAGGTTCGTTAGTAGAGAGAAAAAGTCAAATAATTAGCCAAATAAGAAATTTAAAAAATGAACTTGTTCAAATTAATATTACTATACAAAAGTATAAAGAAAAACTAGTTGTTTATAGAAATTTATTATCAACACTTAATGAATACATAGGTGGTAAAACTCTTGAGAAAGAAAAACTCAGACGTATTATTGAACAACTTGAATATTTCTTTGAAACGTCTCCGACAAACCCAGAGTGGGAACGCCAGTTTATAAAATATATCAGTCAAATTGAAAAAGAACTTAATATTGTTGATTCGATAGAAAAAATAAGGACTCACATTGCTGGTCTCAAGAATCAGGTTGACGAATATAAGAATAGGCGAGAGGCCATACGTAATGAGATAGCACGTCTTGCGCAAGATCTAGCTCTTGTCAAGCAAGAACTAGCAAATTTGAAGGCGAGTAGACAAGAGATGTATAAAGAGCTTGCAGAATTAAAAAAGAAGAGGGATGAGCTAAAGAGAAAACGTGAAGAGATAAAAGAGGAGATTCTACAATTGGCAGTTAAGCGGAAGGAGCTTAGGGAGAAGAAAAGAGCTATACAAGAGGAACTTGAGAAGTATAATATATTACTAAAGGCGCTAGAATTAGCTGAGAGAAACAAAGCGCGTTCACAAATAAAAGCTATTACGGAGCAGAGCTTGAAAGAAAGAGCCGAGATTCTATATAACAAGTTGTTAAATGGCGAACGTTTGACACATGATGAAATAAAGATCTTAATTGAAGCCGGGTATCTACCGGAGGAATAGTGCGTATCCTTGTTCTCTATGTTGATAGAGATGGAGACCTAAAGGGTAGGGGTTTCGTCACGCCTGTAGTTGGAAGAGATGAGGTCTTGCGATTGGGAATTAGATATATTTTGATGAACCCTGATGATTCAGATGCAAATGCAATCTTTGCAGCTATAAAAATATATGACAAGTTATCATCAGAATACGGTGGGGAGAATATAAATGTCGCAGTTGTAAGCGGATCTCCCGATCCCGCCGTAGCTGATATTGTCGTGTTAAGAGAGCTGGAACAAGTACTTACATTGTTCGACGCAGATGCTATATATTTCGTCTCAGATGGTCCTAGCGACGAAGCTGCAATTCCCGCAATACAGAGCAAACGGCCTGTAATCTCTGTCCAGCGAATTGTGGTGAAACAAGCCAGGGGCGTTGAAGAAACCGTTACATTGTTTAGATACTATCTAAACAAGGCTTTAAAGGAACCTGAGTATAGACGGTATACCGTGGGGATACCATCATTTCTTCTTTTTATAACGTTGCTTGGAACATTATTTAACTTAGAAGCTGTTAAGGGTGTACTGACTATAGTATTTCTATTTTTTGCGTTTTTTGCTATGCTCTACGGATTTGGTATTTATGACTTTTTAAGAGAAGTACTCAAAAAGTTTGAGATAACATTTATGACAACTGTAATTTCTCTGTTTACAATAGTAGTATATATGCTATCTGTGTTTCTTCACGTTATGTGGATACCTGAATATGTTGTATTAGTTATGTCAATACTACCATTTGTCTCTTATCTTACTGAGGCATACTTTATATATAGAAAGATAAAATTTGGCGGAATTGTCGCCGGTGTAGCTACTGCCTCATTTTTCTATTTTCTATTCCCGGTGCTTGTAAAGCCCTCTAAAGACTTAGCAGAGATCCTTATAGCGGTGGCTTTATTTATGGCCTCTACATTTATTGTAATTGTAACTACTTATATTTTGAAGCTGGTAATTCAACGGAAGTGATTTGTGAAGTTGAGTTAAATCGCCGGTTTCTATGCCTATCTAAAGAGGAGGCTTTTGCACTTGCAGAACTGGGGAAATGCGAGATAGTTAAATTAGACGAGACAGTTGCGGTGTTCCAATGTGAGTCTTGTGATATTTTCAATAGGGCGGCTTTGGTAAAATCGGTAAATGGCAGAAGGATAAGAAAAGAGAAGCCGAATATTGAAAGAAGCGTTAAAACACTGGATTTTATAACAGCACGCCTAATGGTAAATTTAGCCCGCGTGACGCCTAATAGTAGAGTATGGGAGCCTTTTGTCGGCACTGGCGCCATAGCATATGAAATTGAAAGAGTAGGAGGTTATGTAATAGGAGGCGACATAGACGAGAAAATACTAAGAATTGCACAACGTAATATAAGGGGTGACGTTGTGATTTGGGATGCGACCTATCCTCCGCTTAGAGAGGTAGATGCTGCAGTAGGTGATCCGCCATATGGCCGTCTCTCTACATCAATGATGGAGATAAGAGCGCTCTTATATATGTTTATAAATGTCGCATCGCTTTACATAAAAAGAAACGGCTATATAGTATTCGCATCGCCTATATATGTAGACATTCCGTTTCTTAAGAGTTGCACTATGTATCTCCACGGTGGCCTTTATAGAGTTATATACATAGAGAGAGTTTAGTCGGGTGGCGGAGCTTCGTAGTATACTCTGCCTCTATAAGTCCTAGGCGCTAACCAGTCAAGAAATTGTCTTACATTGTTTGTCTTCACTGTAAATGTAATCGGGCCCAGGGGCGATTCGTTGGTTTCAGTAACAAAACTGACAACACCAACATATGCGGCCTGTTTATTGACGGAGAAAATTATGGTATTTTCACTTACTATACCTTTTGAGATCACATTTCTAGCCGCATCTTGTATTCCCTGGCGCCAAATGGCACTTCTTAATTTCTCAAGACACGTATACCCCTCACACGTAGCTACGATTAGAACGCCAGATTCGCTTGGTTTCTCTTCTATAGATACCGGCGTGAAAACGTTCTGTAGCGCTTTCAGAACTTTACCTCTATCTTCTGTGAATCTCACTTCTACAACTGCCTCGATTCTCATAGTAACGTTATTATTTCTTTTTCTATCTCTTCTACAGTTTTTCTCTCGTTAACTAATATATAATCTGCCCTAGTTAAAAGATCTGCGAGTCCAAACCAGAGTTCACGTATGTCACGCATCAAAAATTGTGAATATGTAGATGGGTCGTCGCTTCTACCCCTACTTGCAAGTCTTTGATATCTCACCTTTCTAGAGGCAACTACGTATATTAAAACGACAAGCCCCATCGTCTCTTCTATTGCCTCTACCTCTTCTAGGCTTCTAATGCCGTCAATTACAATCTTCTCTCTTGGCTTTACGTTTTTCAGTAGTCGACTTACTATTGCTCTTCTTCCACTTTCAAGTCTTAGGATTACAGAGACTTTGTCTGGCGGAAGGCCCATGTTATGGGCCTCCTCACGAACTATATCTCCGAGGCTGTAATATGTATAGCCGTATCTCTCGATTATTTTTGCTACAGTTGTTTTACCAGATCCAGGTAGTCCAGCAACTGCAATAACCTTGGCCACGTTAACTAAAGATCTGAGTATTATATACTCAGTATCCTTGCTATTTCATCGTAATTTGTCTCAGCTTTAAAACCATCGTACGACATATGTGTACGAGTTGCATATATCCCGCCCCGTCTTAATAGTTCTAGTGTCTCTTCTAGAGTTGGGCTTTTCCCATCCACTGCGAACTCAGGCAGTCTAAAATACCACGGGGCTTGTATAGAGTATTCCATCTCTAGCGTTTGGAGAAATACGCTGTATACCCCATATTGTGACATCTTGTGCACAACGAGTGGATCTCCTAAAGGACCTATCCAGAGAGGTCCTGACGAATGTTCGTCAAGTGTTTGTACAATTTTTCTCCTTTTTTTCAGATACCATATATAGCCTAGATTATTCAGTGAATCATCTGCCTCTCTCGCGCCTTTTGTCGCAAGAGCGCAAGTCCTAAAGTAATGATTCTCCCAGTAAGAAAATATAGGTTGTATAGAGAAGTCTTCCGAGGCAGCAACTCTGGCGACGTATCCTACTAGGTTTCTTAGCCCCAACTCTATGTAAAACGGCGTTCTCCTTATGACAGAATTATAACGTCTGAAGCATTTCCTAGGATATTTTCCAACTAGCACTGCCGTATCTGTTGCAGTTACACAAATAAGCCCCTCATCTCTAAGTGCTCTAAACGCCGCATGAAGAAAGGGAGCTGGGGAACCGAAGGGGTCTATGTCAACTACATCACATGTATTTCTGAGCTTATGTAACAAGACGTTTGCATCTTCGTTGTATACCTCTCCCTCTACTCCATTTAATTCCAGATTTTTCTTAATCAATTCTACAGCCTCTTTAGATATATCGTTTAATATTAGTCTACCTACTGCGTTGCTTTCTATAGCATATCTAATACCTCTTATGCCGGTCCCACTTAGAGGCTCGCAAACCGTGAGACCACTTCCGTAGGTTTTTAACAAGAGTACTGACAACGTCCTGTTCTTCTCCATAGATGGGTTGTAGAATACTGGAGCAGAGTATATGCTTCTATATGTTTGGGGGTCGGGAATGTAGAACTCTACGGCGCCTTCCTTGTTTAAGATAAGCTTCACAAATTTTCTACCTCTACGTTAAGCGCGTTTGCCAACTCTACGGTCTTCTCATATTCTCTTCTGTCTTTATTCCTAGACACAAGTAATATACGATCGCTTGCTCTAATGGCATCTGGATGGCTCTCCAGCAGTCTATAGGTGTTTCTTACGATCTCTCTGTTTCTAATCTCATCTTGGTTTATAGCCGGTTTTTCATTTATATCGAATTTGCGTACTACGTCTTCTCCGAACATTTCAATAAGTTTCTGCGCTACCCTTAAAGGCGTCTCTATCTCCCCCCTCTCGTAGCGATACACAGTTTCGCGAGTTACTCCTAATCTATCTGCCAAGACTCCTAAGCTCATGCCTCTTTCCTCTCTCTTCCTCCTTAGATTCTCCCCATCTATAACTGCGGTAAACATCCCACGGTTGAATTTAAAAACCGGCCCCTTCCCTCTTAGTGCATCGGCAAAAGTAGACAAAGAGATAAACTTAACGTTATCCCTAAGATACACAGTTCCCCTCTGAAGTATCTGTCCCCTTACGCTTGAGACTATGCATATACTTATCGCATCTGTATACGCGCTTAGTATTTTTAGGTCACGAACTGCGCTTGTTGATATGTTTTCAGCGTCTGAGGCGATACGCATCAGGAACTTCTGATTACCGAACTTCGCCACGAGGGTATAGGCGTATGGCTTAGAAAGATCTACGAATAGAGACTCTCCCATATTTCTAACAATGTTGAGAGTTGCCTCTACGAGTTTATTCACGACGTAATATATTTGTTCAACTTAAAAAATTAAAGACTATATTATGCATATGCTTGTGACGACACCCGGCAAGGCTTATAGATGACGAGACATTCATAAGCTGAGATAGCGTTGTAATAAAATATTTTATTAGAGTCTAGAAAATTATGTGTGAAACGCACAAGGCTTAGCAACAGGGAGATTAAAGAATTGCGTGAGACATACAACTTTATGACGTCTATATTAGAGGAGGCAGATGTGGTAGAAGTGGCTCATGTATCTGAAAAACAACATATCTATTTAGTAGATGGAGAGCCTCTATTTTTAAAGGTCTCAGAGGGGGAGTTGGGGGTTTTTGTTGTCCCCACTCTCTATCTTATTCACAAATCTTCAAAGAATAGGCTTCTCCCTCAGTATCCCAAAGCCGTGGTAGATCAAGGTGCGGTTGTTCGCATAATAAAAGGCGCAGATATTATGCGCCCTGGGATAAAGAGCTTTGTTGGCGATTTTAATAAGGGGGATATTGTATTTGTAACAGATGAAAAAAACCGTGTGATTGCTATATCAGTAGCCCTATATTCGAAGTCCGAAATTGAACAGATGCAAAAGGGTAAAGTCTTGATAAACTTACATCATCTAGGTGATAAGATTTGGGAAATTTCCCTAAAGTTGGTCAAGGAAAAATCTTAGAATCTCTTTAAAGGCATCAATACATAAACACCTTTTATACGTCCGCAAGGACTCCGTAGGAGGCTTTAGCCCTAGACGCATAAGACCGTTTGACACCTGGGTTACGTTATTTCTACTCCCAAGCGTTGCGGATTCGAAATCTATCATCACAGGCAAGTCGCGTTCTATTAAGACATGCTTTTCAAGTCTAGATAATTCGTTGTGTGACAGCCCGATTTTATCAAGTTTATAGGCTTGGTTCATGAGCTCTTCCACAACTATGCGTTTTTTCTCAGGCGACGCCTCTCTCCACCATGTATCAATGTGTATGCCATCTATATAGCGGTATATAACAATGTCCTTGTAGTAGGCATAAACCTCAGGCCCCACGCCGACGGTGTTTGCAAGATGTAGGAACTGTCCCTCTGGCGCAAATGAAGATCTTGTGGAATCCCCCCTCCGTAACTTACAAGCTAGCTCTACGTTTTTTGTAATTTCCGGCCTACATTTAAAGACAACACTATTTGTGCCCTTTCCTACGACAGATATCCCATTTATTATCACATTGCCCCCCTCTACTATTTCAAGTTGTAGATCTTTCAACTGTCTGTACACGTTAAGTGCATGTTCAAGTCCCCCTCCCAGGGTGAGAAGCAGTATTTTTACGACGTCCACAAGTTTTTCTCATATGGGCTTTATTAAAGCAATTAACTGGCTACGAACATTAATATTTATACTCTCTTTATCAGTTCAGACACTGTGGAGAGAGATGTTGTGAAAAAAATAGCCCAACTAGTTAGGGCCGGCGCAGCTCTTACGCCGTATACTTGTCCTGTCTGCGGTACCGTATTAGTGAGATTAAAAACGGGAGAGCTCTACTGCGCCAATTGTGAGAAGACTGTAGTACTTGTAAAATCTGATGAGGAGGCACAACAAGCGCTAGAGGTAATTCAGCTAAGAGAAGTCAGGAAAATAATTTTTGACAAAATTCTACAGCTTGGTAGAGAGTTAGAAAAGCTAACGGCATCTGAAATGGTAGACCATCTACGGTCTATGTCTCTACTTCTCGACATATACGAAAGACTAAGTCGTATCCATACAGAAGTAAGCAAACGCCAATCTACTTCCTCCTAGCTATGTCTGATAAAAGCCTTGCGATTAGTATATGAGCGAGCGGCGAGAAGTGCGTAGTGTAGAAGCTGTAGAGCGTGTGGTTGCCAAGCAAATACACCAGCCAATAGCCCCCATATGTAGAAAGATACAGTATAGAAACGTCATCTCTTTTATATAAGGCATAAACCAACGCTACAAGATATGCGGGTGTCCCTGAGGCATATATGTCTGGGCTGGTATATAGGGCGAAACTATTGTGCATACAAAGCCAGTCCAAGGGATTAGAGGCGATAGGGCCCGGCGGTCTGGAGGTAGTATGCCACGATATTGCGGCTAGAATCTCATGAACCCACCTTTGGATGCCTAACTGCCCGGCGATAGGCATGTTGACCAGTGTAAACACAGACATAGCCATGAGAAAAACCGCTACGAAGCCCCAGACCCCCCGTCTTCCGTATAAGTAGGCAAGTCCAAATATGGGAAACACCCCAGAGTACTTAACAGAAGCCGCGAGACCTAATGCCGTTCCAACTCCCAGTAGTCTCCCAGAGAGGTGGAGGTAGACTAGCAGAGCTGTAAAAAACGCGAGATATATATCTAGCATGGCGATGCCGGACATAGCTCTAAAGGTGTTGTCGAATATCATGAGAGCCGTAGCTGCCAGCGCCCATAGATTTCCCGTTACACGTCTCGCCGAGAGAAAGACGAGCATAAGCGTGGCCGCTCCAAGCACCATAGAGGGGATCCTCCAGAAGAGCGGCTCGTCGCGGATGGCTTCCATAAGCCCTATTACGTATTTAGCCAGCGGAGGATGTTCAAAGTTGTAGTAGCTGAGTATCCCCTCTTTGTCTGGATATGGAAATCCCCTCCTTATGTAACACTTGACGTTGCCTGTAACAGTTACTGCATTTATGTTGACATATTCTTTCACAATTCTGCTCTCATTAGTGAGACAGTCCAATGTGGTGGTATAGTAGGGCGAGTTAGCTGGAGTTTTAAAGAAGTCGTGCAGTATGTTTCTAGCCGACGTGACATACCAAACCTCATCGCTTATATAACCGCCACTACCAGGCAAACCGTCTGATCCAGGTAGAGACGCTATGGCATATGTAAGATAGAAAAACACGGCGATAATTACGAATAAGGCCAAGTACTCTTTCACAACACCTTAATTTAACTACATTTATATTTCGTAAAGTTGTATCAGCGCTGCATACCCTCGTCACAATTCGTAAGCGGTCGTTGTCATCATGAATAAATTTGAGGTTTAGAGGTAAATATAATTGGTGATGATGTGGTTCTTCAGTGAGAAAATGAGCATGCCCCTACCAACTGACTACGACTTAAAACACTGCCCTTTAGAGCGGGAGTGCGGTCATAGCCTCTACGGCTATGACAGCTGTGGGGGAGAGACGCGGCAGCCGTCATAAACATCGAGAAACGAGCACTCAAGGATGGCCACCCGGCCCCACGCCCGAGACGCCGGTGAAGGCGCAGACGAGGAGAAAGTCCCTAGGCGCAATAGCCTAGGGACAGACGGTGCGGTCATATTTTTCTAATTTCTATAGTCACTCTTTCGCCTAGTATGTCCCACTCTTTGCCGCTTGTCGTTTTTGCAATTTTTAACTCCATGGCGCGAGTTTCTCGTTTTATGTAGTCTTGGAAGATCTCTACTGCTTTTTTAACATCTTCCAACTCTGTGTCTATTACTATTTGTATGACGTCGTTTATCTCTAGTCCAGCTTCTTTACGCATGACCTGTATCCTACGGACGATTTCTCTTGCCAACGCTTCATAGTAAAGCTCAGGCTCTAGCTTAGCAGGTATACAAACCTCGATTGTGCCCTCTGTAGCTTTTATATATTCGCTAGGACATGTGCCGACTTTGACCTCTTTTACATTGCTTAGATACTTTAGAAGTTCCTTATATCTATCTACATATCTCCCTCCGTTTATGTAAACCTCTCTTATAGGCCAGCGGAGTTTTATGCCAGCCTTATTTCTGGCCTCAGCTAAAGCAGAGAAGACAGTGAATAACTCATGGAAGATTTCCATAAGCTCTTTATCTATGGGGCCTGCGGTTGGATAATTCGCCAAATGTACAGATTCTGCGGCCTCTCTCTCGAATTTTTTAACATATGTCTGCCATAGATATTCGGTGATAAATGGTACAAGTATAGAGCCTAATATTAGCACGTTTTTTAACACATGGTGTAAGACAGCATATGCGGCATATTTATCGGCGCTAGGTTCTTCGGTCCAAACACGTCTACGTAGAAGTCTTATATAGCGGTGGCTTAAAGTCTCAACTATAAAGTCCCTCCAGAGGTTTGCCGCTTTGTGAAACTCAAAGTTTCTGATATATTGCGTAAAGTCTTCTATCAACTTATTGAGTTCAGACAATAGCCATCTATCTTCGTCAAGAGCTTTGTCTATCCACTCCTCAAGCGGATACTTCTCTGCAGAGAATCCATCAAGTGACATATACATGTCGGCAAATTTTACGATGTTCCATAGTATGTTTAAATTGCTTATAGCCATCTTTACCTCGTCGGGGTCAAAGGCGAGATCTTCCCAAGGCGCCGCCTTCAATAGGATGTACAGACGGACTGGGTCTGCGCCGTACTTCTCAAAGAGGTCCTTGGCCCAGATGACGTTGCCTCTGCTCTTAGACATCTTCTGGCCGTATTTATCTAGGATGAGGCCTTGTATTAACACAGTTTTATACGGCGCTCTCCCGATGTATACCATCGCAGACGCCAGTAACGAGTAGAACCACCCCCTGGTCTGGTCTATGCCCTCGGTCACAAAGTCGTATGGGAACAGTTTAGACCAGAGTTCTCTGTTCCTCTCTCCGTCTACAGCCGCGATCCAAGCAACGCCGCTGTCTAGCCACACGTCAATCACGTAGGGCTCTCTAACCCACTCGTCGCAGTCCTCAGTCTTCAGCACTACTCTGTCTATCCAGGGCCTGTGCACAAGCCAGAAGTCGTCTACCGGCGGGAGCTCCTTAGCCAGCTTCTTCAACTCCTCCAGGGACCCTACGACGAGGATCCTCCCATCTTTTTTACAGCGCCATATCGGCAGGGGGGTACCCCACACTCTACTCCTTGAAATGTTCCAGTCGCGAGCGTTTTGGACAAAGATATCGAACCTGTCCCTGAGCTTCTGAGGTACTATGTTTACTCCTCTCAGCTCCTTGTACATATGCTCTCTGATCTTAGATATCGCAATGAACCACTGTCTATCTGCCCTAAGTATGAGCTTGGTGCCGCACCTCCAGCAGTGGGGGTACTCATGCTTTATCTCCTCCGCCTTGACTAGGAGGCCCTTCTTTCGGAGGTCTTCGATGATTTCTTTATCTACGTCGTGTACATACTTCCCAGCGTATTTGCCACCCATTTCGTTGTATATGCCGTTGATCTCCACGCTGTTTGTAACCCTGAGACCGTACTTTCTAGCAACTTCAAAGTCCTCGGGGCCGTGGCCGGGCGCTATATGTACAAGGCCTGTGCCTTGATCTAGCGTCACGAAATCTGCGGTGACCACTATGTAGGTTCTCCCCGCCCTCTCCGGCACCTCTTCAGCAAGTGGGTGCATGTAGCGGAGGCCGAAGAGCTCGGAGCCCTTCCTCACCTCTACGATACGCCACCTCTTTACCCCGAACAGTTCCATCAGCTTAGGCGCTAGCTGTTCTGCGACCCACCACCTTTCCCCATTTTCCACCTCAACCTTGGCATAGGCATACTCCGGGTGGACCGCCACGGCCTCATTATCAACTAGAGTCCAAGGCGTTGTGGTCCAAATGATTAAATACTCATTTTCACGCCCCTCTACTTTGAATTTGACGTATATCGAGGGGTCTTTCCTCTCCTCGTAGCCAAGCGCCACTTCGTGGTCGCTAAGCGAAGTCTCGCACCTGGGGCAGAACCACAACACTCTGTAGTCCTCTACGAGCAGGCCGCGTTCATACGCCCTCTTAATAACCCGCCAAACGTATTCTATATATGCAGGTCTCCTAGTCTCATATGCGTTATCTATGTCTAGCCAAAGTCCTAGTCTCCTGGTTCCCCACTCTCTCCAGTAGGCGAGGTATTCGTCTACTAGCTTATTGCACTCTTTTGCAAACTGTTCAAGCCCGTACAGTTCCACCTCTTTCTTGCTCTTTAGCTTAAGTCTCTTCTCTACCTCCCACTCGACGGGCATGCCTTGCATATCCCAGCCGCCTTGTGGCCATACGTCGTAGCCCAAAAGTCTATAAAACCTCAATACTACGTCTTTATACGTACGGCCTCTGATATGTCCTACATGTGGCATGCCGTTTGTGGTAGGAGGCCCCTCTAGAAAGGCGAATATAGGGCCGCCGCGCCAAGTCTTCCATTTCTCAAATATTCTGTTCTTATCCCAAAACTCTAGTACTGCTGTCTCTACTTTATGAGGATTATAACTGGGCAGGAGTTTAGAATCCCCATTGGTCATGAAGATTGTGCTGCTTTTTAAGCTTTTTATACATTAGCTTTTAAACTACATGATAGATATGTGAAAGTTCTAGAAGAGACTCTACTCAGTGCTGTCGTCGCCGCCGTAGTTTCTATATTATTATTAATATTTGTAATAATATTTCCATGGGATAGTCTTTTATTAATAATTAAGGGAGTATTAAAAGATATAGAGTATATGAACACATTTATAGCTCGACTATGAGAATTTTGTACCACTTGTTAATGACAGTATTAGCGCTCGCAGCGCTTTACGTAGCACTATATGCATTTAGTCATATTGAGATGCTACGCGAAATCTTCTCGTCATGAATATAGTAGAGGGTGTAATAGCAACGCTTCTTTTTTCAATTTGCGTTATATTGGCGACTTATACCGGATATCTTATGTCGGAGTTACTTTACTATAAATCTGTCTTTGAAGCTACAAGACATACTAGTTGTTTTCTGTCGGCAAATAAATCAGGGCCTATCGTTGTTGCCTCCTGTATAGACCTGAGTTACAACGGAACTATAACCATAAACTTGTATAACATCAGCACTTATATTACCTCATAGACTAAGTTTCCCTCGTCGTCAAGCCGCTTTTTTATCTTTTTTTCTATTATAAGCTTCTCTATAGCTTTTATCAACTCTACGGTTGTCACCCCCCTATCTTTTGCCCATTTTGTAACTTCCTCTTTACTTACCTGACGTCTAGTTTTGAGCATTTGATATAGTTCTTCAGATATATCCCTACTTGGCGCGCGCTCTTCCAGTTTCTTCTCCTGCTGTATAAAGTCAAATAAGGTGGTACGTCTCTCTTCTCTTCTCTTCATTATTATCACTCTGTAAAAATGTTATATATATTTGACACTGTACATACGGCATCAACTCTGTAGAGACCGTATGGAGGCTCCTCTTTTCCACACTCTTTTATTATTACTGCATCTGGACGTACGTAGAAGCTTTGGCCTATTTTTACACCGTATCTTTTGTAATACTCGATTACTGATCTCTCTACGGGATCTTCCAGGAAGCTATAGATATTTCCGTTTCTCTTTGCAACGTTTAGATCTTCTGCAATTTGTAACAAGGTTTTAAACGCGACTTTATTTACCCATGCCGTCGGCGATATCTTCGATATACGGTCATTTACAAGGTTATATAAATCCTCACGTCTAACTTCTCTAACTTCCTTTAATATCTCTACCAAAAGCCTATATTGTGGAACTCTTTGGAAAAACAGCGCATGATATATAGACAAGCCGAGAATCTCCTTAAGAGTAACAAACCGTCTACCTAATGCAGTTAGTCGCACAGAGCCGTTCAGTACTTCAACTATCTTTAGCCGTTCTAGAAATCTTGTGATATCTCCTTTGCCTTTTCCGATATCAAATCCTCTCTCTTTTAGTTCTTCAAGCGAGACTTCGTGTGTTGTAATGTATATTACATAGTCGTCTATCTTTTTTAGCCTGATGGGGGGAAACGTAATGGAACGCTGTAGAGTGGTTATCACATACGTATGAAAATAGAAGCTTAAAGAATGAAGCCAGAGATAAAAGTAGAACTTATGTAATACATTCTGATCTTCGGAGAGCTTCTCGCCTCAGTATATAAAAGCTGTTTGTATATCACAATAAGATTTTTATATATATACTGAAAAAGTGACATGGATTTAAGAGAAGAGATATTGCGTATATTACGCGAGAGAGGTGAGGTGACTACATCAGAGCTTGTAAATTTACTTAAACAGCCGCGACATAAAGTATTGAGAGTACTTAACAAACTCTACTTTGAGGGCATAATTGAGCCGGTGAAAAAGAACAGAAAATACTACTGGAGGACAGCCACGGGATATGTCGCAATCATGCCGATACACTTCACTGTAGAGCCTATACTCTATATAGAGGGGGTAATAGAGCCAATATATAGAAGAGTACAAGATAGAGTAGACGCCTTTATCTTTACCCATGTAAAAAATAAAGAATACTGGCTCTGTGATTGCGGCGTGGGGTACCATATTCTTACAGATCAACCAGTGGACGGTTGCGATTGTAAAATGAGACACGCCTTCGGCGATAGGAGATTAGCTATGTTGTACCTACCTAAGGAACTGAGGTTTAGATATTGGAAAAGCTATAGATATGCAGAGGAGGACGTTGAGTATATACTATTAGTACCTGAGGAAAAAGATTCGCCAGAGTTGATAGAGAAATACGAATCATACTTAGCACAGAATATCTAATGGATTCCCCCTCTCAGCCACTTAGTTAATGACGTAGTTCTATTAAGAAGTATGTCTAGGTCTTGTTCTAAAACTCTTTTGCAGATAACTTCCTCTACCACATCGTTAAAGTGGCGCGCTTCTGACAACGCCTCCTCTATAGTTCCTCTAGTAATTATCTCGTATACTCTAGCGGCTTTTTTGCCGGCAGCCGCTCTGACCACACGGCCAACTCGTTGTATCATCTGTCTCTTAGATCCTGTGCCGCTCACTATGACAGCCACTTCGGCGTCTGGCACATCTACCCCCTCGTCTAAAACTGTCGTAGTTACAACTACGTTACTAATTCCAGAGCTAAACCGCCTTAGCGCAATCTCGCGATTTCCCTCTTCTGAGGTGATGAGCTCTGCGGCTATCTTCATTTCTCGTAACCTTCTGTATACCTCCTCTGCTTGGTCTATAAATTGTGTAAAAACTAACACTTTTGAACCAAGCGCAACCTCTCTAGAGACTATACGCAATGCTACCTCTATTTTTCTACTGCTTTTCGCCGCGGCGTTTCTTAATAGTATTGCATTGTCAGCCGGCAGAGAACGATAGGTCTCTTCTTCTTCTTTTGTCATCCTAACATAAACTCTGTAGTGTTCCACAGGGACGACTAGACCAGCCTCTATCATTGAGCGATAGGAGACTCTGTATACAATCGGCCCCACGGCTTCAAAAATTAGGTGTTCGTTTTTGTCCTCTCTCTCTGGCGTTGCTGAAAGTGCCAATCTGTAGGGCGAGTCTAAGTTTAGCGCAACTTCTTTAAATGTCTCTGCGGGGACGTGGTGAGCTTCATCAAAGACCACAAGGCCATATCTTCCTGTGAGTTCATCAATGTATTTAACGGCGGAGTTATAGATCGCAACTGTTACATCTCTTAAATCTTTTACGCCGCCGCCAAGCATGCCGGGAGAGACGCCTAAATACTTCCTAATTCGTTCAACCCATTGTAGTGCCAACTCTTTAGTTACTACTAAAACTAAGGCGGAAACTCCAGTTCTACGTATAGCCTCAAGGCCGACAAAAGTTTTTCCGCCGCCTGTCGGTATAACGACAGTGCCTCTCATGCCGTACCTAATCCAACTTTCTACAGCTTCCGATTGGAATGGGTATAGGGAAAACGACTTTTTGTATTCAACACTGGGATATCTCATATTTAAACTCTCTATTACATAACCAAATTCCTCTAATATTTTTATAATTCTATCTCTTATAAATATAGGAAATCTAATTATATAGTAGTTCTCATTTTTCAAAATATTTACAAGTTTTAAATCGCGCTCTTCAAGATCGCCGTCTTTATTGACTATATTGTACTTAAGCTTAATTTCTCCAAGCCGTTTTAATAAACCAGACGCTAAAAAGTTAACTTTAGCGTAATTTGGCCCTACAGAGGCCGTTCTCCAGCTTCTCCTCTTTAAAAAGAGTTCTCTCAGTTTGTTTGACGACAGTACAAATTCCTTTGCATTTCTTATGGCACTCTCTAAGTCGCCTAATACCTGGACTCCTCGGAGAATCTCTCTTAACCTCTCTCCGCCTATCTCTACTAACTCTTCGAAACTAGATACGCGACTTATCTCTTTACTCTCGGCGATAAATCTCCTGAGAAATCCTGTTAAAGATACAAGATGGACATCACCTTCACTGGTAATTACGCTGTTTTTTAACTCATCGGGTAGTGATCCGATTATCAAAATTGCACCGCCTGAAGCATTGTGGCTTATAGTTGAGAGAATAGACATGTATTCTTCGTGGCTTAATTCCAGGAGGTGTTTAATTCTCGTCAATATGCCTAGGTCTTTTGTCCTCCCTTGCCAACTCGAGCCGTTCCATCGAAACCCTAACTTCTTTAGCTCCTCCTTGACTTTTAAAATCTGCTCCCAATTCCACTCTCTAGATATCTCAACGCCGTTTATGACAACGCTAAAGCGAGGCACATCTTATACTCTTTGTATATTTTAAAAGCCGTCTCAATGAGTAATGTGAACATGTTGGAAGACTACCTAAGCTGGGAACGCTATATAATAAAGAATGTCGACATACCGCTTAGTTACCGTATAGAAGGAGTGGAAATATCGATAGAGCCGACGCCTAGGCTTTATATTAGCGGTATGGGCGGCTCTGGCGTAGTGGGGGATCTTATTAGAGATCTTTCCATAGTGTGGAACTGGGATTTTGAGGTGATACCTGTAAAAGACTACTTTTTAAGGGCTAGAGACGGTTTGTTAATTGCTGTGTCTTACTCTGGGAACACCGTAGAAACTCTATATACTGTAGAATATGCAAAAAAGAAGAGAATTCCGGCTATAGCCATAACCACGGGCGGCAGACTTGCGCAAGCCGGTATTCCAACAGTAATAGTGCCAAAGGCCTCTGCGCCACGCGCCGCGCTTCCACAGCTATTTACAGCGGCTCTCCACGTAATACGTCACATCTATGGTATAAATATTGAAATTCCTGACTTCTTAGAGCCAATAAACGAGGGCCTTGTCCAAAGCTTGATTGTAGAGTTTCAAAAAAGACCGACTATTGTAGCGCCTGAGAGCATGAGGGGCGTGGCGTACCGCATAAAAAACGAATTTAATGAAAATAGCAAGATAGAGCCCTCTGTAGAGATCCTCCCAGAGGCTCACCATAATTGGATTGAGGGAGCTGAACGGCCCGTGGTGGCATTGACAAGTCCCCATATACCGCCAGAACACCGTGAGCGGGTAAAAGCAACGTTAGAAATCCTCGGCGGGGTACAATACACAGTGGAGATGCACCCAAGAGGTATACTCTCTTTCCTTAGGGAAGTTGGTATAGCGTCAGTTAAACTTGCGGAAACCAAAGGGGTGAATCCCCTGGCAACTCCGCGGATCGACGCTTTAAAGAGGAGACTCCAGCAATGATAGGCGAGGTAGCTCTCGGCATTTTGCTGACAATTGCGGCAATACAAGACCTCAAGACCAGGGAGATAGATCCGCGGATCTTCATAGCGTCAGCGGCTCCTGCCGCCATGTTGATATACCTAAACTGGGGGGGCCCGCTCTACCTCTTTTCGCTTGCTATAGGCGCCGCATTGGCTCTGTTTATGAGACTGTTGGGGGCCGGATACGCCGACTCTATAGCGCTAGCGCTTATTAGCGCCGCGCCACCTGTACTCTTTTTGCCAACTCCGTTTGTGGTAGTTATAGCTGGGTCCCTCTTGCTACCTCTAACTATGTTATGGCTGTACTTAAAAAACCGTAAGAGACCGTGTCAAATGTCGGCCTTGGAAAAAATAACTCATGTCTGTGTGTCACGTCAAGAGTTTTTAAAAAATCCGCTTAAATATATAGTGGGAGAGGTAAAAGATATGGAGAAATACAATCCTACGGCTATTAAAACCGAAAAGGAGTGGATTAAGGCGAGATACGGACTGCCCTACCTAGCGTATTTGGCCGTGGGATACTGGGCATATATTACAATACGGACACTAAGTTGAGAAGGCACGATCGCCGGCATCGCCCAGACCGGGCACTATAAAAGCTTTATCGTTAAGTGTGGGATCTATAGCTACTACAAAGATCTCTGTCTCCGGATATTTAGATAAAACACGCTCAATACCCACAGGTGTGGCAATTACAGAGACTACAATGAGTCTTCCAGGTTGTCCCACTCTATAAACCTCCTCTATTGCTCTAGTCATCGTAATGCCTGTGGCTAACATAGGGTCTGCCACTATGACTATGTCTTCCCTTTCGACGGTTGGAATTTTCGAGTAGAAAACCTCCACGTCTACTACACCCCCCTCCTCCTTTCTTCTTGCAGCTATCACGCCTAGACGTGCTTGTGGAAAAGCCTTTAATAGACCTTCGACAAAGGGCATGGCAGCGCGGAGAATTTGTACAATTATAACTTTGTCAAGACCCAGTATTTCGATACCCACAGCCTTGCCTAAAGGAGTCTCTACCTCTACCTCTCTAGTCGGGAAATACCTTACAAGCTCATACCCTACGATACGTCCTAGTCTTACAAGTCCCTTTCTAAAGTCAATACCTTTTGTATTTCTGTTTCTTAATTGAGTAAGGAGGTACTGGGCGTAGACATGATCGATGATTTTTACGGGCATAGGATTAATGTTTGCCTATTCGGTCAAGTAGTTTTCTATATTCGTCACGTAGTTTTTCTACCTCTTCTCTCAACTTCTGGTACTCAGCCCCCTTCTCCATAGCCC
The DNA here is from genome assembly GCF_055384425.1 of Pyrobaculum organotrophum. Classification (NCBI taxonomy): domain Archaea; kingdom Thermoproteati; phylum Thermoproteota; class Thermoprotei; order Thermoproteales; family Thermoproteaceae; genus Pyrobaculum; species Pyrobaculum organotrophum. The sequence goes on from NZ_AP042430.1 coordinate 53,513, forward strand.
TCTTGATTTTCTCAATAACCTCCCTAGCCACACGTCTAATTCTACCGTCTACATCTCTTTCCATGCGCTCCTGTAAATCCGGTATGAGACGCTGATCTAATAACTCAAGTGCTGCCGTTACTGCTGCATATCTAACTCTAAAGTTTTCATCGCGGAGAGCGGCTCTGATGGTTTCTAGGACTTCTCTACGTGGGCCAAACTTAGCTAGAGATTGTACAGCAGTTACTCTAACATAAGTAGGCATGTCTGGTTCAGTATGACGCAATACTATTTTTAAAGCATCGTCTGTCCCTAGCTCTGCAAGCCCTTCCAAAGCTCCCCTCTTAATTACGTCTAGGTGGCTTGTATATTCCAAGGCTCTTTTTAAACTATGCTCGGCAAACTCCCACTTAATCTTGCCAAGTGCTCTCGCCGCCTCTGCTCTCACATAATAACTTTCGTTTTGGTTATGCAGTATTTTGTCTAGAAATTCTGCTGCTTCTTTCCGTCTTGAGGAGCCTAGGGCTTCGACTATAGCTCGTCTAACTCTTGGATGAGAAACTATGTGATAACTCTCTATTAGTTTAGTAACTGCATAAGCTGTTCCAATTTCCCCAAGGGCCTTGGCGGCTTCTGTAGCCACACCCCAGAATTTATCTTGTAACGCCCTGGCTAAGGCATCAACAGCTTTTACACTCTCATTTTTCTTAAGTACCTCTACAGCCTGGATACGGCAGTAGAAATCTTCGTCGTCAAGCATAGCAATTGCAGACTCCAGAGGATACTGAAGATCTAGCGCTTTCATTACTTTAAAAGCGGGGTCTATACATATATACCTTGGCTTGCCTCCAGATATGTGTAAAGTTGTCTCTTTTTCATCCAGCATAATTTCTCTAGTTTCTCTCTTTCCGTCTTCATACACTATCTTAATCTCGAGGGGGAGAGTGTAAACCGGGTAGCTGTCCTCGCCTTGCGTTTGTTTAATTTGTAGTTTTATAACGCCGTCTGAATAGTTCCACGAGATTTTTAACACGGGGTGACCAGCCGAGTAGAAAAACTGCCTCCAGAACCACTCCAGATCTCTCCCCGCCGCCTCCTCTAGAGCCTTCCGGAGATCCTCTATATCCACAGCCCTATACCTATTCCGTTCCAGAAATACCTTCAGCCCCCTCCTAAAGACGTCGTCGCCAAGGAGACTCCTCAGCATGTGGAGGACGACAGACCCCTTCTCGTAGGCATGTCTATCGAACACCTCGTCGGGGATCTTATAGACGTTGGTGACGATGGGTCTCGAATAGCGGCGGGAGTACTCGCCTAGATACGTCTTGAAGTTTGTATAAATCTCGTAGAGGTACTCCTCCCGGCCCTTGGATCTCTCGGTCCACAACGCCTCTATGAAGGTCGCGAAGGACTCGTTTATCGCTATGTGCCCCCAGTCTTTTGCCGTGACTAAATCGCCAAACCACATGTGAGCCATCTCGTGGGCAACCAGCGGATCGGATGAAAAGTCCTCCTGGCCGGGGCAGGGGAACTCGCCGTAGGGACAGTGGGCGTGTTTGTCATGTATAGTCCAGTCCGTAAGTATGGTAAATGTCGTGTTTTCCATCCCTCCGTATATGAACTCTGGCACCACTACCTGGGCATATCGCTCATAGGGGTAGGGAACGCCGAGGTACTCCGAGAAGAACCGCATTATCTCGCAGGTGTTGTAGAAGCTATAGCGCCACTCGCCGCCTATGTACCTCGGGATGTAGTACTCCAGCAAAACCTCGCCGCACTTCTCGCTATATATCTCGAAGTCGCCGGCGGCTATGGCCAAGAGATATGGAGACATGGGGTGTCTCATCTCCCAGACGTAGGTCCGGCTGTCCTCCCCCTCCTTGATCTCCACCAACAGCCCATTGCTTCCCGCGACGAGGGGCTTAGGCACCGTCACCGCCACAGTCCACGGGAACTTTATGTTGGGGGAATCCGGTAGCGGAACCCAGTAGCGGTTATACTCGCTCTCCCCCTGAGTCCACACGTAGACGCTTCTCCTTTGGCCATGGGGGGTGACGAAGTACATTCCAGCCCGAGGCCTAGCTCTGTATTTTACCGCTACTTCAATAACCTCGCCGGCTTTCCACTGCGGCCTGATCTCTATCTTTTCTCCGTCGTAATAAAATTCGTGGCTTACGTCTAGTAAATCGATTTCAACAGCATCTAGTAAAACCTTTGCAGAATCTTTTTTCGCCTTTACTCTATATTTAACTAAGCCCTCTACAGCTCTTTGTTCAATATTTATTGTAATATTGAGGTACATTTTAAGAATATCAAACTCGTAAAATGGCGGAAATCTTGGCATATATTCTGGAAATGCAAAATCTCTACCAATAAGATACTTCATTGTAGGGGTTGCGACATTCCATGTTAAAAATATTTGCCCAGCGGTTTATGACCCCCTCTCCTTAGGCTGGGTTTCCACCGTGGGGGTCTCGGCCGTTGTCCGGGGTTAATCTGTTTGACGTGGAATAGTAGGCTTCTATCTTCCTCGGCGTCTTGTGGCCGAGCTTCGCGGCTATGTTTCTCACGGCGTTTAGCACGATGTTGAACTTCTTGCAGAAGCCGCGTTGGACTCCGCCGTTCTTGTGAATTTAGCCGCTTTATGGTGTGGTCGTATACCCCCTGGGGTTGCTGGCAGGCAACCAGACGCCGACCTCTATGGGGAGGTGGGCGAGCCACCTCCCCCACTCGTATACAATCTCCAGCCTGCACTGCTCCCCAGACCACTTCATCCTCCCGGCGTATCCTCATGCCGAAGTCCTTGAGGACGATGTACTCTTCTCCGTTGTTCACTGGCTCTACGTAGTACCGGTCGCTCCTCACGATAAGGCGTTTCACCCTCTTCCCAAGGAGGCGATCCTTCCAGTAGCCGGGAGGAGAGACCTTCTTCATGTGGAGCTCTCCGGCGTTCAGCTTCGCCAGGAGGGCGAAGAAGCTGGGTCACACTTCGTTGCTTTCCATGCTTGGATTTACCCCCGCGCGGCGCCCGCCTCTCCCTCTCCTCTCTTCCGCCCTCTTCACCAACTCAGCCATGAAAAAATATTTAGATTAAATCCATCCCCGCCCTAAAGTGCAAGGCTTGCTGTTTGCAATGTCAAACTACTGTTGGGAAGCGTTGCGTTAAAACCGTAAAACTTTAATTCAAGGATATAGCGTTGCTTAAGCTGGGGTTATGTTTGCTACCGAGTTAAAGACCAAGATGGCGTACCAAATCGCATGGTTACTCTATATGCTAGGCGTTAGGAATTATAAAAAACTCCCTCCGTTAAAAGAGCTCTATGCAAAGGCCATGGCAAACAAGTGGTGTCGTAAAAAAGATAGGAAGTTTTGTGAAATAGCATTTATGAAGCTATATAATTATGATATAGCCAGATATCTAAACTATGGAGATGTCACTCTCATTCTTACACTAGCGCTTTACGACATAGATCGCGGAGATTATAATTTGTCTACTCTTAGAGATTATGTAGAGAGAGGCGTTTTACCTGCCGAAATCGCTATTCTAACAGACAGAGTTGAAGTAGAGAGTTTAATACCTATCGTTGCTGGCATCTTGAAGACTCTTGGAGATACCACTCCGGAGTTATTAGCGTCTGTATGGCAAATAGTAGCGACTAGGAGTAGACTACTGCCGCCACTTGAAAAAATACTGGATAACATTATAGTCCAAGGCGTTTTAGCAGAAATGGAGAAGCGAGGCTACGTCATAAGAGACGGCAACAAATACATCTTAACAGAGGATGGCAAAGCCATAGCACGTGACATAGCTCTTCCACAGGAAGTTATGAAGTTGAAAGAGTTGAAATATGTCACGCCTACGTTCTTTACAATACTTAACGCACCGACAGAGTATTTTTAAAAAGTGAAAATTTTGAAACTACTCCTTGATTGCGCCTATAGATATTAATGTCTTAGTCTCCTTTACACCCTCCATATTGTTTATAGAATCTAGCACTTTGTCTAACACAGTCTCCTGCGTGATGATTGCCAAGTCGTAATCGCCAGCAAGTCTCATAGCCTTTTCTATCGGAAGCTTCTTTGCGGCATCATATACCTTCTCTCTATATTTTGGCTCTATTTTCACAAGTATAATTACGTCATTAGACTGACCTTTGAGCAACTTAACTGCCTTCTCAGTGATATCTACAAACTCTCTACCAGTCCGCACAAGCCCAAGTTCTTTAAGCCGTTTTAGATGTATTGCCAAGGCTTGCCGCGTCATGCCAAGTTCTCTAGCTATCTCGTCTTGATCGCCATATACTGTGTAAACCCTCATTGGTTGCGCCCTCTGAAGCAAGTGATTTAGTAACTGATATTGTCTATCTGTTAATTTTACCTCCTCAGTCATAGTAACTGAGCAAATTAGAGATATTTAAATGTATCGCTAAATTGAAAGCATAGACATCCTGTATTTTTTTAGTTAAGACTAGTGATGCAAATTGTGAAGTGTAAAACGGCATGACCTAGATCTCTGTATATATAAAAACCTTTCTTTAACCATTATGGCGATAAAAGCTAAAGTGAATAAATACATATATCGGAGTAGGCAGTTTGAACATAGATCTTTTGGCAGACAATTCACAGAGATGTACATCATCTCTAGATCAAGTTTTTAACCTCCAAGGAGCTTTTGTTCAGTGTACGCAAGCTCTATACTTCATGCTATTAACTTTCGAGTCCTTATCTTTGTATTCACAGAAAGTCTATTTGTTTTATTAGCTTCTATACTAGCTCTAGGAGCTATAGTAGAAATACGAGATAGTCTAGGGTTCCCCGTAGTAAATGCCACAGTGTGTTACCTAGATTATTGCACTTTGACAAATTCCTCAGGTGTAGCAAAGGTGCCGCAGGGACTACCTATTGAGATCTACATAGGAGACTTACTTGTCTGGAAGACCTACGCCACTGGTTACGACCTTGTAACTATTAGATATATATACTACTTAGACATATTGCCGATAAACACAAGCGGCTTTATAGTCATAAAAATGGCTAAGCTTAGAAATGGGACATATGCAGATATAAAAATTCCATATGCCGAAAATAAATTAACACATCCTTTGCCCGTGGGAAATATAAACTATCCAGTAGAAGTATATATAACGGATATAGGTGGTGTAGAATTGCCAAACGCATCTATAGTCAAGAGAACCGTATGGGATTTAAGCATAGATCTAGAATCTATTGGTTTAGTCGCACGTTGTAGAATTTCTGCAAAACCTCCGGCAACTCGTATTTTAATATATCAGGGAAACCGCACCTTGACCTCGGGCATAGTTAATGTTACAGTTTTTCTAACAAAGGGGGCGACATACCTAGGCGTAGTGGAGACTCAGGTTATACTGCCGAACGGGACGGCGTATAAGGCTAAGTTCCACCCGGGAGACTACTGCGGCCGTATAATTACAATAAACGCCACTAGACTAGTAGTACGCGCTATAGATTCGTTTGGCGTATTGAGAACAGACTGGACGATATATATCGCCGGCCGGGCTTTTAAAGGCCGGGCAGAGCTTTGGGTTTTGCCGCATGTAGTATACAGCGTGGCTGTAGACGCTGGCTTTACAAAGAAAAACGTCACCTTAGTGGCGTCTCACCCCTCCGAGACTTATATAATAGTCGTTGAAAACGCCTACATACTCTTTAATTATCAACAGCCTGTTGATAGAGTATATATAGTGGGAAACTATACGCTGGTGGCACAAATGCCGCGACGGGCGGAACTACCCCCAGGCACTTATAAAATATATACAGAGGTAGGCGGCAGAAACGTCACATATGCCATAACACTGAGGCCCGGAGAGATAGCCCATCTTACCATAGGCCTAACAAAGCCGCAGACGCAACAGGAGAAGACTCCGACACTGTACATGTTCGTTGGCGTAGTCTTCCTTATGGTAGTAATTGCCCTCCTAGTCGTACTTAAAGAGACTCGCCGCCGTCTACCACAAGGACGTGGCCAGTCACATAGCTAGAGGCCGGCGATAGTAGCCAATAGATCGCCTCAGCCGCCTCCTCTGGGCGTCCCAGTCTCTTTAGTAAAGTCCTTGACTTGAACTCTTCAAATTCCTCTGATGTAACCCAACTTGTCCACTTAGTCTCAATGGGGCCGAAGGCCACGGCGTTTACCCTAATTGGCGCTAGAGTCTTTGCAAGGCTTCTAGCAAGCGCTATGACAGCTCCTTTGGCTACTGCATATGGAATACCATATCTATCGCCGAGGAGCCCCGGAGTCGACGACACCAATACTATAGACGCTGTGGGCTTAAGTGCTGGGAGAAAAGCCTTAACGACGTTGAAGCTACCAACAACATCAACTCTAAAAACCTCGAGAAAATCCTCGCCAGTCAGCTCCTTCACTCCTTTTGTCCATAAAGAAGCCTCTCCATGGCCGTGTACAACAGCCACGCCGTCTACCTCTCTCACATCGGCAGCTGCCTTCTCTAGACAAGCGATGTTGAGCACGTCGCAACTATAGTGCACATCAGCCTCAGAGTTGCCTCTAGAAATGCCAACTACGTAATCACCACGGCGTTTGGCTAGCTTGACAAGGGCGTCTCCTATGCCTCCGCTCGCTCCTGTGACAACTATTTTCATTTACACAGCGGCGGCTTTCTACATCTTAGTTTCACATCGATATCCCCCCTCTTTGCTACAGTAACCATGTTGTGATGTTCGTCGCGAACTCCTCTGATAAACGAACACATATGCACGCCACATACCCTCACCGCGACCGCTCTTGCTCTGAGTTTTTCCATTAACAGATCGGCAAGCCACTGGGTGAACCTCTCTTGCATTATAGGTCTTGCGGCAGCCCACTTGACTAACCTAATCACCTTGCTAAGCCCTGGCACGCCATCTCCGGGAACATAGGCGACTGAGACGCTGAGGAATATGGGAAGCAGATGGTGTTCGCAGAGAGAGACGGCGCTTATGTTTTCAATCACAACAGGCCCCGGCTCTGCGTCGTATTCCATTGGAAAAAACACGACCTCAGGAGGCGGCTCCCTTAAGCCTCTAGTCAGTTCCCATAACGCTTTTACAAACCTCTTAGGCGTCTCGACAACGCCCGGCCTTGTGACATCCTCCCCTAGATGTTCTAGAAGTATCTTAACGCTCTCCTCCGGCTTTAACATCTTTTTTTCCAAAGTCACATAGACGCCCCGAATTGCCAATATAAAGATGATAACTCGATTGTGTAGACTAGGCTATTTCCGGCATCCACATATCACTTGTTCTTGCTATTTAAAGCATTTTTAAATAAAGATGCTAAAAATATTAAATAGAGGTCTCTCTATAGGCGATAACAGAACTTGACCCCACTCCACCTTGCCCAGGGCCCTTTGCGATCTTACTGCAGTTCTCACAGCGTGTAACAGAAAGAGTGGCGGAAAAAGCAAGGTTGCGGCAGTCCAAAGCCCTTAGTAGAACAACTCCACAGCCCATAGTTTTATGTTGCCTATCTTAGCCGCTGTCGCCTATCTGATAAAGAATTCCCAAGCATCTCCCGCCGGTTCCACAGACGCCAGATGGGGTAAAACTTTGACATCGTCTGCCACTGCGGTAATAGCCATATAATCAACTGGACAACTCTTGAGACCTCTGTGGTCTCTTTCCTTTTCATAGACATGGCCCCACCATACATAAATCTAGGTTTGCTTCCACACTGTCCAATCAAAGCCGCCAAGTATAAACACATATAGATCCGTCTCAATACCCTTTAAAGCTGTTGTCAATGTCCCCGCTTTGCCACTATATTTAAAGCCTAAGTTCAACCCTGGTAGCTTTGTCATGTTTATTGTCTACAACTACGTAGTCAACTACGCCACGGAATTTCTCTAGGTTCTTTGCCTTTCTTGTTGGAAATATTATTACTGAACGACAACTAGCCGCTGGGCTAGGTTTTATCAAGATTTCAGAGATCAAATGTATAGGATCGTAAAGAGCTACAGCTATTATAAGGAGAAACATCGTCTTGATACAGACATTCATAGATAAATACTTCAGAAATACAAAACCCTAATGATTAAGTCAGAGGAGTACGGACTTATTTTAAAAGAAGAGAAGTTAGAAGGCGGCCGTCGCATTTTAGATATTTTCTGGGGTCCGCAACACCCCTCTTCGGGACATACCAGGTTTATAGTAGAGGTTGACGGAGATATAGTTGTAAACGTCACGCCCGATCCAGGCTATGTTCATCGCACTATGGAGAAGCTGGGCGAGACAAGACATTGGATACAGAACATCCCCCTATTCGAAAGACTTTCATTACCAGATGCAATAAATGTAACGTGGGCGTATGCAATTGCAATAGAGAAGTTGACTAAATATGACGTATCGCCCAGGGCGCAATATCTCCGGGTTATAATGGGGGAGTTAAGCCGTATCTCAACACATCTATACGACCTAGGCATTCACTCTATTATGATAGGGTCTTCCACTGGGTTTATGTGGTGTTTCGGTCTCCGCGAGCTGTTGGTACAGTTGTGGGCTATGGTGACGGGCTCTAGGACAACGCCAACTTGGGTACTGCCTGGCGGCGTGAGAACAGCTCCTCCAGACGCCTTTTATGAACAGACAAAGGGCTTTCTTAACTATTTAGAGAAGAAATTAGATGAGTTTATTAGACTTGTTATTAAGAACCCGGTCGGCTACTATAGGCTTAAAGACGTCGGCTACTTAAGCAAAGAAGATGCGGCAAAGCTCATGGCCACTGGGCCGGGCGCCAGAGGCTCTGGCATTGAATGGGATGCCCGTAAGGCGTATAGATACGGGCTTTATGACGAATTCGAATGGGAGGTTTGCGTAGAGGACGGGGGGGATTCGCTTGCTAGGACTTTGGTAAGAATCTGTGAGATAAAACAAAGTGCAAGAATAATAAGACAAGCCATAGACAGGACTCCAAGAGATGGGCCACTGGTAGGAGAGTCTCTTTTACATAGGATACCGCCGAAACAAAGAGAAAAAGCAAATGAACACATCAGGTTAGGGGCACTGTTTACTACAATGCTTCCACAAGGCGAGGGAGTTGGGATAACAGAGGGTGGCCGCGGCCGTTACTTTTTCCACGTTTTTGGCGATGGGACAGAAAAGCCATATAGAGTTAGGATATCTACACCATCTTGGCAAAACCTTCGCCCGATGATAAAGGCATTCATAGGCGCGCGGCTTATGGATCTTCCAGCAATATACGGCTCCTTTGGATATTTCCCGCCGGAACAAGACAGGTAATAATTTTAATATATGTCAAGTTCAAATATAACTATGGACCTCTGGAACCTCCTTTTCTCACAACGTCTCTGGTTTTTTGTAATCATGTTTGCAGCATCTGGCATCGTACTACTTACTGTAGTTTGGTTTGAACGCAAAGCGGCGGCGAGAGTACAAATGCGCGTAGGTCCTTACCACGTCTCGCCTTGGCTCGGCGGCTATCTCCAACTACTCGCAGACGCGTTTAAGTTCATAATAAGTGAGCCTATCGTGCCAAAAGGAGCACATAAGATCCTTTTTACGTGGGGACCTGCAATCTTTGTGACTCTCGCATTTGGCGCATCTCTTCTACTTCCGTTAACTCCAGAGTTAAGACTGATAAAAGATGTCAACCTACTCCCATACGGCTTAGTGTTTTCATTGGTGATTCTCCTCCTAGTCTCAGTATCTGTTATAGTTATAGGTTGGTCTGTAAACAATAAGTTTGCATACATCGGGGCAGTACGCGAGGCGCTCTTGGTAACAGCGTATGAAATTCCATTGATACTTTCATTTCTCGCTATGGCAATTCTATATGGAACATTAAACCCGATAGAAATTGTGAAAAAACAGACGTTTCTCGTTGGCGCTTTGCTTAACCCAGTGGCATTTCTTGTGTTTATCATAGCTACCGCTATGGCAACAGCACGCTTTCCCTTTGAAATAGCGGATTACGAAGGAGACGTGGCGACAGGTCCTTACAGTGACTATGGTGGCATATTCTTAGTTCTTTCTTTTGCCGGCGGAACTTACTATGCTACCTTCTCCTATTCTTTTCTCGCCACCCTCCTATTTCTTGGCGGATGGGCTCTTCCCGGCTATGCCGTAGGCCTTTGGCCGCAAGATTTATTTGGGCACCTAATACTGGCCGCGTGGGTCTTTCTAAAGGTTACAATATTGATGTTTTTATTCGCATTTCTAAGAGCCGCAATGCCTGTGCTCAGACTTGACCACACTCTTGTATTCGGTTGGAGGGGTCTTCTTGTGCTAGGATTTGTGGCCATAATATGGTCAATAGTCTTAAGACTTCTGGGGGTATCTATATGAGTAGAGAAAAACTTTCACTTAGCGCCGTTGTAAAAGCGACTATTGACGCACTATATATAGCGTCTAAAAATTTGATAAAGCCAGAACGTATAACTATATACTATCCCTACGAGAAATTTGAATATGGAAGAATGAGGGGGTGGATAGGTCTGTGGACTGAGAAATGTACATCCTGTATGATATGTGCCCGCATATGTCCTGCTAATGCGATAAAAATGTACCTAGCGCCGAACGGGAAGCGCTATCCAGGTATAGACTATGGCCGCTGTATTATGTGTCATTTCTGCATAGATGTTTGTCCTACAGATGCGTTGTACCCAACTGATGTAAAAGAACTTGCTTGGTATGACTACAAAGACATGATATATACGCCAGATATGGAGAGAGAGCCGCCGAAAATACAAGACATGCATAGTCCTACTAAAGTAATTATTAAGTACGTAAGTGGAATACCTAGGAAGGTAAAATTGCAGCAATAATATTTTAAAGGTGTCACTTGTGGAAATATCATGATAGATCTACTACTCTTGTTGGCAGCCCTCTTTTTCGGCATACTTTCGGTGTACGCTAAGGATAACGTTTTTTCGGCTATAAGTCTTTCGGCCGCGGCAGGCGCAGTTGGCGCATACTATGCTTATTTAGCGCAATTTGCATCCGCTTTCCTAATTTTCGTAATATATATTGGCGCCGTGATGTTACTTGTCATGATGACAGCCGCTATGTACGGCGGTGTCCAGAGATGGGATGCTAAGTACATACTAGTGACATCTCTGGTGTTTTTTGCTGCTCTGATTTTAGGATCTTGGCTCTGGGTTACGCCGTATCAGCCTTCGACCGCTTACACAGCGCCAACTGATTTGCGTATGGTCGTAATATTATTACTAGGCGTTGCCGCAATATCACTTGTAGTAAGTATAGAGGTTGCGAAAAAGATATGACAGAGACATTTATTACCGGCTTTATCTTAATTCTTCTCGGTTTGTACAGCATTTCTATAACCAGAAATCTCGTGAGAATTTTAATCTCCTTAGAACTTACGACAGTAGGGGCCTTTGTTATCTTAGCACCTGTTATTACGAAAGACCCGATATTAGCATTTTACGGAGTTTTAATTTTAGTTCTGATCTCCGTATCTGAAGCGTCGATATTTGCTGCTTTGATTTACCGCAATTACATATTAACAAGAGAAACAGATATATCTGTGATGAAAAGCGGGAGAGAAATATGATGATTCTGGTCTCTTTACTCATACCTATGGCATTATCTCTTGTAGCATATATTGTAGCAAAGAAATCTACATATTTGGCAAGCTATATATCTGCCATCGCGTTAGTACCGCTTTTAGTAATCTCTGGATACACCACGTTTAGCGGCGTTATTTACACAGAGGGCACATTCCAAGGCTTTGATATATTGGCGTTTAAGATTACTCCATTCAATGGAGTTTTCGCTTTTACAGTTGCACTAGTTGGGATATTTGTCGCCCTTTATTCGGCACCCTATATGGAGCACAGAAGCCACGAGTTGGGGAGAGATACATCAATTTTCTATTTGACATACGGCTTTTTCCTCGGCGGCCTTGCCGGAGCCTTTGTCGCAGCTAATTTAATTATGATATATATCTTTATTGAAATCGCACTTATTGCATCTCTTTTCCAAATTCTTTATTATGGATATGGAGATAGAGTTAGAATAACTATCATGTATTTAATATGGTCGCATGTGGGGGCGTTATTAGTACTCGCCGGCTTTCTATTTCTCTACTTAAGGGGGATCTACTACGTGCCACTTCTCATAGATGTCAAACATCTTGGCGCCGATTATGTAGCATTTCTGTTGATACTAATAGGGTCTCTTGTCAAAATGGCTGCCCTCGGCGTCCATATGTGGCTTCCATATGTACACGCGGAAGCCCCAACTCCATTGTCAGCACTCCTATCGCCTGTGCTAGTCGGCGTGGGCGGCTATATAGTAGCTGCAGTTGGCATGTATATACTGCCAAGCCCAGAGCTGACGCAATGGCTTATCTACTACGCACTTGCAACAGCTATATACGGCGGCTTGATGGCGTTTCTCCAAAAAGACATCAAAAGACTCTTTGCATACTCCACAGTGTCACAGATGGGGTACCTCCTCCTAGGGGTAGCCCTCTTTAATCCACATGGCTATACAGCCGCGGCACTTTTTTACCTTAGCCACGGCTTAGGCAAGGCGGTGCTCTTTATGACAGCCGGATATTTCATTATGTATTTACATACACGTGACATAGAGAAAATGGGGGGCCTATACGGGTGGCGGCCTGAGCTCGCAGGGGCCGCTATTGTAGGTTTTCTCAACCTTGCCGGCATATTGACAATAGGTATGGTGTCTGAAATTATACTGACTGTGTCTTACGCCAAGTATTTCAGTTCTAGTTACGCATACTACATCCCGTACGCACTTATGTTGCTTGTTACAGGTATCTACGCATTTAACACAACCCGCGTGGTGTTCTTCGGGCCTCATAAATACGAGGGCAGAGGCCCTGTAGACATCGCGTTGGCATCTATAGTAGCTGTGGCACTTCTCTCTATATTACTTCTACTGCCGCCATTTTCAAGCGCTTTAGCAGACAACGTATATAATACCATAGAAGTGCTGAAGTTATGGAAGTAATCCTCTTTACTATTTTTACGCCGTTGCTCGCCTCTATAATATCGCTGTTTAGCTACTCCGAGAAATTCAAATCTTGGGTAGTGACATTTGGCACTTTTGTATCTGCGTTATTAGCAACATATCTCTTTTTCACAGCGCCACATGGCGTATATGGTGTAGATTGGATTGAATCAATAGGGGCTAAGATAGAGGTTAGGCTTGACGAATTTAGCATACCCATGGGCCTTTTAGTAGCTTGGCTAATAGCCGCCATTTCGCTCTACTCTGTCAAATACATGGAGGGAGACTACAGGCCGGGGTGGTATTGGTTCTTCTTTGGCTTCTTTGCCACCTCTATGTTAGTGGTGGTATATGCAGAGAACCTCTGGTTCCTACTAGCCGGCTGGGAGGGCGTTGGGCTTGCCTCCTGGGCTCTCATAGGGCATTGGTATCGCGATGAATACGATAAATGGGTGGGCAGAGAGGAGAGAGTATTTGGCGTGCCTTACTGGTGGACGCCGAGTAAAGCCGGGCTACGCGCCATATTAACTGTGCGCTTTGGAGATTCCTTTTTCCTCGTGGCGATAGCTCTCTTCTACGTAGTTACGGGCACCGCTTCGCTTACAGGTTTACTCCATTCAGAGAGTCTAAAGGCTCTGGGCGTAGTTCCCCTTATATTTTTCGCCCTGGGGCCATTTACAAAAAGCGCCCAGTTTCCATTTCACGAATGGCTTCTTACAGCAATGACGGGGCCTACTAGCGTATCTGCGCTAATCCACGCAGCGACTATGGTAAAGGCCGGGGTCTACGTGTTGATAATAACAACGCCGATATTCCTCTTAGTACACGGCTCCGAGTTGTACTTCTGGATAGTGACGGCGATTGGCGTAATCACGGCTCTTACAGCTACAATAATCGCCCTAACCTCTATGGAGTTTAAACTTGTACTGGCTGGCTCTACGGCGGCGAACCTCGGCATAATCGCCGCGGCGGCAGGCGCCGCAGGCTTGCTAGGCCTACACGAAGAGAAGCTTCTACATACGCTCCTCTTCTACGCCTTTTTACACATAGCCGGCCACGCGGTGTCTAAGGCCTCCCTATTTATGGGATTTGGCGCTGTGATACACGAAGCGGGCACACGCTTCATCGGCGAAGTGGGCAAACTATGGCGCCACATGAAGATAACTGCGATAGCCATGGCCCTCTCTATGTTAAGCTTGGTAGGCATACCGCCGTTTGTGGGATATATAACAAAAGACCTAGCGCTTGAAAACGTGTTTGAAGTTGTGCACATATCTCACGTAGATATTCTCGCGCCTGCACTATACCTCTTGCTGTTTCTCACACCGATATATGGTCTACGTCTGGTAGGGCTGACGTTTCTCCACGGGAGAGAGCCTGAAGAAGTTCACGAAGCGCCTGTCTTAATGTGGCTGCCCTACACGGCGCTAGCTATAGCTACTTTGGCATTAGGAGGCTACTTCGCCGTAGCTGTAAAATTCCCATTGACAGAAGCCTTGATAGCAGTCTTGCTAGGCTTCTTGATTGGCCTAATACTATATGTACTGCTTCCAGGCTTTAAATCTGAGACACTACAGCCGCTGTGGGAGGTGGCGTATCGTAGATTTTATCTGCCTATTTTATACGATGGAGTATTTCCGCTTTTATTCACTTGGTTTGCCAAATTTATATATGTAGTATTTGACAAGGGGCTTTTCGACGGGTTATATCACACTGTAATTCCCGGAGTTTTCGAAATGCTGTCTAACAGTGTAAGGAGATTAGTGACAGGCAACATAAGTATTTACATCTTCTACACCGTAGTGGGAATATTAATAACACTACTCCTCTTGGTGGCACTATGATAGACTTCCTCACATACCTAATACTCGCAGTGTCTCTCACATCTCCACTGGCGTTGAGAATAGATGGTCGTTATATCACGGCTGGCGTATCGGCTATCTTACTAGTCCTATCTATATATCTATGGTTTCCCGTGGGAGTAATAATTTCAGTTGTGGCTCTTGCGCTATCTCTAGACTGGCGTTTAAAATCGTTTGGAGTCGCCTTGGCTGTCTCTGTTACAAGCGCGTTGCTTGCGGCTTATGTCTACTACAGCTCGGCGTCTGTAGTCTATGGGCTAGTTGCGTTGGCGTTAGTCACCGCCGCGGTATATGGCCTATTGGCTATGGATAAGAGCAAAGAAAATATAGAAGGCGCTGTGAAATATTTGGTATTTTCAGGCGTGGGCAAGGTGCTTATAGTCTCAGGCTATATGCTTGCCGCCTCTGGTTGGCCTCAGGGACTCTATCTAACAGTCCTCGGCTTTATGTTTGAACTAGGCATCGTGCCCTTCCATGCATGGGTTGTAGACGCCTATGCCCTCGGCTCTCCTAGGGGAGTTGCGGCTTTAGCTGCTTTTAGTAAAGTCACGGCGCTTTTTGTTCTACTTGCGATATTTAAATCGGTTTCTGCTACTAGAGAAATAGGTCTTGTAGCGTTAATAGTAGCGTTATCATCTATGTTTGTAGCAAATGTAGCCGGTCTAACTGCTAAGACACTAGGTCGTATCATGGCCTACTCTTCCATAGCCCATATGTCTTACGCCTTAGCCGCAGTCGCCCTAGTGTGGTGGCTTGGAGAACCTAGCACAGGCATACAGATATTCGGCGTGCCTATAAAAGCCGTCGACCTCGCCGCACTTGTGGTAGTGATTGAAGCTTTAAGTTCTGGTTTTGCAAAAGCCGGAGTCTTTAGCTATCTAGCGACAAACATATCTGATCTACTCCCCCCGAGGAAGAGCGTCCTCAATATATTAAACATTCTTTCTCTGCTGGGGTTGCCCCCGCTACTTGGCTTTTGGGCTAAACTGTTTCTGGTGCTATTAATTATAGCCTATCCACAGCCTTTGCTTGTTGCATTTTTAGTAGCTTGGGTAGTTTTAAACAGCGCAATGGCAACTCCGTATTATTTGAGAGTTTTAAGAATGGTGGCAGAGGCGCCAGGCCCCCTGGCAGATAATATCACGTCGACTTACACAGCTTTTATATCTACAGCGCTTGGCGTCATAATGCCGCTTATCGTCTATACGCTTGTGTAATAGGTTGATCTATGCCCATTGAGAGGACGTTAGTAATCTTAAAGCCGGATGCTGTACAACGCGGCCTCGTTGGAGAAATTATTTCACGATTTGAAAAAGTTGGGTTAAAGATCGTAGCGATGAAGATGATTAAAGCAACGCCGGAACAAATAGAGAAATTCTACCCCTCTTCAGAGGAGTGGTATAGATCTGCAGGGAGTAAACTCCTAAAGGCCTATCAAGAGCTTGGAATAGACCCGCGTAGCAAGATCGGTACAGACGACCCGGTGCTTGTCGGCAAGAAGATTAAGGAGAGCTTGGTTAAATATATGACCTCTGGGCCCATAGTTATACTAGTACTAAAGGGGAACAGAGCGGTAGAGGTAGTGAGAAAATTAGTAGGCCCTACATCTCCACACATAGCGCCGCCTGGCACAATCAGAGGGGATTATTCGTGCGACTCTCCAGATCTAGCCGCTGAGGAGGACAGAGTCGTCTACAACTTGGTCCACGCGTCAGATAGTGTAGCCGAGGCTGAAAGAGAGATACGTTTCTGGTTTAGAGAAGACGAGATATTAGACTAGTTGCAATCTATAGGCGAATAGTGTAACTGCAACATTTGGCAAGGTCTTTCTCCTCCCTATAGTCGGTATGACTGCTAATACGGGACCTGACACTGTAGGATCCAAGATTTTTATTCTAACTCTCTTATTGCACACCACACCCTCTAGGACATTCCCATGGACTTCGCCCTCGATAAGTTGGTCATAGTTCTCTAAGAGAAAACCGTTGAAGTCTATCTTTGTTATATTGGTCAAAACCGCCCCATATCTACTCTTTACTAGTCTAGCCCTGAAGGGGGGTTCCATGTCTGTTGGTAACTCCATTAGTTTAACCGGCAATTGGCCACACTTTGGGGGGCCAGATACGACGAAGTAAAGACCACGAGTGGGGCCGCGGGCTATAGCTATGATATCCATAGTTCTCCGACAAAGCGCCGTCTTTTAAGGGTCAAATTAAGTTCACCACGTGAAAATGTAGTGAATCACTGGTTTGCTAAGGGAACGAACTCGATTGGTAAAGCTTATATATGGTTCACCCCGAAGAGAACTGGAAACGGAGCTCCGTCTGTGGCAATGGCTCTGGCGAATGTTCGACGCGTATTTTTTCTCTGTCTACATAAAATATATAGTCGTACTCAGAGGGCCTAGGCACTGATGTATAGATATCTACCCAGACAGCTCCCGGCCCTCTAAACGATCTGAACCACCTTTGTATATTTTCTGCGTCAAGTGTTATAACGTAGGTAGACAGCACTTTCTGAGCGTAATGTTCTAGGCGCATATGTTCCATTAATGAAACAAGGCGCGGTTTGGCTTTCTTGAAGAAAGCCAGTTGATACGGCTTATGTACATATGCTATGGCGTTTGGAGAGTCGACAACAGCGGCAGATAGACTCTGGAGAGGGCCGTATACTGCAATTTGAGCCCCAAGAGGCACCTCTTTTACAAAATGCGAGATGAGACCAGGTGGCGTGACGTATTTATGTTCAGAAGACGGCGTAACCTCATTGGTTAATATAACTGGGCCAGTTGAAAGGATTGCCATGTAGTAGACAGGTTTGACTACTTCAAGCCCCCTAGCCTTTAGAATCTTTACACGCCTAATAGTTGCATAATCTACATATTTGGCTTCGAGTTTTACTATCACGTCTGCAACATCGGCAAGCGGGTTGTACTTATTCTCTATACCTATAACGCTGTAGAGTCCCGTCTTTGCTAAGGCATCTGCCGTAGCTCTATCAAATACCACGGCATCGACACCATCTATAATGAAGACATCTGCCTTCTCCCTATACGCTAAGTCCATCACTTGGTTAAAGAGAGTTTCTTTGTACTGTGGCACGTAGGGGTAGTCATATACTACTACGTCTTCAACTCTCCATCCGAAACTTTTCCACATCTCATGTAAAGTGTTCCTCCGCTCGTTAAAGGTGACCCACACAACTCTCCTCCCTGCTTTTGCAAAGTCAAAAGCCACTTTAGAAATAAGCACAGTTTTACCAGTGCCGCTCGCTCCGTATACAAAGGAAACTCTTTCTGCAAAAATAGGTCTAAAATCCACAGCGTAGTTGGACAGAACATATTAATACTTTACGGTTACTACATTTAAAAATGCCTTTAGGAATCAACTAAATATAGCTATTTAAAAATAGGCCAAAATATGATATCTGTTATAGTACCGACATATAACGAGGCTGAAAATATAAGAGAACTCATAGAAAGGCTTCATAAAGCGTTAGGTAGCAACTACGAGGTTGTCATTGTCGATGATAACAGCTTAGATGGAACTGTCGAAGTGGCAAAAAGTCTGGCAAAGAAGTACCCTGTGAAAGTCATCACTAGAAAAAACCGCCTAGGTCTCTCTAGCGCCGTGGCGGAGGGGGCCAAGTGGGCGAGCGGCGACGTCGTAGTCGTCATGGATGCAGACCTCCAACACCCGCCTGAGCTAGTGCCTAAGTTGGCGGAGATCGCTGAGAGAGGTTGTCTGGCGGTGGCGTCGCGGTATGTGAAAGGCGGCGGGGTCAGGGGTTGGTCTCTCTACAGGCGTATTGTGTCTAAAGGCGCCGTCTTTCTCGCGAGACTTCTACTGCCCGAGGCTAGGGCGGTCCGCGACCCGGTTTCTGGCTTCTTCGCCTACAGTAGAGAGTGTCTAGCTCAGATAAAGCCCACCGGCCTCTACAAGATCTTGCTAGATGTCCTCGTCCAGTGCAAGCCGAGGTGCGTCGTGGAGGTGCCCTACGTCTTTGGCCTAAGGACGCGCGGCCGGTCGAAGCTAGGCACTAGACACATGTTAGACTATCTAAGACAACTACTTAGGTTAAGCAAGTGGCGCCCCCTAAAGTTCGCCGCGGTAGGCGCCAGCGGCGTCTTTGTGGCTTGGGCAGTCCTCTACGCCTTACCACTGCCGCCCCACCTCTCAGTCGCCGCGGCCATAGAGACGTCCCTCACCTCAAACTATCTATTGAACCGCCTCTGGACTTTCGCGGGGAGGAAGACGCCGGCGTTAATAGGCTGGCTGAGGTACCACGTGGCCACGGCGGCTGGAAATGCGACAAACTACATAACGACGCTAGCGTTAAATATACTTGGCGTCTGGGTATACATAGCCTATCTAATAGGCGTTATAGCAGGCTACGCTGTTAACTACATTCTCTCTGAGTTAACAGTCTTTATGACGTCCCCTTCCTCGCTTTGAAGAGCGGGATCTGCATAGCGGAGTCTCTCGCCGGATCATCAAGCTGTTCGACGTGGGGTAAAGAGGGGCCGGCTTTGGTTATGACTTCTTCCCGCCCTGAAGGGCAGTTCTCAGTTGTGATAATATAAATACTAACAACCAGTTCCAGCAATGTGAGAGTGTTAGTTCTAGGTTGTGGAAATATAGGTAGATACGTATATGACTATCTTTCGACAAAACACGATGTTGTAGTAGTTGATAAAGCAAAGGCGTGTCCAAATGCGTTACAACAAGATGCGTTAGAGACGCCTCTGGGCGGCTACGATTTAGTAATAAACGCGTTGCCAGGCAGTATCGCATATAAGGCGTCAAAGAGAGCGCTAGAAGCTGGGCTTGATACAATAGATATTTCCTACTACGCAGAGGACCCCCTCTCTTTACATCAAATCGCAGTTAAAAGTGGCGCGAGATATATACCAGACGCCGGAATTGCCCCCGGCCTTAGCAACATATTGGCTGGGAGACTCGCGGCCGAGTTAGATAGAGTAGACGAACTAGGTATTTACGTAGGTGGCATACCTGAAAAGCCCGTAGGTCCACTCGGCTACTCGGTTACATGGAACCCGCTCGATCTGGTAGAGGAGTACACACGACCAGCCAGAGTTTTAAAAAACGGCGAGGTGACATCCGTCGACCCACTTAACGAAGTTGAGTATATACATTCGCCGATAGGCGAATTAGAAGCTTTTTATACCGACGGACTTCGTACACTCCTAAAAACCCTAGCAGACAGAGTATCAACAATGTACGAAAAAACGCTTAGGTGGCCAGGCCACGTTGAAAAAATACGCCTACTCCGCGACCTAGGCCTCATGGATGAAAGCGGAGAGCCACCTCCGCGGTTAGTAACTGCGACAGTTCTTTCCAAGCTTAAATTCGACGTCCCAGACGTAGTATATATGCGTGTATTTGGAACTAGAGGCGACAAGAAGATACAGTACGAGGTCTTGGTAAAGTCTCGCGACAGGTGGACAGCTATGCAGATAGCCACTGGGAGCGTTGCAATAGCTATGCAATACGTAATAAAAGAGCTAGAACCTGGTGTTACGCCGCCGGAGTATATAGGCATGTCTAACAAGCTATTTCCAAGGATTATATCTACTGTGAAACAACATGGAGTCTATATATCACGAGAAGTTGTAGAGAGGGTGGTTTTATGAGCGGCCTTCCAGACTATTTAAGAAGACCCCCACGCGGTATGCGAGACTGGCTTCCGCCGCAGTTTTATGCGCTTAGACATATGGAGGAGACGTTGTCTAAAGTAGCTGAGGCCTTTGGATACAGGAGAGTTGAAACACCTGTGGTAGAACATTTTGAAGTACTTGCGAAAAAAGCCGGCCAAGAAGTGGTGAATGAGATATACTACTTCAAAGATAAAGCAGGCCGCGACCTAGGGCTTAGATTCGACATGACGGTCCCTATTGCCCGTGTCATTTCTTATAACCTCAGCCTTCCCAGACCAATAAGGTGGTACTATTTCACTAAGGTATTTCGTTACGACGAACCGCAACACGGCAGATATAGAGAGTTTTATCAATTTGGGATAGAGCTAATAGGTTCGGCGAGCCCTAGAGCGGACGCTGAAGTGCTTCAAGTATTTACACAAGCTCTTGACGCAGTTGGTGCAAGGAGTTATATTGTTAAAATCAACGATAGAAGAGTTGTAGACAAGTTGCTTGAGAGATTAGGAGTTTCTGCATATAGAGATGTCATCTACCGTGCATTAGATAAGAAGCTTAAACTCTCAAGAGAAGAGGTGATAAAGTTAATGGCTGAAGGCGGCGTTTCGCTTGATACGGCAGAGCGTATATATGACATAGCCGAGGAGATGTCGATAGATGAGGCGGTTAATGTCATAACTAAACTAGACAGCGGCCTGGGGTCTTTCTATAACAAATTATTGAAATATTTAGAAGCTGCCGTATCGCTAGACAAATTTAGATTTGATATGTCTATAGTCAGAGGGTTAGACTATTACACAGGCATGGTGTTTGAGGCATTTGCTGGAGAGTACAAACTAGCTGTAGGAGGCGGAGGACGTTATGACGACCTTTTAGAGCTCTACAGTGGCGTTAAAATGCCGGCTCTCGGTTTTGCAATAGGCGTGGAGAGACTAATGGAGGCAGTGGGACTTGAAGGCGTAGAGAAGCCGTTGGACTACTACATATATATCTTTGACGACGACGCGTATCCACACGCAGTTGCTATAGCAAAGAGACTCCGTTCCGCCGGCTACAGTGTTGTGGTAGAACTCGGCGAGAAGAACCTAAAAGAAGTCTTCGAGTATATACTAAAGATAGGCACTAGGTATTTGATAATTATAGGGAAAAAGGAGCTTGAAAAAGGCGTTGTGAAAATTAGAGATTTACAAAGACGTGAGGAGTTTGAGAAGCCGCTTAGCGAATTCTACGGCACAACCTGAGTGCCGCTAATCCCCTTAAACACTTCATAGCCTCTTTCTAATGCGCCAACAGCAGCTTTTTTGCCAGTCTTACGTACGAAATTTATAACCGCCTGTACCTTAGGCCCCATAGAGCCCGGCGGAAAATGTCCTTCAGACATATACTTCTCCAGCTCATCTACTCTTACAACGTCAAGCTTCCTCTGGCTAGGCTTTTTGAAGTTTATATAAATGCCATCTACATCTGTGAGTATGACGAGGAAATCTGCACCCAGCTCTATTGCTAGTAATGAAGAAGCTAAATCCTTGTCTATAACTCCCTCTACGCCTACGCCATTACACATAGGTATGCCGCCTCCGCCGGTTGCAACTACGACATAGCCGCTTTCTAAAAGCTGTTTTATCACATCTACTTCTAAGATCTTACGTGGTGTAGGAGATGGCACAACCCGCCGCCACCCTCCCCTCGGGTCTTGTTTAAATATCCAGCCGTATCTCTTCGCTAACTCAATAGCTTGTTCTTCAGAATACACAGGCCCTATAGGTTTTGTCGGAGTTTTAAAAGCGGGGTCGTTGCAATCTACCTCTACGCGGGTAACAATAGCTACAGACCTCCCAGAGCCTAAATACCCGTCGAGAGCAGAAACTATAAAGTAGCCTAACATACCTTGGGTCGCCGCGTTTAAGACGTCTAGTTTAAACGCCCCATCTCCCCTCT
Organism: Pyrobaculum organotrophum; assembly: GCF_055384425.1. Classification (NCBI taxonomy): domain Archaea; kingdom Thermoproteati; phylum Thermoproteota; class Thermoprotei; order Thermoproteales; family Thermoproteaceae; genus Pyrobaculum; species Pyrobaculum organotrophum. Next base: position 75,959 of record NZ_AP042430.1, read on the forward strand.
GTAATTCGGCAAGATATCCAATCTGTGGGCCATTGCCATGTGTTATAACGACTTGATGTCCCTCTTGTACGACTTTAGCAATTACTCTTGCCGCTAGATTGACGTTTTTTAAATGAGTCTCCTGATTTATAGGCTCGCCAGGTTGATTAAACGCATTGCCCCCCAGCGCTATAACTACTCTCACTTTCTGTGTTAATCGAAATATTAATAAATCTTTAGCATATTTATAACTATATATGTCGCTATAGCAGATAAAAAAGCTAGTGCCGAAAGTAGAAGCCAGGGATATGTAGGCGAAAAGGCCATAAGTAAAGAGAAAGCGTAGCTAAAATGAAGACCAAGAGCCATATTTATAACATTGATTACGGCTAGGGCAGATGCAGGATTTCTAGAAACCTTTGATGCTGTGGCATATACAGCGGTTATGTATGCAGAAAATGAAGCCCCGTATATAAATGCGAGAAGAGGCGCCGCCTCTATTGGCGTATCTGGCATTGCTAAATATGCAATAGATGCGAAAATCGGAGTGTAGAGTAGCAAGCGTCTTTTATTTTTTGTTCTATCGTAAAGCCTTCCAAACATCCCGCCGAAAAATCCCGACAGCATAGACGCCGACGAAATTGCGCCTGCATAACTCTCTTCTATGCCGCGGAATAAATGTAGCCACGTAGCTGTGAGACTATTAGCTGCATATACGGCCCCCCAGAAGGGGAAAGATGCTAGGCCAAATACACTAGTTTTCCAACTGATAGATGTCTCACTTTTTAAGCTCGCGCTTTTTAAAAGCATAGCTCCGAAAGCCGCCGAAATAACCCCTGGTATTGCTATTGCAATACGCCATCCGACTAACGACGCTACATAGCCCCAGTAGTAACCCAGAAAGCCGCCTAGGTTAAAAGAAGCGTTATACCAACCTAGGATAGAACCAACGGCGTCAGGTTTAAGAACTATAAGCACAGCGCCTGCTGTAGAAAAAAAGAGGCCAGCGCCTAAGCCGCCCAGTGCCCTAAAAAACAACGCCCACTCCCAGCTGGGGGAGAGGCCGACGGCTATAGACGATATGCCGAAGATTATCAAGCCAATTCCGGCGATTTTATTATGACCGAATTTGGCGCCTATAAAACTTGCCGGTAGCTGTGCCGTTGCTGCGCCAACTATAAAAACCGCAGGTAAAACACCCGCTAAAGCTGGGTCTACGTTAAACTCTCTCAACATCATAGGTAGCACAGGCGCGATGTAGAACCACATTAATGCATAAACTGCGCGCGAGAGTAGTACGAGATATATCAGCATTCTAAAACTACTTCACAACTCAGTGCCGGGGTTGGCTCATCACGCGTAATGCGGCGTCTGTTGTGACTGCGGCTGTATGGGAAGCGGCGGTGGAAAGCCCAACTCCCTCATGACAAGCGCCGCTTCAAACAAGGCGGCTTGCATTATAGGCCCCGCCACTTGCGGCGGGAGATTTTTCACATCTACCTCGCCCTGTATCACTGCAGTGCCTCTGATAGTCACTGTAACTACACTTGGGCTAGAGGCTATGCTTACCGTAAATGGCAACTCTATCGTGCCACCTCTTTTTACAGCTCTCTCTCCCTCTATCATAACTTGTACATTCATTTGTAACTGTGCGCCTGGAGGCGGGGCTCCAAATCTCTCAGCATGTATATAATCAAACCTGATACCTACGACACTCATGGCTTTTAAAATGCAAGACTTTATAAAAACTCTGTGATTCTACAAATAGTAGACTATAGCGAGTCAATACATACTTTGGGAGATGTACGCGCAATTGTTTCGCCACGTTGTAAAAACCCGCCGCCCTCTCCACGTCTCTCCTCCTTCTGCATACTTGCCAAAGCTGTCAAAAGAATATACGGTGTGGAGATATTTGGCGCTCTACAAGACCAAATAGACTTAGGACTTGACGTCCTTGACAACGTCTTGTTATTTGGACAACTACCACTTGAGGATATGTGGCTAGCCCGCATATTACCATACGGCGTAGCCGCCGGAAGTTGTTTTACCCCACGCCCAGACCCCATAGTCGCAACACTTGCGGTGTTGTCAGTAGGTATTGCCCCAGTGGCGGTGGATCTCCGCTATGGCTATGGGGAATACGCCCATTTTTTGGCAGAACGTGCAGAAGAGCTCGGCGCAGAGGTGCAGTTAATAGTTGTAAAACCCCTCGAGTTACCTGGCGACATAATATTTCACTCATCTGCCCCGCCCTATCTAAGGGAACGTTATATAAAAACGCCAGGCGATGTATCAATTAGAAGAGGCGAGGTCACGCTTTCTAAAGCTACAGTCGAAGAAAACTCTACACCTACAGAACCAAGGTTCTGGGATGCGTTAAAACGCGTAGGCGAAATATTAAACCTAGATATAGACTTTTTCGAAGATTTGGCTTCTCAAAGCGTTTTAAGCCATAGTTATATCCTTGACCACATCACGACATGGCAACTCGGCTATTTAGCCAAGTGGGGCTTTATAAAACAAGTGCCCGGCGGTTGGTCCTCTACGCCAAAACTCCTCTATCTATACGGCCTTTACCGCCGACGTTGAACATCGGGGCACTTGCGGACAATCCTCCTGCTCCAGATTAGTCCAATTTCAAAAAGTATAGCGAAGGGTATAAACGTGAGAAATGTAGATATGAGCGTAGTATCTGGCGTCACTATGGCAATTAAAATTAGCGCCGCCGCATACACTAACGGCCTGTATTCTGCTAACGTCCAGGGATTTAAGAGACAGATCTCAGACAATATAGCCATCACAATGGGCGTCTCGAAGATCACTCCAGTCCAGAAAGCAATCTGGATCCAAGTACTTACCACAGACGCCACGCTGAAGATCTGCTCTACCTTAATCACTTGTGCTAGACCTACGACAAATCTAAAGAGGGAGGGATATATGATCAATATCCCGAAGAGGTTTCCGGCATAAAATAGAAGTAGGGCAATCCATAGATACTTTTTCACAACTCTCTCTTCGTGTGGGTAGAGAGCCGGTTGTATATAGAGCCACATTTGATATATGAAATATGGAAATACCACAAGTGCCGTTAGATAAAGCGAGGAGTACATTACAGCCGCAAGCGGATTCCATACCTCGCCGGCGATCAAAGCAATTCTAACATACCCAGTTCTGTTGAGACCCTCTAAAAGTGGGTTAATAGATTGCATAAATACCCAATATGCAAATGGGTTATACTCTCCAGTTATGAAAAAAGAAGTGGCTATACTCAACGGATTTCCTCCGCTTAGATCTGGGGCGGGCATCCACATGAGGATAAAAACTACGGCAAAAGCTACAAGCACACGTTTAAGCCGCGTGCCTAATTCGGCTAAATGTTCCCACAGAGGCATTTCCTTGTCGCGAGGCGGTTTAGATTCCACAAAACTTACTGAAGTCGATATTAAAAAGCTACTTGGGTTATAGACGGCGTAAGTGTGTCGTTACTTTCCAGTGGCCCAGCCCAAGCGCTCCTACGCCGGAGACGGCGTGTGCCGCCAGCCCTAAAAGCCCCACCGCCGTTTCAGCTACCTTTAAATCCGCATCTTCTCGTGAGAGAAGAAGAGAAGGGAGGCGGTAAAAAGCATAACCGTGGCAAAAACGGCGGAAGAAATAGAAGGAGGGTATGTACACGTTGACCGCGCTGTCGCTGTCTTTAGCGCGTGGTTGGGGCTGGTGTAAGTTCAACACCCTTAAGGATTCGAAAGGGCGTATAGGGAAATCGTGGCCAAATTTGTGGGACTTTCAAAACAGAACGGAGGACTGCATTACGCTTAGGAAGGCCCTCTACAAAGAGCTTCGCGGAAAGTACCCCGATTTGTTACCTCAAGGCACTCACGAAAAGGCCACATCGCCGTCTCCCATGCCCGATGACCCCCCACGCTCTTGGATACCGGTGAAGGCGTGGGCTAGGAGAAAGTCTCTAAGCTGTTGCGCCTAGGGAGAGACGGCATAAAATTAATAAAGGACTGCTCACTAAGGCTTATGTACTTAATATTAGCCGGACAAGAGTGGCTTGTTGTTCTTATAGCTATCGTCATAATTCTCATCTGGGGCCCCTCCAAACTGCCCTCTCTAGCGAGAGGGTTAGGAGAGGCCATTAGGGAGTTTAGAAAGGCCGCTTCTGGCGTAGAAGAGGAGCCTAGGAAAGTTGAAAAGAGGGAGGAGATAGACCAGAAAATTGTCGAGATGGCAAAATCCTTAGGTATATCAACCGAGGGGAAGACAAAAGATCAGTTGCTAGACGAGATAAACAGGAAATTAGCAGAGTTAAAGAAACAGACATAATATTCAGCCCGTCGTCAGTTCTTCAAACATCAGCCGTCTAGTTAATCATCACAGTTGTGGCAATTCCAAGTCCGACTAGTAAAGCGCCTAATATATATTTTGGAGAGATAGAGGTCTTGTTGATAGCTCTGTCAAAAATTTGAGAGAGTATTGGCGTTAGAGATGTAGTTATGACGGTAGTTGCAACTCCGACGTAAGCCATTGCGTAGATAAACGCAAGAGAGCCCAAGGCCAGGCCTATTGCGCCAGATAAGACGGCATATATCAAGCCGGATGTAGAGATAGTGCGGATTTTTGAAAATGGAATAAAGACTAGACTTAACACGGCAGATCTAACCACGGCGATTGTATACGGCGACGTTTCCTTTGCCGCCATTCCTAAGAGAGCTGATGCAAAACCCCACAACAGCGATGTTATAAATCCGTATAATACGCCAGGGCCTCTAGGTCTGCCGCCTAATGTAATCACAACTCCTAGAAACGCCAAAAGAGCGCCTAGTAAAGCGCCAGATCTCACCGGCTCTACTCCCATTAGTGCAGAGAAAAACTGTGTCGTGAAAATATAGGTGTAGCCTATAGTCACAGCTACAGCTACTCCGCTATGCGATATCGCTTTAAAGTAGAAGTAGTCGCCTAGGCCCGGTCCGGAAATTGCAGAAGATAAAACGACAAGGAGGGTAGATAGAGCCACTCTAAAATCTGCAAATGGCAGAAGTAATAAAAGCGCTGTGATATTTCTTATGGCCACTAGGGCAAACGAGTTTGCTCCTTTCTTTGACGCAGCGTGTACAAGCGGCGCGTTTATAGAAAAAGCCAGAGTGGCTATAAGCGCCGATGCTAACCCATTCACCGGGTGTGGGACAAATTGGGGCTATAAATTTTAGACGCCGTTTAGTTTATATCTATTTAAAAGCTCTCTCAATGCCGCCCTAATAGCTTCGCTTCTACTGGGGTAGAACCCCATTTTTACAAGCTCGTCTAAAATCTCTACATATGATTGAGGTACGTGGAAGGAGATAAGGATCATTTTTTCTCTTTCTTTAGCCACGTTGGACTTTTTCTCCATCTTTTTAAGCATTACGTAGTAAAACGGCGCTCCAATCGTGTCGCTCAGCTAGATTGCACGGGTTAGACACTTGTATACCAAAGTATTTCTCAAGTCTATAGACATCTTCCACCCCACGGCCGGCGATTAATTCCACAAGCCGCTCCGCTAGCGCAGGTCCAACCATGCTGCCATAGCCATCGAGCCCCCCTATCACATAGAGATTTTCTACCTCCGGGTGCTTGCCATAGATGGGCCCTCCGTGGGGGCCTATTTCACAATACCCAGTCTTTAAGTAGAGCGGAAATACATGTCCCACCCTCTGTCTTATCAAGTTGGTGATTTTCTGCATATAGCCAGGAGGCGGCCCTTGTCCATAGCGTCCACAGCCATCTCCAGCTATATATAGAGGAGGCGAAAGAGGTCTTCCATACCAACCCAGTATATAATCGCCGATGCTATATCTCCACACTTTTCTACCAACTAGATATACCACGGCGTAACATTCATAAGGGGCCAGTGGGAGAGATACGCCGGCCTCTTGTGCCAATATATTGTTTCTATACCCAGCTGCTAATACCACTACGTCACCCTCTACTCTCTCCCCATCTACAACTACATAGGCTTTTCTATCTTTGATTTTCAACAACCCGTAGGAGTCTACAAAACCTAATTCCCTCCTTAATTTTGTCACGACTTTTCTAACAGGGATGAGATAGTCTTTTGTTATCACAGCAACCTCGTCTTGGCTCAGTCGTATGCCGTCTATCGCGTCGACAACCTCGTGGGGGACGGCTAGTTTAGATAAATCTACCCACCTCGGGAGGATATCTACTGACGTAACCTCTCTAGGGTTTACAAATTCTCTATAAATCTCGAGACTTCTTTTGGCAAGTTCCACATCCTCTTTATGCGGCATAGATAGCGTTAATACTAGAGATGCCGTGGGATATGTAACCTCGCCGCCTATTCCGATAACTTCGAAGCCCCTTCTCTTGAAGAAATATGCAGTGAATACGCCCGCTATTCCCCCGCCAAGGATGACTACTCTCACGTCACTATTTCTTTACCTTCTTAAAAAAGCATTCCAAGTAAAGAGACCAGTAGTTGTGTCGGTACAATAGTGGTCTCTCTATATTCCATTAAACCCAACGAGATCATCTTCATCAGCTGGGGGTCTGTGAGCAAGGCCTGTGGCATAGTTGGCACAAGGACGCCTAATAAGGCATCTTTTTCATACGTTGCTTCTCTGGGTAACATCGCCTTTAGTCTCTCTACAATACACTCTTTGTCTACTACATGTTTGTTTTGATATACCTCATACTCCACGTAGTTAGACACGTGAATATTCCAGCCCTCGCTTTGGGCTAGCGTTTCAAACAGCCCGTCTAGATAGTCGTTTCCCAGCGGCCTAAAGGCAGCTCTTCTGCCAGAGGCCGCGATAAATAATGCCCCTAAGTAGGGGTCTGGATAAAGTGTGGCGTATACTACAGCGTCTGGGACGTCGTTTGAGAAATACGCGAAGTGTTTATAACCGTTTGGAAGCGCAATGTATAGCCAGCAAGGGTCGAGTTTTTCGCCATACTTCTGTACACCAGACTCAACAAGTTTTGCAATAAAGACGCCGAGGTCGAAAAGGCCGTAAAGCCTTGTCGAGATTAACGAAACGGCTGTGATAAGCTGTGGCGTAAGTATTGGAGGGGGAGGATACTGCAAAAGTTTTGCCCTTACAGCAGTCTGCATTGTGTTCTCATAGCAGTAATGTTAATATGGATTGCGGGGCACCCCACTTTTACAAATGGAGATATTTATAAAGGGGTTTTTAGACGCCTCGGAGCCGATGTCAGTCTTAGGGCCGTGGCCTGGGTATACTACGTAATAGTTCGGGAGCGTATAAAGCCTACATATAGACTGTACAAGAGCGTCCCAATCTCCCAGCGGTAGGTCTGTACGACCTACAGAACTCTTGAAGAGCGTATCGCCGGTAAACACAACGCCGTCGGCTACCAAAGTTATAGACCCTGGCGTGTGTCCAGGCGTGTGCCACACTTCAAAAACCCAGAGTCTATCCGGGATGGGCTTTGGCTCTGGGATATCTGGGATTTCAAACCCCCATTCAAGTGCCATCTCGTTTATCTCCCTATATACGGCCCAGTCGGCTGGATGAGCGTAGAAAGGGGCGTTAAATAACTCTACGACGCGTCTAACGCCGGCCGCATGGTCAAAATGGAGATGCGTCGCCACCACTGCGACAATGTCTCTCCGTCTCAGCGCTTGTATTATAGGCTCGGCGTCTGCCGGATCTATCACTATGCATACATCGTCTTTACACGCCAAGTATGAATTTGTGGCTAAGGGCCCCGTGACGATTTTTTCTACAATCACGTTTTAAAATGGTAGACGTGTTTGAAAAATGTGAAGTCGTTAATAGTACCATTGTTAATATCCGCGTTTATACTAGCGCTACAGATAGGTCAGCTCCATTTTGTAGACGTCTATTCAAGCCAAGATTTCAAAAACGCGATTAGAGAGGGGCCTGTCTTGATTTTTATACATCAGCCCGACTGTCCCGGCTGTATGTATCTAAAAACACAAGTTTTTACCGACGGCCAAGTGGTTAAGGCGTTAGAAAATATTAAACTAGTCGCAATAGACTTGTCTAAATATCCTCTGCGTAGTTTAGATGTAGTGACAGACGGCCAAGTATATTTATACTACGGCGGTTCTCTCTTTGTACAAAAGACTTCAGGCACGCAGAAGATACCGGTGATTGGCACCCCTACAGTCATAATGGGTTTTGTAAGAGGCGGGGAGATACATACCACGTTTATAATGATAGGCGCGACAGACCCGGCGACATTCCTTAAATTTATAAAAGCGGCATACGGCGAGAACTTCCAAACCTCCCCGCCTTCTATGCGACCTCCTATTTTAGTCTTACAACTCACGGCGTCTTTTATAGCGGGGGCTGTGAGTGTCTTTTCGCCATGCGTCTTGCCGGTTCTTACAATCGCAGCTACGACATATTTAGCGAGGCGTAGTCTTCCCCTGGTGTTAATAGGCATGGTTCTTTCCTTTGCTACTTTGGCAACTGTTGTTACAGCTCTAGCCTCTTGGATAGGGGAGGTTACCAACACGGTGCTGTACGCCGTAGGCGGCGTTGTGTTAGTCGCCATGGGCTTGGTGTTAGTTGTTGAAAGGTTAAATAAGGCCTTTGTATTGTGGACTTCTAGATTTCAGACATCTGCTTACAAGGCATCTAGAAGAGGCGTTGGCAAGATAGGCGATTTAACTCTTGGTGCGTCTCTAGGCGCCGTTTGGACGCCGTGCATAGCGCCGTTTTTTGGAGCGGTTGTAGTGGCAAATTTTGTTGCGTCTGCGCTAAGTAGAGATTATCTTGCGCTATTTGTCTCTACATTGGCATATGCTACTGGTCTTGCAACCGTAGTTTATCTTCTTGTAGAGACGCTTAGGCGCGGGGCTAGCCGTGCCACAAAGAGTATAAAGTGGGCTTCTTGGGGTAGGAGATTGGAATACGCTGTAGGTTTTATCTCCATAGCTCTTGGGATGTTGCTAGTTGGAGAAGCCGCCGGTCTACGCGTTTTTTCAACGCTCTTTAAGTTTTAAAAACTAGACCAAGTGTCACATATGGCAAGGTGGATATCTCTTCTAGTTGTTATAATTATTGTCGCTATTTTGTTTCTATTTTTCTTCCAGCCTTTTGTACCACCTTCGCCTAAGATTAAGGTGGGTTTATTGCCGATAGTAGATGCGCTACCTTTTGTAGTTGCAGAAAAAGAAAACTTGTTCAAAGCGGAGGGGTTAGACGTCGAGATTATATACTTTGGCTCTGCCAGAGATAGAGACTCGGCTATTGTCGCGGGACAGGTAGACGTCGCTGTTCACGATCCAGTCGGCGCGCTTATGTTAATTGGAAATGGCGTACCTATAAAAATCGTAGGCTTTGTCTGTTGTCTAAACGAGACAGATTCTAACATCGGATTTTACTATGTAAGAGCGCCCGGCGTCCGTAATATAAAGACCGTAGCTATTTCAAAAAATACAATTATTGAATATGTAGCTTCGAAAATCGTCAAGGGCGATGTTGAATTTGTTGATGTCCCAAGCATAGCCAATAGATATCAACTCCTTATAGAGGGTAAGGTAGATGCCGCAGTTTTACCAGACCCATGGGGCACTTTGGCCATAATGAAAAACGCCACTTTAATAGCCAGACATAGAGACTTAGTTGTGCTTGTGGCAAGCGAGAGGCTTCTAAATACGCCAGAGGGACGGAGGGCGGTGGAGAAACTTGTCACAGCTTTAAACAAGGCAGTTGATCTATACAACGCCAATCCTGAGAAGTATAGAGATATTTTGGCAGAGAAGTTGAGACTACCGGCGGAGTTTAAACAACATACAATAGTATGGAAAGCGCATATAGTTAAGATGCCTCGTGAGATATTTGACGACGCAACTAACTGGCTTGTGAAAAAGGGGCTTGTAAAACAAGCGCCTAGATATGAAGCTTGCGTCACGTGATTGACTTCAGAGGGGTTTACTTCAAATATAGGCGCGGCCCCGTCGTATTACAAAATTTTACAGCCCAGTTTTCTAACAGCTTGACAATTATACTGGGGCCTAACGGATGTGGAAAATCGACGTTGTTAAAAATCGCCGCCGGGATTTTAAAACCTACAGAAGGCATTGTCGAAATATTGGGAAAACCCCCAGATGAATTACGTGGCAAAATCGCCTACATACCTCAATCCGGCGGCTTGTACCCCTGGATGACTGTAGAGGAAAATATAGCGTTGCCACTTAAGCTTCTCAAGAAGCCAGAGCGGGAAATAAGGGAAACTGTCCACAAAGTTTCTGAAATATTGGAGATATCGGACCTCCTTAAGAGATATCCCCGCGAGATCTCCGGAGGCGAGCAACAGAAGGTATTACTAGCGCGGGCGATGGCCTCTGGGGCTGACGTGTGGCTTCTCGACGAGCCTTTCTCAATGATCGATATAGACTACAGGCGCGAGCTTATACAAATACTTAGGGGGGTCGGCAAAGTCATGGTCGTAATAACACATAATGTACAAGATGCAATAGATCTAGGCGGTGAGATATATGTAGTCAACGGCCCCCCGTTGAAAATTACTGCGGTTTTAAAGCCAGGCGATTATACAAAAGCGGAGGAGCTGACCGAGGTTGTGAAGTCCGCGTTTAAGAAATGAAATACTATATAACGGCTTTAGTTGCCCTATTTATACTATGGCAAATTTTGGCGTATGTGATAAACAAGCCATATCTCCCTCTGTTTACAGACGTGGTGATATATATGGCGGAGGATGCACAGATATTGTTAAGAAACCTCGCTGCAACATTGGCTAGGGTCTTTATATCGGTAGCAATAGCGCTTGTTATAGGTTTTGTGGGGGGTCTTGCCGCTACATGGCTTTCTGAGAGAGTAAGCGCAAATCTATTAAGAGCCGCCATACTTCTCACATATCCAATACCCCACGTTGCGCTACTCCCAATATTACTACACCTCTTTGGTATTGAGACAAGTAAAATTGTACTTATGTCACTAATAGCGTTTTACCCCATTGCGCTTTCAGTAATGGAGTGGACGCAGAGATTTCCACGTGACCTAGCCACGTTGATATATATAATGGGGGGTAATCGACGCGATATAGTTAAATATGTCGTTATGCCATCTGCGTTACCAGGCATATTGACCGGTCTTAAAATTGCGTTTAATACAGCATATTCGGTCTCTTTTATAGCCGAAAGTCTTGCCTTAACCGACGGGCTCGGGGCCTTGATCTATGACAGTTGGCATAGGCTTGACTATCTACAAATGTATGCAGCAATTTTGACGCTAAGCGGCGCCGGTGTAGCCACATATGCTCTTATGTCGTTGCTAGAGAGGAAATTAATAAAATGGGCTTGAGGAAAAAGACCAAGATGGAGTGTCCCTACTGGGTGGAGCCTAAACTAGCTGGATCATGTATGCCGAGGCAAGAGGATATAGAGAGATGGGCTTCGCTTGGCGTTAAGACTGTGATCTCACTCGCAGAGTCTTGGGAGATTGAATACTACGGCAGGTGGTCTCTGCCAGAGTTCCGAAAGACGCTGGCAGAAAAAGGCGTTAAATGGATCCACTGGCCAACTCCCGACGGATATCCTCCTAGAGATCTCGACGAGCTTATAGAAGTGATAGAGACGGAGATCAAGAGGGGGTCTGTAGTCGTCCATTGTGTCGGCGGCATGGGGAGGACGCCGACGGCACTAGCAGCTTATCTAATAGTTAAGAGATGTATGAAAGCTGACGATGCGATAAGAAGTGTTGAGAAAGTAAACCCCGCCATTTCTATAACAGATCAACAATACTACGCACTTTTAGAACTGGAGGCGACTGTACGCAATGTCTGTAAATGAGATGTCTTTTGGCGGCAGTTCTCGGCGTAGGCGGCGTTGGGAAAACAACATATATCTACAGACTTATAGGCGTCCCAGTCCAGCCAAAGACCACGCTTAGGCCTGGGATCTATAGAGGAGTTATAAATAGCGTAGTTATGTGTATTTTAGATATCCCAGGCGACTCGGCAACGGAGATAGCCGAGGCGCTTGCTAAGGCTTGGCCATTTTATTTAGATTTCGCTATTTTTATGTATGACGTAACGGATGTAAATACCCTATATGCGTTGTTAGATATCGAGAAACATTTGACAAGTAGATTAGTAAAGCCATATAGGAGATCTGTAGTTATTGGGAATAAAATAGATTTGGTGAAGATAAAGGGGCTTATATTCAAAGGGGACGAGGTTGTGAAAAAACTAGGCGCATGCGGCATTTTCTACATATCTGCATTAAAAGACCCCTATGAAAAACTTGTTGAGCCGTTGAAAGCAGCGATAGAAAGCTTATAAGTCTCTAAAAAATATAATATACAGCGGGGGTGCCCGAGCCAGGCCAAAGGGGCAGGGCTCAAGACCCTGTGGCGTAGGCCTGCGTGGGTTCAAATCCCACCCCCCGCACTAGAGCGCGCTTTTTAATATGTCGATTATTACGTCTTTTGTCACCTCTAAAGGAGCTGTGGTATTTATCCACTCTCTAAAAGTTGTAAAGACTCTCTCGGCTATATTTACTACATCTCTCTCGGTGAAGCCGTAGTCGCTTAGTCTCTCTCTAAGGCCTATCTCCTCCTGGAATTTTGCAACTGTTTTTTCTGCCTCAGCGGCGCTATCTATAGTAGGCTTTATATGGGGGTTTATATGTCTGAGAAGACGGGCTGAGAGTTCAGGCGCCGCCTTATGTATATAATAAACTGCGCGCGGGCCCAGTAACCCTAATCCACAGCCATGTGGTAGCTTGGGCTCTAGGCCGCTTAATACATGTTCTATGGCGTGTATTATATGTGTACGCGCCATATCTATGGCAATTCCTGCAATCATAGATGCATAGAGCATTCTATAGCGAAGCGCTAAATCTCTCAAGTTTTTTGCCAACTTAGGCAAAGTTTCAGCTATTGTGCCTATTGCACTTTCGGCAAGCGACTGCGATAGAGGATTTGAAGTCTTAGCTGTGGCGGATTCATAAGAGTGATAAAAGGCGTCTAGAGATGTATAGATCGTTTGTCTCTCGTCTAGTGTTAAAGTATATATGGGGTCGTCTATAGACAAATCTGGGTACCGCGCCGCTATACCTATTTTCTCTCTGGTGTCATCAAGTGTAACTACGGCCCATTTATCCACCTCTGTACCTGTGCCATGGGTGAGATTTACTGCTATCAGAGGTATCATTCTTTTTGCTTTTTAACGCCTCTGACATAGTCGTATATCTTTCCGCCGTTTGCAACAATTATAGTTGCAATCTTAGAGACGTCTATTGGGCTTCCGCCTCCTATGGCTATTACTGCATCAGCCCCCTCTTCCCATACGACTTTAGCTAATTCCTCCGCTTGACTTGCCCAGGGGTTTGGCGAAACTTTGTTAAACAACACATAATTAACGCCAAGTTCCTTCAATACTCTCTCTACATCATCTAAGGCGCCGGATGTCTTAGCTGACGACCTCCCAGTGACGATTACAACTTTTTCAAACTGGCGTAGGTAGTTCTTACTCTTCTCTATTGTTCCTGTGCCAAAATGGAGTAAAACACCTTCGTACCTGAGCTTAAACTCTTTGAGCATTGTGGAGTCTTTGTTGTATTTTTTACCTTTTTCTCGACTTTAGATATTCTTCAAGAGCCTTCAGTTCATCATCCCGTAGATACTGCCTATACTGAAAGAGCCATTGGCGTATTTGTTCATCTGGCACATAGACATATAGCACATCGCCCTCTCTTATCTGCCGCCCCACAATTATATCGCCGTGGATAGATATGGCAACTTCATCTCCTACAACAGCCTCGTTTATGGGTTTGCCAGATTTCTGAATTTGCATAATCCTACCTACTTCTTTCCCATCTTTAACCAACGTCACACCTGGCTTAATCGTGCCAGCTAATACCTTAATGCCTACAATTGCAGGGTTACTCCTCCTAAAGACGTAGCCAGGTAAAATCTGTATTTTGCCCGGTTTAGTCATTTGCGACAGTATCTGCTCTATAGTCTTGGTTTTAACCTCCTGAGACCATTTGATATACTCGTCAAATATCCGATATAGTATCTCTCCCTTGATTATCTTTATGCCAGACGACATAGCCTCTCTCTCCACCTCCGGGGGTATCTTCACATTAAAGGCCAATATCACGCCATATGTCGGATTTTTTCTTCTGCTCAACACAGCCTCCACCACATCTTTATGGGTCGGGGGTCCCACATCTGCCCTCCTAATTGGGACCCCCTGTTGTCTCAGGAAGAGAACCATACTTTCTAAAGTGCCGAAGGTATCTGCCCTAGCTATAACGCCCTCTCTATCTGTCTCTATTTTTATTTCCGAAATCTCCTCTCTGACAAGTTGGACAACTTTTTGAATATCTTGGAGATCCCACACAGCAAATATAGGCGCTCCTGCCACAACGCCGTCGAGTCCGTCTGCTACTATTCGTACGCCGGCAGCCGCTTTGACCTCTTCTACAGCCATATAACGATCTTCTGGGTCACGCATTTCATCGAGAGGCTTAGGCATAATTAACATACGCACCTTAGTCTCCTTTGGCCCATCTATACCCGCCGTAATTATTACATCGCCTTTTTTCAACACGCCATCATATAAAATCACGTCAGCCACGACGCCGAGCCCTCTTTCTTCCTTTACCTCCATAACGACGCCTTTTGCAGGCCCGTAGCTTACACTGAGTTTTTCTCTAGGGATAAACCTCTGGCTAACTCCAGCTAAAACTAGCAACAGATCGGCAATTCCCTCGCCAGTTACAGCACTTGTAGGAACTATGGGGACTTGTTTTGAAAAATCTCTAACACGGTCGTATCGATCAGCCTCTATTCCAAAACGTGAGAGTTGATCTATCAATTTGCCAATGGCCTCCTCGAGCGTTGCTATTGCATGCCACTCTTGTTGTTCAACTGCGAATAAAAACGGCCTATTTTCTACAGACTTCCAGCCGTATATCCTATCTAGTTTATTGGCAGCGATTATAAACGGCACGCCTCTGCTCTGGATGAGCTTAAGAGACTCCACCCCTTGCTCCTCAAGCCCTGAGGTGATATCTACCACAAGGATAGCTAAATCTGCGACAGAACCTCCACGTCTGCGTAAGTTTGAAAACGCGGCGTGGCCCGGCGTATCTATAAATAAGAAGCCCGGTATCCAGATCTTACCTCTCAGCCTTAGCTTATCCACTAGGGGACCTGCGAACCTCTCCACAGCCTGCCACGGGACAAAACTCACTCCTATGTGTTGCGTAATCATGCCTGGCTCTCTATACGCCACAGAAGTGCCCCTAATTTTATCAAGTAGTAACGTCTTTCCAACGTCGACATGTCCCATCACTACTACAAATGGCGATCTAATAGACACGTATAATGTTGTGGCTTATGATTATAAAGCTTTAGTACTAATGGGATTTGTGAAAAAGCTGGTATTATATTCAAAAGAGTGGCGTGATGAAAAAACTATAAAGCTCTACCGGGCTATGACTATACTTCTTCAGAGACAACGGGCTTATGCCCTTGAGAAAATTATGCAATACTCTCCAAATAGGGCGTTGGTATTTACATATCCATGTGGTTGGCATGGCGATGTGTTATTCATAGCGCCCTATCTAGTTATCGTCGGGCCTTTTGAAAGTTCAACGCTTATAGATCAGGTAGCATCTCTCTCAGATAGAGTGGCGTTGATTATGCTAGAGGGCGGTTGGACTGCGGAGGATGTATTTAGAGAATTTGGGCCGTTTGACATAGGAGTTGCGTGTTTAGGCGCGCCGATCTCTAACGTCAGACGTTACGTACAAAAAATGTTTATAATAAACATAAAAGGCCCCATTGGCGAATTATTAGAATCTATATATCAGCCAGCTGATGTAGAAGCCGACGTCGTTATAGAAACAGAATGACCTCCTCCCCGCCCTAAAGGGCGGGATTTCCACTATGGGGGTCTCGGGTGTTGTCCCTCTTTGGGGTTAATAAGCGGGTATCGCGCCGGGGCGTCCCCTGCTAGGGCTGTTGACCTGCCCGCCATCTGGAATACGCCGCTGTTTGACTTTTTCTTCACTGTTCTGCTATGGAAAAATATGTTTACTAGCTTAAACTCATTCCCGTCCTAAAGGGCGAGACTTTCGGTTGTAACTTTATATCTAGAGATGGCAGTTGACGTATGGAAGAGGTCTTAGATCGTGAATACGAAGTGGAATACGGCGGGAGAAAATACCGGCTAAAGCCAGTTAAAGCATGGGTTCTCCAGCCCCCTGGCAAACCAGGTGTCGTCATAGCCCTCTTTAAACTACCAGATGGAAAAACTATTAGGAAGGTGATAATGAAATTGCCGCCTAGCTAATTTTTAACTCTGGAGAAACATAAAATGTATGCTCGGAAGTTTTGCTAAGACAGACGTAGTTAAGGCTTTCCCGTCTACATCAATAAGAGAGGTGGCTAAATTAATGGTGCAGAGGAAGGTCGGCCTAGTTGTGCTTGTAGACCCCAGCGACCCCTATAGAGTAGTCGGCGTGGTCTCCGAACGTGATATTGTCAGAGCTGTGGCACATGAGATAGATCTAGACATGCCATGTGAAACCATAGCCTCAAAAAACGTGATTTCTCTTGAGGCGGACGAAAACGTCGCTAAAGCCGCAGAGGCGTTTGTAAAATATGGTATTAGACATCTAGTGGTTACTAAAGACGGTAGACTCTATGGGGTGTTTTCTATTAGAGATTTAATCAAAGAGGAAAATGCATTGAAGGAACTTGCAGAATATTACGACTGGACTTTTGAGCCTGGAATGTCTACTTAATGAAGCCAGTTGTAAAAGTAGTTGGGCTAGGCCCCTCTGGCTCTGCCTTTTTAAAGACATATAGTAGGGCAGTAGGTGTAGAATTATCTAGACAATATTTCAAGGCGTGTGGCGAGGCTGTGCCTGTGGAAACTCCGCTTGTCGATCCAGAGTTTGTAGTTGACAAAGTGCGTCGGTTCAAATTTTATCTCTGGCGTAAAGAAGTTGGAGAGGTGACATATCTAAAGCCTAGGTGGTATATAGTAAATAAAAAAGCTTGGGTAGAGTCTATGCGAGACGAAAATTTAGCTGGAGAAACGCCCGAGGTTTTAGTAAAGGCGGGCGGCCCCTATCAGAGCGTTGGTGAGAAAATCTATGTCGCCAGAGCCTACATAGAGGGCATAAAACTCGAAGACGAGACAGCCTACTTTATATTTCCACAAGACTCCATAGGTTTCTACTGGGTTTTTCCACACGGCGGGGTTTATAATATAGGCGCTGGATTTATCGGCGTTAGTAACCCAGTGCCATATATTTATGAGTTTATAGAGAGGTGGTTGGGCGGGGGTAGAGTTATAGATATGAGAGCCGCCCCCCTTACAATAGTACCGCAGATTACGCTATATGATGGAGAAAGCTTCAGAATAGGCGAAGCCGCAGGGCTTATATACCCTCTTACAGGCGAGGGCATAAGACCTGGCATAATTTCTGCAATAGAGTTAGCCAAGGCGCTAGGGACAAGACATCCGCTGAGGAACTACCGCCGCGCAGTCTGGAGAATAATTAGACAGGTGGAGTTTCAAAAGAGGATACTTAGACTAGCCCAGAGGTTATTAGCCAAGGGGCGCACGCCTATTGAATTCATAGAGGATTCTATATTGAGAGAATACATAGAGGAGAACTTAGGCGCAAAAACCCTCTTCATAGCACTGGCCAAAAGGCCTAGACAAGGAATTAGACTAATCAACGCATTGCTAAGATAACGGCCTCTCTAAAAGTTATCACGGCCAGGACTTCGACGGCTGCCTCTTGCCGACGTCAATGAACTAGCCTATAATCCCTCTACACTCTAAATGGCGAGGCTTGTCTTGTAGCCATACTTTACTTCATGAGTACTGTTTGAGATAAAACTTAGATAGCTACGCTATATATTGTGTAAATCGTTCAGCGGCCTATGTCTTCTTCAAAATCCGCAGACCCGAGTTCTTCATCACCGCTAGTTAAGAAATAAAAGCTTTAAACTATGACGCGTCTGCTAATTTATTTACAAGCTTAGGCGCTATAGTGAATATACGTGGCGTTAGTAAGTAGACGGGTAGGTGCGGGTCTATACCCATTTCTGCCAGAATTTTTGCGAGAGGCCCTAGTTTTTCTAAAAGCGTCTGCATAAGACGCCTAGAGTCCAACTTAAAAATTTTTGCGTAGCGCCGTCTAAAAATATATTAATAATCCACGACATATAGTGGTGCTTTCCGCGTTGCTTCTCGTAGTTACAGCAGTGTTTATAGGCGTAGCACCTACTATACTTCACGGCAGAATAGAGAGCCCGCCGGTGGAGATCTCCCCATATGTAAATGCAGAGGATAACCAAACTACTCTATACAACGCTTTTATATTCTTTGCCCTTCTCATAATGGCGACTATACTCATATATGTAATTCTCCCACGTAGAAGATTACTAAAACTCCTTTTGTCGATTATATGGTTTGTTCTTTCAATCGGCGTGTTCCAATTTTACGTAATTCTATACTATTGGAATGGCCTCCTAGACGAGGTAAATGCAGTTAGACTAATGTGGGCCTCCCTACTATTCGGAATTTTTACAGTATATCTAATTCATAAGAGAAGAGGAGATCTTCTACTTGGATTTCTCGGATCTCTTGCAGGAGTTATGTTTGTTTGGCTTTTACCAACCACAACCGTAGTCGCTCTGTTGACCGCACTACCCATCTACGACTACTTGATGGTAAACAAAGGTCTTCTTGGCAGAATAGTGCAGAAGTTAAGAGACGGCGCCGTCAATACGCCTGGGAGAAAGGCCGACAACCCCCTATTTGGCTTTGTTGTTAGACTCGACAACCTTTCGCTTGGCGTAGGGGATTTCGTAGTATACTCCATGGCACTTTCATTTATCGCCATGAGACTTCTACAATATGGAAGAGCGGTATTTATTATAGCGTTAGGTCTAGGAGCGGCGTTGATATACCTAGGGCTTTTGCTAACTGTCAAGATATTTCTAAAAAGATGGGGTTACGGCCCCGCGTTACCGTTTCCAATATTACTTCTATATCCCCTGGTGGTTTTTGCTTGGATCGCCTAGATAGTTTATATATTGCATCTCTAACGTGACTGTGTTAGAGAACAAATCTTTATACGACGAATTAAGGCAATATGAACAAGCGAAAGACGAGGTAATACAGACGTCGATTAAAGTTGCGCGGCTTTCTAAGGCCGTAGTCTACTCCGTAATTAGGAGAGATTTTGCCTCAGCAGAAAAAGCTATACGTGAGATGGAGAATGTTGTTGCCAAGTTGAAGAAATTAATTAACGAGTGGCCCATGTTTTATAATAACGCCGCAACTGGACTACAAGAGTATGTTGAGGCAATCACATTGTACTTATTCATTAAAGAGGGTAGGTTTCCCACTAAAGAGGAGCTAGGCGTTGATGTATATACATACCTTATGGGCGTGGCAGACGTGGCAGGGGAGTTAGGCAGATCCGCTACGGAGGAGTTGTTAAAGAAAAACATAGAGGGGGCGAAGAGACTTAAAGACGCTGTAGAAAGCCTCTACCTCGACCTCCTAGCGCTTGAGCCGCGTGATTATGAGTTGCGGAAAAAAGTAGATTATGTAGGCTCTCAAGCCAATTGGATTTCAGAAAAGCTATTTTACGCTACTACGTGTAGACAGACGAGCGATGTCGAATAATACGGCTATGGATTATATCGAGATCCTACTAAAAGAACTTAAAGTACCCACTATCAATGTAGAGGAAGTTAAGAGACAAGTTGAGAGAATATTAAAGGGCTTGGGGCTTGTATGAGCGAAATTGAAAAGAAGATAGAAGAGGCTAAGAGACGTGCTGATTTAAACTATTTCCTTTACCTAAATGAGAAAGTTGTTGAAGAGGTGGAATTTCTTAAGCGGGCTGGGAGGTGTGGGGCACTGTGTGGCGTGACGCTTGCGGTAAAAGACAACATAGAAGTTATGGGCATGCCTATTACAAACGGAGCGCCATATATGAAAAAAATATCTGATAAAACAGCGGCAGTTGTAAGACGTCTTATGGCAGAAGGCGCGGTTGTGCTAGGGAAAACAAACATGCACGAGCTCGCCCTTGGCGTTACGAATATAAACCCCCATTTTGGGCCGACGCGAAATCCCCACGACCCCTCTCGAATAACTGGCGGATCTAGTGGAGGTAGTGCAGGCGCTGTTGCCATAGGCGTAGCAGACCTGGGCATCGGCACAGATACAGGCGGCTCAGTTAGAATACCAGCTGCGCTATGCGGTGTTGTCGGATACAAGCCGCCCTATGGAAAAATTCCGATGGACGGCATATACCCCCTTTCACAAAGTTTAGACCACGTCGGTTTTATTGCAAGAAGTGTAAAAGAACTTGTAAATATACTATCGGCTGTGGGATGGGCACCTCGAGATCTCTCGCCGCCTAAGAGATTTAGATTTGCGGTACTAATGGGTATTACAGAACCTTCTAGATATGTAGAGAAGGCATTTTGGAAAGCTGTAGAGGTTTTAGAGAATATAGGAGGTTTTAGAGACGAAGTTTTTCTAGACTCTACTAAATATTCGGCTGCTAGAGCTGCGTTATTGCTATCCGAAGCCGCCGTTAACTACTATGACTATTTGAGAAGCGTAGGCGAACATATGGGCCGCGACGTGGCGACTTTATTAGGTGTCGGCGTTGCCCTTCCCTCAGTTGCTTACATAATTGCAAAGAGGATAAAAGAGGAAGCCACACAATACTTCAATATACTATTTAAAAAATACGATATAGTAGTTACGCCAACCACAGCCATAGAGGCTGTACCTATAGAACAAGCTGATAGTATTACAATGAGACGTAAACTACTCGCGTATACGGAGATTTTTAACCTAACAGGCCATCCGGCTATTTCAGTACCGGCGCCAGCTACTTCCAGCCTTCCCGTGGGCCTTCAAGTGGCGGCTAGAGACGAAGATACTTTACTAGCAATAGCCGAAGCTTACGAAGCGGCTCTCTGAGATTTTAAATAATCTAAGAAGCCCAACACACTAATTTTTAGATAAAATTCGGCATAGAAACCGCCAACCGTCAAGATCTTTGCTACATTTTCATCTACTCTAGCTAAAAGCCTTAACGCCTCATCTATTGGCACATCAACATCTTTTAGAGTTTCTGCCCAACTTCTTATCTGTTGTTCATGTACCTTAAGGATTTCTACATTACGTGTACATGAATAATGGGGGAAACACACTGTATCAACATCTAGCGACTTTATCTTGTGTAAAGATTGGAGATAAATATCAAGTTTAAAGGGGGGCGGCGTTGTGGGAACGATAACCCCCAACTCTGGTATATATACTCCCCCGCCATCGCCTATAAATAGAGTTTTATTATCTCTCTCATAATACACGACATGATGTGGAGCATGTCCCGGTGTATATATTACATCAATTACGTCAAAAAGTCTTGTCTGATCTCTGACGCCAACTACCTGTCTACTTGGGAGAGGGGCTCCGAATTTTTCTGCAAAAATACCTAATACAGTTTTGCTCGCCTCATAAAGTTTGAGCGGCTCTGTTACATACTTAGTATACCTCTCATGTACATAAACAGGCGAATTTATATGACCTGCTGAGCCACAGTGGTCTAAGTGTATATGTGTGCATAAAACTGCATCGACGTCAAGCGGGGAGTGTAGTGATGCAGGACCGGGGTCTATCACTACCTTGACATCGCCAAGGTTAAGGATGTATGTAGTTAGTAGAGGTACCTTCTCTAGGTATTTAGTTATAATCTGCATTTAATATGATTCATTTTTCCTTAATAACATTTTCTGAACAAACCTCCAGTTAAGAAACCTAGAGGTCTAGGCGACTTGTTTAACCGGAGAATTCTTTATCAGGTTAAAGAAGAAAAATTTTTAAAACAATTTGGTAATTGGAGGCGCCCTGGCGGTGGAGGGGGGCCGTAGCCAGCCGGCTACCCCAGCCGGTAGTCTAGCCCGGTCAAGGATGCGGGCCTCATAACCGCAGGGTTAGGCCAGTCGAGCCCGTGACCCGGGTTCAAATCCCGGCCGGGGCACCAACCTAAACTTTGTACATTTACTAGACATTCGCTTAAAGCTTAATTCTAAATGTTTAAATAGTGATAAAGACTTTTAGTTATGGTTGAAGCGTTTGTATTCATAAACACAGAAATAGGCGCAGAGGACGAGGTCATGGAGGCTTTAGTAAAAATTCCAGAGGTCAAAGAGGCTATGATTGTTTATGGGCCTTATGACTTAGTAATAAGAATTACAACAGATACTGCTGAGAATTTGAGAAAACTCATTAGTGAGAAGATTAGAAAAATGCCAAAGATAAAGAGCACAACTACTTTAATAATAGCTAAATCTATCGTGAAATAGCTATTAGGCCGGTGTTCCCTCTTTGGCTTTTGTTAATTTTTCTATTTCCTTAGCTCCTAGCGGTATGGCGGGGGGTCCGGAATAGCCTTGTGGATATACAATTACTGCGTTTATTTGTACAATAGAGTCGGATATCGTGTTGCCCCTCACTAATTTCCTTTTTCGCATACCTCTTTTCGGCGGCCAGTAGCCCGGCGGCCCGTCAGCTAGAATATACCTTTTCACAGGTCCCGGCACGCCGGGGTGCATAGGCGCGCCTTCAATTCCACTACCGCCAGTAATTCTAATCTTAGCGCCTTTCGGCAACTCTAGGAAGTCTTTTAACACAGAGCCGTCTAGTTCGTCTCCTATCTTAAGCCCTATGAAGCGTTGTGCCAGTGGGTCTTTTATCTCAAACTGCCTGGCCTTGCCTGAGATGGGGTCTGAAAGCACTAGTTTGAAAGTCGGCATGTGCCGCGTAGGAGATACGGTTTTAAAAACATTTTCTGTAGTAATACGTGGAGTTTATAGTGCCTATGTGTGATAAATGGCGGGAGTTCCAAGAGGTTACGTTTATCATCAGAGACGGCGAAACTTTAGCAGTAGGCCGCACGGCAGAGGGCTACGATGAGAGATCTATATCTGTGGAAGAGGTTGTAGATATAGTAAAACCATATATGGAGTTATACGATTGGCTTGGCTCTGAAATAGGCAAGGTATTAGACGTAGAGTACGTCCCGGGAAAAGGCGATATATACACATGGCTCAAGAGCCACATTAGCTTCATAGATACGGCCAGTGTGAAATGGGGTAAGGTTGTCGATAGGGTTGGCCCCTTCTCTTTAAGACGATATTTAAAAAAGGTGTATATGCCGTATAGCGGCCACGCCCTAACGTTAACATACGTAGCATATCCATATCCGGACGCCGTAGTTGCGGCAGAGAATAAAGGCAGAGTTATGGCAATTGGAAGCGTAGTTGTAGAATGGGGCGGCGTAAAAGTTGCATCTGCTGGTATACGCACTGTAGCTGGCGCATTGCTACTTGCACAAGCGGCATCTGAGTTAACGCCGGAGCTTAAGGAACTTAAAAAAGCTTTGGAAGAATTTGTAGCAAGGTTTTTTACTATCTCAACGTGTCGGTGACGTCGAAGGCAAGCTCGCCCCACTCTTTAGTCTTAGCTTTTATGTCTATTTTATGCGCTCCAGGCGATAGAGAAAGTCCTTGGAGCAGTATTGTTACTTCATCTCTCACATTAAACTTTTGCCCAACAGATGCCAGCTCTGAGACCCCCCGCTTTTGTCCCCCTGCAATTATGAATACTTTATCTGAGGGTACCTTCTGCCCATCAACAGCTACCTCTACTCCAACAACTGTAGCTGGCGCTAGAGAGTTTCGTAACTTAAAGGAGACCCCTTCTGGCGTGTTTGTGAGACTCCCCTGTACATATAGTTGGCGTAATACTGCTGGCGGAAGCATGAAGAGTAATATAAAACTATACTTAATATACGTTACTTAAGCTAAAAACAAAAACTAAATACACAATATGCTCCCGCTAGATAAGCTTAGAAAACTCGGCAATGGCTATAATGTCGTAATAAGAGGACGTCAGGTAGAAGTGGTTTTTACCACCCCAACTCTTGGAGATGCGGCGTCAGACCCGGAGCTTGGAGACGAGAGAAGAACTATAATCATAAGAGGTGTTATAGAAGGCGATATGGTAAAAATAATAGATGCATACGTAGAGGATCAATATGGCTATAGAGGTAAAATAGATTTGAGAGATTTAGAGCTTTGGATCGAGTATATAAATTAAGTTATAACAAATAGTACGACCCCCTGCTGGGGGCATATGAGCGGCGGGCACCTAAGGCGGCTCCGCCGCGACTGTAAGCGGCTTTGCCAACTCGAAAATTTTCTGGTAGTGGTCTTTAGCCTTAACTGCAGCGCTTGCAAGAAGCACCCCCTTGGTGCCTAGCTTAAGTGCTGCCTCTACATCTTCACCTGTTTCAATACCGGCGCCGGTTATAACTACGACGTTTGGAAAGTGTTTTGTCACTAGCCTTACAGTTTCGATTATTGTCTCAGGTTTATACTTTGAGACCGCTTTGCCGGTGCCTATTAGCTCAGGCGGCTCTACAGCTACGGCGTGGGGCCCTAGCGCAGCCGCCGCAAGACTTGTCACAGGGTCGGGGGCGCATATCACTACGTCTAGACCTATAGACTTAGCTCTTGCGGCCAACTTAGAGAGTTGGTTTAAGGCAAGAGGCGCTTCACTATGATTTAAAATCAGCCCCGACGCTCCGACAGCTTTTATATTATCTACAGCTATATGCGCTGTATAAGCGCCTGGCGTTTCTACATCTGCGCCTTGCGCATACACTGGTATTTCAACAGACTGCGCAACTAGGGCGAGCTCTAAATGGTTAGGCGCCACAGCTATATTTACGCCGAGCTCTTTAGCAACTTTTTCCGCCGCCTTGGCTATTTCCAGTGCCTTTTTGCCTGCAGCCTCGCCATAGGCTTTTAGATTTATAATTAGTATTGGAAACTTCACAACTTATCTAACGATCTGCTTATTAAATTGTATAGTCTTCAACAACGCCAGTGTTGCAATTGCCAGTAGATACAAGAGGAGAGGGACATGTTCTATGGCAAGTCTTCCAAACCCCTCGACAGGAGACCATATCGTACGCGAGACTCTGCCAGCGTTGAAAGAAGCTGCTAACACAAGCGCTACATACGCCGGCTTAGTCGGCTTATACAATAACAGTATTGCAAATGCTATGTATACAGCGGCTAAAATTACGTTTTCAACTACCAAAGCGGATGGCAGACCTACGAAATTTATACCTATGTATCCCAGAGATAGAAGAATGAGTAAAACCGGGAGGAGTTTATCCATAAAAGATGGTTCGTATCTATTTTAAAACTATTTACTCTTTAGAAGTTTATTCAATACGTAGGGCAGAATTCCGCCGTGTTTAATATATTCGACCTCGGCCCAAGTATATATCGCCAACCTAGCTTTAACTTCATCTACACGCCCATCTTTCCTATGTATCCTAATGACCACCTCTTTGCCAGGCGCGAGGCCCTCTGAAAGGCCAATTATATCAAAGGTCTCTGAGCCGTCTAGTTTCAAGCTGTCGACGGTAACGCCCGGCGGCAGTTGTATAGGTATTATGCCAACCATCGTGAGGTTAGACCTATGTATCCTCTCAAAACTCTCTGCGATTACGACTCTAACGCCTAAGAGCTTTGGCCCCTTAGCTGCCCAATCTCTGCTAGAGCCTGCGCCGTAGTTTTTACCTGCGATTACAATCATGGGCACGCCCTCTCTCTTATAGGCCTCTGCGGCGTCATAAACAGTCATTACCTTGCCCTCTGGAAACTTAATAGTCAGCCCGCCGTCTAAGTTGCCGATTTTGTTTTTATAACCCTTGCTAGAGAAGGTGCCGCGGACCATTACTTGCCAATTGCCTCTACGTGCGCCAAAGGTGTTAAACTCGGAGGGTTTTACGCCTAGCGAAAGCAGATATTGGCCCGCCGGATTATCGGCCGTTATGCTACCGGCGGGCGAGATGTGGTCTGTAGTAATGCTATCGCCAAGAATTAAAAGCGGTCTGGCTCCTACTATATCTGCGATTTTCACCTCGCCTTCGAAAAGCGGAGATGGCTGTATATAGGTGTCATCAGCGCGCCATTGATATAACATACCCGCCGGGGCCTCTAAGGCATTCCACTCGGGCACCAGTTCGCCGGTTTTGCTGTACTTCTCAATATATACATTGGGATTAACCCACTCTTCTACTATGCGGTTTACCTCCTCAGGCCTGGGCCAGATGTCTTTTAGATAGACAGGTTTTCCACTAGAATAGGCCAGGGGCTCTCTCTCGAGGTCTTTTGTCACTGTGCCAGCTAAGGCGTAGGCCACTACTAATGGAGGCGAGGCAAGATACGCCGCGCGGACATCTGGGTGGACTCTGGCTTCAAAATTCCTATTGCCAGAAAGCACGGCAGCAGCAAGAATATCGTGTTCTTTTATAGCTTTTGCGACCGGCTCTGGCAGAGGTCCTGAATTTCCAATACATGTGGTACATCCGTAAGCCACTACGTGGAAGCCTAATTCGTCAAGATACTTCTGTAATCCGCTTCTCTCTAAAATTTCCGCAGCCGCCCTAGAGCCTGGGGCGAAGCTTGTTTTTACATACGGCGGAGGTCTTATCCCAAGCTCTACTGCCCTCTTGGCCACTAGCCCTGCCGCGACCAAGAGATATGGGTTGCTGGTGTTTGTACAACTCGTAATAGCTGCAATTACGACATCTCCATCTCCAAACTGTACTCTTTTACCATCGATCTCAATTTCAACAACCTTTCTACTCCTTTTCTTTCTCTCCTGTAGAAAACTAGAGAAGCTCTTGGGCACTTCGGAGAGCGTCCGTCTCTGCCAGGGCAGAGTCGGCCCTGCGACGTTACGCTCTACGGAAGATAAATCGAAGTCTACGACTTGGCTATACTCAGCGCCTTCTACTCCGCCGAAGACGCCCTGTGCTTCGTAGTATTTCTTAACTAAAGCGATGAGTTCCTCTGGTCTGCCGGTAATCCTTAAGTAAGATAGTGTGTTTTCATCCACGGGGAAGAGCCCTACTGTTGAGCCGTACTCAGGAGCCATATTGGCAATAGTGGCGCGGTCTGGCACAGAGAGTTTTCTGACGCCTTCTCCGAAAAACTCTACAAATGCGTCTACCACGTCTATTTTACGCAAGAATTCAGTAATTGCAAGCACTATATCTGTTGCCGTAACTCCCGGCCGGGGCTCGCCATATAAATGTACGCCGATTACCTTAGGCACTCTAATTGTAATAGGCTCTCCCAACATTGCAGCTTCTGCCTCCACCCCGCCGACGCCCCAGCCCACTACCCCTAGCCCATTTATCATTGTAGTGTGGCTATCCATCCCAACTAAAGTCTCGAAGTAAGCCAAGTCGCCTTCTGTCATTACGACTTTTGCTAGATACTCCAAATTTACCTGATGTATAATGCCTGTACCTGGCGGAAATACCCTAAAGTTTTTAAACGCTTGCTGAGCCCACTTAAGGAAGCGGTACCGCTCCTTATTTCTCTGTATTTCAAGCTCTAGGTTTTTTCTAAGAGCCTCGCGACTGCCCCAGAAGTCTACTTGCACCGAATGGTCAATAATTAAATCGACGGGGACTTGTGGATTAATTACTGTGGGGTCTTTTCCCATTTTTACTGCGATGTCGCGCATAGTGGCCAGATCTACAACTGCGGGCACCCCCGTGTAGTCTTGCATTATGACGCGCGAGACTTTGATTGCAACCTCTCCTTCCGGCGCCTTTGGATTCCATCTAGCTAATCTCTCGAGGTGTTCCTTTGTTATATCTTTTCCATCTAAATTCCGCATTACGTTTTCTAATAAGACGCGGATAGAGTAGGGGAGTCTCCCAATGTCATACCCCTCTTTTTCAAGACTCTTGAGGCTGAAATAGCGGTAGGTCTTGCTTCCCACAACTAGCCTTTCGGGTTGCATGGCTTAGAAGGGTATTACTTTAATAAATGGATTTTTTATCAGGAAGCTTTATCTAGTTTCTATACTTGTCTAAGTCTGGACTAGACTTTTTTCTGTGTATTGTATCTAACAACGGCTTCTCTCACTTTTTTTGAATCGCCAACTGTGATCACCGTGGCGTCGTTTACGCGGATAATAGTGCCGCAATAGGGACATTGATGCCGTTGTGCAGTAGCTTTTGTCGCGCTTGCTCTTCCACACTTAGGACACACAACAGCAACATATCTCATCAATACCTAGAATATAGAATGGCTTTTAGCTTTCTTAGAGCTTTTCCAAAGTCGTAAGACGAACACTTATACCGCGCTAATTTTAACTCGACACCGCCTCTCACATCTGGCGTGTAAATAACCTCTGTTGCAAATAGAAGTCCTCTATGTTTTATCACCGCATAGCGTTGTCTCAGCGTAATTCTACCTAACATTTTTACACCAGGCGTATATAATTTTACATATTCCACAGGCGGCGACATCGGCGCGATAGGCTCTACACACACATCTATCCTCTTTACAGCAACTTCGATTGCCAGAGGTGGAGGATTTGGGTGGGATATCGGAGCACAAATTGAGACGTCTGCTAATATATGTCCCCCATGCCACTCTATTAATAACAGACCCAGACTCGGCGGCGTTTCTGATAGACACATAACGGCGTTCCACTCCTCTTCGAGAAAAGTTTTCAATTGGCAGAGGCGTTCAGACAGCCACTGCTTTATTGTAACTGGCTCGGTGAGATCTATGCGATATTTCACACGCCTTTGTAAAAGGCCTTGAACATATGCTTTTCTCACCTTCGCCATATGTCTGAATATTTAAAAATAGCAGATTTCGGGGGTCTATGCCGATTTTGTATAGAGAAGAGGAAGAATGGGAGGAAGAAGAGGAGCTGTGGGAGGAATTTGAAGAAGAGTGGGAGGAAGAAGAAGAGTGGTAAAATTTTTCAAAAGTCCTCGGTTTTGACTCTCTAATTTTTTAAACGAGCTTTTAGATATTTTACAAGTATGGTGTCTGCAAGAACAAATCTGTAGTATAAGGGTTTTTGGGGGTTAACTTTTTAAATTGCGAATTTGCGCAGAAAACATGGCGGGGGGCGTGGGGGCTAGGGTAGTAGTGGGGAGACACATCTACGGCAATCTCTATGGATGCGACCCCCAGATATTGAGAGATGAGTCTGCCCTCATTACTATCGTCAAGGAGGCAACCAAGATAGCTAACGCCATGCTTCTATCGGTAGGTTCATATAGATTTGGGCCTAACGGAGGTCTTACAGTCTTTGCAATAGTTGCAGAGAGTCACATTTCTATTCATACGTGGCCTGAGTACGGTTTTGCTACTGTAGATGTTTATACCTGCGGCGATCATACAGATCCTAAAGCAGCATTTGACTATATAGTATCAAAGCTGAAACCGCAGAAAGTCGAGGCGTTTTTCGGAGATAGATCGATGTATAAAGAGTAAATTTTTAAATTGACGTTTTTATAATACCATGGTAACATACTTTAAACAGGCATACCTAGAAATTGCAAATTTTATATTAAATGCACTAGATAAAATAAAACTTGATGAAGTCGAGACTTTTGTAAAGACTATAGAAGAGATGTATAGACAAAATAAGAAGATTCTTGTCTTAGGCGTTGGGAGAAGCGGGTTGGTAGGGCGCGCTTTTGCAATGAGACTTAGACATCTAGGGGCTAGGTCCTACGTCGTCGGAGAGACTATCACGCCGTCGGTAGAAGAGGGCGATCTCTTAGTTGCCATATCTGGAAGCGGCACGACACAAGTCGTTGTCACAGCCGCAGAAGCTGCCAAGAAAATGAAGGCAAAGGTCGCCGCCATTACTTCTTATTACGACTCGCCGCTTGCCAGAGTTGCAGATCTCGTGCTCTTCGTCCCAGGTAGGACTAAATTAGCTGCCATGGACGACTATTTCGCCCGCCAGATTCTCGGAATACATGAGCCTCTCTCACCACTTGGCACACTTTTTGAAGACACAGCAATGGTGGTTCTCGACGCAGTTATTGCAGAACTTATGAAAAGGATAGGCAAGAATGAAAGCGATATGGCAAAGCTACATGCCAACGTAGAAATACCGTAGACTCGGCTTTATGACTAGTACCTCCAAGGCTCCTATTTCCCGCAAGGGGCGCTGGAGGGTCTGCGGAGTAAAGCTCTGCCTCAGCCCCACGCTGTGAGCAAGCAGGGGGAGGTCCCCATCTAACGTTGCCCCTCTTATATAGTTTGTTGAATGAAGGACAAGATAAGTGTCGGCCGTATTAAATAAATCAGCTTTGTCACCACCGCTCATAAGTCGCTACACACCTGCCTTCATCAACAAGTCCCATAGGCGCTATGCTTAAATTCTTATCTGCCTCTCAGAGTGGGGAAGCTATCTTCTTTCTCATTTAAAACTTCTTGATACTTAGGCTCCTTTATTAGCTCTTCTAACGCTTGTTTTACAAGATGTGAACGGTTTTTGAAAACGCCACGTTCTATCAGTCTATCTACTCTCATCAAAAGCTCCGTGGGAAGTCTCACTGTTATGCGTACCAAGGGGACTTTACTCTTTCTACGCCCCATTACTAATGTCATGTTACGAGTTTTTAAACTATAGAGATCTTGGCGCTTGATGTATTTCCTCCGCCCTGACAAAGCCTTGATGTCAAATACGACATGTGTAAAATACGTCAGATATCTGCTTTCACAATACCTAGGGGGCGGCCCGCTCATATTTGGGAAAGGAGACGAGCCTATATTGGCGCTGTCAGGCTTCTACCCAGAAGATTCGCCTGCGGTAAATTTCCTCACCCTTATGTTATACATGTGGAAAAAAGGCATGTTAGATCTTCCGCCTATCGCCGCCGTGCCTATTGTCAATGAAAGAGCTATCCGCGGATCTCCATACGGCATTGATATATATTTTGACTTTCTTGAACTTAAGAGCCCCGAGGCCAGAGAGATTACAGCTTTCTATCACAAGGCGAGGCCGAAGGTTGTTGCAGTGTTTTTAGGCGGTGAGGAGTTTGAGGCTGCCGTTACTACAGACGTGGCAGCCCAGACTTTGGCGCTTAGAAAAATTACGCCATCTCCACACACGCCTGAGGGCGCCGCGGCTTTGAAATATAGTCACGGCATTGTTTTTAAAATACCGCCCTCGCCGAGGGAATTTAGCCCCCTTTTGAGACATGTGGCGCAGATTCTAAAGATGGCGACATCTCTACCCCCCATTGAGAGACGAGTTGTTAAAGTTGAGAAAAAGGATATCTATATACTCCACGGAGGTAGGGCAGAAGACGACGGCGTTATTATAGACAACGACGTGTATATATACATCTAATGCGGGTTTTTGTAGGAATTACAGGCGCCTCTGGCGTAATATACGGGGTGAAAGTGTTAGAGCTATTGAGGAAAGCCGGCGTGGAAATCCACTTATCTATATCTAAGACTGCAGAAAAAATACTGAAGTTAGAAACAGAGTACGACACGGCATATGTGACTTCTCTCGCCGATTATGTATGGGATGAAAACGACCTAACAGCGCCACCTGCCTCAGGTAGTTTTGGCATAGACGCCGTAGCGATAGTGCCCTGTTCCACAAAGACACTAGCCGCAATTGCAAACGGCGTGACACTTAATTTAATTACAAGAGCCGCCGAGGTGGGGCTTAAGGAGAGGAAGAGGGTGGTGTTAGTCATTAGAGAAAGCCCCCTCTCTCTAATCCACATAAAAAACATGGAGCTTGCGACTATGGCTGGCGCAGTAGTTATGCCGGCGTCTCCAGGTTTTTACACAAGGCCGAAGGATCTAGATGAGTTAGTAACAACTTTTGCAGGCCGCGTGTTAGATGTCCTTGGGATAAAACACGAGTTCACGCCGAGGTGGAGAAGACACGAGAAAAGTTTGAAATAGGGCACTAGGAGGCTCCCTTGCTACCGACAACAGCCTTTAGAAGTCTGGCGATATGAGGAGCTTGTTTTTCAAGAACCTTAATGGCGTAGTAGACGTCGTCATCTGGTCTTATGCCGTAGCGCAGTAAAGACACTGCAGAAACCCCTAGCAGATCCCGCACTCTCAACATTGTTTTTTTGAATTCCTGCTTTTAATTAACTATCGGTATACCCCCCTCTATCTACAACAACTATAGATTTGATGTACTATAGGGACAAGTGTTGGGACTATAAATGTTAAAATTACACCATTTGTAAAAGCATAGAGTGAAAAAGAGGGGCCGTATAGCGCTATGTAAAGAGGAAGGGTATTATCCATAGTCGTCGCGCCGCCGATAGCCAATATACTCACCTTCCCAAATCTTCTAGCTAATATAGGCCCGAGGAGAAATGTAAATTGTTCACGGAGGAAATTCGTCAAGAGGCCGTATGCCCCTCCGGTTTTATCGCCAGCGTTAGCAAGATACGGCCCTGTGAAGCTGTACCAACCCATGCCAAAAGCCACAGCCGGTGTTATATTTAGAGTCGTAGCGAACAAGAAACCTACTATACCTGCGCCGAGAAGCGCCGCCGCTGGCGCAAGAAGCACAGCCTTTTCTAATCTAATACCTACGTTAGCCATGTCCACCCCAGCGGTAAATAGAAGAACTAGAAGAAGAGGATCTATCGCCAAGACGTAGGGAATTTTTATGAATATGCCTGTTATAAAACCTGCCGCCAGCGCTATAGAAACGTATGCCGAAATAGGGGGCATACCAACGGGGCCAACGCGGCTTGGTGCGTCAAAAAAAGAGCCGAGGAGACCTGTTACCAAGACCAAGGCAAGCGCGTAGAGAATAGAAACAGCGAGGAAAACCCCTACGCTTTCAAGCACCTTGTCTGCGGTATTGGCGGCGACGACAAACACAAGCAGTACGACAAGCGCTGTAAAAATTAACGCCGGCGGTCTCCTCCTTAGAATCTTCCCCGCTATATAGCCGATAACAATAGGCAACATGTATTTAGCAACTTCTATCATGCGTCACAGCCTCTTCAGTGTCTTTTAAAACGTTATATAAAATCGTGAGACATCTGAGAGAGGGTTCACTAAAACTTTTAATCAACAGGAAAAAACGGTTTTTAAAAATAGGCAGAAATATTTATAGCGAGATTTCTGAAATAGAATTAAGTATCTTACTTACTGTACATAAAGTAAGATGTAATATGTGTAATATCTATTTGACAATTAGAAACTTGGGCTATATACGATTTGGAAAAACTGTTGAATTAGCATTGTGTGATAAATGTTTAAGAGACTACATAGAGTATACCAAGGAAGTTATGAAAAAGGCCGTCGCTTCTGATAGATGATGACTATGTTATAGTCTCTATAACACGGCGGAAAACCTCTATGAACCTCCCGCGGAGGTCTATAACCTCGTGTCGACCTACGATGTTTGATATGACTAAGACACAGCCGACTTTAAACCCGCGAAGCCAGCCCAGTGCCATAGCTGTCGCGCACTCCATCTCAACTGCCAAAGCGCCACGTCTCCGCCAAAATTCCACAAATTGGGGATCTTCTGCATAAAAAGCGTCGCTAGATACTACATAACCAATAGGCGCGTTGAGCGCCTGCGCTAATTTTACTGTGAGATACGGATCTGCGGAAAGAGGAGGGCTATAGCCAGGGAAGTACGCGTTTAAAAGCCCGCCCACAGGCGCCGCCGCCGCTGCTGCTATTAACACATCGCCAATTTTTAGATCGCCAAAAGAGCCCGCAGTCCCTATTCTTACGAAGACCTCCATACCCAACATCTTAAGTTCCTCTAGTGCAATAGCTACAGAGGGCCCCCCAATGCCATGTGCCACTATAGACACAGCCCTCCCCCTGACGTTGCCAGTATATACCAAATATCTATTTTCATTAACAAGCCGCGACTCCTCTATTAGAGAAGCAAATAGCTTAGCTCTAGCTGGATCGCCCACCCCTATTACGACAGGCGCTACCTCTCCCGGCTTAGCCCATATGTGGTATGGCACGTCGTTGTATACATCGGAATATATAACGAAAATGTATTATATCTAAGTTTTTCGAAAACTACATGGATTTAGAAACTCTAACAAAGGCATTTGGCGTTTCGGGATTTGAAGAAGACATCCGCCAGAAGATACTCTCTGCAGTCTCTAACGCAGAGGTCGACGACTTCGGCAACGTCATAGCTATGGATAAGTCTAAAGTCGCCTTTGTAGCACATATGGATGAGGTAGGTCTCTTAGTGACTTCCATAGAGGAAGACGGGAGGATGAAGTTTAGAAAAGTAGGCGGGATAGACGACAGAATCCTCCCCGGATCTTCAGTTGTGTTATATGGAGATGGGTTTAGAGTAGAGGGAGTCATCGGCATAGCCCCGCCACATTTCCAACAGCAACAACAGACTCAAATCTCTTGGCAAGACCTATATATAGACATAGGAGCTACCAGCAGAGCAGAAGTAGAGTCCATGGGTATAGGCCCTATGACACCCGCCGCGTTTTCAAAGAGATATGTGGAGATGGGCAAATATATCTCAGCTACGGCGTTAGACGATAGAGCGGGGTGTTGGACACTTGTGGAGTCATATAGGAGGGGCGCCCAAGCGACGTATGTATGGAGCGTCCAGGAGGAGCTGGGGCTCCTCGGCGCCCGCGCTCTTTCAAAAAAACTAGAGGGTAAATACGTCATTGTGGTAGATACGACGGCTTGTTGCCATCCCAATTTTACGGGCTCTGCAAAACCGGGGCAAGGCCCCGTGTTGAGGATATTTGATAACTACGGCGCCTACAACAATAAGCTGGCGAAAAGGATTTTAGAAATCGCAAAGAAACGCGGCATACCTATTCAAATAGGCGGGGGAGGCGGAGGCACAGACGCCGCGGCGTTTTTTGTCTCAGGCATACCCGCCGTATCTATAGGCATATTAAGCAAGTATTCCCACTCGCCAGTTGAGATGGTGCACAAAGACGACCTTAGATACACTGTTGAGCTCCTTAACGCAATTTCAGAAGAGCTACGCTGACTCTTCGTAAATAGCTTTTTTCCTCAGATATTCTTCAGCCTTTCCAATAACTCTGGCGGGGACCCCCGCCACTACTACGCCTGGAGGCACATCTCTAGTTACAACAGCGCCGGCAGCTACCACAGCCCCCTCTCCGATCTCAATCCCAGCTAACAACGTGGCATTTGCCCCAATTACAGCCCCCCTCCTAATTACGACGGGGGCTAGTCTTTTACTAGGCGGATACTTATCGTTTGTAATCACGGTGTTAGGACCTATGAAGACCCCCTCCTCAATAACAGTCCCATTTGGAATATAGACCATGGACTGTATCCATGCCCCATCTCCAATTTTAACCCCCCTCTCTACTACAGACAGTGTGCCGATTCTCACATTTTTCCCAATTTTCGTATCTTCTCTCACCAACACGTTGTGGCCAAATTCAACTCCGTCTCCAATCTCGACGCCTTCGTAGATAACAACTCCAGTCCTTACTACAACAGCCTCGCCCAACACCGCCCCCTTGCTGACGTCATCTGGTGTAGAAAAGCCCTGTAGTATCTTTTGACGTATTGGATAGCCGATAACCGCTGTATCTATAAAACTACCCCTCCCAACTATACTGGGGCCATATATGTATGCATCAGGCGAGACATATTTAGCATAGATCTTTGCCTTTGGTGAGATAAAGCCCATAGGCCGCCAATATGCGTTACTTATAAATTTCTACACAAGGGAGACGGCATGGCTGACGAACTCGGCGTGCCGGATTATATAGTTGAAGTCCTCGCAGAGTTAAGGCAGTTGAGACAAGACGTCGTAAACCTACGGAGAGAGATAGCGGAGCTCTCCAAAAAGCCAGCTGAGCCGCAGCCCCGTGTCACAGATATAGACGTCGTGATATCCGCCCTTAGAGAAGCTGTAGAGAAGTTAAACGCCGCCGCCGCTGCTATGATAGAAAACGCAAGCTTGATAAGAGCTGCAGTAGCTGAAGATAGGTTGAAAAGAGACGAAACTTGTATGGCTGTGTTAGAGAAGTTAATAGCTCTACAAGAGACTCTTAACAAAGTTTTAAAGTAAACAAATATATACTCTTGTCAACTTACTATTGTGTTTAGGCGTGAAGACGCCAGTAGAAAAATAGACGAGATATTGTCTAAAATATCCACAGACGTCTCTACTCTATCTTCTCGTATAGACGAGATGCGAAACGCGGTAATTGCCGAAGTCAAAACCAACTCTCTAGATCTAAAAAAATCTGTAGAAGGCTTGGCGTCGCTTCTAAGCAGAATTTCAAAAGACTTGGCCGAGGGGACGTCTCAACTCAATAGAGTGATTAGCCAACTCGACGTCTCTGCCAATAGGCTATCAGAGCTCTCTACAGTTGCC
This sequence comes from Pyrobaculum organotrophum, assembly GCF_055384425.1. Lineage (NCBI taxonomy): Archaea > Thermoproteati > Thermoproteota > Thermoprotei > Thermoproteales > Thermoproteaceae > Pyrobaculum > Pyrobaculum organotrophum. Next base: position 112,253 of record NZ_AP042430.1, read on the forward strand.
GAACGTCTCTCTGCGTCGGCAAAAGCTGTAACAGACGCCACAAACCAATTCATATCTGTGGCCGAGAGGCTAGATGCCGTAGCTGGAAAAGTAGAGAGTCTCGCAGAGCAATTAAATGCGATAAAGAACTTAAGCGAGCAGATAAGATCTGTCGCTTCGGCTATGTTAGAGTTGATGAGAGACTTCGGCGCCAAGATGCAAGAGTATGAGACAAAGATTAGACAACTTGCTTACAAAGAGGCAGAACTCAAAACAAGAGAAGAAGCGCTTAAGAAAAGAGAGGGCGAACTCGCGCTAATGTTAGAAAATATAAAGAAGATAGTAGAGCTTGCAGATCCCACAAAGGCGGCTCTTGAAGAAACTAAAAAAATGCTCGCGTTGTTATCTGCAAGAGGTCAAGAACTGGCGCAGAAGGAGGAGGAGTTACGCAAGTTAAGAGAGGAGCTCCTCCGTAAGGAGTTTGAACTTAAAAAAACAGAGCAAGAGCTGGCAGTAAGACAGAGACAGTTGGCAGAGCAAGAGGAAAGGACTAAAGCTCTTATTGCACAAGCTGGAGAGGTAGAGAAAAAACTCGCAGAGCTCTCCCAGAAGGAGAGAGAACTCGCCGAGGTACAGGCGGCGTTAGAAAAGAAGAGACAAGAGCTTGAGGAGCTAGCTGCCAAATACAAGATGCTTGAAAACGCCGTGGCTAAAAAAGAGGAAGAGTTAAAAAAGCTGGAAGAGGCTGTGAGAGCAAAAGAAATAGAGCTTTTAGACAACTTAGGCAGATTTGCCAAGAAGTTAATCGAAGAGGAACAGAGGCTAAACGAGTGGGAGCGCCGCCTCCTAGAGCAGGAACGCGAAACACTAGCATTCTACAGAAGTCTCCTATTGAGAGAGGCTATGCTTACACAACTAAAGGCACAGCTAGAGGAGTGTAAAAGCCGGCTGGGGGGACAGGGCAAGTCCTAGGGCACAAAGGGGAACAACGCCTTTAGAAAACCATAGGCCAAAACTCCAGCCGACATAATAAATGCTATGATCAAAAGTATCTGCAACATCCTATACTCTGCCCTCTCCCTCTCTTCAGAAGCTATGTCTAATGCCGCAGAGACGTCTTTTAGAGCAAGTCTAAAAAACACAATGGCTATGATTAAAAAAACAATATCTAGCGCGGCGGCTACGGTTTTCTCAGCCCCCATCAATAGGAGGCCTAACGTAAGCACGCCGATTAAATAGAGAATTGCATAAAGAGACCACTTCACACGGCAGACACTACGTCTATATTTAAGAGTTGTGCTAGAGACGTATTAGTTTTGTACATTGCCTATATATCCACAGGGCGGCGTAGTTACATGTTGGGTTTTTTATTCATCTTGATAAATATGACGGCGATAGCTGTGCCAATTACATCTATCCCATTTATCTACACTACGTCGCTTGGCGGCTGTGCCAACTTCTCGGCATATCTAGACCCCCTCACGCCCTGGGGGATAGCGTCTGTATACGTCATATCTAACAACGGCGTTCTTACACAACCGACTCTAGACCACTACCCAACGCCGAAGTACTTAAGGGGGAGGATCTGCGGCGACTTTGTGACAATTAAAGTAGACAGATGGAGGAGCCTAGCCCCCCTCGTCCCCATATCTATAAAAGGGGAGGACTCCGCCTATTTATACCAAGGCGTGCCCTATGTGATAAATGGCACGGCAGTTATAAAAATAAAATCTTTCACGCCCCCCCTCGTTGAGGGGAGGTATGTATACAAAGTAGGCTCGACATCAGCATTTGGAGTATACATCGAGAAGTACATCGTCTACGACACGGCACAGATACTAGCCTACGGAATAGCCAATATTACATACATCAGTCTTTCCGACGACAAGCCAGATTACTATGTGGAAATACCAACGAGAGGCGTTAAGATAGAGGGCGTAAAGCCCTGGGCCCCAGATTTTCAGCTTTACTTCGCGCCTAACCAAACTACAGTAGTCGGCAGACCCCGCCTCGTAGTTGAACAGATAAAAATACCTGTGTTGGGCGAATGCAGAGGAGTAGCCACGGTAGTAAATCCGTTGGAGAGACCGCTTAGAGTCTATGTAAAACTTGAGACTGGAGAGGAATACGCCCTCTCTTTCTATTACCTGCCCGATAATATAACTACGTGGAGACTTCGCGAAGTAGTAGCAAGAACAATAGATGGACAAAACCTGCCCGTCTACCTAGTAACAACAGACGACGGAGCGTCAGTTGGGCTATGTGTTATAGAGGGGGTGTCGTATTTTGTCTACGTAAAGACAAATAGTACAATATACCGATACCCCGCCGAGGTTAAAAACGGCGTTGTAGAAGCCTTCACCGATCTAGTAAAGCCGAGAGTCATAGCGCCCGGCTTTAACGCCACAGTAGAGCCAGACGTGGTAAAAACAGGCTCAAACGTCACAGTTAGGCTATATTACAACGGCACTTTTGTAGCAGAGTTTATAAAAAAGGCGTCTCCTATAATAGTGATAAACGTCTCTTCGCTATTTCACAAGATAAAAGTAGTAGATGCGCTCGGCTCCCCCTTGACCACATTTACAATATACGTCGGGAGTCTCAAGTTCTATGGACACAACGGCGTGGCGGAGATAATACCCGTAGAGGAGAGAGCGGCAGTAGAGATAAACGGCGTTAGATATCTAGCCCAGATACAGCCTGAGATAAAAGTGCCGACACTTACGCAAGAGAGCTTTCTAAAAATAGCCGCCGCTGCTACGACAGTGGGAGTAGCCACGGCGTTTGCCCTAAGGAGAAAAGAGCCTCGGGCTACAAGAGAGAAAATAGAACGCGATGTAGTAGAAGTTTAGCTTTTAACTCCACAGGCATAATACCGACGTGATGAGGGGATGTATTTGCGATTAGTGAGCAAGTCCTCGATCGCTGACTCTGCAAGCGCATTGCCCACGGTAGCCGAGCCGGGGCGAACTTTTTTAAGTCTAAAAGGACTGTACTGTGATGTATATCCAAGCCACGGGATACGACCCAATGTGGTATATACTATCTATGTTGATATGGTTTGCGTTAATTTTCATGTTGCAAGACCTCCAGATGTGGAGATATCTAAGTCAAGTAAGTGGCTTTTTATCATACCTAGGCCAACTCCTCAACACAGCGTCTGCAAACGTGCTCGCAGCTCTTGAAAAATCCAAAAAAAGAGAGGTTCAGAGACAAGACCTTGAGAAAACTCTTAGAAAGATGGTAGATTTTGCAGTTATTGAACCTACGTCGCTAGACCCCAGCGGAATTGTTCCAAAGTATAAACACATTTTGTCTACATATGTAGAGACTTACGAACAGGAGATACGCCGGTTGGTAGAAGACGGCGTCACAGTCAAAAACATGGCCACAGCAGTAGAGGCCCTTAGATATATGAACTTCATATACAAAGTAGTAGACCATTATTATAAAACCGCCAAGAAGTACAAGGCCTTCTACTTAGTTATCCAACTAACGATGTTACTTCCACTACTTAAAGAACTTACAGATACAGTAAACGAGGCAGTCAACTCTTTTATTAAGGGTATGCCCATCGGCGATAGCGCAGGCCCCCTAGTGGCATATAACGTACTTAGCCGGTGTCAACCACGTAGATATCACCATGTGGTAAAAGACACAGTTATCGCCGAGTGTGAATACGAGGGGCGGAGGCTTTATATAATTAAGGCCGAGGGGCCGGGTAGCACTGTGGGGAGGTTAGACGAGGCGGTTGAATATGTATTTGAAAAACTCAAGGCTGCGCCTAAATATATAATAACTGTAGACGCCGCCCTTAGACTAGAGGGTGAGAAAACTGGGGAGGTAGCTGAGGGCATAGGCGTGGCCATGGGCGGAGTGGGGGTGGAGAAATTTAACATCGAGACCTACGCCACAAAATACGGAGTGCCCCTCTACGCATTTCTCATAAAGATGCGCCAGTCTGAGGCGTTAACTATAATGACTAGCGATATTTACAACGCGGTTCAATACACTACAAAACGTGTGCTAGACTTTATAGTTACACAGACGCAGATAGGCGACTCTGTGTTATTAATAGGCGTGGGCAACACAGTCGGCGTAGGCCAACCGCCTGAGCTTGTGGCAGCTTGATAGTTATCTATTTAAAAACGTGGCTTAGATAAGCTGTGAGGTTAAAAGCGCCATTCCTCAGAATGATCCTACGGAATAGTTACATGGAGTTGGAAATGAAAGACGTGGTGATTTTTGCAGAAGCTGGGAAGAAGGGGCTCTACGCAGAGATATATATGGACGACATTGGCTATATATATGAAAAAGGCAGGTGGCAATCATACGACGGCGAGGGTAAACCCAAGGCTATAACACCCCAAGAGGCGGAGAAGTTGAGAAAACTGGCGAAACAACTCTCGACATTGCCTAAATACTATGTGCTCGACTTATTGGTCAAGGCGCTTTCTTCAATAAAGGCCGAGGCCGAGATATGACGGCCATAATACCTGGAGAAGACCTTTATTAACGCAGGTATTTACAATATCCATGCCGAGGAGCAAGAGCCAAGATAAGATGTCGCTCATATCTGTACACGTGCCCAAGAAGATGTTGGAAGAACTCGACGAGTTAGTGAGACGGGGCATATTCCCCAATAGAAGCGAGGCTATAAGAGCCGCCCTCCGCGACTTGTTATACAAAGAGGTTTTTAAAGCAAGGGCGCCTAGAGAGGAGGAGAAAGAAGAAGAGCTTCAGATACCTTTTATAAAAGGCAGATAGCCACACCCCCCTCCCAATTCTAAATATTAATACACAGCTTTTAATCTGCCTATGTTTGTCCTCCCTATAATATACGAGATTTTAAAAAGGGCGCAAGACTGGCGACTTTTAGACGATATAGCACGCGAGCTTGGGACGCCGCCAGAGAGTTTGATGAGGTATATAGAGGAGGGGAGGGCGCGAGGCGTTTTGTATGTAGATAAGAGAGTCGTAGAGAGTTTTATACTGACGGAAGAGGGGCAGCGGCGTGTTGCAGAGGGGCTTCCGGAGTATAGACTGTTGAAAAGCGCAGTTTGCGAAGGCGGGAGATGTGTAATAGACCTTTCACAGCCTGAGGTAGAGATAGCACTTGCAAATCTTGCGAAAATAGGCATAAGGCCGAAGGGCCGCGTCTTAGAAATAGACGAAGAGACATATAAGAAGGCGCTTGCGATAGTAGAGGAGAGACAGAGGTTTTTAACAGCTCTAGACTCTGCGCCACGTGAAATTCTACAAGAGTTCCTCAGGCGGAAGCTTGTAAAACGGGTTGAAAAAACACAGATATTTATCAAAGCGGCCGTGCCTATAGACGCCGTACGGCCTGCAGAAGTAAAAACAGCTCTCACAAGTGAAGATATCACAAGCGGCAGATGGCGCGACTATATTCTAAAACCCTTCGACCTCTCCATAGAGCCCCCAGAGTATCCAGCCCCAGTCCCCCACTTTTTCAACGAGTTTCTAAACTACGTGAGAGAGGTCATGGTGGGGCTTGGCTTTGAAGAGGTAAGGGGGCCCATACTAGAGGTGGAATTTTGGAACTTCGACGCGTTATTCCAAGCCCAAGACCACCCGGCCAGAGAAATACACGACACTTTCTACGTAGAGTGGGACGGCCCCGTGGAGCAACCGCCCGCCGAACTCATGGAGGCTGTGAAAAAAGTACATGAAGAAAAGTGGCAATACAAATGGGATCCCAAAAAAGCCCTAAACCTAGTCCTAAGGACACAGACCACCGCCACTACGATAAGAGCGCTGGCAGAGAGAGGCGACGGGGAGTACAAGGTCTTTACAATAGGCAGAGTCTTCCGCCCAGAGAAGCTGGACCCCAAACACAGCATGGAGTTCCACCAGCTAGACGGCATAGTGGTGGGGCCGGGCCTCACCTTTAAACACCTCCTGGGCCAGTTGGAACAGATAGCCAAAGCCCTGGGCATGGACAGAGTCAAGTTCAGGCCGGCCTACTTCCCCTTCACCTCCCCCTCGGTGGAGGTATACGCAGAGCACCCCAAGCTGGGCTGGGTAGAGTTCGGCGGAGCCGGCATATTTAGGCCCGAAGTCACTGAGCCCCTCGGCGTGAGGAAGAGCAGAGTGCTGGCCTGGGGCTGGGGGCTAGATAGAATAGCCATGATAATCCTCGGCATAGACGACATCAGAGAGCTATTTACAAAAGACCTAGAGAAGCTACAGGAGTACTACAGCCGTTGGGTTAAATACAGAAGAAACATCGGCAGTAGAGGCATACGGTATACAATATGAGAGCCCTCTTCCCCGGCCGCTTCCAGCCGCCGCACTGGGGCCATATATATGCCATAAGAGAGATATTGAAAGAGGTAGACGAGGTAGTTATAACAGTGGGCTCGGCCCAGTTTAACTACATAGCAAAAGACCCCTTCACAGCCGGCGAGAGGATATGGATGCTCAGAGAGGCCCTCAGAGAGGCCGGCGTAGACCTATCCCGTGTCTGTACAATCCCCATACCAAACGTCGAAAACAACCTCGAGTGGTTGGGGAGGGTGAAATCATACACGCCCCCCTTCCAAGTGGTGTACACTGGAAATCCATACGTCGCACTCCTCTTCAGAGAGGCGGGGTACGAGGTGAGACAACAGCCCATGTACCAGAGGGAGAGGTACAGCTCCACCAGAGTGAGAGAGCTTATCATAAGGGGAGACCCCCAGTGGGAGGAGCTCGTCCCCAAGTCAGTAGCCCAGATAATAAAGGCCATAGGCGGCGTCGAGAGACTGAGAGTTGCGGCAACAGGCGAGGCGGAGCCACACAAGTGGTAAAAATATACAAAGCCTATAAAAAAGAGACGTAGATATAGATATGGACGAACGCGCCGTACTTGAAAAACTAGACAAATTCCTACACACAGTGAGGTACGACGGCTTCCGCGTCCTCTTCGTCCTCTACTTCGTAAACCAGAGGATAAAATGGGCAGACTTCATAGACACCCTCGACTACGGCTACCTAGGCTCCTCCTTCTACATGGCGGCGCTCAGACTAGAAAAACTAGGCCTCGTCCAGAGAAAACGCCTAGACATAAAGACTTTCGTCAGAATCACAGACAAAGGCAGAAAACTCGTCGAATGTCTAATGCCGTACGTCACAGAGCAATAAAGACATAAAAACAGAAATAGATTTGCCTCTATGGACTGTCTAAAAGAAACCATAGAGAAGTTTAGAACAGTATTTGGAACAGAGGCTCTAGTAGACATACTACAGACAGAACAGGGAGTCATAACGGCGAGATTCCACGGAAACATGTGCTACACCTGCGGCACCATAGACTACTTTGAAGACTTCGCCAGTATGTACAGCGAATGCGTCGGAGAGGAGTGGACAGTCGAGTCATACCAACAGAACCCCGACGGAAGCTACACAGTCATATTCAAGCCAAAAAGAGAACTCAAGACCAGAAAGAGACATATAAAAATCGTCATAGACGGCGCCGAGATAGACTATATAGTAGAAATCCCGACTGCAAAATCCAACTTCTAAAAAACTTTAATTTTAGTTTAGAAAATACCTACCTTAACCATTATTCTCGTAGTTTCGTACGTCTTTATCACCTTCATACCCTTCTTCTCTTCTTTCGTCTTCTCTTCAGTCTTCTCTTCCATAGCATAAAGAAACGTCCAGTATTTAAAAATATACGGTGTATATCGTGTCCCCTCACGGTGCCCCCCTTGTACAACAAGCCTTCCCCGGGGGGCTCGGGGCTCGCCCCCGCCGGGGCCATCTTGCGTTTAGGTTGACCAACCCCATCTTATGGCGCACACCGCTATTTAAGCCTTTCTCAGCCCTCTTCACCACTCCGCCATGAAAGTTATAGATGCTCAAATTCATCCCCGCTTGAAGGGCGGGGCTTTCTGTTGTAAATATCCTTTAGCTCCTGTTAACGATATATTTTCGATATACAAATATATAATTTAGGTCGATAGAGCCCTCCGAAGCTCCTTAAAGTCTTTAAATGTGCTTCGACATATAATACCGATGCCGTGGGAGATCGTCCTCACGGCAGACAGAGGCTCCTTCACAGACTACGGCGGCTCTACCTCGCTCGGCTATATTGCCGATATGCCGGCCCGCCTCGTGCCCCGCCTCTTTATGGATAAGTTTTTCACCCCTCCGATATCCACCGATAGAGACGGCAGAGCCATCTATGCGCCCTACGCCCTAAGGAAAGTCGAGGCCATCCTGGCATCCTCAGGCTACACGGACGTCGCTGTAGTGCCGCCGGAGCGGCTGAGAAAGGCGGTGGGCCCGAAGACAAAGGTTGTGGGCATAAGCGTACATGACCCCTATGGTCTCTCGCCCGTGGGCACCTTCTTGACTACGATTCTGAGCGGAGGGGAGACGTGGACGGCGCGCTTCTTTAGAGAGTTAGGCGAGACTATAGAACAGCTCAAACGTAAATACAACGTCAAGGTGATAGCGGGCGGCCCCGGCGTTGAGCAACTTTTGAGGGCCGGCAAGCCGAGCTGGATCGATGTATTGTTCATAGACGATGTGGAGATCACTCTCCCCAAATGGTTGCCCAAGATAATGGCCGGCGAGGAGGTGCCGCCAGTGATAAGGCCATCGGTGGGCGAGTATCCAGCCGCTGAGGATATACCTGCCATATTGAACCCTGCCAGGTTGGGCGAAGTCCAGATAACGCGCGGGTGCCCGAGAGGGTGCCAGTTCTGTTCTGTAACTCCTGTGACGTTCCGCTCCATACCCATTGAAACTATCGTTAAAGAGGTAGAGGTGAACTTGAGGGCCGGCTGGACTCAAGCCGATCTAATAACTGACGACCTGTTGTTATACGGCACCTCGGCGTACGGGCCCGACAGGCTCAAGGTCAACCACAACGCTATAGTCAGACTATATCAGGCCATAAGGTCCGTCGAAGTTGGCGGAAGGAGAGTTAAGCATATATTCTTCAGCCACGTCTCCGCCGCTGCGGTCGTGGAGTCTCCAAAGACGGTGAAAGCTGTGGCGGAGCTCGGCGGCTTGGGGCCAGACAAGGGAGTCACGCCGGTGATAGGGCTGGAGACAGGCAGCGTGAGGATTCTGAACAAGTATATGAGGAATAAGGCGTATCCTTTCCCGCCGGAGAGATGGCACGACGTAGTGCTAGAGTCGGCTATCATACTCAACGAGAACTACATCTATCCTGCCTATACGATGACGATAGGCTATCCCGATGAGACTGAGGACGATCTGAGGCAGAGCGAGGAAATCGTGGAGAAGATAATAGACCACGATCTAGTCGCGTGGATATTCCCCCTCCCAGTGATACCCATGTACACCTCCGCCTTGAGGGGCCTCAGACACCCCACGCTTGAGGCATTGCCTGAAGGCTTCTGGGATCTGCTCTACATCAGCTGGAGACATAACCTCAAAATCACTAGGAGGTTGGCGCCAGTACTTCTTCAGAACTCTAAAAACAAAATCGTGAGCAAGATCGTGCACTATATGATAGATAGAGTGTTCAACTCCATAGAGTGGTACTTCAGACAGCTCAAAGAGACGAAGGGCCGATCCTCACTTCAACTCTCCACGTTGAATTTAGACAGCGCGTTGGGAGTTCTGAGATCCATCCTCTGGCTAACGAGGATCTCGTTTGGCCTAAAGAGCTAGGCTTTAACGCAACTACAGCTTATTTTTATCAAGTCAGTAGATATCGTGCAGTCGCTCTGCGCCAAATGCCAAGGGAGGAAGATGCTCTGCGGACTTCCTCGCTGTCCCATACTCGACAGAATTAAGGCTGTGAAGGCCTCCCTCTTCAAGATCAGGGGGCGCGAGATCTTTGGAGCAACGCCCCCCGCCGGACGCCTTGGTGGGCGGGGCGGGGGGCCCGGCCGTGCCCGGGCGTACGGGCTCGCCAGATGTAGCAATCGGCCGGTGCCCCAAGGCCGGTTGGTTCATGTAGGGGAATTAGTTACGAGGTTAAAAATGTGGTAGTCGCCGAAAAAGTGGGTTGTTTTGTCTTTTGGAGTAGTTCCCAGTATCTCTTTTTGGCCCATATCAGCGGTACGTTGTCTCGGTTGTCGTTGAAGCCGCAGGTGGGGCAATGCACCCGCCTGTTACTCAGCTCCTCCATCTTCGCGCCGCACTTCGGACAGATGGTCGAATAAAGCCGCTCCTCTAGATACGGAAGGCCGTACCACTGCGCGAGCTCATTCAACCTTCTCCTCAGTTGTCCCAAACCGTCTAGGAAGTGTTTCTTCACTCCGTCTCCATTCTTCTCCTTCAGCTCCCGGTACGTGTCGTCCTCCACTGTGTCGACTACGACAGCGGCTTGGTACTCCCTTGCCAATTTTATGATCTCGCTGGCGATTCGTATCACTACATCTCTCGTCTTCCTAAACCGCTTGGACTTGAGGTGGTGGGCTCTGTCTTCGAGGTGTCTCTTTCTGACGGGGTCCGCCTCCCTCGCGGCCCGTTCCTCGAGACGGCTTATCTCCTCGTGAAGTCTCTCCAACTCCCTTATCACGCCCTCATCGGGAAGTCTCATCCGCCTTACGATCTTGCCGTCTTTTACAACGCCCACCATTATGCCGTGGTCAAGACGGTTCACGTCAACGGCGACAATGGCCTTGGGCTCCACCGGCGTCACCTCTCTGGCGAAGACAAGGGCAACGTAGAGTCTTCCATAGGTCGGCTCCTTCTTACCACTTCTCTTCTCAACGCCGAGAAGCGCCAATTTGAGCCTCGCGCCCTCCTCCAACCGTTTTCTGATCCAAGAGATGTCGCCCTTCTTCAATTTTACGACAAACGGCGGTATGCCCAACTTCCGCACTCTGACTACGCCGCTCTTTAGGTCGACAAAGACGACTCTGCTTATGTCTTTCTCATTTTTGATTCTCAGTTGGGCGTTTAACGGAACCGCCTAGACCACTACATAAAGGTCGGCCTCGTGGCCGACGACAGAGTCGTAGAGTTGCAGAAGTTCCCCAAGAAAGAGCGGATACAGAAGCTTGAGAAGATCCACGCCCACATAAGCCGGCTTAGTAGAGCTCTCGCGCGTGTAGACGAGGATAAGGATCTACGCAGAGCCCTCGACCTCCAGAGACAGCTGTGGAAGCTTAAGACGAAGCGCTACGGCGTAATCCGCGACGTCGTTATAAACGCTGCTCGCGAGATCATAAAACTGGCCAGAGAACGTCAAGTCGCGATCGTAGTAGACACGATGGAAGACGAGAGCTACCGGGTGAAGGAGAGGGGCGGAAACGGCGTGAGGAAGCACCTCCTAGACGGTTTGGGACAACTAAGGAAGCGCCTACAGGCGCTCGCACAATGGTATGGATTGCCGTATCTAGAGGAGAGACTCTACAGCACAGTGTGTTCCCGCTGTGGAGTCAAGATGGCGGTTGAGAACGGCCGCTTCATGCGTTGCCCCGCCTGCGGCTTCAGACCGCACCGCGACAACGTGCCCATGATATGGGCTGAGAGGAGGTATTGGGAAATCCTCCAGAAGACAAAACAACCCGCTTTTTCGGCGACCACCACATTTTTAACTTCGTAAGTTTTCTTATTTCATGAACGGCGCCTGGCCCCCGGGGCGGTTGACGGGGGCGCCAAACTGTTGCGATATAAACGGTTGGCAGACGTCCCCCGTATGACCCGCTCCCTCGCCCCGGTGTGCCCGGGGCGGGCCCCCAAGTCCCCCAGGGAGGGGCCAAGAAAGAGATAGGGGGACGTTTGAAGTCTCTGTAAAGTTTATAAAACAGAAAAATTCAGAAGACCGAGGGCCCGTAGCTCAGCCTGGATAGAGCGGCGGAGGACCACAGGTCCGCCGAACCTTCTAAGCCGTAGGTCGTGGGTTCAAATCCCATCGGGCCCGCCACAAGTCTTTACCTACGTAGACAACGGCCTGGAGGCCGTAGACACAACACGCCTAGACAATATGCAAGACATAGAGGGGGTACAAATCGTTACCACGGAGCCCCCTCCGTCGGTAACCAACTCCAAGCCGACAACGCACTCCACGTCAGAGCTCCTATCGCTGTTGGAAAAAGCCACAGGCGCCCCCACAGAGGAGGACGTGAGGAGATGAGCACTACGTCCAGACGCGCCACCCAGACGCCGAGGACCGCCGGAGGCGGAAGCCAAACCGCTCTGTAGAGACTCCACGGCTCTTGAGAAAACCCACGCCACCTAAAAAGAACTAAGGCGGGCTTAGAATGACTAGAGGTAAAAATATTAAATAATGGCTAAAAATATTATTATGCACACATTAAGTTTTATCTCTGCCTCAGGAGGCGTTGGAAAAACAACCTTTGCCATATTAACAGCCGGCGCCCTAGCGGCGCGGGGAAAGAGAGTGCTTCTAATAGACCTAGACTCTTCAGCCACAGCAACTCTCTGGACAGTCAAAAACGTAGAGGAGAACTGCGACATCAAAACGTTAATGAAAGAACTCCTAGACTATAGACTCGGGAGGACGCGCAACATAAGAGACGTCAGACAGTGTCTACATAAACATAAAGTGAGGGGGCTAGACGCCGTGTTTTACATACTGCCAGGCGGAAATCTCAACGATTTAACAATGGAGATATTTTCAACACCCAAGTGGGAGATATTACTCGACGAGTTAATAGCTCCGATAAAAGAGGACTTCGACTACATAATCGTAGACTCCCCCAACTGGCTCTACCCCCACTTCCCCATGGTCGTGATGTTCACCCCCTTCTACATAGCTCTCACGAGGCCCGGAGGGCCCGAGAGGGAGAAGACAGCCCTACTCCTAGACAGGATATTCGCCATGCTCAAACGCCACTTCTCCATCCCAGAGCCAGAGAAATACGTCGCCGTGCTCCTAAACCAGATAAGGACGACCGACGTAGCCGACATAGAACGGGAGTGGAACACCCTCTACAAGACCCTCGCCGAGAGGTACCCAGGCATCACAGTAATACGCAACGACAAAGCCGACTACTACTACGGAAAGACCCCAACGCCCTTCTACGGCTTCAAGCTCAGAAACGACCTAGGCGCCGAGGAGTACCAAGAGAGGGGACACCCACTGAGAAGTAGCGACAAGGCGATAAAGGCCCAGTTCACGGCGTATATAGAGAGCCTAACGGAGTTCATAAAAGCCAACGCGCCTTACCAAGTGGAATAAGCTCACCCCCCACGTAGAGATATACATCCAAGAGCTGCGAAAGCCACCCCAGGAAATCCCTAAGGCCAGGCCGCGGCTCGTCTGCGATGAGGACAAGAGCCGCCCTCCCCACTCCGTAGAGATACGCCAGGGCCTGCCCCACCCCACAGTAGAAGGTAGAGAGGCACTCCACCTCCACCGGCACACCCCCACACACCAAGTCGGGCACCACCTTCGCAAACCCCAGGTCGATGGGAGACCCCCCAGAGCAGCCGAGCCTAACCCTCAGCGTATTGACCACCTCCGCTTCGCCACAAGCCACAAATATAAGAAGTAGTAGATATATGTGCTACGCGCAGAGATAGCCAGAGCCGCCCTCCGTATTTTACACGCCGCATCGCCAGCCGCAGTGTATAGATTTAGAGACATGGCGCTCTACATCCCACGCGGCGTCTTCAACCCCGTCTTCGCCGTATCAACAGCCCTCGCCATAAGCCACATAGACGCCAGAGGCAGAGTAGCCGACTTAGGCACAGGCTCAGGCGCCATAGCCATAGCCCTAGCCAAAAGCCCCCAGGTAGAGACCGTGTGCGCCTACGACATAAGCCCCCTAGCCCTCGCCACGGCAAGAGTCAACGCAGAGATAAACAGAGTGGCGCACAAAGTCGCAATCTGCCCAACAAGAAAAGCCCTACTAGCCGCGGCCCCCTACGACGTAGTTACGGCAAACCCACCCTACCTCCCCCTAGACCCAAGAGACGAAAAAGACAAAAACTGGTGCGCCGGCCGCCACCTAGAGGCCATAAGAGAAATCACAGCCCAAGCAACCCACATACTCAAGCCAGGGGGAACACTCTACATCACAGCCTCAACCCTCACCGACATGAAGCAGGCCGCCAAAATACTAGCCCAACACGGCCTCACCCCAAAGATAAAAGCCTGTACAACAACGCCCCTAGACCACATATGCCTCATAGAGGCGCACAAGACTCCACAACTGAGACACATCCTGCTTAAGCCCTAGAAGGCAGGCACACGAGAGACGCCGCCGGACCCCACACCGCAGTTGTAGAATCAAAGCCCCGCGGAAGGCCACAAAGACGCGGGGCCTCAGCCCACGGCTCCACCGGCGCCGGTAACACACGACGAGGTAGCCGCCGCGTCTACTAGACGCCCCCCGGGAAGGGGGCGGCGAGACGCCGAAAAAGAATTAAAAGGAGGGAGTGGGGAGTGACATGCCCCTCCTCTGCCTAGTCCAACACGGTAAGGCCTACCCCGAGGGCGTCGACCCCGAGAGGAGCTTGACGCCCGAGGGGGTCGACGAGACGAGGAAAGTGGCCGCGGCGCTGGCGAGAGCCGGCGTGAAAATCGCCGCGATATACCACAGCGGGAAGAAGAGGGCGAGGCAGACAGCCGAGATCTTCGCAGAGGCCCTCAAGCCCGCCAGGCTGGAGGAGGCACAGGGCCTAAACCCCAACGACGACCCGGCCCCCTGGGCGCAGCGTATAAACGCCATAGCCGAAGACACAATGATAGTGGGCCACCTCCCCCACCTAGCCCGCCTCGCCGCCCTCCTCCTAGGGGCCGACGTCGTAGAGTTCCGCTACTCAGCCGCCCTCTGCCTCTCCGGGCCGCCCTGGAAAATAAAATGGTATCTAACGCCGGAGCTGGCCTAGATCTCCACCAAGCGCTCCACATCGCCGAGACTCTCACGAAAGATCCGGCGAAAACGTAGAACCCCCTCGGCTCCGGTCCCCACCTGCTCCCTCTTGACGCCGGGGCATTCCACGACGTCGGGCCACATCACCTCGGCGCCCCTCCCTAAGGCTAAGACATCTCTCAACCTTGCCAAGCTCTCTCACACAGACGTTCAGTAGAAATAGACGGCCCCCTTCCAGCGCAAAACGCCTCAGAAGCTCGGTCTTCCCAATCCTCTGTACTTCCATATATAATAACCAGCGTTCCCGCCTATGGTAGAGCTCCTCAAGCCACCCCTCTGATCAAAAGATCGAGCCACATTGTAAATGAAATTTTTCACCGGCAAGACTGTACAGAACGTGAGGAGGCCACGATGCCTCGCGAGACTCATGCGGCGGCCGGGCCGCCGGCTTTAACCGGGCCTACGCTAGCCCAGAGCGCTGCGAGGAAAGCAGGTTCTCAACAAACTTCACCACGTCGGTGAGATATACGCTGTTTCTATCCTCCCACCCACTCTCCCTAGCCCACATCACAACTGCGTAATTGTCTGCCAACATCAACACAGCCGTCAAAATTCTCTCATAGTTCCTGCCTCCACATACCTCTCCTTTCCACTCTAACAACTTTCTGATCCTATTATTGTCACTATACAATATTTTTTCAACTTGTTCAATATTAATTTTCTCAGATATATATTTGTTTAGTTCGTCAAAGAACTTATAAAGTAGATGTTTATTTTTTCTTATAAGCTTCTCTGGCCTTGTTTATCATTTCGTCTGGAAGCGGAACTCCCCTCAAACCCTGGTGGTGCAACATGATGGCTCTCACAATTTGATAGCGGCCCACAACCGCGGCTAAGACAGCCCCCACAACCTCATGTCCATTAAAGCCGAGCTCCTCCCCCTCCTTTACACAGCTCTCCCTCTGGTACAACGCCTTTCCTACATCGTGTAACAAGCCGGCGAGGTACGCGTCCCTCCTCCACGTCAACATCTCTACAGACCAGCCCTAGGGATCTGACGATAGACTTTGCGAAATTGGCCACTCTAACTAAGTGACCTAGGAGAGGCTCCCCCACCCACCTCCCGTCTCTGCATCTAGCCCTGGCGTATATCAACATGGTTTCAAAGAAATAAACCTCCTCCCGCTGTCAACCCCCACTTCGTATTCGTCGTACATCTCCTTTCTCAGCCGAATGCCCACGACGGTACCCCCTCTCCTCATCACTTCCCAGAGCGTGGTGAGAGGCCTCTTCGCCAGTTTGTCAACTCTAACCTCAACCGTCTTACCCCCCCTTACCTCTAGCTCTACACGGTCATAGCCTTTAGCTCTAGATAGATTCCTCAGCGTCTCAACATCAAGAGGAATTTCGTCGCCCCCTGCAACCGCCTTAAGTATGGCTGAGCTTCTGACCAAAGTACCACCTCGCTTATCCAGCTCCTCTATGGCCCACTCCGGCTTCACAGCTATCTCATCCAATATGCCAAGTAGATTTTCTACATCTCTGTTGTTGCCCACAAGCTTACCCCTTATCTTATCGTCTACGTCGGTTAGTAATTGTAAGTAGTCGTATTTCCCCACTGGAACCTTCCAGTTGATCTCCTCGCCGTGCTCCTGCAACAGCCGAAAAGTAACCTCAGTAATCTCTTCGTCGTAGACCCCCCTCGCCGCATCTAGATACGACATCACCTCTACGTTACCCTTAGGGGAGTCCCTAAACCTTGCGACGCGGCCGGTCCTCTGGATAATAGAAAAGGCGGGAGCCGCCTCAGTCACCAGTCTCTTAAAGCTTACGTCAATGCCGGCCTCCGCCACCTGAGTCGCTATGAGGGGGCGTGAAGTAATTAGCTCCAGTAAGCCCTGGCGAGAGCCCACTCCAATTTTCCCATGGAGCAATAAGCTCCGGCGTTTATCTCTCTCCCACAGAAAATGAGACCTCCTCCACGAATTAAGCGCGACGTAATCCCCACCCCCCACCGAGATGTCTGGCACCCTAACTCTACAGATCTCTTCATAGGCGACATCGATAACCTTAACGCCCTTAAGCTTTCCCTCCATCTCTCTTCTAAACTCATCGTTTGGCTCTATCACCTCTACCCTCGTCTCTCCAACTAACCGCCTAAGCTCATCGACGTATCTATGTCCACTGGGCGCATAGACGAGGACTCTGTCGGGCTGCAAGTCGGCGACCATACTCGGCGTGAGAGTAGCCGTGAGCACTAGAACGCCTCTTCTCACAAGCCCCCTCTTCCTTAAAATCTCTATGGCGGTCTTCACCGAAGTCTGGATTTTGGAGTAGTCCCCCCGCTCGCCGTCGCCGTCCGGAGACACCATCAGGTGATACTCGTCAAATATAACGAAGTCTGCAAAACGCGCTAGAAGCCACGCCACATCCGAATGCCACGTTTCGCGAAACATCTCATGCACAGGTATACCAAAAAGATTGAGAATAAAGCTATCTAGAGTCACAACGTTATACATAGCGGCTAAGTAAGGCGATTTACAAACACCAGGTATAGACATGCCCGCTTGATAACATACATCAAATCCACTACTCTGTAGCCGGGTAGCCAACTGCTGAACAATAGCCTGAAGAGGCAAGACGTGGACCACTCTTACATGCCTCAACCCGGCCCGCATCAAAGCAGTGGTCTTCCCATAGCCAGTGGGCAAAATCCACACGTTCAAACCGCCGCCGCGCGGCAGAAATTCAGACAAGTCAACCATTATACACAGACTCTGAGATCCCGCGTTACGCCGTAATAGAGGTCGTAGTCTATCCTGCCGGCCATGGCCTCCTCAGCTACAGACAAAGCTCTAGACATCACGCCAGGGCAAGCCCTAGCCCTCCTGATCATAAACATCAAGACATCGGCAAGCCTCCTCGCCCGCTCGTCGTCACTCCGACCCCCAACGCCTACCTCACTTGCAACTGAAGCAAGCGCCCGGCCTGCATTTGCCGCCTCATCGCCAGTGATAAAATAAATAAGCGGGTAATCAGACACGTTAACCACCGCCAAAGAGGGAATATCCCTCAGCTCCGACACAGACGACTTCTCCAAACCCCACCTCACCAAGTACAACATCAGCCAAGTCAACAACAGACGCGAAGGTGCCACCTCATTGCTGTAGGGTATCTGCGGCATATTTAGCCTAATAATCGGTCTACCATTACTATCCTTATCTATTGAATAGAGCTCTTCGACAAACACCCTATTAAGCTTGGTGTTAACGCCTAATCCGGAAAGAAGGACTAAGTACCTCGAGTCGCCGAGTCTACGTTCGTCTACTCTGCCCAAAACCCAGGCAAAAAAGCCGCCAAACGAAGCGATATTTAGATGTCCACCAACCGGCCTAACCTGAGCCCCAGCCCCTTCGCGCCTCTCATTAAAAAGCCAAGGCGCTCTTGAATAAAAGTACACACTCATATCGCGAACAATTTGCTTAGGCCTCATGCCTTTCCAACCTTGTGCACCAACCCCCAAACGTATTTCATAATTCTCAAATCTTATATTTTCATAGAACTCTCTACAGAAGTCATTAGGCGTATTTAGTGGCTGTCTTAGTCCCAATCCTTCTTTGACAGCATCAAACGCATTGCCGCCTGATATTTCAACCACATCTCCCCTAAGGTCTACGCCGAGGTTTTTCTTATATGCGACGACAGTAAATGCGGTCAGTATGGCATATCGAGCAACCGGAGTCACCTCGGGCGGCAACCTGACGAACAGCCGATCGTTAGAACACAGAGAAGAGCCGGCTTGGACCCCCCTCCTCCTAGACATACCAGAACGCCTGATCCGGCACCCCTACCCTAACGCCGAGGACCTCGCCGAATAGACAATCGCTCTTGCAACCGACATCGACATGCATATCGTGCCAAGGCGCCACGAACTGCTTCTCCACCAGCGTACAGCCGCTCAGCCGGCGGAGGGCGTATGAACACCTCCAGCTAGGTCTCCCCCCCTCGTACGATATGTGGAAGGCCACTACGTCGTAATACCCAGCGTATTTGACAAGTCCCTCTATAGGCATATACGTCTGAGTCCGACCGCTGTTGCCTGGGCTTAAAGTCCCCACACCCACCTCCTTCACTGTGACCAGCGACTCTTTGCTACCAACGCGGGTCACATATTGGGAACAGTCACGTAGTTTCTTCACTCTACCATTGTCATCTCTCTCAAAGACAACGACGAGAATGAGCTCGCCCCCGGGCGCTATTACAGCGCCTAGTCCAACTGGCGCGAAAAGCTCGCTTACGGTCCCACGCTCGGCAATCTCTTGAAGAGTCCGAAAGGACTGATACGGACCTGTGAAGTACCTTATCTGGAGAGTCGTCGGCGCGCTGTAGGAGCCCCAGGCAGCCGCCGCCCATCTAACCCGGTACTCCTCTGCGAACACCGCGCTCATGGAAACCCCCTTCACTACGTCTAACTCCCTCTTCCCTTCGGCGCAAGCCGCGGCCAAGGCCCCCACTACAGTAGGCGGAGGAGGAAGCCGATAAGAGGCTTGAAGCTTGGAGCCAAGCGGCGTCCTGACCGAAAAACCCCAGTGGAGTTTCACCCTAACACCCAGAAGTCTCATGGAGATTTGGCGAGACCCACGGCGCTGACAAGCTCGTTAATAAAGTCCCTCGCAGCCGCCGACCTCTTGATGACAAGTTTATCAGACGGGAAGCTCCTCCGCCTCAGCGCCTGTTCAACCTCGGCCCTCGTGGTCCACGCAATAACTCTGTCAGCCCCCAGTTCCTTCGCCCTCTCAAGAGTGCCGTCAACAAATTCGTCAAATCTCAGAGTAGGAGGCGACACTTGTATAGGCCTCTTTGCCACCACGGCGAGGGCCAGCTCCACATATCCATGCGGATTATACCTACTTCTCTTCGCCCCAAAGTCCAAGTCCAGCACAGGCTCCAGAGCCTCAATCGCCAACCTACGCCTGATCTGCGGAGGACATTTGTCGTCCTTCACCTCCTCACCAGTCGTCGAAAGAACCCCTATGCCGCCTAGATTCAGATTCACAGTCAAGCCGTAGACTGCCGACGCTATCTGTACATAATAAGGCGCTTGGACCGGAGTCTGGTAGCCCCCAGGGCGTAGAGCCTCCGCCTGAGGGGCGTGCCTCACCTGGAGCTGTACATCGAGCTGCGCCGCTCCGCTCTCAAGCGCGTCGAGAGTAGGTACGGCATAGCTAAACGCAACGTTCGACGTACGCTTCACCGGGCCTTGCGTTATGAGAAAGCCAGCCACGTCCTCCACCACGCTGTTAGTTACCACAATCCGCTCCAACTCAACTATATTCTGGTAGCTCAACTTATTCTCTTGCGCCAACATCTTCTGCACCATCTCCACCAAACTCCGTTCCCACTCCTTCAACCTCCTCTTTATGTTATCATTACCGTAGAAGTTTACTATGTCGAAGTGTTTCAAAAACTCTCCCTGCTCGCTCCAGTAGTCAAGCCGCTCTTTACATCCATCGCTCGACTTCACTAATTTGACAAGCTCAACCTGGTATCTATGGGCCAAGGCCTCCCCACTTATCGCCGGCACCCACCTCACAATGTACCTCCCATCCATATGCATTACCACAGGCACCGTCCTATGCCGCGTGACATTACCCACGCTCTCCACCATATTTAACGCCTCAACATTTATCAAAGCCCTAACCCCAATTGAGACAAACATAGCTACTCCCCAGCCGCCTCCTTTTCCTCCTCCTCCTTCTCAGCCCTCTCCCTATAAGCCACGGCCCTAGTCGCCAACCTCTTAGCCATAATAAGCGCCCGCTCTAGACACGATGGGTCTGAAACATCGTGCTCAATAGCCCGCACAACTCCGTCAAGCAACTTCCGATCCTCCGGACTCCTCACCCCCCTCATAACTTCGTAAACAGCCACCAACAACGACTGCGCACTCGTGGCATACGCCATTTTATCAATAGGCGAAAACACGTTTTCCCTAACAAAGTTCCTATACAACACCTCGGCAGCCTTAACTATATCACTAGAACGTACGCCATCTGAGAAACACTTCTGGGACATGTAAAAACCTTTTCAACACTTTTTTAAACATCAAAAACTGTACAATCGCCGAGCCACATCTCTTGACCTCATAACAATATCCCATTTACAATCATATATTAACGTAATAGAGAATCGACGTCCACTACTTAAACAGGAATATATACGAATCAAAGATTCCATCGACAAAAATAATATTTAAAAGACTCAAAAAATATATGCGGATCCTAGTTGCGTCGCTAGGCTTCTCCTACCACCACGTAATGGCGGCGGCAAATAGATGCGGCCCAAACAAAATCGTCTTGGTCACAGTGGACCGGGAAAACGAGAGGACAAAAAACGCCGTGGAGGAGGTGCGGCTCTACGCGAGGAGAGTAGGGGCGGCGCTGGAGGAGGCCTCCCTAAACCCCGAAGACTTCTGGAAGTGCGTCGGCGACGCCGCCGAGCTGTTCAGCGAAAGAGGCGGCGAGTACTGCCTCGACATAGGCGGAGGGGTAAGAGCACTCTCCCTCTGCCTCTACACCGCCGCGCTACTGGCAGTCAGGCTGTGGAACACCAAGATAGAGGCAGTCTACACTATGGCAGAACACGCCGAGAGGATAGTCCAGATAGACCTAATGCCAATACTCTACGTC
Source organism: Pyrobaculum organotrophum (assembly GCF_055384425.1). Lineage (NCBI taxonomy): Archaea > Thermoproteati > Thermoproteota > Thermoprotei > Thermoproteales > Thermoproteaceae > Pyrobaculum > Pyrobaculum organotrophum. The sequence goes on from NZ_AP042430.1 coordinate 133,701, forward strand.
AACGAACTCACACGCTCTAACGCAAACGCCAGAAGAAGAATCCTAGAAGAGCTGGCCAAAGGCCCCCTAGAAGACCTCGGACGATACGACAAAAAAATCCTAAAAGAATTCACAAAACACGGACTCCTAAACAACGACAAACTCACAGAAGCAGGAAAAACACTCCTAAAATACATCCAACGCCGCACATAACCACCAAATATATATCCACAGGCGAAACAAAAAGCGGAAATATAAACATCAACACCAAGAGAATGGAAAGTCTTTACTATTTTTTGATTTCTGGTTTTTTCTTCTTTTTTCACATCCTCTCCTATACCTCCTTCTGTTTTTTACTATCTTTTGATTTCTGAACCACAGCTGTGAGGATGGCTGTGATGAGGATCTGTGGCACCGGGGCGTTTCTACTATCTTTTGATTTCTGGAGGTGCAAAAAATGGTGGAAAAGGCAAAGGAGAAATTCGGTATACCGTTTCTACTATCTTTTGATTTCTGGTGGTGCCCCAGTAGTCGAACATGCCCCAGCGCGTCATCCAACGGTTTCTACTATCTTTTGATTTCTGGCTCCACCGCCGCCCAGAAGTCGCCGCCCCTCTTGTCTGTCGACAACACGTGCAGTTTCTACTATACTTTTGATTTCTGGAGCTAGCAACGGACATGTGAAGCACAAGAACAGAGTGAGGTAGTTTCTACTATCTTTTGATTTCTGGGTACCCCATGTGGGTACACCCCGAGCCAGGCATATTCTTCTGGCAGTTTCTACTATCTTTTGATTTCTGGCGACATGTTTGGCAAAAACGGCACCCCCATCGCCATGGTGGCGTTTCTACTATCTTTTGATTTCTGGGCTTTGCGTATGGCGTTGCGTATAAGCGTTGCGTATTTTCACGTTTCTACTATCTTTTGATTTCTGCGCTGGGGCTCAAGTGGGGTAGGCCGGAGATTGTAGAGGCGGTTTCTACTATCTTTTGATTTCTGGACCATGCGTTTCAAGTGGTGGTAGCACCACCTGTTGTGCCAGTTTCTACTATCTTTTGATTTCTGGGGCCATTCAACAGGCCTTGGTTTCTGCCGCCAACGACATGCAGGTTTCTACTATCTTTTGATTTCTGGGTGAGGGGGCTGGCGACGTTTAGGTGTGTAGGCGATAGGATAGGGTTTCTACTATCTTTTGATTTCTGGAAAATTCTCTACTACCATGGAAACGAAATTCAAGATAGAAAGACTAGAAACAGAGTTTCTACTATCTTTTGATTTCTGGTCTGGGATAGGGAGGCCTCCCAGGCCTCCCAGACGTCAGTGGAAGTTTCTACTATCTTTTGATTTCTGGAGTACTGCAGACAGACGCACTGTTTCGCCATTACCAAGTATGGGGTTTCTACTATCTTTTGATTTCTGGGACATGGCAGTAGACCTAAGAGAGTTAAGAACCGAAATACCAGTTTCTACTATCTTTTGATTTCTGGCTGAACAGCCTCGAGACGGTGAGGAGGGCGGCGGCAGAGCTAGTGTTTCTACTATCTTTTGATTTCTGGCTGATCGTGAAAAGCCCTAAGTGGGAGATACCGGAGGAGGTGAGGTTTCTACTATCTTTTGATTTCTGGGACAGGAGCATGCGGTAGGAGGAGAACACGTCGTCTGGCACTTTGTTTCTACTATCTTTTGATTTCTGGTATTTGCAATAGCGGTAGTTCCAATTAGGCGCTTAATAGTATATGTTTCTACTATCTTTTGATTTCTGGAGTTGCGGAGAAGAGTGATGGCGTACAAGATATTCGAGGTTTCTACTATCTTTTGATTTCTGGCTCCTCCAACACGTCGTCGATCCAGACCTCGGCTCTGTGCTGTTTCTACTATCTTTTGATTTCTGGCTCGTACGCCGTCTTCCTGTCCACCTCAGCCAACTCTGCCAGTTTCTACTATCTTTTGATTTCTGGGGATAGCTAGCTCGGCGTTGCGCCCCACGCCGTAGAGCGTTTTGCCGTTTCTACTATCTTTTGATTTCTGGGAGTCACAAGGCACACAAGCGCGTGCGCAAGAGCTACCGCGCCGTTTCTACTATCTTTTGATTTCTGGTGGGGGCGAAGGCCATGGGGAGCGCGAGCGCCCCGAGCCAGTTTCTACTATCTTTTGATTTCTGGATGATAAGCCGCCGGATTGCAGAAGACATGTCCTCCCCGTTTTCGTTTCTACTATCTTTTGATTTCTGGCGAGACTCATGCTACCCTGGGGCGCAGTGGACTGGCGTTTGGATCCGTTTCTACTATCTTTTGATTTCTGGGGCTTGTATTTTCGGATCTTTTGGGTTTTTAAGTTTTTTCGTGGTTTTTTGTTGGTTCGGGGGTCGCTTTCCAACCCCTCTTTACATTCATATATTCTCCTGTCTGGGTTTCGGCGTGTGCCATTCTTCGCCTTTACCATCATACACACGCCTTAGAGGAGACGCGACCCAGCGCCATTCTTCGCCTGTTATCCTAATTGTGTTTTTCAAATGTCTATTGTGTCCTTTACTGACATATATGGGAATGTTTTAATGCTTGTGGGATATCGTGGGCATGTATCTCTACTTTGGCCGTATTAGGGTTGGGCCTCTCGTTGGGTACCTGTGGCTGTTGGGCCGTAGGCTGTATCTGAAGTTGGGGTGGCGCCCGCGTGACACTGTATACCTCGGCTCTGTGGACGACCTGCTGGGGGTTGCGGTGAGGGTTAGGCGGCTCGTCCCGAGGCCTCTGCCCGTTAGGCAGCTAGTGGCGGCCCTCGTCGACGCCCTAAGGAAGGCCTACTACGTGGCGAGCCGTTGCCGCGACTCGCCGCGCTGGAAGATACGCGCCTGGGAGGCGGCAATGGCCATAGAATACGCCGCCACCGCCCTCGCCATATACTGGCCAAGCGCAGCCAAGAAAATACTAGACGACGGCTAGGGGGTTTTCTTGGTGTGTAATTTGAGTTTTTTGTTTTTGTGTCAGTGTTTTTGCTGTGTTTTATGGTTTGTTTTGTCTGTGTTGTGTCTGTTTTGTCTTGTTGTTGTTTTGTGTTTTTTGTGTATTATTGGTTTTTGGGTTTTTGTGGGTTGTGTGTTGTGTTGTTGTGGGGTGTGTTTTTTGTGGTTTTTTATTTGTCTGGGGGTATTTTTGTGTTTGTAGAGTGTGTTAGCTCGTGCCAGATGGCACGGCGTGTGGGTTGGCGTTTTTGTGCTGTGGCCGTGTTTACAGGTATGATTTCTATTGTCTCTACGTTTGTTTACGTAGGAGAGTTGAAACGACGCTGTTTTCCGCCGTGTGTTAACGGCGGGTTGGTTTATAAAGTGGGAAATGTTAGTTTATGTGGAGATCTTGGTGGGGAGGTGCTATAGGGTGTCGCTGGATAGGCTTAAGGCGTTTCCGTGGGGGCGCTACGTCAAGTTTGCCTTTTTGTTTGGGTCGGCGGCGTCTGGGGGGCCGGCGGGGGATTTGGACATAGCCATCCCGAGGCTTGACCTGGAGAGGTATTCGGAGTTGCTGGGGGATCTGGCGGTTTGGCTCGACGTCAATGAGGACTTTATCGACCTTGTGGAGATTTGGGAGGAGACGCCCTGTCCCATTGCGCTTGAGGCGCTCCGGGGGGTTCCCCTCTACGTGGAGGATTGGGATCTGGTGTTTAGGTTTTTCAACGTCTGCCAGGACTGGGAAATCGACGCGAGGAAGCTCCAGATCCACGAGATTCTGTTGGGGAGATGGCGCGGCTGAGGACGCTTGCTGAGTATATCGCCAAGTTGGCGGAGTATCTAGACCAGGAGGTCTCCAGAGGATTTGACCTTAGCGACTTTTCCCAACTTCTTAAGTTTCTACATGCTCTGCAGATGCAGGCACAAGCTCTTATCGACATGGCGCAGAGGGCGGCGGCTCTCCTTGGGGAGCCCACCAACAGCTACGTGTTGGCTGGCGTAGTGTTGGCGCGGCGGGGTGTATTTTCGCAGGAAGATCTTAAGTTCTATAGAGCTGTGGTTGGGTTTAGGAACGTGGTGGTGCATGGCTATCTGGAGGTGGACGTAGGTCGCGTCGCCGGGATTTTGGCCAGGAGGGAGTATAGGAGGCTTGTGGATCTCGCTATGAAGATTTTGGGGGCTGTGGGCGATCCGTAGTGCGTTTCAAATGCCGCCTCTCGACGTAGGCCTTGGCGAGGGGGTAGAGGTGTCTTGCAAGTGCGGCTACGATTTTGTAGGCTAGGCCGGGGACGACGTCGCCGTTGTACCTGGGATTGTCTATGGCCTTTGCCACCTCTCTGGCGACGGCGCGGGGGTCGAGTACTGGGCCTTTTGGGGTGTTTACCTTAGTTGCGCTGGGGGTGGTCTTTAGCCTTTTGTGGAATTCTGTCTGGACGTAGCCTGGGTATACGCCTATGACTCTAATCCCGTGGGGCTTCAGCTCTATTCTGAGGGCGTCTGTGAAGTTGGCTATGGCTGCTTTTGTCGATGTGTATATGCCGAGCCATGGGATTGGGATGTATGCAGCTAAGCTCGACACGTTTACCACACACCCTCCCCTGACTAGCCTGGGGAGTAGCTTCTTGGTGAGTAACACTGGGGCTATTAGGTTGAGGGCGATTGTGGAGACTATGTCTCTGTCGTCTAGCTCGTGGAGGGGGCCGTAGACCCCCGCCCCCGCGTTGTTCACTAGGGCGTAGAGCCCCTGTCTTACGTCGCGCGCCAGGGCGTCTATCTCCTCCAGCTGGGAGAGGTCTCTTACATAATACACGGCCTGTACCCCGTATCTCGCCGTGAGGCCGCGGGCGAGGCTCTCTAGGGCGTCTGCCCTCCTAGCCACTAGTATGAGGTTGTATCTCCTCGCGGCGAGCTCCTCGGCGAGTGCTCTACCTATGCCAGAGGAGGCGCCTGTAATTAGCGCTGTTTTTGTCATATGGGCTGGGGGCGTGGGGATATATAGAACTATCGGCCCGCCGGGATTTGAACCCGGGACCGCCCGTTATAGGCCTGGGGGGTTTTCTGTGGCTGTCCCCCCAGGGGCTGTCTACAGCCGGGCGCTCTCGACCGCTGAGCTACGGGCCGTCATTTCTTTTCAATGCTTGGGTTTATATGTTTTTCTCTTCAATATTTTTGTTTCTAGGTTTTTCGTAGGCTTATGAGGGCTGTGGCTCTGGCTGTCTTGGCGGCGGTGTCGGCTCTCTTGGCGGTGGGGGTTTTGTTTTTCCCGCCGAAGTGTCTGGCGGCGTCTGGCGGTGGCGGCGGGGTGGCGCTGGGGGTTAGGGGTTCTCTAGTGGGGGGCGGCTCGTCTTTTATAGCTCCACAGATGTTTGCCTGGTCTAGGGAGTTCTATAGGCTAAGCGGCGGGGCTGCGGTGGTTAACTACCAGTCTGTGGGGTCTGGGGCTGGAGTTGCGCAACTTTTGGAGAGGAGACTTGACTTCGCCGCCTCCGACGTGCCTCTGCCGCGGGATAGGTACGCCGCCGTGGGGGGTCGGGTTTTCCAGTTCCCCGTGGCTGTGGGCTCTATCGTTGTCGTCTACAACGTCCCCGAGGTGGCGTATGTAGAGACGGGGAGGTATCTAAACCTGACGGCGGAGGTGCTGGCGTTGATCTACATGGGGGTTGTTAGACAGTGGTGTGACGTTAGGATTAGGGAGCTTAACCCGGGGCTTGCGGATAGGCTGCCGTGTAGAGACATCGTGGCGGTTCACAGGAGCGACGGGTCTGGGACAACTGCGGCGTTTACCCTCTTCCTCTCCAGGGCCTACCCGCCGTGGAACAGCACGGTGGGGTGGGGGCTGGTGGTGAGGTGGCCTGTGGACGCGGTGGGGAGGGGGGTGGGGGCGAAGGGGAACGAGGGGGTTGCCCAAGCCGTCTTGCAGAACGCCTACTCCATCGGCTATGTGGAGTACGCCTACTGGGTGAAGAACCGGGGGAAGTTCGACGAGGTGGGGGGCGTGGCGTATGTGCGGAATGATAACGACGGGAGGTTCTACTTCCCCACGGCCGAGTCCGTTTCGGAGGCGGTGTCGGCCGGCCTTGAGAGGTATCTGGCAAAATACGGCGCGCCTCCTGGCCCTGGCGACGACTGGAACCCCGTGTCTATGGAGTTTTCTAACCCGCCGCGGGGCTATCCCATTGTGTCTTTTACATATATAATCCTCTGGCGGGACTATGTAGCAGAGGGGTATGGCAACGCTGGTGTTAAAGCCAAGATTCTTAGGGAGTTCTTTAGGTGGGTTCTTACTGAGGGTCAGAGGAGGCTTGTGGATGGCTACATCGCCCTCCCCCGAGAGGTAGCTGAGGTGGGTCTTAGAGCTGTGGAGGTGGTGAAGCCATAGGTCGGCTATCTGTCAGAGAGCCGTTGTTTGATAACCGTCAGATGCGCGGGGGAAAAACCATAAAAATTGTAGGTATTGTAGCCTATGCTAGGGTTTATCCTCGCGGTTCTCGTCCTGCCCTATCTAGCGGCGGCTCTTGTCCTTCTGTTTATCAAGATGAGGTGGGGGCTTAGGATGTTTGGCGTCTTTGCGCTAGTCGCCGTGGCCCTCCTCATCGCCATGTTTCTCGTCTACGCATATCCCATCTTGGAGCGGGAGGGCCTCGCCGTGTTTACTTCAACAGTTTGGGACCCTGCGCGGGAGGAATACGGCGTGTTGCCCGCCTTGGTGGGAACTCTCATTACGTCGGCTATAGCCATCTCGCTTGCCTTCCCCATGGCGGTTGGGGTGGCCGTGACAATTAACGAGGTTCTACCGCCTAGGCTGAGGCTCCTCTTCGCCTCTCTTGTAGATCTCACGGCGACTATGCCCACCGTTCTCTACGGCCTCTGGGGGATCTTCGTCCTGGGGCCTCTCCTCCAGTCGGCTGTAAACGCTGTCTTTGGGCCCGGCGCTATGCCGTCGCAGTATTCTCTCCTCACTGCGGGGGTCCTCCTGGCCGTCATGGTGACGCCCTACGCCGCGGCTGTGATTAGGGAGGGCTACGCCGCGGTGCCTAAGGCCGTGGAGGAGGCCGTCTACGCCCTGGGAGCCACCAGGCTGGAGACAGTTCTCGTCAAGCTTAGGCACATACGGAACTACGTGGTGGGGGGCGTCTTCCTGGCGCTTGGACGAGCGATGGGTGAGACCGTGGCGGTGGCCATGGTGGTGGGGGGTAAGCTCGGCTCTCTCCCTGCCAGCCTTTTCGACGGGGGGATTACCATCTCTTCGCTAATCGCCCTCCAATTCCCCAACGCCGCCGCCTATAAGTATATGACGGCGGCGCTCTTCGCCGGGGCGCTCGCGCTGGCGGTGTTAGGCATAGCGATAAACGCCGCCGCCCTATACCTCATCAGGAGGTGGCAATGAGGCTGAGGAGGGCTCTGGACAAACTGGGGATGGCCCTCTTCGTGGCCCTAGCCGCGCTGGCGGTGGCCCCCCTCTTCTGGCTTATCGCAGACGTCTACATTAAGGGCGCCGCCGCCATCGCCAAGCTGGGGGGTCTCTGGACCTTCCTCCTGTGCCCCCCGCCGACACCCTTCGACAAAGAGGGCGGGGTTGGGCCTATGCTCGTGGGCACGCTATATATGACGGCGCTTGGGGCTCTCGCCGGCTTTGCCGTGGGGTTTCCTCTAGGCGTATACATAGGCGAGATGGGGAGGGAGCGCCTAGCCCAAATTGCGAGAGCTGGCGTAAACATCTTGGTGGAGTTCCCCACAGTGGCCATCGGCCTCTTTGTCTACGCCGTTATGAGCCTGGCGGTAGACGACTTAAATAGATACCTTAGTAAATTGCCCGGGGGCTGGTTTTTGGGGCCGCTGGAGGGGTTCAATGCATATGCAGGCGCGGTTGCTTTAGCCATAGTCATGATTCCCTATGTGGCTCTCGCCACCGCGAGCGCCTACGCCTCAATAGAGCGGCCTCTGCGAGAGGCGGCATATGGAGTGGGCGGCCGGGAGTTCAACGCCGTGTTTATCGTGTTGAGAAAGGTGGTCTCCAGGGCTGTGCTTACGGCAGCTCTCATCGGCACGGCGAAGGCGGCAGGAGAGACAGCGCCGCTTCTCTTCACGGCTTTTGGAAACGCCTACTACAGCCCCTTCACCGGCCCCACCGGCGCTGTGTCGCTCTGGATTTGGTACGCCGCCCAAAGCCCCTACGAGGTGCAGATATTGTCTGCCTATGGGGCAGCCGCCGTGTTGCTCACCATAGTTCTCGTTATATTTATATTGGCGAGGGTCTTGAGGTGATACCATGTCGAAGATAGAGACGAGGGGGCTGAGGGTGTCTTTCGGTCAGACGCAAGTAATTGTTGGAGTCGACCTCTCCATTCCGGACAAGAGCATCACGGCGCTTATGGGCCCGTCGGGGAGCGGCAAGTCGACTCTCCTGAGGGTGTTCAACAGGCTGATCGAGCTGTACCCCGAGGCGAAGGTGTCGGGGGAGGTGTATCTAGACGGGAGGGACATATTCAAGATGGACGTGGTGGAGCTCAGGCGGAGAGTCCAGATGGTCTTCCAGATCCCCAACCCCATCCCCAACCTCTCTATCTTTGAAAACGTCGCCCTCGGCCTTAAGCTAAACCGGCTGGCGAAGAGCAAGAGGGAGCTCCAGGAGAGGGTTAGGTGGGCCCTTGAGAAAGCCCAGCTGTGGGACGAGGTGAGGGACAGGCTGGGCGCCCCCGCGGGCAAGCTGTCGGGCGGCCAGCAACAGAGGCTCTGCATAGCGCGGGCGCTGGCGTTTCAGCCTGAGGTCCTCCTCGCCGACGAGCCAACCGCGAATCTAGACCCGGAGAACACGGCGAAGATAGAGGCGCTCTTTCTAGAGCTGAAGAAGGACATGGCCATCGTTATGGTGACTCACTTCCCGCAGCAGGCGGCGAGAATTAGCGACTACGTTGCCTTCTTGTACAAGGGGCAGATCGTGGAGTGGGGTGCTACAAGAGATATATTTACAAAGCCCAGACACCAGCTTACAGAAAAATATGTAACAGGCAGACTTTATTAATAACATTGTTTTTGTCATTATAAGATAAGTATATTATATTTAGAGATTTTAATATTATTTCTAAAATATGCTTCTGGAGTTTTTTATAGCTAAAAATCTATAATTATATATAATTAACGATTATGTTTAAATAATGTTCTTATCTAAAGACAACATGGCGGGTTCTAAGATTCTCTGGGCTACTATTGTCGCTGTAGTGGTAGTTGTTTTAGGCGCTTTAGCTTTGATTTCTACCCAGCCTTCGGCGCCCTCCACTACTTCTCCAGCTAAACAATCTCCAACTACGTCTTCTCCCGTAACTTCTCCAACGCCGTCGCCTACCACCTCTACGCCACCTCAAACAACTACCCAGCCCCCCTCTGTGGCTAAATGTCCCGACGAAATTGTCATAGGCACCGCGATGCCGATCTCGGGCAGATACGCCGCCGAGGGTCAGTACTCTCTTTGGGGCGCGCTGGCCATCGTAAACTGGATCAACGAGAGAGGCGGCGTTGACTGCGGCGGCAAGAAGGTAAAGGTGCGGCTAGTGTATAGAGATAGCGAGTCTAAGCTAGAGCTGGCCCAGAGCATAACCGAGTCTCTCGTGACGCAAGACAAGGTCAACTTCTTGCTCAGCCCATACGGCTCCGACCTAGCCCTTGGCGTTGCGCCAATTGCGGAGAAATACGGCGTGTTGATGGCAGTGGTCGGCGCCTCTTCAGACCGTATCTTCCAGCAGGGCTTTAAGTACGTCGTGGGCGTGGCCGCGCCGGCGAGTCAATACATGGTCTCGGTGTTAGACATGGTAGTGAAGCGGGACCCCACGGCGAAGAAGGTGGCTATATTATACAGAGACAGCGAGTTTAACAGACAGGTGGCGGAGGGGGCGAAGGCCTATGCGGAGAAGCTAGGCCTCCAGGTGGTGGTCTACGAGGCATACCCCGCCTCTCCCCAAGATCTAACGCCCCAGATTCTGAAGGTTAAGCAGGCGGCGCCAGACGTCATAATAGTTGCCTCTCACTTCGCCGACGGCCAGCTCGTGGTTAGGCAGTTGGCCGAGCAGAAGGTCGACGCCAAACTCGTCGCTTTGTCTGTGGCGCCTCTGGTGCCGGACTTCTACAAGGCGCTGGAGACAAAGGCCGAGTGCATCGTCGGCCCGTCGCACTGGGAGCCCGGCGTCACCTACAGCCCGCAGCTCGCCAAGCAGAGAGGCGAGGATTGGTTTGGCCCCACGAAGGAGGAGTTCATAACGTATTTCGAGAAGGTGGCTAAGGAGATGGGCGGCAAGGAGGTGGAGCCGGGCTACCACGCCGCTTGGGCCGCCGAGGGGGTCTTGGCCATACTATACGGGGTGCAGAAGGCCGCCTCAGTGGATTCAGACAAGGTGCTCAACGCGTTGAGGAACTCCAGGTTTATGACCTTCTTTGGCGAGTTTAAGCTCGACCCGGCTACGAATTTAAACGTGGCACATACAATGGTCGTCATCCAGTGGCAAGGCGGCCAGAGGGTCGTCGTCTGGCCTGCCGACGTCGCCGAGGGGAAGCTGGTCTACCCCTCTCTGACGTGGGATCAGAAAGCCGCCGGCCAACTCTGTAGATAAATGGATATAATCCCCTTTTTTATAACCGGTGTCATAATTGGATCTATATACGGATTGACGACCTTGGGACTTAGTCTTATCTTTGGCGTGTTGAGAGTGGCAAACGTCGCTCACGGCTCTTTTATTATGATTGGGGCGTACATGGCGTTTTTCGCCTTTACGCTCTGGAAGTGGCCTCCCCTCGCCACTGCGGTGTTGGCTATGGCGGTGGGCATGGCGCTTGGGTATCTAGTCTATCTCGTTGCAATTAAGCCGCTTAAGAAGGCGGGAGAGCTCCATATGTTAGTCGCCTTGTTTGCCCTTGGGACAGCCGTGGCGGAGGTGGCGAGGTTGCTCTGGGGGCCCGATTTCGTCGGCTACACGTGGCGTCTTGGCTCAATACCGCTGTTTGGGCTTGAGGTGGAGATCAGCAAATTACTAGGCGCTATCTTGGCGTTGGCCATAGCGGTGGCCCTGGAGTTTCTATTTCGCAAGACTTTTTTTGGCAGAGCCGTCAGGGCGGTGGTGCAAGAGCCTTTGGGGGCGCAACTCGTCGGGGTAAAGGTCGAAAATGTATACGCCTTCAGCGCCGCCTTGGGGATAGGGATCACGACATTGGGCGGCGTCTTACTCACTCTCTTTATCCCAGTAGGCATAAATCCCTACATGGGCGGGCCCTACACCTTGATCGGCTTCGTAATTGCTGTAATGGGGGGCTTGGGCTCGATTATGGGCGCCTACGTGGCCGGCTTGATATTCGGCATCATTGAGTCGGTGGGTTACTACCTCTTCTCCCTCGCCGGCTTCGCCGAGCCCTCGCAAATGGCCTTGTTCACAGCCTTTGTGGTATTGCTGTTGCTCCTCCTCTTTAGGCCCACCGGCCTCTTTAGGTTATGAAGCCATACCTCCCCCTGGGGATATACGCCCTGTTGGCTGTTGCGGCGCTTCTAAACCCAGAGTATGCTAAGACTATCGCCTCAGTGGCGTTTTTCATGGCGCTGGGGCAGGCGGTAAACGTCTTCGTGGGGCTGACGGGATATGTAGACTTCGGCTACGTGGCTTTTCTAGCCATGGGGGCCTACGGCCTAGGCGTCACGATCTACTATTGGCCGGAGCTGGGCCTCCTGGCGTTGCCAGTCGGCCTCGCCCTGGGGGTGGCGATGGCAGCTCTACTGGCGGCCGTCGTGGGGGCCATTGCGTTGAGGCTGAGGGGGGCCTACTTCGCCATAGCGACTATAGGCGTCAACGAGGGGGTTAAACACCTTATAATTGGGGCCAACATCTGGGGCGGCGGCGCCGGCTTGATCTTGGGCACGAAGATGTTCAGCGCCTTCGGCCGAGACCTAGCTCTAACGTTGGCCAACGTGGGGTCGCCCCTCCTTATAATAGCCACGGGGTTTTTAGCCGTCGTAGCTATGTACCTCATTCAGGCTGGGAAATCTGGATATGCCCTCGCGGCGATTAGACAAGACGAAGACGCCGCAAAGGCCATGGGCATAAACCCGACGAAGTACAAGCTCTTGGCGTTTACCACAAGCGCATCGCTGTCGGGTCTGCTAGGCGCCGCGTACTACCCCCTGGGTAATATGCAGGTGTTTCCAGAGAATGTGTTCTTCATAGAATATATCCTAGACGGCCTTGCGGTGATGTTTTTAGGTGGAGCTGGCACAGTTACAGGGCCTATAGTGGGCGGCTTGATCTATTTCTACCTCAGGAGCATAATAGGCGTATATCTACCAGGCTATCAAGCCTTAGTCACCGCTCTCTTAGTCTTTCTAGTAGTTGTGGCTATGCCACGCGGTATTATAGGCACATTGAGAATATACATGCCGCCTAGATTGAGAGAGTGGTTGCCATGACGTTGTTAAAGTTAGAAAACGTAGTAAAGAGGTTCGGGGGGCTTCGGGCTGTAGACGGCGTTTCGCTGTCTTTAGAAAAGGGCGAGTTCCTCGCCGTGGTTGGGCCCAACGGATCTGGGAAGACCACCCTCCTCAATTTAATCAACGGGGTCTACAAGCCAGACGGAGGCAGGATATATTTCGAAGGTAGAGACATAACAAATATGCCCCCCTATAAGAGGGCTAGGCTGGGCATCGCCAGGGCGTTTCAAGTGCCTAGGCCATTTCCAGAGCTGACAGTTCTTGACAACGTTGTCGTAGGCGCCATATTCAACGGGGGCTACGACAAGGCGAAGGCCAGGGAGGTGGCTGAAGAGGTTTTGAAGTATGTAGGTCTCTACGAGAAGAGGGATGTATTAGCCGGCAGGCTTACGTTTAACGAGCTGAGGCTTTTAGAACTAGCTAGGGCGCTTGCCGCCAACCCAAAGCTTTTACTTCTCGACGAAGTTATGGCCGGCTTAAACCCCGGCGAGATAGACGCCATGACGCACTTAGTCAAGAGACTGGCAGAGGAGAGGGGGATAGCGGCTATATCACTAGTGGAACACAGGATGCGGGCAGTTGCTAAACTTGCCCATAGAGTCGTCGTAATGCACCAGGGCAAGATAATAGCCGAAGGGCCGCCTGAAAAAGCCCTAAGCGATCCGAAGGTAGTTGAGATATATCTGGGGAGGCCATGGCGTTGACAGTTTCCCAACTGGCGTCTGGATACGGGAGGCTACAAGTGTTGTTTGGCATAAGTCTCGAGGTGCCCGAGAGGTCTATTGTCTCTCTCATAGGTCCCAACGGCGCTGGCAAAACTACAACTCTTTTGTCAATAATGGGGGTTGTAAAGCCCTGGGGCGGTAGTGTAGTTTTTAACGGCAGAGATATAACTAGGGCGCCGCCATATGAAAAGGTGGAGATGGGGCTGGCGCTTGTGCCTGAGGGGCGGCGCTTGTTTATAGAGATGACAGTAGAGGAGAATTTACTAATGGGGGCCTACACGAGGAGGGCTAGAGAGAAGATGTACGACACGTTGGAGTTTGTATATACGCTCTTCCCAAGGCTAAAAGAGCGTAGACGTCAAAAGGCGGGCACAATGAGCGGAGGCGAACAACAGATGTTGGCCCTCGCCCGCGCGTTGATGTCTAGACCGAAGATCCTACTTATTGACGAGCCAAGCGCCGGACTTGCGCCAAAGGTCGTAAACGACTTATTCCAAACTATAAGACAGCTGAGGGAAGATATGGCCATATTGTTAGTTGAGCAAAACGTGGCGGCGTCATTAGAGATAAGCGACTATGTATATGTGCTTGAAAATGGCAGAATAGTACTCCAAGGAGACCCCAGAGAAGTTGTAGAAAATGAACATATAAAAAAGGCCTACCTAGGAGTTTAAAAATATCTGGCTTATATATCTCATGCGGAGACTTCTAGATCTGGCAGAAGAGGAGATTTCTAAGAGACTTAGAGAAGGCGCTAAGCTTGCCGTAGAGGCTTTATCTACGGCGTTGTCAGGAGGTGTAAGTGCAGAAAAAATTAGAGAGGTTGCCTCTAGATTACATAATATACATGACGAAGTCTCCGACCTAATTATGGAGACAGTCGCCCGTTACAACCCCGTGGCTATAGACTTACGTTTTTTAAAAAGCGCGCTTTTTATTTCCTACGACTTATATAGAATAGCGCGCTACGCCTACGACATAGCTATAGTAGTTGAAAAACTCGGCGGCGGATGTCAGTCTAAAAAAGTCCAAGAGGTGGGCAACGTGGTTATACATATGGTCACCACAGCGGTAGATATGTTCCTCAACCGCGACATTTCAAAACTAGAAGAGGTAGTGAAATTAGACGACGAGGTAGTAGATAAAAGCTACGAAGAGGCACTTATGGAGGTGCTAAAAGGCGCAGATAGGTGTAAAGTTATGGAGACGGTAATCCTCAGACTACTTGAAAGAGCGTCAGACCACGCCGTCTATATAACCAACCACGTGTATTATTTAATCACAGGGAAGGCCCGCCCCCACGCCTCTGGTAGAGGAGCACCGCAATGACAACAGGAAGGCAGTTATAAAAAAGCGGCTTAGCCCCCCTTGTTTTGTCAACCCCAGCTTGGGACACGCCCGCGGATTTGGCGGCCGCGTGCCCACGTGAACAGGCGCGAGAGATTACACCAGCCAGCCGATCGCCAAGACCTGTCAGCCCATATGAATTCGCTAGACAGTCGCTTAAGCAGTTTCATGCGCCTGTTGGCAAATCTACGTGGGAGAGGAGACTTAGGAGTGTCCCCCTACCTCTCTCTTGGTCCCTCCCCGGGGACTTGGGGGCCCGCTTCGGGTGTGCCGAGACGGGTCACCCGGGGGACGTGGCGTCGAATGGCCGGTTTTCGTCTTGGGGAAAGTGGGTTGTTTTGTCTTCTGGAGTAGTTCCCAATACCTCTTCTCCGCTATGTCATGGGCATGTTGTCTCTATGTGCCCCGAAGCCACAAGAGGGGCAACGCATTATGCGTCTCCTCTCTTCCGACATCTTTGTCCCGCGCTTTGGACAGATGGTTGAATACAACCTCTTGGGGAACTTCAACAACTCCACGACTCTGCCGCCGGCCACGAGACCAACCTTTATGTAGTGATCCATTCGATCAACGTCAACGACGACAATAACCCTGGGCTCCACTGGCGCTACTTCTCTAGCGAACACCAAGGCGATGTACAGACCGCTGTACGCCGGCTCTCTACCCCTCCCCACGTCGACGTCGAGAAACGCCAACTTCAACTCGGCGCTGTCAACATCTTTTTCGTTTTCCACTCTCAGTTGGGCGTTTAACGGAATTATTCTATGGAACACCACATCACACCAGAAGAACTTAGCTCACACTGCGATGCATCTCTTAAGTCTGTACTTGGAGAACACCTCCTCAATTATTCGGTGTGCCAACTCACGCCTGTCTGGCGTAGGAGTCTGTCCAACTCCTCCGCCGTGAGTCTGGGCTCCTCTTGTCCCGTCAACTCTTTCAACAGCTTTCTGACGTACTCCTCTGTCGCCAGGTACATCCTCGTGGCGATGTCTAAGACGTCTGGACGCTTCTCTACTAACCGCTACGGTATTTTTCAACTTCAGCGTTCTGTAGGCTTGGCCCATGTGCGTATGTGGCATGGGAAAGAAAAACTAGTTGAAGAGACTCTCTTTCTACTCCCTCGAAACACTTGCCTCACGTTGTCGCTGTCAGGCAGGTGGCGAATGCGCCTGGTCAAGACCGCAACGTATGTCTTGCCGCGTCGGCTGCTTTCGACGTTTTATCTACGGCGGTTGGGTTGGCCGTGGGCTTTGTCGAGTTGAACCCGCTATTCGACGGCGCGCCGTGGCTCTCCATCCCAGCAACGCTGCCGTCTTGCTCTACCTCGTGGAGAGGAGTGGACACTATCTACAACGCCATTCGCGCCACCTCGTCGCGGCCATGTTGATCGCCGCCTCGGCGCGCGCTCTCGCCTCCGTCAACAACGTGCTCCACCTCCTCGGCGCCGTAGACACGCCTTCGCTCACGCCACATGCCGTGCCTCTATTTGCAATCCCCATCACCGCTGACGCCGTGAGGAAGGTAAGAGTAAAATAACCCCCTTTTCCCCGCTCCTACAACGGGTTCTCTCTCCGCTTGGACAGGCGATGCGGCTACCGACGCCGTGCTCTGCCCGAACCCCCTCGGCGACCATACCTCCCGCCAGCCTGCACACCTCTTTCCGCTCCCTCGGTTCACCTGCCTGACGGCGCCGTCAGGCAGATGTGTGAAAAGAGTTGAAAGGACGCGTCAAGCTTTTCCGTACATGTGGCAGGAGAGGTATGGGCCTATTGCTTGTGGTTGGGCTCGCCGCCGTGGTGGTCAGCGACGTCGTGTTAGCTCTGTCAAACTTCGTGGTGCATAAATACGACGCGGTTTTGCGTCTGCTACCGGTTTTCATCTCGCCTTTTGCGTACATCGTTGCGCTTGATATATTCGCGCCCCTCCGCCATGATTGCTAAATCTGGTCAAGACGGCAACGCACTTAGGGCTTTTTCGGGCGTTGACGGGGGCGCCAAACTGTTGTAATATAAACAACTAGCGGCCGGCCCCCGTGTGACCCGCCCCCTCGCCCCGGTGTACCCGGGGCGGGCCCCCAAGTCCCCCAGGAAGGGGCCAAGAAAGAGATAGGGGGACATGAGGGTAGCATATATTTAAAAAGGCGGTTCTTTACCTGTGGAAGAGACTGTTCAGTTGCTTTTTAAAGGGTATAAGAAATTTTTATATATTCATATCATCAATTCCTACATGTTGAAACTAGAAAAAAATATTAAATCTATAAATCAGATTTTTATTGATAGCGCTTCGCGGGTCTCGGCGAACAGAATGTTCTCGGTGGTTACTGAGACGTGGAATCCCGTGACGGGGTGTCTCCACGACTGTGTCTACTGCTGGGCGCGGCGGCTTGTGGAGACCCGCCTTAGAAACACAAAGAAATACGCTGCCGTTGGCTTCAAGCCGGCGTTCCACCCCCACGAGTTGAGGAGGAGGTTCGGCGGCGGGCTGGTCTTCGTGTCGGACATGGGCGACCTCTTCGGCGGTTGGGTACCCAGGGAGTGGATCGCCGCCGTCCTAAACCACATAGCCAAGTTCCCAGACACAACGTTCTTGTTCCTCACGAAGAACCCCGCGCGCTACTTCGAGTTCCTTGACGCGATGCCGGACAACGTCATACTTGGCGCCACGATAGAGACGAATAGAGACGACATAGCACGCAAAGTGAGCAAGGCGCCGCCGCCCTCTGTGCGCTACAGTGCAATGAGGGAGCTACCCTGGCCGCACAAGTTCGTAAGCGTAGAGCCCGTCCTCGACTTTGACCTCGACGTCTTTGTAGAGTGGATTGTCGACATCAACCCTATCATGGTGTACGTGGGGTATGACAACTACGGCAATAACCTCCCAGAGCCCCCACTCGAGAAGGCCTTGGAGCTTGTGAAGCACCTTAGAGAGAGAAGTATTGTCACCTTTACAAAGACTTTGAGGCTACAGAGAATGGAGAAAAAGGGGGTTATTTCGTGAGCTCTTTCCAGAGCGCCTCGAACTCTTCCTTTGTCTGGATGTTGAGAATTCTCTCCTTCAGCTTATCGTCGTAATTGATTTCTTTGACGAGCTCTGAGCCGTCTCCAAAACATCCTATCCTCTTCTTCCTCAATTCAATTCTGTCTCTATATACTTCAATGTAGCGTCCCGAGTGGTTGTAAACACGCCCCAAGGCAGAGTCGGCACAGAAGGTGACCAATGCCGCGTATGCGTAGTCGTTTCTCTCCTCGACGATCAAAGCGCGTCTGACGTTTCCCGCTTCCGTCGTCTCTACCCATTCTCTGTACAGGCCCATGGAGTAGGCACGTTGGCGTGTTAAAAAGTATGGAAAAACGGTCACGAGAGGGCCCGGAGTATTCTGTTGACGTCGGCGCCCAATACGACGTCCGCCACGCGGCCCTCCCGTATGATTATGAACAGCGGCGTGCCGAAGCGCCCGCCTGTATACGGCGCAATTACATAGAGCAGTTTCATCACCTTGGTGGCGTTGTAGCGCCAGTTGCAGTCGCCGTAGGGCGCCAGGACGTTGGCTTGGTCTGTCATGTTGGCATATAGCCTGTCTAGCAGGCGGAGCACGTCGGCGCCCGAGTGGTATGCGCAGTGGAGCCGCCTGTGGAGCTCCTCCGCGTCCCGGTGGACTAGCAAGTCAACGAGCACAAGGCGGAGTCTCCCCTCTGCGACCATCTGCTCAAGGAACGGGCCCAACCGTTGGTGTGCCACAGCGCAGAAGGGGCAGTGGAGGTCGAAGAGCTCGACTACGACAACTGGCGCATCCGGCCGGCCCACCGCCATGGCGTCGTCTGGAATCGGCAGATCCGCAATGGTGAGACTACGCGTGGCCGTAGTCTGGGGCGTTGAGACGCCGCGCTCGGCGGCTTGTTGCGACGCGACGTAGGCGATCAGCGCCAACAACAGCGCCGACAGGACTACGACAGCCCTCTTCATAGCCTCTTGCGTGGAGGGTATGCGAGGTAGTGCACAGACTCACACCCGGCCACGTGTTTCCAGAGCAAGTACGCTATCCCCCTGACCCCAGGATACCACCGCCTAATTACGGCGTCTCCGTCGGCGATTACGACGGGGGCCATGGGCAAGTCCAAAGTCCCCCACGCCGCCGCAATGAACTCCGCCATCGACTCACAATCGTCAAAGACGTAGGCCCCCCTCAGGGGGTCGTACACATAGTAGAGGGGGTTCCGGGCGATTTCCACAAACACAACAGAACAAAACCACGGAGAGAAAAGCGAGGAAAAAGGGGGTTATTTACAAATGAGCTTCTTTATTGCCTCCTTTGATAAGAAAATGAATCCGCCGTCAAATTTGATATCTGCATAATATTCTCCTATCCTAATTTCGATAATTTCCACGTATTTTAGAGCCTCGATGATGAGTTTCCCATATTGATCGATCGCTTGTTGGGGCAACAATTTCCACGTCACCTCTCTAATTAAGTTATATTCTTTTGTATGCGCTTCGGAAAGAATACTTATCAATGTATCTATTTTTGCCTTCACTTTTTCTATTTCATCAAACTTTGGAACGAGAAGTACATCGTCCCAAACCTTGATTTCTATGAAATCCTCTTTAAAGTCTTCATCGCTTAATGCTATTCCCATCCTTTTTCCTGTCTCCCTAAGATCGCTAACAAAGGGCAACTGATATTCTGAATTCGAAAGCCACCTTAGCCACACCCTAGCTAGCCTTTCGTTCATAATGGCGACATGCGGTGAGGAGAAAAGTGAGGGAAAAAGGGGGTTATAGGGTAGGGGCTAAGTAGTAACCAACCGAAACTAGATACACGACATAAATATCGTCGGCACTGTAACACCCAAGCCCTGGAGCACAAATGTGGCGGTAGATGCCAACTAGGTAGTTGTCTTGCTCAACAATAATATGACTGTGTTTGCCTTGCATCGCTCTAATGGTTAATTTGTACGGATCGCATATTGCCTCAAGGACGTGTAGGCCAATCTTGCGAACTCTCCAACGCGGTGGCATTCCATGATGTACCACCCACTCGCCATCCAAGTAGAAGTGTGCTCCACTTGATTTGCTAATCCTACCTAACTCGTATAATAACGAATGACAATTGCCATTAACATAAAACTTTTCATCTAGGAACTTTTCCTGTAGGTTCATGAAAGTGGAGAAGTGGAGAGAAAAAAAGCTAGTTGTAACGGTGAAACGGAAAAAATGGGATGGTTAGGCGTATGCCGAGGCCTCCCTCTCAGCGGCTTTCTTAAGCGCCTCTTTTGACGTGAGGGGCGTGAACTCCCCCTCGTCTACGTAGTAGACGTCCCAGCTGAGCTCGATTGCGCGTATGGCGCTGAGCATTACGTGCGATTCCACTATGACGAAGCTGTTGACCCTGTCCAAGTAGTCTATGAGGTCTCTTGCGAGGTCGTAGTGTATCCCCGCCTCGAAGGCCTCGACTACTAGCACGTCTGGCGGCCCGTAGGACGCAAACAGTATTCCCAACAGGCGTTTGTAGCCGTAGGCGAGCTTGGAGAAGGGGTACCACGCGCCGTGGAGCTTAACGTTGTCGTAGTAGAAGTCCGCCCCGTAGAAAAACTGCTGTAGCGCAGACCGGATGTGTTCAGCTATCTCTGGGTCTTCCACCTCCAGATGCTCGTGGCATATGTCATATTCGTCTTCATATCTCCAATGTCTTACATTGCAAGCGCCGACGTAGCTGATCTTTATCTCAGCGACGTCGGATATGTCGCGGCCGTCTGTATCGAGTTTCGCCTCTTGTTGCGTGATTGTGAGAGTGTATCTCCTGTCCGCCTCAACTTCGATGACTGCCGAGTCCGAGCCGTGTCTAATTTCGCCCGCGGGGTCAATAAAGTCTTGGAGGAATTTTATAGTGTTTTCGTGAGTAGTGAGTTGGTGCACCAATGTGAGGAATGCGTAGATGAAGCTACTTTTGCCGCCGTTGTGGGGGCCTATCAGGAGGAGTTTGCCGCGGCTGAGGGAGACCTCCGCCTCCCTGATCCTCCGGAAGTTTCTGACTATAATCTTATTTATTTTTGGGTTCATGAAGATGAAGGAGAAGAGAGGAAAAAAACTAGTTGGTATGACTATTGGAGGAGGGCGACTAGTTGTCTTGCCGTCGAGACGTCGCCGCGGAGTATCCGTCTCCTCAGGCGGATGTTTATCGGAGTGGCGACTGTGTCGATAATGATGTGGACGTCTGGCGTCCTCACTTCCGCCCGCTCATCACCCAAGTGCGCAACCGCCACGACGTCGCGCTCTCTCAGAAACGTGGCTCTCACAGACTTCAACTCCTTCTCTGCCTTAATCCTCTTCAACATCTTTACGACATCAAAGATGTCAATAGAGTCACACCATGGCCGCGCAACGGCGATTGGCTCGATTACATACGTCGCGACTTGACCGCACATCTCTGTCAATGTCGTGCCATTTAATACCCATTTGCAATTCCCCTCTTTCAGATAGGCATTTATTATGCCGCTTGGTGTAACAACATATTGTAAAAGCATATGAGGGAATACAAGATCTGCCACGTGTGCACAAGGGAAAGGGAGGATGTTGTCCCTGATAAACTGAACAACATCGTTCATGTCTTTATATACGCTCTGAGCGAAAAAGCGAGAACCATGCTTCACCCGTCTTGCGCCGTCGTTGCCGAACAAGTGAGACAAAGAAGTTGAACAGATGGGAGACGCCCCACAACACCTAGGGAGTAGAAACATTCACCTGCCTGATGTCGTCGCTGTCAGGCAGGTGAGTCGGAAGAGTGGAATGTTGTACAATTTCATCAAGAAAATATTGATGTGATTTTCTCGTCAAGAATTTACCAACGGAGTTGTCTAACCGTTGTATAACGTCGTCAAGATTTTCCCGACTGTACTTTCTCGTCAATATTTTCTCAACGACAGTGTACAACGTCGGTAGAAATGCGTCAAAAATTTCTCGACGAGATTTTCCCGTCAGGATTTTCTCTACGAAGTTGTCCAATCGTGGTACAACGTCGTCGGGAAAATATTGGCGAGATTTTCTCGTCGGGAAAATCTCGACGCATCCTTCTCGCTTTTCTTTGGCACCGACTGTTCACGTATGCACAGGCTCAGGGAGGTCGTCTGCCGCCTCCTCTCTCTCGGCCTGTCGCCGGGGGCAGTCGCGTGGGCCCTCGGCGTTTCACGCTACACAGTATACAAATACGCCAGGGGGTGCACGCAGAGCGAGGGGCGGGAGTCTCCCGCCTCCCGCCAAGAGGTGCAGGAAAGACAGGAAAGAAAGGGGTTGGAAGATAACGTCTGGGTGAGGGCGCTTAGGGAAAAAGCTAAATGAATTCTACTGTTCCAAACCTCTTCAAGAGATTTAGAAACGACGTCGTCATCCCGGCGATCTCCAGATCCCTTTTCACGACGTGAGTAACGTAGATCCTCAACTCTCTGTCCATCTCACGGCGGTATTGCAGATATCGTTCTAACTGTTTCATAAACTCCTCAAAGAACATCTTCAGATAGCCCGGTAGTAAATGTGGCTCGTACTTATACATCAACTCGATGTCCTTCAGAATGTTTTTGTCCCACCACTCGGAATACTCGCACTCTTCCATGTTGTCGGGGCAATAGACTACACGATCCCGCCATATGAACACCCCGCCCATGTCTAGACATCAACAGAGGCGGAAAAGCGAGTTACACATAGCTCTTCACTCTGTCGAGCACTTGCAAGACTGTTTTGTCGTTGAACCTCCTCTCCAACGTCTCTAGGGCGGTTTTGTCCAGGCGTCTGAGCTCGGCTATGGGGATTCTCCTGTCTGTGGGGTCTGCGCGTCTTATGACGGCGTCTGCCTTCTCGGGCTCAATTTCGTAGAAAATCTGGCGGAGGGTGTAGCCGTACACCGCCGCTCTGTCCAGCCCGTAGAATATCTTCTTGCCTGCGAGCTCTTCGGCGGCTTTGATGGCGTGGTAGATTACGGCGCGGGCGTGGGCGTTGAGGGGGCCCAACCCGCTGTAGCCGCTGGCCTTCCGCTCTCTAAACTCTGGCGCGTCTGACAGGGCGCGGTATATGGTTCTGACGGCCTCGGCGTAGAGGTACTCGGGGCGGGAGTAGTTCGCGGCTTGCACACGGACGAGGGTGCAGTGCCAACACCCGTATCTCCCGCCTATGGAGCCGCCGGCGGCGAGGCCTCTGTAGAGCTCCTCCAACGGCTTGACGTTGAAGTCCTTCTGCGCCCTCAGAAAGCTCCAGACCATGTCATATGTCCAGAACCTGATGGGGGCTATCTTGGGTATGTCGTTTGTTGACGTGAAATACGCGCCTAGGCAAGACCCCCCTCCGGCGCAAGCGCCGAATCTGGCCTTCATGCTCCTCGCCCTGGCGCCGCTCTCTTCATCGCGCGAGCCGACCACTAGCACGTAGTTGTCATAGCGCTTGAGGGCGCCGAGGGTTGGCTCTATCTTGAGGAGCTTTACGCACCACCTAAAGTTGAAGGTGGGGGCTGGGTAGCCCCTCACGAAGACTCTCCAGTACCAACTGTCGGCGGCCGCCGGCGTTGCCCACACCACGTCGACGTCTGTGCCCAGCTCCCGCATCTTGGCCTTGAACTGCCTGGCGAAGTGGTCGGCCCACAACTCCACCTCCGGTATCTCGGAGAGGGTGTCGTTGTGGAGGAGGACAACCCTGTTCTCCACGACACCGCGCTCCCTAGCCCACTTGTAGAAGAGGATGGCCGCCGCCGTGGAGTCCTTGCCACCGGAGAAGGCGATGACGAAGGTTCTAAAGCGACGTGCCGCCTCCTCGAATACCCCGAACTCGCCCAACACAAGCACGGCAGAGGACGCGCCGCATCCGAAAAGCGAGGGGAAAAAGGGGGTCAGTCCAAGAGGTAGAACACGTCGTCAAAGAAGACGGTAGGATCCGGCTCCGCCTCTCTCTCCTCCCTTTCCCTTACCTCAACTTGCCCATCTTCACGCTCAAACGCTTCGTCAAGCTCCTCTCTTCTTCTTCTCCACCTCTCGCTCATGTACAGGAGTTGCGCTTGGAGAGAAATGTCAGCGGGCTAGGGCGTTGGCGACTACCCCCACCGCCGCCGCCAGTAGGGCCGGGACGGGGTGTATCAGTGCGAGACCAAACGTAATAACCACAGACGCCGCCAAGGTCTCCTCTCTGCCGCTCCACAGGACGAAGTAGAGGGCGGCGGCGGCGAGGGCGTAGAGTACCCACGTTGGACTGAGTCTTGACATCTCGATGCCTGCAAGGAGCGCAGACGCGTGGACGGTGACAAGGAGGAGGACGTCCGCGGCGACGGTCAAGACTTCACGCCACACTTGCGACACAGAGAAGGGAAAAAAGGGTGGTCAGAACGTCTCAATTGTGATCTTTATGCGGTTCTCGACCCAGATCTCGACTCTCTTGCTCCTTTTATCAACCGAAATCTTGAAGTCTCTAAATACGGCCTGTAAAGCAGTCGGAATAAACTCTGGCTCGTCGGGACACCGCAATTTGCCTTCTAACCAATCATACCACTCTCTTGCAATTCCTCTGTCCCCATAAGCTATGATTGCGTGGCGGAGTTTGTCCTCAATGCCTCTAATAGCGGCAATCAACTCTGCGAGACTTAGGCGCGTGACCTGATCATACGGTAGTGGAATATTGCCCCTGATCGTCTTAAAGAGTCCGCTATTCGCCCTCACCAATTCTCTTCTCTTCTTTTCATCTGAGATTGACCACAGGCGGAAAAGACTACACGGTGCGTGCGATACGTACACCTTCTCTAGGCTCATGAGGAGTAGGGGGAGTCGAAAAGAAAAGCTAGAGTTTTTTAAATGCTAGCAGACGCCGCCTGGTCTGTACCCCCTTAGCGGCGCCCGGCCCTCTCTCGGGGGCAGATTTTAGGCCCGCCCCGGAGCCGCCTTTCGGCAACCCCAGGGCGAGAGGGGCACGGCCGTGCCCGGGCGTACGGGCGCGGCTGACCGGCCGTGCCCCCAGGGCCGGGGATGTGGCTCATGGGAGAAGAAAATTTACGAGCTGAAAAGTGTGATGGATGCCGGGGCGGAGGAAAAAGCGGGTTTTATCTTCTGGAGGATCTCCCAGTATCTCCTCTTGGCCCACAACAACGGTATGTTGTCGCGTGTATCGCTGAATCCGCAGGAGGGGCAACGCATTATGCGTCTCTTCTCCCTCTTCATCTTGGCTCCACAGCGGGGGCAGATGGTTGAGTACAGCCGCTCCTCCACATACGGCAGTCCGTACCATTGCGTTAGCGCTTGTAGGCGTCTCCTCAGCTGGCCAAGCCCGTCGTAGAGGTGTTTCTTGTCGCCGCTTTCGCCGCTCTGTCTCCTCGCAATATACGTCTTATAATCCATCGCGTCCACTACGACGGCGGCGTTGTTCTGTCTGGCGAGCTCGATTATTTCCTTTGCGACCCGCGCTACGACGTCGCGGATCTTCCTATACCGCTTGGACTTGAGGCGACGGACTCTCTCCTCAAGGAACATCCTTCTGGCGGGATCCGTCTCCCTTGCGGCCCGTCTCTCAAGGTCGCCTATCCTCTCGTGGAGTCTCCTCAACTTTTTGGTCGCGCGCTCGTCGGGAAGTCTCAACGTCTGTCTCAACTTTCCGTCTACGAGGAGACCCGCCGTGACGCCGTGGTCGAGACGGTTAACGTCAACAGCGATAATTGCTTTGGGCTCCACTTGCTGAACTTCGCGGGCAAACGCCAAGGCGATATATAAACCACGGTAGGTCGGCTCCTTTCCCTTCCGCCTCTCTACGCCGAGGAACGCAAGTCTCGGTCTGGCGCCCTCTTCTATCCTCTCTCTTATCCACTTGATTATCTGTTTTCTGAGACGGACGACTAGCGTGTTTTGCAACTTCCGCACTCTGACTACGCCGCTCTTTAGGTCGACGAAAACGGCTCTGCCCACGTCTCTCTCGTCCTCAACCCTAAGTTGGACGCCGAGGGGAACTGTCCGCCAAAACGCCGTGTCACGCCAGAAGTATTTTACTTTGTCTATGAAGTACTTCTTGAGGCCGTGCTTGGGAAACACCTCTTCGATTATTTTATGCGCCAGCTCCTTCTTGTCCGGCGTAAGGAGTCTGTCCAACTCCTCCGTCGTCAGCTTTGGCTCCTCCTGTCCCGTCAGCTCCTTCAATAATCTCTTGGCGTACTCCTCGGCTGCAAGGTACATGCGCATGGCGAGGTCTAGGACGTCGGGGCGCTCCTCGACCAACCGCCAGGGGATTTTGATTTTCAACGTCCTGTATACTTGGTTCATATGCGCATGGAGCGTGGGGGAGAAAAGCTAGGTGTTGAGACCCCGTATGGGCGGGTAGGACGCCGGAAAGCTGTCGCTGGGTAAACGGGGAAGCCGCGGTCAGCATCCGCCAGGCGGCGTCTGCAACGTATGCGACATCTTCACACCTCCCCCGCCACTACAAAAAGCCAGAAGCGTCATTTCAACTTCGATACATCTGCCTGACGGCGCCGTCGGGCAGTTGAGTCGGGAGAGCTGTTGTGAAGAGACCGCGTTAGAGCCGCCTCCGTTGAGCCTCGTGGCAAATCGGCGCTACACCTCACGCGCGGCTCTACAGAGATCGCGCCTGAAAAAGTAGACCAAGCCAAGCATTACAAGGTAAACTGTAAACGTATACAATACATTAAATATATCGAAATCATAAGGTCTCCCCAAATAGTAAGCTGCAGCCATTACCATAGCGCCGTGAAAGTTGCAGTATGCTAGAAGTGCAAAATACAGCACCAGGAAAATGGATGTGTCAAGCAGAAACATAAGCATATCAAACTCACCAGTAAAGACACCATGAGCGAAAATTGAAATTAGAATAATAGGCACCAAAAAATATACTATTTTTTCTAACAGAACCCTATAACACGAGGTATAAACCATCCTCTTAAGCCGAAATAAGCGCTAACATAGGGGTTTGGGATAGCTATAGAGAAAAACGTATGCACGCCGTGCCATAACCCACATGCGGCGGCTCTACCCCAGTTTCCAGTTTGTCGATAGACGAAATAAGCTTCACCAACTCCGACTATAACGCTCACTGCAATTGCAAGTTTCAGATGTAAATCTGTCACTAGTGCGTATCCCTTTCTCAGTGGCTTGTCTATGTCTGTGCCTGCTGTTAGTCTGGATATCTCTGCTAGTGCTTGTGATATCTGTGGGTATGCCTGTGGCTTGTACTGCTTGTCTGAGGATTGCCACTTCTTGGCTAGTTTGTCCACGGCGGTGGACAGCAGGGCGTAGTACTGAGACAGCGTGACGTTCTCCACCACAACCCAGTCTCCGAAGTAGACAGTCTTGTTCTTAAACCAGTAGTTAGCCCAGGTGAAGACCACCCCGTAGCCCCCGTCTCTCATCTCCGCGAGGGTGATTACATAGAGGCGGTGGGTCTCGTTGACATACCTCACGTAGTAGAGCACTGTGTAGTTCACCACATGCCCACCTACGGCCATTGTCAAAGTGGTGGTGTTTAGCCAGGTGTTTGAATCCACCTGGGTAGACCTCCACTGGCCGAATTGGAAGCTGACGCCGTCGGCGGCGGCGGTGGCGTTTGTTATGGCTAGGACGAGGGTGCCGTTTTGGTAGACGTAGAGGCCTGTGTTGTTGACGATGTATTTCACATCTCCCCGCGCCACTGCTTGTTTAACGCTCAGCGCTATCTGCACTAGCTGAGTCACGTTTTGGCCGGGTATCAACGGGCTGTCTACAATTGTGATTTCCTGCGGCGTGGCGTATGCCGTGTGGAAAAGCTCGTATCTATACTGCAAGTCCAGCGGCATGTCGAATAGTGAAAACGCCGCCAGCATGGAGTTTATGGCGTAGTCCACCTGGCCGAAGACAGACGCGGCCACCGCCAACATAGCCAACGCCCAGACACCCAGCCTCATGACAGTCAGAAATCTTTTTTTTAAGTTTTACTGCTTAGGTCCGCGGCTGAGGCATGCGGCGCCGCCCGAGACGAGTATAAAGGCGGCCATCACGACGTTAGCCCCACGCGGCGGCCCACGGACCGCCGGCGGAAAGCGGGTTCACCTCGGTGAAGTCTCTAGAGAGACCAATCGCCGTCTTCAGGCATATGCGCAGAGGGGGCAGGGGGAGGAAAGCGAGGGGAAAAAGGGGTTAGCGGAATTTGAGGGAAAGGATCTCCTCCACCTTCCTCTTCACGGTCTCGTAGTTGTTCATATCCCTGGAGTTATTGCGAGGGCGAAAAGGAAGGAGAACGCGTAGAAAGTGATGTACGGCGCTCTCCACTGCCTGCCCCTGAGCCGGCCGGCTGTCCAGATCAGGAAAAGTGCAATAAGCGCGGTTGTTGGGGAGACCGCAAAGTGCGGAGCGAAGGCAATGGCTAGAACGGTCAACGCATCTCCCTCTCCCGCTCCGGCGGCGGAGAGCACTGTAGCCGTCAGAACGCCCAACGTGACTGAGACCCAGTAGATGGGCGAAGTGAGGTAGGTGTGAATCCAGTAGGGCGCCGGCAAGAACATCAACGCAATGAGCCAAGCATCAACCGCCCTTTCGCGGGCGTCTTGGTATGCGGCGGCGACGAGGGCGGCTATCTGGATTGCGTAGTCAAGCATCGGTCGAGGGCCTCGGTGGCGGCTAGGTCGCTCTCCAGATGTTTGGCGACTAGGTCGTACCTCCCCTCCTCTACCCACTGTCTCACGTCTGCCCCCGTCCCAAAGCGCTCCGCCTGGCAACCGGCTTGCTTTAACGCATCTTCAAGCCGCATCCTCCTTCCAAACCGCCACATGACGATCTGCATCAGGTCGACAATGTGGAGAGAGTACCAGAAGCGCATTAACGTCTGCAGATCTGCCACGCCGAGCTCATGTGCGCGGCGGATTAACACCGGGATGTCGTAGGACAAGATGTTGTAGCCGACGACCGTGGCGCCGGCGACATAGAGCATTGACTCAACTACCGCCCTCCTCTCGTCTTCCCATGCGTTGAAGATTCTGTTAGCACCGCCCTCTCTCACGCCGATGGCGACTACCCGCCTCACGTCTAGCGCATTAGACGGCGTATATGTTTCTATGTCTAGGTATACCCTCCTCACAACCTTTCCTTGTTCACAATGTAGATTATCTTGTTGGGGCCGTTTCTAAATAGAATTAGGATGCCCTCTCTCGCCAGGGCTTGGAGTATGTCTTCAATATTCCCTCCGTCGCAACAGTGCTTCCTAATGCGTTTGGTGGTTATGAACGTCGCCGTCCCCCTGTTTCCCTCTACAAACTTCTTGATACATTTCAGTATGGTAGCCCTTGTGCAAGTCATAGCAAGACCCTCCTCGCCAAGACCTTGCGCAAGAGGTTTTCGTCTATCTTGTCCACGACCTCGTGCTCTACATCATTCGGCGTAAAGTATATCAGTCTCACGGGGTAGTCGTAGCCGGAGCGCCGGTATGCGAGCCGCATCACCCTCGCCGCGAAGCGCCACTCCGTCGCTATACGCCACTCGTCTTTCCTCAACACATGGCTCTTGAGTTCGACAATTTCCTTTCGCTTATCCTTGTAGTCAACTATGAAATCAGCAGTGACGTAGATGGGCTCCGTAAAGGAGATGACCGCGGTGGGCGCCCGTTGCACGTTGGCCACTCTAGATGCCCAAGGGAGCAACTTGAGGAGCTTGTCGTAGACGTACTCATTCTCGCCGTACTCTTGCTTGAAACAGTCCACGGCCGCAGCCAGATTGCATTTGCCCTCTGCGCACGTCTGCAGAAGCACATACACCGCGGATTCGAACGCCTTGCCGTACCGCCGCCTCTCACTGTCGGCTTCTGGCAACCGCAATAACTCGTAGAGGGCCGGCATCAGAACATCGCCTGTATTGTCGGTAATATGGCGTCTTGCCAGTCCTCCGCCCAACGTAGTAGCTCCGCTGGCCACAAGTGGCCGAGCGCGAGGAGCGCCTTCACGCCTAGGGCCGATGGTCTGTGTCTCTCAATAATCCTAACCTCGACGTCTTTACGTTCATCAACGATCTTCAACGGGATCTGTTTGACAAGTTCCGCTTGTACCAAAATTTGCACAATCTCCCGAGTGAAGTACCCCTGTGCCCACCTCGCCACCGCCTTGAGCAACTCCGGCGTCCGTAACACATCCACAAGGTCGTAGCCAGGGCCGACCTTGATGGTGTTGTCTCTGGCTTCGTATTTCTTCAACTCGGGCCATTTTTCTGACAATATCCGCATAGCTGGCAGGCGGTATGCCGGCGACTCGACGTATGCCCTTGTGTTGAACACTTGCACCGCCGAGTCGTAGAACGCTGGATTTACCAAGTATAGCAGAATTGATGCGTCTGCAGGAATGCCGGGCGGCGTGGCGCAGATCTGGAGCGCGACGGGTATGCCGTTCACAGGGCCCGCCACCACGGAAGTCCTAGTCAACGCGACAGCATACGGGCCGTAGACCGTCTTTATCTCGACGGCGTTCTTACATTGTTGTGGCGCGTACTGTATTACGGAGACGACTAGGTCTATGGCGCGTGGGATGCCGAACATGTAGGCGACCCACCGGGGCAAGTGGACGGGCTCTGTCAACACGACTGGTGCGTGTTGAGGAATAACCATCCAACCGAGCTTTGCCCCGTTGAAGAGGTGTTTCTGTCTCATGCCCATCACTACAACGAGTTACGAAAAGCTAGAGCGCCCCCTATTTCAACTCTTTCGACTCACCTGCCTGACACCGCCGCTGTCAGGCAGGTGAATGTTTCAACTCCTTTAGGATTTTAACTACGAAAGTAGAAAGGGGGAAAAAGAGGGTTATATCTTATCTACTAATTGTTCGGAGGAAACAACCTCGACGTCAAAGTGATAATTCAACACGTCAACGTATTGCGTAAACCGCTTATCTGCAAATATGATAATCTTTTCCTTAATCCTCTCTGTGGGGCGCAATATGCGTCCCGATAACTGAATGGCACGAATTAGCTCAACCTCATTGGGATCAATACTATAACTGCGCAAATATCGTCTGACCTCGATATGTAGAGAAGGCCAGAAGACAACGGCGATGTCGTACTGTGGCAAATCTACACCTTCGTTGTATTTACCCCAAGCCTCAAAACGGTCTCCAATTTGGACGAAGTTGAGAACGCGTCTAGTTCCAAATACGACAAACGGTTTTTTCGTCAGATAAACGGCTAAAACAGTGTCTCTAATTTGCGGAAGTGAGTCTCTAATGTTGTAATAACTTGTATCAATGTCCTCAACAATATATGCTTTTGCCTTTACTTGCGGCCTTATCTCGATATAGGATTGCGACTTCAACTGAGATGGCAACGTGGCGGACATGAACAAGGCATGGCGGTCTATCTCGTGGTCGTATTTTGATACAACGAGAATCTCATCGCCATCTTCGATTATTATCTCAGATTCTTTGATCTTTTCCAATATCTCTTCTACATCTTCATTCTCTTCCCCGATCTCTACTTCTTTGAGATCCTCTATCCGTTCTACACCGAATTTCTGAAGGAGCTCTTGTAATTGAGATAACGGAATACTAGAAATCCGCGGTACAAACAGATTATGCGCCTCATCAACGATAACAAACGCAACATAGCGACGTAGCGAACGCCAACGTCCATAATGTGCGACAATAATATCGTAACTACGCTCTATGAAGCGTTGTGTCCAATATGGACAGACATCCTCTGGTACTAACGTCTTCAATTCCTTCCAAGTCAAGTGACTATAAAATTGGTTTGGAATAAAGTCTCTTTTCAAAGCGCATTTGTTACACTTCTTATATGGCACCTTATAGCCGCGGGTGCATAACTCCCGTGCGCCTGCAGTTGCTATAATGTTTCTTCTTATTGAGAATTTCTTTGCTTCTTCAATAAATTTTTCGACAATAGCTAAACGCGAAGTGAGTATGGCGGTAGGGACGTCAAGTTCCAAAGCAATGCGAAGTGCAACAACAGACTTGCCCCAACCCATGGGGGCTTGCAACGCAATTTTTGTCTCCCCTTTACGAATGGCACTCAGAATCTCATCTAATACCTTCTTCTGGTCTTCTCTGAGGTTCATATGTGAGTCTTCTTAAGTGTGGAAAAGTGAGGGCTAGAAGCGGCGGGGGCCGTTTGGCGTGATGGCGAGGAACTCGCCGGTTCCGAGGGCCGATATTACCTCGGGCGGGACGTTCAACATCTTGGCCATGATCTCGGCATCCTCTCCGAACAGCTGTAGCGTTACGACGTTGTGGACGATGTTGCGTAGCGACGGTTTTACGTCTCTTGGCGACTGCGTCACCAAGACGAAGTGAATGCCCATCTTGCGGCCTTCCCGTATCAATCTCTCGACTACGTCCTCCACGCCCTCCCGTTTGGGCGCAATTCTGTGGTACTCGTCGATGACGACGTGGATGCCGTCCCACCTCCTTTGCAGAATTTTGTACAATAGGCCGTATATCGTAAGGGCTCTGACGAAGTCGTTTGGGGCGTCTGAGACGTCTATCACGACGGGGACAGACGTAATGTCAACATGGCGGGTCAGCTGATCCCAAGGCTCGCACTGGACTGTATCGTACGACTCTCTCAGCGACTTGCAGAGCATGCCCAACTTCTGCGTTAGAACTGCCGCCGACAACTCCGGCCTCATTGAGCGGAGCATTGTGAGGGCTGTGGAGAGGTCTGACAAGGGCAGTTGCATCAGCATGGAGTATTGCACTGCAGAGATGGAGGCCTCCTCGGCGAGCGAGCCGGCGATGGCCCAGAGGTAGATCTTGATCAACTCCTCTTGTGTAAAGCTCCGTAGGTCAATGCCGCCCTTTACCACGGGCGCCCCCAAGTCTCTGTACTCGCCTGTCTGGTCTATCACGACGTAGCCGTAGGAGCCGCGGAGTATCTTCTTCACCAGTGTGGTCTTCCCGGCGCCGGTTCGGCCGAATATCAACGTGTGGCCACGCGTAGGTAGCTCGCTCGGCCAGTAGCGCCAGAGCGCGGCGCGGAAGTGCCTCTCCAAGATAGTCCGCACGGTCTCTACGGTGGCCCTCTGCCACCCAAATGCCGGTGGCCCACCGCACTTGGCGGCGACGTTCCACTCTTGCCCACGCCGCAAGACGCCCAAAGCCCGGAACCAATAGACGGAATAGCCGAGGCCGCCCAAGAACTCGCTGGCGTCTCTCTGCCGCTCGAACCTCTTGTGCGTCGTCGCCAACTGTTTGCACAACGCCTTTGACGGCACCACGGACTTCCACGGCACTAGGACTTTCGGCGGTGCGTCCTCGGCGTACACAACGCCTTGTATCGTATTGATGCCGAATTCGTGGAGAGACAGCAGGGCGGAGACGGCCTCCTCTACGCTAGTTGTGTTGATCTTGTACGCCCTCATTCCCTCAGTAGTAACAAAAGTCTATCAGTCGGCGTGAGGACGAGGCCGCTCTGGGCCACGAGGCCCAACGCCATCAGGATGCGGTGGCACGGCCCGGCTTGCCCCACGGGGAACGTCATAGTCAGCAAGTCGTTGACAGAGGAGCATATCTCGTAGACGCGCTCCCTGGTGCATTGCCTGAGTCTCTCCAACTGCTCTATTGATTGCACAGTCTCGGAGTGGGGCGCCGGCGTCTGTACCTTCTCCACCTTCAACTCGGCGCCGGTGTATGTTGCAAACCACAGTACCCACTTCAACGGCGTCTCGTCTGAGAGGACGTAGTGGCGGAGTCTCGTGGGGATGCCGCGCGACAGGCAGAGTAGCGAGGCGGTGTAGGGGTCTGGATACGTGAGGTCGCACTTCTCCGGCACATCCTCGCTCCACAACAAGAGCGGCCACCTCTCCACGGGCGTGGCGAGGGCGGCGTAGCACGGGTCGGACGCGTCGAGACCGAGCGCAGAGATGTACGCCAATGGCCGCGCGAGGGAGTAGCCGTATATACTGTATGTAACTCTGTCAATTGCGATCAGTAGTTGTGGAGATATTACCGGTCGGGGAGGATACACAAAGTTGTGGAAGAGAGTGGAAAAAAGCTAGGGTTCTACTCCAAGAGTCTTCTTTACATACTCCGCCACCTCCTCGCCTGTCTGTTTGAAAATCCATTTGCCGAATTGTGTTATTTCAACTACGCCGTCTTTAACAACAACTTCTCTCTTGAGGAGCTCCGGCCATACACTCCAGTCGTATTTTATACCAACATTCTGGACAACCCTCTTAGCCAATTCGTTTATTTCCTCTACCTTGGCGGGCCCCCTCGAGAGTCTCTTGAGAATTACAAGTCTTAGGTACTCGCCGATTGGAGAGAAGCGGATGTATTGGGGGTACATGAGAGGAAAGAGAGACGGGGAGAAAAGCTAGAAA
Source organism: Pyrobaculum organotrophum (assembly GCF_055384425.1). Lineage (NCBI taxonomy): Archaea > Thermoproteati > Thermoproteota > Thermoprotei > Thermoproteales > Thermoproteaceae > Pyrobaculum > Pyrobaculum organotrophum. The sequence goes on from NZ_AP042430.1 coordinate 167,464, forward strand.
AAAAGAGGGGTTACCTTCTGAGTGCTCTGGTTAACGGCTCTGGTCTCGGCCACCTAGGTGGGTCGATGCGAGGTGGTGGTTGTGGATATGCCGGCGGTTGTATTGGGAGTGGCTTTCTTACCTCGTATGTCTTGGATACACACCAGTTTTGCTTACCGTTCACACCGTCGATTGGCATATACATTGTACATATCTCTCCTCCCTTACCCACGAACTGGCCGTACGGCATGGCAAACACTAGCGCTACCGCCACTATTGCCGCTATTATTGCCGTTTTCATGTCCCCCTTTTTCTTCTGAGGAGAAGAGTCTGCATACATCCGTCGTCCCGCTCTATGATCTTGAAGACGGCGACGTCTGGCATGGCCACTCTTGGCGCCACGGCGAGGGCGTCGTAGTCGCGGGTCACGGCGATGGAGCCGGGGTCGCGGGCGGAGAGCTCGGCGGCGAGGATCTCCGCTGGCTTGTCGGTGGCGAGGACGTATCTGACGCCCAACTGGCGGATCCATTGCAACCGCCTGTCGGCGACCGCCCTCTGCCGCTCGTTGGAGTAGTCCAACACGACGACCACGTCGGCCAACTGAGACAGGGAGCGGACGTAGCGGTACGGCGACTTCAACTTGTACGTGAGCGATGCCAAGTCCAAGTAGAGTCTGCGGTACTCCGCCGCGAGCTCGACGGGAGTGAGGACTGCGATGACTCTAGAGCAACGCTTGAGGGCGCGCTTCACAGAAAAAAGGGAGATATTGTGGAAAAAGGGAGTTACAAGGCGCGAAGCGCGTATTCTAGACGTTCGAGTTGCCGCTCGTCTAATTGCAATATCTGGAGTATTGCATTGTAATAACGATACCAATTTGGCTTGGAATTCAGTTTCTCCGCAATCTCCTTTACGGCGAAGAGCAATTTGTTGTCTCTCGCCGGCACAAAAATCGGTCTTAGCCCGCGCGCCAAGTTATCCACAAGCTCTTTTCTCGTCGATTCTGGTAGTTGCGCAATAACGACAACGGCATCGTAGATGTCAGGAGACTTGCTGATCAACCTCATTATCTGGTCGTCAACAATTGTCTTTTCTACTTCTGGCTTCTCTACCGTTGTTTTGACTATCTCCGGCGCCGTCTCAACTCTTTCCTCAATCTTAACCTCTGGCGTTTTTTCAACTTTCTCTTCTCTCTCTTTTGTTGCCACCTCCTCTTTCAACTCTTCTTCTACTTCCTCCCTTTCCGCTTCTCCCTTGCCCGTCTCTCCTTCTACCTCCTCTTCCCTCTCCGTCTCTTTCTTCTCTTCTTTTATTTCCTCTTTCTCCACCTTTTTTGCCCTTTCCAAGTGTTCCTCAATCATTGCAATATACCGCTCCTCTATATATCTAGGGTCGATTTTTAAAACGTCAACAAGGTATTTTACAGCGGTTTTTAAGAAGGTATTGACGTCGACATCTAATTGAATAACGGGTACAATAGTATCATTTGGTAGCCCCAACACAAGCTCTGGCACCATAAACTGTTCCTTAGGGTCTTGAATTATGAAAACAACAAATGGCGAAACACGTGTCGCCCTAGCTAAATCGAGTAAAGAATTTGGCAACGGCATTGTTGGTTTCAGTATCGGCATCCTCTTCAGGAGCTTTAGGTCTTCCACCTTTACAATGTCAATACCCCTAATCTGTGTATATCCCTCGCTACGAAGCCAGTTAAGAACTTCTTCTAGCTCTTTTCGCACTAGTTCTTGTACTTGTTGACTCATGTTTTACCGCACGTAGGGGGTAAAAAAGTGAGTGTTAGATATCTCTATGTCTGTATTTTATGTGTGGGAGTGTTCTCATGACTTCGAAGACGAGGTTGGAGAGCTGATTGAGGAGCTTGGCCACTGCTTGCTCCCCAAGTGTTACGGCTCTCCTCTCGGCCCACCTAATCCACACCCTGGCCTCGTCTACTGCGCTACATTCTGGAGATGCGCAAACTAGCCAACTCCTCAGCGGCTCGTCCGGCGCGACCGCATATACTAGCTTAAGCGCGCGTTTATACAAAGCAATGGCCGTGTCTAGATACTCCGCTTTCCCCGTAGCTATGTAGAAGCCGAGCTCCATAAGCGAGAATGCGACAAGTCTCATAATCCGCGCTTGTGGCCTCTGGAGGACGTTCGCCGCCTTATGGGCATATGTCACCGCTGTATCGAGGGCGCCGTACAGCTTAACTACTGGGTCGTCTTTTTTGACGTGACGCGTCTCCCCCTTCCAGAGCACGAGGGTATCTCCACCGTCGCCGGGACACGAGAACCACATCAGACAGGGCTTAGCTAGGCTCATATGGCGATCTCTTCAGATGGCGAAATACTAGGCGTATAGCGGCGTCGTCGCTTGTTTTGTGTGGAGGAGCTCGGCGAAGTGTAGAATCACCATCATGCCGGCGTTTCTGACGCGGTAGTATGTGTCTACGAAGTGGCGGAAGTCCAACGCCTCTGTTGGCATGACGCGCGACACGAAGATTACCTCGGGCACTTCCGCGTCGACGGGCGAGAAGGAGAAGTCGACGCCTGCCACCAACAACCACATCTTGAGGTCGTGCAAAAACCTCCTCCTCTCCTCCGGCTTCATTGACAAGAGCATCTCGCGGTGTCTCTGGTCTACGGCTATGGCGGCGCCCATGACGTAGACCCCATCCGCCGGCCGCCCCACCTCCACCACTAGCCCCGGCGTCTTTGGTATAAGCGCTATGTGAAACTCCGGGGCGTTTTTGATATGCTCCACTCTGAACCCCAACGTTGTCGCCCACCTCACTATCTCCCTGTCCACAAAAGACATAAAACAGAACGTGAAATTCTAGACATGCACTTAAGAGACGTCAAGGGCGACCACATATTAGTCGACTTTGTCCGCCACATTGCAATTGTAGATTGCGCTTGCTACCGCCTCGAGGGCGACGTTTTGGTGGAGGAGCCGTGCTCCGACGTGCATTTGGCGTCTTATGCCGCATATGGGAAGCTGTTCGGCGAGGGCGGCCGCGAGAGACTGCGACTGTGCCCCATCTGTTGGAATGAGTTTAGCGGGGTAGAGGTCGTCAGAAAGGGCAAAACCGTTAGGGTCTACTTTATACATGTCGTTAATGATAAGGAGGTTAGACACGTAATAAAACGCCCAATTTAGTTTTTCCCCCTTTCCACTCTTTCGACTCACCTGCCTGACGGCGACGCTGTCAGGCAGGTGAACCGAGGGAGTAGAAAGATTGGAGGAGCGGTATCTTGTGATTAATCCCCCGCCCAATTTTTTCGGTTAGCCCTTACGCGCGCGTTTCTTGACGTTTCTACTATCTCGTGATTTTCTGAGGGCGGGGGTCGTCTCTCTAAAAAACGTGAATTTATAAGCTTTTCGGCTCTACTGTCGCCGTCAACAAAAGTTTCAACGCCCGTAGGACGTACTTTGTATCTTCTGCCACTACGTATGGATTCGATAGTAACCTCTGCGCAATCTCGGCGAGGTCGTCTGTCGGGTATCTCTGCCCTCCCACGACAACGTAGCCGTCTTCAACGCGCGGTATCTCTAGGAGGACGTCGATGACCCTGTTGTTCAAGACGTTCCTAAGGGAGACGACGTCTTTCTCTGGGTCATATATTAGCATCCAGTTCCCATCTTCGAACCGCCGCGCTTGCGACAGTGGTAACAGTGGCTTGAACCCAATTTGTCGTTGGAATTCGTTTATCAACGCCAGGGCAAAGTCGCGGCCCAAGAGATGTAGCGCACGCCACAGGGAGGGTAGCTTGGGATTCCCTGATCCAACCAATCCATAACACCACAACGCGACGTAGAGCCTGTGTCTCCTCTCCTCGTCGTTTGTGACAGCGGCCAACTTGTCCACTACATAGAGCACGTCGTAGACTGAGACGCAATAGCGCGCCGCCGTGGAGGAGAGCACAAACACCACGTTGTTCCTCTGGCCCCTCCTGTAGTATGGCAACAGAGTCCGCACCATTGCGTCTGGATCAGCCATCTGGTAGTAGTGCTTACAGATCTTGGCGCGGACGTTTGTTATAGCGACCTCTCTGTCTGCGACCTTCAGTGAACGGATGACGTAGCCGTGGGCCCAGAGCACTAGCTTGTCGTACTCCTCCCTGGTTAAAGTAGGCAGTTGATCCGGCGGCGGTAGCTTCTCGACCCACTCGTACCGCGTCCCCGATGGATGGATAGACGGCGGTATCAGTTGGTACGACTTGGTCTTTATCTCGACTCCGATGCCGCGTGTACCCTCTCCAGGGTCGAAGTCCACGATAAATGCGAATGCGATGCCGCGCGGAGCGTCTTCGAGACGGAACTCGTGGTTTTCGTGTCTACACATTGTGCCGTCACATTGAATTCCAGAGTGGGCGTCTGGGTGTATTGGGCACCGGGGCCCCGTCCTCCACCGCGGGAGGCGCGAGACGTCGACGGGGACGTCCTCAAGACGCCGCGGGTCGTCGACGTCGACAATGACGAGCCACTTGCCGTTTGGCAGACGCCCAGCCACGACCGCGACGCCGTCGGCCTCCTCCGCGAGTTGGCGGATGCGCCGCTCAGACCACCGGATGTGGTGCCCCCAGTGCCCCAACGGCTTCTTCTCCCTCGTGAGTATGACGTTGTACCATTTGTGGAGCTCCAGTGCGGTTTCAAGAATCATGAAAATGTGGGAGACAAGGGAAAAAAGCTAGGGGAACTGGGGACGGTGGAAACAACAGCGAGCGTCTAAAACTTGAGAAAGATCTGGCGTGGTGCGGACGGCCCAACATGTGATGTCGTCGTGGAGCCGACGACCACAGACGGAGCACCTCAGCGGGTGCGTCAGCTCGACCAAGAGTTGCGGTGGGATGTCGACGTCCCCCACGGACTCTCCCTCCTCCTCGTAGTACGTGAGGACGGCATACCGCTCGTCCTTAGGTTTCAACTCAATCCACACGATATAATCTACATGCCAACTTAAAAACGTGTCCGTCTCTCGATGTCCTCCTGTGGCGTGCACAGCCTTTGACTCCACATGCGCCGTCTCGCGGACGAAGACGACATATAGCTTGCCGTAAGTTGGTTCTTTCCTACCCCTCTTTCTCTACGTCGATTTTCACTCCACCGGACGCTTTTCTAGCGGAGGAAAGACCCCAATACGCTCCTAGCTTTTCCAATCAGAAAGAAACCGTACACATGAACGCAAGAAGTGAAAGGATAAGTACAAGGCTGATAGAACTCAATGAGATTAGATGCCCCTATTGTTTCTCTCACCGCGTCTATCCCGATGACCGCGGTTTATACGTCTGCCGTAGTTGTGCCTCAGTGTTATATCCTATCTACTATTCATAACAACCCGATTTTTTCTACCACGTATTCTGCGTAGTCTCTTAGGCAGTCTTTACACAGTGTCAACTCTATCACACCGCGGCGTATCCTGATGTAGCCCAGAGTCTCATACGTCACTCTCCTCCCGCAGAGGTCGCACCTTGGCCTTAGAGCGTTTACGAGGATTTTGAGTTCTTTCACGAAAAAATGGGGGGTTTAAGACCAACTTAATGGACTATGACAGATGGAATCTACTAGCCGGGCGATGTGTGGTCTCTGCTTGAGTGCCGATACTAATTGGTCGCACGTGAGTATCTCCTCCGGCTCTATCCCCAACCGCCGCAACTCGGCGAAGAGATATGCGCGGAAGGCGGCGTTTGGGATGAAGTCTAGCATAGCCCCAATCGTTCTGCAATCTCCTTCACGACTTCATCGTTAACCAGTGACAACGGCGTGTTTGGGTCAATGCGGGAGAAGTACTCTTTGATGACATCGCCCACTGCGACGGCGCTTAGGTCTATGTTGCCGTAGAACACGTAACGCTTATTGCCGAGTTTCATACTCTTTACTACCCCTTGCCGCTCTAACCGAGCGACGGCATATTGAGCCGCGCCGTAGGTTATGCCGAGCTCCTTCGCTATTTTGTACATGTGTGCAACCCTAACGGTCTCTAGATATTTCCGGACTTTTTCTACGACGTTTTGTTGTTGTGAGAAAGCCATGTGTTGACTCTTTCAGAAGGCGAAAAGTATGGACAGACGTCACGGTAGCAACAGGAACCACAGGAGCCGCGGCGGGGTGTCGGTTGCCCTCCGTCTCTCAACTCGACGTAGCGCCTAATCAGCTTCAGCGCCGCGGCTCTGTCGTATTCCACTCTGTAGAGGTGGGCGCCCGCTTGGACGCATGCGGCGAGGCCGCCGCGGCGTAAGCATGTGGGGTCGTCTGTCTTGAGGAGGTAGAGGGCTGTCGACGGGAGTGCGATGTACATCCGCTCGAGGGCGTAGCCGTATGCGAGCAGTTGCGCCCTCTCGTCTGGGTGTACTGTCGGCGCCGTGTTGGTCTTCACCTCGACTATGCTGACCACCCTCTTGTGCCATACCCTAATGACGTCCGGCCGCCCCAAGAACACATATCCGCCGTAGGTGAAGCAGAGTGGGAAAGAGGTCTCCCCACCGCGCTCAAACTCCGCCAAGATGCGTCTCAAGATTGCGTCTGCGTTTTCCTCATTTACGCCGCCTCCGCCGCCGACGTCTGCTAAGACGTGTAGTTCCTTGCCGCGGTTCCTTATGAAACACCGCCTGTCGCCGTAGCGCCAGTACAGAGCAAGTTTGTATTCACAAAACGCCAACTCGCCAATCTCCCAAATCGGGATAAAAGACCTAGAGAGGGCGATCTTCCAACAACGCCTAATGGACTCCACGTCCCAAAGCCCCCAAGAGGGCGAAAAGCGAGGGGGAAAAAGAGGGTTATTGCTCAACGACCGGGTGGACTCCAGTCGCTACAATACATTTGTACTGGCGGAGCAATACACGTGCTAGATCACGCGTGTACTTATACGCCAAATTATGCGCCAATGCGTTGAGTTTTATTGCTCTCTCCGTAATGGTTTCGTCAACGTCGAAATCGTAATAAACAATGTAGGCGCCGTATTGGCGGGACTGGAAGTACGGCAACCGTCTCGGTTCGCCGGTCTTCTGAATGCCGATGTTGCCCTTACAGATCTTTTTAGGCAGACCATCGAAGACGCATATGTCATTTGCATGTCGAGACACTAGAGTCTCCTCGAATATAGTCATATAGTCATGTAAAGTCTGCTTATCTACAATGTCATAGAATTGTAAGACCTCCAACCCGCGGCCGACCGCAACCGAGACTATGACGCCGAGTTGCAAACGCTTGGCATGTAAATAGCTGTAACACGTATAGTGTCTCAAACCACTATCAACCGCAATCATGGTGTAAATCTCACCAACGTGTTTCCGATGATGAACGTGCCGACAGGCAACGAAGTCAACAACTCGACGTCTGGTAGCGATGGCACCACTTTTGCTATCTCCTTGAGGTAGCGCGGGTTGCCTATAGCGCCGATCATCAACGTCGTATTGTTGGCAACGGTGGCATCGAATTCCTGTGATATGATAATGAGGTACCTCTTGAACTTCCTACCCTGGCGTAACATGTTCACTATAGTCCTCCTCAGAATTGAATCTCCGCGTTCGTCCTTCGCCGCATCGACTAGGGAGTGGAACTCCTCAATTACGATGTACGTCGGCTTTTCTGAGTCCTGGTGAAGCAGATGCTCTAGGACGTATTGTATCATTACCACCACTAATGCATCCAACATCGTCACCGTCCTAAATGCGCTGAAGTCAAGCCTGACTATACCGTTGAGCGATGTGTTGTTTGCAATCACCCACTCTGGATCCAACTGATCTAGCTTATTCAGTAGTGAATAAATGCTCTCTTTATCCCTGTTTTCTGCGAGCCGTTTTATCCTAAACGTCCTCCCCTTCCCGAGCACATCAAATGCAAGTTCTTGTATAACACAATCTAAGCTTTCAACATCATCCAACGTCTTCTTGCACTCTCCATCGACAAAATACTCCAGTACGGCAATCAACGCCGAAAGTGGGCTCATATTACGTCTCTCTACTAGCGCTTTCGCCACCTTCAAAGAATACCTTAGATAGCGAATTTGTGTCGTGGCGTTATATGGCAATCCAAGCAACAAGTGGAAACTCGCCAATGGCAAATCGAGCAACGGAATTTTGGGGGGACTCAAGTTTATACAATTCCTATCACAATCATACTCGCCGTGGACGTCGAAGATTATTACGTTATAATTGTTCAACTCATTCTGTATGATCTTCTTTATGGCGTGGCTTTTTCCACTGCCTGTCCGCCCCACCACGAAGAGGTGGGGCGGATTAATTGTGGAGATGCTCCACGGCCCCGACGGCGTCACGGCGTAGTGTCCAGATGGCCACTCAGCCGGCTCCAAGAACTCGCCGATCTCAACGTCGCCGTTGACTATCGTGCCTTTACAATAGCGGTTGACTTGTAATTGCAATTCACTAATGTCGGAAACATGCAGATACTCCTCTGGGATCTCTGAAACGCTTTTCGTAACGAGGACAATCCCGTTTCTCCCCTTCAAAAGGTCGCCCTCTTTTGAAAGACAATCCCAAATGAGCACTTGGTTTCCCTCCTTTTTTACAACCCGGTTCATAAGTAGAAAACCGACTTACGCCAGAAAAGAGAGGAAAAAACTAATGACGTTGAAGTTGATCCTTAACCCACTCCTCGAACTCCTCCAGTTTTTTCATGATATTTTCTTCCATTCTCTTGGCCATTTTCTCAGCGATTTTCTCAGTGATGTTTTCCAACTCCTCTCTTACGACGTTTCTAACTTCCTCTTTTACTATGTTTCTGACTTCGTTTCTGATTTCCTCTTTTACGATATTTTTAATTTCCTCTTTTGCCATCACATTCTTCTGTGTTTCAATGGCTTCTTTCAGCATCCTTATTACAGTATCGTAATATTCGAATTGCGCTTTCATCTTTTTTTCAATTTCACTTAGCGACAACGCGACTCTCATTGCAAACGTCTCAAATCTCTTATCTAGCTCCTTGTTTAGCTCTTCAAACACTTCCCTTTTGACGTCCTCCTTATTCTGATTGACCATGTCTTGTATCTTTGTTTCAAAATCGCCTAGCAATTGCCGTATCTTCACCTCGAATTCGTTGAGCCGCGACGCCAATTCCGCGTCTACTATCTTCTTAACTATCTCCTCTGTAATCTCCTGTTTTACGGCCTTGGCCGCCTCTTTTGTTGCGACATCGGGGGTGCCTGTCCCCAGGGGCTTGCCGGGCGGGCTGTCGACGATGACCCACTCCGCTCGGGAGCAAATGTCCGCAATCCTGTTCCCCTCCACGACGAGACAGTTCTTGAAATAGTCCTCGAGAGATGTCCGAGGGATGAAGACCACCTCGGGATCCTTCACCCTTCTCAAGTACTTCACGTTATACATAGCACCGCCTTATAAATTTGTTGCGCCCCCGTGGGGGGCACCCCCTCATCTATCTCAACGTCGCCAAACGGAATCTCTTCAAATCTCTTGGCGAGCTTCAACACGTCTTCGAACTTTATCTCGTATTTGTTGCTATTGTCAAGAATGACGTATTTATTGCGCTTCACGAGCCGGTGGATCATCTCCCCCGCCCCTGAGGCGGGGGCCAACACGACGGGCCGCAATAGCTCTTCTGTTCGCGGGTAGTCATGAATGACAACAAAAGCTGAATGCGAAAAGCTGCGGATAGTCTGCAATATGGCCTCAAAGGCGACGCGATTCCCCGACGCCATCAACGGCGATATGTCGTCTATTAACAAAACCGGCCTTATGCGCAACAATTGTTCGATAAATGGTAATGACACAAACAATGCGCCAAATTGCAAAACGCCATCAATTCCACTGATCCTTATAGCCGTATATTGTGGCCACTGTTTGACACGCGCGATCGGAATGCGTTGAACTCTTTCACCAAGCCATTGTGCCACCTCACGCTGATATACGTCGATTTTCGGCGAGTTCAAATATGACAAATAGTCAGCCAAACTGTCGAACTCTCTGGCACGGCTAGCAAGCATAGATAGCCCCGGACGGTATCCCGAAGTCGTAAGAGAAATGACCTCTTCTAACCGGTCTCTAATCCACTCCCATCTGAAGTAGATTTTGCTAGACGGAAGTTCTTTAATCCCAACGTAAATGAATGGCATTTGCAACTTATAACTGACATAAGCAACGGCACGGAGGAACGTCGTCTTTCCGGCCCCCGAGGGGCCCCTGACTTCATAGACCCTATTTTGGCTTATCAATATCTTTATCACTGTCTCAGGGTTCATGCCAAAAGGGTGTGTTCCGAGAAAAAAGCTAGATTACTCTGCGCTCGGCGTGTTTTACCCTAACGGCCAACCCCAGTATTTGCTCTGCAATACGTTGTATTGCGGAGAGCCACTGGCGGTCTCGCACGTAGTGGACGTAGGGGGCGCCTTCGGTCTGCGCCAACGCCATTACGTCTGCAGACAGGGGCACCTCGGCGTAGAAGCCGCCTTTCACCAATCCCCTCAACTCGCCGCTACTCTTTATTGCCTTGTTGAGGATTATCGCCAACAGCGGCGGCGGCTCTACGTGTTGCGTGATTGTGCGCCAGTGGTCGTGTAGCGCGGCGACGGAGGCGGCGGTGGGCTCGGTCACGAGGACGGCGACGTCGGTGACAGCCATCGCCGCCTGGAGGAGGGGCGTGTCCTCTAGCGTCCGCGCGGGCGTGTCAATGAAGATGATAGAGTAGCGGCCGAGTAGGTAGTTCACAAGGCGGATGAGGCGGCGGGCGACCTCGTAGTACGACACCTCTCTCTTAACCACAACCTCGCCCGGCGGTATGAGGTCGACGTGCGCCCCCTCTCCCTTGCCACAGAACTCCAATGAGTTGTCTCCCGATATGCCATATAGGTATTCGACGGCGCCCGGCCGCGTGTTTACACACGGTCTTGCGAGAATACGCGTAGTCGTCTTGTCTGAGTGGGATAGGTCAATTACGATTGTGGACATCCTCTGCGACACGAGGTACGCCACGTTAGAGAGGATGGTGGACTTCCCCACACCTCCCTTCGTAGATGTGAAAGTTACTACCAACATGACAAAGAGGAGAACTCAGGGAAAAAAGCTAGAGTTTGATTTGCTCGACTGACGCCCCCTCTCCAACCGCCTCCAACACAGTGACTATGTCCTTCTTCGAAAGACCCCTCTGCTGTAGGGTTGTCAACAAGTCCTCCAGTTGCGGCCCCAAGCGGAGGAGCGCGCGGTAGACCACGCCGGGCGGCAGACCGTACTTCTTGGCGAGCTCCTTTGCCTGTCGCTTCACCTCCCTCTCAATGTCAAGTTGTATCTTGCGCTCCTTGAGAGAAGAGGGGTCTATCCTCTCAAGCTGTCTCTTGAACTGTTCGTACTTTCCCCTTGTGGTGAAAACTCTTATCGTCTCGATCAAGCGTTTGAACATACAAGCTCGAGGAGCGCCGCTATGTCTGGGTGCGTCTCCTTAATGCGTTGTTTTATCGCGTCTTTCACGGCTTGGTCGGACGCAATTGCGCGCTTCATCGCCTCTACTACAGGCGGCGGCGCCGATTTTAGAGTCTCCAACAGATTGCTTAGCCAGTCTTGTGGTTGGGGACGGGGCTCCGGTTGTGGCGGCGGGAGAACCTCCTCTTGGAATGGCAATTGTGGCGGCTCAACGGGTTTTTCCTTCTCTCCCAATGTGATCTTTGGCATGTAAACTGTTTATCCGTGGTCTGAAAAGCTAGTTGCGCTCTTTCTACTCCCTCGGTTCACCTGCCTGACGTCGTCGCTGTCAGGCAGGTGAGTCGAAATAGTTGAAAGGGGAAAAAGAGGGGGTTAGATCGGCACGAGGAGCACTAGGGGGCCGACGCCGGACGCCGCAACGCCGAGGAGTGGCGAGTCGATGACGGCGCCTGCGAGGAAGCCGATCATGATGCCGAGGAACGCCATCAGCAACTTCAACGTCTCGATGTCTACGGCGATTTTCGGTTGCGGTATCTCCGGAGCGCCGGGGGCTTGCGGTATCTCGGGCGTCTCTGGGGCGAATGTGGACATCATGTGTGCGGTGTAGAGGGTCGCGTAGGCGCCCATGAAGTACAGGGCCAACATCACGAGGCCGCGAGTCAGAGCGTCTGTGCGGACGGCGCGGAGGAACGACACGAGTAGAGACATGACGTTGACGGCGTGTTGCTCTAGGTCAAACGCCCCGCTCTCCTGTACGATGTCAAACACCTTCATTGTGAGACGGCCGAGCGTCGATGCCCCCCAACCGCCGCCGCCCTCCCGCACCAACTGTAGCATGGTCTCGAATGAGTTTATTTCCCACACCGCCGGCCTGTATTGTAAATACCACGCCACGAAGACGGGGACTGCCCCCGCGGCGTAGCCCAAGAAGGCGCCTTTGACGCCGGCGAGGAGGTACCCCGCGAGGGCCCCCAACGGCGGAATCGCAACCCAAGGGAGGGCGCGGTAGGTCGTGATGGGCGGCACGAGCTCCCTCACGAAGAGGATCATGGCCGGCAACATCGCAAAGGAGTAGATCATGGCGGAGGGGTCGCCGCCCAACATCGCGAGCATCACGGCGGATAGGGAGCCGAAAAGCGCCACGGTGGCGACAAGAGAAACCACCATGTTCAACTGGTTGCTGATCTTCGACATCGCCATCTCAAGCACCATCCTCAACAATGCAAACAACAGAACTGTCCCCTCCCGCCGGTCGTAGCCCAGTTGGTCAAGCATATGCGCTTGTGCGGCGGTCGCAACGAGGGGAGACATCTTGAGCTTGTGCACGTTGCCGCTCTCAACTGCGACCTTCACCCTAGCCAACTTCTTGTCACCGAACTCTTTGTGGAGTTCTGCAAGAGCGTTTACCGCCGGCTCTGTCCTGAAGCGGAGGATGAGGAGGGCCGAGTAGACTATCTCGCGCCACATACTACTCCGCGTGCGCCAACACCGTGGCCATGGCCCGCTTCCGGTTGAGATAGAAGTCCCGCAATAATAATACCCACTCCCTGGGGTCGTGGTATACCGGTTGTTTTGACGCGTACCGCAGAAGCTCCACCTTGTCCCAGTAGTCGGGATCGCGGGGCGGCTCTGCGGCGGCGTATGCCCCGTCGCGTGGCTCCCAGATGGACTCCAGATATCTCACTGTCCGCCCCGGCTCCCGCCGAATCGCCATCCTGGCCACCACCATTTGCTTCTTCAAATGCCCGAGGAGAGACGGCGCTATGTTCATAGCCTCGAGACGTGCGTAGAGGTCGTCTACAGTGGCGGCGTGTATCGTCGTGATCATGCCGAGGCCGATCAGCGCGCCGCGGGCCCACGTCTGGGCGTCCTCCGGCCCCAAGATCTCGTTGACTATAATCCGTTGGACGCCAACACGTAACGCACGCTCCAATAGTTGCGACATCATTATCGGCTGTATCCCCGCTCCAAACGCCGTCACCTCCGTGAACGTGTACGCAGCCTGTGGGAGGAAGACCTCCGGCACCGACTGGACTATCGCGAGGGGGTCGAAGGGCGGCGTGGTGGACGCAATGGCGGCGGCTAGAGACGTCTTGCCCGTCCCGGGAGGGCCGATGATCATGATGGGGCGGCGTTGCTCCCAGTAGTGCCACAACAATGCGAGTTGCTCGGGAGTGGCGCCGCCGTACGCAATGAAGAGCGGCGCTATCCACGGCCTGGGCGGGAGTATGCGGAAGTGGAGAGTCTCGCGCGGGGCGACGGGCGGGATTGCGGCCGTCACGCGGACTGTGAGCATGACCCCCGGCTCACCGTAGTCTGCGCGGGAGACGGTGGGCGACCAACGGGAGAGCGGCGCCACCCTCCGCGAGACCCTCATGGAGAGCGTCTTCCTGTCTTGTGGACTCAACTCGACCGTCGTCTCCATCTTTCCATAGCGGTGGCTGTCGACGAGGACGACGTCTGTGGACTCCGTCACGTAGACGTCGGTTATGCCGAGGGCGTCAAACGCGGAATGCGTGAGGAGGGGCGTCAGAGCGCCGTAGAAGTAGAGATAGCGCATAATTGCGCTCGCGACCGCCCCCACCGCCTCCTCGCCGAGCTTCTTGCCGTATTTTTTGCGAAGCGCTTTGCTCCACAGTTCAAACGCCCGGTCTGACGTAAACGACTCGCCCTCTTGCACTAGCTTTGACTCCACCGCCGCCCTCACCCGCGTGAGCCAACCCATGTCGACGTCTACCCTAGGCACCTCGTCTTTGACTGCGAGCATGTAGGAGTCGCCGAATTTAACGACGGCGAGAACAGTCTTGAGGGCGCGGAAAGACACCTCGGCCGATTCAACTACTTCGCCGACGGGGTTCTCTAGATACGCAAACAACATGGGAAAATGGACGCGGGAGGGAAAAAAGCTAGAAACTCCCCTATCGAGACGGCCGTTTCGACGGGCGTATCCGCCGCCAGAAGCGGGCTTTGCGCGTCTCCTCCAGATATGCAATAACCGCTAGAAGCGATACGAGGTATATCTCGACCATGAGTTTGGGAATACAGAAGAAAAAAAGAGTGGGGGTTACTTACTCACCAAAACGTATAGGCGTCCCCCTTGCGGAACTACTATACAACTCCCCACCTTGTACTTCACGCCGTCTTCAAGCTCGTATTCGTCCTCATGGCCGTCTTTATCATGCCCCTTCTTGTCGTCTACCACCTCACCTTTGATATAGAGCTTTCCGTCTTTGTACTTCAGTGTCAAATCTCCACACTTCTGCACCGCGGCGATCTCCTTGGCGCCGTACTCCGCCACGTTCTGTTGCGCCTGTTGCATCACGGCAGAGGTGGCATACATAGTGACGCCCGCGATCGTAGCCATCAGCAACAGTACCGCCACTATTGCCCAGTACATTGAGAGAGGTGAGTTACGAAGAAAAAAGCTAGTAGGTTATGTGGCGCGTGGCGTACCAGGCGAGGAGCGACGCGGGTATGTAGAGAGGCGCTGTGTATGTGGCGACCGCGACGGCATACAGCGCGGCGGAGGTGGCCAAGAGCATCGACTTCTCGCGCCAGGCGAAGTAGGCGGTGAGCCCCACGAAAAAGACCACGTGGGCGGCGATAAACAACGGCTCTAGGATAATTATAGTATACGCTGTGAGGAGCACAAAGAAGAGGGCGGCCGACAGTTTGGCGATACGCTCTCCCGACTCTCTAGCTATCAGAATTACGCCGGCAAATACAAAGCCGTATTGCAAGTAGTAGAACGTTGGAAACGGCGGAATAGGCAGATATACGGCAGATGCAAACGCCGCCGCGACGGCGACGAGCAAATAGCCTAACATGACAGGGAGAAAACCACGGAGAGAAAAGAGAGCGTCACAACTGAAAGCCCCGCCCTTAGGAGTTCAACCAACCTCCACAGTGTAGGTAGCCAAGGGACACAGCGCCCCCTCGTTACTTCTCCCAACTCCAGGCTTCGGCTCCCACACGATACGCCTACTGTCAAACCCATATATGACAAAGGTGTAGAGACCTGGTTTCTGGGGTTTGAAAGGAATGTCTACTTTAAGAAACCAAAAAGTTCCATTTCTCCCCCTTGGTACAACATTAAATTCTGCAATTATCTCGCCTAACTCGTAATGTAATCGTTTTACATAACTTTTGTTAGGGACGTCGTAAAATATTCGTACGTAATAATTGAAATAAGAATTAGGCCCAATAGTATCGTTGACATAGCCCTCGGCTGTGAAACGCATGCCGTCATAAGTCGGCGGCTTGATCCAACGAACCCACCTAGACACCATGTAGATTGTCATGTGGGCTTCGGAGCCGTTATACACTATGCCGACAGAGACGTAGTTATTGCAAGGGTCGAGAAGAGAGCGACGGTGGCCCCAGTCGGCGTGCGAATCGTTGTAGACCATCCACCTTATCGACCCAACGATGAAGTCCGTCATGTTAACATAACATATTACCGTTTTGTTTGTAGGAGGACACTTTACCATCGCGCCGTTTTCCTCCGCGGCGTATTTCCCGCCGTCTAGCTTCGTGTAGTAGTAGATGGGGTGTCTGCCATCCGCGTCGTAGTGGCTAAAGATGCCGGTCTTCAACATGTATTCGACGCGGTACTGCGGGGTCTTGAGGGGGATCCACCTGACCGGCGGGACGCCCTCCCTCTCCCTAACCCGGTTGAGGTACTCCAGGGCGAGTCTCTGCCACTCGTTGGGGGTCTCGTTGTAGGTCTCCTCCGGCGGTATAGGCGGGAGCGTCTCGTAGCCGTGTAGAGACGCGGAGACTTTGTTAAAGACGTCGCGGACAAGCCCCTTCAAGACGCGCCACCCGGATTCTAACGTTGACTCCAAGGAGCCATTGGACACAGTGTAGAGGGCAAGGACTAGAAGGAGGATGAGGATCAAGATCATCCTCATGTACTATAGAAAAAACGGGGACTAAAAACATTTAGGAAAAAACGGGGGATTTTAAATGGGGCAATAGCCGTCGGTACAGTTGCCAGCCACGCCAGATATTTGAGTAGACGCGCCACCTCCAGAGTCACTCGACGAGCCGCCGGAGCCGCCCGACTGGCTTGCGACTCGGTCGGCCGTGCCCTTCCACCCGCTTGCCCAAGTGTCGCTTATGGAGTTGCTCGAAGAGGAGCTACCGGAGCCGCTATATTCAGCGGCGGCGTGTGATGCGTAGCCCGGCAATCCGCCAGAGATCGCGTTGCTAGTGCCCTGACGCATTTGCTGATAGTCATTATACACCTTGTCAGCGGTACCTTGCCACCCGCTACCCGCCGAAGAGCCGCCACTGGAGCCGCCCGACTTGCTCGCGACATAGTTGTCTGTTGGTTGTGTATTACTCCGCGCACTACCTCCGGCCCATGTGATCGATTGTCCGCCGCCTGGTATGGCGTTGCCGGGGCTAGCCGCCAAGTACGATCTGTACCCCTCGCCCGTTATATATATCGGGTTTGACATTGAGCATGTATAGCCGGCGGGGCACGAAGTGACTTCAACTCTTATCTTACTGGGGTCAGACGCCCTTATCGTCACAGTACCAGTCCCAGTCCCCTCGACACATTCGACATCGGAACAAATTCTCCAACTAGTCCTCTCGATATATGGATTGTTGCCAATGCCCATTGGGTTGGCAACTCTTATAGTGTAAGTGTTGTACTGTTGTGGTGGTGGAGGTGGTGGTGGTGTGGTCGGTGGCGTGGTGGTAGACGGCGATGGCGTGTTGCCTGAAACGCTTGGCACTGAACAACAACATCCGAATGGGCCATAGGCGACGCATGTGCCGCCCATCGCCTTGCACTCGGAGACTCCAGTGTCAATCGTGCCTAGCGGACAGTAGTTGGTTGTTGTGGTAGTAGTTGTTGTAGTGGTGGTTGACGTAGTGGTTAGCGTTGTGGGCGGCCTTGTGGTCGTGCCGAAGCTCTCTGGCGGGATCGGTTGCGGCAATTTGGTGGTCTGTGGCGGCGTTGCTGTCGGCGTTGTTCTCGTCGTGGTTACCTCCCGTACTACAGTTGTAGTTTTTGACACTGTCGGCGTATCTCTGTCGCAGAATACTGTGAACTCTACGTAGTCGCCGTTGCGTACAGATGCGTCCCACGGCACGATGTCACAGTCTCTGTAGTTGCCGGAGAACGTTACCACGGCGGCGTGGAGCACGTCTGTGGACCCGCCGATTCTAAGCGCGCCGTACCAACTACCGTATAGAGATACAGAGTCTGCAGAAGACCTCACCTCCCACCTCACGTCAGACGGCGATTTTACTCTGACCGTTACGTAGTAGCCACTCGGCGGACTAGTGGTGGTGGTAGTCGTTGTTGTAATTGTCGTCGTAGTAGTCGTTGTGGGTGGTGGCGAGCCGCTACATGTGCCGGACGCCACGCTTGTGGCCTTTATCGTGTCTCCCACGAGCGTGCCGTATACGGCGACTGGGCGGCCGGTGCCTACGAACGGCCCGGACACGAGTATTTGGGCAGACGACAGATCGAGCTTGTACGTCTTGCCGTCTTTAGTCATTAGGAAGTAGTATGTCTCGCTATAGCCTTTTGTGAAGTAGTCCACGACATACGCCATCACGTAGCCTTCGAAACATGATTGGCCAGAGCCAGTGGTGGTCGACAGTCTCGTGGTTGTTGTAGTTGTGGGCGACGTTGTAGTGGTTGGCGTAGTTGTAGTTGTTGTGGGCGTGGATATTGCTTTGCAACTACTGGCAACACTTTTAATATCAACGATGTAGTTTCCATACTGAACGATGCCACTTATGGCAACGGTCTTTCCAGTGTTTGCATATGGGTCAACCATTTGTGATGCCAATGGGTTAATGTAGTACTTGCCGTCGCTTGTCACGAGGTAGTAATCCGGCGCAGTCGGCAAACCGACCTTTTGAACTTGCCCCTCTAGACAGACAATCTGTGGAGTGTTTGTTGTTTGACCACCCCTCTGGTTGTTGTTTTGCGAGGTCTGCGCCTGATTTGGCGCTTGGTAGTTCGGCGTAGGCGTAACAGGGTATCTATAGCCACTTGGAGGCGCAACGCCTTGCGGCCGCGACCAAGGCGACCCTCCCGGCAAGTTGCCAAGTGATCCACTATTGCCGCTGGCCGCGTTCGGTGGGGAGCCGCCCGGCGGGTTGACTTGGGTAACGCTTGGCGCGAAGTAGGAGAGCGGCTGTGCCGTCAGTTGCGCCGGGTCTACCTCGTATAGCTCGACCTCGTTTACGATTATCTTCTCCACCACCTTGGGGTCTCCGGCGGGGTCGTAGTTGGTGAGTTTGACGCCGTCGTCAAACCTGTAGTTTGCGATAGTGAGGTAGATCCTCTTGGTGTCGGACGGCACGTTGCACTTGAGCACCATGTATTCCTTGGGCTTCAAGCGCCTGTCGGCGTCGAAGTAGTAGTTGTTTTTGGCGTCTAGACAGACGTATTGTCCCGAGGGGCCCTCTACTATGACAGACTTGAGAACTATTGGCACCTTGCCCGTGTTCTCGACGAGGATTTGCCCGTCGGGGCCGCTCTGGAGGACGTACGCCTTTGCCCACTCCATAGACCATATCAACTGTCTCTCTGCCATAATCTGTTGGTTGTACGACCACCACAGAGTGGTGGCGACTAGGGCGCCCATGGCCGCCAGTATAAGCAGTGTGGCTATTGTCGACTCGGTGGCTATCAGTATCCCGCGGGGTTTGGGCATAGGCGTATCTAGTTACGAAGCGAAATGTTAGAATCTCAGAATCGCCGCGATAGCGCGTACATCATCTCGGCGGCGACTAGGTGCGCCAGTGGGGAGAACGACGCCGTGTAGAAGGTGTAGAGGGTGTGGTTGCCCAACAAGTACACTAGCCAGTAGCCGCCGTATGCCGATAGGTACAGGGCGGATGGGGCGGAGCGTCTCCAGAGCGCCCAAGCCAGGGCGACTGCGTATACGGGCGTCCCGCATATGTCGGCCGTGAAGCAGTTCTGCATTAAGAGCCAGTCCAGTGGGTTGGACGCCGTGGGGCCCGGCGGCCTGGAGGTCGTGTGCCAACGCAATGCGGAGAGTAGCTCCGAGACCCACCTCTCTTGCCCCATCCAGGCCACCATCGGCAGATTCACCACGTAGAACACGATAAAAGCGATAGTTGCGTACAACACGGCGGCGTACATCCTCCTCCTCTCCAACCAGAAGACCGCAAAGGCGGGGAACGCCCCGGTGAACTTCGCGCTTGTTGCCAGGCCCAAGGCAACTGCGCTGGCGGCTGTCCGCCCCGTGAGGTAGAGATACGCCGAGAGGGCTGTGAAAAACGCCACGTAGACCTCAAGCATGGCTACTCTCGACGCGAAGCGGAAGGACGTGTCCCAGAGCATGAGCCAGGCCGCCAGAGCCGCCGGGAGCGGGCTGTAGAGACGCCGCGCCGTCAAGTAGACCAACGCGACAGTGGCGACCCCCAAGGCGAGGGAGGGCATGCGCCAGAACCACGGCTCATCATGTATTGCCAGGGCGAGCGCGATGACGTACTTCGCCAGGGGCGGGTGTTCGAAGTTGTAGTACGTGAGGATGCCGGGCTCGTCTGGGTACCAGTAGCCGCGGCGGACGTAGCACGTCACATACCCCTCCACAGTCACGGCGTCTACACGGCTGTACGTCTTCACCACGTGCGACCAGGGGGTTAGACACTCCGGCGGCGCGGTGTAGTACGGCGAAAAGGCGGGGGTCTTAAACACGTCGTGTAGGATGTTCCTCGCGGCGGAGACGTACCACTGCTCGTCCGAGATGTACCAACCCACCTTGAGGATCGGTATAGAGATGTAGACCAACGCCGAGAGGATCAGCGCCAGAGACAACCACTCTCTTACGCTCATGGAAAAAGGGGGATTTTACAGGGGAAAAGCTAGAAAACAAACAACTCGGAGAGGGCGTAGTTGACGACGAAGCCCAACAAGACGCCCACCAAGTATGCGATGTAGATCGGGACGCCCAACGCGTGGAGCGCCAGCGTCGTTATGTAATTTGTCGCATTTCCAGCCGCCGTGGTCACGTGGTACCTCAGCCAACCTATTAACGCCGGCGTCTTCCTCCCCGCGAAAGTCCAGAGGCGGTTCAATAGATAGTTTGAGGTGAGGGACGTCTCTATGGCCGCGGCGACTGAGAGGTGGGGCGGCAGTGGTAAGGCGTAGAGGACTGCCCAAGCCACAAAGACGCCGCTGGCGCCTACCGCGGCGAACTTTAGGGGGCGCCACTTGCTTAACCTAAGTAGTTGTCTCAGATAGTCTAACATGTGTCTAGTGCCTAGCTTCGACCGGCCGCGCGTCCTTAGGCCAAAGACGTAGGGCACCTCCACGACGCACCTCGGCTTGCACTGGACGAGGACATCTAGCAAGATCTTGTAGAGGCCGGTGGGCTTTATCTGAGCTAGACACTCTCTACTGTAGGCGAAGAAGCCAGAAACCGGGTCGCGGACTGCCCTAGCCTCGGGCAGTAGAAGTCTCGCGAGAAAGACAGCGCCTTTAGACACAATACGTCTGTAGAGAGACCAACCCCTGACCCCGCCGCCTTTCACATACCGCGACGCCACCGCCAGACAACCTCTCTCAGCGATCTCCGCCAACTTAGGCACTAGCTCAGGCGGGTGTTGGAGATCCGCGTCCATGACGACTACGACGTCGCCGCCCGCCCACTTGGCCCCCTCCGCCACCGCGGAGGACAGGCCCAACCTCCGCCCGCGCTCCACCGCCACAAGACGCAGACCCAACTCCTCCGCGACCTTCTGCGCCACCTCCACAGTCCCATCTGTCGAGCCGTCGTCTACCACGACAACTTCTCTAACCCCCACGGCGTGGAGGCGGCGGAGGAGCTCCGGCATGTTCTCCGCCTCGTTGAGAGTAGGCACCACGACGGTATACACGCCCCGTCTCCCGCCGCGTGAGAAAAGCTAGTTACGCTCTTTCTACTCCCTCGGTTCACCTGCCTGACGTCGTCGCTGTCAGGCAGGTGAGTCGAAAGAGTAGAAAGGGGGAAAAAGGGGTTATAGGGTTTTTGCCGCCGCGTCTTTTAGCGCTGGCCAGTGCCAGGCGTAGTGTTCGCCGACGCCGAGCGCGGGGTCTCTCGGCGGCTTCCCGCCGGCGATTGTCTCCATCAGCTCCAGTACCTTGTTGTACTTATAGAGCAGTCTCTCCAGCCTCTCGGTCCCCGGCTGGTCGAGGACGTCTGGGTCTTCCACCGCCCGCTTGAGTAATTCAACAACTCCGAGCTTGGCGGCCTCTCTCACCATCTTGTCTACCCTCTCCCTCTTGACGATGGCCTTTACGTACCTCTCCACGTCCCAGCCCGCCCTCTTCAAATCGCCTACGCACCTTGGGTTTCCTCCGCATGTCCGCCATAGCGTCTCGAAATCTATGGGCGGGCTCAGCGCCTCGTAGAGCTCTCTAAACTCCTCCCGCGCCAGATTCCAGACCATGTACGGATCGGCGTAGCCCTTAGGGAGTATCTTCTCGACAGCGGTGTACTCAGACGTAATGAGGACGACGTTGTATATCTTGTCTCTCAGCTCTTTTACCCTAAGCGTTGGGTGTTCCATCCTGTCCATGAAGTATTTGACCCAGCCGACTGGGTCGTCTCTGTAGGCTCGGTGAAATTCGTCCACGATGAGGAGCACCCTATCCACGCCGCGCAAGGAGAGACGTTTCAATATCTCTAGTATTGCAGTTGTGGTGAACTTGGCCGCGACCTCTCCTGCCGGCTTGCCGACGAATTGAGTCGCCAGAGCCTTCACCACCTCGCCTAGTATGTCCACAGCGTTTGAAAAGATGGCGTCGTCCCACCTCTCAGCCCTAGTGTTTACGTAGAGAACCAGCGCGTCTCCGCCAAAGAGCTCCTCCGCCCTTTCCACGACCTTTTGCGCCAGCGTCGTCTTACCACAGCCGAGAGGGCCGTAGAGGAGAAAGGGGTAGGTGTGCTGCTCCCCCATAACCTCCCTAAACCACTCAAGCTCCCGGACGCGGCCAACGAAGACCACGTCTTCTTTCCTCTTTTTGCTTTTTAACTTTGCGCTCATAGGGGAAGGCAATTGTGTGCAGAAAAGTTAGAAAAATTAGACCAGGCCTGCGTCGGTTATCTTGTAGTTTATCACCTCTTTCTTCGACATTCCCACTACATCTAGGGGCTTCATTACGCCGGACTCTTCATCTCCCTTCAAGAACATGAGAAAGCGGGCATTTACTGTATGTGCCAACACGTTGCCGCCGGCGGGGCGCTTGATCTCAAAGTATCCAGACGGGACGTCTATGACTTGGTTTGTGTAGACAACGGCCACGTCCATCCTCAACGCGAACCGGCGCGTGATGTCTATGGTGTAGTGCAGTCTCTGTTGTCTCTCTTGTAGCTTCTCTCTTCCCATAAATTGTGCCCTGTAGAGCTCGATTATGGAGTCTATGACGAGGGCGGCGAGGGGGCCGTACTGTGCGACAACGCGCCAGGCGTCGACCATAAGTATGCGCTCCAACTCGTGGACGTCGGCCACCACCACGTGCACAACGAGATCCTCCACGTCTGAGAGGGGGAACTTCTTGTTGAAGTTGCCCTCTTCGTAGATCCTCTTCACAATTTGCCAAAACTTCGTCGGCGAGAAGGCGTTCTCCGTATCGACGTATAACACGGGACGCCTGGTGTGTAGTAGCAGAGACGCCGCGACTTGCATAGCCATTAGGGACTTCCCCACGCCTGCAGGCCCCGCCCACTCAAAAATATAACGGGGGCGGACGCCCCGCCAGGGGGTCTTCTCGTCAAACTCCCTTACATAGGACGGATAGGCAACGACCACTTCTGCCAGACGAGATTGCGCCACTGAGGCGGCCCGGGGGACGTAGCCGAGCTTCTCCCTCACTCGCAATAAGAACCTGTCTATGGTGAAGGAGTCCACTTTGTCCTCGATGTCAAGCCACTCTGCCAGTTCTCTAGACGTCATAAAGGCCATCTGTTCAAGAGATACTATCACGCCCTCCTCGCACCTCTTCTCCACGGCATCTATGATGTACTTAGATCGGGAAAACTCCGACACTTCCTTTACCAACTCCTTACAGTCCATGAGAGGGGTTGCGTCTTGTGAGAAAAGCTAGAGGTAGAAGAGGATGTAGGTGGTGCAAGGGCGCGTGGGGCAGTAGATCTCGGCTATGGACACGGCCTCGGACTGCAATAGTTGCGACAGTTGGGCGGCGTCGCCATGCACTTCGCACTTTCCATTCTTCACCTTAGCCACGGCGATTATCTTAAACCTCTGTTGCAAAAGTTCTACAAGATCCTCTGTCGACAGGCTCTCGACAGAGCCCCTCAACTCCACCAGTGCGTACCGCCTGTACTTGTTTCTAAGTCTCAGTAGGTCTTCACACCGCATTGGCCAAGAGGCGGATGCTCTTGAGCAATTTGTCCAACGGCTCCTTCCTTTCGGCGACTAGCCGTGCCGTTTCTAGCGCCGCCAACACGGCGTTGTATAAGATGGCGTTGGTCGGCGGCTGTCTCTCCGCGGCGGCCTCCAGAGACTTGCGTAGAGCCGAGAATCCGTACGTCTTCTGCACGAGCTCCATGGCCTTCTCGCGGGAGACCTTCAACAACTGTCTCAACTGCTCTACGGCTTGGTTTAGGAGGCGGTCTGTTTCGTTTAAATCCGCCGGTTTGAGGAGCTCCGACAGGACGTTCTTCACCTCGACGTTGTTAACCACCACAGTGATCACGCCCTTTTGCGCCATACGCTCTATGACTTGCGTCACGGTCTTCTCCACGAGATTTTGAAAGTCGGCGTAGGTGATGAGGGAAGAGTTCTGCTCCATCGCCCTCCTCACCACGGAGAGGTTCTTTGTCTCATAAAGCCAGAGGAAGATCTTCAACGCCTCTATGATCAGTTGGGAGATTTTGGCGCCCACCTCCTCTGCGACTTTCTTAAGCCTACGGAGCAAGTCGTCAGAAATCCTAAACGTCATGACGCGTTTCATAACCTCGGCCCCAAGACCAACTCCCTCCGGACTGTGCCGTCCTCTCTAATGACAGTTGCGACTTCAAGCTTCCTCCCCTCCCTCATTGCACACTTCACTATCGACAAGTAGTCGTTCTTAACGAGGAGGATCATAAGCTCGGCCGCCTCGCGTACGAGCTCTTCCAACGGCTTCCCAGTCTCTCGTGAGATTTTCATAAGCTCTTTGGCCATCTTTCCCCTCACAGTCAATTTTTCACCATCGCCGAGGTCAATGACGATCTCCATGGCCGCCCCAACGAGAGGAGAGAAAAGTTAGAAGATTTCCCCCTCTCGCCGAGAGAGTTGAACTAAACAACTCTCAATATTAGAAAGTGAAAATTCCCTCTCTCGCTTTAGTGTATTACATTGTAATACAGAGGTTAGTCCTCTGAAAAGAAGTAAGTAGTAAGAGAGAGAATGTACATTCTTTATCAAAAATTAGACAAAGTTTAGCTCTTTCAACAGGGGAGACACTCTGTATTACACTGTAATACACTAAAGCGACCCCGTTGAAAAATCGCGCCACAATTTGGGCTCGTGTTTAGGGGCTTGACACACCGCGTACCCCGGCAAGGGGCGACGATCACAAGTTGGCCCTTAAGTCCCCCAGGGAGAGCTCGGGAGAAAGATAGGGGGACGTTTGGGCATGTGTCCAACTGTGGATACAGGCAGAGGCGCGGGGGTAGACGTCGCCAAGGGGGCGTCTCCTATGTCGTTCTACTCTTTCGACTCACCTGCCTGACGTCGTCGCTGTCAGGCAGGTGAATGTTTCAACTCTCGAAGAGGTCGGCAATGTATATGGGCAACTCCTCCCACGTGAGTTCAAGCCTTACGCCGTCGGCCACGACCTCGGCATCTTCTCTCTCCCTCTCGAGGACGTAGATACAGTGGAGTCTCGGGTGCAATGGCCCACAAGCGCCGGCCTCTCTACACCGCTCTTTGAGCACTCTAACGCCGCGGAACGTAATGTCGCAATATTCGACCTCGACCACCGCTATGGGCGCGCGCCTGTCGGCGCCCCGCCGGTGGAGCATGACCGCCGCGACGTGGGTACAGACCTCCCTAGCCCGCCGCCAACCAAACGCCGTGGCGTAGCAACTACAGACGTAGCGCCTGCCGTCAAAGTAGACGTAGTACCACGGTTGCGTGTCGCCGAGCTCCGGCAGACCCCTCACCATCCAACCGGCCCCAGTCTCTACAACTTGTCCATATATAATCCTATATAGAGCCCTGGCGTACCAGAGGTCGGACTTGTCTGGAAACCGCCTCTTCAGCCCCGCTATTATTTTGCCTAAAGTCCCCTCGCTATTTACCGCTTTTAGTAAATCTCTTACAGATTTCATAGGTGGCATACCGCCCCGAGATGGCGATGTAACACACCTCGGCGCCGTGATTCATCAGCCATTGCGCCGCCGCGAGTTGATCCTCCCACAAGGGGAAGTACTCGTCGAGGTAGACGCCTCTCCTCTCTTTCAAGATGTCGACAAGGATTTTGTAGTCGTTGATTGTCAACACGTCCTCTACAACACTAGACGCGAAAAGCGAGAGTACACACGGGTCGCGGCCACCCACTCACTTTTCTTCTGTGAAAATTCATGGTAACATGCCAAAGAAACTGAAAGGCGACATCCCCATAGGCACTGTAGTTGCGGCGTTGATAGGCATCGTGTTGATAATCGCCGCCGGGTTCATATTCTTCAACCAGTACATAAAGCCACAGCAGAGACCAGACCTAGTGCTTGACCCCTCGAGCCAACTTGTATGTAATACATTCAACGTGAGGTTTACGATTGCGGGAGCTCCACAACGCATCGAGAAAATTGAAATATTTGATGCCATCACAGGTGAAACGATATCCGTATCCGGCACTTGGAACCCCACCACGGCAACACAAAACTACCTTCCCGTCGGAACACTCGTTACGTACTCCGGCACTGTGCAGACACAGAGCGCCGCTGAATGCAAGTTCCGCGCCGGCCGCGACTATATATTTAGGGTCACGACTTGGGATCAGAATGGCTATACATATACAAAAGACCTTAGAGTGACCGCGACCTAAACCCCCCTTTTTTCTCTGTCTTTTCCCCCTTTTCGTTTTCTCCTCCATGCCTTCGAAGACCATCCTCGAGATGGCTATAGCCAAGTTCGGCCGGCGTGAGGTGGAGACCTTTCTGAAGTATGCCGACGGCGTGCCAGACGAGCTCCTCGACGCGGCGCTCTACACCGCCGTCTTGGCAAACTCGCTCCAAGTCGCCTACGACGTCGTGGCCCGTCACCGGGCCGCGCCGCCCGTCGCAGAAGAGAGGAGGGAGGTAAGGCAACTGAAACTTCCGATGGCGCCGTGGCAAGCCGCCACCGCCACATTGGCGCTTCTTTCGCCATTGCATTGGATTTTAGGCATCATTGCTCTGCCGTTTACCATACTAATACCGAAGTTGATGCCTAACTACGTCCCCCTCTATAGGGAGGACAGATACGTCATCTACAAGGGCAAGAGACTTCTGGCGTATGAGGTCACAGACTTGGCTAAGGACGTGTGGGGGATGTTGCCGAATGAGTTCGCCCTCCTTGTGACTCGCTACATGCGGTATGTGTCCGGCGTGGTCTACCGCGGCGGCCGGCTCTATTTGCTGATCGAAGAGGGCAGAGAGGGGGAGAGCCGCGAGATGCTCCGCCGCCTGGGCATCTACATCTCTCAACAACCCACGGCGGTGGATCTGCCGGCGCGCGATAAACGATTTGAGCGCTTGGCTTGGGCGCTCGCCCTGGCGCCCATCGCCGTCGCGCCGCTTGCGCCTTGGACAGCCGCCATCGCCGCCTTCTCCGCGCTGTTCACCTTCATGGAGCCCAAGGGAGTCCCTAGGCGCGGAGTTGCAAAGAACCTCTCCATCACCCACGACGTTGAGTATCAGTCGTTGCAGATGGCGGTACGTTCTACGGCCGTTAGAGAGGCCGTGTTGGCGTGGGAGAGGGACGAGCAGTACTTGGTGAAGTTGGAGAGGGCGGGGTCAAAGACTTCATGGCTTTCCAACGTCTTGATGTCCACTTGGAAGGCGCTACAGGCGGAGTTGTTGCACGTGTCGCGGAGGAGGCTCTTAGAGAACCCCATCCGTGAGGATGCCTACCTCGTCGCCGGGTGGTTCGACGGCGAGTCTATAGGACTGACGCAAGGCCGTCCCAAGGAGGTCTACGCGCTGTCCCTCGACCTCGCCGAGTTTTCGCCGTATGTGCTATTACCACAACCGTCTCAATGTCGGGAGGACTCCGTTGTCTTGGGCGAGGACGAGAAGGGTAGGAGGTACTGTTGGCGGCCGGAGGACACCCAGTCTCCACACGTCGTTGTCGTAGGCGCGACTGGGAGTGGCAAGACCACAGTGTTGATGTCTATCGCGAAGCAACTGAAACGGCGGGGCATCCACCTCGTCGCCATAGACCCGCACGCCCACTGGAGCCATGCTGTGCAACACTCGATCGATGCCAGGCTATACCGGCCGCAAGTCGTCCTCGAGTCTGACGACGCCGACCTAGTGCTCGACGTGCTCCGCGCAGCTGGGGTGCAAGTCTACGACCTACACTACACCGTCCTCCTCAATGCAATCGACACATGCGGCGGCCGCGCCGAGCTTGGACAATTGCCAGAGTGTTTGAAGCATGTGCGTTCTATCGAAAACGCTTGGGCAATCGACTCAATCTTGGGCCGCCTCATCGACATATCGCGGGCCAGGCCCACGGCGCTTGTGCCCGACGCCGTTGTGCACGTCGGCGGGGAGTCCTCGCCCTCGGCGACCATGAGGATGGTGCTCTGGCTAATTGCATACGTTATCCACGCCCGGTCACAGTGCCCGCGGCCGCCCTGTCCCTACCGTTGGTTCATTGTCGTAGATGAGGCGCACAGACTCCTCAAGAACGTGGCGTTCCTCCCGTCGATTTGGAGAGAGTTGAGGAAGTTCGGCATAGTCCTCTCCATAGCGACTCAGTCGCTTAGGGACGTCCCCGTGGAGATCTTGGAGAACTCCGGGCTACACCTCGTGTTGGCGGTGCAACAAGTGGCGGTGCCAGAGGTCGCCTCGGTGTTGCACATAGACCCCCGCGTGGCGGAGCGCGTCGCCACGACGCTTGTCGACGTCTCTGCCGAGAGGTACGGCCTGGCAATCAAAGAGGGACGCCCTCCGGTCTACATACGCCTACTCAAGCTCTAGCTTTTTTCTGATTCTACAACCGTCTTTCATGTCGGAAGAAGTGTTCGAAAGCAAGATCAGCAAGAAGATGTTGATAACACTTGCCATAATAGGCTTGGGCATCATAGTCATGGTTATCAGACTCCTAACGTCGTCCGCCACCACAACGGCGACGCCGACAACCGCCACGACAACGGCGCCACCCGTAAACAAAACTATCACAACCACAACGACGCCACAAGCCCAAGTCAGATTGTTGAACAAATCCTTAATATGTTCATACTCGGAGTGTAAGTGGTATATCTTTTTGACAGTGAACGGGACGGCCATGGTCGGCGGGTACACATACAAGGATGCAACTGTGCGGCTTCCGATGGACTTTGGCTATCAGTGCGTAGAGGTCTACACGCCCTCGCTTGTCAAATTCTGCGACTACTTCCCCTACGAGCCGCCGCGGGTCGTAATACGCTCTATCGACTGGCGCTTTGGCAAGACGGCGTATGCATACATCACACTGTACAACCCCGGCTACGCCACACTGTCGGCGCAACTCTATTGCATCTCGTGCCAGATCTCGCCGTCGTACATCTACCTACCGCCGCTCTCTGCAACCGTAGTCGTTTTAACGCCGTATGGTAAGGCGCGCATTGTGTTTACTAACGGCACGGCGGTCAACATTACCGCGCCGCCTATGCCAACGTTCCACATCACGTCTATACGCTACATCGAGCGTGAAGTCTCCACGTCTGTGTCAAACATTGCGTGGAGGTTGGGGTTGACCGGCTACTACGCGGGACAGGGCGTTGCCGTATACCGCCAGTACTACATCCAGTTCGACAGACCTGACGTCGACTACCCAGACGTCGTCTCTGCATACGACTACACGTACAAGCAACTGTCGTGCGCCGGCATGCAATGCACCGTCGAGATGCTCTACTCCTTCCGCCCGGCGCTCAACTACACCGCCGCGCGTGTGGTAAACGGCACGATGTACTTCCCACAGAGGTTGGTGTTGTCCAACGGCACAACGGTGGAGCTCACTTTTCTGACCTCAAATACACGCAAACCATGAGAACTGCAATAGTGTTGGCGGTACTGATCGTGGCGATGGCGTTTGCACAGACGCAAGGAGGAGAAGGATACGGCGATTGGGTGTACAATCTGTTTGTCCAGTGGAAACCACAAATCAAGATGCTTTGGCAAGGGTTGCTTTTAGGAGCCACGCTTGGCTATATAGCTGTTGCGGCACTTAAGACATTCTTTCACGCCCACGTCAGCAGTATCTTACAAAATGGATTCTTCTTGGTCATGGCGATCTTTTGGATCATTACCACCGTTGTTCAAGGAATACTGGTGAATGCCCCGATGGATTTGGGAAAGTGGGGCAAATATGCTACAGAGGTTATCACATTTCCAGGGCAATAGCCCCGTTTTTTCCTAGCTTTTTTCCCTATTTCTCTCTCCTCTCATGGTTCCGCCTGACTATGTAGTTCCATACCACGGGGAGCAGTACGTCTACATCCCGGGCTTGGGGCTCTTCACGATCTCCGACATAACCATAGGGCTCTTTGTGATTGCATACATCGGTTGGATTGCGGTTCGGACGTTTCTCATGGCCCATCCCTTCGTTTCGATGGCAGAACTCGTGAAGGAGGTGGCGGTGTGGGCGCTCGTTGTCGGCCTTATGACACAAGTGACGTACAAGTTCACCGCCCTCCCAGACCCTGGCCCCGTATTGTCGTCGCTCTTTGACGAAGTGTACAGGCGGATATACTCAATCGCCAATTGCATAGTCAACATTCAGTTGAGCGGCCCCCTATCCGCTTATTCACAACTTGCGCAAGCCAAGTTGGCGCCACACTCCACCGTCTACGACCAGATGATGTGGTCGCTATCCCTCGCCATGGGGGTCTACAAGGCGCTCAAAGACTGGGGAGCCGCCCTTTTGGCAATCGGCTTCTTGATCTACGCCGGTTGGATGAGACCGTGGGGCGGCATGATCATCGGCCTCGTCGCTGGGTTGGCCTTCGGCTTGGCCTTCTTCGCCGCGGCGGCGCAGAACAGCGGGATAAAGTACACGCCACAACACGACTACTACCCTGTCCAAGCGGTGGTGG
Organism: Pyrobaculum organotrophum; assembly: GCF_055384425.1. Lineage (NCBI taxonomy): Archaea > Thermoproteati > Thermoproteota > Thermoprotei > Thermoproteales > Thermoproteaceae > Pyrobaculum > Pyrobaculum organotrophum. The sequence goes on from NZ_AP042430.1 coordinate 198,103, forward strand.
CGCATTGCGACGAAGAGTTGAGGTCTGAATACTCCGACTTGGACACGTGGCGTGGGCTAAACGCAGACCTCTGGCTATACTTCCTCCTCACGCCGGCTCTGGGAGCGGCGTTGGGGGCAGTTCTAGGCCGGCACTAGTTTTTCATTCGTAACCCCCTTCTCCCTATGTTAGATCTGCTCTACCTTGCCGCGGCGATTTACGTCGCCGCCGCCATACTGTGGCGTCTCGCCTTCATGCGCTCCGACATCTTTTCGATACAGGTAAGCGGCCCAGCCGCCGCCATCGCCGCCGCGTGGGCGCTTGAGCACTACGCCCTCCCCAACGCAGACGCCGTGGCGCAGTCGTACATGGAGCAATTGGAGAGGGGCCTCGACTGCGCTATAGCGCAATCCTCTATCGCAATCGGCGCAACTGTCGCCGCCTCCATTCTCGCTATGATATTGCTAGCCGCGGGCTTTGTCGGCTTCGCCCTCTATCAAACACTACAGTCGTTCATATCCGCCATACAGTCTATCATAGCGACAGTGCTCAACTTCATCGCACTGGGAGTCGGCGCGTCTTCGCTGTTGTTCGCCCTCGCCATGATCAAACTCCTCCCAGCCGGCGGGGCCCTCCTAGTGGCGACTTCGCCCTCTAGACGCGCAGTGGCCGTCGCCGCCGTATTCCTCGCCGCGCCGCTCATCGCCGGCTACGTCATCACGGGGTACCCACCGCCGCCGCATCCGCCCGGCCCTTGTAAAAACGTGCCGATCCTCCTCCACGGCGCCGTAAACGCCGTGTCAGACGCCCCGCTGATCGCAGAGGTGCGCTCCGCCAACTACACGTTCTATCTGCCGATGCCATTGAAGTGGGTGTTGCCAGTCTCGCCAAACGGAACTGTATACAGGATCGAGCGGGTCTACTGGGGTTGGATAGAGATACCGCGCACCGCGACGTTTGTCCTCTACCCGTCCAACATGACTGTCTCAACAAGCCAATTCCACAACCTAACGGTGGGCTACGGCGACTTCGCGCCGAACGCCACGGTGAGTATCAAGCTCGGAGTCTGGACGCATGACTGGGGTTTGGCCGCCGACAAGGCGCCAGACTCATACGGAATGTTCAACGTGGCCAACGCGAGCCGCGGCACGGTATATGCCAAGTGGCACGTTGAGTTGTCCTGCTACGGCTACGCGTCTGAGTGCTACAGGGCGGAGAGAATACGAGTCGCGGGGCAGATAGTGTCAATTTCGGTGCGGGTACTACAGGCGGAGTACGCCACTGCACACGCGGCACAACCCCCAGAGCCCTGGTTGGGGACGCCCGTCAGCGAAGACCAGTGGAAGATCATCTGCAATATGACGAAGCCGCCGTACGAAGTGCGCGCTAAGGAGTTCGCAGACGCCCTCCTCTACCAGTCCTGTACATACGGCCGGACGACGCCCTCACAAGTCCGGATAGATGTCGAAATGCATCCAGAGCCGAAGTACGAATGCTACTGTAGTTCAAACGTCAACGAGGGGTGCTATTGCTACGAGGTGCCGACGCTCCACCGTGTCGTAGCGGAGGTGGTGGTGGAGTACTACGACGAGCCGCCGCCGATCTTTGTCGCAGTCCCGCCGGCAGTCTGGGAGACCATGAGGACAGTGCTCACGTATAACGTTTGGGACGACCCCCTCATTGTATACGCACTGAAGCTCAGAGACTGGTACTTGGGCCTCTTCGTGAGGACGCTCCTCTACTTCGGCGGGGTGATGGGCGTGGCGGCTGTGGTGGCCTTCGAGCGTCGCCTGTTGCCCTTCGGCTACCAGTGGATGACGCAGATCGCATGGCACTGGTCCCCCTTGCGTACAATATTCAAATTCATCCGCTTCACCGCGTTGAGGTCTCTAAACGCGCCGCCCACAATGCGCTCGCAGACGGCAGACGTCTACAGAAGCATGTTGAAGCAACAAGCGCTCGGAAGATATCTAATCGCCGGCGGGGCACAAGCAACAAAGTTCGCCTTCACCTCCTCGCTCTACGACATTGCGACAAAGGCGATTGTCGGAGTGGCGTATGCATTGAAGAGGGCGCACGACGTGTCCGCCTTGACGAAGTGGGATAGAGTGGCTACGTTTGGGAAGGAGTGGGGGCGCTACGTCTTCATCTCCGCTTTGCCAGACTACTATAAATTTCGCCTGGCGGAGCGAATCCTAAAGCTCGACTACTCCATCGCCTTCGAGAGACTCGGCAAACACATCGGCGACATCTACAGGAGGATGGAGTCCGCCTACGGCCCATGGGTCGCCTACCACTTCGCCTTTAGGCTAAAGTCCGCATCTCCAGAGGAGGCCGCCGCCGTGGCCATCAGATATGGATACCCGACGCCGCCCTTCTCGTTTGACGTCAAGAAGATCTCGCTGATGTTGAAGATGCCCGAGATAGAGGTCGCCTCGCTCTGGTTAGCAATGCACGGCGTGCCGCGCACCCTCGCCGACAGGGTTGTTGTATTGGAGGGGCCGCAAAAGGCCGTCGACATGCTACTCACCAATTCGAGCTTCTTCAGACAGTACGCAACGCCGGAGGAGAGCGCCGTGATTGCACTTAGGGAGGGCGTGAAGAGTGTTTTACAGTTTGACGTGGCGAAGGCCGCAGAGATTGCGCGCGTCAAGCCGGAGGAATTCGCTAGACAGTGGCTTGTCCTACACGGCGTGCCGCACCAACTGGCGGAGCGGGTCGTGAGAGAGGCCGGCCCCCAGAGGGCCGTAGACGCCGTGGCGAGGTTTGAACTCGTGCAACTCCTCAGGCAATACGGCAGTCCGGAGGAGCTCGCCGCCTACGCCGTCAACGCCCGCATTCCGTTGTCAGTCGGGCAGTTCGACGTGGCAAAGGCAGCCGAGATCGCCCACATGAAGCCAGAGGAGTTTGCGTTAAGATATTTGACGCTCTTCGTGCCCGAGGACAGGGCGAGGGAGCTACTCAAGGAGGGCATCGGGCCGGCGATTGCCAAAGTACAAAACCCGGTGGAGGTCGCCTTGATGCAATACGGGTCGCAATTCAAGCCGGTGTCACAGGAGTTGGCGCGGGTGATGTACGAACGGCGCGACTACGAGGTGGCGGAGATGTTCCCAACTGGAGAGCTATACGCCCGCTACATGCCCCAGAAGACCCTGGCCGAGGTGCAGAGAGAAGTGCTTAACGCCGGCGCCGTCAGAGACCCTGAAGTCGCGAAGAAGCTACAGGAGCTCGGCTACAGAGTTGAAAACGGCAAGGTGTCGCCGCCGGAGATGCCGATGGAGGAGGTCTGGAGGCGGATAGAGGCCGCCAAGCCGAGCGACTGGACGCCCCTGTCGCAACTGGGCATACCCATAACGCACTACCCCAAGCCCGAGGAGCTCGTCGCGAGGGGCTACGAGGTCATGGTGTCCGACAAAAACGAGGTCTACATCAGAACCGCCACGATAGACTACGTCCAACTGGCTGAAAGGAGCGCCAGTATAGTGTGGAAGTCTCTCGACGAGATAGGCGTCCCCAAGGAGAGACAGTACGAAGTGGCCATGGAGCTCATGAACAGGGGGTACCAAGTACACTTCCACCAGGGCCGCTACTACTACCGTCGCTAATCAAATTCTTTTTCCTCCTTTCTATTCCCTCGGTTCACCTGCCTGACAGCGACGCTGTCAGGCAGGTGAGTCGAAATAGTTGAAAGAGGGTGGCGTACATCTGGCTTTTCCCAGATTCTGCATATACGTCTGTGAACCTCCGGAAGACAGCCCTCGCTACAGGGTTCGCGGGAGTTCTCCTGTTTGTGTTGAGTCTCGTCGTGTCTTATCTCGTGGTAGAGAAGCTCAAAAAGCTGTTGGATTCCATGATAGAGGAAGAGAAGAAGCTCGGAGCGATGTTTGTTACGTGGTTTTTCCCTCGTCATTGAACAACAGTTGCCGTCGCCTATCTACTGAGGAGATTAAGGCGATATGAACCTCTATCTATGTTTGTCTTGCTCAATATGCGGCGAAGCTCATGAGAACGAGAGGATTCATAGGGGGTGTAATACTTATCCTCATTTTCCTTCCTACGATTTCCCGGAAATGGTAAACCTATGTAAAAAGCCCAATTGCACATTCTTCAAGAGTTCACGATCAATTTCCCACCCAAGAAAGCCCCAGGGCATCCCAAATTAACAGCCTGAAACACCCACGCAAAACACCGCCATAGCCCCTACCGCCAGAGTTCCACGTCGCAACAGCTGCCGAGCCCATTGAAACCCCAGGCCTACTTCCAAACGAAGCCCCCCACGAACCCACCGAAGCGCAACAGCTAAGCGCAAAGCTTAAATAAAAGCTCCCTAATAAGCTTTCGCGATAATCTACAATAGAGTAGAAAGAGTCGAAGCGTCAGCCGCGAGGTTGTTGCCGTCTTTGAGAAGAAAAGCGTGGTGAGTTCCTAACGCTGCCCATTGACTCGCGTTGGCTCGGCATATACGTGAGGTATGCCGACTTGCATAGGCAAGTCATTGAGTCCAGTGGCGGTAGGGTCTTCCCGATTAGCTACAGGCATGCCTACAACCTGGTGCGTAGGGCAACGGGCTTCAGACCCCACGACCTCCGCTACTTATTCGTCATGAAGATACTCATTGAGACCAGAGACATCGAGAAGACGAGGAGGTGGCTAGCTCACTCAAGCTACGTGGGATACAGCAGTACCCAATTAGGTGGTGAGGGGTTGATCGCTGTATATGTCTAGAATGGAACAGCTTAGCTAAGCACCAACGGTTACGCACCCATCGAGTGAGCTACGCCAGTAAGTATTTACAATCGGTGATGAGCAATGAAGCATGTGCGAAGATTATTGAGGGACTTGGGAGTGTGCTTAATGTGCGGTGCTTGTGCTTGAGACTAAATATCGGGGGATTCGTCGACTTCACCTCTTCGTCGGAGGCAAGCACTAACGAGCGCTATGGCAATGATCGCTAGTAGGAATATCGCAAATGAGCCCCACGGCTCTGAAGCGGCTATGCCCGCCTTATTGAGCACATGTAAAGCCTTATCAACCACAATGCCAAGTACAATTACAAGCACAGCAACGAGTAAGTTTATGAAGCATTTGCTCACTGCAACCACCGATCGCCGCGTTTCTCTCCTCCTTTTAAGGCGTTTTGTTTATTTCTAGACATGTTTAGGGATCAAGCTACGCAAGACTTGAGCAAGCAGTTCATCAACGTTGAATGACACGGAGAACCGTAGGATATGGTTAATTACACATATTGCAATCGCCACGGTGATTGCGGATTGAAAGATAATTTTTATTAAGTTGCTTATGAAAGCTTTGATTATATGGTAGAGAGTGTGTTGGGTGGTGTTGCTAGGTTGGTAGAGAGGGCGTTGCCTCTTAGGGAGGTTAATGTTTGCTCTGAGGTTGAGGCTGCGTTTAGAACCGCTAGGGGGCGTTTTAAGCAGGAGTTTAAAGAGGTGTTTGGTTTTGAGCCTGAGGCGCTTAGTAAGGGGCTTCCTCAACCGCATAATATCCACACGTGGTTCGCTAGAAGGCCTACAAGCCCTGCTCGCGTATTAACCCTAGCCTCCGTAGTAACCACAGGCATTGACCTAGGCGAGTTCAGGGAGGCTCTGGGCTTGGGCTTTCAGCTCCATCTGCTGAATAGGAGGAGGATACCGCCGGTGATATACATGGCGAAGCCCAATAGGGATAAGGTGGCGAAGCTCGTGCAGGAGAGCATTAGCCGCAAGCCCAGTGAGATAGTCGTTGTCGATCCAATGGCTGGTGGGGGCTCAATACCTCTTGAGTCTCTTCGGCTTGGCTTTAGGACTATAGCCATTGAGTACAACCCGGTGGCTTACCTGATATTGAAGGCGACTGTTGAGTTTCCCGCCAAATACGCCGACGCGGGCTTATTCGAGGAGACGTTGAGGGCAGCTAAAGAGCTTGTAAGTAGAGCAAGAGAGGAATTGGACAAATACTATGGAGAGGACGCCATGAACTACATCTTCGCGCGCGGCATTAAATGCCCATACTGCGGTGGGCTTATTCCTCTTCAAGGGGTTGCTCCGCAGATTGCGAATAGGGGGAGCTTCAGGAGGAAATACCTAAGGTTGGTGTTTGATAAGGATAGGAAGACGTTCACTGCGGAGACTACCGATGCTAAAGTCGAAAGTCCCTACGCGAGGTCTCGTAGCACCGTTACGTGCCCGTACTGCGATAGGGTGTTTAAGCTCAGAGGGGGTAGGGCTGGTGGTGATACGCCGTTCAATAGGTGGTTCTCTGAGCATGCAAAACTGATGAGAAGTGTTGTCGGGGAGTTTGGTAAGGTCAAGCCTGAGATGGAAGAGGAGCTCCTCAAGCTTCATATACCGCTGGTTAAGCAAGTTGACAATGATTTCGTGGCTATATGGGGCGATGAGGATGAGAAAAAGAGATTTGTTCAGGCGTTTAGGGATTTGAGTAGGGATGTGCTGGATCTTTGGGACTACATACCCGTTGATGAGATTCCTCGTGAAAACGCGTGGGCCGCCCCTGCTAGGAATAGGGGACTTACGCACTGGTACATGCTCTTCAACCCAAGGCAGTTGTTGGCTTTGGCTAAGTTGACGAAGTTTGTCGCAGAGACTGCGGACAAGCTTGCTTCGAAGAACGGCGAGTTCGGCGCAGCCGTGGCGCTTTACCTAGCTTTTGCAATCGACAAAATTGCTGACTACAACACAATAGCAACACATTGGCATACATCCCGCGTATTGATTGGACATACTATGAGGGGTGACTCGATCGATTTTAGAAATGAATACAGTGAAATTAAACGTATTGACTTAGCCCTTGAATGGGCTCTTGAAATCGAGGTTGCTGAGTCTGGTAAATATACTAAGACTGCTGGCGGTATTTTGCCTGTGCTTAGGTTTTTGTGTGAGGAGTTTCGTGGTGCTGGCTTGGGCGATAGGGTCTCTGTCTATCTTGCTGATGCTACTAGGCTTTCTGAGCTTCTAGGTGTTGGCTCTGTAGATGTCGTAAATGTGGATCCTCCGTACTTCGAGCAAGTGATTTACAGTGATAGGAGTGAGTTTTTCTGGGTTGTTCTTCGTAGGGCTTTGCGCCCTGTTTTGGAGCTCCTCTTCAAGCCTGGCTTGAGGCTTTCTGGTTGGAGTTGGGATAGCCCCGTAGTGCCTAGGGAGCGTGAGGTTGTTACTCGTGATAGGGAGGACTCAAGTGGTAGGTTTCGTAGGTTTTTCAGTGAGTTTGTTAGGGAGACCTACAGGGTTTTGAGGGATGATGGTGTGCTTGTGCTTTGGTTTACACATCCGACTGACATTGCGTGGAGGAGTGTCGGCGAGGCTCTATACAGCGCTGGATACGTCGTCTCTAAGGTGTGGCCTGTTAAGACTGAGATGAAGACTAGGTTGAAGAGGTTGATTCGCGGTATGGCTCAGGAGACTAGTCTCGTAATAGTGGCTAGGAAGTATACTAGATATAGGATTGCAGAGGTCGGCGGCGACATTAGGAGGGCTTTGCTATCTCACCAGGGCTTTGTCAAGGCTGTAGAGGAAGTTGTTGAGGATGTTAGGAAGGTCGCTAGGGAGGCTGGTGCTAGCCCTGCTGATTTGATGACGTTGATACTTGGCAGTGCTTTGGCTGTGGCGTCTAGATTTGAGGTCTTTGGGGCTAAGTTCGATCAGTTGTTCGATGCTGCGGCAACTAAGGTTGTTGAGGTGTTCGTAGCGCCGCTTCTTCGTAGGGTGCTTGTCGAGTCTGGGCCAGCTAAGCTAGCTGAGGACGAGGCAAGGGTTGTTATCGACTATGTGCGTAGAGCTATGCTTCGCGATGCGGCGACTAGGTCTTACCTAACGCTGTGGCTTCTGTCTAGGGTTGACTTGGAGAGCGGCGTGCGTAGGAACGAACCGTTGCCCTTGAGCTATGACTTCGCCCAGACTATCGCAAAGCTCTTGGGCTACGACGTCGATAGGCTGAAAAAGTTGGGGCTTATCTACGAGTCGGTAATCGGCGGCGGTGAGGATGATGAAGAGGAGGGTGAAAGTAAAAAGAGTGGAAAGGCGCTCTTTGTTGCTGTATTAAAAGCATTAACGGCGACAGGCGCTAAAGTGCCGTGGCAGTCTATTTCGCAGACGGTGCCTGGTAGGGCCATTTACTTAGCTTACCTAGCGCTTAACGAGAGCGGTGCGCCCAGTGTTAGGGCTAGTAGCATACGTGGTAAGCTTGTTTGGAGTGGAGATGAGATCTCCGAGGCTGCGTCGCTTGCCATAGTGCTTCTGGAGACGGCGCGAGATGAGGATCTTGGTATAAGCAAGACGTCGCTTGATCAATACCTCGTGGGGAGCTCTGAGGACGGTGTGGCTAGGGAGCTCGCTGTTAGGGCATTGCTCAGACTAGTACGGGGTGAGAAGTGATGAGCTCGCCGAGACTGTTGGGTGAGGTGGTTAAGCTCAAGGTGTCGTGTGAGGAGTTGAAGGGCGAGTTAACACCAAGCTTCTACACAGTCATCGATGACTGGCTTGGCAACGTTAGGAGGTCGCCGTTCTCGGATCCGAAGCACGTGCTTGAGATAACATACCCCACAAAGTCGCTTAGGGACTTCGTCAAGTCGATAGTGGAGGGGCTCAGCGCCCCGGGCAGGGTTGTCGGCGTGCCTCTGGAGAGGGGCTTTGGGTTTGGTAAGACGCACGCTTTGATACTGCTGTGGCACCTCCTAACCTCCGATGCTTATAAGGGCTTGAGTCACGTTGATCTGGGAGTTCGCGAGGACTTAATCGAAGATACTCTCGTTCTTGGCTTCGACTTTTCAAAGCGTGACGCTCACCCATTTGAGCAAATCCTCAGAGAGTTGGAGGCGTATGGAAGCGGTAAGCACTCAGTGAGTGGGCTGAAGAACCCAAAGCTCGTGATGGCTGTTGGAGATGTGTTGGGTAAGTACCGTGGGAGGTTGGGCGCTCTGTCGAGTAGGGATTTGGCTGAGATTATAGCGAGCATCTTAGATGAGTTCGGAAGGAGAGGCGGCACTCCTAGGCTGTTGTTGTTGGCTGATGAGGTTGGCTTTGGCGTTGTAAATAGAGTTAAGGACTATGTGGAGTTGGTTAAGAGGGGGCAGATACATGAGGCTAACAGAGCGCTTTTTGAGGTTGAGGAAATCATTAATTTCCTGTCCCATCTCTACGATAGGTTGATTCATACTGCGGCTGCGAGCGTTGTTATATGGGTATTCGCTAATCAAGACCGCAGGGATCTGGAGTCGTTGAGGGACTTAAACGTTGATAATGAGATTATCTACAAGAAGATCGATGGCTTGCTTAAGCAGTTCGACTTGTTGGCTGAGCGCTACAGTAGGGCTGTCGGTGGCGTTAGGATTGTGGAGTACGCCTACGAGCCTAGGCACGCGCTTGAGATTGCTAAGTACAGGATTTTAGAGTTCGTGAGTGGTGACTGGCCGTCTGCTCGCGATGCGTTGATTAAGTGGTTGAGGGGTGTCGCTTCTCAGCTCGGGATAGCCGATGCGCTCTCTCGCGTTGAGGATAAGATCAGGGAGTTCTACCCATTTTCTCCTGGGTTGATTAATCTATTGATGAAGCTTACAAACGCCGGTGATATGCCAGGGACTGAGTACGTGCGCACGGTTCTGAACATAGCGTGTTTAGCCTCTGAGAGGGCTTTGCGCAGCGATGCTGAGGGCACGTACGTGATCGGGCTTAAGCACTTGACGGAGGTTGAGACGGCCCTAACGAAGTTCACGGGTGAGTTAATCAAAGATCAGTGGGATCAAGCCGTTGGCGAGGTCATAAACGTAGTGAGTAAGATCGAGGATGCGGATGTCCGCGAAGCCGCTGGGTTAGTGGCTAAGTACATCATGGCAAAGGGCATAACGGCAAAAGTGCTTGAACTTTTGGAGACTAGTGATCGAAGGGTTGTGGAGAGGTACGGCTCCACCCTGGATGAGGTTCAGTTGGAGGCTGCGGCTACGTACGCTAGAGACTTCTCGAGAATAGTCGATAAGCTCGGCGCTGCGTTGGATAGGCTGCGCGAGAGCAGTGGTAGGGTTGAGGAGAGGGAGGTCGGTGGTAGGAGGTTTTACCTACCGACCATCTACGCCACTCTATACCACAAGCTGTACTTATTCATAGCTGGGGAGAGGGAGAGGGCTGGCATTGCCGAGGGTGGGCGTGGTGCTGAGCAGATACCTATCTACATCAGGCAGAGCATGGTGCCCACGCTCTTCTCAAGCATTAAGCTAACCATAGATGGGAGGGGCGATGATGTTGTAGTCACAATCATGGAGTATGACAAGGTTAAAAATATCGAAAACTTACTCTCAGATCAAACCTTTAGACAAGCTCAGAATGAGGGTAAGCTCTTGCTCGTCGTTGTGCCGCCGTGGGACTCAACGCTGTTTAGTGAGATCTACGTAGAGGGTAAGAGCTACGACGGTATTTCCAACTCAATAGCTAACTCTCTCCAGGCCGTGCTTAACCGCGGTGGGTTGGAGAGACACCTACACTTATTGATTCTACTTCCAGACCTGAGCAAGCGTAATATTGATGATTTGCTGAGTAAGTTGGTGATTTACGAGGGGTCTAGGAGGTTTTTGCGTGAGTACTTGCCGAATTTTGAGAGGATTTTGAGTGAGAGGTTGAGCGAGATTGAGAGGATTGTGCATAAGCAGATTGAGCATGAACGGATTGTGCATAAGCGAGGCGACATTATGAGGTATCTCGAGGAACTCAGGAGCAGGGGTAGGGAGGTTTTGAGGAGCAAGTTGGAGCGTGAGGTTGAGGAGGTTAAGCGCTACGCTCAGGGGCGGGTTGTCAAGCTCTCTAGGGAGGTTGTGAGTGCAGTGGTTAATCTCTATCGAAAGGTGATTCACTACAGCGTTGACGAGAGCTCCTTCGTAGCTAAGGACGTGGCTGAGCTAGCCATGGGTGTGGCGAGGGAGGCTCCTGAGCACGCAGATGCCGATGCGCTAGCTCGCAGCATATCTATGTATGCGCCTATAGTGAATAGATTCTTCGTTGAAATCATCCGCAGCTTAGGCTATAGAACGGATCCGATGGAGATTGTGGTTGCGGTTTTGGAGAGGTATAGGAAGGATCTTGAGAGAGGGTCTATTTCTAACGAGGTCAAGCTTGAGGATGAGGTTGAAAACATCATGAGAGGTACGTATAGAGTGAAGCCCCTTAGCTTAGGCATTGCGGTAGATGCGGTTAAGCGCCTCAACAACCAAATCGTCGAGGCGGCTGACAAGGTCGCGAGGTTGGCGGTTGAGGTGAGGCGCGAGGCAGGTGGATCCATCAGTGGGGTTTTGAAGATAGAGACTAAGCCCAAGGCACCACCACCTCAGGGGCTCGAGGAGGGAGCTCTCCCAACGCCGCCTCCGAGACTTCCCACAATGCCTGAGCGCGTTTTGGACACTGTGCACCTAAGCCTACCCGCTGGCTTCAACGTTGAAGACCTCTACGCTAGGCTTAGGGCTTTTAGGGAGCTGCTTAGCAGGGTTGGCTCCGAGGTTAGGCTCTTTAGGGTTGAGCTTGAGAGCGAAGCCATGAGCGTAAGGCTCGAGCTGAGGAGGTTTAGCGATGAGGAGTTGGGCAGGGTTAAGCCAATTGTGAACTTCGTAAGTAGGTTAATTAGTGAGGGGTATGCGAAGGGGCGTGTAAGCGTTGAGATATCTTTGTCGAACCCGGTGGCTGAGGATAACGTTAGGGAGGTGTTCGGCAGCTACTTCGCACCGGCTCGATCCAGCTTCGATAGGTTCCTGCCGAGCTGACCATCGATGGCAACGCTCGATGAGAAGGTCATTAGGGTGTTCGGATGGGCCGCCGTCGATAAGAGGTTGGCGAGGCTTGAGGTTGTGTCTAGGCTCCCTAGGTTCATAGCTGAGTACTTAATCACGAAGTACTACTACAGCGATCCAAGGGGCTGGGTTGAGAAGCTTACGAGCGTGGTTAATGAGTACTACCCAGACCCCAGGGATAGGGATAGGGTGTTAAGCAAGGCTAAGCGCGAGGGGAGGGTCACGTTGATAGATGAGTTCGAGGCCTCTGTCGATCTTAAGAGGGATATCTACATCTTGCGCATACCGAACCTACAGATCTACGATGCCCTCGTCAGCGAGTCCATCGTGAGTAGGTTCGATAGGATATTCACGGGGCTTTGGGGGATAGGGGTTCTTGAGTACAGGCCCGAGCTCCTCAAAGCCTGGCTCGTTGGCCGCGAGAGGCCGTGCTTCACGCCGCTGATCCTCACGGATTTCGAGCCGTTCCAAGTCTACAACGTCGATGTGGGCGAGTTCGTCGAGGGGAGGAGGGCGTTCACAACGCGGGAGTGGGTTGAGTTGCTCATTAGGAGCATTGGCTTAAACCCATCGATGTATGATGAGAGGCGTAGGTTAATCCTCCTCACTAGGTTAGCGCCGCTTGTCGAGAGCAACGTAAATCTGCTTGAGCTTGGGCCAAGAGCGACTGGCAAGACCTATCTCTACAGAAATGTGTCGTACTACACGAGGATCTACGCAGGGGGCACAGTTAGTGCCGCTAGGCTCTTTTATGACGCGAGACTTAAGATCATTGGTGATATCGGGACGAAGGATGCCGTGATCTTCGATGAGATCTCGAGGGTTAGATTCACAAACCCCGATGAGGTCGTTGCTAAGCTCAAGGATTACATGGTCGATGGATTCTTCGAGCGTGGACAGCTCAAGAGGGCTCACAGCACGTGCTCCCTGGTCTTCATGGGCAATATCGAGCTTGGCGATGATTTGTTGGACTCCGTTATCGATAGCTTGCCCAGCTTCATGAGGGACGCGGCGCTTCTAGATAGGATTCACGGCTTGCTCCCGGGTTGGGAACTTCCAAAGATACAGAGGAGCGACGAGCACCTAGCTAGCGGTATGGCTTTAGCAGTTGACTATCTATCGGAGATACTACACAAGCTTAGAGATATCAGTTTCGAAAAGTTCATTGAACAACACGTAGAGCTTGTGGGCAATTATACTATTAGAGATGAAATTGCCGTTAAGAAACTCCTATCTGCGTTGACTAAGTTGTTGTTCCCACACGGAGAGTTTGATAGAGAGGAGTTGAGAGCGATTGCTAGCCTAGTTGTTGAGCTTAGACAAAACGTGGTTAATATACTCTCCAGAGTGGCCCCCAGTGAATTTAAATGGAAGAGACTGGACGCTAGGGTGAGGGGATGAGAACGGCTTATGAATTATTTGAAGAACTTCAGAGCCGAGTGGCTAAGCTCCTCATGGGAAACGCCCTAGCTAACGTTTACAGAGCTGTACTCCTCTCCTTTGTATATACAGCCTTAAAGCGAGCGGCTCCGCAGAGCTTAGCAGCTGTTAAATCAATTGAACACTTGGTGCCTTCTCACTTAGTGGCGATTGCTAAAGGCGATCTAGTCGATTTGATTGAGGAATTCATTAGTTGGGTGAGTTCTCTCATGAAGAGCAATAGGCCGGTGACTATAGATGGCGAGGCAAACCTCAAGCTTGTGCTCAACTCCGTCAAGCATAGAATCGGCAACGCAGACTCTGTGCTCATCTACGATGGAATGTCGCCAATAGAACACGTCGTAGTAGCCGCTTATGCTAGAACCCAAGGGCTCACCTCGCTACTGGTGGAGGTCTTTGTGAATCCTGTCGGCGTCACTAAGTTTGTCACAAGCCAATCCGTAACTTACCCATTAACGCTTTCTGGATTAGCTGGCGTCATTGCTAGGGAGCTTGGCGCCTCGGTTCATCGAGTTAAGCGTGAAATTGATGAGTCAATCCATGAGCTTGGACAGTTGGGCGTTGAGGAGTTTGTGAAAAAACTTCCAATCGAGGATATAGCTAGGGAGGTAATTAACGAGGCATCTCTTAGGAGGACTCTTGTGCTTTCTGATCACGGCTACGACATGGTACTAATACGTGGACGAGATTTATATATTACACATGGCTTTAAACCCTCTAGTGAGCACGAGCACATGCCGGTGCTCCTCTTCAGCAGAGTAGCCTTTTATATTTTGATACATAAATTATTATGATGGCTCAACAAACTGAGGAGTCCACTTACTATATAATCTTGAGGAGTAGAAGCAAATGTAATGAGCTCCTATATAACATAGGGGACGAGAGAGATGTCACAACAGTAATTAAGCTATGTAGTAAAAACACCGATAAAATATTCAACTACGTAGTGTCAACACTCGCAAAACATGGAGCGATCGTGCCTATGAGGGTGTCTAGCAATGAGAGTGTGTACAGCGTTAGGGAAGACCTAGGCCCCGTCGTTGGGGCTTACTTATTAATGATGAGGAGGGCTAGGGACATCGATAGATGGGGCAAGCTTTTCACAGCCGTTGTGGATGGGCAATATGCAGGCGTTGCAATAGCCCTCACAATGTTTCTCGAACTAGCGATAGAACTCTCAAGACGCACGGCGAGAAATAAACAAGCTGCCGCGATGTTAGACGCATTAACATCGGCACTCAAGGTCTTTATAGACAAGGCGGTAAGAGACCACAAGCCGTAATGCGAGACAGAGAGCTTACCGCATAGCGGGAGTTAGAAAACTTTAGTCAAAGAGTTTATAGACTCGATACTAGAGTCGTTTGGAGAGACCGCTCTGTTCAGAACAGGAGTGGTGCTCCCGTCGTGGGTGTGCCATTGTGTAGGAATAGAGTCAGATTATATTGGTGGAGCTATTAACTCGTATATTGACTACGGCGAGAGGTTGCCGTTCCTAGAATTTGAAACTCCTTATGGCAGAGCCACATGTTGTTTAACTACATAGGACGGAGTATTTGTAGACGTAATGGTGTACAACAGACAGCTTGAGACAGAAAATGGAAGAATCATATAGAGAGAAGCGTCGAGCGTGACGGGACAAAGAGAGTTACAAAATACCTTTATTTAGTACCTCACCAGATAGCACAAAGTCGCTATATGACTTATTACGCAAACTACCAATCTCCAACTTTTTACATCTCTTAGTGTCTTATCATAAAGCGACCAATGTGCCTACGTCTAATGGTGATGATCCCAATAATACGGCGACATACAGACGTAGCATATTTATATTGTGGTGAAAATCAGTACAATGCTTCTATTGAAGGGGTCTCTTGAAAATTTTCAACATAGTTTAGTTGATTTTCTAGAGAGGAAGAGTCAACTAATAAGGAGATTTCCCGCCAGCTCTTTCCTCTGGGGCGCAAAGAGGGTGGATCAGAGGGTGAGGCCCGGGGCCGAGGTTCTTCTCTACGTCAATAGAAATCAGTTTAACGAGGGGGGTGTTGCGCTGTATGGTGAGCTTGTTGAGGTGGGAGAGTTGAAAGAGCGGTACTGGCCCCAGGGAGACTGGCCGCTCTACCTCGTCCTCAAGGTCAAAGCTATTGCGGAGGGGGTTAGAGAAAACCCACATGAGCCAAGCCGCTGGCGCCTAATAGATAGACACGCCCTAGCCCAACTCGGGGTAAAGATCCTCCCCGGCATACAGACAATCCCAGAGGACAAGCTACGGCAGATCCTCTCCAATCTAGTGCGCATTTAGAGCCATGGACTACTGGCTAGTGATGTTAAACGAGGAAAACTACCTAGTCTGCGAAGAGAAGAGACTATACGGAACTCCGAGGGACTACACCAAGCTAGTAAAGCCTGGGGACAAGCTCGTCGTATACGTGCTGAAGGAGGGGTGTAGAGAACTCTGCCAGTCGTTTGCCGCGGTGTGGGAGGTGGCCGGCCGCTGGCGGGAGTCGGCGGGCCCCACTTGGCCCGACGAGGTGGAGGAGGGCAGGGTGAAATACCCCTGGGTTGTGGAGGTCAAGCCGGTGGCCGCCGGCAGGCTGCCCATCGGCGAGGTCGCGCCTCTGCTGGCTAAATACGGCATCGACGGGCCCCAGAAACTTAGGCTCTATTCGCTTTACTACCGCAGAGCCCCTCTGCCGCCGGAGTTGGGGAGGGCTATTGAAGAGAGGCTCTCCGCCTCTGTGCCACCTTCCCAACATGCGGCGGCTGGGGGGCGGCTTTCCGTGGGGGGCCGCCGGCGTGGCGTTGGGAGAGTTCACGACGCGGTGTCTGAGATGCTTGTGGAGGTGGGGGGCCTTCTGGGCTTCTATGGGGAGAGGGAGGTGGAGAACAGCCCGTTTAGACATGACGTGGTGTGGTGGAGGAGTGAGAGGGAGAGGCGCCTCCCGCCTGTGGCTGTGTTTGAGGTGGTGGTGGGGGGCGAGGTGGAGCGTTCTCTCGCCGCGCTTAAACACGCCTACGACGTGTGGAGGTGCGCCCTCTTTCTGGTCTTTGCCGACGAGAGGAAGAGGGAGAGGGCGGAGAAGCTTGTGGAGCCCTACCTATCTGGCGCCTTCCACGAAATCGCGGGCCATCTACACGTGATGTCGGTGGAAGATGTCGAAGAGATGTACAGAGACCTCAAGAGACACGAGAGGTGGCTTAAACTCTTCGCTAAGTTGAGGCGTTAGTCGTGGCCTCTGTGTTTTGTCATTGGCTTTAGGGAGTGGAATACGAGCGTATGTGTTCTAAAGATCCAACTCTGAATTACCCCAACGCCGCTGGGCGCATATAGAACTTGGTCGGCGTAATCGGCGAGCCCAACTCTTTCTAAAACTCTCCGCTCGCTTCTAAAGGCGACTTTTGTATTAGTCAGCTGTATAATTAGGTCGTTTAAATCGTCCGGCATATGTGTGGCAAAGATCACTCCAATTTTTCTAACACGGCCTAATCTCGTGATTTTATTTATCATCGCTTCAACACTCTCTTTAGCAAAATCCTCTCTTCCTCCCTGTGGAAAATAGTTATGGGCCTCGTCTATAAAGACAAAGGTGGGTTTATGCACGCCGGCGCGCATTTCCACATCTCTTACTTCAAATAATTTTGACAAAATCCTATACACCACAATAGACGCCACACGTGGGTTTTCTCTAAACGCGCCTAGATCTACAACAACAAGGCCGTTAAACAGACTGCGGTAGTCAGGCTCGCCAAAATAGGCGCTCTTCGCCCCACGAATGTTTCGCTCTACGCGCTCTCCCACCTCGTACTTTACGTCAAATATACCAATTTCATAAAGCGAATGAAGACCCCTGATTAAGTTTTCAACCTGCTTGTTATGCAATCGCATCCGCTTTCCTATCTCTTCTAGCTTCTCTAATCCCTGCAACCGCGTTTCCCCTCCTTTCCGTTCGGGCTTCTCTAATCCCCCGCCTAAAATTAATGAGTCTAAGTCTTCAAAGTTTAACATTTCTACTATCCTTGCAAAAAACATACTTACTTTCTCAGTGAAGACGGGGTATATCCTCGGTATATCTTTATAGCTTTCTTTAAATCTAAGAGCCCAGGGGATTAGCCTAAGTTCAAAAGTCCAATCGCCAACTGCAACAGTCATATCTATAGCCTTTATATAGTGGCGGGGCACTGCGGCGGTCTGTCTCTCCCCAGACCGGGTCTCTACGCTTTCGACTTCTGTCTTACAGTCGACAACTTCGGCGTTTGGCTCGTAGTTTCGTTGGACAAATATACGCCCCAGGGCACATCCTACATTTTTTGCAAATTCTTCGTCGTAAAGGTCGGCTAAGGTATAGCCATCTTCCTTTAAATACTCATTGGCTACGTGCCATATGTCGTCTCTAAGATCATGTAACAAGTGTCTAGTTATTGGCATGACTACTGTGATTTTATCAGCCGGTGGGTAGAGGCCTTTCTCTCTACCCGGTAGAGCCAGGTGGAGGTAGTCTCCTTGTAGATCTAGCGCTATTACGGTGGCGTTTAGCTCGTTGAGTGTAGATAGCGCTAGGTTTTTGAGAAAACTTGTCTTGCCGCTGCCGGTGGTGCCTACGACAAGCATATGTTGATAGAGCGCGGCCTCTGGGAGCCGGATTTGTACATTTAGGTCTTTTGAACCCGCGCGTAGTAGGCCTACTACCGCTCCACTTCTTGGGATGCCTAACATAGTTTTAATAAAGTCGGGGCTTGGCTCAAACACGACGCTTAGGGGGTCTATAGGCGATTTAACGACGTCGGGCTCGCACCCGCTCCACTCCCGGGGGCATTCGGTAAGAGGCTCAAGTCTTACAACCGCAGGCGTCTGGACACCTGTGGGGTCTGGCTGTGTGAACACTGGCAACCTCCCCACGAGGCCAGCCGCGTGGCTTCTAGAAATTTCTACAACACGGCCTAGTATAAAGACACGGTGTATATATGTATAAATGCCGAGGTATTGTCCAAGCTCTATTTTTCTATTTACATAGTTATCGTATGGCAATTCGACAACTATATCCTTCTCTCTACCTACTTTAACTATTTCACTTGCTGAAACATAGCCTATTGGAACGCCGGCTTTTAGCTCTTCCAGATCTTTAACTAACTTAACTAACTCCTCTTCCATAGTCTTGTAAAGCAGTGCGGTATTCTATCAGAGATTCGTAGATTGGGCTTATGTTATTCTGCATCATAAGTTCGTATAAAGCTATGTAGAGGCCACTAGTTATCTTTCTGGCATATGAATCGGCGACGTCGACCATATACGGCAGCCCGTTGCTGTCGATTGAAGACGCTATGAAATTCGCCACGTTCTCGACGTCGCCAGGCCTCTCCTCAAAGACTTTTTTCAGCGTCTCTATTCTAAAAACTCCAGGGCCCATCCTACTGTAGACGTACCAAAAGACTCTCTCGGGGAATATATAGTCGTCAAGACGTCCGCTTGCCTTGGGCCTGTCCTCAAAGGGGCCTATTAGATATACGTCGCGGAACGCCGCCTTTAGGCTTTTGCCGATTTGTGATACTACTGCCGCGTCGTTACAAGTCGACTCTTCAAGACCCACGCCTAGATATTCCAAAACGCCCCCTCTACACAATCTCTTGGAGACGTCTACGCGCTTAACTACGCCCACGACTATAGAGCCGCCCTCCGTCAGTTCCTCAACGGCTTTTAGCCTGTAGTTGGCTAAGTCCTTCTTCTCATAGATGCCTATGTATATAGGCCCGTCTAAAATTACAACTTCTCTACCGCGTACCCAACTTAAGACGTCTGTCTCAAGAGCCATCCTCACCTCATCGCTAATGTCGTCTTCATCTAACTCGTCGTAGTACTTCCCAGAGAGAGATCTTGTTCTAACTTCTCTAAACTTGCCCTCTAGCTTTCTTAGAGTATCGCGCTGAGCTTTTATGGCGATAAAGGGGTATTCAAATGGGGGGTTTACAGGGTAGACGCGCACCGCGCCGCCGCTTAAGCCGTACACGGCGACGCCGGCGATAAAAACTCTAAAATGTGGAGAGCCGAAACGTCTAGACGACCCATCTACAACGGCGAAATGAAATCTTTTCTTTAGACGTGCCAGATGTGGGCCGGGGTTGCCTAGCGGCTTAACTTCACTTTTCTCCTCTGCACGGGCACTTGGCGAGGGCTTTAACGGTTCAGATAGGCCTCTTAGCTCGTCTACAAGTTGGCGTATAAGACTAAAGACCACAAGAGAGAGTTCACCAAAACTAAAAATGTTATCGACGTAATACCTCTAGACATCTTCAAAAACAGCCCTCAATACTCTATGATAGTAGAGTTGGCAGAGGTATTTGACGGCTACGGTCTCTACAAACTGCCCGAGAGACCTAGCGACCCAGTCAGACCTATGAAAGTGATAGCAAAAGTTAGAGGGAGGTTTCTAGAACTAAAAGGCTGGGTATTTTACGACGAAAACACAGGCTGGCTACTGGCGTTACCCATCGCAGAGAGACTAATCGATATACTATATATGGAGCCAGACTGACCTTTTAAAACGTCGATACGTCTCAAGAGACGACGTCTTCAATAGCGCCATGTTTAAAAAACAAGTTGTAACAACGTCATGTAGTTGTTTCGACGCCTAAAAAGGTAGTGCTACTGTCTAAAGGGGAGGTGTGTGCGAAGAAACCTCTCCCGCCTTCGCAAGAAGAAGAACTTCCTAGAGAAGGCTTTGAACCAACTGATGAATGCCCCGTCGCCGTCGTAGACCCAGGCCCAGGCGGCGGTCTTGTTATAACCGGCGGCGTACAAGGGAAGTGCGACGACGGACAAGACTATATTGAACACCTAGCGTTCTGCGATAGAGGAAACGCCATATACTACATAGCCGACAGGATAGAGAGCTGAACAAAGACCTTGACAGGCCAAGTACTTGGCAGAGTCCTCAACACATGTCTGCACTGGCCAGACAGAGAGTGCCGCAGTAGATATAGCCAAATTTTGGAACGAATTAAGAAATGGGATGTTAAGGGATTTAATCGGATCATGGAAGAGATTACAAAAAACCTCTCTTGGGTATTTCAAGAAGTTGTCAATACCGCGTTGTTATATCTAAGAGCGCATGAGAGGTTCCACTGTCTAGCAAGTGAAGAAGTTTATGGAGACGAGGGCATGGCCACCGCCTGGGGGCTATACTGGACGTTAAAAAACCACGTATTTAGCCCAGCGGTGTTAAAAACGCTAGAAAACATAGAGTCTGGGCTGAAGTCCCCCAGCTCTAGAGAGCAAAGCGGCTATGTGTATTACCACGACCCCCTCGCGTTTGTTGTTAGATATCTGGCTGTGTACGAAATTGCAAATTACCACTACCAAATGCCTGAGTATAGAAAGTTTGTGAAGTATCTAAAGGCGCCGTTAGCACGACCGGAGGTGTATATAATAGAGGAGCCATCGGTCTTGGCGTTTGTACGCGGCGACGTCTTTAGTGGAATTTCTATAAAAATAGCACCAGAAAAACTGCCATATACACTCCTGTTCCACACCTATCCATACAGAAGTTCTATCGAAATCGAAGTGGAAAAGCGGGAAAGCAAGTTTGAGTGTGAACTTAGGCCTAAGTACCTTGGCAAAGAGCCCAAGTCTATAAGTGGCGACATAATAGAGGTGTGGGGCATGTGCCATAGAAGACTTGAGTTAGAGGCCAGAGGTCTCATACCTATAAATTACGAAGACCTCTGGCCACAATACCGCCCGAGAAAAATCTAAATACACAAGCCACGCCCGTTAGCTATACATACAGCGGCAACTTTTAAAAAAGCTACGGCTGAGAAACACCGCCTTCGACGTCCTCAAGGATTATCTCTTTCACTAGCTCGCAGTGGCTATGGAATATACGAAATTTGAATTGCGCGATTTAACACTACTTCTTCTTCACCCAGTGGAGGAAATGACTTGATGTATCCAATATCGGTCTCTATCCAACCGTACACTGGATGTTTCCCCACTTTTTGACTAATTTCTCTAACAACAATAACGTGAAAGAATTAACCAAGTGGTGTTGTACACATAGTTAATTCACCTGCATATGCTATTTTGGAAATCACTCTTCTCTTAGTCATAACGACTCCGCCTAACGGATCTACGCAATCTAAGAATTGTAGTTTAGCCGGCTTGTCCCACAGTTTGTTTTTCACAACTAGTGTAAAGTGTTTCTTTTCTATGAAGTATTCTTGAATGCGTAACACAAAATATTCTGGTTTTTAAAAGTGTAGTTTGATGTCGTCAAGGATTATCTCTTTCACTAGCTCGTGGTCGTCTATGTGTTTCCAAAGCTCTATGTAGTACATGATCTTCCGCAATGAAACACGAGCTTCCACAATCTTTTCTACCAGCTCTTTGTCAGTAATGTGTCTACTCAAAACTTTAAACAATGTTTCTTTTGATAAGTCTCCCAACTCCACTGGAAGGAAACGATCTCGTAACGCTTTCCAACTCTCAGACCGCTTTATTGCAAAATCTCTATTTGCGGCGGCCAGTAGCGGCGCATTAACTTTAATCTCAATCCTTCCTCTCTGCTTGCTCAACATAACTAGGCGGCCTTCTGACATTATGTGAAGCATGGCATCTATAGTCTCCTTCTTCGCCTTGTCGAGTTCGTCGAATCTAATAAGCGCCACTGGGCGCTCGGCGAGATATGTCACGAGCCCCATCGGCGTTGTGGTGGCGCCGTAGAATATAGGCGCTGCGTCGTGGTCGAAGAGCGACAGGATAAAGGATTTGCCTGAGCCAGGCGGGCCTATAAGTATGACATGCGGTTTGTGTTGCACTTCTGTAGTCCAAATTTTCATTATGTTAGTTACATGGACAAGCGCGCTGTTTAATTCATTAAGTTCTGCAAATGGTGATTCCAGAAATCGTCTCCACGCCAAGTCGATAAGCTCTTGTAGAGATACTGTTTCTTCGGGCTTCTGAATCTGAAGCTTGTTTTTAACACACGTCGCTAAACAGTCTTTATTCACTATATACACTGGATGTTGTCTGCTACTCCTTCTGGGGTCTTTAACAAAGCAAGTTCTACAACTTCTTCTCAGCATATCAAAACAAATCGTTTGTTTCTCGTTCTCAATACTGAAGTCTGAAAGCGTCCCGCCGTTTTTGTCAACAATTTCAATAATTGTGTTTAAACACTCAAGCGGATCTACTTTGAACATCGTAGATAACGAAAGGGGGTTTTTAAAGTCGCTAGGACAAGACGGCGACCACCATATTGCTCATTAAAATACCAAAACGCTTTACAAAACGCTTGTCTGGCATGGCGATAGCTAAAACGTCTTTTGTAAAAATGGTTTAAATCTCTTTGTTACACAGGTCTCCCCGGGCTCGAGACGCGTCTCGCGCTAGGCAACCCGAAGCAGGAGTCTGGCCGCGCCCAGGAGACGGGCTCGACGAACTCAAGGCTTGTTGCTCCATGGGAGAGAGTTTTTGAGAATCGCCGCTGGAGTGGAAGGCGGGTTGTTTTATGCGAGCGACCTCCCACCTCTTTTCCACTTGCCGCAAGGGCGTTCCGTCTCTGTGTGGCAACAGTCTCTGTAGAGCATTGTATTTGGTGTACGCCCATTGTTTCCTATGACTTACTACGTCGTCTACCACGTCATCAAGGGGACGTCTTTAAGTTTATTCACATGTAATATTTAAAATTGGGAGGTGTGGAGACTGTGGTCTCTAGTGAATACGACGTTTATACAGATGTTTGTACCCATCTGCCTAGGCTTTGCCCTAGGCTTGTTCCCGGCCCTCTGTGGGGACTTAATCTCGCCAATATCGCAAGGGCCGCCCCCGAGGCTTTTCTAGCTGTTTGTAATGACTGTGATAAGGTTGTTAGAGAGATAAGCCGCTATTGGAATAGCCTAGATAGGTCTGGTAGATGTGTTATATGTGGCGACGTAGGTAGAGATATAGACGAAGATTGGAGGTACCGTATCTACGCCGAGGGAAAACTTATTAGAGGCGTCGCCCGTCTAGTCGGCTTGCGCTTGCTCTGCGAAAAGTGCCACTTAGCTAAGCACCAGGGATATGCGAAGAGAATAGGTAAGGACAGAGAAGCTCTTGAGCATTTGGCCGAGGTAAATGGAGTATCACTAGAACGAGCTGATGGTGTAGTCGATAAGGCGTTTAAAATCTGGCAAATGCTAAATAGGATAGACGACTGGAGGTTTGAAGTTGGCGAATTACCCGGCGTAGACGAGAAACTAAAACGCGATGTTGAAAAACTCTTTAACGCTATGTGGAGCGCAGGCTTTCGCCTAGAGACAAATAGACCGGTACTTTTCCATAGGGGTAGGCGTTGGGAAGAAATACAGGATAGGGCTTTTAGAGAGACTGTAGACGTTATCATTAAGACGGTTAGTGATGCCGCCGGGACATCTATCGACACTTTGGCAGATACCTTAGTTAAAGTCGTTAAGAGGGGTCTTGGTGCAGACATCGAGCTTCTCGAACGTGAGTTTAGAGAATTCATACGCATTATTAGCGGCCCGCTTACGAGCGCTATAATAATGATCGAGTCGGTTGTAAACTCAAAAAGTAGACTTAATGACCAAACACTTAACAAAGTTATAAATAATCTTGCCAATCTTTTATCGATTGATTTCGACTCTAGATCTGCCGGCGCTCGTCTTAGAGATGTCTTAGTTGGTAAGTGGATAGTTTATGTACCTGTAAGCGTTTATCCAAAGCTCTCTAGAGACATAATTGACGAACTTGAAAGACAGGAGTTGGAGTATAAAACCGAAATCACTACTAGGAGAAACGACTATATAAGAAGACACGAACTTCCAATAATCGTCTATGTGCCTTCTACACTAGCTATAAAACTAGTAACTGACATAGCTCGTGTTATAAAAGGCGAGTTAAAGAAACATGGCATAAACCAGCCATTATACTTTAAGCCAGATGTATTCACAGAAAAAGGCTATTATTCGAGAGGAGATATGAAATCCTACGTATACAAAACCAGAGATATGTAGCCACAAAGCCTCTGACTCGTGTACCATTTTTAAAAATGCGGTTGTGTGAAAGATGGCTAAGTAGATAAACTATCTAATAGAGATCTGCTCTTGTCTACCGTATACCGAGTGTAACGAAAAAGATGCGACAATTCGCCGCTCTACAAAAAGACAAGACACTCGGCAAGACTCGCCATCAGTTCGTCTCCGGCCAGTTGACCACCTCCTCCACCAGTCTCTTCACCTCTTCTCGCATCTCTGGGGCTGGTCTCCCGTTTATGTATGTGTTTTCTCCGTCGTATTCCACCACTGTCTTGTCTTCTAGGACGAGCATGGCGCCTAGTGCCGTGATGTAGAGCTCGGCTACTCTCTTCTCTCCCTTGTACAGGGCGTATGTAGAGGACGTCATCTTTACCACGCGGTCGAAGTGAAGCATATATACGGGGGCGCACTAGTTAATATGCTTATCTACTACATGGACCGCTTCGAAGAGGCGCCCTGCGCCGGCGTGGAGTGTGCCCTCTCTCTAGCCAGGAAGAGGGGCTGTACCCCCACGAGGATATGCCAGTGGGGGTCCGTGGTGGAGGTGCAATGCGCCGAGGGGCCCACACTAAAGCTCCTACCAACGCCACAAGACCTAGAGCAGTACTACAGACACGAAAGAGAAGCCGCCTGTTGGCGGCCGCAAGAGACAAACTAGCCGTGGCGGCTGTAGCGCTAGAATGTAATCAAACGCTTATGTTGCCGAGTGGTTGAGTGATGTGTGAATATATCGTATCAACTATTATTACTGTGATGTATTCATAGATGTATTCATAGTTTATTCGCTTAGATAGAGCTACAGAGAAAAAGTTTATAAGGGGCTCCATATTCGTTTTGTATGGAGGAGTGGCTTCAAAGGTATATAGAAGGTGTCCTCTATCGCGCCGCTAAGGAGAACGGTATTAATCCAAGGCTTCTAGTGGAGATGTATAGAAGGGTTAGCGCCGGCACTTGGCCCCCTCCTGGGAGAGAGGACTGGCCTTTTCAGCTCGTCGAAAATGTGTTGTACCGTATTGCGAAGTCATACGGCTTAGATCCGCGTCTCGTTGTAAAAAGCGGAACGCCTCCGGCTCGGCAGAGAGAGCCGGAGTGCCGCACTGTGACGTGCGTAGGCGAGAGGTATGGTTGGGACGACTACCTACGTCAACTTGCTAAGCTCTGCAACAACAAACTAGAATGTGTAAAAGAGGCGTTGGACTACGTAAGGAGGTAGTATGTCTGCCGGACGTGAGAGAATCCCCCTCTGCGTCGCGCACAACTTCACCCGCCACCGAGGTGTATACATAAGGCGCGCGTCTGCGGAGTGCCTATGAAACGCGTAAACCCAATACCCACCCTCTGCGCCACATACGGCATCAAGTGCCCCAGGGAGGTGCGCTTGGATGCGGAGTCCAGGCCCACCCGCATCGGTCTCCACTTCATAGTGGCGGGCGACGTCGTAGACAGGGTAGTGGTCTTAGTCAAGGCGGAGAAGATAGGCAGAGACCTCTACGACTTCGTAAGGGAGCTCAACGCAGAGTCTCCCACAAAAGTCGCCCTCGTATATGAGGACGGGGAGCCCATGCTGGGCGAGCGGGAGCTGGGAGGGGACTGGCGCTCTGAGATAGCCGCATACGTGGAGAACGCCCTAACCATCCTCGCCAACTACTTCTACCAGGCAGACTTCGACACGTGGCGGTACACAATCGGCTTCAGAGTGGAGCGCATACACAGAGACCTCTGTCTCAACTATCTCAAGCTTTAGGCGGTTTCACATCATTGACGCTCTTTCGGCAAAAAAGCCGTCTTTTCGCGGTTGAGAGGAGTTGTCCCCGACGTCTGTGGGTTAAGCGTGGCTATGTCTGTATATACGGCCTGAGACGCGGATAAAATGAAAAAATCTATAAATAAAAACAGCCTGTATAAACGCGGTGGGTTCAGTGATACAGTTTCGCTACGTGAAGAGGGGGTTTGAGGAGGAGGCCGCCGGGAGGCTGAGGGAGAGCGGCGTCTTGGCGCTTGTGGGGCCGCCGGGGGTTGGGAAGACTGCCACAGCGCTTTACATAGCTAGACAAGTGTCTCCCCAAGTGTTGACCATTTCGCGTACTGAGAGAGAGGAGCCAGACATCTATCTCTACGAGGTGGGAGATCTGCACGTCTTCCCCAAGGTCTACATTCCCGTGGCCGTGTTGGAGACAGACCCCAACACGGTTGCTAAAGCTCTTGTCGGTATACTATCGCGAATAGAGCCTTGGGTCCAGGAGGCGGAGAAGGTATTAAAAGCTGTGAAGAGAGACGGGAAGACTACTGAGAACGCCGACAGGGTTAAAGGCTTCGTGGAATTTCTACTTGAAAACCTCGGTGTTTCTAAACCGCCTAATCTTGATAGACTAGTGAGTAGATTTGTGGAAGAGGCTCAGTCTAGTGAGGTGGAGCAACTCGCCTCTGCCATGGTTATTTCCATCCCAGCGGCGGCCGCGGTGCTAGACATTAAAAACGCCGCCGTGCAGCCCCCCCGCCAAGGCTTCAACGGCGTTTTCATATTTGACGACTTGGCAGACTTTTGGCTTTATGAGACCTCTGTGTTAAAACTGGGGATGTATCTGGCGCAATACGGCACTCGAGTGATCTACGTCAAAAGGCTTAACGACATCGAATACAAAGAACTATTTGAAAAAGCCATAAAGATACGGCATCACAAAAACCCGCTGAGGAGAGCCGCACTAGAGCTCCTGATGGGGGCCGTGAAAGACGAGAGAGACGTCTACCTACTGGACCCCGCGGCGTCGGAGGAGTTCGAGGAGATGCTTAGGGCCAACCTCCCGGAGGGGGAGTACGAAAAGGTGAGGGAAAGGTACGGCGACCTTCTCTACAGGGCGTCCGCCGGCTCTATCTACATCGCCTTGACCATGGTGAAGCTGGGGTTCACCAGGGAGGAGCTGGAGAGGATGCCGGCGCTGGCGGAGGGGCTCTACACGCCGCTGGCGGAGCTGGAGAAAATGAAGCCGGAAGAGGCCAAGAAGGCGGCTGAGGCAAACGCCAGGATTATGAAAGCCGCAGTCAAGGCCGTATACGACAAGATAAGGGAGACCAACTTCGCCCTAGCGGCGCTTCTCTATGGAGACGCCGCCGAGGAGGAGCTGGCCTGCCTATGTCCAGACACAGCCGACATGTGCCTAAAGTCGTTGACGAAGAGCGAAGATGAGAGCAGAAGGCTTGCGGAAGAGCTCGCCGGGGAGGTACTTAAGTACGTCAGAAGCCACGGGCTAAGGTGCGCCCCCGCGCTGGAGGAGTACTGGCTGGTCGAAAGGGGTGAGGAGAAATTGGGAGGCGGCCGGCGGCCCTATTACCGCCTTAGGGAGGGATGGTGGAAGTGGCGCCACCTAGTCAACACACTAGACGAGACACGCGAGGAGCAAGCCCTCGTTAGGAAGGCGCTCCTCAAAATATTGACGTGGGAGTCAGAGAAAAGCGGAGAATACACAGGCCGAATGTTGCTTAGCGCCTTGAGCCACGTCATTTGGCTCTGGGAGAGGTGCAAGACCGTTGGGTACGGCGACGACGAAGTCCAAGAGTTGGCCAGACATGCCTTCCGCTGGGGCGCATATGCGCTTCAACTCGCGCCGTTGGTAGGGTTAGGGTTTCATGAAAGGGTTATCAAGAACCTGTGGTGGAGACTGAAGGGGAAAGCCGGCGGGCTTCCGAAAGAGCTTCAACTTCCGAAGGAGCTACAGTATCTGATAGCATATTATGTAAGAAGTTATGCGGAATCGTTTGGCATAGAGCCGTTTCTAGTGTCTAGGGGCGACGACGTGGTAAAAACACTCCTGGCAAAGATGTGGACAACTATTGCGAGAAAAAATCCGAATATGACTGGCATAGCGTTGAGAAGAGCGGAGACTTTTGTGTGGGAGATTGGAGATGGGGCGTTGATGT
Source organism: Pyrobaculum organotrophum (assembly GCF_055384425.1). NCBI lineage: Archaea > Thermoproteati > Thermoproteota > Thermoprotei > Thermoproteales > Thermoproteaceae > Pyrobaculum > Pyrobaculum organotrophum. The sequence continues at coordinate 226,244 of NZ_AP042430.1, forward strand.
GGGTGGCGTATCTGGACTACCTCTTCGCTCAAGCTGAGCATGAGATGCGAAGAGGCGGCGACCCTCTGTCGGTTTTGAAAGAGGCTGAGGAGGTGTTGGGAGATCTGGAGAAGCTAGATGTGGAGCGGGAGGAGGGGCTGAAGAAGTGGCTGTCTGTAGAGGGCGGAGACCCCAAGGAGAAATATGAGATTCTACTGAAGGGATGGCGCTACTACCTCCACACCCTATACCGACTTGCATACTTCTCCCAAGGCGCGTGGGAGGAGGCGCGGAGGCACTTCCAAGAGACGTTGAAAGGAGAAGATGATAAGTCAAACCGCATTGTACTGTTGTCACTTCTCGGCCGTGTTGCCTTCCTTTCCGAGGGGGCGCTTGAGTGGGATGTTGAAGGGGAGCGTTGGGATTTCCAAAAACTCTGGATAGTTGCAAAAGCGTGGAAGCCGTTTTTGACGCCAGATGCCTTTGCCAAAGCCGCGGCTGAGTTCGTTGCCGCGGAGGTTGCTAAGGCGGTGGAGGGGCGGTCGGGCAGATGTCTGGAAGGCGAAGCCGAGGAGGCGCTGAAAGCCGCCGAGGTACACCCAGAGGCATACGCGGCGGCACTAGCCGTCGCCGCCATGTGCGACCGCAACTACGTGGAGAGGGCAGTAGAGGCGGCAAAGGAGGTGGATATTATGGAGTACATGTACATGGAGGAAGAGACGCATGTTGCCGACACCTTGCAAAGGTTGTATGATGCCATCCTAAGCAAAGACAGTCGCACCTACGAAGAGGTAAAAAAGACGAAAGTAAAGGATCGAGAGACGTGGAAATATGTGGTAAGTTCCTTCCAAGCGTTTCTCCGCGCGGCTGTCTTCTACCTACACGGCGACTGGGAGGCAGCCGCCGAGCTTGCAGAAGGTAGAAAGGGCGCCTACCGGGGGGTCGTCGGGAGACTCTTCGGCGAGCTCGCCGACGCGCTGAAGAGGGGCGACGAGCAGGCGGCGAGGCGGGCGTTTCTAAAGCTGTTCTACTGGCACATCTAACACATCCCCTTTCTTGGTCTTTTCTTGGGGCCCGCCCCGGTTGCGCAGAGGCAAGAGGGCGGGCGGGGGGCGTGGCGCCAGATCGTCATTTTCTGTCTGCTGCCGCTGGGGCTGGAGGCCGTCCGCGGGGGTGGCGGTTGGGTTTGAAGGCGGATGGGGCTGGCGTGAGGTTGCCGCTTCTGGCTTTGCGGCTTTTGGCCTTCCCGGTTGGCCGGCCGTCTGGGCTACCTCGGGCGGCTTGGGGGCTGGCGGCGCCTCCCCGCCGCCTGGAGCCGGGGCGGCGGTCGTGCGGGTTTTGAGGCTGAGGTTCGGGGGAGAAAGCGGCTACCTTTGCCCTCTACCCCCTCGCCGCCGGCTGGCGATATGGTAGAGTTAATGTGCCCCTCTCAGTAGCTGTATCCAGTCGCATCTGCAGACTAGGTAGGGGTCTCTGTTGACGACGTACTCCACGCGACATGGCAGATTGTGGCGCCGGATTATGTGCCGTAGCTCTCTTGTTGTGATGCGGACGCCTGGTATCAACGCCCGCACCGAGGACAATACGCCGTATTGCACTCCGCCTATGACGACGACACGCATACACCCGCGCGCCCTCGCCCTGGCCAATATCCACTCCACCACGTCCACGGGCGTGAAATAACAAGAGTAGAAAAGCTAGGAAAAAGAGGGGGTTAGGCGACTTCCCGAATCGCCCGGGCCCAGAAGTCGTAGTCTGTGTGGCGCAAGAACGCAATTAGACAATCGCGTTGAAATACCGGCGCATTGTCCCTAACCTCATACAGACACATGCGCGCCTTCTCCTTCAGCGCCTTTACGAAGAAGCCCACTCTCTTGTATATCGACTCTTTTGTTGGTTCTTTAAGTCCATTGAAAACGCCATACTCCTTTAGAAACCGGTTGATTAATTGCGGCTTGAGAGACACTAAGTTACCTCGGTGGCGAGTCTCCAACCAGTATATGACAATGTGCTTCAAGGCGACATAGAAGCCAGGCGTAGGCGGATTAACATGGATAATTCTAAGCGCCATCACGGGCATGTCGTCTTGGAGTATTGTCCTCATATTTTCTGGGATTTTTTGGTTAAGAAAAGTCAGAAGGTATGTCTTATTACTACAAGAGGGAGAGACTTTACAAAAAGTTTTGGTCACACTGACAATTTATCAAGTTGTAACTAGAAGAAATATTAGGACGTGTATACGCCCGGCTATGGACACTAGAATTTCGCAATCCAACCAACCAAGACCCGTGAGACTACATCTATACTTCAGATACTGCCCCACGCCCTGTTTCAGGGCGTGGTTTAAAGACGTCTCGGTTAGGAAACGCTACCACAGGCAGTGCACCGGCCTGTCTAAGCTGACGTATGTCGTGTTTGGCGAGCGCCACATCTGGTACTACGTCCCCGCGGAGCTCTTCTACATGACTTACTACGCCGCCAAGTGGTTGCTGAAACACGGCTACACCTTCGTGTACGCCTATGGCTACACGTGTTGGAAACGGCTCTTCGAGGAGGACGACTTCTCAGAGCTACCGCCGGAGCTACTGGCCCAAGTCAAGATGGAGGAGTTTAAAGAGATGTTGAAGGCAGATCCCCGCACGTTCGCCGCCTGGGTCAGCATTCAGCGCGCCCTACTGACCTAGCTTTTCCAACAACGCTCTTTTCTTCCCGTGCTCAACAGGCGGGTAGTCGCCCTCCTCGGCGTCGGCGGCGTCGGCAAGACCACCTTCGTCTACCGGATCTTGGGATTATCAATACGGCCCCACGTCACTAGGCGGCCGGGGATATATACGATATATATGTCCAGACGTACATACGACATCATAGACGTCCCCGGCCAACTGGCGGTCGAGGTAGCTCTGAACTTCGCCAAGATGTGGACTTTTTACGCCGACAGAGTCATATACATGTACGACGTGACAGACAGAGACACTCTCTACGCCATTGCGGAGATACACAGCGCGTTACTAGACAGGGGGATAAGGCCCTTTCGAGAAGTCGTCATAGTGGGTAACAAGATGGATCTCGCGAAGGTAAGCGGGGTCTTTATCGAAGCGGACGAGATTGCGAAGGCGGTGGGCGCGGCTAAGGTGTACTACATCTCTGCATATTTTGACGAACCAGAACAGCTCCTGGCTTTGTTGCCATGATCGGCCGCCTTCTGGTCAAGACAAACGCCGTCCGCCTCCTGGTGGCACTTGCGTCTAAGCCGCTGACGTCGCGCATGGCGGAGTTGTTAGACGCCCTGGCGGAGCTCGGGGTTTTGCAGAGGCGCGGCGTGGAGTATATCGGCGCGAGAGACGTAGACGTAGAGCACTACGCCACCACAGTCTTCGACAATGTCGTGTTGCCGTACCTCTTCGGCGAGAGGCCGAGACTTGACTTGGAGACGCGCGCCGCCCTGCACGCGCTTGTACACATGGCGTGGACGGCAGAGCGGATAGATTTCGTCCAGCGGTTCTTGAGGCCCGGCGGCCTAGCCCTGGTGGCAGGGTGGTTCCCCTGCGGCTTCGGAGCTGAGCTGATCTCTATCGCCGGTATGGACGTCGTCATATACGACAGATACGAGCTCTACGAGCGGGAGATGGAGCGGCTCTCGGTACTGCCCCTCTCCGCCAGCCCCATAGCGGAGATCTTTTCATCCTCCGCCTTTGTCGCCTTCGAAGAGGGCGACCTCACAAAATATGGCACATTCGATGTGGCAATCGTCTGCGGCAGAGAGACCGACGCGGAGTTCTCCGCCGCAGAGATATGGTACATAGACACAAGGGATCCAATGGAGCACTTGTTGCTCAGGGCGTTGGGCCTGAAGCCGCTGAGACTTGAAGATTGCACACAATGGCATGGAATGTGCGTAAAACGGCAATACGCTTCACTTGAGTGACGGAGTCGAGAGAATTGAAAGAAAGAGGAACAGACTAAAAATGGGTTAGTTTATTAGGGAGACGCCCAACAAGTCGTATACAAGTGGTGGATGTGTTACGCCAACCTCTTCGAGCCATTCAAGCACCTCTTTTACACTCTGCCGATCGAGCAAGCCGGCCGTAATTGCATGGTAGAGAAAGGCATAGTACGACAGAGGAAGCGTAAGGGTGTCACGTTGACGGGTGAGGTACGGGTGTACGGGCAACATGAAGAAGCAGAGGTGGACGTCGCGCCACTCCACCGGTTCGTACGAAGAATACCCGGCGCGCGGTTGCATAACTACTAATCCGTACTTCTGTGCTAGTTTGGCGAGTTTTTGAGACAACTCATAACTGATTTGTTCAGAGTGGGAACAACATGTAACATATACTTCACCATCGTCAACATCTAACATGCATGGTCTCATGTAAAAATGAAACACAAAATAATATAAGCATTACTATCTATGTTCGTAAAGCGAAAAAAGCGTTGTGAGTGACGCTAGACAGACATATAGTCTAGGAGCTCTGAGACGTCTCTGACGAGGACGGCTCCGGCATGTACAAACTGTGAATACGCGCCGTGGGGGAAGACGTACACAGGACGCCCCACCGCCAGCTTGAGCATGTGTGTAGTCCCGCCGGCCTGCCGCGTCTCTACGACCACCACCGCCTTGGCTATCCCCGCTATGATCCTGTTGCGGAAGAAGTAGAGCCGCCTCACATCTCCCGCCGGCTTCTCCAACCGCTCGCTGACGATTACGACTCTTTTTGCAAGCGGTGTCGACTCCTTGGGGAGCGTGAGCGGTCGCAACCACGGCCTCACGCCTATGACGACCCCACCGGCATCTAAGGCGCCACGCGCCGCCTCGGCGTCTATACACTCGGCGAGCCCGGTCACAACGACGTAGCCCCTAAACGCCAGAGCTCTGCCGAGCTCTCTCGCCGTCTTTCTGCCCTCCTCGGAGCACCTCCGCGTCCCGACCACCGCCACCGCCGGCCGCGCGTTGGCGTCAAACTCCCGGCTCCAGTAGAGCATGAGGGGCGGGTAGAGCACGTCTCCATAGGCGGGGTACCGCAGGAGCTCGCAGGGGTAGCGCGGGTCGAAGAAGGGCGTGGCGAAGACCCCGGGGTCGGCCGGCTCGGCGAACTTGCGCAACACAGACGCCAAAGCGTCCACGTCCACCGGCCGGCAGTTGTCCACGTCCACGAACCTCCTGATGAGCTCTCCGTCGTCATGCACGCCCAACTCCCTATACACGAGGTGTCTTATCCTATCCCACTTCGACCAAGCGCCGTGGAGGAGCGCGCTCATAAAAATCACAAGCGCCAAAGGCGAAAAATCAGGGTTTTCTTGTCACAACACAAATATTGTCGTGATTGTCTACGTCGGGGAGCCGCCGTCTGACGGCTACGGCTTGCTCTGCACCATGTCGCATTGCACTTGGCGCTACGTCCCCCACGCGGGGAGGATCCTCGTCGACGTGGGCTTCAAGAACCTCTTCAACGGCGTCGGCGACAAGTATCTGGAGTTCGTAAGGAGGGTCGTGGAGAGGGCGTCTGGGGAGGTTTTGGCGGTGTCGCCGGACGTGCCGGGCGACGCCCGCGCCACTAGGGAGAGCTTCGAGAGGTGGGCGCCGAGACTGAGGGCCCTCGGCGCCGGCGTGGTGTATGTATGCCAGGGGCTGGAGTGCCCCGATGTGGGGGCAGACGTCTATGCCATGCCGCTCAGACGAATCGCCTACCGCGGCGCGGTGGTTGACTGCGCCCGCGACCCCCTCACATGCGCCCGCGCGGTGGCCGCCGCCATGCTCGCCAACGCCCGGGAGCAGTACCACGTGTTGGGCCCCGCCAAAGGGCGCTACTCCACCTAATCCGTCTGGGCATGTGCCGCTACATCCGTAGCTTTGACACATTAGCGTACAGACGCGCCGCCACCACGTGGTTGAAGCGGGTAATGGGAGGGAGGTGGCAGGCCACAAGCGAGTCACTGCCGATCTTCTTGAGGGAGTGGATGAGGGGGATCGAGTGTCAATCCAGATAGTTGAAACATTCACCTGCCTGACAGCGACGACATCAGGCAGGTGAGTCGAGATAGTTGAATGAGGTTGCTAGTTAGGCGCAATCTAAACAAGTATTTAAGAGATGAGAAAATGACCTACATGGAGCCAATGATAGAGATCATAGACTACATCAGGCGGCACCATAATGGTTGCGTCATTATACACCCAATGCAGTTTGGTGCGCAAACCAGGGAGCTCCTCGAGAGGTTGGCCAGACTAGGGCTTGTCGAGCGCTTCGGATCACACTACAGAGTCTGCCCCGATTCGCCTCTCTACCACTATGCCATGCATGACCCCAAGAGAATACTCTTTCTAGCAAGTTTTTAACCCCATAAATTACTGTAGTACGGGGCTCCAGAGATGGGAGCCCCCACGTCCGCGGCGCCCACAGAACATGCCCCAAGTCCCCCGGGGCACGCCGAAAAAAGGGGGACGCAAGAGGGGCGTGTGCCCCTCTTAGGGGGCCCTCGGGCCCCCTCTCTCACATTTCTCCACTTTGTACGGCTCTGCCCATGTGCGAAAGAGTTGTCAGAGTTAACGAAGATGCCACCGTAGACTATTTGGTAAATTGTGGCGATATTATTGTTGCTACACATGTCGGGATTGCGAAAAAATCTCTGATTATCGATTTCAAGCACAAAACATTGAAAGCTATTAGAAACGGCGTTATAGTTGAGTTGAAGTTGAATCCACAATGGTTACTTCAAGAATTGGAGAGACATTATTTTGACGAGATTGTTGACAAGATCGTGGATAGTATCCTTCCCCTTCTGAACTAACCCCCTTTTCCCCTCGCTTTTCGCCCCACCACACTAAACCACCCATGTGCGAAACATCAATTGGAATAGGCAACTGGAGTAGATCGTTTGTTGCGAAGTGTAATGGCAAAATCATCTTTACTTATATTCAGAAAGATGTTGGGGCGTACTACGTCAACTCCATTATGTTAGACTTCTCGGCCAATATAATGAGAGAACTGAAATTCTTCGCGTTTAACGATCCCCTCATCAGCTCTGTCGACGATGTAGTTAAGAAGTTCTTGTCTCTGTTTAACAAGAAAGTGTTTATAGAGAAGTGGCGCGAACAGAGGATTCCACAAGAGCTCTGGCCCCTCGCCGAGAGTACACTCGACGACCTCGTCGACTTCCACATCCGCCACCTCCTCAAATAACCCCTTTTTTTTTCCTCGTTTTTCACCATGTGGCAATACGGCCATATGGAACCCAAAATATTGCAAGTCGCAGATCTGGTGTGGAGATTGCATCTCTGTGTCTCCGGCAACATAATATACCATTGCCAATTTCCCGAAGTGCAATTGCAATACTCCGAAGAGCTCAAGGTCAAAGACGTCGAAATGTACTTTCGTTCTGTAAGGAGCCACTATTACGGTTGGCTCTTTAACGCGGCGTCAGAGGTATTTCACTACTTTATGGAGCGGCTAAAGAAAGACTACAACCAAATTGTTGAAACAGTCCTAAAGGATGAAAGACTCTGGGAAGAGGTCAGCCAAGCAATTGACCTATCCATCAATGGGCTATTTGGGAGAGTGATGGTTACGACGCCCGAAGACGTTTATGTGTTGAAGCCATACGGCAATTATGTATATGTTGCAAACAAAGAGGACGTAATCGGCAAGATAGTCAACGGAAAGGGACAGAGGAGACTGCTCCTCATTCCAAAGGACAATCCGTTAAAAATAACCGAATTGCCCTGGTTCCCGCCGCCTGATGAATAACCCTCTTTTTTCAGCCCGCCGCCCTCCTCTTCCATGATCCCAACCGAGATTGCAAAAAAGATTACTAGTGAATGCGACGAGATTCTCGTAGGTCACAACATTGTCGAGTGTCTCTCCAACGACAGAGTTTCGCTTGCGCGTTACTTCAACACTACCGAGTTGGACAATACGGCTAGGGTCTTGTTATATCCGCTTGAATTCGCTCTGTTTGTTAAAGCCAGTTGGAAAATTGAGAATGGGACATTAATAATGACGAAAAATGGACACAAAATTGTGATTAATAGGCCAGGAGAGGGGCTACCGCAAATCAAGATGGAAGAACATGTCGTAGTCAGAGGCGTAGCGGGGCGACGCCTAGCCGAACTGGCGAGAAAGAAGGAAAAAGAGTACGATGACGCAATAAGACTTACTGAGATCAGAAAACTCGGCATTATAGTTAGAGATGCAAATGTAGACGCAAGCTTTGATGCCATGAAGTTCCGAGATCTGCCGAACTTAGTCTACACGATAGTGTACGGCCCAGTACTTTTGCTACAGTCACGCTTGCCCAATGGTTGGACATTCCACTACTACGTGGCGCCGCGCGTAGAATAACCCCCCTTTTTCCCCCTCGCTTTTCTTATCCGTTGTCGTCTAATCATATGATCCAAGTGGTTTGGGGGTCTAGAGAATTCAAATTACCATTTGATGTTTCAGTCATCCCCATAATTGTAGAGGAGCTTAGAGACTTAGGATTTATGTGCCAACCAAAATCAAACGCTGTAGTGTGTTATCGTAAACCCGATGTCGTAACGATCATTCCTACATAACCCCCTTTTTCTTGTGATTGAAAAAGAGGGTTATTGTTATGCCAATGCCGAGAGTATGCGCAACAACGTCTCTGGCGCCACGCCGTACTTCTCAGCCAATTGTATAAGCACTCTCTTATTGATGAATATCGGCTTTTCCCTTCCCATTTTCAACTTTTTTATCAATTTTGCGACCCTTCTATTGGTCTCAAATATTTCGGCAAATACACTATCGGCATCTGGCATGTCGCGAACGATAATCACTCTATCTTTTCTGGTGCCATAACGTGATAAAATGTTGTAGATTACCCTACACGCCATAGTCTCGACGTTGCGATAGCCATAAGCCTCAATGAGAGACGCTACGCGCCGTTTGGTCACTCTGAGGGGCCACCGGGAGTACAAACTCTCCCTGTGCAATTCTCTGAGGACAACGTATATGGCGGACACCAGAGGATCTTCCCTGTTTGGCACTAGAGAGGATGTTACGAAACCAACGTTGGCAATAACCGCACGTGGGAAGCGATATTGCAACAAGAGGTACCGCACTTGCGTGTAGCTCAGCCCGTACCTACGTCTCAACCACCACACAGACGTGACGCCGCTAGCAACATATGATTTGACGTCCTCTACTAATTGTTTTATTCGGCCCATAGCGAGGAGAGAGAAAGGGGAAAAAAGGAAGGTTATTGGAAGAGGACAGAGACGTCGGCGCCGTAGGGCAACAGATAGAGTATGCGGTCGCGGAGTTGTGATATGACGTCTCTCACAAACGGTGGACAGTAGTGGTAACGGGCACACAAATAGACGTAGGCGACGAACGGCTCGTTGTGTTTAATCGCCCACTCTTCTGCCTCGAAAAACTCTCTCTCCGTTATTTCAACGTCATACATGTCTTTCTCCCACTGGCGTGGCGAAAAGCTAGGGTTCCCCTTTCCACTCTTTCGACTCACCTGCCTGACAGCGACGCTGTCAGGCAGGTGAAGCGGAGGAGTTGAAAGCGTGTCTACTGGCTTTTCTCTCCCGCCGCGTAAAGTGGCATGATCCAAATAATGGAGAGAAGGGAGTTCTGGGACTTCGTTAGAAAAAACGGTTTGGTTTTGTTGAAGCCCCTGAGGCTCCTCCAAGTTGGCGCTCTTGACGTTGCCTACAACTACTCGCCTGTCGCGGCCGCTTTGTTGCGACCCTTACAACCAACAAGACAACTCGACCTAAACATCGCCAAATGTGTCTACGACTACGACGGCGATGACTACTCTAACATCTTCTGTGGCGAGAGGAGACTCCTCTGTGTTGACCAAGATAGATACTTTTGTATTGATCCAACATACTTCGACGCCGTCTACAGCGCAACCAAAGTCGGCGACCTCTACCTCGTTAAACCGATCTAGTTTTTTTCTTTCCCATTCCATCTTGACATGCGCCCAGTCAAAGAAAGAGATAGGATTGCGTTTATTATATCGCTGACAGACGTCAGAAGACTTATTGCACACCGCTTCGTGCCAATGCCACACGGGTGGGGATTTCTCTTTGTCCACAAGCGCGACCTCGACGCCATGCCGCTCCGCCAGATCGTCAACGCCAATGGCTACTTCTTTTCGCTCTATGTGAGAGACCGTAGGGGGTACTTGTTGGGGAGGTTGGGCGTTGCGCTAGACAATTTCTTCGGCATGTTCGGCATGCCGAAGTCGGTTTGGGTAAGTTACTACTTTATCCCAATAATCTCCTTCCGCCACGGCAAACATGTTGTCGATATATCTGTTTATCCCCAGTTCCTCAGGGCAGAATTCTGGCCCCACCCAGACGCGTCGCGGCCAGAGCGGTTGTACATATACGACAATGGACAGTGGAGAGAGGAAGAGGTCGACGCTGGCCAGTACCTCGACAGAGAGGAGTGGGAGGAGATATACCTTTAACATCCTTTTTTCTCCCCGCCTCTCCTCATGTCATGTACGTCAGAGAGGCGCCGGTCGTCCGGTTGGAGGTCAAGAACTTCCGCGGCGTTAGGGAAGGTAGCATAAAAGACTTCGCCGCGGTCAACATCTTCGTTGGCAGAAACGGCACTGGAAAATCCTCGATTTTAGAGGCGCTCTACATAGCTCTCAAGCCAGATGAGGGGCTGGCCTACGTCGTGAAGAGGCGCGGTTGGTTCGGCCTGGCCTCGGCAGAGGCGCTGTTTTACCACGGGCAGAGAGAGATACACATATCTGCAACGCTAAAAGATGGAAATAAGACAGGGATCAAAATCAAGCCAGATATGCCTAGCGCCGGTGCAATCCCAGTGCTTAGAGAAAGAGGGCTACACGTGGAAAAACTCATCGCCCTTGACCTGGAGACCGTAGGAGGTGTAAAGGCATCACTCTATATGGACGAAGACGGCAAGTTTCACTACATCTTCCCTCAAGAATGGCCTAGGCCGATTTATGAGGCGGTATTTGTCGACTGGAACAGCGTCTATCAATATGGCTCGCCCGAGGAGGCCTACTCCAGGATGGTGGCCAAAGCGGGCGCGGCGGCCAAGGAGTCGGTAGTCAAAGCGTTGCGCTCCCAGTACAAGGACCTCAGCGACGTTGTGCCGCTCTACATCCACGGCAGGTGGGTGCTCCACCTGGTTTTCGAAAACGCTTCAGTCCCCATCTACGTAGCCGGCGACGGCGTAAGATACGCGCTCACGCTCTTGATCCAAGCCTTAACGCCAAGCGGTGGTGTGGTGTTGTTGGAGGAGCCCGAGCTACACGTCCACCCCAACCTCATGAGGATCGCCGCAAACGCCATCTTGAGATCCCACATCGACCGCGGCAACCAGATCTTCGTCACAACACACAGCCTAGAGCTCATCAAGATGATGATAGAAGAAGCTCGTAAGGTGGGGGCGAAAAACCTCAAGCTCTTTAGGCTCGCCCTTGACCGCGGGGCGCTCCACACCGAAGAGTACACGCTCGACGAGGCTTGGAGGGCGTTGGAGTTGGAGTGGGATCTAAGAAAATAGGGGATTTTTTCGGCGTCCTAATTGCAACAGTTGGAGCCCCCGCTTCTAGCCGCCCTCAGAAACCGCGCCGCCATCGCCGCGCGGAGACGCTTGTCCTTCCACTGCCCCCTCTGCAACAAACACGTGAGGAGCGTCATGGAGCCCATACTCCAAGACCTAAAGCGGAGGAAGACAGCAGAGGCCGTAGAGTTGGCGAAAAAGGCGGGGCTCCTCCCACAAGACTTCGACATAGAACAGTACAGGAAGCTAGCGGCGGCGGCCGCGAAATACGCCAAGCCGTCCGAGAGCGGCGCCCCCGAAACACCACAGTAGGCCACGCTACCAAAACTCTCTCTTTTCTCTTGGCCCCCAATTGCATACATGAGCCAAACACAATTGCCTATAGAAAAACGCGAATTGCTTGAGAACGCGATCCGTGAATTAGGAGGAGAAGTTGTCAATGTAGAATGGTGTAGCGATGATGTGGTATACATTGAAACGACTAGAGAGAGTGGTTGTTTCGCCCTAATACCCAATCCGTTTGCTCCGGGATTCCCGCTATCCGTCTCGTGCGAAGAAGAATGTCCATCTATGAAAGAAGAGGAGGACGAGGAGGAGGAAGAGGAGTTGTGGGAGACATTCGAGATAGAATGGGAGCAAGAGGAGGAAGACGAGTGGGATGAGGAGGACGGGGAGCGGTAGAACATCCCCCTTTTTTCCGCCCCTCTCGCATTTCTCCCCGCCTGTGTAGTTGTGGTATGCGGATTCTGGCCGCGTTTCTGGCGGCGATGGCCGTCGCCACAGTCGCGGTGTGGGCCGTCGCCTATGCCATCACACGCTCTGAGAGAGTCCTCTTGGCGTTTGTGGCGGTGTCGGCGCTCTCCGCCGCGGCCCTCGGAGCGCTCTGGGCCCTCCGCCGGAGTTAAAACATTCACTTGTCTCATGGCGCCGTCGGGCAAGTGAGCCGAAGTAGTTGAAAATGTGCCTCTGGCTTTTCTTTACCGAGCAACGCCCTCCCATGGGCGAATGTATAAGCGATTATCAGATGGCGCGGTTCGTGCTCTTCGGGTTGACGCATACTTTCGTATACCGTTGCCTAGATGAGTATTGTGTCAATCGTGTCGTGTTAAAAACCAAAGTGAGAAGAGGCCGGTGGGGCAGATCTTGCGGATATTATGAGTACGACATCTACCTTGCTGTCAACATGAAAAGAGCAAGAGACGTTGCCATAGGGCGTGTGGAAGAGTGCCAAGACGGCCCCACACTCTACCACGCCGTTGCGGAAGTGTGTTTGGATCCACTGCTGTATAGTCTTATTATGAAGTATAACTTCTATCTGACGCCGGCGTTTGATGAATACTTTGACCGCGTCGTCGCCGAACTGAAAGACCAACTAGCGTTAAATCAACCTTAGTTTTTTCCATCGGCGGGCTTTCTTCTGTCGCAAACCCGGGCTCCACCTCTTCTTCAAGTATTTCTCTTGCCGGTCTCATGCGGACATGAACGTCTGGCTCGCCGCGTCATATGTAGCGTTCTTCGCATCTAGCGTCATCATCGCACTCTATGACTGGAGCTACGCCGCAATAGAGTTCTTCTCTCTTCTGCTTTCGTTGTGGCTAGTCGGCGCGCCGATTGCGGTGTTGAAGTGTTACAAGGGGATATCCCATGCATACGCCTTTCACATCTTCATAATACTGTGGTCACTTTTCTTAGTGTTCAACTATGCAATTCAGCTTCCGTTGGCGCAGATCTACTTTGCGGCGAAGCTCGCGGCCGCGTCGACCGCGGTGGTTGGCCTCTTTGTATCACGGTTGACGTGTTCGCCAAAGGAGGAGCCGTAGTATTGACCCCCATTTTTTTCTCCTCCCACTCTGCCGCTACCTCACAGTGGGTCGCCTGTCTATGTCCAAGGGGCAAAACCCATTATTTGAAGCGTTGCAAAAGCGGATATACCCGGCGAACTTAAGATAACTCTTGTACGGCAATTTTTCAACGGATAAATTTCACAAATTTTCGGCAACTTCGGCGTCCAAAAAAACGATCTGGTTACGTTGAAATAAGGAGCCAAATCGACATGCCGACTATATACAGAAGCATGCCGACCAACATGGATTCAAAGTATGGCGGTAGCGAAGCCGCAATTGTAATGATTATCGTTAGACTGGTGAAATGAGCGCCGGTAAACCCTACCCCTAATTCGGCGAAATGTTCACGTCGTTCGTCACGTACAAACTCCACAGCGATTGCGAAGAACATAGCGAGGATGGCCGGAAAGGCGGTGACAAAGAAGGCGTCTAGCCTATACTTCAAATTAGCCCACAGGTGGAACGATGAATAGATGTACAACGCCGCACCGATGAACGCCGACGCGATGTTCACAACGCCGACTCATAATATAAAACCACCTTGCCAAGATTTAAACTTCTTATCTGTGCAAACCTCGGCGGCGAGTTGCCGAACGCAGAGTGTTTGTCCAGATAGACCGACAGCGCCAGGCGGACAGCGGCACCGTCTATAACCCATTTGGGTCATGCCACTTTATGCGGCGGGAGAGAAAAGCTAGAAACGCGTTTTCAACTCTCCCGACTCACCTGCCTGACAGCGACGACATCAAGCAGGTGAAGCGGAATAGATAAAAGGATGTTTCTGGTTTTTTACTTCCGTGTCACATGTAGACATGGGCCAAACCGAACGCCGCCCCACAGCGAGACATTCTGTTAGTAAAATAGCAAATTTTTTAGTGCCTATTATTCCAATTTCATTTTTCTCTTATTATGTCCTTACTGGTGAGTTTGATATGCTCGTGTTTCTGCTTCACACAGCCGTTTTCCTGGCGCTGTATTATGCAGTTCTAGCATACTGCGGCTTTGACGGCGCTACACTCGTGTTCCTAGCTTACATTATGGTGAGACCTTATGGCGATATAATTAGTGTATTGTTTATGACTGTGTCTTACCTTGTAACGCTTGGCCTAGTCTACTTTGACAGGCGTAATCTCTGTAGAGCCGCGCGTGAGGTGTAACGCCGTTGCCGCGAGACCCAACGGAGACGACTACGCCGTCAACCAGATGTATCGAAATAGTTGAAAATGTGTTTCTAGCTTTTCCCCCTCCGCGCCACGTGTGGACATGGGCCGAACCGAACACTACCTCACGGTGGGGCAGTTCATTAAGCTAATCGAGACTCTGCGGGAGGAGGGGCTTTCAGACAATTCGCTGATTATGTTTGAGTCTCTGTCTATAGTTGACGCGAGGGGCGGCGTAAACACGTACTACGACGTCTTCACCGACGAGGTCGTAAAGTCGGAAGTTGTCGTCGGCGAAGACGGCACGTTTGACGACGCCGTCCTCGGCAAATACCGGTGGGACGGCGAAAAGTGGACATGGACTAAATAACCCCATTTTTCCCCACACTTTTCTCCCCCTGCCCCCTCTGCGCATGCGCCTAAAGAAGGCGATATACGCGGCGGCGGGCTTGGGTCTCGCCGGCGCCGCCATCGCGCTGTCTAGAGGCTTTGTTGAGGTGAACCCGTTGTTTGTCAACAGTCCGTGGGCCGCCGTGTGGGCCAACATTGCAATGGCCACCGCCGTACTTGCCCTAAGCGATGCAATTGTAAGGGCGGCGAGGACACTCGGCGTCGAGAGACACTTGTTGGCCATGTTGTTGATCTTCATCGCCACAAAAGCAATCACCGTCATAAGCAACGTATTGATACTTGCCGGCATCATACACACGCCGCTGTTGCCGCCCCAAGTCCGATTCATATTGGCGATACCCACCGCGGCGTTGGCCGTGCTCACGGCGATAGCCGCCGTAAAACAAACCCGTTTTTTAACCCACCCACACCTCTAACGCAATCTCCCACCACTTTCTACTCCCTCGGTTCACCTGCCTGACGTCGTCGCTGTCAGGCAGGTTAGTCGAAATAGTTGAAAGGGTATTTCTGACTTTCCCCTATGCGCCATATGTAGACATGGGCCAAACTTTGAAAACCGAACACGTCGTAGACCGTAGACGTAGTCAAGTCAAAAGATGTCCCCCTTATTGCATTTACTGTATTTATCAGCGCCGAGGGCCTCAACCAGTCTATAACTCCGCCAGCTCTATATCTACGAAATGTGACATTCCACATAAAGACGTCTCCCCAGAAAGCCCAGCTGAAGTTTAGCCTCTTGAGGAGACTCCTCTCTCTTACCTTAGACATGGCTTGTTCAAACAATGCGCCAAGCTCTAGATATTTACTTATGTTCAAAGTCCCAACGGCCTCCCTAGCTCTTGACTCAGCCGCTAGACATATGGTATAGTTTAGACGTGAAGTAAGAGAGCTCCATTGGTCTAGGGCAAATTTTGCAATTCTATAGGCCTCTAATGTGTTTGAATATGCCTCAGTTAACACTAACAAAACACCGACTGTAGACACCAGCGCGATTACAACAATTGAGAAGTATATCAGCCACCACACTTATACCTAGCGCTTTATAAGGCGCTAAAGCGTAGTTAACTAGTGCGGAAATACGCCCAACCTCTCCACTTCAACTCTCTACCGTCCCACCAGACAACGCCGCGGCCCTCGGCTACTTTAGCAAATGTGACATAGGGCTCTTTTACATCGCAATCTCGCCTTATGGCAAACACTGGGAGAAACTCCTCGCCGCCGTTGAAAACCAATTCGCCAATATCTAGGCCCCTTTCTTTTGCAAAACTTAATACCTCCTCTGGTACAGGGAGAGATTCCACTATTATGTCTACGCCATTTGCCATAGTCCAAAGCACATCGGCTAAGCCATCTGACGAGTCCATACTAGCTGTAACACATTCAGGCGGGGGGAGGGGCCACAGAGGCTCTGGCCTCTTTAACATTTCCACACCCTTAGCTACAACAGGATTGTCATCCCTCCAGTATCTATAGGCTAGAGATGTGTAGCCAAATTTAGGTATTGTCACGAGAATATCGCCTGGCTTAGGCGTGCGGCCTATTCTGTAGGTAGCTCTGCCTATAATCGCGACGTCTACTACCACATCGCCGCCCTGGTTTAAATCGCCTCCTACATATCTCAGAGAGAGACGCGTCGCTGCCTCCCTCGCCCCCTCTATAATCTCCGCGGCTTCCTCGAGGCGGGGGGCTGTGACTGAGACAAGCATATAGAGAGGCTCTACATATTTTACTCTTATATCGCTGTAAGCCGCGGCTACGTTTCTCCAACCGAAGTCTCTCCAAGTCTGGAACGGGAGTTTTGAAGTAGATGCCGCAGAGCCGTCGATTTTAAGCGCCCATCCGTCAATGTACACTACGTCGTTGTCCTCAAGTCCAAGAGCTGATATTAGGCCTTTTAGAAATTTCTTCTCATCCACTATTCGGCTGTAACCTGTTCTAATAACTTCAGTGTATCAACATCTTCGTCTCTCAACTTTTGCCAAAGCGGCGAGTTTTTACACAGTACATAGCGGGTTCTAGCTCTTGTATCGTCCCTCTGCATAAGACCTGACTCCACAAGTTTTTCCAGTATGTGTTTTACTAAGGTAAGCGCCACTGGAGCTGTTGTATCTATTCCGCCAAATTCTAATACCTTCCTCGGTGTAAATGAGACACAAGACCCCCTGGCCTCTCCTACTATTTTCCGCATCCCTGTGTAGACCGTTCTAAGGACTGTTTTGAAGTCTGATAGATTAAAGCGATGATTCATGGAAATTTACTCTGTCCAAAATTTAACTCCACCAAATATCTTTGCCCCCAGGTATTACATTCTATCCTGTATAACACCTGTATCTATGGCCATCACACTTTTTGTAACTATTTCGTACTCATGAGCCACATCCCCGGTCTGGGGCCCGGCGACTAGGGGGCAAAGCCAGCCCCCAACGACCCGAGCCCCCTCGCCTGCGGCCGCCCAAAAGGCGTCGCGGGCCCCAGCCCCCGGAGAGGGCCGGGAGCCGCAAAAGGGGGCTCTCTACACAAGTGTGCATGACATAGAGAAGAAAAACTAGTTCTAAATTTCTCACTCGCCTATGACTATTACAACGACATTACGTCTACGGGGCCCATCCATTTCGATAAGCATAATTTCTTGCCAAGTCCCACGTCTAAGTTCGCCGTTTACCACGGGCATTACCAAGTGGAATCCCAAGAAAATGTTAGCTAAGTGGGCGTTGGCATTGTCGTCAATTTCGTCGTGGCGATAGCCGGCGCCGCGGGGAAACAAAGCTCTCACTTTGTTAAGAATATCTTCTTTAAGCCTGGGCTCGTTTTCATTAGCGGTTATAATCGCCGTGGCGTGAGGCACGTAAATTAACGCTATGCCGTTTTTCACACCGCTTTTTTCTACAGCTTTTTCAACCTGCTCGCTTATGACAACGATCTCCTCTCTTGACCGAGTAGATATTTGAAACTCCTCTACGTATACTCTCACGACTTTCTGAGTCTCTACGTTTTTAAGTTATGACGTAGAGAAAGCCAACCATCACGCCGCTCACTAAATTGACGCTCTCATTTGTTAAAAAGCCTTTCTTACGACAGCCAGTTACATAAGTTTCCAATATTTTGCCATTACAAACATACTTTATCTGGAGAGCTGCGCCTAATATACTGTCTAAGAGCTCGCCTAAATATCCAAAAAGAGCGATTTTCCAAAACGGCTGTGGTATCCAAAGGAGGGGTGATAGAGCCGCTATAGTAAAAGCTCCTGCTACAGACGCCATAGTGCCTATAAGCGTTATGCCGCCAGAAGTCCCAGGTTCTACCCGTCTCCACGGTGCAAGAATATACCTCGGCGTTCCGCCATATGCCACGCCGACCTCGCTTGCCCATGTATCTGCAGTAGCAATGGCCACTGCCACAGCCGCCGCGCCCAAAAACTTAGCGTTGCCTGTCAAAAGATAGATAGATGCAAACATAGCAATTGGCGTGCCGACGCCCACTACCTGTCTCAGCGAGCGGCCAGAGACGTCTTTGAGACCCCTTTCCAACTTCCACTGGGCCCTGAGTTTTGTAAGGAGCGAAGATGTAACAAAGAATACCGCCATCAGTAGAAAGAGGCCCATATGAGCTATTGCGACGGCTACTCCCACGGCTATTGCAGAGAGCGTGCCTCTTGTAGTGAGAAAGCCTTTCTTTAATGCCAGAATAGCCAAAATTACAACAGAGGGCACTGTAATAATGTAGAGATCCATCGCCACCGCTATTACATATATATTTATTGGTTTTCCACACTATGGACATAGTAACTAAGTTACATCAGAACTACGGGGGGGCGATAGAAAGAGCTTTAGAACACTATCTCTCAATAGATGTAGCGCCAGATTTTAGAGAAGAAGTGCTGTATCAGATAAAAACCGGCGGGAAGAGACTAAGGCCTTTGTTAACATTGGCAATAGCTGAGGCAGTCTCAGGGCAGTGGGAGCCGGCTCTGCCTGCTGCAACTATAGTGGAGTTAATTCATAACTACTCTCTTATATATGACGATATTATAGACAGAGGAGATGTGAGAAGAGGCATGCCGACAGTTAGAAAAGCCTTTGGAGACAACGCCGCTATTTTAATTGGCATATGGTATAGAGAGGCTATTGAAGAGGCTGTATTAGATACGCCGAAGCCTCTTGTTTTTGCAAAAGAGGTGGCCAAGGTAATTAAGGCAATAGACGAGGGAGAGAGACTAGACATCCTTTTTGAATACGCCGGGCGAGACGACCCGTATTTTATAAAAGCTAGAAAGAGAGACGTGACGGTAGAAGACTATATACACATGGTGTCGCTTAAGACAGGCGTATTAATTGCAGCTGCTGCAAAATGGGGAGTTTTATCAGTCAGCGACAGTAAGGAGCTCGCCGAGGTAGCTTGGAACTTCGGCTTAAATGCTGGCATAGCCTTTCAAATTATCGATGACGTACTTGATATATACGGCGATCCGAAAAAATTCGGCAAAGAGATTGGCAAAGATATTAAGGAACACAAAAGGGGAAATGCGGTTGTGGCCATAGCGCTTTCAAAACTCCCGCATTCCGAGAGAGAGCGTCTACTTTCAATATTATCAAAAGCAGAAGTAGGCGAGGCCGATATAAAAAACGCTGTCGCTTTACTAGACTCTGTGAAAGCTAGAGAAGAGGCTCTTTCACTTGCTGAAAAGTATAGAAGAGAGGCAGAACGCTATCTGGAGAATATCCCAAACAATGGTACGTTGAAAGAATTGTTAGATTTTATACTAGAAAGACAATACTGATGTATATAGTCAAATTTGGCGGTTCTGCAATAACAGATAAAACAAAACCATATACCTACGTCAAGGGGCGTATTTCATATATAGCGTCTACACTTCGCGGTAGACCAGCTGTGCTTATACATGGCGCTGGCTCTTTTGCACATCCTCACGTTAAGACATATGGCCTAACTCCCCTAGGGATAGCGTATACAAAGGCAGCTCTCAAACGTCTTACTTCATATGTAATAGAAGAGCTGGCAGAGGCTGGGGTATACGCCATGCCGATAGAGCCTAGCGATATCTTCTGGAGAGACACCCCAACTAGACTTGAGCCTATTAAACACGCCCTCGAAAATGGTCTATATCCGCTTCTCCACGGCGATATAGTTCCCGCAGATGTGGGGTATGTTGTCATAAGTGGCGACGACATAGCTCTCCAACTTACAAAAGCTCTTAAGCCAAACGCCGTGGTTTTCCTAATGGATGTAGACGGCATATATACAGCGCCGCCGGGCACGCCTGGGGCTTCTAAAATTCAGAGGATAGAAAGCGACATAGATATAGAGGGCACCGCAGGCATAGATGTAACGGGGGGTGTTAGAAAGAAGATCGCGGTGGGTCTTGCGATAGCGGCTTTGGGAATTCCAGTCTTCTATTGTTCAATTATGGATAGAGAGGCAGTAGAGAAGATATTAGAAGGCAAGACCCCGGAGAGTTGCACCATGGCTGAGCCTTAGAAAAATTTTACGCTTTTTGGAAGCCCATCTGCCAGCTCCACTCTTATATAACTGCCGCTTAACGTGGCATGTAATGTATTTTCCACGCCAATAATCCACGACCGTATTTTTTCAAATTTGTCCATAGTATATGTGAGAAGAATCACGGGTTTTTTTGCATTGGTTGGCAACGCTTCGGCAAAATCGGCGGGGTTTATCGGCGTATTGTACTCCAACACTGGCAAGACATATACAGGTCTCTCTGCGGCGTCTAGAGATATTTGTTGAGTCAACGCCTGGGGGAGCTGTATACCAGGCCTGTATAAAATTAGGTAGACATAGGCGTTATCGTATCGCGGAGGTGTTGTAACAGCTGAGACTGTGCCGTTGAAAAAGACATAGGCCTGGCTGACTGAGAGCACAGTAGTAAAGTCTGTGGTTGGAGAAGCGCCTCTAGGGCCGAAGATAATCCAGCCCAAGCCTGTGGTACCTAAGATATATCCAGTTTCGGCAAATATAAGGGCGATGAGGGCTATGATAAATATCTTCCCGCGCCTTCTCCTCTTTTCGCTTTTAGTAACCATGCCCTCGCTGTTGTCTAATTATATAAGTTTTAACAGTTGGCAAGATAGCCAGGGCTTACATAAGTTATCCACATTGTTAAGAGATAGAGCAGTGTAAATACAATACCTACAGTTTCAAGTTGTTTATACCACCGGCTGAGGAGTAAGAGTGTGCCTGCGAGAGAGCCGAGAAGAACGTAGCCCACTAGCGTTGTACATAACTGCGTATTTGGCCCAAAAATACTCCAAAATCCGCTTAAGACAAGAGAGACAAACACTACGACAGCCAGTCCAACTACGACGTCGAACTTTTCCATATGTAGCAGTAGAAACACCTTTTTAAGTTGTCAACAAGTGAAGATTATGTCGATAATATATAGCGGCGAAATAACTTGTCCAGTCTGTGGAACAAAGACATTTAGATATGTGGAGATACTATATGAGACTCCCTTTTTTGGCAACGTGTTACTTCAAAGCGGCTACTGTAGCAATTGCGGCTACCGCCTTTTTGACGTCGAATATGCAGAAGTTGGACGGCCAATTCGCGTAATTTTTAAAGCCAAAGACGGCATAGATGTTGCAAAATCTCTTCTCATCCGTAGCAAGACTGGAGTCATATATTCGCCAGATTTAGGCTTTTCACTAGAGCCGGGGAGCCACGGAGAGCCTATGATAACTACAGTAGAGGGCTTTATGTATAAGATAATTGACTATGCGGAAAGACTAAAAGCCCTAGAGCCTGAAAATGCCGCTAGAATAGACGGATTTATAAATACCGTATATGAGAAGATAGAGAAAGGCGGTTTTACCCTAATAGTTGAGGACTCGCTAGGGAAGTCGTTTATACAACCGTATAGGCCAGAAACAGTAACAGTAGAATACCTAGAGTAGGTCCCCTTTGCACAACCGGCCCCCCGTCCTGGGGTTGCCGAAAAGGCGGCTCCGGGGCGGACTCGGAGCCCCCAGAGAGGGCCGGGAGATGCAGAGGGGGCGAGACTATAGTCTTATCCTAAAGGAGTTGGGCGACTCAAAACAACTGCGTGTCCCTAGGTGACACGCGACTCCTATCTGTACTACTTTTAATAAGACAGCATCTCTATCACAATCAGTTCTAAACTCCTTTACTATCTGGAAGTGTCCGCTGGTCTCTCCCTTTAGCCATATTCTATTACGTGAAGTAGAGTAGTAGTGGGCCAAGCCTGTCGTCAACGTTAAAACGACAGCCACCGGGTCCATATAGCCGACCATTAAGATGTCTCTGGTTTCAATATCTTGTGCCACGGCGACTACTGTACCTCCTATGTGGCGATAGTTTAGCAATCTGGCTATTTTCCACGCCTCTTCTGGCGTTGCCAACGGCTTTGTCTCTAGATTGTCGAATATGCGCATCAGTTGTCTCACAGTTGAAGATTTATTAGCTTGACACTCCCTAGGGCTGTGCATATGCCTATATTCGACTTCGTATACGAAGAACCAGACGTTGGCTATAGTAAGATTAGGCTTCATTTTAACGAAAATCTCTTTCTCCCAGAGGAGTATTATAGAGAGATCATGCCGTCTGTAGAGCCCCAAGAGCTGAGATACTACACAGATCCCAATAACAAGAGGTTGGCTGAAAAAATCGAAATTTTCCACGGCTTACCCCAAGGATCTGTTGTCGTGACGGCCGGCGCCGATGAGGGGCTAAGGCTTGCGATGCAGCTAAGTGTACATATAAACGGCGGCTTGGCTATTGTAGAACCTACATATGGCATGGCGCATGTAATAGCTCGACAAGTTGGACTCAAGCCGACGGTGATTACATATAATAGCGACCTATCGCTAGATATAGATAGAGTAATTAAATCGGGGGTCTCTTCTGTGTATATATGTTCGCCAAACAATCCAACAGCACATTTAGTGAAAGAGGTTGAAGAACTCGTTGCAAGATTTAGTGGGCTGGTTATTCTCGACGGCGCATATGCTGAGTTTGCTGGTCTATGGACGCCTAAGTTATACGAGTATGGCAACGTGATCGAAATTAGGACGTTTTCTAAAGCCTGGGGACTTGCCGGCGCTAGAGTTGGCTATATAGTAGCTGAGAGAAAGTTAGCTCAGTCTCTTAGAGTTTTGTCGCCGCCGCATCCCATATCTTCTTTCTCTGCCAAGGTGATTGAAAATGCGCTAGAGAAGGGAAGACCCTATGTGGAACGGTCTATACAAGCCCTCAGTGTGGTACGTGAGTGGGTTTTGTCTAAGATTAAACTAGAAAAGTATTACGGCCCTGTCAACTTCGTTACTGTAAGAGTCACAAAAGCAGAGTCTATAGCGTCTAGGCTAGAGAGTGAGGGATTTGTGGTAAGAGTATTGGGGGGTAAGCCGCTTTGTTCTTCGTGTATACGTTTTACACTAGCGCCTATGGCAATAATGGAGAAATTCATATCGGCGTTTGACAAAGCATTGAAAAGTTAAAAGGTAGAGCTATTGCACTGATATGACTCCCCATCCCCATGCTTCTTGCAATACCCTCTAAAGGGAGACTACAAGAGCCTACTCTGAGGTTGTTAGAGGCTGTGGGGATAAAGCCTCTTGCCTCAGATGAAAGAGCGCTTGTATTACCAACCTCATGGAATGACGTAAATATAATCAAGGCGAGACCTGAGGATATTCCATATCTAGTAGATTCTGGTAGAATATGGGCTGGAATTACAGGCCATGATTACATAATTGAGTCTGGGTCAAATGTGGTTGAAGTACTTGACTTAGAATTCGGCAAGGGTAAGCTCGTGGTAGCTGTGCCAAAGACCAGCGGTATAAAGTCTATAGACGAACTGCCGCCGGGGGCAAGAGTTGCGACAAAGTTTGTAAACATCGCCTACAACTACTTCGCAGAGTTGGGTAAACGGGTGAGGATAGTCAGAGTTGCAGGTTCTGTCGAGATCCTACCTCAGCTAGGTATTGCAGATGCAATTTTAGACGTTATGGCTACAGGTACAACACTTGAAATACATGGGCTAACGCCCATAGCCACAGTGTTAGAGACATCTGCCAGATTAATAGTCCACCCGAACTACGTCAACCATGAGCTGACGAAAAAACTCGTGACTTTTATAAAAGGCTATTATGCCGCCCAGGGGAGAAAAATGATTTTTCTAAATGTGCCAGCTACAAAGCTGGAGGATGTGTTATCTATTCTCCCAGCTATGGAGGCCCCCAGCGTTACAAAATTAGCGAAGGGAGACGTCTACGAGGTTTTCAGCGTAGTTCCTGAGGATATTCTACCTGACCTAGTTATGAAGTTGAAAAACGCAGGGGCAAAAGACATTGTAGTTACATCTATAGAGAAATTGATTAGTTGAGACTCAGCGCATCCGTCTCTCTAACTCGGCACACACATCGCCGAGGGATAGGCCTGTAGAGTTGAGGAGGACGAGGAGGTGGTATAACAGGTCTGCTGCCTCTTCAACAATACGGCTTTTGCCCTCTGCCAATGCCGCCACGGCCACCTCTACCGCCTCCTCGCCGACTTTCCTCGCCACGTTGTGGATCCCCGAGGAGTACAGGCGGTAGGTGTAACTCTCCGGGTTCTTCTCCTCGATCCTCCTCCTTATGACTTCCTCCAGCTTCCTAAGAATTTCGCAGCTCATGCTAACGCTTGTCTGTGGTATCTGAAGCCTTCATACTCCGCCAACCTTCTGGCGGCCTCTAGAAGCTCTAGACGTCCCACAGCCTCCGCCACGCCGATTGGCTTCATGAAGGTGGCGGGCGTAATTATCCCACGCCACCTGGCCGAACCCCCGGTGGGCAATACGTGGCTTATGCCGGCGGCGTAGTCAAGGTAGGGGCTCGGCATATTTACTGAGACGGCCCCCACGTTTCTCACGCGGTACGCCACCTCCCTGGTGCCCCACACCTCGAGATGCTCAGGGGCTATCGAGTCTATGAGTCTCACCGCCTCTTCTACATCGTGGACCTTTCTAACCTCGAGAGGTCCCATGGAGGAGGTTCTCTCGCGTCTGTATATCTCGGCGGCGGCCTCCAGCAGTCCGCTGTCTGTTGAGACTAGGTAGGCGAAGGAGGTGGGGCCGTGCTCTAGTTGCGCCAACGCCCCGGCCACCGCCTTCTCCGGCGGAACCCCCTCTGCATATACCACAAGCTCTGTCGGCCCCTCTATGCCGTCGATACCCACGTGTAGAGACAATACGTACTTAGCCGCTTGGACATAGAGCCCCCCGGGCCCCGCCACCATGTCTACGCCCATGTGAAATACGGCGTAGGCGAGACCGTGTGGACCTCCGATGGGGATCACGCCGGCAACATCAAGCTCCTTCGCCACGGCAAGGAGCTCGCCGGTGGCGCCCTTGGGCGGGGTGACGACGTATATCTTCTCAACGCCGGCTGCCCTTGCAGGGACTGCAAGCATCACGAGGGTCGACACATATCTAGCCGGGACGTAGAGAGCCACCGACCTCACCGGTCTCCAGAAGACCGACCTGAGAACGCCGCCGTAGAAATCTACAGCCTCAGGCGGCTTGAGCTTACTGTAGAGCATCTCTAGGGATTTGGCCACCTCCAGCGCTGCAGCCACCACGTCTGGATCTCCGCCGGGCCTGGGTTCTAGGAGGGCTCTCTCTGGCGCAACGCCGTCAAAACGCCTTGAGTACTCCAAGGCCGCCTGTAGCCCTCTCTCCGCTACGTCGTCTACTATCTCCTCCACAGACTTCACCACGTCGCGTGGGAGGACGCGCCTCATAGCCTAACCTCCACCCCAAGCCTGTTGAGGTAACGCTTGACCTCCACCACCTCTACAACCCTAAAGTGGAAGAGACTTGCTGCCAAGACCGCGTCGGCCCCCGCGGCGACGGCCTCGTAGAAGTGTTTAAGCTCGCCGGCCCCCCCGGAGGCGATCACCGGGATTTTGACAGAGTGAGCGACCCTCCTGAGGAGCTCGACGTCGTAGCCCAGCTTTGTCCCATCTCTATCTATAGAAGTCAGCAGTATCTCCCCAGCCCCCAACTCCTCTACCTTTTTCGCCCACTCCACGGCGTCTAGGCCCGTGGGGTCGCGGCCCCCTCGGACATAGACCTCATATCTACCGCCCACGAGCTTAGCGTCTATCGCCACCACGGTGGACTGGGAGCCGAACTCCCTAGCCATATCCGCCACCAGCTGCGGGTTTTTGACGGCGGCTGTGTTCACCGAGACCTTGTCGGCGCCCGCTTTAAACAGAGCCTCTGCGTCTGACAGGCTCCTCACGCCGCCGCCGACGAGGACAGGGATCGTCACGGCGGAGGCGACCCTCCTCACAGAATCTATAAACGTGCCTCTGCCCTCTGGCGTAGCTGTTATATCTAACACGGCGATTTCGTCGGCGCCCTCCTCCTCATATCTAACGGCCATCTCCACGGGATCTCCCACCTCCTTAATGCCCATGAAGTTGACGCCCTTTACCACCACCCCCGCCTTTCCGTCCATGTCTAAGCAAGGTATCACTCTGACGGCCGGCATCGGCCACACATAATACATTTTTAAAAATGTATATCGGAGACAATATGTCCTACGTCAGAGAGACGGCGGAGACTTACGTCGCCATGTCTCTAAAAGCGGGCGAAAGGCCGCGGGTTGAGACACCGATTCCATTTCTTACACACATGCTGGAGACCTTCCTCCTATACGCCGGGTTAGGCGGGACTGTAGAGGCTAGGGAAAAGAGGAGGCTGGACGACGGCCACCACCTCATCGAAGATGTGGCCATTGCGCTGGGCAGAGCGCTGGACCAGATGCTGGGGGATCGGGGGAGGATAGCGAGGTTCGGCTGGGCGGCAGTGCCCATGGACGACGCGTTTGCGTTGGCGGCGGTGGACCTAGGCGGCAGGGCGTACTGTGTTGTGAAAGCTAAGCTCCCCCCTGTCGATCTGGGGGGCTATCCCCTCTGGATGTTTCCACACTGGGTCTGCACACTCGCTTCGGAGGCAAGAGCCACTATACATGTGTATACACGCGGCAGAGACCCACACCACAAGGTGGAGGCGGTGCACAAGGCGCTCGGGCTAGCCTTTAGACAAGCCATGTCTCCCGGGAGTGACGTCCTATCTACAAAGGGGGTGTTGGGATGATCATCCCTTCCATCGATATAGAGGGCGGCAGAGCGGTAAAGAGAGTTCAGGGGAAGAGGGGGGAGTACATATTCGTGGGGGACCCCCTCGAGCTCGCGCGTAGGTTCAGCAGAGCTGACCTAGTCCACGTGGTTGACCTAGACGGCGCTGAGGCCGGCCGCCCAGTGAACACAAACGTCGTAAAACAGGTCGCCCACGAGCTCGGCGGCCGGTGCCAGTTGGGGGGCGGACTCAGGTCGGCGGAGGCAGTGGAGTGGGCTCTATCTCTCTGTAGATACGCGGTGATTGGCTCTATGCCGTTTAAAAACCCGTCTCTGTTTGCCTCTGTTGCGGCTAAATACAGAAGCCGTCTTGTGGTTTCGCTGGACGTGAAAGGTGGCGTTGTTGTCACAGACGGTTGGACTAAGGCGGCCGCCACACCAGAGGAGGCAGCCGCGGCGCTCAAGCCCCACGGCCCCCTCGCTGCGTTGGTCATAACTTCCGTCGACGTGGAGGGGACTGGGGCCGGCTTTAGGCTACCGGTGGATCTAGCGAAGTTGAGAGACGTCGCGGTCCGCCTCTACTACGCAGGAGGCGTAAACAACTGTGTAGATGTAAAAAAGGCGTTGGAGGCGGGCTTCGACGGCGTTATCGTTGGCTACGCCATCTACAAGGGAGATCTGAAAAACTGCGCCGGCTTTATCCCTTGACCACGCCGATGGGCCTCTGCCTAACTACCTTCTTTGCAAAGCCCACCTGGTGGGTTGACTCCACTACCCTGTCCACGTCCTTGTAGGCCCACGGCGCCTCCTCGCTTATCACCTCAGTCTCCGCGCTCCTCACAATGATGCCGCGCTTCGTCATCTCTTCCTGCACCTTATGCGGCGGGTACATCCTAATGGCGGCCTCTCTGCTCAAGACGCGGCCTGCGCCATGCGGCGCCGTGCCGAAGGTGAGCTTCATAGCTTCAGGGGTGCCTACCAGTATCCAGGAAGCCGTGCCCATGCTACCCGGTATTAAAACTGGCTGGCCCACCTGTCTATATTTTGCAGGTATCTCAGGGTTTCCGGGCGGAAAGGCTCTAGTTGCTCCTTTGCGGTGTACCCACACTCTTCTCACTGTGCCTTTGTCGTCTACTATGTGTTCTTCAAGTTTTGCGATGTTGTGCGCAACGTCGTAGATAAGCTCCAGTCCCACCTTCTCTATAGAGCCAAACACCTTCTTAAAGGCTTCTCTAACCCAATGCATAATTATATGGCGGTTTGTCCAAGCAAAATTGGCGGCTGCGGCCATAGCCTTGATATAATCCTCGGCAACTTTATCATTGAGAGGAGCCGCTGCCAGCTCTCTGTCAGGCAGATTTAAGCCCCACCTCCTCATATTTCTCTCCATAATCAAAAGATAATCTGTTGCCACCTGGTGTCCAAGGCCGCGGCTCCCGGTGTGTATCATCACGAGAACTTGTCCCTCCCTCTCTATGCCAAACACTTTGGCTACTTTCTCGTCAAAAATCTTGTCTACTACCTGAATCTCTAGGAAGTGGTTCCCAGAGCCTAAGGTGCCTAACTGATCTTTGCCTCTCGCCTTGGCCTTTTCGCTGACTTTAGAGGGGTCTGCAAGCTTCCAAGACCCCCTCTCCTCTATATACTCCATATCTTCAGCCCAGCCGTACCCCTTTTGTACTGCCCACTCTACGCCTTCTGCAAGTACTCTTTCAAATTCGCCAGGCGACAGCTTGAGGTGGCCTGTGCCTCCCACTCCAGGCGGCACGAGTCTAAATATAGTGTCTACAAGCTCCTTAAGCTTCGGCCTGACCTCCTCCTCTGTGAGATTAGTCCTTAAGACGCGGACCCCACAGTTGATATCGTAACCAATGCCTCCAGGCGAAATTACACCGTTTTCTGCGTCAATTGCAGCTACGCCGCCTATGGGAAAGCCGTAACCCTGATGTCCGTCTGGGAGAATTATGCTGTATTTATAAATGCCGGGGAGACAGCCTACGTTAATGCCTTGTTCAATGGTGAGGTCGGCCTTCATTTTTTCAAGTAGTACACTATCAGCAAATATCCTGACTGGAACTTTTTGACACGGCTTTACGCCAGGTGGAATCTCCCACACATAATCATTAACTTTGTTAATAGGGAAGTTTCCCATGTAGCTACTCACGCTATGAACTTAAAAGTTTTTAGCCTTGGCGCAAAGTTTTTAAAAAAGTTATACATAATATACCGCCGGGACTATGCCGGATAAGAGCGGCTATATGCCGCGCTGTGAATCCGGCGGGGTTTACTTTTATTCGTGCTGTAAGTGGAAGACATGTGATGGCAATTATAGACACCTAGTCAAAGCGATTTCGCATCGTTGAGTTTGTGAATACTGTAGATCAATCACTGACGGCAGGGAGAAAACCGCCATGGAAAACCCCAGCCCTTTGGAACGTAAAAGAAGTTGCTGAGGGGAGCGTCATTTTGACGATGAGAATAGGTAATTTTAATCCTACGAGGTAGTGCAACTTAATAATTAGAAGTGTATAAGAGGGGCATGAGGGGCGCTGTTGTTAGTATACAAATTGCCGTATTAATGCCTATAATCTTAGCGATTGCTATCGCTCTCGCCGCATACCTATATACAACTCTCTACTCTTCGCTACAATACACTTATATAGCTGTGACGCAAGCCTATGTTTATCCCAGAGAGGTGGGCTCAGAGGTTAAAGTATGTTTTATCACAGGAGGCTCCGGAGGATTAGAAATTACTAACGTAGAGCTTAACGGGAAGATCGCCTCCAATGTAAGAATTTATGTAAACGGTTCTGTGAGAGACGTCATAAAGGCTGGGGATGTGGGATATATAAAAGCGTATTTCCCAGATGTTACTGTTGTAGCCGGTCAAATGCCTGTCGGCCGTGTAGTAACATCACAAGGCTTTAGCTTTATATTTACACCTATAGTGTCAAATTCTGAGGGGGCTTGTCCAGGGGGTTAGATATAGCCAAGGGCTTTTATTTTCGGCATCAGTTAATCAATGAAGAGGTAGATGAGTCTAGCTACCTATCTAGTCCACTTTTTGTCTGTTTTCGGCAGTATGTATTTTAACTCAGCATCTTACAGCTCTGTCTCAGAGGTAGTGGAATCGCCATGGGTGGGCAGGCAGGAGAGAGATCCCACGCCCGAGGTGTCTTGGATGCCGATGAAGACGTGGGCGAGGAGAAAGTCCCTAGACAACACCTAGGGACAGGCGAAAACTTTAAGGAGATCTCAAATCTCGTTTGTCAATATGTATAGGAGAGTAAGAGTGGTGTTGGAAAATGGCGATGTTTTTGAAGGCGTTTTAATACCGCCTACACAATTTAGTGACCCAGATATTGTGGTGTTAAAGTTGAGAAATGGTTATAACGTTGGTTTTAAAAAGAGTCGTATACGCGAAATTGTAGACTTAGGCGAAGTTGTCAGTGGCGAGCCGGCTCCGCCACGTGTGCCAGAGTTAAAGGGTGAGAAAGTTTGGCTACTAGCCACTGGGGGGACTATTCTCTCACGGGTTGATTATGTAACTGGCGGCGTATACCCGACGCTTAGTGTTGAATATCTCTTTGAAGTTTTAGGCGGCTTGGAAGCCTCTGTTGAAGCTGAACAAGTGGCGGCGAAATTTAGCGAAGACATGACTCCTGCCATGTGGTCTTACATAGCGGCCAGAGTTGGCGACGCATTTAAGAGGGGGGCTAGAGGTGTTGTGGTGCTCCACGGAACAGACACTATGCACTATACGGCAGCGGCGCTGGCTTTTGCTTTTAAAAGCGCGCCCGGGCCTATAGCGCTCGTGGGGGCGCAGAGGTCAAGCGACAGGCCTTCTACAGATGCGGTTCTTAATCTAAAGGCCGCCATGGCAGTTGCCACAAGAGCGCCATTTGCGGAGTCTGTAGTAGTTATGCATAAAGCCAGTAGCGACAGTATAATTGCCGTACATAGGGGGACAAGGGTTAGAAAAATGCATACGTCTAGGCGTGATGCTTTCCAGTCGATAAACACAACGCCCCTGGCTGAATATTATGTTGAAAAAGATCTTTTACAGATACTCGCCGAGGAGTACAAAGAGAGGGGGGCTTTAGAGTATACAGATAGATTTGAGGAGGCGGTTGCACTTGTGAAATTTTTCCCAGGGATGCACCCCAGGATGTTAGACGTGTTGCTAGAGATAGGGGCCAAGGGCGTTGTTATTGAGGGCACGGGCTTTGGCCACGTTGGAGAGTATTTACTCCCCTCCGTAAAGCGGCTGGTAGATGCCGGGGTGATTGTAGCTATGACCAGCCAGACTATCTACGGCAGGGTAAATCTCTACGTCTACCGGAGAGGGAGAGAGCTCCTTTCCCTAGGCGTAGTGCCTCTAGAAGACATGCTTCCTGAGGTGGCGTATGTCAAAATGTCGTGGGCTTTGGCAAACTTTAGGCGAGAGGAGGTGCCGCAAGTTCTCAAAACGCCTTTTGCATATGAGATAAGTCCAAGATCCGACCCTACAGCATTTGGCGCCCTATGACCGACGTACTAACTGTGGTAGATACGCTTTGTAAAACGCCGCGGGTCGGCTGGCTTCAAAGAGGGGTTACAGACGCCGAGACTGTATGTGCCCACTCTCTGCTTGTCACACTTTTAGCAGGCGAAATAGCGGCAAGATTAAACACCGAAGGAGTCGATATAAACATGGCAGAGGTTCTGGCGGTAGCCGCCGTTCATGACCTGGCGGAGGCCGTGTTGGGCCACCCCGGGCGCGAGGTACGTGACAGACTCCGTTGGGAGGAGCTCGAAGAGGAGGTCTTCAAGAGAGAGTTTCCACACCTGGCCGAGTTTTTTAGATGGTATAGATATGAGACAAATACTGTAGGTAGAATAGTGGCGTTTGCAGATAAGTTAGCCACTCTCATAAGAGCTTGTCGCTATAGCCAGTTGGGCTATCCGACAGAGGATTTGGCGAGGTCTTTGTACAAAAAATTAATGGCTTATGACGATTTTGCACATATTTTAGACTACTACGTCAGTAAATACTGCCGAGGGTTGAGCTAATACTTTTTTCTTCTAGTTCGCAAAAGTCTGTAGCACATTGTACAATCGGGTCTATATCTCCCCGTTTGTACTCGTCGGGTGGCGTGTCTGCTCTGTCGAGCATAGCGTTTTAGAGGCGGTTCTTCAGCTGTTTTAAGCCGTAGAGAAGTCCTACAGTCTAAACTCGTAAAACTCTCTCACCTATGAACCAACCGGCCCTGGAGACCGGCCGGATATTGCGGTCTGACGCGCCCGTCCGCGTGGGCACGGCTGGCCCCCACGCCCGCGGCCGCCAAAAGGCGTACCCACGGGCGCGTCCCGAGCCCTCCCGAGGAAGGCCTGCGTCATAAAGGAGGGGCTCTAGTCCCGGGTATGGTTCATGGAGATTTACGAGTTTTTAAACTAGACCCCCATCTTGAAGGGCTGAGCTTTCGGTTGATAAACACAATAAGTCTCACGCCAGACAAGCGGGAGTTGGCGCACCGGATTATCGAAGAGGTGTTCCCTAAGTACGGGCTTAAAAAAGTATTTCATAGATAAAGCCAAGGTGTTTTGGTGCGACGTAGTGTTCTACAGGGCGGTTCCGTTAAACGTCCAACTGAAGATCGAGGACGAGAAAGGCGTGGGAACGTCCGTCTTCGTCGACTTAAAGAAGGGCGTAGTCTAATCTGAGACATCGTGGTAGACGCGGCGCGTGAAATCATTAAGTTGGCCAGAGAGCACCAAGCCGCCGTCGTGGTAGACACGATGGAGGAGGAGAGTTACCGGGAGCTGAAGGAGGGGGACAGTAGCGGAGTGAAGAAACACTTCCTAGACGGGCTCGGGCAGTTGAGGAAGATGTTGAAGGAGTTGACGCAGTGGTATGGCATTCCGTACTTGGAGGAGCAACTGTATTCGATCGTTCGCCCCCGTTGCGGGGCTAATATGGCGGTGAAGAAGGGCCGCTTCATGTGCTTTCCCGCCTGCGGCTTCGGGGCACATAGAGACAACGTGTCCGTGATTTGGGCAGAGAAGAAGTATTGAGAACTGATAGAAAAGGCAAAACAACCCGCTTCTTCCGCACCGGCAACCACCCCACTTAACCTCGTAACTCTCTCTATTTCATGAACGACGCATGGCCCCCCAGGGCGGCAGACGGGGGCGCCAAGCTGTTACAATATAAACAACCAGCGGCCAGCCCCCGTATGACCCGCCCCCCCGCCCCGGCACACCCGAGGCGGGTCCTTAAGTCCCCCAGGGAGGGGCCAAGAAAGAGATAGGGGGACGATTTCAGGGAAATGCCTCTGTTGTTAACAACGCCCGTAGCACATCTCTTATGCTTATAACGCCTATGATCTTACCTTGGTCTACTACAGGCATGTGGCGTATGTTATGTTCTATCATTTTTACAGCGGCGGAAATTATGGAGTCTTCCACTGATGCGGTGATCAAAGTCTTACGTGCGACTTTCTCTAGCGGGGTTTTTAAATCGATTTCTTGAGCTAAAAATCTGACTATGTCCCGCTCAGTA
Source organism: Pyrobaculum organotrophum (assembly GCF_055384425.1). Classification (NCBI taxonomy): domain Archaea; kingdom Thermoproteati; phylum Thermoproteota; class Thermoprotei; order Thermoproteales; family Thermoproteaceae; genus Pyrobaculum; species Pyrobaculum organotrophum. Next base: position 259,809 of record NZ_AP042430.1, read on the forward strand.
ACTATTCCGACAGGGTTACCAGATCTATCTAGCACCACAACGCTTCCGACATTTGCAGCATACATCTTAGCAATGGCACACTCAATGGGTTCGTCAATATAGCAAGAGATTACAGAATTTTTCACGAGATCTTTTACCTTCATAGTAATATTACAATTCAGAATTTAAAAGTATTACTAAGTTAAACGAGTAGACCTAGGAATAACAAAAGACTTAATAAGAAAGCCGAGCATATTTCCATGTTATTATTAACAATAGACGTTGGAAGTCAGAAGGTAGGTAAAAAAGAGCTTAATGTCTCCGGTATCCTTGAAATAGCGCTAACAGTACATAAAGAGGCAGAGTCATGGCGCTTAGACCCCCTATCTCCTGAAGCCCCCGTGGTATTCGGCTTCGGCCCTTTCGTAGGCGGAAGACTATACGGAGTACACAGACTTGTGTTTGTATTTAAAAGCCCGCAGACAAAGACTCTTCATATATCTGCTATAGGCGGCGTTGCATATAAAGCGATGGGCATGGGCGCTCAAGCCGTTTCTATTGTCGGAAAGGCGGAGAGGCCGATCGCTTTGTTTATTGCAAACGGCGATGTGAAATTTATAGAGGTAAACCCAAGCGACGCATATGAAACAGCTAGACAATTATACGAGCGCTATATAGACTTTTTTAAACAATATGGTGCGAGAGCGCTTGTCGTAGGACCTGCGGCATATACCACATACAACGGCGCTGTTATATCTATAGATATAGACGTTAAAAAAGGTGAGTTTAAACTAGGCGCGGAAGACTTTGCCGCGCGAGGCGGCCCAGGCACGGCGCTTGCCCAAGGGCACAACGTTGCAGCAATTGTGTTGGGGGGCTTTAAAAAGCCGTTGTATGAAAAAATATCAGATCCAGAGGCTATAGACAAGATATTTCTCTATAAGTTTGGAAAACGTTATATCGATGTTGTACAAGAGAAGACTATTAAATATAGATTCGACCCGAAGCTAGGGACGGGAGGCACCTTTGGCGTAAATTATCTACACTACCGCGACCTTCTCCCCCTTTTCGGCTATAAATCCATATATATGTCTAAGGAGGAGAGAATAAAACATGCGGACTTGATAGTAGAGCTGTTCTGGAGGCCCTTCCAGAGAGAGGTATTTGAAAAATCAAAAAGTTGGTATAACTGCGGAGAGCCCTGTCCAGTCGTCTGTAAAAAAGTGTGGCGCGGCAAGAAGGTCGACTATGAGTCATTCCACGCCGCCGGGCCCTTCATAGGCAACTACCTATTTGAAGAGGCTGTTCCTCTCGTCGATAAGATAGATAGACTCGGTCTAGACGCCATAGAGACTGGACATATAGTTGCCTGGCTCTTTGACGCCGTATATGTAGGCCTTTTAAAGCCAGAAGAGGTGGGCATAGACGAAATTCCAGCATTTAACCCACAGAGTTTTAACCCGGTGGAGGACTCTAGAAAAAACGCCCGGCTTGCGATAAAGCTTGTGGAAAATTTTGTAAATAACACTACCGAGGTGTTGTCGCTTGTTGCAAAGTACGGAATTAGGAAGGCCGCGCGGGAGTTAGAAAGAAAATTTCACGACAGAGTAGTAACTACTGGCCATAGGTTTAGAGACCTTGCAGTATATGCGGCATATGGTACCGAGGGGTATATGACGCCTAACTTCTACTGGGCGCCCGGCCTAGTGGCGCCGATGTATATACAAGGCCGCTACTGGACAAACTACAACCCCACCTTCATGGCGCCTGAGGACTTCGCAAAGTCATCTTACGAGAGGGCGGTGGCCGAGGCCTATATAGACAACGCAGGGATATGTAGATTCCACCGCGGATGGGCAGAGCCCGTGTTGAAAGAGCTATATACACTTGTGGGTCTCAACCCCCCGACCCCTGAGATCTACAGAGGGTTTGCCCAGTATGCGAAGTTAGCAGGGGCAGAGCCCATGCCCTGGGAGAGCAAAAGGGCGAAAGACCTCGTCTCCACGCTGGCGAGGGAGCTAGGCTCAAAAGAGTGGCAGTTCCAAGACTATGACGACTACTACGAGTGGTGGATTAGGTTCAAGGACGCGCTTGACAAGCTCATCAGTGAGGGTGCCTAGGCTCGTGGACTAGCTCGTGCGGAAATTCTTTCAGTTCGCCTCTTTTTAATTTTTCCAATGCCTCAACTACGGTGGCGCCTTCTGCAAGATATATCTTGACTCCCCTTGCCTTGAAGGCATAGTAGGCGGGCCTCCCAATTTCCCTAGTGATCACTACATCGGGCTTGAGCCTGAGGATCTCCTCCCACCTGTGCCCGCGCCCAGTGATCACTTCGTCGTTTTTATAACTCTCAACTCTATCGCCATCTACTACCAAGAAATACGGCGCTTCTCCAAACTCGTCAGAGATCGGGGAATTGAGGCCTTTAAGTTCGTTTACCGGAATCAGTATACGCATGACAAAAATATTCGTTTCCCATTTTTAATAATATCCAGTGAATAACAACTATATACTCTATATATTATTAAATAATGTATATAAAAATCGTTTTGTAGTAATATATATTTAACTTTATAGTAATTTAGCGTATTAGACTGCGATAGATGCGAAATAGATAAAGTTAAATAGTGATAGTTATTCATACTTATGTTAGAGATTCGTTTTCACGGCCGCGGCGGCCAGGGTATGGTCACTGCAGCACAAGTTCTTGCGACAGCGGCAATCCTAGAGGGTAAATACGCACAAGCATTTCCTGAGTTTGGCCCAGAACGTAGAGGGGCTCCTGTAAAATCCTACCTCCGTATCTCTGGCAAACCGATATATTCGCGCGAGCCTGTCTTAAACCCAGATGTTATTGTAGTGGCGGACCACTCACTCTTTGTTGCCGAAAATCCTCTTGATGGGGCGAAGCCCACGACTATTCTAGTTGTAAACGGCGTATATAAGACATCTTTAAAGACTTATTACATAGATGCAACTTCTCTCTCTATGAAAATCTTAGGGAGGCCTATTGTAAACACGGCTTTGATAGGCGCGGTTATTAAGGCAACAGGTGTGGTTTCGTTAAGCTCGGTAATTGAAGCATTGAGAAAATACTTCTCAGGCAAGCTATACGATCTAAATGTAAAACTAATAGAGACGGCATACCAGGAGACAAAAGAGCTATGACACTTCCTAAGGCAACTGAGTTGCCTATAGGGGCGGTAATACCTGAGCCTGGCTCTACTAGGAAAAACATTACAGCCGGTTGGAGGACTTTGAGACCTGTGATAAACGACGAAAGATGTATAAGATGCCAGCTCTGTTGGCTCTACTGTCCCGAGGGTACTATAGTAGAAAAGAGGGGCGTGTTTAAAGTTGGAAATAGAACCTACGATGTAAAGTATGAAATAAATTATGACTATTGCAAAGGTTGTGGTATTTGTGCAAACGAATGTCCTACTAAGGCAATAGAGATGGTTCCAGAGACGACATGATGCAGATACAGGAGGTAAAACATAAAGAAGCGTTGACTAGCAACTACGCCGTTGCATATGCGGTAAAAGCTGCAGATGTAGACGTCATTGCTGTATATCCAATCACGCCGCAGACCACAATAGTTGAGAAACTAGCTGAATTTGTAGCCAACGGCGAGTTAAACGCAGAGCTTATACATGTGGAGTCTGAACACTCAGCTCTCTCGGCTGTAGTAGGCGCGTCGGCGACAGGCGCTAGAGTTTTTACAGCGACGTCAAGCCAGGGGTTGGAATATGCACACGAGATACTCCATATTGCAAGCGCCTTGAGACTCCCCATAGTCATGGCTGTTCCCGCAAGGGCGCTTTCTGCGCCAATTAGCATACACGGCGATTATAGTGATGTCATGAACGCAAGAGATACCGGTTGGGTCATTTATATTGTCGCATCTGCCCAAGAGGCTTACGACACTATTATACAAGCGTATAGGCTAGCCGAGTCTGTATATTTACCAGTCATGGTGGCGTACGACGGCTTCTTAATGAGCCATACGGTAGAGCCTGTAGAACTTAACGATGAGAGTGAAGTCAGAAAATTCCTCCCACGCCAAATAAGGCCATATACGCTTAACCCCAAACGCCCAGTTACCATGGGTCCTCTTGCATCTCCAGATTGGTATTACGAGTTCAAGTACCAACAAGTGTTGGCGCTTAGAGAGGCTTATAAAGTCGCAAAAGAGGTAGATGTCGCATATGGCTCGAAATTTGGCCGTAGCTACGGCGTAGTTGAAACATATAAGATGGAAGACGCCGACTATGCATTAGTTACATACGGCGGCGCGGCTTACGGCAATGCGAGAATAGCCGCAGATAGAGCAAGAGAGAAAGGTATTGCAGCTGGAGTTATAAGAGTGAGGTTATACAGACCGTTTCCCACTTTGGAGATTCTAAAGGCGTTAGAAGGGGTCAAGGCCTTTGCAGTAGTCGACCGGGCGATAATGTTTGGCAGTCCCGCCGAGGGACCGTTATATAAAGACATAGCAACGGCTATGTATATGAACGGCATAGATAAACCGGCGATAAATATAATCCACGGCATAGGGCAGCGCACGATATATGTCGAAGATTTATACAAGGTGTATACAATGCTAAAAGATAGGCCGGGTAAAGAAGTTGTATTTATGGGCGTGAGGATATGAAGCTCTACTATAGGACTCTAAGAGATTTACCACGTGAGGAGCTCTTTGCCCCTGGCCATAGGATGTGCGCCGGTTGTGGCGCCGCAATTGCCATGAGGTGGATAACAAAAACGGTAGGTCCTAACGCAATAATAGTCAATGCGACCGGCTGTGTTGAAGTTACAACAACGCCGTATCCAGAAACGGCGTGGATGCACCCCTATATACACGTGGCGTTTGAAAACTCTGCAGCAGTGGCATCTGGCGTGGAGGCCGCGATAAAAACTCTCAAGAGAAAGGGTATGTGGGATGCGGGGGATACAAAAGTAGTTGTGATTGCAGGAGACGGCGGGACATACGATATAGGTTTACAGTCGCTCAGTGGGATGCTTGAACGGAGACACGGCGTTTTGTACATACTCTACGACAACGAGGCCTACATGAACACAGGCATACAAAGAAGCGGCTCCACGCCAAAATTTGCCTGGACAACAACAACGCCTGTGGGTACTGCAATTAGAGGGAAAATACAATGGAAAAAAGACATCATGGGCATAGTAATGGCCCACAGAGTGCCTTATGCTGCAACAGCAAGTGTAGCGTATGTATTAGATATGGTAAATAAGATAAAGACGGCGCTTGAATATACCGCGGAGGGTCCCACATTCCTACATATCTTTACCCCCTGTGTCCCCGGTTGGCGCTATCCAGAAAATAAGACAGTTGAAGTTGCTAGACTAGCGGTAGAGACCGGCTATTTCCCACTTTACGAATGGGACCATGGCAAGTTGATACTAAATCCGCCGAGTAACAATCATATAGACAAATCGAGAAGAAAGCCGTTAAAAGAATATTTAAAACTTCAGGGGAGATTTGCTCACCTCACCGAAGAGGAAATAACAGAGCTAGAAAAAGAACTTGATGCCTATTGGCAATATCTCGCAAAATTAGCTCAATTATAGCCTTGGTCTCGGCAGGCTATATTTTCTACAACAGAATTGTGAAGAAAGACTTGACATAATCTCTCTATTCTTCGTGGAGAGCATAGCGCCATCCGGCTTGTGTACGATGGCTTTACGCCACGACCGGACTACTAATTATGTGAGCCCCACAGCTCAAGGCGACGGCAGTTCAACTTTAAAGGGCTTATCATATTATCAATGTATTTCTCTTATCTGAGCGTGTTTATATGCGTAGCTCTTAAAAAATATGCGAGTGTAGTTGTCATGACAAGAACGATCCTGCTTACACTAGGGCTAGCCGCATTAATCCTAGCGGCGACAACTGTAGTCATACCTCCCACGGCAAAATTTGAACAAATTGCCTATAAGGTAGAGGAGACCACGCTGAAGATACAGGGCGCTGGCGTGGCGACACTGGCGAGACCGTATGTGACACCTGGTGAGGGCTACGTATACGCGGGTATGAAGATAGAGTTTCTCGGCGCATACCCCTCCATCCAGGTGGGAGCTGACGGCCAGATAAGCAAGACCTTTGACCAAAACGGCTTCGTGTCCGCCGTATATGTCGGCCCCGACGCCTCCAAGGTCACCCTGATAAACACAGCAAAGGACCAGGTGGAGGTGAAGGTGAGGATCACCTACACTTACGTCAAGGCGAGCTACATCCCGCTCAACGGAGACACCACCCTTGAGGTCAACGTCCCAGACGGCAAGCTTGCGCAAGGCTTCAACGCCATGGCTAGGCTCACCATCGAGCCCTATGCCTCCTACGTCGTAAAGTCCGTGGAGAGACCCGACGGCACCCCCGCCACCGTCTATAGAGTTGAGCCTAAGGTGGTGGAGATAAACACCCCGGGCAAGTACAAGATTGTCATCGGCCAAGGCCCGGCGATGCCCGCTGCCATGTTGGTCAAAAGCCTCTCTAAACAGACCGCTTCCGTGGCGCCCAACGGAGAGTTCGCCGTATCCGGCGCAGAGGTGGGCGTCCCCCAGGGCTGGAAGCTACTTGGCTACGTGGTGTTCGCATACACCGCAGACGCCAACCTAATCGGCAAGGAGGTGACCGGCGACATCGCCATCTCCGGCGGCTTGGTGGACACGGTGACAGACGTCAATCAGAACATCATAGTTAGAAGCGTTTCGTACCTAATACCGCCCGTCTGGAACTTCAACATCAGGTACAAGATCGCGATAGTCTATGGCGAGGGCTTCAAGATAACCTCCACCTTGCCCAGCACCGTCAATGTGATATACATACCCATCGTGTACAAGGAAGCCCAGGTCAAGTGGTTGCCCGACAGAGCTTTGGTCAACATAACAGACGTTGACGTGGCAGACGGCCAGTGGACAGCCATAGTGATGCAGTTGCCCGAGTTGGCCAAGATCGTGGCCATCAGAACCCCCGGCAACGCCATGATATCCAATGCCACAGACGTTAAGCTAGTGTGGGGCGGCGGTCTGAGGGCGGCCTCCATATCGCCTGACGGAAGGCAGGCCTACCTAGTGGTGCAGATGGGAGACACCAAGGAGGTCGGAACCTACACCTTCATAATCAACTGGAGGCCCATGAGGATACCTGTGGTAGACACCAAGGGCCGCCCAGTGTCACAGCTGTCTGCTGTCTCTGACAAATTCGAGGCGGCTGCCTCCACCGGCTACGTCGAGGTGAAGGTCTACAAACCCGAGCCCTTCGCCCTAGATATTAGCTACAAGGGAGTCAAGGCGGTCCACGTCGAGGTGAACTCCTTGATCGCCAGTCCGCAGCCGGTGACGTTGGGCATATACACCGTCAAGATAGTGGTGGTCGGCGCCTTGAACCAGCCGATAGCGGAGGCGTCTGTGGCTATTGAGGGCTTCCCGGCCTCCGGCAAAACCGACAGCTCTGGAGCTGTGAGGTTCCCAGACGTGCTGGCCGGCACGTACAAGGTTAACGTCGACGTCGGAGGAAGGGTCAAGGTAAGCGATACAATCGACGTCAACGGAGACGTAGAGAAAGTCATAAAGACGCCTATAGTGGCCGTGGTAGGCGGCGTGCCCATAACTACGCTAGACGCCCTGGCAACTGTCGGCGGGCTCTCCGCGGCTGGGCTGTACTTCGCCTTTGCAAGAAGAAGAGAGCCTGTTGCCGAGGTAGAACAAATATAACCCCTCTTTACCCTAAATCTTCTTTTTAAAAGGTTCTATTTTTTACGTGCCCATAGTTAGAACTTACGTAGATGAAAAAGGGGAACCTAGGGCACGTATCATAGATGAGGGTGGGAGATATGTTATTTCTTTTGATGTATTTGAGCCGGTTGTAGAACCTCCTTCAGATGCCGAAGTTTTATACATTGGAGAGCGTTACAGAGTGTTTATAAGAAGGCGTAATCTGTTAAATGGTATATGTGAATTTCTCTATTTTCAATTTCACGGTGGAGTTCAATTAATAAATGTAAAATATGTCGGACCTGATGATCCAGATACAGTAATACCGGCGCTACTTAAGGCTTATGAGGAGGAGGTATCCCAACATAAAAAAGATGACAGAAATTAGAAGTATCACAAGGACCTCTTTTATCTTTGGTCTTCTATACTCTGGCGGCGATTTTACCACAAACACGAGGTAGGTAATTGTGAGTACAATGGCGTACGCCATGGTGGCAACGACTAGGGCAAGTATTGGTTCCATATGTCGCGAATTTTAAAGTGGTCTCTTATATATAGATTCTTTTTAACTCTGTGCTAGCTTTTCACCTCCACCTCTATCAGCCAGAGAGAGCCGACCCGTGGCTCGAGATTATTTTTCCTGAGCCGTCCGCATCTCCCTATAGACACTGGAATGAGCGCGTATCACATGAATGTTATGAGCCAAATGCCGAGCTTAGGAACTATCAGTGGGTGAGTTTTGACGTAGGGCCGACACTACTTAATTGGCTTCGTCAAAATAAGCCGCTTGTATACATGGCGTTGTTAGAGGCAGATAGAGCGGGAGCGGAGAGGTGGGGCCATGGCAATGCGCTTGCGCATCCATATTATCACGTCATCCTTCCGCTCCTTCCGAGGCGAGATAGAGAAGTGCTCATCTACTGGGGGATAGAGTATTTCAAGAGACACTTTAGGAGGAGTCCTGAGGGTATGTGGCTCCCAGAGATGGCCGTCGATTACGAGACGCTGGAGGTTTTAGTTGACTACGGCATTTCCTATACAGTGTTGACACAAAGTCAGATAAAGGACAGAAGGTCTGGGGGGCCTTATAAAGTGGTGCTTCCAAGCGGTAGGAATATTGCCGTTTTTGTCCGAAATGAGACTCTCTCTAATAGTTTGGCATTTGGCGGATTTGAGAAATTTGTAGAAGCTCTAAGAGGAGTCTCTGGAGATATAGTCATAGCTCTTGATGGAGAGACTTTTGGTCACCATATAAAAGGCGCAGAGAAAGCGTTAGCGCAATTTATTGCCAGCCGCCGTGGGGAATTGACGAACTTGGGGAAGCTTTACGAAAATGGCTATATCGGCGAGGTGGAGATTATTGAAAAAACTTCGTGGAGTTGTCCACACGGCCTCGGAAGATGGAGTAGAGACTGTGGATGCGACGGCCCCGCCCCTTGGAGAGAGGGGCTGAGGAAGCTAGTGGATTGGATAGGCGAGGTGGTGGATAAAGTTTTTGATGAAAAATTTGGGGTGCGCGGCTGGCAGATGTTAAAAGAATATATAAACGTGATTTTAGGCGGTGATAACTCGGCGTTTTCTCCAGAGGAGCTTAGACTTCTTGAGGCAGAGAGGGCTAAGCTTGCCGCCAATACCAGCGACGCGTGGTTTTTTGCAAAAGTTGGGATAGAGTTTGGCATCGCCGTGAAATGGGCGCTTAGAGCTGTGGAACTTCTCGGCGATTTGTCGTTACTTGAAGAATTTACGAAAAGACTTGGCGAGATTGTTTTTGACGGCAAGACGGCCCTAGCCTACTGCCCCATGATTAGAGGCCCGCTTATGGCTGCGATGATGTATATCTCGCTCCTTACCTCTGGACATACGCCAGAGAAGGTCGGGCCGTATGTGATACGGCAGGTAAACGACGAATTTGAAATTTTTGACATCAGGACTCGAGACTCATTTCGTTTTCGCCATGACTTATTGTGGGGATTTTTAGAAAGTTTTAAATAATGTGTAGAGATTGCGCCATGAAACTTACAGCCTCTTATGTACCTATTTTCGTTGCGCGTATAGGTTCAGGGGCAAGCGCCTTTTTAGTTGTTAAACTTGCAAGTGGCGGCCATCTAGAGGCCGGTGTTGTTTTGGCTGCCTACCCGTTTCTAGAAGCGTTAGGCGCATTAATAGCCGGCCGTTGGTCAGATACCCTTGGCCGTAAGAAGACGCTGGTGGTCGGCTATGTGGTGAGGTCGTTGGCTATGCTTATGTTGGCTTGGGCTTTTTTTACACATACATCTCCTGTCTTGGAGGCGTTTTTAAACGGCGTGATTGGGCTTACGACGGCGTTTATACTCACAGCATCGCTTACAATGGCTACGGACTTAACTGAGGTTAAAAATAGGGGGGTGGGCATGGGCGGTTTTGAATTTATAAATCTTGCTAGCTATGGCGTTGGGTATCTAATTGGTTCGGCGTTATATACATTATTTAAAGGGCCGGCGGCTTATTTGACAATAGCGATAGTCACAGCGTTGGCAACACCTATTTTTGCAAAATTTCTCATAGAAACTAGGCCGGTCGCGCCGGTCGGCGGTAAATTTTTGTTGTCAGTTCTACCGCCCTCTGCTGTAGTTCTGTTGCCGGTTTGGTTTGCCCTTACTACAATCATAGGTCTCGGGATGTTTGCCCCGAGAGTTCTTCAAGTGAGCCGTGAAGCAAGTAGCATAGCTGAAAGTATAGTGGGAAGACTTGGCGAGAGTCTTATAGTTGGTGTTTTATTTATTGGGGCATTGTCTCTCCTAGGCGTAGGCGCTATTTTCTTTGGCAGACTCGCGGATAGATGGGGGCGTGTGAAGACATTTAGACTCGGCCTTGTTGGCGGTCTTGCGGCTCTCTTAGTCTTAAACATTGCGCTTCATCTTGGGCTGGGGCCTTTTGAGTCTATAGCTTTAACAGCGCCCCTACTCTTTTTAACATCTGCGATAGGGCCTAGTATTTTGGCGTTGATAGGAGACGAGGCTGATATTAGATACAGGGGAACCACCATGGGGATATACAGTGTAGTACTAGGCCTTGGCATAGGCATAGGTAGTCTCCTCGGCGGTGCCATATCCTCTATAAGCCATCAATACGCGATTAACGGCCTTGCGACAGCCGCGTTAGGAGTTTATGTCGTTATGACAACAATACATATATTATTGGCAAAGACATATAAAACCTATGTAAAAGACACTATATTTGTAGCAACGCGTTAATCTTATAAACCTGGGGATCTACGTTAGGCAATGCTGGGGTGTGTATTGACTACTATAGGGAACTTATAAGGGGGGGTAGTTATAAGGTCTCTACTGCAGAAGAGGCAAGGTGCTTCTCAATTCTTTTCGATAGAGAAGTGACTCCTGGCGAGGAGATCTCTCTCGGCGAGCTTGCGCCAAGGCCTAGACACAATCGTGTTTTTGAAAACTCTCTGGAGTTATTTACTGCCGGCCTGCCGACTCCTCTTCTGAAAATTTCTGGAGAGCCTAAGGAGGCCTACGCCAAGCTCGAGTGGTATAATCCCTTTAGTGCAAGTGTCAAAGATAGAACTGTCTACTACCTATTGAAATCGACATACGGCGATTGGGTTGTAGAGGTGTCAAGTGGTAATGTGGCAATTGCGCTGTCTGCTCTAGGTAATGTATTCAGAAAGAGAGTGAAGGTATATCTCCCAACTGCCGGGAGATACGTAGTGCCTTTCTTAGACTACCTAGGTGCTGAATATCAACTCTTAGATGTGTCTATGACAATAGAGGCTCTTGAACTTCTCGAAAAAGATATTAGGGAGGGCGCGGCGCACCCAAACCAGTTTTTTAACGATATAAACTTTATAGCGCATTTACGCACCGCCGCCGAGTTAGATTGGCAACTCTCCTCAGTAGGGAAAAAGCCCAGCCATATCATAGCTGCCTTAGGCACCTCCGGCCATGCCTCAGCACTAGGTTTTTACTTCGGCGCTAGATATGGAACCAAGCTAATTGCTGTACAGCCCAGAGACTGGATACCTGGAATCAGGAGAGTAGAGAGCGGTATGAAATGGATTAAGTTAGTCGACGCCGAGATTGTCGAAGTTTCGCTAAGAGAGGCTCTTGAAGGTGTACGTAAATTTGCCAAGAGCTTCGGCCTGTTAATAGGCCCGAGCGCAGGCGCCGTCTATACCGCGTTTCTAAGACAGAGCGCTTCGGGAGTCTATGCTATGGTTTTTCCAGACAATCTATTTAAATATTCTCTGTTGTTAGAGCAGTTTAAGTAGTCTCCCTCCTTTTTAATATAATTAGCTCGGCCTTTCTCCCTCCACAACCTTCTACCGTTATTGACCCGACAATATCGTATTGGTCAAGTAACTTACCTATATCAGGCGTAGGCGATTTTATTTTAATAGTCTTCAGATCTATATCTACGTTGCCACATGTGAGGCAGACCCCTACGGCTTTATCTAGCGCGTTCGACGCACAAATATACCTAGCTTTTGGAGCAAGCGGCGCCACTTTATCCCAATCTAACAGGGAGTTAAAAACTATAGCAATAGAACGTGCGTTAGGTATCTCGCCTGTAAAACGTTCAAGTCTCTTTGCAATGCTCTCCAGGCGTTTTGTAGACACAGAGTCTGTATATAAGACGACGTCAACCTTGCTCAATATAGCAACAGCATCTGGCGTCAGTACATCGCCAGCCACATCTATTAGATAGATACCTTCGAGCTCCGGCTCTGGTAAAATTCTCTCAAGCCTAAGCCTATGTAACAACCGCCTACCTCTCCCAGGTATTAGATAGCTCTCGACAAATCCCTGTTTTCTCAGAGAGACAAGCGCGGCCCTTAGAGTCCTCGTCGCAAGCCCAGTCCCCCTTTGTATATCTTCAAAAGTAAACCAAGTCTTGCCATGGTAAATAACTTCAAATGCCATATAGTAAAGTACTAATCTCTGTGATGGTGTTAAACCCACGGAGTCTATAGTATTGACGTCTTATAAAACTATAGGTGGGAGAGCCGCCTTAACATCATCGTTTCTCCTCGCCCACGCCGTCATGGGTAGCCAGGCTACCTCGGGCGTGAGGTCGTCGGGCATGGGGCCGGGCGGCACGCGGCCCTCCTCGAGTGCCCTCCTCTCTATGTTTATGACGGCGGCGACGTCTCTCTCCCACTGCCGCCCGCAGTGGGGGCAGAGGAGGAGTCTCGGGGCAGAGCCCCTCACAAGCCCCCCGCCACACCGCGGGCAGATGGAGGAGGTCCCCCTCGGATTGACCTTCACCACGGGGATCCCCCTCTCCCTTGCTTTCCGTACAATCTCCCTAAACATGCTTCTGAAGCCTGCCCTATAGATTCTGTCCCTAAGTACGGGGTCGTCTACGTTTTTGACCATGTTCTTCGGCACTTCCCTCGGCAGATTTTCGATGGCAATGGCGGCGCCTAACCTCTCCGCCTCTCTGACTATGAAATTGGCTACCTTCCTCTGGATGTCGCTCTTCTTGTTCAGTTCGTTTCTCTTCAACGCGCGGCTTGTGTAGCGGTTGCCCTTCAGAGACTGCATGACCTCTCTCCTGCTGTTGTAGCCGAGTGTGAAGTTCCTTATGTTTGTCTCAAGGATATACGCCCTGTCCCCAACCTTCACCGTCACGTTGTTCTCGTTAAGGTCGACGGAGACAACTCCAGAAGCCGGCCTCTCCTCTACAACCCTCTCAAAGACGAAGTAGACGTACACAACTCTCCTCTCCTCTTCTCGTCCAGCTTGAGACGCGGTTGCGACTTCAGCCTCCACCCGCCGTTTATGTACCTCCAGAACTGCTTAGTGGGCCAGAGCGGGATGGGTTCAAATCCCACCCCTGGCGCCACTATAGAAACGTTTATATAGACGTTGTACTGTAGCGCTTATGAAATCGATCTATCGGTTAATTACGGCGTTGGCGCTGGCCTTTCTCCTCAAGGCTCAGTTCCTAAACGTTGCCGTCTCGTACACACCGCCCTATGTCTACCCCGGCTCAACCCTTCAGCTCTACATCACTCTTACCGCGGCGCAGCCCATCGCCGATCTGCACGTGGCGGTAGATTCGCCCTTTAAGGCCGCCCCCTCCACATTTCTGATCCGGCAACTGGCTCCAACAGCGCCGTATGTCTTGACCACAACTGTACAGATTCCTTTAAACGCCACCCCCGGCCTCTACCCGGTTAGGGTTGTGGCTTCTACGTCTCAACACGTTACCGAAGCCGCAACTGTTGTCAAGGTGTTGCCGTTTGATTTTTCAGCGCTGGCCTTCGCTAGGCCTGCGGCGTATGTGGCTGGGGAGCCGGCTCAGTTACCGATATTGTTGTTCAACCCCACGTCCGACTATCTAAAGGCCACAGTCGAGCTGAGGGGAGGGGTGGTGGAGAGATTCTACAACTCAACTCCCTCTTGCGCCGTCGTGATACCGCCCCGGTCGAACTCCACATGCTTGGTGTATTTCGTACTGCCTAGACATGTGAAGCCGGGGGTTTACAACGCGACGATGTCTGTCTCCCTGTTAAGCATGTCGGGGTACGCCGGCGCTGTGAGCTTCAACAAAACTCTTCAGCTGACGGTCGTGAGCGGGGCGGGTTTCGGAGTGTTTTTGTCCTTAAACCCGCCGCTGGCGTATCCGGGCGGGGTAGTAACCGGCACGTTGACAGTGGTTGCGCCGTATGTGGCCTGGGACGTAGATATCTCTATCAAGACTCCTCTGAAGCTTTTAAGCCAGAGGTCTTTCCAGCTACCTGTCTTAGCCCCGGGTCAGCCGTTTACGGCATATCTTGCCCTTGAGATCCCGAGGGAGGCGGCGCCGGGGGATTACCCGGTCTCTGTCGAGATAAACGGTCTTAACTACACCTTCTACGTGGTCGTAGCGGAGCCCGCCGTGGTGGTTCAGAACGTGGTGGTGGCGCCTCCTGCGGTTCTTGAAGGGACGCCCGTAGCTCAAGCCGTGGTGCAGGTGGTTAACACGGGGCCTGTGGCGGCTAGAAACGTAACCGTGGAGCTGTTAAACAGCACGCTGGGGAGCCGGAGGTTCTCCATAGATATGTTGCCGCCGGGGGCTTCCGCCTCTTTTACGTACTACCTCGACACTTCAAAGCTACGGGCTGGCAACTACACGGTCTTGGCAAAGGCCGTTTGGGGCGGCGGCCAGTACGTGGCCGGCGGCACTTTAGAGGTCGTCGGCAAGGATAGGCTTGAGGTCGGGTACAAGGCGTTTAACGTGTCGCCCGGCTCCACAGCGTTGGTGGTGATCAACGTCACCAACGTCGGACCTACCACAGCGAAGAACGTGAAGATCTCCCTAGCCCCGTCTCAAGTTTTTGAACCGCATACTTCAAACATCGTTGAGACGGCTTCAGCTGGCGTTAGGATTCTCGGCGATATCCCTCCCGGCGGATCTGCGACGGCGGTGTACCTCCTCGACGTCTCAGACAAGGCGAGACCCGGTACATATCCCCTAACCTTGGTAGTGGTTTGGAACCAGACCGGCGTCATGACGCCTGCCCTACAGTATGTAACTCTGCCCATTTCGGTGGAGGGGGGTCTCGACCCGTTCGTGGTTGTGCCCGCGGTTGTTGCCTTGGTGGTTGTGGGAGTGGGAGTTGCCGTGGCTGTGCGTAGGAGGCGCCGTGGATAACTACGACGTTAGATACGCCTGGAGAGCCACGCCTATTCTCGGCGCTGTGGCGTTGCTGGTTATGTACACAGAGGCGATGCTTATGCCCAGCCTTCCCAAGATCCAGACGGAGTTCAACGTGACGCCTGCCGACGTATCTTGGATCCTCACCGTATACCTCATCTCGGGCACAATAAGCGCCGCCGTCTTCGGAACCCTTGGAGATATGTACGGGAAAAAGAGGGTTCTGACTCTAGTAATTGCGGTGTATTCGGCGGCTGTAACCTTCACGGGGTATGCGCCGACTTTTGAAACGTTGCTAGTCGCTAGGGCTCTACAGGGGCTCGGCATGGCGATGTTTCCGCTCGCCTTTTCCCTAATCAGGGAGGAGTTCCCCCCACGCCTAGTGCCGACCGCCCAGGGAATCGTCAGTGCGATGTTTGGAGTGGGCATCGTGGTTGCTCTTCCCGTGGGCGCCTACATTGCGCAGAACTACGGCTGGAGGGCGACCTACCACACCGCTACGCCCCTAGCGGTGTTGCTCGCCGTCGTGGTGTGGCTATACATACGGGAGAGTAGGTACAGAACGCCACGTAAAGTAGACCTACTCGGCATCGCCCTTTTTGCTACGGCGTCGTCATCGTTTCTCCTGGCGATTTCTAGAGGGCCTGAGTGGGGGTGGACATCGCCGAGGGTCGTAGCCCTACTATCTCTATCAGCGGTATCTGCCGCAGTTCTCGTTTACCACTTAAAAACGGCAGAGGAGGCCTTTATACCGAGGGACGTCTTCAACAGAAACGTCGCCGCTACCACCCTCGCCATCATGGTCGTGGCGTACGCCTTCCAGATGAACTCGCAGAACCTGTCCTACCTGCTTCAGATGCCCAAGCCGTATGGGTACGGCTTTACGGTGCTTCAGACCGGCGTATACATGCTCCCGCCTGCCTTGGTGATGATGGTCGTGTCTCCGTTGGCTGGAAGATTTATGTGGAGCCTCGGGGCGAAGAAGATAGCGGCAGCCGGCGTATTGCTCGCGGCTTTGGGGTACCAGTTGGCCGCGGCTCACCTATACAGCGGCGTATGGACATTGATTGTGTACATAACGCTCGGCCTTGTTGGCTTGACGATGCTTAACGTATCCTTGATAAATCTGCTGACCTTTTCCGTGCCCAGAAGCCGCTTGGGCATAGCCTCCGGCTTAAACACCGTCTTCCGCAACTTCGGCTCGGCAGTGGCTCCAACCGTAGCTGGGACCGTGCTCACGAGCTACAGCACAGACGTCTACTACAACACGCCCTACGGCCCGCTGTATTTCACAGTGCCGGCGAAAGAGGCATATGTGATAAACATCGACATAGCCACCGCGATGTTTCTCACCTCGCTGTTGTTGATCATGGCGACGCGTGAGGTTTTCGAAAGAGCTAACGTATTCGGCCGCCGCGAGGGAGGCGGTTCCTAACCGTCAGCCCCCCAGAAACACAGGTTTCTTCGGCGGGTTCGGCGGACCCGCTGAAAATTACTGAAAAACTCCTGCCGAAGGAAAGCGTTCCATTCAGGAGGAATCCTGAAAAAACTCCGCTTTTGGAGTCATGCGCCATAGCATATCCCGCTGGGTTATAGACGGTACCCGCAACCCGCTCTCCTCATTAATCCAACTTCGACAAGGCGACTATTGATGTTCTTTGGACTGTTAGGGCTTTATTACTTCGAGGTATATGCACATATGCATCGCGCCTGCCCCCTCCTCGCAGGCGAGACGGCGCCGGCCAAGGCAGCAGGCAAACAACAGTACGCTCCGCCGTGTACAACGTACAAACGGGGGGATGTAGACCTGGTTGAAAAATATACGATATATAAAGCGTAGTCAATGAAAAATGTACAAAACCCTTAACCGCCAGTTAGCGCGCCCCTTCCCCTATGTCCAAGAAGCTGGACTGAAATTTCCGTTGGTTATGAAAAGCGCATGGGGCAAGCCAAAAGTTCCGGCCACGAAAGCGACGAAGATAATTGTCGGCGCCGTCCGTGCGACAAACTAAAACAACCCCTTTTCCGCCCTAGACCCCCTTGCTTTACCTGCTGGACCCGGCCTGGGTTTGGCAAGTGTGCCGCACCTCTCGCTTTTCTCTCTCGGCGGAGCATGCGGACGTTGGTCGCATTTCTAGCGACGATGGCAAGGAGCATAGTCGCGACATGGTATACGGCCAACACGTTTGCAAACCGTCCTCCAAATGTTTACACTTTGCAAGAAAACAACAAACTTTATTTCTTACAAGTTGCCCATATTTCATGCTAAAAATGCGTTGTGGAGAGGAGGTTTGCCTAAAAGTGGAAAAGGTATCTAGCCCCGTTTTTGAGGCGCCAAGTGGCGCCTTAACTATTTGCGTAAAGCCTGGCACCTTTTCGCACTGGCTTGAGTTGGCCCAGGCGCTGTATTACGCCTACCACTGGAGAGGTCCCGCAAGAAACCCCAACATCTCAGCCCTCATGTTTCTCAGTGGGAAAGAGCAAATCAGAGATGCGCTAACTATCTCTGCCACTTCTGGAGAAGCTATATGCGCTACCCTAGGCACAAGGGAAGTCCTGGAAGAGGTCTCAAAAGGAGAGCCGTACTATCCAGAGGAGTCTTTTGACCCGTGGAAAATCACAAGATTTGCACTAGACCTAGTCTCTTAGGTTTTTCACCGCTATATGTCCCCCTACCTCTTTCTTGGCCCCTCCCTGGGGGGACTCGGGGGCCCGCCTCGGGTACGCCGGGGCGAGAGGGCGGGTCACCCGGGGGACGTGGCGCCAAGTCATTAACTTCCCCCGTCTTCGCGCCCCCGTCTGCCGTCGGCCACGAGGCCGACCTTTACGTAGTGGTCCAACCGGTTCACGTTGACAACGACAAGCGCCCTAGGCTCCACCGGCGTCACCTCTCTAGCGAACACCAGGGCGACATATAGGCCGCCGTAAGTAGGATCCTTTTCACCGCCTCTCTTCTCAACGCCGAGGAACGCTAGTTTCAACTCGGCGCCCTCTTCCATCCTTACGGCGGGGTCTAGGACGTCTGGACGCTCCTCGACGAGGCGCCACGGTATCTCTACCTTTAGCGTTCTGTATGCGTACATGGGCGTACATGTGGTGGGGCTGAAATATCTGTTGGTTATGGAAGGCGCATGGGGGCAGGCCAAAAGTTTCACAAGACAAACCCACGGCGCCGTCGTCGAGAGACGCGTGCCGGCCGTGTTGTTGACCTCCGCCGCCACTAGGGCTGTTGCCGTCGTAAGCAACTTGCTGACACCCGCCGGCGCCATACCAGCGATACCCACCACGGCGCTCACGGCGATAACCGCCGTAAACCCGTTTTTTAACCCACCCACACCTCTAACGCAGTCTCCCACCACTTTCTACTCCCTCGGCTCACCTGCCTGACGTCGTCGCTGTCAGGCAGGTTAGTCGAAATAGTTGAAAGGGTATTTCTGGCTTTTTCGCGCATGTGGCGGGGGAGGTGTGAAGTTGTCGCATACATTGCCAACGCCGCCAGGCGGATACTAACCGTGGTTCCCCCGTTATAGCCTTCCCCAAGACCGGCGCCCTACCCGCCCACAACGGGGCCTCCACACCTAGCTTTTCTCCCTCGCGCCCTTTACGCATATGAGCGCTGAGGGTGGAGATACCGCGGCGTCTCGTCGAGGAGTGGCCGGATACGCGCCTGGGAAGCCGCCGCGGCCATAGAATACGCCGCGTCCGCGTTGGCAATGTAGTGGCCAAGCGCGGCGAAGAAGATTCTGGTCGGCGGCTAGCGCCTTCTGTGAGTGGGATTCGGCGGAGTCGACGCGGCATCGCTTGCCGCCACGACGGCAAGCCCGACCTTTGCCCATGCCTCCCTTAACCTCGTAACTACACTCTTCACATGAACGACATCTACTTGGTCCCGGGGCGGCAGACGGGGGCGCGAAGACGGGGGAAGTTAATGACTTGGCGCCACGTCCCCCGGGTGACCCGCCCCCTCGCCCCGGCGTACCCGAGGCGGGCCCCCGAGTCCCCCCAGGGAGGGGCCAAGAAAGAGGTAGGGGGACATATACAAAGTCTGTTGTAGAAAAGCTCGACTTGGGAAATGATCCAGAGCTTATTGGCTTTATAAAATCTATAAAAAACGAGGGAGATTTTATAACATTGCTAGAGGCAGTTATACAGAGCTTTTCAAATACATCAACTTAAGACTTTTTTAAAAACCTCTTCAAATTTCCTATAGGCCTCGTCTCCATAGAGAACAACTAAGATCTTTCTAACGTATTTTAAAGATGGCGCTATGTCTCTAATAGTCTTGGCCATTTGATATGCGGCATCTTCATATGGGCATCCAAAAATCCCCGTGCTTATGGCTGGAAACGCTATGGAGCTTAACCCAAGCTCGTCTGCCTTAAGAAGCGCATTCCTTACAGCCTCGCCTAATTTCTCAATTGGCTCAACGCTGCAACGCGGTCCCACTGCGTGAATTACATATTTGGCCTTTAGACGACCTGCAGATGTTACAGCCACGCCGCCGACTGGCACTGGGCCGTATCTCCTAACCCACTCTCTACTCTCCTCCTGTATTATCTGGCCGCCTTTTCTTACAATTGCGCCGGCGACGCCCCCTCCGTGTTCAAGATAGGAATTTGCAGCATTAACTATAGCATCTGCCTCAACCTCAGTTATATCTCCCTTGGTTATTATTACAGACACAGCGCCTATGGTGAAATCCATAGATTTGTAATGCTACGGGCTTTAAAGATTTACAAAAGTGGGCCCGCCGGGATTTGAACCCGGGACTTCCCGGTTATGAGCCTTACGCTGGACAGCCCAGCCGGGCTTGTCCATGGGCGCTCTGCCGGGCTAAGCTACGGGCCCTGTTTGTTATCTCACTATAGTTTTTAAATTTTTCCCCTATGTCCCCCTATCTCTCTCTTGGCCCCTCCCTGGGGAACTTGGGGGCCCGCCCCGGGTGCACCGGGGCGAGAGGGCGGGTCACCCGGGGGACGTGGCGCCAAGTCATTAACTACCTCTGCAGAAGGTGCTTCCGGGAGGTGGCGCCGCAACTAGGCTTTAAGTACTATTAAGCCGCCGAGCCTCCACCAGCTTAGCGACTCCGCCGGACACCTCTATAATTTTCGTGGCGTACTTCGCCGCCGTAGGCCGATGAGATATAACTACGACTATAGGAACAACTTTTCTCAACGCATCCATCACCCTCTCCTCCACCTCTTGGTTTAGGCCGGAGGTCACTTCGTCCAACACCAGTAGCTGGGGTTTCCTCAATAAAGCTCTCGCTATCAGTACTCTCTGTCTCTGGCCTTCTGAGAGCTCTGAGCCCCCCTCGCCGCATTTTTTGTCCAGCGGGAAGTCTATCTGGGCTAGCTCGGCGGCTCTCCTCACCTCCTCCTCTGGGAAGTCCTCCCAAAGCGTGATGTTCTCACGTACAGTGGCGTCGAAAATATAGTCGTCGTTACCCACGTAGATGGCCCTCGGCGCCTTGATCTCGCCCTCCAGAGGCTTTACCAAGCCCGCCAAGGCCTTTCCCAACGTCGACTTACCGCTACCAGTAGGCCCGCGAACCCATACGAAATCCCCCGGCCTAAAGACGACGTCAGCACAACGCAACACCACAGTTCCGTTGTAGCCCAGCGCAACTCTCTCAACTACTACATGCGCTTCCCCACGCGCTGGCGCTTCAGCCACAACAGCGTCGAGGTACGGGGCTACTCTTTCAAACGACCTCTTGAGCTGGTAGTATGAACCTGATTTCATCACTATTTGGGCAAGCGGCTCAAACGCCTCTACCAGAAGGGTTCTCATAGCTACGGCCGTGCCGACGGTGGCAACTCCCTGTAGTGAAAGGAGCAGACCGAGGCCGAAGGCGAGGTTAGGCACGCCGTATGTGATGGCGTTGGCGCCGAAGCCGAGGGATTTTGAGTATAGCTCATACTTTTTGTACCCGGCGAGCCACCTCCCCGAGGCCTCCAGCAGGATTTTGGGCAAGGCCCTCACTCCGGCTCTGTAGAGGCTGTGGGCCCCGTCCACGACCTCCTTAATTCGCCTAAACCACTGGCTGTAGAGCTCCCTCTCCCTCCTCCCCCACTCCAATATGGGCGGCCCAAGCTTCTTCGCCACTAAGAAGTACAAAGCTATTAGAGGGGCTACGATGAGGGTGATCTCTGGCGATATGTAGAGCGACGCGGCCACCACGGCTATGAACCTCGCCGCCTGCAGAGCCACGTCCAGCGGCAGGGCGAGGTACAACACCACGTTAAGGACGTCACCGCTTATTCTCGACAGAACCTCCCCCCTGCTGTTGCCGGGAGACAGAACAGTCGAGTGGACTATGCGGTGCGACACGTCGATGATAGCTCTCTGCGCCCACACCGCCGCTCTGTACTCAGAGAGGAAATTTAAGACGGGTATTGAAAAGGCGATTCCAACAACGGCGGCGATTTGGAGGACCAGCGCGCTGGCGTCTCTGACCCCGTACACCACCGCGTCGACGACTTGCTTGATGAATAACGCCTGGATCACGCCGAGAATTATCATGGCGCCCCACAGCGAGAAAATTACCACCTCGTCTATCCAATACCTCTTTGTAAACTCAAGAACGTAGTACCAATAACTCTTCATACGTTCTTTGTTAGTAATTCGATATTCTGAGCTACTTTGGTCAAAGTTTTATTTTTAGCAAATTCATAAACCACGCTGAGCATGCCATCATATATAAGCCTTAGATGTTCTTTATTATTCTCTACTACCTCTCTTATGTTTTTAAGTGGACATTGTTCAAAGAGCATCTGTGTATAATCTTTAATTAGCACTTCAGGCAAAATTCTTTTCACAATATATTTATAATTTTGATTTATTTCTTTAATATTATTATGTAACAAGTTACCTATGCGCCCCTTGGACTCGGTAATTAACAAATTGCATGTAAAAATGTCGCCATTTGGCGCAATAGATAGCATATTGAAGAAGGTGCACGAAAACGGTCTGAATACACGATTTGTGACCATGTAAACGAACCTATACGCAACATCCTCCAGAAAAAGTGGATCGTCCCTTCCCAATTCTCGTAAAGCTTCAATTAAATAGTAGCCAAGGTGAATTTGTGCAAGCTTGTGTAGATCATTAGGTATCAGTTCAGGGTTTGTTGTAAAGTTTGAGGCAAGGCCTACAGTTAGTCTTTTTGAGAATTTTGACAAGTAAAGTGCAATACTATATGGAGTTATGCCTAAACGCAGATTTGCGGGATGATATGTTGCTTCAATGCCGAACCTTACTTTGTACTCTTGTAACAGTTTGATACCTTTCATAACAAGATCAAAGCTTCCTAGAGATCCCAGAGTTATCCTATTGGCATTGTGAATTAATCTGGGACCATCCAGAGATACCGTAACACTAAAATCGTACGATCTAAGGATTTCAACAAAATCCCTGGTAAGTAAAGTACCATTTGTATTGATCGAAAATTCAACTCCATTAATTTTATCTAATTTTTTAATAAGTTTTATAATTGCATTCTTTGACATTAATGGCTCACCTCCAAAGAAATTAACAGACTTTATATTAAATTCCTCAATTAACGTAGGAATTTTTTCAAGGACTTCTTCTTCCATGATTTTTGCATATTCTCTACTTTTATAAGATCCATAAAATGCATAACAATACTTACACCTTAAATTACATATACCAGAAATTAATATATATAACATTCTCGGCTTATCGATTTTATCAATTTTACGCGGTCTTAGCCCCTTTATATAATCTATGAAGTATTTTACATCTCTATCGTAATTATGCTTACCATATACTTCATTTTCTAAAAGTTTTTGTCCTGTCTCTTCGTCTACCTCTAGAAACGACTGGGAGAAGGGGTGATAAACCACCCAGGCATCTCTCTCAATTTTAGAAGGTCCTAATACGTGGTAAGTGGTACTGGTGATCATACCCTTCAGATGTTACAAACCTAAAATACAACGTCATGTAACTACTACTGTAGTTGATATTGTAGTTGCAAAACCCATTATAAAAAGATATTGGTAAGGCGACAACATGCCAACGACAATAAAAATAGCAATAGTGGAACTAAATACGCAGATTAAAGAAGCGCCGCTGTTCTGTTGCGGATTAATTGCGTGTGGACAAGGGCAAAAAACATAAATTAATTAAATAAAAATAGAAAATATTTTTTATTTCTTAACTTTCTACACATATGCTTTTCATATTTTCTATTATATTATCAATTATTTTTTCTATTATGCTATTTCCGCTCCTTGTTTCTCTTACGTATTCCTCTATCAGTTGGGTAGCTTTGCAGTATGCCTCTTCCCAGCTCAGCGCGGTCATTTTCTTAAGTACGTAGAGTAGAAATGTAAAGAAGCCGTAGGCAGGTTCATAGTAGCCTAAGCTTTCCAGACCAACTCCACGTATCCACTGTAACCTATTCTCGTCCTCCGGCACCAGCACGACGCGGTAGAAGAGGAGGCTGAGCCTCGGCCACTCCCCCAGCCTCGCTAGGTGGGGATCCATATTCTCCCTCGCCTTTAAATCTAGCTCTATCAGCCTCGTAAAGGCCTCATGTCTTTTCGTCTTAAAGGGTAGGGTGATGTAGAGCTCGTCGCTTAGGTATACGCCGTCTTTCCTAGCCAGAAGTGGGGTGACATAGCCGAAGTTCTCCGCGACGAAGTCCTCCGTGAGGTAGCCCAGCTCCAGCGCCTTGGACAAGTCCTTGAGCTTTATTAGGTGTTCCCGCCCGAGTCTAATCGCCTTCACCACCCCCTCTGCCTCTAGTCTATACACGACGTCTCTCACAGTGCTGTAGGGGGCGTTTAGCAAGCGGGATAGATTACGTAGCGTTGTGTCTACATCGTGGTGTTTTATAAAGAGTAGTTTAACTAACCTCTCCTCAAGACCGCTGGCGCTACGCCTCATAGCCATCTACAAACGCCTTACATATCTCCAAGTCTCTGACTCTGTACAGCTTAACTCTGCCGACGGGCACCTCCTCGACGAGGCCAAGCCCGCACAGCGAGTCCTCTGCCCTGTACCTGCCGCCTAGCCCCCTCAGGGCCCCTAGGACGTTTTCGTAGCTGGCGCCTACGGCGTCTGCTATCAGCGCCGGGTAGGCCGACTCTGGGTAGATGGAACAGAGGTATTTCAACACATCTCTCTTCACTCTGCTCCTCCTGAGGGCCATCATGGCTCTGCCGTATCCCACCCCCCTCCACGACACTGTCGTGATCACATGATCAATCACATGATTACTTATAAATTTTTCGCTGGTGTGGGGTTCAACAGCTTTTTAGAATAGGAGGGCTCTTATTACCCTCCTGGCAATTGGCCTCTTGATTTTCAAGATGTAGAGTATTAGCGCAGTGGTGAAGGCGATGTTTAACACCCACGACGCCGCTTTTAGGATATAGGCCAGTGCCCCTCAGCTCCACCGGAGGCCTCGCCACGCTTGTCAAGACGTTAAGAGCCGTCTCGTAAAGCACAGGGCCAGCTAGGGGAACCAGCGCGACTGCGAGAGCTAATGAGAGGAGGGCCCCCACAACGCCGTTCCACATCAACCTCTCCACATCAGCCGTGGCGCTCAGCGTCTGGGCGAGGGCGTAAATGGCGGTGAACACCGCCAGTCATAGTGCACAGGGACGGCGTGGTGTCGTTTTTGATACGAGACTTCTTTTCGCCATCGCATACGTCGTTGGGTTCGACTGTTCCCCCTTGCCAGTCGCCAGAGCCCAGACGTAGATGTTAGAATAACCGTGCTTTACATGGCTCTCACAGCTAGCGCCATAATCGTGCTCTCGTGGCTTGCCGCATATCAAATGGCCAAGACTATTAGAGACATAGCGCCATCTTTAAAATACGTTAGAAAGATCTTAGTTGTTCTCTATGGAGACGAGGCCTATAGGAAATTTGAAGAGGTTTTTAAAAAAGTCTTAAGTTGATGTATTTGAAAAGCTCTGTATAACTGCCTCTAGCAATGTTATAAAATCTCCCTCGTTTTTTATAGATTTTATAAAGCCAATAAGCTCTGGATCATTTCCCAAGTCGAGCTTTTCTACAATAGACTTTGTATAATCCGCATTGTACCCCGTCTGTGTGGCGCATTTTTTATATGTCCCGCTTGACATTTCTAACACAGCTCTGTTACCTGTCATTGTGACTGTTGCCATTGCAAATGCGCCGTCTCTACAGTCTCCCTTGGCAGAGACTTCCTCAAGAGTGAGGACTGCATTTACAAACTCCTCGCTTTTCTCTATGAGGAAGCTATGGAAGTTGTTCTCACGTCTTGCAATGTCATTGAATACGTCTACCCATCTCATTATTCTTTCCATCTGTACCCCTTTGGGCAGTTATATATATGTTTCGAGACTTCCCCCAAGACCGAAGACGGACATTTATAACCAAAAGATTCGCTCTCTAGGGCAGAGATAGAGGGCGCTATCTGTCGCAGAGCTATAAAAAGAGAATTAAAAAATCTAGCGCATTCCACACTCTGAGGGTGGCTCTGCCCAGTCTTGTGAAGAGCGGTGTTGTTAGCGAAGAATAGACGAGAAGCCGCCTTCTAGGGTAGTGGAGATGTTGTTATATAGTAGATGACGCCGTTTAAACTAACCTTTATTTATTCCCCACATCTTGCGTTTTGTGGATGTGCCACATGTGGTATATCTTCACAGCTGTCCTAACTGCGGTGGACCTATCACATCTGATAGACTTGCTGTCGGTCTTCCCTGTTATGAATGTCTTCCAAAAGAGCCTCAGGCAAAGGCTATAGGTGAAGTTGTAGAGGCTTTACGTAGGAGAAAGGCGCTAAAGGAATTAGCACGAGTTGCAGAGTATCTACGGGAGTACAATAAGTTTTCGGCATTTTTCAAGGAAATAATCGGCTATGAAATGTGGGGTGCTCAGCGACTTTGGGCAAGGAGATTGGTCAGAGGGAAGAGTTTTGCAATAGTAGCGCCAACTGGGTCTGGAAAAACCACCTTTATCCTAGTGGCAACTCTATATATGGCGCTGAGGGGGAAAAAGACGTTGTTAATATTTCCCACATCTGCTTTAGCACATCAGGCGTATAAAAAATTGATGTCTTTTGCTGAAAAAGTTGGCGCGTCTGTTAAAACATTGGCGTATCATTCTCTACTCACCGAGAAGGAAAAAGACGAGGTTCTAGCAGCAATTGAGAGGGGAGAATTTGACGTTTTAATTATAACATCGGCATTCCTCCCCCGCCGCTTTGACCTACTTAGTAGGTATAAATTTGAATTTATCGCTGCAGATGATGTCGATAGTATACTCAGAGCGACTAGCAAAAACATTGATAGAATTTTAAAACTGCTAGGCGTGTCAGATGAGGTTTTAAAAACCGCACTAGACATAATTAGTCTAACTAAACAAATTAGAAAGGCTGAAGTAGTAGGCGATTTAAAAGAGGTGGAGCGTCTCGAACAAGAGCTGTCCTCTGCCAGGGCGAAACTACAGGAGGAGGTACGTAAGCTAAAACTTGGCATCTTTATAGCATCTGGAGCTTTAGCTAAAGCTAGGAGAACTACGCGCCTACTTTTATTTAGAGAGCTTCTTGGATTTGATGTAGGCGGCAGAGCCGAAGGTCTTCGTAATGTGATAGACGTCTATATAGATATGTCACAAGATGTAGTAATGCAGACAATAGAAATTTTAAAGAGATTAGGCCCCGGCGGAATTGTTTATGTACAAGACAGAGAGTTGGGGATAGCCATAGCGGAGAAAGCTAAAGAACTGGGCCTTTCTGTAGAACATTTCTTCAAGCCCCGCCGCGGCATATTAGAGAGTTTTGAAAAGGGGGAGATCTACGCATTGGTGGGGCTGGCGTCGCCACGTTCTCCACTTGTGAGGGGGATAGATTTACCACATGTAATTAGATACGTCGTCTTCGTTGGAGTGCCGAAGTATAGATTTAGAGTTAGACTTGAGGAATTTTCAATACCGGCATACCTCACCTTTTTATACAACGTACGAACTGTTTTGACAGGCGAGCTAAGATATAAAGCCGACAGATTAATAGGCCAGCTTAAACGTCTTGCCCCCTATGCAATAAGTGTACAAGAGGCGCTTAGAAAGGCTTCTGAGGGCGCAGAGCTTACAGGCTTTGATAGACATGCAGTAGATGTTGTAAAATCAGCCGTCGATTTCGTAAATAATCTACTTATGAGAGACGATTTGAGACAAGCTATAGAGAGCTCCACCGAGGTAAAGCTAACGCGTATAGACGACGAGTTCTACGTCCTTGTGCCAGATGTCACAACCTATATCCAAGGCAGTGGGAGAACTTCACGTCTATACGCAGGCGGGCTTTCTAAAGGCCTTAGCGTTGTCATCGTAGACGACAAAAAAGTCTTTCACGCCCTAAAGAGGGAGTTAAAACTTAGGTTTGACGAGGCGGAGTTTAAACACATAGATGAGGTCGATCTAAACGCCGTACTTGCTGAAATAGATAAAGACAGAAAAGCCATCAGAGATATCTTAGAGGGGAGAGTTACCCCGGCAACCAAAGGCGTTGAGCTACTAAAGACTGTGCTTATGATTGTAGAATCTCCCACAAAGGCCAGGACAATAGCAAACTTCTTCGGTAGGCCAAGTCTGATAGTTACAGATGGCGTTCCCATATATGAGGTTTCAACTGGTGACGCTGTCCTTATGATTACTGCGTCGCTTGGCCATATATATGAACTACCTACCTCGCTCAAGAGAATAGACTCTAGACAACGCGAGATTTTAGCCAAGTGGTTTGGAGAGTTTAAATATGACAGTTACGATGGCGAGGAATATGCGGTAATTGTAAAAGAGGGCAACTTCATTCCAGTTTATAACAAGATCTGGAGATGTCGCAATGCCGTATATATAGACGACATAGATGTACCCCCAGACTGCAAACCGCTTGATGTCTTGTCAGCAATTAGAAACATAGCTGTGGAGGTAGATACAGTACTCATCGGCACAGATCCAGACTCAGAAGGCGAAAAGATAGCATTTGATTTATACCTCGGGCTAAGGCCTTACGTCTCAGACATAAAGAGAGTAGAGTTTCACGAGGTGACTAGGAGAGCTATACTTAATGCGTTAGCCAATCCACGCGACATCAACTACTCACTTGTAAAAGCCCAGATAGTCCGGAGAGTTGAGGATAGGTGGCTCGGCTTTGGGCTCAGCAAGATATTACAGACGAAATTTGGAAATCCAAACCTGTCGGCAGGCAGAGTTCAATCTCCAGTCTTGGGCTGGATTGTAAAAACTTATGAAGAATCTCTAAAAAACAGGGTCTATAACGTAGATCTACAGCTAGACGACGCCTACTGCGTAGAGCCCTCTTCTTGCGTCTTAAGACTTCAAATACCTGGTGATATACTACAGACGTTAAAGAAAAAGAAGAGAGTAGCTATCAAAAAAGAGTCTGAAGAGGAGAGAGTTGTAAATCCGCTGCCACCATATACGACAGATGAACTGTTGAGAGACGCTGTAAATAGGCTCGGACTTTCAGCTGACTATGCCATGAAGGTAGCACAAGATTTATTTGAAAGTGGCCTCATCACATACCATCGCACAGATAGCACTAGGGTCTCTGCCGCTGGAATAGCTATCGCAAAAGAGTATATTACAAAGAGGTTTGGAGAGGGCGTATTTAAGCCAAGAAGCTGGGGCGAGGCGACGGAAGGAGCTCATGAGGCGATTAGACCCACAAGACCGCTAGACGTAGAAGAACTAAGGGGGCTGGTCAACGCTGGAGTTATACAACTCGCCATCCAATTAAGGAGAGAACATTACCAACTCTATGATTGGATCTTTAGGAGATTTATGGCAAGTCAGATGGAGCCTAGTGTTGTAAAAGTTATTAAGTACGTAATAGAGATAGACGGGCACTCTCTAGAGCTAGAGAGAGTTGTAGAGACTATCCGCCCGGGTTTCCAACAGCTTTACCCACTCACTCCCGTGGAGCCTGAGTTACCGACTGGGACAATAGAGGTAGCTATTAAGAGATACCGAGTAGTGAGAAAAGTACTTTCGCAAGCTGATATTCTAGCGCTGATGCGTCAGAGAGGCATTGGGAGACCTAGTACGTATGCACGGATACTCCAAGTGCTTGCGAAAAGATATTATGTATATGTCGTCGGACGTAGGAAACTCATGGTGCCTACTAAGAGAGGTATTGAAGTATATCATTTCCTAGAGAATAACTTTAGCAATTTAGTATCTGAGGAGAGGACGCGGTTAATAGAACAATATATGGACGCGATAGAGGTGGGAAACGCAGAGTATGAAGGCGTATTGAAAGAACTATTTGATGAATTTACAAGAGAGATACTATCGCGAGCCCCCCTTACGTGACGCCAGCCTTTTCCGGGGGAGCGCGAGACGCGCCCCGAGTCCCCCTGAGAAGGTTGGTTGTACAAAGGGGAGTTGATAGGTATAAACAAGGACGGTACCGATTAAGGCATAAAGAGAAAAGTTCTCAGGCAGAGGGTGGTACTTCTATCTTTCTATATAGATACCTGGCTTCAACGGCAGGGCTGCCCTCTTTTTGCCTCCCAGATCGGGGGCTGAGGGGTCGTCTACACTGTAAATCTCTATGGGTGTGCCGAGCGTTCTTTCTATATAGGCTTTGTATGATTTTAAAGTCTCTAGCTCGTCGAATTGTTCCGTAGATGCTAAAAGCGTTCTGACTTCATCTCCTAGCGTCTTTACCAGGTCTATTAACCGCTTGGCTACTTGAGGCGGCGCGCCAGCCATAATCACAGTTTTTACATCGCCATTAAGAGCAGCCTTTGCCCACGAAAAATTCCTATTTACATATATGACGATGCGTCTTGCGCCTGGGCCAAAGGCTGGGATGTTTTTCACATCTTCTATCAACATATCAACATATCTCTTTGCTAACAAAGCTGCTGACTCTGCCTTTAGCCTAGGCCACGGCGCTGTGGCTACAAAACCAGAGCCACCTAGCAATGCCCAAAGCTCTTCGGCTATATGCGGCACTATAGGCTCCATAGCCACTACCCACGCCCGGGCTGCCTCAAGCGCCAATTTTGTCGGTTTCTCTACCATGGCGAGGTATTGGTCAAAAACCGCTTTGGCATTATATATCACTTCAACAGCGGCTTGTCTTACCCTGACTTTTTCATATGCCTCTCTCGCCTTATCTAAAATCCGCGAGATCTCCGCTATCAGCCATTGATCTATCCAGCCGGCCGGCCGATTTTCAGCATTTTGTATAAGTCTCTGCACTAGGGTGTATATAGCCATCAGCTGTTGGGCGTTTCTCCTGGCCTCAGCATCTCTAAAGTCGAGGTCTTGTTCCACCTCGGCTGCAAGCGCTAGCGTGGCCCTAAGCGGATCCGGGCCGTACATCTCCACGGCTCTATCAAGAGGTAGGACATTGCGCTTAGACTTCGACATCTTCTCGCCCTCTCTAAGCACCCAGCCGTTAGCCACAATTTGCCGTGGCCACTTCTCCCTGGGGAATATGGCCACGTGGTTAAAGATGAAGAAGGTCAGGTGGTTGGGGATGAGGTCCTTGCCGGAGTTCCTCGAGTCCAGGGGGTACCAATACTCAAACTCCTCTCTGATGGCCTTGAGGGCCTCAACTGGCACCCCCGTCTTCTTAGATACTTCATCTGCCGAGCCCTGCCCCAAGAAGACAAAGTCCCAAAACTCCTCAGTCAGTTGCTCCGGCTTTATGCCAAATTGTCTAATCTTCTTTATCACTGTGTAAAACGCCATGTAAATTGTTGAATCACTTAGGCTTTCTATAATCCAGCCAGAGCTCCAAGGAAGTGGCGTACCCAAGCCCCGTGTCCTAGCACATGCTCTCTTGTCTAGCCAGTCTATAGTGGCGAAAAAGTGGGCCTTCGCCTCTCCAGGTATAATAACCATTTCATCTACTAATTTACGCGCTGTTTCCTTCCATTTGGGATCGCCATAGTTTATGAACCACTGATCTTCCAACACTTTAACTACAATTTCTGTGCCACAACGGCAGTAGACTGGCTTGTTCATTATGTCATACATAACGCCGCCGAGACGGGCTTCTACAAGCCACTTGGCGATAAACTCCCGGGCCTCTCTTACCGGCCTCCCTGCGAAATACATCTTAAATACAGCCCGTAGCATAGACCTAGCAGGTTCCTGTAGATGAATGCCTATACGTTCGGTAACGTCTTCTCTCATGACGCCTCTTGTGTATTCTACAGAATACACCTCTTTAGTAGCCTCTTCGAGAGCTGGATCTGTCTGGCTTTTTATCCCCATCCTCTCTACGACCTCCTTAGCTGGGTAGTCGCCATACCCCTCCACCTTTATCAACGGAATCAGCTTTTCAATGCCTAAATCGCGGAGGGCGACGTAGTCATAAGGTGCGTGAGCCGGCACAGACATTACCACGCCGGTTCCCACCCTGGGGTCTACAAACCAGGCCTCGTATATAGGCACCCACTCTCCGGTGACAGGATTTTGTACACTACGACCTACAAACTCTCTGCCTCTAGCCTCTCTTAGAATTTTCACCTCCGCCTGGAAGGAGAGGCGGTATGCCGCATCTCTGCTAATTACGACACGCCTCCCGTCGAATTCGGCCACTACGTACTCGGCGTCTGGGTTAATCCAGAGGTTAGTGACGCCCAGCACTGTCTCAGGCCTAAGTGTGGCCGCGGGGAAGGTCAGCCCTTCTGAGTCTGTGAAATATATCAGCGTCCACTGGCCGATCTCAGGCTCTTTGTCGTCTTTAGTGTCATGGGCGCCCACAGGCATTGAGTGCCTTGGACACCAGCCCACGGGGTGTCTCCCCCTCACGATCAGCCCCTTCTTCCTCAGCTTCTCGAACTGCCACTGGATGAAGCGCTGGTACTCCGGGTCTATGGTTGTGAACTCTCTAGTCCAATCTATGCTTAAGCCGAACCTCTCCATCGCCATCTTGGACCGGTTGTGGAAGTAGCGGGCGAGGTAGAGGGGGTCTCCCATTTTCTTTATCTCCTCTTCAGGCACGCCGTATATCTCCATGTACTCCTCTATAACTGTCTTGTCTCCAGCCGCAATAACCTCGGCTATTGTAAGTATCGGCGTGCCTGTGTAATGAAAGCCCATGGGATATAATACAACTCTCCCCATGTGTCTATAGAACCTAGCTAACACGTCTGCAATTAAGTAGGTCCGCCCGTGTCCGATATGCACAGCCCCGTTGGGATAAGGATATGCCGCCGTGATAAAATACTTCGCCACACCTGGGGCTGGCTCCGGTTCAAAAACCCGCGACTCTTTCCACCTTTTCTGCCACCTCTCTGCAATCTCTATGAAGAACCGCGAAAGCTCACTCATGACATAGAAATGCCGCCAGTTTAAAAGTTAGATTCCCCAACTCTATATATATATACTCTAAGCTCTGGGTTATGTTCCACAAGCTTAAGCCCCGGCACCTCCCACATGTAAGATACGACAAATGCATCACGTCTTAACTCTCGCATAAATTTTACAGCAAGACGGATGTTTACAGAAGGCCACTGGAAAATATATACAACATCGGCATCAGACAGAGGAATCTTAAACATATCCCCTAGTAATACTTTACAGCGACATCTTAAAACACATATAAACCATCTCAGCGGGTCGATCTCAACGCCCACTACCACAGCACCTAGGCGTTTTGCCAAAGTCAACACCCGCCCATAGCCACAGCCCAAGTCATATACCTTCTTCCCATATACGCCAATACGCTTAAATGCCCACAACGCCGCCTCGGCGCTGGAGGTACTATATGCCCCACCCCGCCTAACGACAAAAGGCCAGATAAAGTGGAGAATTATGACAAGAGCCACTATAAAAATCACAAGCCATATCATGTCTTCTTTACAACAAGCCCCGTATCGCCTACTTCCACCACCTCTACCACATCTCCAGGCAGACAGCCTATACAATAGGCTCTCCAATACACGCCCTCTATCTTAACTATAGCCCAACCATTTTCAACCCCAGCCACGACCCCCCTCTTGCCTATAATATCTAGAGGAGATCTCTTGTCTCTAGGAGCTCTAAGCCCCGCAATCATAATAATGGCGTAGATAGATAAAAGAGCGCCGCCTACCGAATATCCGAGCCATGGCGGGATGTTGCCTAAAAATGTAAAAACCGCTATCAAGCCGCCAAGTAAACCAAGTATAGATGTGGAAATTACAACATCCACATCTAAAGCGGAGGCTGTATATAAAATATCTGCCCCTCGGAGGGGGCGTTTTCACAGCCGCCAACACGGCGCCTCGACACCCCACGCCAGGGGCAGATATTTTGTCTTTCCACGATTTAAATTTAACCTCGCAAGATATAAAAAAGAAAAAACAATACATCTTGTGCTTGATAATACGAAGGTACAAATTCTTAAGAAAGTTGCGACACAAGGCTATACTACAGTTGGCGAAG
Source organism: Pyrobaculum organotrophum (assembly GCF_055384425.1). Taxonomy (NCBI): domain Archaea; kingdom Thermoproteati; phylum Thermoproteota; class Thermoprotei; order Thermoproteales; family Thermoproteaceae; genus Pyrobaculum; species Pyrobaculum organotrophum. The sequence continues at coordinate 293,592 of NZ_AP042430.1, forward strand.
TGGTAAAAGAGCTTGGAATTAGCTGGGGGGCTGCACAGTGGCACCTTTTTTGGCTTGAAAACAACGGCTATATAAAGTCTGTAAATATAAACGGCACAACTATATACATACTCAACTGTGCCAACGTCTTAAGAAAACTAGAGAATATAGAAAAGATGCTAAACGAGACTAGAAATGCCAAGGCGTTCACTAGGTAGCACATCCACATCTCTCCGACCTATTTCCAAGAGATTCGCAAGCCAACCAGCGTAAGCTAAAACAATGCCGTCTCATCTGATTTTCCGCCATATAGGACAGGGCTTGTTGCCGTTACCGTAGGTTAATATGCCGTCTGCTGTCCAGCGTCGAAAAATTCCTACGGAAAGAAAGTCGAAGGGTAGTAATACCGTCTTCTACGTCTGTATACTAGTGCCGTAAGAAAGCCGGCAACAAATCCCCCTATGTGTGCAAAATAAGCAACTCCGCCGGTTTGGAGAGTAAAGAGCTCAAAGAAGCCATAGAAGAGTTGATAGAGGAACCAGAAGCCTATATAAGCCCAGGCGGGGACTTCAATAAGTGTAATAACTATGAAGAATGTAAGCGTGAGTATTCTGGCCCTTGGATATAAAACCATATATGCGCCGAGGACTCCACTGATAGCCCCAGAGGCCCCCACCGCCGGTACATACATGGGGTTTCCCAAAAGCCCAAACGCACTTAAAAGCGTCGCTTGAGCTGCGGTGGCCCAGTAGTGTGTAAACGCCGCCACAACTCCCCAAAATATGTAAAGGGCTAGGAAACGTCCGTGTCCATAGTGATCCTCTACGTTATCTCCAAAAACCCAGAGATAAATCATGTTGCCCACTATGTGGAGAAGGCCCCCGTGGAGAAACATATGTGTAACCCAACGATAAGGCTCTATCCAAGCTAGAGCAGGTATAAAGGCGTATTTCTGAACGATCTCTGGATTTAAAAGTTCGTATATAAAGACGACAATATTTATAAAGACTAGCGCCTTTGTAACAAACGGAAATGACGACGTGGGATTTATATCACGTATAGGCAACGCCACTTAGCCCACTAAACCTTGTGTTAAAAATTCTATCCATATGTCGCCGCTTTTCATAAGTCTACGTCTTTTCCCCTAGGGGCCAGGAGACTCTTCACCGGGCTCTAAATACCCCCGTCTCTAAGAGTCCGCGGGCGCTACCCAATTTCTCCCATTTCTCTTTTCCAAAACCACAAGGCCTTGCTCTGCAAGTCTTCTCACAGCTCTAAAAACCGTAGTGCGGGGGATCCCGAGGTCCCTAGCTATGTCGGCCTCATAAGCTCCGCCTGTCTTCTTTACATATTCAAATATCTGCCTATCCACATCCCCCAACTTTGCTACCTCCCTCGCCCCCCTCTTCAATACTAGGAGGGCCGTTGCAAAAGCCGCCGCGCCGGCTAAAGCCGCCAGCCACCAACCTGCTAGCCAGAGCGGGCTCTCTACAGAACCTCCTACCGTAGCTGATGTAGTTTGCAGAGGAGACCCGCTTGGGGGAGAAACTCGTTGAGATTGATTATTTTGTGAAGTAGTGTAAGAAGCCGGCAGTTGTTGCACGGCAGACGTATTTTGTTGTGACATGGCAGTGGCGGGCTGTGTTTTGTTTAGTTGGGAGGCGGCTGCGGCCGGTGTAGTCGTGTTGTTTTGTCTAGCGGCAGCATAGGGCGGCGAGATTGGGCGTGGAATTGCATAGGCAATATAGCCTGGCCCCTTTGCCACGATTACAAGAGATTTGTCTACCCTTGTATAGTTAAAGATTTTAATGTTTGGAATCACAAGAAGAGAGCCGTTCGCCCATATTATAACGACGTCACTTGTCGTAATGTTTATAGCTGGCAGTCCGCCTATTTCGTCGATTTTTGGCACGTATCTAATAGTTACTAAGCCTCGGCCTCCTGTAACAACAGAGACCGTCTTGCCATCAAACAACGCAGGCACTGGCACTCTGTCTAACTCTACCACGGGGGCTGAAAGCGGCTGAACTGGCAGAGTGATATTAAAAACGGTGGCTGTTACAGTAGCGTTAAATACCATCAGTGCCGTGCCGTTTGCAAAAAGCAAGAGAGCCCAAATCACACGAAATGGAAAAATGAAGGAAATATATTGGTTTCTCTACTTGCCTTTCTTCTTGTTAGACTCCTCTTTTCTAGACTTTTCGTCGTCTCTCTCTTTCTCGTTCTTTTTGTCTTTTTCACTAGACTTCTCGTCTTTCTCGTCAGAATTGTCGTTCTTGTTGGACTTCTTCTCATCTTTTGCTTCTACGTCTTTATCTCTTGACTTATTATCAGACTTATGCTTGCCATTTCCTTTTTCAATTTCTATTTTGTAGTAATTCTTGTCGAATTTTATTTCTACTTTTGTGCCGTTGATATACATTTCGAGTTTTTTCACAGACGTAGAGAGTTCCTTAAGACGTTGGGCGATATAGAGCAAAGTCTTCGCGTCGCTTATGTTGTACTTTTCCAATCTGGCCGCTATTGCAGAGAGTAACGTTGCGGTTTTATTGAGGTCTTTTGTCATTAGTTTGATTTCCCACTCATCTTCCTTTGTTAATGTCTTGTTAAATTTCGAAAGTTTTTTCTCTAATTCATACTCAAGCCTCATCTTTAGATATGTAGCATTTGGCGCGGTCTTATTTAACGACGCCGCTGTTAACATAGCCTTTGCCTTAAGTTTTTCTGTCTGGTTGCTGTCTACCAACAACTTAAAGACTTGTATAAGGCTGTCTATCTTGCCCTGCCTAGTCTGATTTAGCAAAGCTAGTAGCTGGCTGATTGTGGCATTGGTAAACTGACCCTTGGCTTGGCCTACTATGTGTAGATAGTACTGCTCGCCTGCAATTGTGACGTTGGCCTTTATATTTGCCGTAATTACTCTGTAGTTGTTGATATTTACTATTATTTGGGTGCCATTGTCTATGTATGTAATGTGTATATTTCCAGAGGGCGTAGTTATCACTGTCATGTTTGCCGCCATTGCCAATGCAGCTAGTAGCAGTAGTGGAGCCCACCTCATAGTCGCACAGCCGCTTGCTGTTTTTAAGGAATGTTTTTCTTCCTCATGTGGAATGTTGCCGTTGTCTTATTCCGCCTGTGAAAATAGGTGGCTCCCATCGCAGTATGTGCCAGGCGTGTTAAGGTCTATAAACTCCTCGCGGCAGATGGTAAATTGTAACCTTAGCCTATTCGCTATTTTAGCTACTGTTTCTAGAACTTTACGCCTGTAGTTCTCGGCGGCGTACCACTGGCCGTGGAAGTATTTCCCCTCTTTAAAATAGAGCTGTTGCCAAAGAGACAGCTTCTCTGGGAATGCCTTGGCCATACGGGCGAAATTATCTGGCTTGGCCTTGTAGGTGCTGGCGACTAGATGCACAGCGCCCGCAGCCGCGGCAGCTGACACTACCTCCTCTATATTGTCAATGTCGTCATTTATATAAGGTATCAGTGGATCAAGTCTAACACTGACTGGTATACCTACAGACGCCAAACGGCGTACTGCTTCTAATCTTCCCGCAGGGCGAGGCGCCCTCGGTTCTAAAACAGCAGCAAGATCCTCGCGGAGGGTAGTAATTGTAATCTGCACTACTACCCTCCCTCTATTACGCGTAAATATGTCTAGGTCTCTAAGCACAAGGGGAGATTTTGTCGTGATAATCACTTTATAACCTCTCTCAAGTAAAATCTGCAACACCTTTCTCGTAAGGCCGAGAGTCGCCTCAGGAGGAGTGTATGGGTCTGAAGAATTAGATAGGGCAACTATAGAGCCTCTTGGGATTTTCTCTAAATCTCTCCTAATTTTTTCCACTAAATCCTCCTTTGGCCTTGGGTTAAACGCGTTGGGGATATACGACGTTATATAGCAATATAGACAGCCGTGGCCACACCCCGTGTATGGGTTTACTCCATATTTCACAGGGCATGTACAAAGTGGGTTTTTCCAGGGGTCAAACGGCCTTACGACATATAAAGAAATACGCATGTATCGTAGAGAATATGGCCAATAAAACCTGGTTACATTTATTAAAATAGATGCACTCTTTTTTCGTGGGTTTTAAAACAGGTATTGACCCGATAGACGAACAAATACCGGAGGGCATTCCGCCAGGCTACGTCGTGTTAATTGAGGGCTTTCTAGGAGTGGGAAAGACGTTTTTTGCCACCACAATAGCGGCCACCGCGGCTAAAGCCGGCGCGTCTATCCTATTCTTTGCTATAGATAGTATGGCTGACGAAGTTTTAGAAGACGTCAAGAGGAGGGGGGCGCCTGTTTCAAATATAACTATTGTAGACGGCTTCGCCGCCCCCAATGAGCGCTATTCTAAACTTAAGCCTCCTGTAAAACACAGACTAGAAAACCCCGACGCATATGCCCTTTTGAATAAACTAGCGGAATTTACAAACGATTTTAGAAATGGAGTTGTAATTATAGACTCGCTTAATGAGATATTAATGCGGAGCCCAGGGTCGGCTCTAGATCTATTCCGTGCTTTTAAAATTTTTGCAAAATATACAAACTCTATTGTAGTCGCCACGGCGCATACAGACGTAGAGGAGGTCTACGGTATTTTAACAACGGCAGAACATCTGGCAGATATGATAATTCAAATAGAGGTTGATCCAAACTTAGAGGAAATGGGGCTCTATGTTCGACGTATGAGAATAGCCAGAGCGAGAAGAATGAAGGTAGTACACGACTGGATACATTTTGAAGTGTCTAACGGCCGCGTGGTAGAAATCGACGTAAAAACGATGTTAAAAATGCTAAATAAACAACTTAGAGAAATGGGCATTGAAATAAGACGTCCTCCTTCGTAGCGCCCGACTCTCCCTGAGGTCTGTGAGTGGGGGTAACATATGACGCCGCCGTATCCACATACGGAGCCGTAATGCGCTAAATCTTGATTGAGCGCAGTTGTACAATAATCTTAGTGCCGTCTAGCGTAGCCTCTGCATAGTGGCCGTCTTTTAAAGAACCTGGGTTGACTAATATGGTGTCGCCTAAGACATCTAAGCCTCTGTCTTCATGTATATGTCCATGTACAGAGAGTAGCGGTTGTTTCTCCTCTATATACCTCTTTACGGCAATACTGCCCACCGGCTTTACACCACCTACTTTATCTAAGTGCCCCCTTGGCGGATTGTGGACAACTAAAATCTGTGGAGTTGGATTTAAAGATCGTAGGAGTGTCTCAAGTTCTTCTTCAGAAACTCGAAAGAGGTCGTTAAATGGCGTGGGTAAACTGCCGCCGGCGCCGCCTATAGTATACGGGCCTAATTTTTGCGTCCTCCCATGGAGCGGCTTTATGACGTTAGTCTCGTAATTAGCCAGCTCTGGGGGGTCTGTATTGCCTGGTACAAAATAGACAGGGGCTATCTGGGCCAAAGTCTCTAATACTTCTATGGCGGCGCTTAAACTTCTACGGTATGTGAAGTCGCCGGCGGCAATAACTGCGTCGTAATTGCCGCCTATGGCTTTTATATTTCTTATCCCGTCGTGTATATCCGCTACTAAGAGAAGTTTTATCATACTACACATTTGGGTAGTAGAGCCGGAAGATCTCCCTGAGCTCGGCCAACTGTTGCTCCCGGCCAAGTCTCCTAACTATATTTCTTGCGAGGGTCCACACGGCGTTGACATCTCTACTTAACTGGATTTTACAAACAGGACATCTGACAAGTCTCCCACGTCTTTCCATTCTTCCTCCACAGAGCGGACAGACGTCTGAAATCATTGTCGTATGTAGCTCAACATAGTGCTCTCTAGCCAGCTCTAACACTTCTGTCAGTAGATGTTGAAACTTCTGCGTAAGCGGGAGGTCTACCACTAGGATATTTACGCCTTTCTTGGGGTAGAAGGCCTCTTTTATCCCCCCGGCTACCCCCCTTGCGGCGAGTTCTACATAGCCGCCCATTCTAAATACGCGGTATACAACGCCGTTTTCATTTACGTCCATCGCATGTACTACAAATGGAGTGCTTTCGACAAGTTCGGGAAGACCTATCTTCTCATCTGGTCTAATAAGTCTAACTATTGCGCCATCTTTCCTAAGGAGAACCTCCGCCTTGGCTATCCCAAATTGCATTGGGTCTGCATATGTCATTCTCCAACTTTTATAAACACAGAGGGGGAGGTCGCTGGCATATATAGCTACGAAACTTTCGATTAGTTTAACAACACTCCCAAGCTCAACTATTCTATATTCGCCGCCTAGTATTTCTCTTAATTTACCTACATCACAACGTAGATAGTACGTAAACATAAAACCCCCTGCTCTACTATTAAAATGCGTTACGTTTTTAAAGTAGTCCCGATTGCATCATCATGTCAGAGTTTAGAACGCCCGGAGAGGGGGAGGTTCTTGGCAAGATTGTTGAGATGCTTGGCGATGGTAGGTTCAAAGTTATTTGCGCAGATGGTCAGATTAGAGTAGCGCGGCTCCCCGGACGGTTGAGAAAAAGACTGTGGCTTAAGGCGGGCGACTACGTGATAGTGGCTCTATGGGATTTCGACCCGGCTAAAGGCGATATTGTACATAAATATGAGAAAAGAGACATAGAGGAACTCAAGCGGAGAGGTTATGCGGAGACCATAGAAAACCTTGACCGTTACGTGTGACGAAAAGGTCGGAGTGCTGATAATATGAAGAAAAGCGGCGTGCTGATATTTTCAGTATTTAACTCTCTGCAACATGGTATGCTATATAAGTGCGAAGGAGACGGCTAAGTCTTGTTGCCCAATAGACATATCGCATTGGTTGTGCCGTTTAATATGTTACCAACAAATCCCCCTATATGGCGCCCGGCCCTCTCTAGAGAGTCTGGACCAGCCCGTAGAAACACTCACTCAGGATACAAGCGCTCCGGGTCACAGAAGACTAGCGACATCTCACTTTTACGCCGGAACTCAGAGCCAGGGATGGGGGTACCACGTGGAGCTGTCTGTAGTTTGTCTAGGTGTAGAAACAGGGCCGGTGGACAAAATTTAAATTTGAAATCCAAAAAAAGATATTGTGAATTTTCCCGCGGTCACAGTTGACCAAGTTCTAGGGCTTCTAAAAGTTGTCCATAACCTCGGGGGTAGAGTTGACGCTATGCATGTAAATGATGCCATAGATGTCGATATGGGCGATCTATCGCACGTTATCGACGCTGCGGAGATCTTAGGTTTGTTGAAAACTAGCAACGGTGACTTAGTTTTAACAGAAGAGGGGAGATCAGCCGTAGAGAAGCCAGTGAGAGAATTTCAAAAACGTCTAAGAAAAACGCTCATGGCGCTAGAGCCCTTTACAAGTTTAGTAGGTCTTGTATCTAAGTCTGGCAGAGTTAGACTTGATGAGGTACTTAAGTTGCTTATAGAGTACGGTTATGACGAAGAGGGAGCCAGGAAAATTTTAGGTTGGGCTGTTTTCGCGCAATTAGTCGAAATCGACAATGGAGAGTGGGTTGTACCAACTTAGCTGTAACAAGCGGCACTAGCCTAAATATACTGCACCTCTGGCTCTGGGACAACGACTCTGGAGAAGCCCACGTTGAGTAGGAAACTCCCGTTATGTATTCCAAAGTATGAGTATGGCGGTTAAATATAGGCATATATCTGATCTAGGTATTTCTGAAATTCCGGGCTTCTCCTATTCCTGGGGTATGGCAGATCTATCTTTATGTCAGCTACTACTTTTGCGGGGCGGGGGCTAAATACAACAACTCTGTTGGCCATGTATACGGCTTCGTCTACTGAATGTGTAACCATAACCACTGTATGTATTGTGGTAAGGTTGTCATGCCATAATTTGACAATCTCGGCTCTTAAGCTCTCTGCTGTGAGGGGGTCAAGCGCTGAGAAAGGCTCGTCTAGTAACAAAACCTCTGGCTCTACTGCGAGAGCTCTCGCAAGCGCCACTCTTTGTTGCATACCTCCCGACAGCTGACGTGGATATGCTTCCTCAAAGCCCGAGAGGCCAACAAAAGATAGATATCTCATTGCTATCTCTCTTGCCTCATTCCAGCTCATACCTCTAGCCACTAGCGGCAAGGCCACATTGTCAAGCGCAGTTTTCCAAGGCAATAATGTGGGCGATTGAAACATAAGCGCAATCTCACGTCTAGGCCCTCGAATTAATTCGTCCCTGAATTTAATTATGCCAGCATCTGGCTTCTCCAAACCAGCTATCATCCTTAATAATGTGCTTTTGCCACATCCAGAGGGGCCAAGTAAGGCGGTAAACTCGCCTTTAGCTATAGACATCGTAAGATCGTTAAACACTACTACGTTTCCATAGCTCTTCTTGACTTTTATTATCTCTATGAGTGCCATTGCGCCACCAGATTATAGAGCCTTTTCCACACTAATTTGTTTACAGTAATTACCACGCCGCTCATAACAATAACTGAGATTATAAGCGCCGGTATGTTGCCGAGTTGCGCGACTTGCGCCATATATGCCCCCAGTCCGTTTACATTTGCAAGAGGCTCTGCGACAATTGTGGCATTCCACGCGCCGCCCCATGCGGTTAATAAGCCGGTTATTAGATACGGCAGTGTAGCCGGTATTAGGATGTGGATGAAATAGACAGCGCCTCCAATGCCGTAGGCTCTTGCTAGATCTTTAGGCACGTCGCGCCAAGCGGCAACAGCGTTTAGCACTGTGTATACAATGCTACCAGGCAGTAAGAGGGCCACGGAGAGTGCTTCGCCCTTCACCACAGATCCTATCAGCGGGTATAAAAATACAGCCGGTATCGACGATAGAATCGAAAGAGCGATAAACACTGTAGTCTCTAGTTGTGGATTTTTCACAACTAAAGCCACAGAGAGAAGACCAGCCAAGGCGCTGATAGTAAGCGTCATAACGACTCTAGCTAGGGTCGGCAAGACGTCTATTAGGGAATCCGCCAGGTATGATAAAAGTTCCCACTGTTGTGACGCTGGGGTAAAATTACGCAAGATATAGTAAATAAATACGGCAGATAACAACATAGTAGCTGTAAATATCACATATATGCCGTATTTCATCCAGACGGAAAGTATTTTGGAAAGGACGTAGGGCGGCTGTGGCATCTCTCTTATTAACTTACGCCAGAGGAATAAATATAGGGCAATGTTTCCGGCGGTTCCTATCGCTATTCCCACATATGCTGCTGTAGTGTCGCCTTTTTCAAAAGCGTCTACAACAAAGCTACCTATGCCGAACAGTTTTACCTCAGTTCCCAGAGTTATCACTTCTGAAGCAGTTATAAAAAAGAAGGCGTTTGACCAAGACACGGCGGCGTTGTAATAAACGCTTCTTAAAGCAACGGGTAGAAACACATGGGCCAGCGCCAATCTCTCGGTGAGATACACTTGAGACATCTCAATAAGTTCTCTAGGTAGAGTTTTGAAACTTTGATATATCCCAAAGATTATGTTCCACGCCATAGATGTAAAAATCAGAAACTGAGCCGCCAATTCTGCACCAATCTGTGGCATTGTGAGAACAAAGACATATAGGGCAATGGGGAAAAACCCCAGTATAGGAACCGACTGTAACACATCTAGAAGAGGCAGTAAGACTGCCTCAACGCGCCTAGATTTGTACATAGCATATGCCAAGGCATAGGCTATAGCCACAGTAGATAACAAAGCCAAGGCCATCCTCCCAAAGGTCGCTAAGAGAGCTAAAACGGCGATGGCAATACTTTCCACAACCCCATAGCGTTAGGCTACACATATGTATATAACACTTGCTATGCTCATCCTTTTAATATAATTTGTCAGCACTCGGCAAAATCCTCACGCGTCAGGCGAGGTCTCCCACACATCACTGTTTCAACTCCTCAAACCCTCTTTTATACTTTCAACGTCGTCTGTAGCAATGCCGTCTACGCCTATTTTCCACAAGCGCAAAGCTAAATCTACGCTATTTATCGTCCAAGCGACAACAAAGAGACCCAGGCGGTGCGCCAAAGCCACCGCCTTCTCTGTCGCCAAGGCGTAGTGGGGAAGCACAATATGGCAACCGAGTCTCTTCGCATCTATAACACGGCCAGGAGGTTTTGCATAAATAAGCCCCTTGTAGAGCCCAACCCCCTCTAGAGCTTCGTCGTGGAAACTAATTATGGCGCTCCATTTCTGTGCGCCAACTTCTCTAATCGTAGCAATAACAGTTTGTTTGTCCTCTGGGTGCTTAATCTCAATAAATACACCAGCGCGTTCTGCAATAAGCTCTAGCGCCTCTCTAAGCGTGGGGACTCTATACCTGCCCTTTTCCACCTTCTTAACCTCCTCCCAGGTGGCCCTTCTGACATTAAGCAAGATGCCAAAGGTTCTCTCTAGCGTATCGTCGTGACTTAGGACAGCTACGCCATCTGCCGTGACTTGTACATCAACCTCCACGATGTCAGCCCCATGTTTAATCGCCGACTCTATGGAGGGGAGAGTGTTCTCTAATTCTCTCTTTGGAAACCCCCTATGGCCCACGACAACGCGATGTCTTAATATTTCAAGTAAATCCATAATATTCTGTAGAAGAGTTATATATTACAAAGGTGTCAGACATATGGGCCTCTTCTCTTCGTTAAAAATGGCGATGTTAGGCACGCTCGTTGTCATAGTCTTAGCTCCTGCCACAAGCGCGTCTTTTCTCAAGAGAGTCTTACTCTTGTTAATAGGTCTAGGTCTAATAACCACTATATATGTGAAAAATGAGGTTAGTCGAGCGTTATAGTAGACAAATCCCTGTAATTGGAGAGGAGGGCCAAGGCAGACTGAGGGCAACGGCTGTAGCAGTATTTGGAATCGGCGGCCTCGGCACTTTAGTTGCTAGATATGTGGCGGGCGGGGGGTTTAGAAAAGTTGTTGTTATAGACCATGACGTTGTTTCAATACCGGATATACACCGCCAGATCTTATATACAACTAAAGACGTGGGGAAGCCGAAGGCAGAGGTTGCCGCTAGAGTTTTAAGCGAGGTAAATCCAGAGGTTGAGGTTGTCCCTATCGCCGAGCCCATAAGCCCTGACTTAGCAGATAGCATACTCAAGGAAGTAGATATTGCTGTAGACGCGCTGGATAATTGGGCGTCTAGACATGTGGTTAATAAGGCGGCGGTAAGACATGGAAAACCTCTTATCCACGGCGCAGTTCAGGAGTGGTATGGTCACGTCACCACAATTATACCGCGAAAAACGCCATGTTTAGAAGACATATTTGGGCGTTTTAAATCGTTGCCGTCTTGTGCCATGGGCTTCTGCCCAGTGTTAGGCCCAGCAGTAGGAGTGGTGGCTTCAATTATGGCACTCGAGGTTTTTAAAACCGCACTTGGGGCGCCTTCTTTAGTAGGCAGATTATTGGTAGTAGATCTAAAACATATGACTTTCGACCTCTTAGAAATTGAGAGAAATCCAAACTGCCCTGTGTGCGGAGTCTCCCACAGCATGACTTGACAATCAGAGACGCTCAATGTCAAGTCTGCCGAAGTAACAGAACTCTTCAATATTTGAAGACAGGTGAGAGTGGGAAAAATAGGTTGTTTTATTACGTGAGAGATGCCCCTCACGTCTCCCGACCCTCTCCGGGCTCGCGGGTACGCCTTTTGGCGGTCGCTGGCGTGGGGGCCGGCCGTGCCCGTGTGTACGGGCTCGGCGTAACGGCCGGTTGCCAGGGCCGGTTGGTTCGTAAGTGAAGAAACTTACGAGTTAGAAGTGTGATTGCCGAAAAAACGGGTTGTTTCTGGAGTAGCCCCCAGTACCTCCTCTTGGCCCGGTGTATGGGTATGTTGTCTCTGTTGTCTGAGAAGCCGCAGGCGGGGCACTGCACCCGCCCACCCCCGCTTCTCTCATCTTTGCTCCACAACGGGGATACACTGTGCTGTAGAGTCGCACCTCTCTATATAGAAGGCCATACCACTGCGCCAAGTGTTGTAGACGTCTTCTCAGTTGGCCGAGGCCGTCGTAGAAGTGCTTCCTCGCGCCGTCTTCGCCGCTCTGCTTCCTCGCCGAGTACGTCCTTTCGTCTATGCCGTCGACCACAATTGTGGCATGATATTTGACGGCCAAGCCGACGAGCTCCTTAGCCATCTTCACCACGGCGTCGCGAATTACGCCAAACCTCTTGCTCTTGAGGCGGCCAACCTCCTCCTCAAGTCGTGCCCTCCCGGCGGGGTCTATCTCCCTCGCGGCCCGCTTCTCAAGTTCCCTAACCCTCTGGTGCAACCTCTTCAACTCCTTTACAACAGACACGTCAGGCAACTTCAACCACTTGACAATCTTACCATCAACAATAACACCAGCCATAACGCCGTGGTCAAGGCGATTGATATTGACGATAACAAGCACCTTAGGCTTCACCGGCGTTACATCTCTAGCGAAGACGAGGGCGACGTAGAGCCCAAGGCGATGGTCGCCGTGGATGTCAACCGCCTTGATCACGGCGTTGTCGTCGGCATGGTGAGAGGTGGGATGCTCAGTAGGAGGGTTCTGCGTCTGCATAAGGGAGTTGAGGAGGTTACACGAGGAGATAAGCTGGCTCGAGGAGAGAGCCGCTAGGGAGGCGGACCCCGCCAAGAGGAGGCGACTCGAAGATAGAGTCAATTACCTCAAATCCAGGCGGTTTTAAGGACGTTGCAGAAGAGATAATTAAACTGGCGAGGGAGAACAACGCCGCCATAGTCGTTGATACAATAGAGGACGAGAGCTACCGGAAGTTAAAGGAGAGGAACGGAGACGGAGTGAAGAAGCACTTTCTAGACAGTTTGGGACAACTAAGGAGACGCCTACAGGCGCTTGCGCAGTGGTATGGCCTTCTATATAGAGAGGTGCGACTCTACAGCACAGTGTGTCTCCGTTGCGAAGCCAAGATGGCAGAGGAGAAAAACCGCATAACACGCTGTCTTGTCTGCGGCTTCACCGACCATAGGGACAACATACCGTTGCTCTGGGCCAAGAGGAGGTACTGGGAACTCCTTCAGAAAGCCAGAACTAATTTTTCTACCCCAATTACGGCATCTAGCTTTTAAGCTTGTAAATTCTTTTAATCACGAACCGACACCCCGGCCCTGGGGCCCGGCTAGTTAGGGGTATCACAAACTCTCAATGACCCAACCCCTTCGCCCACGCCGACGCGGCCGGACCCCATGCCGGGGCCACGGCTCCGGACATGCCCAGAGCTCCTCTGGGAAGGGCCGGGCGCAACAAAAGGGAGCTATTTAGAGCTTTACACTTTCGAAGATGTGTCTACGGTAGAACTTCTGCGTGATCTGCGGCCTGGCGTTTGTAAGTTCATCCTCCGGCAATATGGAGAGGACATCCCATCCGATATCTAATGTTTCTTCAAAGGAGCGTCTCTCGTAGTAGCCCTGTTTTATGAACTTCTGTTCAAAGGCGTCTGCGAAGCGGAGATACCGTCTTTCTCTCCAGCCGAGGTTGCGCTCGCCGACAAGCGTAGCGAGATTTCTAATCTCCAGAGCCTTCGAGTAGGCGGATATGAGCGTGTTAGCTACGTCTTTGTGATCCTCTCTAGTCTTCCCCTCGCCGATTGCGTCTTTGGCAAGACGGGATAGCGACATAATGACGTCGAAGGGCGGATAGATGCCCTTGCCCCACATGGCGCGGCTGAGCACTAGCTGGCCTTCGGTGATGTATCCTGTCAAGTCGGGAATGGGGTGGGTGATATCGTCATGCGGCATTGTGAGAATTGGGAACTGAGTGATAGAGCCCTTCTTTCCATGTGCCTTCCCCGCTCTCTCGTAGATTGTGGCCAGGTCTGTGTACATATAGCCTGGGTAACCGCGTCTCCCTGGCAGTTCGCCTCTGCCAGAGGAAAGCTCTCTAAGACCCTCGCAGTAGTTAGTCATGTCTGTGATTACTACCAACACGTGGTAGCCCAACTGCCAGGCTAAATACTCGGCAATTGTCAAACCTACACGTGGCGCTAAGATGCGTTCCGCCACTGGGTCAGACGCTAGGTTGAGTACAGCTACTGCCCTCCTTAACGCGCCTGTTCTCCTGAATTCGTCCATAAAGAAGAGCGCCTCTTCGGTTTTTATACCAACGCCGACGAAAACTACTGCGAACTCTTCCTCAGAGCCTCTTACTGTGGATTGTCTAACTACCTGGGCGGCCATCATGTTATGAGGCAAGCCCGTGCCGGAGAATATAGGTAGCTTCTGCCCTCTAACTAATGTATAAAGGCCATCTATGGCGGAAATTCCTGTCTCTATTGGCTCTTCAGGGTACTCTCGAGAATAGGGGTTTAAAGGCTCTCCATTGACATCTCGGAAATCCTCTGGCGGGGGAAGCGGCATATGATCTCTTGGCTGTCCCTTCCCATCTAAAATCCTCCCTATTAATTCCTCTGATACGGGCATTTTGAGGGTTTTGCCGTAAAATCTCACCGTTGAGCCCTTCGCCGGCAACCCAAGGGTGCCGCCTAGTACTTGAGCTATGGCGTAGTCTGTGCCAACTTCGATAACCTGTACCTTTCTAGGCTCTCCATCTGGCCCAACGACTTCGCCAATTTCGCCATATGAAACGCCTCTAGTCTTTTCAATAACTATTAGAGGGCCCTTCACCTCCCTTACAGTAGAATAAGAAACTACAGGCGTTAGCATACTTGCTTGATAGTTTTTATTTTTATACATTAACTTTCAGTACATGAGAGTTGGTGTAATCGGGCTTGGAATAATGGGGGCGCCCATGGCTATGCATCTCCACAGAGCGGGCCTACTAGCGGCTGTGTATAATAGAACGAAATCTAAAGCGGAGCCTTTTGAAAAACTTGGAGTCTACGTTGCAAGCTCTCCTGCCGATTTGGCACAAAGAGTAGATGTAGTAATTATTATGGTGTCAGACGCGCCAGATGTGGAACAAGTGCTTTTTGGATCCCGCGGAGTGGTAGAGGGCGCCAAGCCGGGTCTAGTGGTAGTAGATATGTCGACGAATTCTCCTGAGTGGGCCAGGAGATTTGCAGAGAGATTAGCACAATATGGAGTGAAGTTTCTCGACGCGCCTGTTACAGGCGGGCAGAAGGGCGCAATTGAGGGAACTCTCACTATTATGGTCGGGGGAGATGAGGAGTTGTTTCAGAAGTTACTTCCAGTCTTTAAGGCCTTTGGAAAGACTGTAGTACATGTGGGGCCTGTGGGATATGGGCAAGCTATGAAGTTGGTAAATCAAATAGTAATAGCGTTAAATACTATTGCAATGGTAGAGGGGTTACGCCTAGCGAAAGCTCTTGGCCTTGACATAGATAAGGTTGCCCAAGTACTTTTTAGTGGTGCTGCAAAATCTGGGTCTATAGAGCTTTATCTACCGAAGCTATTAAAGGGCGATTTATCTCCTGGTTTTAAGGCAGCCCATCTAAAGAAGGACTTGGCATATGCCATGGAGATAGCAAATAAGTTAAACATATCTCTCCCAGGCGCTGCACTTGCATTAGAACTCTATAAGAAGATGGTAGAGAGGGGATTAGGCGAACTAGGTATACATGCATTAAGTGAAATATATTAAGCACAATATTTAAAAGAACTATTTTTCAAGTCTTTTAATGGATTACTTCAATAGTTTAAAAAATATTTTCCTTAATTCTATAGATAATAGGCCGCTAGAGGGTGTCAGAGTTGTTGAGTTTGCCCACTATATTCTTGGTCCTAACATACCTAGGTTATTAGCTCAGCTTGGTGCCGAAGTTATAAAGATAGAGCCTCCTCCAAGAGGAGATAGATGGAAGTATGCCCCCATGTGGGGCGGCAAAGGGTTTTTCAAAGGTATGAGAATTGATTACTTGTATTTAAACTCTAACAAATATTTTGTTGGTATAGACTTTAGAAAAGAGGAGGGTTATAAGCTCATTATAGAACTTGTAAAGAGAGCCGATGTATTTGTTGAAAATATGGAGCCTGGCACTCTAGATAAATATGGGTTGGGATATCTCCAATTGAGAGAGATAAACCCACGTCTAATTTACGTAAGTGCGTCGGGCTATGGTCAATTTGGCCCTCTACATAAACTTCCCAGCTATGATATAATTGGACAAGCCGAGTCTGGGATTATGGATACAACAGGTTGGGAAAATAGCATAAATGAAATATATAGACTGCCCGATTACCCAGGGGATTGGCTTCCGTCTACTATGGCCGTTAGCGCGATTATTGCTGCGTTAATATATAGAGAAAAGACGGGGCGGGGGCAGTATATAGATTTATCTCAAGCAGCAAGTCTTCAAAGGTTCATGTACCACTTTGTCTATATGAGCGCAACTGGGAGGAGGTTAAAGAGAAGCGGCTTTTTTGACCCCTTTGCTCCAGTGTCTGGAGTTTTCAAAACTTACGATGGAAAATACGTAGCTGTGTCTGCTATGACAGAATCGCAAGTTAGAACTCTTGCAAAAGAGGTAAATGGACTCTTAGACGCTTTGGGAGATAGATGGAAAGTCTATGAGATCTTACAGAAGTGGATCTCTCAAAAGACTCTTGTAGAGATTCTAGAAATTGGTAAAAGACTTAAAGTGCCTATTCAACCTGTAATGACAGATTTTGATGTATTAAACGATCCGTGGCGGTGGGAACGCGGATCTATTGTAAAAATACGCGATAGACTATATGGAGAAATCGTGGTGCCAGGTCCCGTAGTTAAAATTGCCGGCGTAAATCTTAACGTTAGATGGGTGGCGAGACCTGTTGGTTATCATAACAAGCTTGTTTTAAGAAAATGGCTAGGTATAAAGGCTGAGGAGGTTGACAAACTAGTGGAGCACGGGGTTTTGGGCTATTGGGACGGACAAATTGGCAATATGCCGCCGCCCGGTTGGAAAGCAGAAGAAGATCCAGTATTTCAGGGAGAGAGAGATGAGATATGAGCGATAGAGAGACAGTATTAAGGGAGTTATTTACGCCACATGGGAAGCCGAGTGCGCTAGAGGGTGTAAAAGTCTTGGAGATATGTGGAATAAACTTTGGCTGTATGATTGCCGGCTCTCTTTTGGCGGAGCTAGGCGCAGAGGTTTATACGGTGCCAGACGAAGAGGCGGCTAAGATTACGACAGATGGAGTCTATATAAATGGCGTAGGCATACCATACTTTGTTGAGAGTAGAGGAAAAAAGAAAGTAAAGTGGGAAGACTTAAGCTCGTTAATTAAGGATATCGATATTCTTTTAGACGGTCTTGGGCCTGGGAAATTATCAGAGCAAGGCATGGGATACCCCGAGTTAGCTGAAAAATATCCGAAGCTCATATACGTCGCTATATCGCCCTTTGGTCACTACCCCACTGCAAAATCCATAGAATACAGAGATGTTCCAGATTCAGATCTAATTGGACAGGCATATAATGGTTATATGGCAATGTTAGGAAATCCAGATCTCCCAGAGCCGTATTCATACCCTATAAGAGCAGGTATCTGGCTCGCCTGGGCTTTCGCGGGAGCCGCTGCAGCTTTAGGCGCGCTAGCCGCTTATTGGTGGAGGATGAAGACAGGGAGGGGGACTTTTGTTGACGTAGCTACAAACGACGTGTTGTCTGTGGATCATCCTTATCAAATCGGTGCTGCGTTTGTACTAGGAGCTAGTAGGCGTAGATCGCCTACAATAGACGCCAATTTATTCGTAACATATACTACTGCCAAGGCGAGGGACAGATTTGTAGCTATAGCGACAGTAATCTGGCCAGAGATTGAGGCATTTTTCGAAATCATAGGCAGGCCGGATCTGGCTGAGAAATGGAGAGACGCCATGGCTCAAGTTGAGAAAAATCCAGACATACTTAAGCCGCTTGAAAAAGAGGTATTTTCAATTGTAAAAGAATTTCCAGCAGAAGAACTAATAAGGAGGAGCAGAGAGAAGGGGAGACCGCCTATGGCGATAATAAAAACACTAGAAGAGGTGGCTTCACAAGAACACTGGCGTTTAAGAAGGGCTATTATAGAAGTTACATGTGGGGAGAGAAAACTCTTAATGCCTGGCACTCCGTATGTTATGTCAGAGACTCCGGGCAGAGTTAACTCTCCTTGTTGATTTTATAAACACCCTCTTCCACCTTTTTGAAAGCATAGACGCCATCCTCCGTTCTCACCACTATTTGCCTAGGCCATGCCGATATGTCAACAAAGACTTCCCTATAGCCTGCCTCTCTAAAGATTTCTTCTATATCGCCCTTAGGTAAATCCTCTGGTATTAACACGGCGTAATCAAAAACGCCGACCTTGATAAGTCTAGCAAGCTCCTTCCGATCTTCGCTCTCTGTTACGTCGTAGAACGACCTAGTTTCCATAAGGTCTCATAATAAGGGGGACTAAAATTTTTCCTGTAGCTCTATGGCATAGAGTATATATGTCGTATATCTCTCTATATCCGTCTAGGCTTAGAGAAGTTACATCTATGTCTGGATCTCCTATTGCAGATCCAAAGGAAAATCTGCCTATATATAAAGATTTATCTATGCAGGGACGTCCCCTCGCAAGCAGCTCCCAGGGCGTTACAGCCGTACAAACCCACGGCTTGTCAGGTAAACATGTATAACCTCTACTTCTTCCGAGAGCTTCTGACACGGCCTCATACGCCTCTAAGCTTGAGAGACATTTACTTTCTCCTCTTCGCGCAGGTTTGTCTCCGTAGATATACATACGTGGTTTAAATCCGACTTTCTTCACTAACGCGTGGCTTGGCGTATTCCATTCGGCTATCAAAAGCGTGGCGATAATGGCGCCTCTCCGTCGCGCCTCTTCCAGAAGAAACCTCGTAGTAGTCTCTCCTACATTTCTACTCCGTAGCTCAGGTCTTACGCGAAGTCCCTGTAGATAAGCCGATTTGTCTATGAGGACTAGTGCAGCAATCCTCCCGTTCAAAACCGCCACATACGCCCTCCCCTCTCTCACCCACTTGCCTATAACCTGCGGTATGTAGTCGTCCATTCCCAAGTGTTTAGTGCAAACGAAATAATCTCGGGATATCCTCTTCTACAGCTTTACGAAATGCGAGCATAAAAAGTAGTTGTAAATTTTTATATATGCCTTATTTATACCGTATCGCTTACGACGGAACGTTGTTTTATGGATTTACCGGGCACTCGCGATCTCTTGAGCCAGCCTTAAAAAGGGTTTTTGGCGAGATCCTTGGCCGAGGCAGTAGGACAGACCCTGGCGTTTCAGCTGTGGCAAATACGGTGATGGTCTCCCAGAAGTTGCCAATAGCTCTTGTAAATTCGAAGTTGCCGCGGGGAGTCTGGGCATGGGCTGTAGCAGAAGTGCCACAGAGTTTTAACCCTAGACGCGCTAAATTTAGGCATTATCTATATGTGGCGCCTCATTGGGGCGAGGACTTAGGATCTATGCGCGAGGCGGCAGAAGTCCTCGCTGGAACTCACGACTTTGCTTCATTTATACAAAGGAGGGGAGAGAAGATTTCAACCATTGCTACAGTTATGGAGATCAAAGTAGAGCTAAGGGGGGATCTAATTTATATGCACTTCGTAGGGCGGGGTTTCAAAAACAAGATGATTAGAAAACTTGCATGGGCGATATTAGCCGCTGGCCGCGGCATATTTAATATACGTGATATAAGAGAACTATTGGAGAGACCAAGGCCGGGCGTTGTGCCTAGTGCGCCAGCCGAAGGCCTTGTCTTGCTTAATATAGAGTACGATGTTGATTTCCAGATAGATTATACTGCTTTAAGATCGGCATATGTGTATTTTCTCTCAAAGTATAGACATGCTGTAGCTCACGCAGCGGCTTTAAAAGCTGTTGGAGAGACTTTGGCCACGTGGGAGCAGTGACCGTCCTCTGCCCTAGAGGGCAAGGCTTTTGGTTATAACGTCGTTGCAACAATCTACACTGAGAGACGCTTGCAGAGAGGACGATACATTGTCTAGCCAGATGTCTAGTCTAGAGTAACCTGGTTGTCTGCAACAGCATGGACGAAAGGGAAGCCTTTAGTCGTCACAGTCTAGGGATGTACGGCAATAAGTCTTTAAATATGGAATTGGTTAATAATCATGGAATACTACTGCGACTTTGATGCTGTTGCGGCAGCTATAGACAACATGTTGGGAGAGTTAATAAGAGAACATTTTAACGACATGCCGCCTGGCGAGATAGAGACAATAAGGGAATTTGTATTTAGAGATTTTATGCACTATTTAGCGACGCGCGCAGGCATATACAGTTGGAAGAAGTTTTCTGAATTTAAAGCTCGCCAGAGACTTTGTATATACGCAGAGAGGATGTGGAATAGGCTGTGGGATATAGCGTCTGAGTGGTTTGCCCTGTGGAAAATAAAGTGGAATCAAAGAGTGAGACTTGTCTTTTCAGAAGAGGAGTTTAAAAGAGCGACTCAGTCGGTTAGGTGGTCTAACGAGCTTGACAAAGTTCTAAAGAAAATAAATCTACAGGAAGTTAAGCTCTTTGTAATATCGAATCTTATTAGAATTGGCGAAGTCGCAGGAGTAGAACAAATCGCAGAATATTTAGTGAGAGACGAGATAAATTCAATTGTGGAAAGAGTAGGCCCTGAGAAAGCGGTTGAGATGTACAAATCAGGTCAGCTGGCAGCAAGACTATTGGAGAGAGTAAATTCGCTTAAGAACACGTCAGATCCACTTTTGTTACTTAAGTTCGATTTTAGTAGGATTTACCCCAGGTGAGTCTATTTCACGAAGATTTTTGTCTCTCTAGACATATAGGCTGGCTCTCTAGGAGAGACCTCTTTTACAACTATCCTTATCCATCTGCCGTCTACGTCCTGGAGAAACCCTGAGAAATTTGTAAAAACAGGGACTCTATACGCTATTAACAAATTTATGAGCGCCGTCAGTTGTTCAATATTAACTGACTGTGCCGTTTCTACGCCAAGGGAAATAGACTGCGCCTCAAAGACCCTCGGCAGTTTTTTCACTAAGACAGTACGGAGTCCCGCCACAGCCATATAGACGTCAAGAGAGAGGAATAGGCCGGCTTTTGTGTCGTCTCGCACTTCTACAACACGTGCAGAAGAAACGCCTGTTTTGCTCTCCACTCTAATCCCATCGCCTACTTTTACACCGAGAGCCATAGCTATATCACGGCTTATCCATGCCTTAAACCCTATCTCCTCTGTGTAGCCGTATAGCCTCGCAACTGCGTACATCTAAGGCGGCTACTTAATTTATAATTAAAAAACTTTAGTCACGGTGTGTTCTATATAGTTGGCATAGGCCCTGGCCCTGGGTATATCACAGAGAGGGCAATACAGATACTACAGGAAGTTGAATGTATCTTTTACGAAGACTACACAAGCCCCTTAGATGTAGCTACTTTACGTAGATATGCGAGGGTAGAGCCTGTCAAATTGGCGAGAAGAGATCTTGAAGACGAATCAGGACGTAAGATCTTTGAATGTCTTCAAGAGGGCAAAAAGGCCGCATTGGTCACAGCGGGGGACCCGATGTTAGCCACGTCGCATGCCGCTTTAATAACTCTAGCTAAGGCAAAAGGCTACTCTGTAGAAGTGGTGCCAGGGGTTTCGATAATATGTGCGGCTTTCTCCGCGAGTTGTCTCTCTATATATAAACTGGGGGGTGTGGCGACAGTGACTTACCCAAGAGGCGGCGTTTATTCTGTCAGGCCTTATGAGCTTGTAGAACAAAACCTTGCGAGGGGGCTTCATACACTTCTTCTACTAGACATTAGAGACGACGGCGTTTTTATGTCTCCTAGAGACGCGGCGGAGATCCTCCTAACGCTAGAGGGAAGAGAACGCCGCGGTGTATTTACAAGAGATAGACGAGTTGTAGTGGTGTCAAAATTAGGCTGGGGCGGTTCAGTACTGTACGCTTCACTTGGAGAAATTGTCCAAAGTGAGATGGAGGGCCCCGCCGTATTTATCGTACCGGCCGGGTTAAATCCTGTAGAAAGGGAATGTATTAAGACATTTAGCAAATAGTAGGATATGGGAGAGGAAATTACCCCAGTATATGCTCAGGGATTCTACGTCGTTAACCCTGGTATTGTAAATATGATAATAATCTTTGATTACTTAGACAAGGGACAGTACTACTACCGTCTTTTAAAAAGGGGAGGAGAAGAGTTATCAAAGGAGATATCTACTGTGTGGGAGAATATGCAGAGGTTTATGGACGAAGAGGTTGTGAGAATAAATGGGGAGAGAGTGAGGCCTATGATAAACGATGTTTATATTGGCTTGAGAGGCTCGCCAAATAGGCCGTATATAACGTTTATAGGATTCTTCCCCGCACCGCTTAAAAGCGGAGAGAATATATACGAAAACTACTACGAAGAGGAGGTAGCCGAATATGACTACGAGGCGATATGGATATTTCCACAAAATGTCGAAATTTTTGAATGGCACTTCGGAGGCAATGTAGAGACGCCAGAGCCTTACATCCTCCGTGTGTATGTAGAAAAGGGCACTAACGTCGGCGGGAGAGAATACATAAAATTCAGACTGCAGTAAAAACTCCCTCCGTCCCTAGGCGTTGCCTAGGGACTTTCTCCTCGCCCACGCCCCCATTGGTAGCCAGGCTACCTCGGGCGTGGGGCCGGGCGGCATGCGGCCCTCATTGAGTGCTCGTTTTTCGATGTTTATGACGGCCGCCGCGTCTCCCTCCCACTCCCGTCTGCGGTGTGGGCAGGTGGAGGGGGTGCCCCGTGGATTTGCCTTCACGACCGGGATGCCGTGTTCTCTTGCCTTTTGTATAATTTTCAACATGCTTCTGAAGCTGGCTCTGTAGATTCTATCTCTCAACACGGGGTTGTCTATTCTCGATATCATGTTTTTCGGCGCCTTCTTTGGCAGATTTTCAACGTCCGCATTTCCCTTCAGCGCCATGAAGCTCTTTAGTAGCCGCGTCTTGCGCCGCGGTGTAGACGTAGTAGGAGGAGAGGTCTGGATGCCTTCAGCTCGTCGTACAGAGCTTTACGGAGCGAGACCTGCCCCGTCACCCCGTGCTCAAAGCCATATTCGACGAGCTCTCTATACCTCTCCTCAAGCTCCTTTAGGAGACACGCCAGCTCAGCCGCAGGCTGGGGACGACGACTATGCGGGTGAGGACGTGATCCTTCTTTTTGGCGTCCTCCTTTCCCTTCTCCTCAGCGTCCCTCTTGTTTTTCTGCCCTTCTTTCTTTTTTCGGCTGTCGGGGGTCAGCCTGCGTCTGGCACGTGGCGCCAGAGCTGGCCGAGGAGGCGTCGAACTGCATGGCGCTGTTAGCACACACCGGAGACACCTTCTGCAGTTGTCAGCAAGTGCAGAGGTGCTTAAATTGCGGCTTCAGCCACTGTCATGTACAACGTACAAACGGGGGGATGTAGACCCGATTGAAAAAGCGTACAACATGTTCCGTGATATTGAAGAAAAATATACAAAAGACTGGCCGATTATAGGAAACATCTTCTACGGAGTATCAATGCTAAAAACTCCCCCGATTACTCCCTGGTTGTTGGCCACCTAACTAACTCTTCTTTAACACCCTCGGGCTTTACTACAATTGTTTTAATCTGAGTTTGCGGAGTTGTTGGCGGCGTCTGTCTCTTTCGTGTTGCCACTAGGGCTATTACAAAGAGGAGCGCCACGGCGAGAGCCGTGGCAATGTTTATCGCCCAGGTAAAGCCCGTGTTTAACTCAGAGTATCTACTCTGTAATACAGCCTTTTCCTGTAGAGCTTGTCTATAAGCCTTGTCTAATTCGTCATATCTACCGGAGAGCTCACTGTACTTCGCAGATAGGCTATAGTAGCTATCTCTCAGTTGTTGCTCAGCCCTACGCAACTCGTCGTACTGTCTCTGGAGATCAGCCAACCTAGTCTGTAGCTCTGCTATGGTTTTTTGCGCTTCTGTATATCGACCAGAAAGTTTGTCGTAGGCAGTTTTCATTTCCTCTAGCTGTCTCCTTGCGTCTGCTAACTGAGCTTCAAGTGAAGCTTTGGCTTGACTTACTGAATTTAGCTGGGCTTGTAACTGATCTAGCTGTGCTCTCAGAGTATCGCGTTCGGCTTTTACTTGGGCAAGTGCAGTCGCAAGCCTATCGTTGTCCGTTTTAGCAACTGCAAGGATAGTTGAAAGGTTTGCGAGACGCATTTGTAGATTTGCAATCTGTTGTTTTAGTTGCTCTACTTGAGCAGTAAGCTCCTTCACCTTCTGTTCTAGAGACGTGGCATAGTTGGCGAGGTCTTCGTAGGTGGTTGGTAAAACTCTCCCTATGTAATAGTTATAGGTGAGCGTCTCGTTGGGGAGGTATATAGCTATTTCAAGAAGTATCAGAGGGTCTAACCGCCGTTGGGGACAGTAGTTAAAAACAGCATAGGCTTGCCATATCTGGCCGGTGTTTAATACAAAGCCGTCATAGGCTTTTGACTGGATTGTAGGAACTAGGGTGCCTTCTGGGAAGAACTTCGCCGTTATTGTAACTTTGTTTATTGCGACAGGGGCAGTCGCCTTTATTTGGATAGTAATGCCATAGTCTTGGCAGAAGAGCCATTGGTCTGTCCTAATTACGAGAACTTCAATGGGGGGAGAGGAGAAGTGATCGGTGAGGGTGCTGGCGGCGACAAGCATTGTTAATAGAAGTGCCATTAACCGCCACATGCCTCTAGATTAGCTATAGGTTATTTATACCTTTTTGCCAAAAGGAGAGCTAACATCACCAGTCCAAGAGCTGCGCTTGGCCAGAGCCAGGGCAGCGCTGTATAAAGAAGGTGTGCTACTGCTGAAGCTAACACCGCTATGGAGATGGCTAGGGGTATCTGGTCGGTTAGTTTCGGGCTGTATCTAGCGGCGATTGCTCCAGGCAGAACTAACAACACTGCCGGCATAAGAGAGCCCAATGTATAAACGGTTGCAGACACCGCCAGTGACATAGACGCTAGAAATAGATAGTCAAGTCGTCTCGTTTTTATGCCGAGAGACTCTGTGAATTGTTCATCAACCGCAGCATATAAATATTTAATACCGTAGGCCAACGGAAAGATGAGGGCTAGGGCTAACATAGGTAGCTGAGTCAAAACATCTCCAAACCCAATCAATACATACTCACCAGTTATAAGGGCTAGTGGGTCCAATGTGGTGGCATAGAGAGTCCGTATAACATAAAGCAACGCAATTGTAGTTGTCAACTGAAAAGACATAACTATGCCAGTGGCGACGTCTTTTCTATAGCCAAGACGTTCGGTGGTTAAAACAGCGAAATTTAACAAAGCTACAAAAAGTAGCGCAAATAGATAGAACATCGCTGAGGATAAACTCTGCTTAAATACGACGGTGGGTATGGCGGCAGCAAGTGCGGCTGTTAAAATATTATGCCCCTGGGCGTGGGCAAGAAAAGTCATTCTCCGGCTGATGGCCAACGGGCTGTGTGCCGCCAGCGCTATGGCTGATAAAACTAGAGATGTCAATGGCCAAAAGAGAAGCGGCGTATAGAAGTGGGCATGTATCAGCGTGGCAGTAGCTAAAACTGCGGCAACAACTTCAATGGGGATGCGCATAGTCCTCAGTAACACAGACGTAACCTGTGGGGGTTTGGGCTATGCGGACATAGCGATAGACTTTGTATAACACCTCTTCTTTTAATACCTCACTTGGCGGGCCGTAGGCTATAAGTTTTCTGTTTAATAAGAGTATTTTATCGGCGAGATTTGTGGGAAGCGTAAGTTCGTGAGACGTCATGAGTATAGTCCTCTCTCTCTTTAACTCTCTTAATAAAGCTAGAAGCTCCACACGGCCTTGGGGGTCGACGTTTGCCAAGGGTTCATCCAATAGGAGAACCTCCCCGCCGACTGCAAGCGCTCTTGCAATAGCCGCTCTTTGTAGCTGGCCTCCCGAGAGGGTAGTTATGGGTTTGTCTCTGAGTTCGAAAAGCTCTACAGTTTTTAAGGTCTCTTCCACAGTTTTTTCTACATTTTTCACACCTCTAAATTTGGCAGGGAGATAGACGTATTCCCACACAGTTGCGTTAGTCTCGACTCTAATCGCTTGCGGCACATAGCCAACTTTTCTCGTACGTTCGATATCGCAAACTCCTCCAACACATATCTCTCCTCTGTAAGGTAGAAGACCCAACACTGCTAGAAACAACGTCGTTTTACCAGCGCCATTGGGGCCGGCCACAAGCACAAACTCTCGACTCGCTGAAAATGTCACATCCTCTACAATTGGCTTTCCACTACGGAAGACGGTTACGTTCCTAATTACAAGAGACACGTGGAAATGTCGATCTGTATTTAAATGCACACAACCGCCGTTTAAAATGACGTTATTAAGAGCTGCTGTGCACGGCGTTGGTCAAATAAGTTCTCTGCCACTTGAAAATACCGAAACCAAGGTCTCACCCTTTGCGGCAATGGCTTTTTAGATCATAATAACTTTACACGATGTGGAGCTCTTAGAGAGGGAGTGGGTAAGGGGGGCTAGTTGGTATTTAGAGAAAGCTATAGAACTAGTCTCGAAGGCGGAAGATCCTCTTAAAGTTGTGGAGAGTCTGAGAAATATCAGACCTGGAATGGCGTCACTTGACTTCCTTTATCTGGTGTTAAAGGAGGCCGCCGCCAGAGGTATAGATGTTAGAGCTGTTGCGACAAGAGTAGGCTTGTATGCTGAAGAAGCCAAGAGGAGGCTCGACGATGTGATAGCTAGCTTAGAGTGTCCACGCCGCGTTATTACATTAAGCTTCAGCAGAGCCGTCACGAGATTTATTGAGAGATTTGGTAGATGTATTGAAGTGGTATATCTTGCAGAGAGCAAACCCGGCGTAGAGTTCTCCGAGGCATATGCCACATACTCCCAATATGCGGAAGTAGTCCCTATTCCAGACTCGGCACTGGGGGCTTTTAAATACGATGTAGCTGTTATCGGCCTCGACGGCCTTTATATAAACGCCGCCGTAAATAAAGTAGGCTCTCTTCCACTACTTGCAACAGCTAAGGCGAGAGACGCTGTGACCATCGCAGTTTTTGAAAGCTACAAGGCTGTGCCATTGGAGACGCCTTGGCCACCTAAGATTACAATTGAGATTGCGGGGAGAGTCGTTGAAGTTCCGTTATTTGACCACATCCCTCACAGCCTAATAAACATGTATGTGACAGATTTCGGAATTTTTCACATAGCCAACAGTAGAGATATATTCCAGAGGGCACTAGAAAAAATATTTATGTAGTCTCGGCGGTTGAAAAGTGCTGTGTAAAGATGTAGCTAAACGCGCCATGTATAAACTAGGTGAGGAGGTATACATAGAGAGTGTAGAGAAGAGAGGAGCTTGGCTTGTAGCTATATGCTATGTAAGATCTCAGACGAGAAGAGAGGAGTGCTACCAAGTTGTGTTAAAACTTAAACTCGGCACTAGATATTTCATAGGCCATTGCGAATGTCCAGACTTTAAATATAGAGGGGGGCCTTGTAAACATATAGTTAAGGCTAAGGTGGCACTGAGAGAATACATGAAGTTAAAGAGACGAGTTTAACTACTTTTTTGCAGTTTCAATAACTAGCCTGGCGATCTCTCCAGCGACATCTACGCCAGTTACCCTCTGTACATTCTTAAACTCTGGCACTCCGTTTACTTCCAACACCATGTACCCCCTCTCGGATTCAACGACATCGACGCCCGAGTAATAAGTTCCAACAGCCTTGCTGGCCTTTACGGCTATGTCCTCCAGCTCTGGGTCTATTTTCACAGGCTCGGCCCTCCCCCCACGTGCTGTGTTCGTACGCCAGTCTGTAGAGACTATCCTATATATGGCGGCAACAGCTCTCTCGCCCACTACTGTTACCCTAATGTCTCGGCCTGGCTTTTCCACATACTCCTGCACTAGATATATATGTAGATCGCTCTCCATCGCCTGCCGATGCAAAATTACAGTCTCTAAATCCTCTACTGACTTTGCCAAGCTGACGAATCTGCCCCAAGAGCCGTCTGTAGGTTTAATAATCACAGGGTAAGACAGCCGTCTCGCTACCGATTTCGCTGTCTCTAGTCCAAAAACAAGATATGTCCGCGGCGTGGGTACGCCAGCTTCTCTCAGCCGTAGATACGTCAGATATTTGTCGTGTGATAGAACAAGTGACTGTGCCGTGTTAATGGAAATCCCGCCATTTGCCTCGTAAGTAAAAGCAGTTGGTATCACTCTGGATCTAGCCGCGAGCCTAATCACGCCAACTCTGCCAAGACCCTCCGGAGCTATCAACTCTTCTGCATTTATCAACCGTAGAGATACTCCGAGGTTTTTAAAGGCGTTGATTAAGAGCTTTTCGTCAAGTCTAGCAACGTCGTATACAAAGTCAATTTCCCCATGTCGTATTGAAACAGTCATCTTTATAAATCTGATATGCCTATAACAGAATATCTAGGTATTCTCTAGGCTCTCCTTATATACTCCACATCTCCTATAGCTATGAAGACAGGCCTTATCATTGTACTAAGTCTTATTGCGGTTACCCTCGGCGGCCTTTACTTGGTGTCAACCCTTAGCAACCCCTCGTTAGATCCCCTAATTCTAGCTAGAGATTTGGGTATTTCCGTAGTCTCATTAACCGCCGGCATAACAGCCCCCCTTCTCCATAGGAGATTTACTGAAGGCGACGAGGAGATAAACGCCTAAGATACAACAGTATAACGACAGTAAACACTTATAAGGCCTTATAATCCCCCCTCTATGAATACAAAGCCGTTAGTCTATACATTAAGTGCTGTTGCGGTGGTTCTAGGCTTTCTCTTTCTTATAAGCACAATTTCAGCCCCTTCTCTAGACCCCCTTGTGTTTATACGTGACTTAGTCACCTCCGTACTGGCTATAGCCCTCGGTATTTTAGCCCCAATTTTAATAAGGAGGTTTTCTACAGAGTGATAAATTAAGAGCTATGTTTAATAATACACAAGTATTCTTGCTTATGAGATTTAAAGATTTCTTAAGAAGTCTAGATCCTGTACTTACCTACTTCCTCTCATACCGTCTTAAAAAGTTTGGATTTGAATTAGATTCGCTAGAGGAAGACCAGGCTTTAGAAATTATAGCAAAAGCCACGGGGCCTCATATTGCCGAAGTTTTATACACTATGTATCTACAGGAGTCGTCTAAACTAGAGAGAGCCGTAATAGCCGAGCTATAGTCTACGTCTTTGTGTAAGCTTGAGGTAGACGAGTTATATTACATGTGTACACTCGGCCGCGGGCGGGCTTGTCATACAACCGCAGACGCGGCTGTCAAGCCCAGAACTTTGGATATTCTAAAATTTAAACTATACCGTTGGGAGAATTCTAAAATCTTGAAACTCTCCCTTGTACTCCTCCCAATTTACCTCTACTTCTTCTACTCTAGCCCCGGGGGGTCCTATCTTAGCCCACTCAATTACTTTAGCCACGGCGTCGCGCGGCCCCTCTAGCACTGCCTCTACAGTTCTTCCATCTGATCTATTTCTTACCCATCCCCTAACGCCGTATCTTACGGCTATCTCTTTCATAGACTGGCGGAAGAATACGCCTTGAACTTTCCCTTTGATGTAGAGGTGGGCCCGTACGTTTTCCACATGGCGTCTTTATAGTCGTCTTATAAGTTTTAAAGACTTACATTACGGTCTATATGCTACATTTAGTCGATTACGCTCTTCTTAAGCCGTATCTAACTTTAGAAGAGGTGGTGAGAGGCGCCCAGAGGGCTGAGGAGCTTGGGGTGGCGGCTTACTGTGTAAACCCAGTGTATGTGCCTTATGTACGTAGGGTGTTACGTCGTGTGAAATTATGCGCTGTCGTAGACTTTCCCTTTGGCGCCATGCCTACGGCAGTTAGAGCGGCGCTTGTGGAGAGACTAGCCGACTATGTTGAAGAGCTAGACATAGTAGCGCCTATAGGTTTGGTTAAATCTCATATGTGGGCTGACGTGAGACGAGATTTAATTACAGTTGTAAGAGCTGCGGGTGGCAGGGTGGTAAAAGTGATTGTCGAAGAGCCTTACCTAACCGACGAGGAGAGATATAGGCTCTATGACATAGTGGCAGAATCGGGAGCCCACTTTATCAAAAGCTCCACAGGCTTCGCCGAGGAGGGGTATGCGAAACAGCTGGGAAACCCCATATATTCTACGCCAGAGAGGGCAGCCGCGATTGCAAGATATATCAGAGAGAGGGGCTATAAACTTGGTGTAAAAATGGCGGGCGGGATTAGAACTGCCGAACAAGCAAAGGCGATTATAGACGCCATAGGCTTTGGGATAGATCCCACGCGTGTAAGATTAGGCACCTCTACTCCTGAGGCGTTAAAAACCTGACTTTTCCCTACTGCCCCTTACGCGGAGCCAGCCCCCGGTGGGCTCGGGTGCGCCTGGAGCCGTGGCTCCATTAGCGCTGCCCATGAGACAAACACGGCGAGAGTATTGGGCGAAGTCAACACGGCATCGCTGGTCGTTACAACGGCAAGCCCGACTATAAACAGTACTGCGCCCATACCTTCCTTTCAACTCCTTCACTTTCGTATGAGCCACATCCGCGGCCCTGGGGCCTGACGACTAGGGGGCACCGCCAGCCCCCAACGACCCGAGCCCCCTCGCCCGCGGCTGTCCAAGCGACTCCGGGCAGGCCCCGAGCCCCCCGGGGGAGGGCCGGGTTGCAAAAGGGGGCAAACAACTTTCTCCCATTTTCTGATTCTTCTATATTTGACTTTAGCGTCTCTGAACATCAAGTGAAGTGTTTTTTCAATTGCACTTCTGAATCTTAATCTTCATAAAAACAGCGATATACGCGACTGTCAACGTGGGGTTTGCTTCCCTATAAGCAACTTCAACGCCACCGTAAGGGCTGTAAAGCCAAGTCCGATAAGCGCCAGAGGGAGTAGTCGTTCAAGAGATTTGACAGGTCTATCTCCTCCCAATAACTCTAGGCCTTTCTCCGTTAGTGTGTATTTAGTACCAAATAATGTACGTATCTTCTTGACTAAACCCTGGGCTTCTAGAGACTCTAATACTGCTTGGACATCATGAAATTCTAGGTTAAACATCTCGGCTATTTCCTCTGGTTCTGCGTCATTGGCTATAGCTTCTAGGATGAGGCGTTGTATTTCGTTCATGGCTTCTTTCTATTCATCCACATTACAAACAAAATAGCTAGCAGAATAACAACTAGCCAAAAGACTATATGCCAGGAGATCCCACTTTCTTTAGACACCGGCGTGGTAGTTGTAGAAGTAGGTATATGTGTCGGCGCGCGTTCTGCGGTGTTCTGTGATTGTGACGTCTCTATCTTGCCTCCCGCCTCTTTATACCACTGGATGATTAAGGACTTTAGTCTCTGGGCTAGCTGGGGGTTGTGTATCAGAAGCCCCACTTCTCTGTTTCTCTGGATGGAGTAGTAGCCTATGTTTATTGAGCCGACGTAGACGTAGTCTCCCACTACGACTATCTTTGCGACGAGGTCCTCGTCTACGGCAGCCCTTATGTCTGCATCCGTCCTAGCGACTACGGCGTAGTAGGTGGGGTGCTGGACTATATACTGCACAAGGCCTGAGTCCATGTATATCTGTTCCATGGCGATGTAGAGGTCGCCCTTCTGCTGGAGGATCCAGAGGAGGCCCTCCTCCGAGTTTATCGGCGATACCAAGACGCCGGGGTAGTTGTACTTGGGGTAGACCCTCCTGTAGTCGTTGAGCACTATTGTGGCTAGCTGCCTAGCCAAGGTGGCGTTTTTGATGACCAACATGACGCCCTTATTCCTCTGGAAGCCTGAGGCGGTCGGGTTTATATTGCCTATTATGACCGTCTCGTTGTCGATTACATACAGCTTGGTGTGGACGTTGGGGAAGTCGTTGTTCCACGCCACCTTTACGCCGTTTTCCTCCATGTACTTAGCCAACTCTTGAGCCTGTGGCGGCACCCCGCCGTATACCCTCGCCGATAGGACCACGTAAACCTCTACGCCTCTCTTAGCCGCGGACACAAGCGCTTCTGCCAGCTCCCTATAGGTGAGGACATACACCTCCACGTATACAGACTTCTTAGCCGCTTTCACGTAGTCCACTATCTTGGTGGTGTTTATGGGCGAGACGAGGACGCTCTGGACGTCCAGCCTAATGGGTGATACCGCCAGCGCCAACAACGCAAGCAGAAGTGCCAGAGCTAGAACGCGCATAGGTATATACACACTACATCTTTTAACTTTTGCGTTTTGTGAGCCTATACCAGAGACTTTTTCTCACGAGGGTGTAGCCGAGGGCTTCTGCAACTGCAACTGCCTCTCGCATCTTTTTCTCTAGCTCCCAGGCGCTGTGTGGATTTGTGACGCCGGCCGACTCGGGGGTCCAGTCGTACACTACCACGAGCCGCTTTGCCACACGTTCCATTTCCTTCAGCGCGGCGGCCACATTTTTTATGTGGTGTAAGGCGGCGACTGAAACCGCCGAGTCGCACTCGCCGTCTCTAAACGGGAGGGATTCGGCTGGCGCCAGTATTGCCTTCAGGAGACCGGCTTTTACGAAGTCTCTAAAGGCCGACCTTAAATAGGAGATAGCTCCCGGATCTATGTCTATTGCGCATACCTCTAGCCCACGTCTTAGTAATAAGAGAGTTGTATTGCCGTAGCCTGCGCCTACCTCTACGACTGTGTGTCCAAGGTCGAAATCTTCGAGATCTTTTACAATTTCCTCTATCACAATTGTTTCAATGCTAGTTTGGCGGCGGCTTCGGCGTTTTCGGCTTTTACCACGGCGAGGAAGCCCGACGCATGTTTAAAGACGACTTCGGATCCTTGTAGTTTTCTAAAGTCTATAACGTCTGCATGTCTGTCAGGGCGCCAGAGGGTATAAGCGCCTGGATTTCTTTTATCTTTTACTACGATAAAAACAGGCTCTACGGAGATTATGCCAAGGTCTTGAAGGGCATTCCAGAGGGGGCCTGGCGGGAGGTAATCTTCTACTGCCACCGCCGTGATAGGCCCTCTAATTATAGTATAGCGACCTGTTGCCGCCGCTTCAGCTGCCTTTCTAGCCTCTGAGTAATGCCTCTCTAGGCCTTTCAATACATAGGGCTCAAGCTCGGGCACTGCCAGTACGGCGTAACACCCAAAGTCTATTCCAAAACTCGTCTCTAGCGCGTCTTTACTCATGGAAGTGGTTAAGACGTCTTTTGTGGCGG
Organism: Pyrobaculum organotrophum; assembly: GCF_055384425.1. Lineage (NCBI taxonomy): Archaea > Thermoproteati > Thermoproteota > Thermoprotei > Thermoproteales > Thermoproteaceae > Pyrobaculum > Pyrobaculum organotrophum. The sequence continues at coordinate 326,677 of NZ_AP042430.1, forward strand.
CTAGCATAAGTCTCAGTGTATTAAATGTCCTTGGGAATTTTTCGACTAGGTCTATAAATGGGATACGTTCGGCGATTTTAAAAGCCTCTGCAAAACTGGGGAGGTCTACTTCGAGTTTTGAATACACAGCCTCGGCTAATAGATCTAGGAATTTTGTCTCTTTAACTAAGCCGGAGGGGGTTGTCTCGGCGAAATATTTAGCTATGCCGTTGTTAAGAGAGTTCCCATAAGGCCCTGACCAACGTTTCGCCACGGGGCCAAAACGGTCGTAGAGATCTATATAATGTAATAGCGTAGCGATGAGAGGTCTAGTCTTAAGGTCAAGAGCTACTGTCACCTGTATTATTGTAGAAGGTTCGTCTGCAGGGTCTTTAACACCATGGTGATCCAATACTACGAATCTCTCTGGCAATACGTCTCTAAATGTATCTCCGATGTCAAATATGATCACATCGCCGTCTAGTTTAATTATTTCCTCTGCCGTGTTTAGCCTATATATGGCTTCAGCGCCGTGTCTATAGAGGAGGGCTGCGGCAAGTGTGTCATCCATATGGGCTACGCCTCCGTGTGTTACAGCCTTGAACTTTGCCCTCCTGATAATTTCAGCCGCCTTAATAACATCATTTAGCCAACTCATTTAGCTTTAGAACATATCTAAACTTAAATTTCTGTGTTTTGTAAAAATACGTGGTTTCTGTTACAGTTCAAAACTTGTGGAAGATTTACCCCCCTAATGTTCATGCCTTGAGAGATGTAAATGTTGAAGTTAAGGACGGCGAATTTTTAGTGGTGTTGGGCCCCTCGGGGTCTGGCAAAACGACGTTTATCAGATGTATAGCTGGTCTTGAAACGCCTACTAAAGGCCGCATTTTCTTTGGCGATAGGCTCATAGTAGACATAGAGAGAGGTGTAAACACTCCACCTGCCAAAAGAAGTGTAGGTATGGTTTTTCAAAACTGGGCGCTTTACCCACATATGAAGGTTTTTGACAATATAGCCTTTCCACTTAAAATCAAGAAAGTACCAAAACACGAGATTGAGAGGAAAGTAAGAGAGATTGCCGAGGCTTTAGATATCGCAGATCTTTTAAACCGCTATCCGCGGCAACTCTCGGGAGGTCAGCAACAGAGGGTTGCCATAGCGCGGGCGTTGGTGAAAGAGCCACAGATACTGCTTTTAGACGAGCCTTTTTCTAACCTAGACGCCCGTCTCCGTATTTCTGCAAGAGAGTTTGTCAAAAGTCTCCAGAGGAAGCTAAAAATCACGACTATACTCGTTACACATGACCAACACGATGCCTATGCTTTAGCCGATAGGATTATGATAATTAACAACGGCGTTATTCAACAAGTAGGCACCACAGAGGAGATCTTGAATAGCCCGGCTAATACATTTGTAGCACAGTTCTTTGGCGATCCCCCCATAAATCTTGTTGAGGGGGAGGGACGTGGCGAATATGTGGATCTTGGCGATCTTAAAATACCAATAATGGCGCCTCTCGGCAAATTACAAATAGGCATTAGGCCAACGGACATCTATATTGCAGAGACTCCACTATCTCCAGAAGACTTGGAGCTCCCTCCTGGCCGTGTGAAACTCGTAGAGTATCTGGGTTTTACGCCTATTGCCGTAGTTAAATGGGAAAGAACAGAGTTGAGAACCGTGGTATACAATAGAGTTAAAGAGGGCGATTTAACTAAGGTATACTTAAAAAGAAATGGTATAAAGCTTTTTAAGGATGGAACGAATATTCGTTAAAAATCGAAAATGTTCTATATACAAGTACTTATGTAATTTTTAATTATCATATCCGGTTTTTATCATGGGTGTTGTTATAGTAGGGTATGTACGTACGCCTATAGGGAAGTTCGGTGGTGCGTTTAAAGATGTAAAAACTCCCCAACTTGCTGCATTTGTAATTAAGAAGTTACTAGAGAGAACAGGGATAGAGGGGAGGATAGTAGAGGAGGTAATCTTTGGCTCTACTTTGCAAGGAGGGATGGGCCAGAATCTATCTAGATACGCAGCGCTACTGGCTGGACTGCCTGTAGAAGTTAGTGCATACACAGTCAATAGGGTTTGTTCCTCTGGTATGCAAGCCATCATTGATGCATATAGAGAAATTGCCTTGGGAGATGCCTCAGTTGTTATAGCCGGCGGCGCCGAGTCTATGTCCACTCTGCCTATTTGCCTACCTCAAGACGCTAGATGGGGAATGAGACATTTCATCGGGAGACGCGTAGAGCTTATAGACTTGATGGTGTACGACGGCTTGATTGATCCAACAAATGGCTTAATTATGGGAGAGGAGGCCGAGATGGTTGCCAGAGAGCATAAGATGACTAGAGAGGAGCTTGACTGGGTTGCATACGAGAGCCATATGAGAGCCTGGCGTGCCACTGAAAATAAGTGGTTTGATGACATGGAGCCTGTAGATGGCGAATTTGGCGGAGTTAAACTAGACAGAGACGAGGGGATTAGGCCTGATACCTCTTTGGAAAAACTCGCAAAACTCAAGCCAGCCTTTAGGCCAGACGGCCTTTTGACAGCCGGTAATTCAAGTCAGCTTTCTGACGGCGCCGCCGCCCTCTTACTAATGTCTGAGGAGAAGGCGAGAGAGTTAGGCGTAAGGCCTATTGCGCGTATATTGGGGTACAGCTGGCACATGGTAGAACCATGGCGTTTTACAGAGGCTCCAGTATATGCAATCCAGAAGTTGTTAAAGAAACTAGGCGTTGGCTTGGACTATTTTGACTATTTTGAAGTAAACGAGGCGTTTGCTGTAGTTAACGTTTTGGTACATAAGCTACTGGGTATACCATATGACAAGCTTAATGTCTTTGGAGGTGCCATAGCGTTAGGGCATCCGCTTGGCGCATCAGGAGCGAGGATTGTGACTACCTTGATTTCTGTTTTAAGGAGAATGGGCGGCAGACGTGGTATTGCAGCGTTGTGCCACGGCACGGGGGGTGCTACAGCATTAGCAATAGAGTTAGTGACGTAAAGTCAAAAATAGTGGTTGCAAGTTTTCACATAACAGTTATATAGGAACAGACTTGTTTGTGTTTATGGACTATCGTATTGTAGTGGATGCTATAGATTACGAGAAGGCGCGTCTAATAATTACGTCGTTTATCAAAGAGTACGTTGCCGGAGCTGGCGTCAATGGGGTGGTTATAGGCCTCAGCGGCGGTGTGGATTCAACAGTTACCGCGGCGCTTGCAGTAGAGGCCCTGGGTAGTGGGAGAGTTTTGGGTTTGTTTATGCCGTCTATTTATACACCTAAGGAGGATGAGAAAGATGCCATAGAAGTGGCTAATAGGTTAGGCATTAGACTTATCAAAGTGGATATCATGCCAATAGTAGAGGCGTATGCCAAGTCTATCCCAGATTATTCGCCTGACGATAGAGTATCTGTAGGTAATATAATGCCGAGGGTTCGCATGTCGATACTCTACTACTATGCAAATAGATATAATATGTTAGTCGTCGGTAGTGGTGATAGAAGTGAGTTATTACTGGGGTACTTTACAAAATATGGCGATGGGGGGGTGGACTTTTTACCAATCGGCTCTTTATATAAGGTACAGGTTAGAGAAATGGCGAGGAGGTTAGGCTTTGGTTGGATATCTGAAAAGCCAAGTAGCCCCCGGCTGTGGCACGGCCATACGGCTGAGGGCGAGCTCGGCGCGCCGTATGAGGTCTTAGATACAGTACTTTATGCCATATTTGATAAAAAGATGCCGTTGGACAAGGCTAGGGAGATGTTTGGAGAGGTCGTAGATCTAGTAATTAATAGAGTAAAGACTAATGCCCATAAGTTAAAGCCTCCTCCTTACCCTGATTTAACGCCGGCACGAAGAGATGTTTAAAAGACGGCGCGGGATTTTCAAAGGCGTTGTTCTCTATATCTTAAAGTCTAAACCACTCAGTGGGTATGAGATACTGAAAGAACTTAGTAAATTGACGGCGGGTAGATTCGTGCCGTCTCCTGGCACTCTCTATCCGCTTCTTTCATATTTAGAATCTGAAGGATTTATAGAAGCTAGAGAGACATATGTAGGTAAAAGGAGGAAAAAGATATACGCCTTGACGCAACGTGGAGAGGAGTTCTTAGGTAAACTCTTAGAAGACGAAGAATTTAGAAGTCTCATACAGACATTAGAAAGCGGCGGTGTTGAAGACGATTTATTAGTGGCCATAAGAGACGAGCTTGTATACATAGACGAAGTTTTTGACGAAGTCGAGGGCAGAGATAAAGCAGTTCTAGAGGAAATCTATATAATCTTAAGGCGTCTAGAAGACAAAGTTCTAGCTAAACTAAAGCAAATATGAAATCCCTCTTACACAGGGGTTGGACTACTACTCCAGAAATTTTTGAGCTATCCTTACTTTGTGTATGTTATAGAGATGAAGCGCGGCGTCTTTTAGCGTAAAGAACTTCATTTTACATTTTGTACAGACTATGTGTTTCACCCCCCATTGATCTATTTCCACAGAGAGATACGACCTAAGTTCCTGAGGTACATCCATACCTTAGATAGATGATCGTTTAATATCTTATTATGCCCCTCTTACACGGCGCCGGCCCTCTTCGGAGGGGCTCGGGGGATTGTCTCCTTATGCCAGACAGGCTGGAGTTTGCGCATGAGATAATCGAGGAGGTGTTTCCTAAGTACGGGTTGGGGAGGTACTTCATAAAGCAGGGAAAGGTGTTTTGGCGTGATGTGGCATTTCACAGAGCGGTCCCCCTTGACGCTCAATTGAGAGTTGAAAACGAGAGAGACGTGGGCAGAGCGGTCTTTGTCGACCTCAAGAGTGGTGTTGTTAGAGTGCGACGACTACAGAGGACGTTCACAGTTCGTCTTAGGAAACAGACCGTCGAGTGGATTAGGCAGAGGTTGGAAGAAGACGCCAAGCTCAAGTTGGCGTTTCTTGGCATAGAGAAGCGGAAGGACAGGAAGGAATTAACATACGGAAAGCTCTATATAGCGCTTGTCTTTGCTAGAGAGGCCCAACCGATCGTGTCGAAAGCTATCGTCGCCGTGTATGTCAACCGCCTAGACCACGGCATGGTAATCGGCATTGTAAAAGACCGAAAAATTGTGAAACGATATAGAGAGAAGTGGGAAACAGACATATGCGGCGTATCATTCGTGGTCTCAACGACGCACGTAATAACATCCCCATACACTGGGCAAAGAGGAGGTATTGGGAGTTGTTGGAAAAGACTAAACAACCAGCTTTCTCCCGGAGACCACCACACTTTTAAACTCGTAAGTTTCTTCACTCATGAACCAACCGGCCCTGGGGGCACGGCCGACTCCGCCGAGCCCATCTGCGCGGGCACGGCCGGTTCCCCCTGTCCCCCGCGGCCCGAAAGGGCGTCGGCGGAGGCGGGCTCGGAGTCTCCAGGGAAGGTCGGTGTCGTGAAAAGAGGGTACATTAAAGAAATGTATGATTTGTGGAATTGATGAAGCAGGAAGAGGGCCTGTTGTGGGGCCTATGGTGATTGCAGCCGTGGCAGGAGACGGGGAGAGGTTGCTACAGCTAGGGGTGAGAGACTCTAAGACGTTGAGTCCTACAAAAAGAGAGGTTATATATGCCAGAATTATTGAGGTTGCAGATTGTGTAAACTACGTAGTGGTGGAGCCTCACATAATCGACGAGTATGTAAGACGCAGGATGTTAAATTCGTTAGAGTTGGATTTTACGGCTAGGCTTATAGAGCTGTGTCCAGCCGAGTTGTATTATGTAGATTCTCCAGATGTTAACCCTAGGCGGTATGGAGATGCCTTATCTTTCATAACTGGTCGTAGAGTTGTAGCGTTACACGGCGGAGAATCAGTGCCTCAAGTCGCCGCCGCTAGTATTGTAGCTAAGGTTATCAGAGATAGGCTGATAGATATACTTAAGCGTGAAATTGGCGACTTTGGTAGCGGCTATCCTTCAGATGTAAAAACTATAGAGTGGCTTCGTTTGGGTAAGATACCTGTTGAATGTGTAAGACGCAGTTGGAGAACGTTGCGATATCTTAACACATAACCTTGCCCTATGGTAGAAATTATTTAAATAGGTTTTGTTTGCCTCGTATGTGAGCGTCGTCGATTTAAGTCTTTGGGAACCTCGTACAGAGTTGGGGAGGTTAGTAAAAGAGGGGAAGATAAGGACGATAGATGAGATATTTGCAAATAACTACATTATAAAAGAGCCCGAAATTGTAGACATACTACTGCCAGGTTTAAAACAGGAGATTTTGAACATAAATGTAGTTCAGAGACAGACACATGCCGGCGAGCGTAGTCAGTTTCAAGTTGTTGTCGCAGTCGGAAATGAAGATGGATACGTTGGCGTCGGCATTGGAAAGGCGAAACAAGTGAGACAAGCCATAGAGAAGGCTGTTAGAGAAGCTAAGCTTAATTTAACGCCTGTGAGAAGGGGGTGTGGCTCTTGGAAATGTTCATGTGACGAGCCGCACAGCGTGCCCTTTGTAGTAAGGGGAAAGTCCGGCTCTGTGGAGGTTACTTTAATCCCAGCGCCTAAAGGCGTTGGGCTGGTGGCTGGAGATGTTGCAAAAGTTGTGCTTAGGCTTGCTGGGATTAAAGACGTTTGGACACAAACACGGGGAGACACTAGGACAACTCTAAACTTCGCCATGGCTGTCTACAACGCGTTAAGAAACACCTATTACTTCAAAATATGATGGAGACAAAGGAGAAGGTAGTATATCCACGTTACGCAGTAATACGGCTTAGAGGTATACCAACGACGCCTAGAGATATAGCGACTACATTACATTTGCTAAGGCTCAGGAGGAAGTTTACTATGGTAGTCGTGCCAGGGACGCCGAGTATAATTGGTATGATACAGAAGGTGAATGACTGGGTTACCTGGGGTGAGATTGATGCAGATACTCTTGCAGAAGTTTTGAAAAAGAGGGGACGTATAGTCGGCGACAAGCCTTTGACATTGGAATACCTCCAGAAGTGGGGCTGGCAGTCTTTTGAAGAGGTCGCGCTTGCCTATATAACAGGCGAGATAGACAGCCTCTCCTGTAGAAAAGTCAGAGTACGAGAAGGCCAGAGGCCGCCTTGTATACCATATCTAAAGCCGTTCTTTAGGCTACATCCGCCGCGCGGCGGCCTCAATAGTGTTAAACTGCATTTTTCAGTAGGTGGAGACTTGGGGTATAGAGGGCCTTTGATAAATGACTTGATACGTAGGATGTTATAACTACCAAAGTATATACACTAGCCAACCGGCTGTTATTATTAAGATAAGCCACATAATAAAGTTTGACTTAGCCATTTTACTTCCGTCTAGCGTTGGGAGTGGGAGCATGTTAAAAAACGCTAGCCACGCGTTTATATATGCAAAAAACCAAAAGATACCCGATTTAAACAGCTCCATGAACAATATGCCGAGTAGTGCAAATGCGACATTGGCAAGAGGGCCGGCTGCGGCTATGTAAAATACGTCTCTTCTCTCGTCGCCGCGGCCGTAGAGTCTAAATGGTGATATCACCACCGCTCCAGGTGCGGCAAATACAAATCCAAAGAATAGTGGGAGGATTATCGCAAGGGGTAGGAGTGTGTAATCGGCTTGAAACATTGCAAAATACCCCAGTCTCCGTGCCACTTGTCTATGGGCAAGCTCATGGCCTATAAATGCAAAGAGTAAGACAAAGAAAGTCACCGGGAGATACCGGGCTACGAGCCCCCAGTTTATCCCTCCAAAAATGCCCCGTCCAGCCATCGAGATGGCAAACCCTATTGACAAGACTACAAGCGCTATAGCTAAATCTATCAACTCTCTTTTCCTAAGATGTTGATCATACACACTGACATCCAATTCCTAGAGTTTAAATCTCTTAATGCTAGGAGAGCTCTCTTAAACAGCTTACGAAGGCGGCCACCAGTACAGCCTCCTTTGTTGCGCCCCCTTTCAAAGAGCGGTGCCCCGGCCCTCTCCTGGGGGCTCGGGGCCCGTCTCTGCCAGACGCCCTCGGTGGGCGGGGCGGAGGCGAGAGGAGCCGGCCGTGCCCGGGCGTACGGGCGCAACAGATCGGCCGTGCCTCCAGGGCCGGGGAATGTGGTTCATGAGTGAAGAAACTTACGAGTTTAAAAGTGTGGTGGTCTCCGGGGGAAAGCGGGTTGTTTAGTCTTTTCCAACAACTCCAGATACCTCTTCTTGGCCCATACCAGCGGCACGTTGTCTCTGTGGTCTGAGAGACTGTTGATGGACGCCGCCGAGACGAACCCGCCACTTGCCGAGACGCTATGGTGGCCAACATCCTTTTTGTAACATTGTCGCTGTACGCGTCTGGTAGAGAGAGTAGGCGTCGTTAAAGGTCGCGCCGTCTCTGCCCCATCTAAATTTGTTCGCTAAGTGCATAAAGCGCCTTTTCGATAGCGCCTTTCTCTATGACGTAGACCCCCTGCTTATGGCGTGTTGCGATACCCCTAGACACTAGAAACATCATTAATTTCCGCAATTCCCACCCACAGCGTCTATCTGTGCCACATATTTCACGAGTTCTTACAACGACTATGTTTCCCTTCTCTGCCTTTTTATTGTGCAGGTAATATATCAAGGCAGAAATCCATTTGTTTTTCACATAAAATTCTTGAAGATATTAAGCAACTGAAGCATAGGGAGACTTAGTTTATTAATAGAGACAACTAAGACGGTCTTGCGTGGGGGAGATCCCACTAATTGCACAGTTGTTTTGTCAAGCCCCTATAACCTTACAAAGATACAACAGACGCATTAGTAATAATTCTAAGACTATGGTGAGACCTTCCGTGAGGCTATGGCTTACACCTCTTTATCATGGGCACCGCCTCACTGGCGTATAAATCGTGCGTAGGAGATATAAACATATTGAGATAAGTCGGTATGCCTAATAACGTCCATATGTCACGCGACGTTAATCTCTATTTTGGCGTATCACTCTCAATCAAGCGGGCTCTTTCAATACGTTCTGCCACATCTCCAAGGTTTGGAAAAGGAAAGGCAATTTACTACCTAAGCGACGTGACAGGATCTATGCAGTTGTGGCAGTTCGACGGCACTAGACACGATGTGGTAGTGCCATGGGAAGGCAGAGTCTCTGACTATCGCATTGCAAACGATGGCACTATCGTAATAGCGACAGATTTTAACGGAGATGAAAAATGGCGTCTTTACATAATTAATGACGACGTCGTAGTTCCAGTATCTCTCGAAGGGGTGAACTACCTAGGCGCGTGGTCTCCCGACTCACGTAAACTAGCTTTTACATCTACACTAGACGACGGCCAAAACTTCAACCTTTATGTCTACGACCGTGACACAAACTCTGTCGTAAAGCTGGCTGACATCCCAGGTATAAATATCGTAGAGGAGTGGTCAGACGTTGGGATATTTATAACACATTATGAAACTAATTTACATAGCACAATATATTGGTATAGAGACGGCGAGTTAAAAGAAGTCACAAAACATAGCGGAGAGACGTGGAGTCACTCGCCTAAGTACTTAGGCAATGGCAAACTACTATATCTCACAAACGCGGACTGGGAATACGTTGGTATTGCACAAATAGATTTGACAACTGGGAACTGGAGATATGTCATTCAACTAGACCGCGATGTTGAGCTTTTTGACGTATGGAGAAGCTACCTAGTTTTTACCCTTAATGAAGAGGGGAGCTCTGGTCTCTACTACATGCACATGCCCTCCGGTTTGACACATAAGATAACGATACCGAGGGGCGTAATAACTTCACTACAGTATAGAGAGGAGAAGTTGCTTTTTTCCCTCTCTAGTGTAAATAGAGGGCATGAGGTATACTTATACCAAAGCGGCGTGGTAAGACAAATTACAGATTCCCCCAAGTTTGGCTTGGCGTTAGATAAGATCCCAGAACCGGAATCTGTTTGGTATACAAGCCACGACGGTAGGAAAATACAGGCAAATATATATAGACCCCCAGGCGAGGCAAAGGGAGTTGTGGTTTATTTACACGGCGGTCCCGAGAGCCAAGATAGGCCGGAGTTTAAGCCTCTATTAGTTGCTCTTCTCATGTCTGGCCTCATAGTAGCCGCCCCAAACTACAGGGGTAGCACCGGGTTTGGAAAAACCTTCGTACATCTAGACGACGTAGAGAAGAGGTGGGATGCCATAAAAGACGTCGAGACCTTCGCAAGGTGGTTAATGTCAGAAGGCATAGCTAAGAAAAAGCCATGTGTAATAGGCGGCTCTTACGGCGGTTATTTGACATTGATGTCTTTAGCAATGGCTCCGGAGATTTGGGCATGTGGTGTTGAAATGATGGGAATCTTTAACCTAGTTACATTTCTAGAACGTACAGCTCCGTGGAGGAGGAGATATAGAGAGTTTGAATACGGCTCGCTTGAAAAACACCGAGACATTCTTATACAACTCAGCCCATCTACACATGTAGAAAAAATAACCGCGCCTCTAATGGTAATCCACGGCGCAAATGACATACGTGTACCTGTATATGAAGCCGAGCAGCTGGCTAAAAGACTGAGCGAACTGGGGAGAGAGGTTAAGCTCATAATACTTCCGGACGAGGGACATACTATCACAAAAGTAGAAAACAGAGTAAAAGTATATACAGAGGCTATAAAATTCATTATGCAACACATATCTACATAGATCTCTACCGCAGCCAAACCCCGAAGGCCCAGACTCCTCCCTCCGGTTGCCGACTGAGGCCAGAGGAAAGCCAGACATGACTCGTCTCCCCGCCCTAAAGGGCGGGGGTTTCTCCTCGCCCACGCCGTCATGGGTATCCATGATACCTCGGGCGTGGGGTCATTGAGCATGGGGCCGGGCGACACGCGACCCTTCTCGAGTACTTCCAGCGTCTTCCTCTCGATGTTTACTACTGTAGCGATATCTCTACAAAAATTTTTCAACAATTACGAAGTTCAAAAACTGTCCTGGGGTGGCAGATAATGGTGCTGGACTGACGTCTGACTCTGCGCGAGCTATCCACTCGTTCCGGTGTATCTGGGCGAGCTCCCAGGGAGGGGCCGGGGAAAAGATAGGGGGCCTCTACTTGATCAATAGTTTTAAAAACTTAGTGATAAGACCTACGATGGTAAGCGTACCTGGGCCTGTCTCCCTAATTGAACCGCTGAGTGGAAACACAATATTGGTGATTAAGATAAATGCGCTACATGTAGTAAAACGTTCTAAGTATCAGGAAATCATAATAGCAGATACAGAAGACTTCGGCCGCGCCTTGATACTAGATGAGTATATTCAATCGTCTTATTACGACGAGGCGTATTACCATGAGAGTCTAGTGCACCCCGCCATGGTTACACACATATCACCGCGAGATGTATTAATACTCGGCGGCGGAGAGGGGGCAACTCTAAGAGAGGCGTTAAAACATTCTACAGTCAAAAGGGCTGTGATGGTAGACATCGACGAGGACGTTGTAGAACTCTCAAAAAAATACCTTCCGCAGATGCACCAAGGCGTTTTTGAAGACCCACGCGCGCAGGTGGTAATAGAAGACGGCTTTGTATATGTAGAAAAAGCTCTTAAAAACGGGGATAAATTTGATGTAGTTATTATGGATCTTACAGACCCGTATAGTTCAGAAATTGCAAAACAGCTCTATTCGCCAGAGTTCTTTAAAAAACTCGTTGGACTGTTAAGAGAAGACGGAATTATCGTGACTCAAGCCGGCAATAGCTTCTTCTTCCCAGAGGCTTACGACATGGTGTTACACGGCGTAAAATCAAGCTTCCCCGTCGTCGCAGAATACAACGTGTGGATACCTTCTTTTGGATATGCAGTAAATTACATCATCGGATCGCTCAAATACGACCCCACTTCATTAACAGCGGAGGAAGTTGAAAAACGACTTAAAGAAAGAGGTGTAAAAACACTGTTCTACTCTGGTAAAACACACGTAGGCCTTATGAATTTACCTATTTACCGCAAGATCCGTCATGTATGAAGTAGAGGTAATAAGGGGGGCCTACAGCAATTTACTACACAACCAAAAGATAGCTCTAGTAGTATCCTCAGGAGTTTCGCTTTATAAATCTATAGACACAGCACGTCTATTAATTAGACATGGGGCCGACGTCTATGTCTTTATGACGCCGCAGGCAGCACGATTAATTTCGCCACATCTCTTCTGGTGGGCCACTGGACATAAGCCTGTTGTTAAACTTACAGGCGCCACAGAACATATAGAAATATGTGGAAAAGTAGATGTGGTAGTTGTTGCGCCAGCTACTGCAAATACTCTTGTCAAAATGTCTTTAGGCATAGCCGATAACGCTGCTTTGACATGTGTCCTCGCGGCGTCTAAAGCCAAGAAGGTGGTTGTCCCAGCCATGAATTTAGCGATGTGGAATACGCCCCAAGTACAAGAAGCTATAGAGAGACTTGGCAAACACACCATAGTTGTCCCGCCGCTTTTTGAAGAAGGTAAGGCGAAATATCCGCCGCCTGAGGAAGTAGTTGAATATGTAATAGATGCCACTGCGCCGAGAGATTACGAAGGCGTCCGCGTTTTAGTAACAGCAGGCCCCACATACGAGCATATAGACGACGTAAAATATATCACAACGCCTAGTAGTGGCCTCACGGGGTATTACTTTGCTAGGGAAGCCGCCGCGAGAGGCGCAAAAGTGACGTTGGTGACAGGCCCCACAGACCTCAAGCCTCCTCCAGGCGTAGACCTCATAAAAGTAACGTCTGTGCTTGAGATGTATCAAGCAGTTGTAGAGAGAGCAGAAAGTCATGACGTATTTATCTTCGCAGCGGCCCCCCTAGATTTCTATGTTGAGAATAAAATAGGCGGGAAAATCGATAGCTCTCTATCACAATACGTTGTTGTATTACGCCAAGCGCCAAAGATAGCCCAAGACGTTAAAAAATACAACCCACGCGCCTTTGTAATAGGCTTTAAGGCAGAACATGGCGTTAGAGAAGAAGAATTAATCAAAAGGGCGAGACAAAGGATGGAGACAGGGGGTTGGGATATCGCCTTGGCACATGATGTATCTAAGATGGGGTTTAGAACGCTAAAAGACGAGTACCTCCTCCTGACGCAAGACGGGATAGAGAAGATAGGGCCGGCTCACAAGCGGGAGTTGGCAAGGGCCATATTGACTATTGCATTGGATAAACTTCGAAAATCAACTAGACCTACGTAGAGTCAACTGTAGAGTTTTTACCAGCTGATAGTGTTTTTGCTCATCTAACTCAATAGAGAGAATTAAAGCCCTTAGTACGGGATCTCCCAATTTGTAAAGGTCGGCGATACTTTCTCTCATCGAAGACTCCTCTTGCGCCAGCGTCTCAAGTTCTTCCACAGTTATGCCTAATTCATCTGCCTTTAGCCTCCCCGAGAGATAGTCTAGAATCATCGTTAATATCTCTGCATGGCGGAGGCTATCTGTGGCAATCTGCATAAACAACGCTCTCACAAGAGGATTACGTACTTTGTACGAATAAGCCATAGCTCTTGTAGCAGTCTCTTGTTCAAGCCGAATTCGCGTCTGTATTAATTCCTCTAGTTCTACCTCTGGACTTTTTTGAGCAAGGATATTGGAAACAACTTTCGCAAGCTCGGTGAGATCGATAGGCCCCCTAGCCCCGCGTTTTGCCGCATCGGCAAACATTTCGGCATGGCTTTTAATAAGCGACATAATTCTCTCATCGCTAGTCAATACATTAACAAGCTCTCCACCCCTCTTTCCAGACAGATACATAGAAACGGCGGCTGGCGTCAAGCCAAGAAGTCTCGCAGTTTCGTTTACGCCCAAGCCCCTCTCTACTAACTCCCGTGCGAGGACAGCCCTAACAGCTGAGAGCACTCTCTCTAAACTCATAATAGCTTATTACAATATAAACATTTATAAATTGCGGCGAAGAAATCGGCTATGTATAGAGTATATGAACGAAGGGTGGAGGTGCCTATTAGAATTTCTAAAGGCGCAGACGAACAAGCAAGACTGAAAAAACTAGAGAGATGGCCACGTGAGGCAGGAACCACAGTTGTCTTAGACGAATCTGGCTCTAACTTTAACAAATTGACACAGATATATGCAACAGACTACGGCCTTGAAATTGGCGAAAAGAAGTGGGATATTAAGACAGAGGGAGATTCTATAAAAGCTAGGCTCGAAATTCCACTTCTAAAGGGAAGGGAGGTCAAGGGCCTAGCTGTAATGGAGGCAGCTATACCCAAGGCGCCTGTTGGCGAAGAGGGAAATAACTATGTCTATAAGGCAGAGGTTCTATACTACATAGAAATCGACGAGCAAATACTTGCAGAATCTACAACCAGCGGAATGGTAGAGTTCAGCTTGTAAGTGCTCAGAGGCTTTGGAGTACTCCTACATATATCTAGTCTCCCCGGCGGATGTCTAGCCGGTGATCTGGGGCCATCTGCTTATAAATTTGCCGAGTTTCTTTCTAAAGCTGAGGCTACCTACTGGCAAATCCTCCCCCTAAGTCATACACTTCCAGAGTATGACGACTCTCCTTATAGCGCAGTCTCGCTATTAGCCGGAAACCCCGCTCTTATAAGTCTTGAAAAAATGGCGCAAGACGGATTGTTGGTTAGATCTCCCCCCAAATGTCCGTCTGTAGAGAGGACAAGTTTTGCAGAGTCATGGGAGCTAAAAAGGCGGTATGTTGAAGAGGCATTTGAGGCCAAACTCGGCTGGCGAGACTACGAGGAGTTTATAGCCGAGAACTCCTGGTGGCTAGAGTCCTATGGCAGATATATGGCACTTAGGGAGACTTTTAGAGTGCCATGGATCCAATGGCCAGAGTGGGCTCGAAGACTAAATACGCCGCTACCGCCTAAATTAGCCAAGTTGGCAGAGTTCTATAAATATGTCCAATATGTCTTCTGGCGTCAATGGGATGATCTAAAGAGATATGTCAACAGTCTGGGGATATTCACCATAGGCGATCTCCCGATTTATCCAGCGTTAGACAGTGCCGACGTTTGGGAAGGCCGGAGATACTTCAAGCTTGCGCCAGACGGAACCCCCCTCTATGTCTCCGGGGTGCCGCCTGACTACTACTCGCCAACTGGCCAGCTCTGGGGAACCCCAGTATACAACTGGGAGGAGCTGAGGAGAGACCGCTACGTCTGGTGGACGCGGCGGCTTACGCGGATGTTGTCTTTATTCGATTACCTACGTCTCGACCACTTCAGAGGTTACGTGTCATATTGGGAGGTGCCGTATGGCGAGCCCACGGCGGTTAGAGGTAGATGGGCGCCAGGCCCCGGAGAGGAGCTCTTTAAGGCTGTCGAAGAGACTCTCCCAAGGCTTATAGCGGAGGATCTGGGCTTTATAACTCCAGACGTGGTGGAGCTTAGGAGGAGGCTGGGCATTCCCGGCATGCGCGTCCTACAGTTTGCCTGGGATGGAAATCCCGCGAATGAACATAAGCCGCATAACTACGAGAGAAACCTTGTGGCGTATACCGGAACTCACGACAACAACACCATAGTCGGTTGGTGGAGAGAGGAGACAACACCGAGGTCAAGGCGGGAGGCCCTCGCATACATAGGCGGCTGTGGGAAAGAGATAAACTGGTGTTTCATACGCCTTCTTTTTTCTACGGTGGCAGACGTGGCGGTCGTCCCAATACAAGACGTCCTTGGGCTGGGTAGCGAGGCCAGGATAAACAAGCCCGGCACCCCTAGAGGCAACTGGAAATGGAAACTGGCTAAAGACCCGCCTATAAATTTCGCCGTAAGACTAAGGCGACTCGCTAAGCTCTACGGCCGTTAGCTCTTCACATAGAATAAAAACTCGTACACTATTATGTACCATTCTGTGATGTTGTGTGCCGCATCTGAGATGTGACGACAAACCTCCGGCTGACGTGGGGAGAAGCTCCCTTTGTTACACCGGCCCTCTCCGGGTTAGCGGCTGATGCCATAAGAGTAGCAATAAAATAACCCCGTCTTTACTTGCGTTAATCATTGGGCTTTACAAAAACTCAAATCCGACAATAGACGCCACTGGGAATCCAGAACTATGGGCTTTTAGTGAGTCTGTATCTTTTCTATAGACTCACGTATTTTCTCGGCGAGCCAGAGCAACTCTTCCTTGTCCCTGTTGGTGAGGTTCTCCCGCCACTTATCCACTAGTCTGCCTAAAAGCTGAAGTGTAAAATGTAGTGCCGGCCAATAGGGGTGGTGTTCTGCAATACTGTCAGCCAGCTGCTGTAGTTCCTCTACTCGCCTTAACATTGCTGTAGTTACGTCAGGCTCCATCACCCTATCGAAACCGCCTTTTTGTCTTCTAGACGGCGCTCTACACCTAGATATTGCTTAAGTAGATTCGGCAGTACGATTTTCACTACTTTACTCCAATCGCGCCGGATGGCGTCTTCAAGCCAGCTACAGTTTACACCACCGTATTCGGCATAATACATTGAGAACGCCCTGTCTAGGAAGTCATATATTGGATGTGCCATACCATTTCGTTCTACATCCACAGCGAGACGTTTGTAACCCCAGCTTTCTAATAACTTAAGCACCTCTGGGTGTAGTAATTGAAATATAACCTCACGACTCATATCTGCACTATGCGTTATCTATATATAATCTTGACGTTTTGCGATATTTTTCGGCGTCCCGCCCGAAGCCCAGACTAATAGATTCTTAACGGCTTCTTCTACCATCTTTCTCCATACCTCCTCACTTCCATACCCCCCAGCCACCCAAGGCGTTGCAATGACGTTAGGTAGTGAGAAGAACTCGGCGTCTTTAGAAAAATCGTGACGCCCCCACCAGACGTCGCTGGCGAATATAAAGCGGGGTCTTTCTTTTACAATCCGGAGGGCGCCCTCTCTATCCACTACCTCCGCCCTACCCACGTTTACAAATACTGCATCCTCTCTCATCAAGGCGAGATGTTCATACTTCACAAGCCCCCTAGTGTGTTTTGTAAGCGGCAGCGCACAGACGGCAGCGTATGCGTCGCGGAGGGCGTCCTCCAGCCTATGGGTAAACCTCCAAGGCCCCTCTCGCGGCGTGCGGGCGAAGCCCCACACCTCCGCCCCCAAAGCCGCTAACGCCCTAGCCGTTCTAGAGCCTATCTCGCCGAGGCCGAGAACGGCGACCTTCTTCCCCGCCAAGACGGGGACGGGGATGTCCCTCCCGTAGTCGCCCCTCCTCATCTTCTCGCTGTAGTAGAACACCCTCTTGAAGGCTGCTAACAACATCCCCAGGGCGAATTCGGCGACGGCGTCGGCGTTTGACCCGGCGTTGCCTGCCACGGTCACGTGTGGGGGAATGTGCTCCCAGGGCAGATGGTCCAGTCCGGCTGTCACCACCTGTATAAACCTCAGCCTGGGCATCTTCGCCAGCTCCTCCGGCGTTAGCTTAGAGACAAGAGCCGCCTCTACCCCGCTTAAGTCGCCTCCTTTAACGATGCGGAAGTGCCTCTTTAGCTCCTCTTCGAGCTCCTGTGGGATTTCGAAGTTTACGTAGAGCTCCACGGGAGCAGAAACGCCCCAATATATAACAATTGAGGAGAGGGGCTTTAAGACGTCTGCAGTCTCGGCGGCCACGTCGCCAGGCGCAAAGACGTGGTGGTTCGCTGGCGCCTCTTCCAAGCGGATGGGTCCCCCGGACCTAACCGCGGCTTGGGCGCGGCAGACATCCCTTAGATAGTTGCCGCTCGACGTATCCGGCCCACAGCCGCCTCTTCAAACTTCGGCGCCGTGCAGTGGGCGAAGGCGGCCATCTCGCCGCGGCTCTCCACTACCGCTTCCAGCAACGCGATTAGCTCGTCGTAGGTCACCAAGCGCGCCTAACAGCAAATTCCCCAGAGCGGCGAGATACGAGAAAATGGGAGCCGCAAGGCCTTGCACCGCTTCAGCCCACCAGATAGCCAGGTAAGCCGTGGGAGGGGTTAGACGCCTACCTCGATCCATCTCTCGTTTTCTCCAATTGGGTATGTCTCGACGCCTAGCTTCTCCTTGGGCGCATTAGGCGCGACGTAAAGCGGCTCTGTCTTTAAGTCGAAGACTGCGTGGCGGCAGGGGCAGGCGTTGCTCTTGCCGGCGTGAGGGCGGCCACTGCCACAAGCGGTCCCGGCTCTGGAGGGCCTCGGGAGGCGTCTCCGGCAGAGCTTTTTCCGTAATCTCTCGCGCTCCGCCGCGCAGTCCACGTCATCAGACCACTTCACCTCTGCGTAGATGCCATGTCCCTCCCTACTGCGAGGATACCTATCTCATATGTCCCCTACCCCGTCTCCTCCACCGCCTTGTGCTCTTGGTATATTGCCTGTATTTAGATGAGGCTGAAAGAGGCAGCCCAAAGAGCCGCTGCCGGCCATGAGATGTGGCTGTCGCCAGACGCCCTCTCAGCAACCCGGTGGCGGCCGGTCACCTCGAAAAGTTTATATATTACGTATATACGTGTGTACGTGAAGAAGTTGACTTTGTCTATACGGGAGGATTTGGCCGAGAGAGCTAAAGCCAGGTCGCGGAGGCTGGGATCTTTGAGCAGAGTCGTCGAGGATTTCCTGGAGTCTATAGACGGCGAGGGGCTGGCGGATGCTCTGTGCAGAGAGCTGGAGCTAGACTGCGCTGAGCCCCTAACCACCCCGGGGGAGATCGTAGCGCAGAGGCCCAGAGCCCTCGGGCCTCCGGCGGCTACCCTCGTGGCTGAGATGCGGAGAGGGCGGGCCGGGCGCCTGTGATATATCTAGACACAAGCGCGTTGGTGAAGCGCTACGTCGAGGAGCCGGGAAGCGCCGAGGTGGATAAGCTCTTCGAATCGGCATATAGAGGCTCAGCCGTGTTGTCTACATCCATCTACAACGTAGGCGAGGCGGCGTCGGCGCTAGATAAAAAAGCCAGACGCGGCGAGTTGACACGCGGCGCAGAGATCGCCGTGTCATTAATGCTTAGAGAACTCAAGACCCTCACACGGCTGGGAAACTTCGCCATTGTCCCCCTCGGCGGCGCGGTGCTCCGCAGATCGATAACGCTGACGCTGAGACACCACCTCTACTTCGCCGACGCCCTCCAGATAGCCAGCTGCCTACACATCAAATGCGGCGCCTTCTACACAGCCGACGCAGAGCTCGCCAAAGCCGCCGAAAGAGAAGGACTAAAAACGGTGGAAATATAACAGACAACGCTGCAGGATGCGCCTCACACGTCCACACAGAAGATTTTAAACCAGCCATACGTACATGGATGTGGAAATATTAGAGAGGCCCTTACCCAAACCCTCCGCCGAGGACTATGTGAATGTCCGGCTCCTTGAGGCGCTTGTGGAGGCGGGCCTTGCCCTTGAGTACCTAAGACGAGGCCTCGTCAGAAACGCCGCGGGGAAGGCTTTTCAAGCTTGGAAAGCGCTGATGGCGGCTCTGCTAAGGCTTGAGTTGGATAAGCTTAAGAACATCGCCAAGACTGGCGAGGAAAGGAGGTGGCTTGAGTCCACCGCGGTGCCTAGGGTGCCCACCAACAGAATGACTTCACTGTCGCAGACGTTGGAGGACGTGGGCCATGTAGGCGTATCTGCGTGGACAGCGATGGTGCTTAAGCTACACGACTACCAGTACCACGGCCCAGATCCCGACATGGCTCTATCAAAATACCGCACAAGAGAAGAAGCCGCAAAAGACGTGATCTTACTATTGAGAGAGCTTGTGGAGAGGGTCGAGGCGATAAGAAACAGAGTGAGGTGGAGCCCAGAGCTTGAAAAAACGCTCCAGACGTTGAAGAAGGAGGTAGCCTAAAGTCATACAAGGCGTTAACCAACAGACCACGCTCCGGGCTGAGGCACGGCGGAGATAAATACGCGGCGCCTGCTACCGTGCAGAGGCGCCTCGTATCTCATCTATCTCCGGTGTGCGGCTGTAGGCATAGGCGCCTTAAGCGTGGTCTTTCAACTATCCATTACTCTAGCTATCCCAGTGGCAACTCCACAGGAGACAATGGGGGTTAGCCACATGCTTGCGGCCTTTGGTACAGCCTGTCAATTCTCCAGGCAACAACGTCGCACCTGACTATGCTGGACTCGATTCCGGCGAGGGTGCTGACGCAGTCTTTACGACCTACGTCGGCCTATAGCACAGCGGGGTGCCCGTTGAAGTAGCCCTCTGCATCGAAAAGTTCCACCTATCTACCACAGACGTCCTCAGTAGCTCCCCCACCGACCTACTCATACCCCCTCTAATTACCCCCGGGACTGTGTGGGACGTTGAGCTTTTGTTTAAAAACAGCACATAATGACATAAAAGTTTCCCGACAAGTTCCAGGGGGATACGCCATGTATATAACCATAGCCGGATCTCAGCCAAATCCTCCTAATAGAGACAAACGCCAGAGGCACCCTACGCCTTTACGACCGAGAAACTGTATACAGAGCCCTTACAAAACTAGACGAAGACCTAAGAGGCAACTGCCTATAGATCTTAATCTTCGTTGAGGGGGAAAACGGCTTGATACCCCTCCTCTAGCTCCTTTTGAAGGGACTTGTCCAGCACTATCTTGAATCTGTCAATACGCCTATGAACACATCCCCGCTAGTTAAAAAAAGGCGGCGCGCCCCAGCAACCATTCACACGGAGCCGGCGAAACACGCCGACAAAACCCGCCTACAGAGACGGCGCTAGCCGCCCCCGCCCCGCCCACCAAGGCGTCCGGCGGGGGCGAGCCCCGAGCCCCCCGGGAAAGGCCGGTTGTACAAAGGGGGCTGCGAGAGAAACCCCAGCGCTGCCAATATCCTAGCTACCCTAGTCCCTATTTCGCCGAGACCGAGAACGGCGACTTTCTTCCCGGAGAGGACGGGCACGGAAACGTCCTTTTTATAGTCTCCTCTTCTCATCTTTTCATTGTAGTAAAAGACCTTTTTAAACGCGGCTAGCAACATGGCTAGTGCAAATTCGGCGACTGCATCTGCGTTAGAACCAGAGTTTCCAGCCACAACTACATGCGGAGGAATATGCTCCCACGGCAGATGATCTAAACCAGCCGTCACCACTTGTATAAATCTTAACCTAGGCATCTTCGCCAATTCCTCTGGTGTGAGCCTAGAGACAAGAGCAGCCTCTACGTTGTTTAAATCGCCGCCTTTTACAACCTTAAACCTCCTACTGAGCTCCTTCTCGAGTTCATACGGAATTTCGAAATTTATATAGAGTTCCATATGTTGAAGAAAGCCTTAGTATATAACGGTTGAGATAGAGAGGAGCTTTAAGACGTCTGCAGCCTCGGCGGCCACGTCGCCAGGCGCAAAGACGTGGTGGTTTGCTGGCGCCTCCGCCTCCAGGCGGACGGGCCTCTCAAACCTAACCGTGGCCTGAGTGCGGCATGCGCTCTGTAGGTAGTTGCCGCTTCGCTCGACGTATACCCGGCCCACAACCGCTTTCTCAAACCCCGGCGAGATAGACACGGTCGTGTAGACGCCTCTCCTCAGCTCCCCGGCGATTCCATAGGGCAGGCCCGACTCGAAGTGTGGCATAGTCCACCACCGCTCCACTAGGTCTAGCGACACCGTGCAGTGGGCGAAGGTGGCTCTCTCGCCACGGCTCTCCACAACGTTGGCTATCCAGCTGCTTCCCCCGGCGAGTCTCCTCAGCAACAACATGGCGAAGCCAGCCGAGAGGTCTCCCTCACACGCCACTGTGGAGCCCTTGGCGTTCAACAATGCGAGAGCTGGACACGGGGTGTATCTGGCCTTTATCAAGAAGGGGAAGCACTGTATAGCGACGAGGTCAGCCCCAGATGCCAGCTTGCGGAGGGCAGCCGTCACCTTTGCCATCCTCTCGTCTTTAAATAACAAAAGAGCCTCGCCGTCGGGCTCCGAGTTTGCCGCCGCTGATTCGAAGTCGGCCAGAGACACAACTTCCACGTGCCATCCGAACCTCTCTCTCACTATGTCGGCTTGGCGGGTCTTCGACCCAATCAACACGGCCTTTACGCCAATGAGAGAGGAGGCGGCGGCAGAGACCCTAACCGCCTTAGCCAAAACTGGGCCGCACTCAGCGTAGGAGGGGCAGTGGTAGACGACGGCCGTGCGGCCCGAGGCCTCCAGCTCGGCCTTGGTGTGTAGTGCACTTGCGAAGCTGTTGTACTCGCCGAAGCCCACGAGAACTGCGCCACGTGCACCAGCCTTCTCCACGAGTTCTAGCGCTTGAGCTGTTGTCCCGCCGGTGCCGTGGATTATAACGGGGAACCTCTCCCCCTCAGGTCTCTCCGGATTTTTGAGAGAGACATATCTAGCGACATATCTTTCCACCTCGGCGACGTAGTCGACCCCGTGTACAGCCGAGGCCAAGAAGTAGGCCATACATTTTTAAATTCACCTCTATAAAAACGTGGGCGTCTTCATCGCTCTCGTGGTGAAGGATATGAGGGAGATCTTGACTTCGCGATACTTCCTCCTCTCCCTCCTAGGCGGCTTCGTTGCCTTGGTTTTCATGGGCGTCCTAATGGGGGTCTCTATCCGCGGAGCCGCGGCGGCACAGAAATTCGCCGTAGTGGTAAACGAGACAAACGACCTGGGGCATCGGTATGTGGAAAAGCTGAAGGCTCTTGGCGGCGTGGTGTACAGCGAATTTACGCCTGCGTTGCTTGAGAAGTACAGCTACGTCGTGATAGTGCCGAGGAACTTCACCTTCCCGGCGAGGTTGGAGGTGTACAGGAGATATGGCGGCTTCCCCTCGCTGGTCGCCCCAGCAGTTTTGAGAACTGCGGCGGAGGAGCTGGCAAGAGAGGCGGGCGTGCCTCCCACGCTCGTCAACGTCACCCTCCGCCTGTACTTCGACGGGGCGTGGCTGGGGGAGGCCGAAGCCGGCGCCTTGCTGAGCCTCTACATAGCCTCCTTCGTGATCACCTTAATGGTGCCTCTACTTGTGGCGGCGACTGCTGCCATTGCGGTGGGGGTAGAGAAGGAGAAGAGGACGTTAGAGCTCATACTCGCCACGCCGGCTACGCCAAGCGCGTTAGTTCTGTCCAAACTGGTCAGTTCTATCCTCCTCATGTTGATACAGTTCGCCGTTTTCATGGTCGGCTACGGGGTGTACTTCGCAAACTTAGCCTATCTGCCCGAAGTCCCCCAGCCTAGAGAGATCCCACATCTGTCTCTGCCCACGGGAACCCTGGCACTCTCGGCGTTGTCTATCCTAGCGATATCTGTCCTTGTGGTAGCTGTGTCTTTTGCCTTGGCCAGCCGCGCCGAGGATATCAAAACTGCGCAGAGCGTCGCAACTATGGTGGTGTTTTTCTTCGCCGCACCTGCGGTAGTTGTGTTTTTCGCCCCGACAGACTGGCTTAAGCTAGACCCTCTTCTACACCCACTCTATATTGCCGTGGCCTCTCTCTTCGGCAAATGGAGCGAGATGTATCTATTACTTGCGATAGACTGGGCGCTGGCGGCCGTAGCTCTCTATGTCGTGTCTAAGGTCGTCACTGCGGAGTACCTAGTGACCAGCCGGTGGAGGAGATGATTCGAGCGGTGGGGGTTAGGAAGAGGTTCGGCCGCCTGGAGGCCCTCAGGGGAGTGGACCTAGAGGCGCGGGCGGGGGAGGTCGTGGGGCTTGTGGGACCAAACGGCGCTGGGAAAACCACCACGTTGCGAGTTCTCGCGGGCCTTCTCAAGCCCGACGGAGGCTACGCCGAGGTTCTAGGCGTTAGGACAGACTCGCCGGAGTTTCAGAAGAGACGGAGGTATCTCGCGTATCTGCCAGAGGAGGTTCTGCCCTACGACAACCTCACAGGGAGGCAGTTTATAGAGTTTATACACGGCCTATACGGCGTCGACAACGTACGAGAGGCCGTGGAGATCTCGGGCCTTGGCCCACGCGTAGACGACAAGGTCAAGACCTACTCCAAGGGCATGAGGCGTAGGCTCGTCGTAGCTGCCTTGCTAACAGTGGGCGCGTTGGCGCTACTCCTGGACGAACCCACGACAGGAGTCGACGTGATACACGCCGTCGAGATGAGGAGACTGGTGAAGAACTACGCAAAGTCGAGGGGGGCCGCCGTGGTTTACTCAAGCCACAACATGCTTGAGGTTGAGTCCGTCTGCGACCGGGTGTACTTCATAGACAAGGGGGTCGTGATAGTGCACGGCACGCCCAAGCAACTCATGGAGCTGTACGGAGCGTCCGACCTGGAGGAGGCCTTCGTCAGAGCTCTAGGAAGCGCGGGCGGGGGAGACCTAGCACCTCTGTCTCCTTGACTATGTATTGTATATAGTCGCTGTTCAACAGATAGCGGGATCTCTGGAAGTACTCCTCAACGAGCCTCCGGCTTACGCCGAGGCGTCTTGCCGTGGATTCAACAAGAGGGGTGGGGTTCTCGTAGAAGTGGGCGAGGGAGTTCTCCATCTCGGCTACCGCCTCCTCAAGCCCCTCGGCCCCCGGCTTCGCGACCAAGACAGCGAAAAATAGCGGTGTTCCAACGCGCTCTTGCCAGAGCTCGCCGATGTCTAGAAGGGTGGGGACCCCTTTGTCGATCATCCGCAGAGCCTCGTCGCCGATTACCAAAACTTCGGAACATGCGTCAAGAGCGGCCCAGGGGTCCTCCACAGTCTCTAGCGAAACGCCGAGCAACTTGTTCACTACCCTTGCGCTTACAGTGGTTTCACTCACCGCGCAGAGCCCCCTCGCCCCGCGCCCCTTGAAGACTCTTGCCGACAATATAGGCCCTGTGCTGTATATAGCTAGTCTCGGCACTATGGGAAGGCCTAGCTCGGCGGCCATGGTTATTGGGACAAAGCCTATGTCGGCGGCGCCTTCCCTCAAGAGGCGGGCCGCCTCTAGGTTGCCGGCCTCTACCACGTCGAGTTTTGCCCGCCAGAAGAGGGGGTCGCTGTGGGCGTATCGAATTCTTACAACTCTAACCATATACCTTGACGACGTTGTACACGTTGTCCCGCTCCGCTGGGGTAAAGCCCGCCGACCTTATGATTTGTATTACATCTTCTCTTTTATCTATCGGCGTTTCAATGCGTTTCCACTCGAGGACTTTCTCCTCGTACAATGTGCCTCCGAAGTCGTCTGCGCCAAAGTACATAGCCAATTGCGCAGTCTCCGGCCCCGTGGTGAGCCAACCGCTTTGTATGTGGGGGATAATGCCGTCAAAAACTATCCTCGCCACAGCTATAATTCTCAACAACGTAGCCGATGTCTTTGGGTATTTTATACGTTTGCCAAGTTCGCTTGTTCCAGGTTCAAAATTCCAAGCGATAAAAGCCAGGAAGCCTTTTGTTTTTTCCTGGAGTTCTGCAATTTTGTACATGTGCTCTGCGATGTCGCTTATAGTTTCAACATGGCCGTACATCATCGTAGCTGAGGTTGGGATGCCGATTTTATGTGCCTCCTCCATAATTCTAAGCCAAGTCGAGCTATCTATCTTCCTGGGCGCGACCTCCTTCCTCACTCTGTCGACAAGTATTTCACCGCCGCCACCTGGCATAGAGTCCATGCCAGCCTCCCTCAGCCTCTCTAACACCTCTCGATATGTGGCGCGTTCTCTCCGCGATAGATAGTCTATCTCTAGTGGCGAAAGTGCATGTATAGCTATGTGCGGAGCTTTTGTCTTTATGGCGCGGAAAAGCGCCTCAAAGTATTCAATGCCTACGTCGGGGTTAACCCCGCCTTGTATCAAGACTTGTCTAATGCCGTATTTAGCGTCTATAGCCAACACTCTCTTGACCGCCTCCTCCACCATATATACATAACTCTCGGGGTGGCCCGGCGGCCGGTAGAAAGCGCAGAAAGAGCATCCAACTACACATACGTTTGTATAGTTCAAAACCATATTTGAAATAAAGGTAGTGGTTTTGCCATACGTCCTCAGCCTTATTTCATAGGCCCTACGGCCGAGCTCCCAGAGATCTGCCTTTAGGAGCTCTTCTATGTCGTCTCTTTTAAACAAAGGCACGATCAGTGAGGATGACATTTTTTAATATTTTAGCAGAAGTCGTTGTGCTAGATACTTCCTACATTATCGAAAGTGCTCTCAGAGGCCTTGACAGATCAGAGGCGGCGCGTATATTTAATGAGGCGGACGTCTTCGTTCTAGCAAAAGCCGCCGACTACTTGACAAAGAGGTTTTTTGGAGATGTCGTTACTTTTGTTAACAACGTCGTAGTAAACTATAGTAATATCTGCGTGGCGAGATGTCCTATATGTGCTTTCTACAGACCTCCGGGCCATCCAGAGGGCTACGTGAAAAAGCCGGAGGAAGCCGCCGCCCTTGTCGAGATGTTTGTTAGGGAATACGGCGTGACAGAGCTCCATATAAACGGGGGTTTCAACCCCCTCTTAACGCCTGAATATTTTGACGAATTGTTTAGGGCTGTTAAAAGGCGGGTGCCCCACGTGGTGATAAAAGGCCCGACGATGGCCGAAGCTGCCTACTACGCAAAGCTTTGGAAGACAAGCGTCCGCGAGGTACTCTCCCGTTGGAAAGAGGCTGGGCTTGACGCTATTTCTGGCGGCGGCGCCGAGATATTTGCAGAAGATGTAAGAAAGGTAATTACGCCGTATAAAATATCTGGCGAAGAGTGGGTTAGAATCGCCGAGATAGCCCACGAGTTGGGAATTCCAAGTAATGTCACAATGCTCTACGGCCACGTAGAGAGGGTAGAACATGTAGTTGACCACATATTTAGAGTTAGAGAACTACAGGAAAAGACAGGCGGCCTCTTGCTCTTCATACCTGTCAAATTCAACCCGTACAACACAGAGCTGTACAAGAGGGGTCTTGTCAAAACTGTCGCCCCCTCTATATACGACGTAAAAATCACCGCAATAGCTAGGCTGATCTTGTTAGACAGACTCAAAGTGGCGGCGTATTGGCTTTCAGTTGGGAAAAGACTTGTTTCTACGCTGCTTTTAGCTGGCGCAAACGACCTCGTAGGCACGATGTATAACGAGACTGTGTTAAGATCTGCAGGCGCTACACATAGCGCAACAATAGAGGAGCTTGCCGCGATAGTTAGAGAAGTTGGAAAAATACCTGCCCTCCGCGATACCTTCCACAGAAAGACGATATTTCTCAATGCGTCTTGATAAAGAAGACGCTGTCTTAGTTCTCCTTCTGACAGTCGCCAAGTTCTGTGTTATTTGGGCCCCCGGATGGACCAGCGCCTGGGACGCCCAACACTTCCAGCGAATTGCTATGTTTGGCTATAGAGAAGAGATAGACTACGCCTTCCCTCCACTATTCCCCTTAGCAGTAAAAAACATTTGCCGTAGCCACAAGCATAGACGTCATTAAGACGTCGGCTATCATGGCAAATATATTTAGCTATCTAATGCCTCTCGTGGTTAAAAGATTATTTGATTTCAAAACAGCGCTTTTCCTAGCTCTCTTCCCCACCTACGTGCTCTATACCACTATGCCATATGCAGAGAGCATAGCTCTTTTCTTTGCGGCAGCCGCCCTACTCTACGCCACGAAAAGGCCTCTTCTATCCTCGGTCTTTTTCTCCCCGGCAGTATTGATAAAATACAACTTGGCGCTGGGGCTACCGGCTTTTTTAAAGACATGGCGACTTAGACATATCTCTCTTCCATTAGCTACAGTAGTTGCAGTAGCCCTCTGGCACACGGTCGCGCTGGGCTCGCCACTTGCCTATTTTGAAATGCAACGGAAGTACTGGGGCGCGGAGCCCGCCGCCCCCATTCAGCAGATCCAGTGGCTATTAGATGGCTGGTTTATCTCATACGACTGGAGGATCTCCAGCTTGAGAATTACGCCTGAGATTTGGCTTGTTAGAAACCTTGCGTTTGAAATACTCTTCTTCATTGGCGCAACCGCCCTAAAAGGCCTTTACCTCCGTTATACTCTTCTTGAATCTATCTCCCTCCTCTTTACAATAGGCACGCCGGCTATCTCTATCCCCAGGCTGCTTCTCTCTGCCTTCCCTGCCCTCACTTACTACAGCAGGAGAATAAACACGGCAACCTACATAACGGCAACTCTCCTTCTAATGCCGATTGTTACAATTTGGCATATACAAGTTTTTTGCGTAGTTGTCCGGAGCCCCTTTCATAGGCGGCCTACGGCCGTCTCGGGGACTGATCCTGCCGTTTTTAAAAAACTTTGAGTTTTAAATCCCTTCTGCTCGCGCTATCTTCTCTTCTATAAAAAGCTCTTTATCTATCCTCCTATCTATTTTAACAACGTAGGAGATACGCTGAACGCCCATGTCTACCAACGTCTTTTCGATTTTGTCTAGCAAGTCGGCGAGTTGGCGATATGAGTCTATTTCTATATCTGTAAAGCCGGCGCCTGTCCGATACCTAAGGCCTGACTCTCTGATAATATCGGTGACCTTTTTTACATACTTAGAGAGACTGGTGGAACCTGTGCCAAGTGGCGTTACTGAGAGACTTACTACCATTTTTGCCATGTTATAGAAAGAGAGGGTTTTTAAAATAGTACATGTACAGCCACGTGAAAAGAATTTCAACCGGCGTAGAGACGCTAGACCGCGCACTTGAGGGAGGGATCCCCCAGGGGTCTTGGGTTGTAGTTACTGGAGAACCCGGCGTGGGAAAGTCGATCCTCTGTATACACTTTGCCTACGCGGGGCTAAAGTCAGGAGACCCCGTGGTATATGTCACCACTGAGCAAGAGTTTAGAGACGTGATAGAACAAGCTAAACAGCTTGGGATGGACTTCTCCCAGTTTTCTGTTTACAACATCGCCTGGAAAAAAGAGCCGGAGGAGCTCCCAGAGATTGTCGTCGTCGATATATTCGGGCTTCTAAAGGTAGCGCGCCAACTGACAGAGAAGTCTAAGGAGGAGAGCCCAGACAAAGTGAGACGCTACGCCGCATTATCTATAGACACCCTAATCGAGGCTATAAACGAGGCCTACGAGATCCTGGCCGTGGCTAAGGAGCGGGGGACCCCGGAGCGTCACGTCCGCCTAGTCATAGACTCTATGTCCGCCTTCTGGGTAGACAAGCCGGTCATGGCACGTAAGTACTCGTACCAACTCAAAATTGCTACACATAGAGAAAACGTAACAGCCATGCTTACAAGCCAATACGCGCCTACGACAAGACAAGCCTACGGCTTTGGGCTTGAGCATATTGCAGACGGCGTGATTCATATGTGGATGGATGACGTAGAGAGCGCCAAGGAGATAAGGCGCTGGCTAATAATAAAAAAGATGAGAATGACGGCACACGCCACAAAGGCGTTTAGAGTTAGAATAGAGTCTGGCAGAGGGATAGTGCTAGAGGAGGCCTAGTAAAGGCGCTTGGCGGCTCTTCTCCACTTATCTAGTATGGCTCTTATGTCGACGCCTGGGTCGCCAGTGTTAATATAGCGCCAAAAACGCGGGAGGTCGGGCCGGCCAGATGTAACGTCTTCAAACGCTAGAGCTACAGCCGTTGGGACATCTCTGCCTCTCTCAGCAATTGCCGCAAGACTTATATTCAGCTCTTTAACAGCCATATAACAGAGCATCCTATACGGCCTTGGACACAGTCTCAATACCTCTTCTACGACCTCTCCTTCTTCAGCTCTAACTCTCTTCACAACAGGTCTATCCCTAAATGTGAGGTAGGCCCATAAGTAACGAAGTTGTGCAAACCGCTTCACGCTCTATAAAAGTTACAAACTTAAAAAGGTTCAAAAGAGTATATTGGTTACACCCGGTGAGATGAGGTATACCTGAGTCTCCGACGTGTGAAGAGACGGCGGATTGCCGATCGTTAGATAGAGGACGTTAAGCGAAAGTAGCGAAACTAGACGTCTAAGATCAATCAACTAATGCTGTAGTCCGTCTCATAGAAAAGGGACTTTCATCGCGTATATAACTCCCTCCCCGCCCTAAGGGGCGAGGCCTTCTGTTTGTAGTAACAATCGTCTTCTTTCCGTAGTGTGGGAGGCCGGTTAACGAGAGACATCGTCTCAAGGTTTCCCTACTGCTTCGCCAGGGATGGAAGGGGCTGTGACGTTGTCGCCATCGCAAACACGAGAGGATGGCGCTTGCGGAGGGCCGCGTGCCGCCCGGCCCCACGCCCGATAACCCCACGCCAGAGACAATGAAGGCGTGGACGATGAGAAAGCCCCCAAGCGTCACTGCCTGGAGACAAGCGGTCTTTAGGCACATGTGCCAGAGGGGCAGAGGGAGGGAAGCGAGGGGCCAAGAGAGAGATAGGGGGATGAGATGTGTTGATAGCCATTTTATATAGGTCTGTCAAGCTATATATACACCTCTTTTATCCAACCTTATGTCTATAAGACTTGTAACTTCGGCATCGATGGCCGGAACTCTAATTGAATGGTATGAGTTTTTTGCATATGCATCGTTATCTCCCTACATAATGGCGAATTTCTTCCCAAAGGGAGACCCCATAGCAGCTAGTTTACTCACGTGGCTAGTGTTTGCAACAGGTTTTGTCGTCAGGCCGGTCGGTGCCGTGGTTTTTGGCCACCTCGGCGATAAAGTGGGTAGAAAAACCACCTTTATCGCCACTCTTCTCCTAATGGGCATGGCGACGTTTTTCATGGGGCTTCTGCCGACGTATAGCCAAGTGGGAATTCTAGCGCCTATATTGCTGACTTTATTACGAATCCTACAGGGTATTTCCCTCGGCGGCGAATACGGCGGGGCTATAACATATGTACTTGAACATGCGGCCGGCCGTAATAGGGCGTTTTATGCTGGTTTTGTTGCCGCCACTCCGCCGTTGGGCCTTGGCCTTTCTTCGCTGACGCTTGTGACGGCGGCCAAACTTCTGCCGCCCCAAGACTTTCAGACATATGGCTGGCGCATGCCATTTCTCGTCTCTATCGTGTTAACTATACTTGGCTTAGTGTTACGTCTAAAGCTGACGGA
Source organism: Pyrobaculum organotrophum (assembly GCF_055384425.1). Taxonomy (NCBI): domain Archaea; kingdom Thermoproteati; phylum Thermoproteota; class Thermoprotei; order Thermoproteales; family Thermoproteaceae; genus Pyrobaculum; species Pyrobaculum organotrophum. The sequence goes on from NZ_AP042430.1 coordinate 357,523, forward strand.
GACCCCCCTCTTTGAGAAAATTAAGAGCGAGAAAGCCGTGGCGAAGATACCTCTGATAGAGGCGGTGGTTAAGTATCCACGTTATATCTTAGTCGGCATAGCTGTGGCGGCGGGACATTCTGTCCTTGCATATACAGCGACCGGCTATATATTCCCATTTCTCACAAGCGTGCCTAAGCTCAGCCCTGTCGATGCCAACTTCGCTGTGGGAATAGCCGGCGTACTCCAGCTACCGTTCTATATACTCAACGCCTGGCTTTCAGAAAAAGTAGGCCGGAGGGTAATCTACTCGGCAGGTCTCGCTATGGCGTTAGCCACGTACTATCCAATTTTCAGTTGGCTGACAGGAGTTAAAGACCTAGCTCTAGTCACGCTTGGCGTCTTTGTTCTCATACTCGCCACGGCGTTTACCTTCAGCGTGCTTGGCACGGCGCTAGCTGAGCTATTCCCCACTAAGGTGAGATACACGGCCATGTCTCTCTCATTTAACCTAGGCATTGGCGTCTTTGGCGGCTTTACGCCATCGATAGTACAAGCGATTTCCTACTGGCTTAACAACCCAATTGCAGGCGTGCTATTTTACACATATATAGTAGCCGGCTTCGCCCTGGCTGTAGCACTTACACTCATGCCTGAGACTAAGGACAAACCTCTAGACTAGTTCCCCTTTGTTACACCGGCCCTCTCTGGGAGGGCGCGCCCGGAGCCATGGCCCCGGGCGTGGGGCGTCAATTAGCGATAAAACTAACACCCAGATGAGCCGCCCCCATACCCGAGGGCGGTTCCCAGAGGGCCAGGGAGAAGTAGGGGGTGTTCCACATAAATAAAGGCAATTCAAAACCTACGTGCTTTGGTTTATCTTAACCACTGGGGCTTGCAATCTCAAGTGTAAATACTGTGGGGGCTCTTTTGACAACAACTACTCCCCCTGGAGACCCAAGATTACGGCAAGGGAAGTCGTTAATTTCATAGCGCAGAGAGATAGAAAGCCCATAGTCTTTTTCTACGGCGGCGAGCCTCTACTTAATGTCCAATACATAGTAGACGTCCTAAAGGCTTTGCCCAACGCGCGTTTTGGCATACAGACAAACGGAATGTTTGTGAGAAGGCTCCCGCCCGAAATCTGGCAGAGGTTCTCCACTATCCTCCTCTCCATAGACGGGCCTCCGGAAGTCACTGATTACTATAGAGGGCCTGGGGTGTATAAAAGAGTGGTAGAGGCTTTGAAATGGCTTAAAGACGATGTGAGGTGTAAGTGTAAAATCGTGGCGAGGATGACTGTTGCGAAGAGGTCGGATATATATAGAGACGTCACCCACCTCTTAGCCCTCGGCTTTGATGCAGTACATTGGCAACTAAATGTCATATGGACAGACGAGTGGACACCCCGCGAGTTTTTAAATTGGGCCGAAGAGAGCTACCTCCCCGGCGTTAAAAAGCTGAGAGATCTCTTTCTCGCGGAGGCCGAGAGGGGAAGGGTGTTGGAAGTGATCCCCATCCTCGGCATATATAGAGCCCTTTTGATAAGACCCTACAGCTGGGTTCCCTGCGGGGCGGGGAGGTACGCCTTTGCCATAAATACAGATGGGAGGATTCTCCACTGCCCCATTGCAGTTTCGGAAAAGTGGGCTACCGCCGGCCACATAAAGACTGGGCTCAACGGCGTGGCGCCACGCCTAAAGGACAAGTGTTTCTTCTGCGAATATAGACACGTCTGCGGCGGCCGTTGTCTTTATACTCACTATGAGAACTACTGGGGCGAGGAGGGCTTTGATGCAGTATGTATGGTAACGAAAAAGACGATTAAAATATTGGAAGAGGAGGCCCCCCGGCTAAAGAGACTTGTCAACGCCGGGGTAGTAGAGAAGGAGCGGTTAGAATACGACCCTCTTTTAGATTCCACAGAAGTTATACCATGACGAAGTAGATATTACTTCGGGATTATACACACAAATTTAATTATCTACTTCCCAGAGAAGACATGCCCTGTAAGAAAAAGAAATCTGAAAACAAAGGCGAAACAAAATAGCTCCCCATAGAAAAAGTTCTCGAAATTTCCCCCATTTTTATGGAAAGAGTCTCCAGAAGCCGGTTGGAAAGCGGTTGGAACGGGCACTGTACTCCACAATTGAGAGTTACATGGAGGGAGGGGCGGTGAAGAGAGTCGCGACGCGGAGACGGCTACTAGAAAAATTTATTATGGAGAGGTAATATGTGACCTATGATCGGAGAGGTGTACACCCAGCTGGAGAAGATCAGGGACTTCTTCTACGGCCTTGCCGAGGTGAGAGATAGGCTTAGGGAGGCGGGGGTGACCTGGCCTAAGCCTCTCCCCGAGGCCGAGGTGGGGACTGTCAGAGTTAAGATAGGCCTCCCGGCGATGCTCAGGCGGGGAGTCATCATGGACGTCACCAACGTCGAGCAGGCGCAGATAGCTGAGGAGGCGGGCGCCGTGGGCGTCATGGTATTGGACAAGCTTCCCTACGACGTGAGAAAGGCCGGGGGCGTCGCCAGGATGGCAGACGTGAAGGTGATAGAGGAGGTCATGAGCCACATCACCATCCCAGTCTCGGCTAAGGTGAGGATCGGCCACTACTACGAGGCCGTGATCCTACAGGAGATTGGGGTGGACCTCATAGACGAGTCAGAGGTCCTCACGCCTGTGGACGAACAACACCACATAAACAAGTGGGCCTTCGCGGTGCCCTTCGTCAACGGGTGCCGCGAGCTGTGCGAGGCGCTGAGGAGGATATCCGAGGGCGCCTCAATGATTAGGTCCAAGGGCGAGGCGGGGACGGGCAACGTAAGCGAGGCCGTGAAACACTTCAAGGCTCTATACGGGGCAATAGAGGAGCTGTCGGCCGCGCTGAGAGCCGGGGACGAGGAGAAGATCAGGGACTACGCCAGGAGGTGCCAAGCCCCAATAGAGCTGACAGCCCTCACGGCGAGGCTCGGGAGACTCCCCGTGGTGACCTTCGCCGCTGGCGGCATAGCGACGCCGGCAGACGCTGCGTTGATGATGTGGCTCGGGGCAGACGGGATATTCGTCGGTAGCGGCATATTCAAAAGTCAAGACCCCAGAGAAAGGGCGGAGGCCATCGTGTTGGCGACAGCCTACTGGGACGACCCGGAGAAGGTAGTGGAGGCCCAGAGGATGGTCAGCGAGAAAAGCGCCATGATGGGCATAGACATCAAAACGCTGAAGCCCGAGGAGCTCCTCCAAGTAAGAGGAGTATGAAGGCAGGTGTCTTAGCCCTCCAGGGCGACGTAGAGGAGCATATACAAGCCTTTAAGAAGGCGGCTCAAGAGCTGGGTATATCTATAGAGGTGATACAGGTGAAAAAGCCGCAGGACCTCAGGGAAATCGCAACTTTGGCTATACCTGGAGGCGAGTCGACGACAATAGGAGCCCTTGCCAAGAGGACCGGCCTCCTAGACGTCCTCAGAGATGCCATCAAGGAGGGGCTCCCGACTCTAGGCACTTGCGCCGGCGCGATTTTCCTCGCCAAGGAGGTGAGAGATTCGGTAGTCGGCGAGACTAAACAGCCGATTCTTGGGCTTATGGACATAGCCGTTATTAGAAATGCCTTTGGCCGACAGAGGGAGTCTTTTGAAGTGGATTTACAAGTGGGAGAACTTGGGACTGTGAGAGCCGTCTTTATAAGAGCTCCAGCTTTTATAAAGGCTTGGGGAGATGCAAGACTAGCCGCCTCCCTCAAACACCCGGAGTTAGGCCAGATATACGCTGCCGCCTTCCAAGGCCACATGGTGGCCACGGCCTTCCACCCTGAGCTATCTACTACTGTGGTGCATAAATATATGCTCAATTTAGCAAAGAAATAGTCGTTATTAATTTTCGTAGTAGAGTAATTTGTGAAGCCAGAGCTCTGTGTCAGGTGCAGAGGGGGTAGATACCTCTGTGGCTTGTCTTACTGCCCTCTTCTTGTAAGACAGCTAGCGGCGCCTTTTAGGATAAAAATTTCGAGAGAGCTATCTGGCTCAAGCCCGCCGTCTGTCTTTGTTGGGAGAGTTGGATATCCAAAGGTGAGGATCTACCCCTCCGCCCCGCCCGAGCTCGGGGACACCTCGCTATATGAAGACCCAAGGAGGTGGCTTGAGATCCCTCTGGAAAAGTTCATCGCCATGCGTCTCTCCCTATATCGGGGCGGCTTGGAGATCCGTGTAGACAACGCGGCTGACCCTCCGAGGTCTCTTCAGGAGATCCAGCTGATCGCCCTCTCCGAGAGACCTGTAGATGTCGATCTACGTTTTAGAAGAGAGCCGAGGGGGGTATATTTAAGTGAGTACGCCCCGCCAATGGGGCCCGCCGCGCCTCTCGCCGAATTTAAAACAGAGGGATCGCCGAAGTTGCCGAAGTCAGCCGAGAAGGCATACAGCGATTTCGACCTAGACGCTAGAGAGGCGGTTTTGACGCTGTACAGGTCGGGGTTTGACATGGGCTACATATCTAGAGCCCTTAGCGTCGGGGCCCTGGGAACCCGGCGGCGGAGGAGGCTCGTGCCGACGAGGTGGGCCATCACGGCGGTGGACAAGATAGTGTCTGACCACCTAGTGGAGAAGATCAAAGAGTTCGACACGGTGGACGGCTACTACCTCTACCTGAGGAGAGCCCCCGGCAACCTTTTCCTCGTGATACTGGCCCCCTCGAGGTGGGCTTATGAATGGGGAGAGGCCTTTGAGCCAGGCACCGTGTGGAACCCCGGGCCTGGCCTCGCAGTTGAGACAGATTACGAGCTGTATCGTGGCAGAGACGACTACCCGGAGATCGGCGGTTGTTACTACGCAGCTAGGCTTGCTGTAGCTGAGGCGCTGTACCGCATGAGGAGACAGGCGGCGGTGGTGGCGTGGAGAGAAGTATATACAGGATTTACAACTCCCGTCGGCGTGTGGTGGGTAAGAGAAAACGTGCGGGAGGCCCTCCGTAGCGAGCCAGCCCGTTTCGACACGCTTGAAGACGCGCTCTACGCCGCATCTACCCTCATGAAGATACCGATAGAAAAGTGGCTCTCTGTCTCTAGACTAGTCCATATTTTAAGATCTAGGCTTTTTGGCGAAAGCCAATAGTAGGGGGAATCTCCTCTCTATAAAAACTTCGAACTCTGCGCTAAGCACATCCTGCAGACAGCGGATGGTGCAACCATGGCTCCCCACGAGGGGGAGCCTCGCCTGATCCGCTTCCACCACGATGAAGAAACCGCCGGGCTTTAGCACTCTCTTGACCTCGCGTAGAGAGGGGCCGTGCTCGCCCCAGTGGTGTAGAGTAAAGAGCGCCACTGCGGCGTTAAAGACCTCGTCCCTAAAGGGGAGGAAAAAGCTCACACCTGCTACACTTACTGACTTGGCTCGGGACCTCTTAAGCATGTCAGGAGAGGCGTCTATCCCCACGGCGTCGTAGCCGGCGCTAGACAGCTTCCTAAGGAGGACTCCGACGCCAGGCCCCACCTCTAGCACCCGGCCGCCATGAGGTACCAACCTCTCCACCGCCTTGTAGGTGGCGCCATATGCCCATTCAAACACGCCTAGAGACACCAACAAACTGTAGAAGGCGGAAGAGAGGGGCCCGAACCTTTCAAATTTCACACGCCATAGGGAAAACCTTCATATATATTTTTGCCCTGTGGTAATGTGAAACTCATCGTTGTCTCCAACCGTCTCCCCATTACGGTCGTATATAGAGATGGGAAGGTGGAGTTTAGAGAGGCGGTGGGAGGTCTCGCCACAGCCATAAACTCCTTTCTAAGAGCGACAGAGGGGGGACGGGGGCTCGGCTTTACAAAGGTCTTGTGGGTGGGATGGTCCGGAGTAAAGGCAGAGTTAGAGACCGACGAGGTGGAATCAGAGCTTAGAGAGCGGGGGCTCATCCCGGTGTCGCTATCTGCGGAAGAGGTGGAGCTCTTCTACGAGGGGTTCTGCAACTCAACTCTCTGGCCTCTTTTTCACGGCTTTACAGTATATACAGTCTTTGAAAGGAGGTTTTGGGACACCTACGTCAGAGTGAACAAGAAATATGCAGAGGCTGTGGCGTCGATAGCAAAACCTGGCGATATCGTGTGGATTCACGACTACCACCTCATGCTCACGCCGGCATTTCTACGTCAGCTTTTGCCGGATCTGGCTGTGGGCTTCTTCTTACACATTCCATTTCCGCCTGCCGAGATCTACCAACTAATGCCGCCGACGTGGAGAAACACGCTATTGGAGGGGGTGCTGGCGGCCGACCTGGTGGGGTTCCACACGTATGAATATGTGAGCAACTTCCTGAGGGCTGTGGCTAAATTTCTGGGATATAGAGCTGAGTCCGGGATTGTGCGCGTCGGCCGGAGGAGGGTGCGGGTTGGGGCGTATCCCATAGGCATCGACTACGCCTTCTTCCACGACTCATCCCAGAGGGCCGAGGTTGCGGCGGAAATAGACAAGTTGAGACAGAGGTTGCGTGGGCTGAAGATAGTGTTTTCTATTGACCGGCTGGACTACACCAAGGGAGTTCTCAACAGGTTGAAAGCGTGGGAACGCTTCTTGAAGGAGCATCCACAGTGGCGGGGGAGGGCCGTCTTTGTGCTCGTGGTTGTGCCATCGAGAGTCGGCGTGCCTCAGTATGAAGCTATGAAGAGGGAGATAGAAAGAGAGGTTGGGCGTATAAACGGCGAACTCGGCGAGGTGGACTGGACCCCCGTCGTCTATATATCGCGTTTTATCCCCACGCCGACGCTTCTGGCGCTTTATAATATCGCCGATGTTGCCCTAATCACGCCGCTTAGAGATGGCATGAACTTAGTGGCAAAGGAGTACGTCGCTTCGAGGAGGAACTGTACGGGGGTTCTCATACTCAGCGAGACGGCGGGCGCCTCGCACGAGCTTCTAGAGGCGCTTATAGTAAACCCCAACGACGAAAGCAGCGTGGCAGAGGCCATCGCAAGGGCTCTGGAGATGGATCTCCAGGAGCAGTGCAGGAGGATAAAGGCAATGCAGAAGAGGCTTAGCCAACACGACGTTGTTAAATGGGCAGCCGAGCTTATACACGCAACGGCTCTAGCCTATGCTGAAAACCGCGAAGCGGCCTACACGAAGACGCCGACCCCGGTCGATGAAAATACGGCTGCGGAGATAGCGGCGAAGTTCAGAGCCTCAAGCAGAAGGCTACTGTTGCTTGATTACGATGGGACGCTTGTCCCGCACTACCCCTACGCATACCAAGCCGTGCCAGACCCAGAACTGCTAGGCATCCTAAAGGCACTATCCAACGTTCCAAACACCAGTGTCGTGGTCGTCAGCGGCCGCAACAAGGAGTTTTTAGAGAGCTGGCTCGGAGATCTCCCTGTCTATCTCGTGGCCGAACACGGCGCTTTCATCAGAGACGTGGATAAAAACTGGACGCAACTTTTCCCATTTGACGTAAGCTGGAAAACCGCTGTTAGAAAGGTGATGGAGGACGTAGTTGCGGCAACTCCGGGGTCCTACATAGAGGAGAAGGAGTCGGCAATAGCTTGGCACTATAGAAACGTGGAGCCAGAGCTAGGTGAAACTATGGCGGCTAGACTCATCGAAGCCCTAGAGAGTCTCCTAGGCGGTGCAGATTTCAGCGTAATACGCGGAAGCAAGGTCGTCGAAGTTAGGCCAGCCGGCGTAAACAAAGGCGCAGCGGCTAAGCTACTTCTGGAAAAAATCGCCCCCGATTTCGTACTAGCCGCAGGAGACGACGCCACAGATGAGGACATGTTTAAAGCCTTGCCAGAAGAGACATACACGATAAAGGTAGGCGCAGGCGAAACCACAGCTAGATACAATCTTCCATCTTACCGAGAACTAAGAGAGTTGTTGAAACGGCTAGCTAACTTTTAATGAATTTCCCTCCCACGAGCTAACACCCCGGCTCTCTGAGGGCATCGCCAGCCCCGACGACCCTCGCCTGCGACTGTCGTCATGTCGTCTCTGCGGGCAGAACCGAGCCTCAGAGGGGGCGCTACGGGCGAGGCGCGCGTCCTTCGACAGCTTTTAGCAGAAGCTCGGCAAGTCTCAAAGCGGTAAGGCCCTCGGCCCTCCTCCTAGCCCTAGTAGCCATTTCGTCCCTTAGTTCAGGCCTTTTCATCAACGTGGAGACCCAGTTTACGAAGCCCTCGACGTCATCGGGGTTGCTCAGCTGGATGCCGTCTACGCCGTTGGAGATATACCACGCTCCTCTAGAGGCAGGCGATGTGGCATACGGCACGCCCATGTATAGGTAGTCCAAAGCCCTTATTCCCATGGGCTCGTAGCGTGAGAAGTCAACGCCGACGAAGGAATGCTTGATTACGGAGGCGACTGTTTTTAAATCGGGGCTTTCAACGACGACGAGGTTTTTCCGCCTCTTCGCTTCTTTCTTCACTTTTTCTAACGCGTCGCCGCCTCCCGCCGCCACTAGAGCCACATTGCCAAGGCGAGAAAGTCTTTCTGCAACTTTGATGAGCGCTTGGACGTTTCTTTCCTCATCTAAAGGCCCCACGTATGACACATATAAGTCGAAGTCCTCGGCGGCCTTAGGTCTCTTGACGTCTTCCACGTCTATGAAATCTGGGTCTACCCAGCTTTTTGACTCAACGACTTTGCCAGGCGATATGCCGTATTGTTTAAGCTCCTCGGCCTCCGCTTGGCAACAGACAAGAACTAGATCTGCCTGTCGCAGGATATAGGGCATATTAAGCATAGACCACATCAGCTTCGCCGCGGCGTCGATAGGCCTAAGAGCTGTAAATCTCACGAAGTAGGCAGGTATGAAGACAAAGAAGGGTCTTCTAGGAGCTTCTCCCAATTCGACAAGCGATCTTCTTATAGAAACCCACCTAGCAACCTCCTCGGGGCCGTTCCAAAAGCTAGCTATGACGACGACCACATCCAGGCTATACCTCTCCTGGAGAGTGCTAAGGATTTTCCCAAAGCTTCTTAAAACAACGCCGCCGGGCGGAGTAAGGGATTTCATGCTGAGGACTCTAATCGTGGGGACCCCAGCCACGTCCGCCTCAATCTCCACATATCCGTTTTCGCTTTTTTCTACAATCTGGGGGTCTACGACGGGTCGGCCCTCGTGATATACGCTAGTTACAAGCCACGTCTTGCGACCCAGTCTTCTAAGCGCCTTTACTAAAACCAAGGCAGCGCGGTGTAGATCTTCCCAGTGAGAGCTCTGCGGCGCGACAACTGCGATGTTCATCTCTTTTTTAAAGCCTCCGCCACAAGTACAGCGACCACAGCAGCTGTGAGACCCCAGGTGATGGGAGTTAACATAGCGCTTAACGTGGCCACGTTGATACCGCCTTGCTCCAAGGCGAAGGTTATGACGACGAGATACAGTATGACCCTAATATACTCCGCCACGGGGCCTACGACTTCGCTTTTGGATAAGGCGCCCTTGTATATATATTCAACAAAACCGTCGACAAGTATAAAGCCCAGTATCGAAATAATAAAGAACTTAATAAAACCAAAAAAGTAGACGCCTATCACTATGATAATTAAACTATATATCTCAGTATTGCCGAGATTTAGAGAAAGATATGCTGTCGCAAGCAGAATGGATAAGATGTAGATAAGCCAAGCCGTTACGGAGCCGAAGAACTCTCCCGCTGTATAGCCAGAGCGCAGTAGCGCCTTACCAATGTTAAAGTTCCTAAACCAGTCGTCAAACCCAAGTCTCAGCAGTAGACGCACCAGCAGAAGCCGCAACAGCCGCCCGAGCACAAACCCAAACACGGCGATTAACACGGAGACCACCACGTGGTACACAAAAAACCAGACGTCCATGGCGAGATCTCGGGACAAGTTATTAAACATTAGGTAGATATACTACCACACCCAAATATTGAGATGAAGAAACCGCTCCGTTTTTACGACATCGCCGCCGGAAAGCTCTTCACCACAGCCAGCTACAGGCTGGCGGAGGTGGAGATCAGATACCCACATGGAGTCGAAAGGAGACTTATGGCTGTCGCCGTTTCTCCCCACACCGGCAACCTCTGCTATAGTTTTGCCCCCAGGAGAAGCGAAATTAAAGCAATACCTCTTACAACATTTTTCAAAAGATAACAATACTCGCGGCGTGGAATTTAATGAGAATACGGCTAATGCACCGTTTGGAACGGCCCCCCGCCTCCCATCTCTTTGGGAGGTTGGTAAACAGATTCGAAACCCCAAGAGGCCACAGAAAATTATAGATATATGACCTGTGTCTTGTCTATATGAGTTGGGACGAGGCCTTTCTCAGAGCCTATAACCACAGCGTTCCTAAGACTTACGCTGTTTTAGAACGATATCGACATGTCAGGGAGCTCGCCAGAGAAATTAGGAGGGTTAGGGAGGAGGTGGTGAGGAATTTAGATCGTTATGTTGAAGAGTTTGGGAAGTCTGTGGAGAGGGTGGGCGGTAGGTTTTATCTAGCGGAGACGGCGGAGGAGGCGCGAGAGACTGTGGTAAAGATAGTGGGGAGGGGGAAGGTTGTGGTGTTGGGCAAGAACAACGTGGCGATAGAGACTAGGCTTAGAAAACGGCTTGAGGAAGAGGGCAACGAAGTCTGGGAGACAGACCTCGGCGAGTTCCTAGTCCAACTCAGCGACGGCGAGCCAAGCCACATCATCGCCCCCGCCATCCATATGACTAGGGAGGTTGCGGCCGAGCTTCTGAGGAAGAAACTAGGCGTAGCAGTGGCGCCGGACCCCGTTGCGATTGCCCAAAGGGCGAGGGAGTTTCTACGAGAGAAAATACTGAAGGCGGATGTGGGTATAACAGGCGCCAACGCCCTAGCGGCAGACACAGGGGCTGTTGTACTTGTGGAAAACGAGGGGAATATCAGACTAGTATCTACAGTCCCGCCTGTCCACATCGTCTACGACGGCGTAGAGAAAATAGTCCCAACGCTGATACACGCCCTACTTCTGGCAAATGTACAAGCGGCATACGCCGGGATATATCCACCGACATATATCAACGTATCAGCCGGCCCAAGTTCTACGGCAGACGTCGAAAACTACCGCGTCTCCCCTGCCCAAGGCCCTAGGGAGTTTCACGTGGTGCTTGTGGATAACGGCCGTAGGAGGGCTGCCCGCGACCCTGTCCTCTGGGAGGCCCTCCTCTGTATTAGATGTGGGAGGTGTCACTTCCACTGTCCAATATATCGTGTTTTAGATGGGAAATTCGGCGTACCCCCTTACACAGGCCCCATGGGCGTAATGTGGACTGCCATAACACGCGGCATAGAAGAGGCAGGCCCCCACGCCCTAAAATGCGCCCACGCGGGAAATTGTAAAGAAGTATGCCCCATGGAAATAGACATACCCAAGATAATACAAGAAATAAAGATAAGATACCTAAAAAAATATCGCTAGATTTATCGAATATCGTGTATATAATCGTATAGTTCAAGCACGTAGGACTTTAGTTTGCCCTCTTTAACTAATTTCTCTACCTCCTCTCTTGGAGTGAAGAGAGCGCGTAGTACAGTGCTCCTCTCCTCATCAGGTAGGGGAGCTAACACCATAATAAGACGGCCGCCGTGTTGTAAATACATCGGAGATGTTAGCTTCACCTTTAGGATATCCATAATGACTGAGGCGAAGGATCTGTCGAATCTAGGCTGGTTTTCTATAACTGCTTTCTCAAGCTCTTCTACCTTAAACAACTCGGCGATTTTTCTGGCTGTGTCTATGGGTGTTTGGAATCTAAATGGCCCTGCCTTATAGGCGTTGTGAAGTATATTCCTTACGTTTTCTACAAAGCGTAGTAGTATTCTCTCGGCAGCTATTCTATCTAAGTCTTCGTAAAAGGCGTAAGTCCATTCCATATGTAACTCCCAGAGCTTTTCAAAGAGTTCTTCGTCGAACTGGGTTCCAGCACTTATCTTAATTCTGTCATCAGCCGGTATAACGCCGAGTCGCGTCTTAGCAGGCCCTTTTAATGCGCCATCTTTTGTTATACGTGCTTTATGTCTAAGGAGCGTCCAAAGCCAGGTGGAGAATATACGATATGTAGCTAAGTCGTTCATAAATCTCTGGCCCAGTTCGTAGTCGTCTATTGCAGCTGCTAAGTTGCCATTTAGAAGTTGGAAGCCGTAATTAGCTGCCATATAGAAGGCGTGCTGTATATGTTCAATTGTAATATCGCCCTTAGGAGGCTCATAGAGAGCTGACCAAAGGTCTTTTCCTCCCCATAGTTCCACGTTGTTAAATAGTTTCTCTGGACTGTCCAACATCTCAGGCCGTATTACCCATGGAGTGATATTACCATTTTCGTCTATAAGCCCAAGTCTCTGGAAGAGTTGTCTCTCCTGTTCTGTCAATCCGCTGTCTACAGCTGGGATCTTAACGCCATCGACTTCTACATATTTCACAGGCCTGTTTATCATTGCCTGTAGCTCCTCCAGGCTTGCCTTAAGCGGCTCATTACCAGCTTTTACATAGGACTCTTCAGGCGTCGCCACCCAGCTCTGTCGGAATAAGTCATAAAGCCTACCCTTCACCCTTCCTTCAAGTATGTCTTTGAGAGTCACTTTGCTAACGGCCTCTTCTGTAACAAAAATCAAGCCGATTAGTCTCTCCCTTAGCTTATCTAGCCATATGGCCCTTAACGCCCTTGCGTTATACCTATTTCGCTGGTATGGGTCATCCGGCCTATATAGCATGACCGCGGCCATCCCTCCGACAGGCGCCGCGTTGAGCTTTCCCTCTCTGTCAAGACCAGCCATTAGGCAGAGAAGCGCGTTGTACTTCTGATAGGCCATCATAATGGGGTGGGTCATTGTTATATTCTGAGGATCTGGGTACACTGCTTCGTCTTTCCACATTTCAATAAGAGATCCTAAGTAGTCCCACCGGCCGTTGTTGCTTTTAACAAGTCTCTCTCTCCATATCCAGAAGATCACCGGCAGATATAGCCCAGCTCTGGCCTCTTCATACAGCATAGCAATTTTTATCTCGCCTCTCTTTAGCCCCAGCTCATCTTCTACACGTCTCAAAATTTTCTCTATGACTAACGCTTCGTCTGGTGTTTGAACCTTTGGGACATAGAAATAGACGCCAGAGCCTACTTTTTTAAGCTGGTCATAGTTATTCACGGTGTATATCACAATAGATGTAATAACAGCGGGGACCGGCCTCCCGTCAACTCTGATGTCAAAGTCTAAAATATGGAGCCCAGGTATTCTGTGAATTAGAGTAGGCCACTTAGATCTCTCCTTTTTAACGTAATACGCCTTGCCCCCCTCTATATACGGCGTCGGTATATCTCCCTCTAATACCCTTTTTACAATTCTCCTAGCTTCCCACACAGCCGCGACAGATCTGCCAGAGCCCCAGGGAATGAACCACGCGGGACTTGCGTCTTCCTCGTCCTCCATCATGGAGACGACGTCGGCGTTTATCTGGTGTATCGCTCTGCTCATGGGGTACCAAGGCCCCGTGATCTCGAGCCCCGGATTCTTGAGCGGGTGTAGATCGTCGGGCACAGGCGTGTTCCAGTTGAGACCCCACCTCAGTGGTGTGTCTCTACCTAGGAAATTGTCAATAAGGCCTTGTACAATTTCTCTAAATGTTCTTACGTTTCCGTCGGCGTCAACAAACCTCTGGTCCCACTGGGGGAACGCCGCCTTCTCCCGCACAGGCCTTCTATCGTTGAGCCACTCCCTCCTCGCCCTCACTGCCTTGTCTATCTCGGCGCGGAACTCCCTCGTCAAACGCTCTATCAACTCCTCTACTATAACTCTCCGGCCATTTACAATTTTCTCGCCAAATAATTCAGGGAATTTTTTTAATACTTCCTTATTTATTTCAATTACCATAATAGAAATATAGTGTTTATTTTTAAATTTTTAGTCTATTATTTTGCCGGGGTTGAATATGCCGTATGGGTCAAAGATACGCTTTATCTCCTTAAATAGTCTGAGCACGGCCTGCGAGTTCCTCATCTCGTACGTTTTTTTCAAGAGCTCCTTCTTGTGGAGCCCTATGCCGTGCTCGGCGCTCACAGTGCCTCCGTACTTCAGCGCGATCTCGCCGAACCTCTCATAGAGCTCCGTGGCCCTCCTCTTCTGGGCCTCGTCGGATCTGTTGAACCACAACACTGGGTGTATGTTACCGTCGCCCACGTGTCCGCCGAATATTGTCGGCACGCCGTAGCTCTTGGCGACCGTCTTCATTTCCTCCAACGCCTCGGGTAGTCTGGAGAACGGCACAGCCACGTCGCCCATGAGTATTATGGCGCTTCCGCCGTACTGCTCAACGGCCTTCTTCACAGGCGCTGGGTACAACAAGCGGCGGGGCCCCAACAGTTTGAAGAACGTGTTCCAGTCCCTCGCCTCGGCGTTCACCCTCCCGCCCGTCTTGTCTACGATGTCCTTAAGCCGCGACAAAAGGGCGTCCTCTGACCCAACCGTGGCGTCGACGCCCAGCCAAAGCGTGTACTTCCTCTCAAGGCCAACGAACTCGGAGCCCTCGTCGTCCATAAACTCTGCCACTAAAAGCCACAGTCTCCTCCTCCTGCTCTCGATGACTGCCTTAGCCAGCGATGCGGCGTCCTCAAACTGGGCGACCACTCCGGCGAAGGACTCGGGCAGAGGCGCCAACCTCACTGTGGCCTCAGTTATCACGCCCAGAGTCCCCTCGCTGCCCACAAACAGATGCAGAAGGTCGTAGCCCTCCCTACACTTGAGAGTGCGGCATCCAACTCTTATTACCTCGCCGGTGCCTATCACCGCCTCTAGTCCGAGTACCCAGTGGGAGGCGGGGCCGTATTTGGCCCCCCTCATGCCACCGCCACCGTTAATTATAGAGCCGCCCACGGAGGCGGTTTTAGACGAGGCTGGATCCACCGGCCACTGTAGGCCGTAGCGCATTAGCTCCAAGTTGAACTCATCGATTTTGATCCCAGGCTGAACTGTAGCCAGCCAGTCGACCTCAGATACCTCCAAGATCTTGTTCATCTTCTCTGAGGAAAGCACAATGGTCCTCTGCGCAATAGTTGCGGCGTTGCCCGAGAGGGAGCTGGAGTGGAAGACCGGCGTTATGTACAGCTTGTGGTCTATGGCGTATCTAACGACTTGGACGACATCCTCCACAGACTCCGCGTAGACTACTGCGAGCGGGAGCTCGTACTCCAGGGAGGCGGGATCTCTGGCATATATGCGCAGTATGTCGGCGTCGACCACCACTTTGTCCTCGCCCAAGCTCTTCCTCAGGTCGTTGACGATGCTCATACCCTCCCTCTGCCTAGGCTCTGTCCGATGATGTACGCCTTGAACGCGCGGACGACCTCCGTTATCTTAATGCCGGCGGGACACTGTGGATCGCACGCTCCACATGAGAGACATGTCATGATCCCTCTGTAGGCCTCGTCTGAGATCTTTCCGTCGAAGTTCCTTATTATGTTTATCCTGCCGCGGGGCCCGAAGTGCCTCATTCTGAGCACCCTATACACGGGACAGGCGAACTCGCAGAAGCCGCAGAACTGGCATTTTGAAGCCTCGGCCAAGAGCTCCTTCATACCACCACCTCGGCCAAGTAGTACAACTCCAGGCCGCCGCCCGAGACCCTCTTCAGATTCACGTAGCATATAGGGCACTGGACCACCACCCGTCTCGATAGGCGGGACAGCTCCCTCGCCCTCGCCTCCGCAACCTTGCGAGAGACCTCCGGGAAGAGGGACTCCACAGGTCCTCCGCAACATTGGGATGTGTCCCTCGCCGTCACAAAGGGATCCTCCACGGGCTCCCCCGCCGCCAACAGCCTTCTCACTGTGTCGTATCTTCCGAGAAATCTGGCGTAGAGACAAGAGTCGTGGATTGTGAAGCCCTTCAGAGCAACTCCGCCGGGCTTTATGAGGTCGAGGTAGCTGACGACCTCTATATCGAACCCCTCGACGTACTTGGGGTAGACCTTCTCGAGGACATAGTGGGTGTGGGGGTCTACCGTGATTATCCTCTTGACTCCGCGTTCCCGGAAGAACTGGGCCGCCCTCCTAGCGTATGCGGCGAAGTCGTCAACAAGGCCAAGCTCATATAGGAGGGCCCCCGAGTATATCTCTCTGTCGAGCAGCCCGAACTCGACGCCACTCTTCTTCAGTAAGGCGTAGATCTTCTTCAGCACTTGGTCGGCCTTCTCTAACTCTGCTTTGTCCGGCCTCAACAGAGCCCCGCCAAAGGTCTTGGCCGCAATAGCCGCAAGAGAACTCCTCAGCCCACCCCTAGTCGCGCCGTATTTCTCAAGGCTCTCCACAGCCTTCTCAATTACAGGAGCCAAGTGGTACATACATGAGGTGTAGAGCACGGTGGAGGTGCGCGCGCTTTCAAGACCCCTCTTCCAACTCTCACAAAGTCCTTCGTCGATGGGAAAGGGAAGCCAAGACTTGTTTAAAGAATCGACTACAATATCGCGGAGCTTAGATATCCACTCGATACTCATTATCTTGAATCCTTTTCGATGTTTATAAGCTTTTATATTTGACTAAATATATTGTAAATAAATATCTATGTCCAGCATAATGTAGGAGTTTATTAATGATTTTTTGATGTAAAATAAATAATATAGCATATGTTAAAATAAAAATATATTCATATTTTGTAACTTGTTCATAAAGATGTAGAAAATATAGCTCTTATACACATTTAAATGATAACATTTCCTATATTTAAATGCAAAATTTAAAAATTATAAGTAAGTATGGTATCTTCATGATATATACACAACCTAAACTCTTCTGGGGTGACCCAGTGTTAACTATTATCATAGACATAACGCCAATTGTAGTTCTCTTCATATTATTGGCTGGCCTAAAGTTATCGGCATGGAAAGCGACTTTGATATCTTCCATCTTCACATTACTACTTGCCTTCTTGGTGGGTGCGCCTCCGGATCAAACTATGTATGCATGGCTTATAGGTGCTTTATTTGGTTTATGGAGTATTTCGTGGTTGATCTTTTGGGGTATCACTTGGTTTAACACCTGGCGTCTCACAGGTCATCTTGACGCATTTACCTCCTGGCTGTTGAGGAATATTGTAAATGATATCAGAGTACTTTCTCTCGCTCTTGCATGGGCTCTCGGAGCATTGATAGAAGGTTTGATAGGGTTTGGCACTCCTTGGGCTTATATTGTCCCTATGTTAATCTCGCTAGGGCTGCCAAGTCTCAGGGCGATAACAGTAGTCGCCGTGGCCAATACCGCGCCTGTTTCATATGGCGCATTTGGGTTACCTATAATAACTATAGCTGGAGTTACCGGGCTTCCCTTGATGTTTATGTCTTCGGTGGCGGCGCATATAGTCGTCGTACTTTCTTTCTTTATTACATTTATATTACTGTACGTAGTAGACGGCTGGAGAGGTATTAGGGAAGTGTGGCCATTTGGGCTTGTTGGAGCTTTCGGCTATGTCATTGGACAATATACAACAGCTGTATATATGGGACCTTATCTTGCAGATGTAATCGGCTCCATTCTCTCCTTTATTTTTATAATAGCATTTTCAAAAATATGGAAGCCAAAAAATATTATTAAACCAACAACTATTAAAATAAATAATATTCAAGATAAAGGTATAGTCTTAAAGGCCTGGATTTCTCTAGTAGTATTTATAGCTGTAATGGGGCTATGGAACTCTCCCATATCGCCTATGAAGCTTAATCTCGCTACATTTTCTGTATCAGCATATTCAGAAGTGTTAGAGAAGAAAGTCTCTGTATCTTATACATTTAACCTTCTCGCCACAGGAACTTCTGCATTAGTAGCGTGGCTCATCACTATTCCAATTATGGGCGCTAATAGGGAGGTTGTGGCTAAGGCTCTAAGAACCACTCTCTCACAGACATGGGGTGCTGTGTTGACAGGCATATTTGTAATAAGCCTAGCATTTGTTTTCAACTTCAGTGGAATGGCGTACAGTCTTGCCTATTTAGCCTCGGGCCTCGGTATCTGGTTTATCTTTATATCTCCATTTCTAGGATGGCTCGGGGCTGCGTTAACTGGAAGTAACACTTCGTCCAACGCATTATTTGGGCCGTTCCAAGCAGCCATGGGAACTTTACTTGGACTACCCCAAGGTCTTCTCCCAGGCTTACAGACTATCGGTGGTGAATTAGGCAAGCCGGTGGCTCCACAGACAGTCTCAGCTGGCGTATCTACCACAGAATATGTTAGAAGAGAAGGCGAGGTGATTAGGAATAACCTAAAATACTCTATAGGACTAGTATTTCTCTTGCTATTAATCGGCATAGCCTATCTGACTCTCTACCCCTATCCATTTATTCTACATGGCAAATAATTCGACATTTTCTAAGGCCTAGTTATGAGTTGGGAATTAGCTATAGAACGCGCAGTAAACTACATGGTGCCAAGAGTGTATGCTGTATTGTCTAGGTACAGACACTTAGATGAATTGCGCAAAGAAGTTAGGAGGGTTAGGGAGGAGGTGGTGAGGAATTTAGATCGTTATGTTGAAGAGTTTGGGAAGTCTGTGGAGAGGGTGGGCGGTAGGTTTTATCTAGCGGAGACGGCGGAGGAGGCGCGAGAGACTGTGGTAAAGATAGTGGGGAGGGGGAAGGTTGTGGTGTTGGGCAAGAACAACGTGGCGATAGAGACTAGGCTTAGAAAACGGCTTGAGGAAGAGGGCAACGAAGTCTGGGAGACAGACCTCGGCGAGTTCCTAGTCCAACTCAGCGACGGCGAGCCAAGCCACATAATAGTACCCGCTATTCATCTAACGAGGGAGAAAGTTGCCCAACTTTTAAAAGAGAAATTGGGGGTTGATGTACCACCTGATCCTGTTGCTATAGCTCAGAAAGTTAGGGAGTTTCTTCGTGAGAAATTTACTAAGGCGCATGTAGGGATTACTGGTGCTAACGCTCTTGCTGCTGATACAGGCGCTGTATTTCTAGTTGAAAACGAGGGGAACATTCGGATTACTACTTCTCTTCCGCCTGTCTACATCGTCTACGACGGCGTAGAGAAAATCCTACCTACTATGATACACGCATTTATGGCAATTAATGTACAGGCGGCATACGCCGGTTTGTATCCGCCTACCTTTGTAAATATCACCGCAGGCCCCAGCTCTACCGCTGATATAGAGTTTTACAGAGTTTCTCCTGCCCAAGGCCCTAGGGAGTTTCACGTGGTGCTTGTGGATAATGGCCGTAGGAGGGCTGCCCGCGACCCTGTCCTCTGGGAGGCCCTCCTCTGTATTAGATGTGGGAGGTGTCATTTCCACTGTCCAATATATCGTGTTTTAGATGGGAAATTCGGCGTACCCCCTTACACAGGCCCCATGGGCGTAATGTGGACTGCCATAACACGCGGCATAGAAGAGGCAGGCCCCCACGCCCTAAAATGCGCCCACGCGGGAAATTGTAAAGAAGTATGCCCCATGGAAATAGACATACCCAAGATAATACAAGAAATAAAGATAAGATATATGAAACAGATAGGGGTCTCGTCTCAGTACAAGTGACATGCTACGTAATGTCCACTTTTTACCTCTTTTAACTTAGGCTCTTCTCTATCGCATTTTCCCTTTATTACGTATGGACAACGTGGGTTGAAGCGGCAGCCAGGCGGCGGATTTATAGGGCTGGGCGGCTCTCCTTGCAACAAGATAGTTTTCCTACTCTTGGCGATCTTGGGGTCGGGCACCGGCAGGGCGGAGATTAAAGCTTGTGTATATGGATGGAGCGGCTCCTTTATGACAGAGTCGGCTGGGCCTAGCTCCACGATCTTGCCCATGTACATCACCGCAATTCTATTGCTCATATATCTCACGGCTCCAATGTCGTGACTAATAAAGAGATAGGTAAGCTTGAGACGCTGTTGGAGATCCTTCAACATATTAAGTATCTGGGCTTGTACAGAGACGTCAAGAGCGGAGGTGGGTTCGTCGAGAACTAAAAACTTAGGCTCCAGGATCAAGGCTCTAAGAATAGCTATTCTCTGTCTTTGTCCTCCGCTGAATTCGTGTGGATACCTATGGAGTTGCCCTCTTTCAAGGCCTACAAGCTCTAACATCTTACCTATGTAATCTTCGGGGTCGTCAATAGGTAGTCTGTGGACTTTTATAACTTCGAGAAGAGTTTGATATACTGTTAGACGCGGGTTTAACGACATATAGGGATCTTGGAAGATTATCTGCGCCTTCCTTCTAAACTCTCTAAGTTTTCTACCAGAGATTTTAGTTATGTCCATCCCCTCGAAGTATATTTTCCCAGAGGTGGGCTCAATTAGCCGCAGAATTAACCTCCCCAATGTCGTCTTACCGCTACCAGTCTCCCCTACTAGTCCCAGCGTCTCTCCCTCGTATATTTCTAGGTCTACATCATCTACAGCTTTGACATATCCTCTTGGCCTTAGGAGACCGCCCACTGGGAAATACTTGCTTAACCTCTCGGTTTTTACCAGCGGCCTCATGTGAATAGCCAACAAGCAACCTTATGTCTATTGCCTATAAGTGGCGGCTCCTCCTTTTCACATTTTCCCTTTATTACGTATGGACAACGTGGGTGGAAGCGGCAGCCAGGCGGCGGATTTATGAGGTTCGGTATCGTGCCGGGTATTGGCTCAAGTCTCTCCTGTGGATTTATTGGGTTTATCACCGCTTTTAATAAACCTTTGGTATAGGGATGTTGGGGATTTTCAAAAAGCTCATAGACAGGGGCCTCCTCTACTATCTTCCCGCCATACATTACAACAACTCTATCGGCGAACTCGGCCACAAGTCCCATGTTGTGGGTTATAAAGATTATAGACATGCCAAACTCATCCTTAAGCTGTTTAAATAGGTGCAAGATCTGGGCTTGTACTGTTACATCAACGGCTGTGGTTGGCTCGTCTGCAATAAGTATTTTAGGCATGTTGCTAATGGCCATCGCAATGACAGACCTCTGCTTCATTCCACCAGACAGCTGGTGGGGGTATGACCTGGCTCTGCTCTCGGGATCTGGAATCAACACACGGCGGAGTAATTCCACAGCGTTGCTTAGGTAGCCCTTCACCTTACCGCCTCTATGTGCAGCTATAGTCTCTCCAATTTGATACGCTATTGTGTATAGTGGGTCTAAAGCCGATGATGGGTCTTGGAATACATAAGCTATTTCAGACCCTCTAATCTTTCGTAGCTCTTCCTCGGGCAGTTTTAGAAGATCTACCTCTTTGTCACCTCGCCTATAGATGACAGAACCCGATATAATCTTGCCAGGTGGCTGTATGAGCTTGGTTATTGCGCGTACAGTTACGCTCTTGCCGCTGCCGGTCTCGCCAACTATAGCTAAAACCTCGCCTTTGTATAAATCAAAAGACACTCTCTCGACGGCTTTTACAACGCCGGCGTAAGTGTAGAAGTATACAGTCAAATCTCTAACTTCTAGGATCTTCATACCCTAAACTCTATTCTTCTTCTAAACTTGGGGTCGAATACGTCTCTTAATGCGTCTCCAAGTAAATTCCAGCCCAGCGCGGTTAGAAAAATTGCGATACCTGGGAAAAACACTAGCCACCACGCGGTTGGGAAGCGGCTACCGCCCATGTTTATCAGAGAGCCCCAGTCTACGATGGGGGGTTGTGCGCCTAGGCCCAGAAAGCTCAACCCGGCTGCCAACAGATTTACTGTGGCGAAATCGAAGGTTATTAATACAATTACTGGAGACATAATGTTTGGCAATATATGTCTCGTCATAATACGCCATGAGGAATACCCCAGTGCCTTTGCCGCCTCTACATACGTCTTTTCTTTCTCCACCAATACCATCCCCCGGACAACTCTTGCGTACGTCGGCCACCACACTATAATGAGAGCTGTGAATATGGAGATAAGCGGAGCTAGATGTATGGCATCGTCTGGGCTTACGCCAAAAATAGCCGCCATAGTAGAGGCGAAGAGAGGCTCGGCCAGCAGAAGCTCTCTTATACGTTGTGGTAGAGTAGCCGCTAGAGCTAACGCAAGCACGAGAGCAGGAAAAGCCAGAAAGATATCTGTAATTCTCATAATTGCTTCGTCAGTTTTTCCACCGTAGTATCCCGCTAGTAAACCCAGCAGAATTCCAAGGGGGACCCCTAGCGCTATTGTGACCACAGATATTACTAGTGAAACGCGGGCGCCGTATAGCATAAGACTTAATACATCTCTACCATAGATATCGGTGCCTAACAGCATTCCATGTGTGCCAGGCGGCGCTAGGTACAAGTCCGGGTTTTCTAGGTAGAGAAACTGGTTGTATTTATATGGCGCGACAAAAGGCCCGATGATGCCGATTATGACAAATCCTAGAGAAAGTATGAGTCCGAGAATTCCCGTGGTAGACCTATTTAGCGCATATAGGGTCAGACGCCACTCTTCAACACGTGACCTATTTCTGATGTGCCAGTCCCTTTTTATCAATGATATAAATTTTACAAGAATCCAAATTATAGCATCTGCGGCTTTGTCAAGTATTTTCATAATCTAACTCTTGGATCTATAAGAGCATATAAAACATCTACTACAAAGTTTGTTATGACGTATATAATAGCAAATACAAAAGTGGCGCCTATTATGGCGGGGAAGTCGAGATAGTAGATAGACTGAACTGTATAATAGCCGAGACCAGGCAAGCCGAAGATAGTCTCTGTAATAGGCGCACCGCTTAAAGAAGCGCCAAACTCCAATCCTATAATTGTAACGATTGGCACAAGTGAGTTCTTAAAAACGTGACTTCTAACCCAGCTGAGGGGCAGACCCTTCGCGTGGAGATATTCTACGAAATCCGCCCCCAGGACCTCTACAGTCGAATTTCTCACAAATCTAGCAATTATGCCGGCGCCGGAAAACCCTAGGACAAATCCAGGGAGCCAGTATCTACCAATTATCTGGCCTAGAGATTCGAAATCGCCTGTAATTAAGGCGTCGATAAGAGGCACGCCGGTGATTACAAACTTAGAAGTTGGGACTCCTGCAAGCGTGATAGCTCTAAATTGTGCAAAAAATACCAATATGAGAAGGTACGCCAGTAGAAAAGCCGGCATAGAGACACCAATAAGCGCAAATATTCTCACAGCAGTATCTATCTTGGTATCTCTCTTATACGCTGCGATTAAACCTAAAGGCACCCCTATGACAACTGCGAAAAAAATCGCAAAAAGCGCTAGCTGTAGAGTAACCGAGAATCTAGCGGCGATATCTGTAAAGACATTATTGCCAGTCCTAGGACTAATGAGATTGCCCTCAAAAAGACGTACAAGGAAGTAATAAAATTGCTCATACCAAGGTCGGTCAAAATAGTAGTATTGTCTCACCTTTTCAATAACTTCGGGTTTCGCCTTCTCACCTCCAGCCCAAGCTCTTACAGGATCTGCCGGTATTGCATACGCAATTAGATAAGTTAAAAACATCACCCCAAGCACAGTAGGTATGAAGGTGAGAAAACGTCTCAATAAAAACCTCCTAAATGAAGACATATAAATAAAAAACCTAGGGTTTAAATCCGTATAGCTGTTGCCACAGAGTTGCGTTCCAGTAGTACGGGTTGTACTTAAGCACAATATATGAATCTTGCTGATAGTCAGCCACATAGTAGGGACCTGTCGATATGGGCTTTTCGTGTAGAAGCTTGTGTGTAACATCATCTTCGCCTGAGATTACGTATTTGGCCCAGGCAGCTGGATTCTTGCCATTGTTTGAATCTGCTAAAGCCTGTTGATACTTATCGCCCAATGCATATTGCATTGAGATAATCATAGTAAACGGCGCCGCCAGTATAGGCAAGATAGCCGGATACGGTTGTGTGAGCTTTAGCTTGACCACCCCAGCCGTGGGGCCAGAGTATCCAAACACTTTCATAAGCTCGTCCCAACTCTTGACAGTATAGGACTTACCTGCGTATTCAGTAACTAGCCCTTGGGATAGAATCTGCTTAAACTCATCCTCTGTCAAGACAGAGCTTGCATTGACATCTACGTATGTATAAATCATCCAGCTTGGATCCAGATACAGTCTGGCAATTCTCCAGATCGAAAACAGTACATCGACAGCGTTGATATCATACACCTTGTTATTCCAGGGGTCATACGCCTTTATACCACCCCTTATGACGAAGTACCAAGTCGTGCCCTCTTGGTCGTGGGCCCAAGCCACAGCGCCTGCTGGAACTACATACTCGACGTTTTCACGCCAGAATGTTACAAGAGTAGTGCCAGTCTGCATGAAGATCTCCCAGCCGAAAGACTCATAGCTAGCTGCGGGGTCGAAGCTCTGCGGCCACCCAATTGTGGCAATTACGTAGGTGTCAGGACTGTTCTTATATCCCTTAATCCCGGTGTCAACAGATGGGGCGTCAGAAGTTTCCCATACTAGATCGTATCTCTCAAGCTGTAACGGGGTGTAGTACCTTCCTTTTACCCAATTCCAATTGTGCATAAAGAACTTCTGTTGCCCAAGCCAGATGATAGCTGGGTCGTTGTTGCTTGCTATAGATATGGCCTTGTACAAGACCTCCCTAAGGGTTGGGTCTGTGTGCGTTCTAGCGGCTACAATTATGGCATCTACATCGTAGTTTCTATAGAAGGCTGGGTTAATATCGACAAAACCTGTGCTTTTTTCTACAGGTTTAGTATTTTCAAAATCTACCTCATATTGAATTACATAAATCTTCTTTCCAGAGGGCACATTCGCATTAGCGCCTGTGCCCTTGGGGCCTACCACAACTACGGCATCTCCCACGTCGAAGATTTTAGCTTTAGAGAGGAGACTTGGGATTTGTTCAGCCGCCGCCTCTACTACATTGAGAGTCTTAAACCGCGTCCCGCCGTAGAACAACGGACTTGCGTAGTCGTCAGAATCTATATAATCGGGTAGCCACCCTATGATATAGACGTCGAAATCTCCTTTCTCAGTCTTGCTTAACAACGTCGGCCAATTAAGAGGCTCTGTTGTGACTTTAAATCCGAGTTGTCCCCATGTGTTAGCGAGAAGGGCAGCGGTTTGTGCACGTTCGTCGTTGCCGAGGTTGAAGTTTATAACAATAGTATACTTAGACGGATCAATACCACTTTTTCTAATTAGCTCACGTGCCTTCGTCATATTATAGCTGTATTTTATAATTCCATACTCTGTATACCCCGGCAGGCCCTTAGGAATGACGCTGTAAAGCCTAACATATCTGCCTGCGTATACTCTGTTGAGAATAGTGTCGTAAGGTACTGCCCAAGCCAAAGCTTGTCTAACGAGGGAGTTATTAAATGGCGCTTTATTTGTGTTAAGGACGATATATTCAATAGTTAAGGTCAACAGATTTGGGTCTTCTCTAAGTTCTATGACGTAATTTCCAAGCCTCGTGCCAATAACTTCGTTTAGTCTATCAAGCGGTATTGCAGCTTCGTCGGCAGTTCCTGTTTTATACATCTGTATACGGGCAGTCGCGTCGTTATTGATAATGTATAGTATATTTTTATGAAACACCTTTTGAACCGCCGGGGTTGTTTGTGTAACCGTTGGGGACGTAGTTGTTGTCGTTTGCGTAGGAGACGGTGTCGTAGTGGTAGGGCTTGGTGTAGTCTTGGTCTGAGGAGGTGTTGTGGTGGGAGTTGGCTGAGTTTGTTGCATTAGAAATATAGCGGCTACGGCAATTATCAGAACTGCTATTATGGCCCCAACTATAGCTACTCTTGAGAGACCCCTTACTTTCAACATGTTGTGTCTCTTCTTCCTAGTTTTTAAGTATTTATTCTATTTTACAGATTTTTGTTTTATCAATTTATCCTCTAGAAATGTATAATCTTGATTTGCCTCTTCTAATTCATAACTTATATACAGATTATATGGCTTAGATTTTACAAAACAGCTTCTGGAGAAATAATGACAAGCCCTAGAGAGGTTTAGACATAGACTGACACGTATTATGCCAGGTAAAAAGGCCTATTGAGATAAATACTTAGCGAAATTTTTCGCAGCGTCTTCTGCCATTTTTCTCAACGCGTTTTTTACTACAGTGGGCGCTAGAGACGCCACGAGCCCCCTCGCCGCCCCCTCAAACCGCCATTTAACTAGAGATTTGCCGTCTCCGCTTGGCTCAACATCTACGCTTATTTTAAAATCCGCCGCCGTCTGCATACCCTCTGCCCTCCCCACCACGACTACTCTGTCGTCCCTCACCTCGGCGTATTTAAACCTCGCCGTCATTCTTCCAGAGAGGTGGCCGAACTTTACCGTGACCTCGCCGATATATTCATCGCTGGACTCTCTCACGCCGCCTACGCCAGGTATGAGACGGGCCACAGCCGCCGGATTTTTCAACAATTTTACCACCTCCTCCGGGGGTTTATCCACTATAAACTCGCCGGATTCGGCCACTTGCATATTGCCATGAGACACTTGGTTTATATAGATGATTTCACGCCTCTCTGTGAGTGAGATATTACGTAGACTATTGAGAAGGGGCGCATATAACATTTTTGAAAAACTTCTTGGCATTGAGAGGGAGAAACATGGGCTGCGGTATGTGCCTGCCGACGCAGTGGGCTACGCAGTTGTATGTCCGCGCTACGCGGCGATGTACGCCGCAGAGAGGGAGGTGGCGGTTTTTGCCAGGGCGCTTATCGATAGGGTGAGATACGCCGAGGAGCTCAAAATAGTAGACCCGTCGGTTTTAAAATCGACAATACGTAAAGCTCTAAGGGGAGACAGAAAGGCTGCCGAATCTCTGCTAGAGGTGGGGCGCGGCCTCACGCCGAAGGATATTGAGAGGATCTTCCCGTCTTTAAGACAGGAGTTTGAGAGATATAGAAAAGCCGCCAGGGGGCCCCCGCCGGAGGGATTTGGCGAGGAGACTTACTACTTCTACAATTACGCAGAGCCACTTCCATACGCCGGATTTTCAGACATATGGGGGAGCTACGTAGTATACATTGTCGCAGGTATCGCCAGCGACTACGTCTACATTTTTAAATACGTCAGGGGGCTTGACTACAGCATTGCTAGATCTATGGCGGCCGCAGAGGGGGACGTGGCGGCAAAAATCTGGCAGAGGCCGAGGGTAAAAATCCACATTCAGAAGCCAGAGAAGACGCCAAAAATTACCTACGTCGATCCGCACGACCCCGAGCCGCATTACAAGGCGTTCCAGAGAGGCGAGCCAAGGGCAGGCCCCCTATGTCATAGATGTCCATATAAAGACTTATGTACACTCTAGGCGTGATGAATCGGTTCTATCCAGAGAGGTGAAGAGTGCCGAGTTCGCTGAACGAGAAATAGTTTCTGGTAAAACTTAAAAATCTATACAATTCTTTATACATGTCGGATCCAAACCCGCTTCTGCCTGTAAGCGCGCTGGGCGTGTATTTCCACGGCGTGTTTATATCGCTGACTTTTGGCCTGCCGGTGGCGATCGGCGTAATGCTCTGGAAGTGGTGGAGGACCGGCGACAGAGACTACTACAGGGCAGCCCGTTTGATGACCGTGATTCTTGCTGTAAACTTCGCCCTCGGCGCTATCACGGGCACCCTTGTGGAGTTTGGGCTTGTCCAGATTTGGCCTGGCGTCAACCTAGCGATAGCTACCTTCGCCTTCGCCCCCCTAGCTCTTGAGCTGATAGCCTTCGCCAACGAGATCGCCTTCCTGATCCTGTTTATAGTCACCTTGGGCAAGGTGAGGCCGCCGGTCAGCATGGCCATCCTCGCTCTGTATGCGGCCTTTGCCTACTTCTCCGGCGTCTTGATCACAGCTGTGAACAGCTGGATGCAGGCGCCCTGGGGCACCGGCCCAGTGGCTAAGGCGCTGTATCCCTTCATGCCAGAGTACGGCCCCACCGCCGTGGACGTGCCCAAGCTCGTGGCTGTGAAGCTCGCCGCCGTGGCCACAGGCCAGCCCATCTCGCTTATAGTTGAGAAGCCCGGCGTGGCTAAGGAGGTGGGCATAGTGCTTAAGGACCCGATGGTGGCTATGTACAGCCCATACGCCCTTGCATCAGTTTTCCACAACATCCTGGCGGGGATTTTGGTAGGCATGGCGGTGGCGACGGCCGGCTGGGCCTATAGGTACTTCAAGACTGGGGACGCCAAGTACCTGAAGATTGTGAAGCCGCTTGCCGGGGCCCTCGCCGTGTTGTTCGTGATTCAGGCTCCGATCGTGGCCCACTTCATGGGCGAGATGGTGGTGGAGTACAACCCCACCAAGTTCGCGCTTATGGAGGGCGCCGAGAAGACCTTCACCAACCCCATCATCGGCCTGATCGCCTACGGCGACCCCAACAAGCCGATTGTGGGCTTCGACCAGTTTAAACAGGCGTGCCTCAGCCACGGCAACAAGACGGTGGGCGATCTAGCCAAGGCGCTCGGCCTACCCTCGACGCTACAGTTGGCGGGCAAGTCCATCGACTTATCCGGAGTCGCCTCCGTCAAGCTGACCGACCTGTGTCTCGCCGACGTCCAGAAGGCCGAGGCCTACATGCCGCTTATCCACGCCACGTACTACACAAAGGTGGCCTTCGCCATTATAGGCGGTTTGGCGGCCGCCGTCCTCTTCTTCTACTTCTACAGAGTGCCGGGTCTCTCCGCCATAGCCACAGCCATCGCCAAGTTGTTTGGAGACGAGAGGAGGAGGGTGTTTATACTGGTCCTCCTGCTGGTCCTCGGCACAGTCATCCCGGCTGTGGCTGGGTGGGCGGTTAGAGAGATCGGCCGCAAGCCCTGGACGGTATACGGCCTGCTC
Organism: Pyrobaculum organotrophum; assembly: GCF_055384425.1. Taxonomy (NCBI): domain Archaea; kingdom Thermoproteati; phylum Thermoproteota; class Thermoprotei; order Thermoproteales; family Thermoproteaceae; genus Pyrobaculum; species Pyrobaculum organotrophum. Next base: position 386,216 of record NZ_AP042430.1, read on the forward strand.
TACCCCTCTGAGCTGGTGACGCCGGTGCCCTACGCCACAAGCCCCGGCTTCTTGGCCGTGCTATATCTAATTATCCTCGCTGTGAACCTTGGCGGCTTGTACGCCATGTATCTGGTGGCCACTAGGGAGTACAAGTTCCTAGAGCTTCTGAAGAGGGGCGTCGGACAGAGCCCATGAACGAGGCGGTATTTGTCGGGTTCGTAGGGCTTGGGCTGTCCGTCACGCTACATATAATCTTCACAGCGATGACGCTCGGCACTGGCCTAATCGCGGCTCTGTACAGGTGGATCGCGTACAAGAACAACGACGCGTGGGCCGAGCTGTTCGCCAGAAAGGCCTTCAAGGTGCTCATAGTGTCTGAGCTATTCAGCGGCGTGTGGGGCACCATAATTACGGTCTTCCTCGCCGGCTTCTTCACCGCCGTCACCACTCTGGCCACAAACACGCTGTTTATACCCATCGCCATAGCGATAGCCTTCATAATGGTGAGGATACCCGCCATCGCCATCAGCTGGTACACATGGGGCAAGATATCCCCCAGGGCCCACTCCACCGTCATGTGGATAATGGCCCTATCCGGCTTCGGCATTCCCTTCGGCTTCCGCGCCATATTCGCCGAGATCAACCATCCACAGGCCGTCGGCTACTACCTCCAGACTGGGGCAAACCCCGGCTGGATGGCCTACGCCAATCCGCTCTTCTGGACGCTCTACCTACATACGGTGGCCGCCGTCATATCAACCGGAGGCTTCGTGGTGGCCAGCCTCATGGCACTTGAGAAAGACCCCCGCGGCGTGAAGGTCGGCCTCACATTCGGCTTCGGCCTGCTCACAGCCCAGCTCCTATTCGGGCCACTGTATTGGCATTCTCTCGGCGTCTACTCGCCACTCCTCTACCAAGCGGTCAACTCCACCTTCCTGCCCATATTCGCCGTGAAGCTAGCCGCTGTGGTCGCCCTACTGGCGCTGGGATACACGGCGCTTAGGGCGGCTAAGGCCGGCTCCATCGCGCCACATGTGAAGTTCCTTGGCCCCCTAGCCCTCTTTGTGGTGGCGCTTGGCGAGATACTCAACGACGGCGCCCGCTACCCCAACCTCGTGATCGTGGGCGACAAGGGCCTCCCCGCCGACCTCTTCGCCAACTTCTACATAGACATCCCGATGCTCGCCGTCAACGTGATACTGGCGTTTCTAGTTCTGTCAATAGTGGTGTTCACCACCGCCGCCTTCTACGCCCTATATAGGAAGTTCCTCGCTGAGGTGCCGGAGACTGAATAATTTTAAACTCGTCTATTTTTTCATGGGTCTCAACGCGATCCTATCTATGGGTGTTGAGGAGGTTAATAAGTTTATATACTCTGCCGAGCCTATTATGGCGTTTCTCGGTTATAGACTTGTGGAGCTTTCAGAGGGACGCGCCTGTGCCGAGTTTAATATGTCGCCAAATGTACAAAGGGTAGGCGGGGTGTTACACGGCGGGGTTATCATGGCTGTGTTAGACGAGACCATGGGCTTCGCCGCCTTGACTCTAAACGAGGGGGTTGATCAAGTCACCGTAGAGCTTAAGGTGAACTTCCTAGAGCCAGGCGTGGAGGGGCCGTTTAGAGTATGTGGCACTGTGGTGAGGAGAGGGAGTAGGATTGTGGTTGTAGAAGGCGAGGTGGTAGACAGCAGGGGGCGTCTCATAGCTAAAGCCCTAGGCACTTGGTATTACATGTCGAAGAGAGTAGGCGATAGATAACTTTATATACACTACATTTTCTAAATAGACATGCCGGGGATTATGTAGAAGTCTTAGACACCACATTAAGAGACGGTTCGCAAGGGGCAAACGTCTCCTTTACTCTTCAGGACAAGATAAGGATTGCCCTTAAGCTGGACGAGCTGGGGGTGGACTATATTGAGGGCGGTTGGCCCTACTCTAACCCGAAGGACTACGAGTTTTTCAGAGCGATGAAGGAGTACTCCCTCACGCGGGCGAAGCTGGCGGCCTTCGGGAGCACCAGGCGTAAAAACGTGCGGCCGAAAGACGACGAGAGTCTCAACTCAATAATAAAAGCTGACGTGTCGGTGGCTGTTATCTTCGGCAAGAGTTGGACCCTCCACGTAGAGAAGGTGCTGGAGACCACCTGGGAGGAGAACCTCTCTATGATTGCCGAAAGCGTGGAGTATCTCAGGGAGCACGGCATGGAGGTAGTGTACGACGCCGAGCACTTCTACCAGGGGTACCAGGAGGACCCCGAGGCCGCCCTTGCTTCCATAGAGGCGGCGTGGAGAGCCGGCGCCAGAGTGATAGTCCTCGCCGACACAAACGGCGGCACTCCGCCGCATGAGGTGTACAGAATTACGGCCGAGGTGAGGAGGAGGTTTCCCGCCATGGCGCTGGGGGCCCACATGCACAACGACATCGGCTGCGCCGTGGCCAACACACTCATGGCGGTGGCCGCCGGCGCTAGACACGTCCAGGGGACTATCAACGGCATTGGCGAGCGGACAGGCAACGCCGACCTCACCGCCGTCCTCCCCACCCTGGAGCTCAAGATGGGGTTTAGGGTTCTACGGGACGAGCCGCCCCCCGTGAAGTACAGCCGCCTCAGGGAGGTGTCAAGGCTAGTTTACGAGGCGTTGGGCGTTCAGCCGAACCCATACCAACCGTACGTTGGCGAGTTCGCCTTTGCCCACAAGGGGGGCGTCCACGCAGATGCCGTCATGAAGGTGCCGAGGGCTTACGAACATATAGACCCGGCGCTGGTGGGCAACAGGAGGGTATTCGTGGTGTCTGAGGTGGCTGGGGGCGCAAGCGTAGTGGTGAAGGCGGCTGAGGAGCTGGGCATCCCCCTGGACAAGCGGCACGAGGCGGTGAGGAAGGCGCTAGACGAGATAAAGAGGCTGGAGAGGGAGGGCTACTCTTTCGACCTAGCGCCGGCCTCTGCCCTGCTCATACTCATGAGGCACCTCGGCCTCTACAGGGAGAGGTTCAGGGTCGTGGAGTGGAGGGTGGTGACTGGGCCCAGCGAGGCGGCCTACGCCATAGTCAAGGTGTGGGTCGACGGCGAGGAGAGGCTGGAGGCGGGGGAGGGCGTGGGGCCCGTCCACGCCATAGACGTAGCCCTGAGGAGGGCCCTCACCGTGTCCTTCCCAGAGCTAAGGCCAGTGGCCCTAAGAGACTACCGGGTGGTTCTCCCCGGCTCGGTGAAAAGCACAGAGAGCATCGTCAGAGTCACCGTGGAGTTCGGCAACGGCGACAGGATATGGCGGACGGTGGGGGTCTCCAGCAACATAGTCATGGCGTCTATAAAAGCGCTTGTAGACGGCTACGACTTCGCCCTCCAGACAAAAGAATTAAAAACACGCGCCGTGGAAAACATGTGGAAGAGGTCTTAAAGGCCCTCGAGGAGGCTAGGGAGCTTAGGAGGAGGTATGCAGACTGGCAGTTCATAGAGAGCCAGCCGCCTAAGCTAAGGGCGGCTCTTAAATACTACGTGGAAACCGGCGATATATACGTCGCCTCCCGAATCGCAGGCATGACGGTGGACGAGTTCAACGAGCTGAGGATCAGAGCGAGGATCCCAAGCGTTACTTAATGGAGGCGATAGCGGACGCCTCCTTCCTAATAGACTGGAGTAGGTACGGAGGCAGAGATCTGCTGTTCCGCATCTTCGACGTTGTACACATACCGGAGTCGGTTCTTAGGGAGATAAAACACCCGCCGGCAGTGGATTGGGTGGCGGAGAAACTCGCCGAGGGGGCCCTCGCCCTCTTTACCGAGACGTCGGAAGTAGAGACTAGGGCAAGGGAGGTCATGGCCGCCAGCAGAAGGAGACCGCTTAAGGCGGTGGATTACCCAGAGGCGGTGTGTTTAGCCGCTGGGCTTATGTATGGCTACGTGGTGCTTACAGAAAATGGCGGCGCCTACTTCGCGCCGCAGGTATTAAACCTCAACGTCACAGTATGGCGGGCCTTCGAGGTCTTAGTTGAGGGCTGGAAAAGGGGATTGGTGCGAGACATAGAGGAGGAGCTCAGGCAATACGAGCGGGAGACGCTACATTTATTTAGGAGGAGAGATTGGGAATATGTATGGAGTCTGAAGAAGAGGCTAGGGAGCTTAGGAGGAGGTATGCAGACTGGCAGTTCATAGAGAGCCTACCCCCGAGACTTAGAGCAGCCCTTGTATACTACATCGAGACGGGCGACTTGAGGAGGGCGCAGCAGATAAGCGGGCTTGACCTCGACGACTTTAGAGAGCTCATGAGGAAGGCAAAAGTTCCGCTTGTCCTGTAGATCAGTAGTGAGAGAAATTGGCCACTGGGTAGGCCTAAACAACGCAATACACGCGGCGAGACGCAACATGGGATCACATATCAACAACCTACAAGGCTTCATCACGCGCTAACTCACCACCCCAAGTGGTGCGAAATACCCCCGCGAATCTTCAACGAGCCGATTAACTCCATAGCGCCTGTCCTATCTGTCGCTGGCTGAGTAGCATTTCAAAAAGGTGGGTATACACCGGCAGTACATCGAGTATAAAAAGCTGGGTCTCGGCCATGAGGTTGGGCGTGGTGGTGGCTGCGGCGGCTTTGGCGGTGTACGCCTTAGCCGGCTCGGACAGCAAAGCGCGGTCTGCGCAAGACGCGGCGATCGAGGGGCTGACCATTGGGGGTAACGACTCCTTCTGGTACATGTACGGCAGACTGCCGAGGAAGATGAATATTGAGGTTGACGACGTGGTTGGGCGTATTTTAGAGAGGCCGGTTGGGGCTCCCGGGCCTGCGAGAGGTGAATTTCAGATTGACGAGAGACAGTGGTTTCACAACGACGCGGCGGGTAGGGAGGTTTACGAGAGGTGTCTTGGGGATTTTTGTAGACGCGGCGAGGATATACATAGTGGCGACAGACCCAGCCTGCGGAGAGAAGATAAGAAGAGCTGTGGAGGATCTCGCCAGCCGATACGGCACGGAGCTCGTCATCCTCAAAGACAAATACACACAAACAGCTAAGCCAGTGGGCAGACGCGCTGTTTCATAGGGCGTTTAAGGGGGTTTGGGGATAGGCTGAAGCAGATATGTGGAAAGATAGTTGTCACCGGGGTTGGAGTAGACCAAGCAACTAACCAGATCGTCGTGGGCATAAACCCAGACTGCATAAGCCGGGCCGTCATCAGAGAGCTAGCCAAAGCCCTAGACGAGTTGAGAATCCCAAAAGACGCCGTAATCCTAGAGAAATTCCCCGGAGCCGTGCTGGCTGCACTACCAATTTACAGCGGTACGGGAACCAAAAGCTACAGCGACGAGGTTGGTGTCTCTATGTCTTGCTCTCTCGGGTCTTGGGGTTGACGCCTCTGGGAGACCCGTCGCCCTTACGGCTGACCACTGCGCGGCTTTTAACGCGTGGCGCAACCACCCGGGTTGAGGAAGGCCTATGACCTCCACGCCTTATCGTTGACGCCGGCGAAGGCGTGGACGGGGAGAAGGCCCCCATGCATGAATCAGCGACTGCTGGCGGTGATGGCTTGGGGGCAGACGGCTGAGGGTGGTTGTTCTATAGCATCTCTGCGGCTATTTTTTCTAGCCGTGTTTTTATGTGGAGTAGGGCTTCTGCCAGCACGGCGTTGTTGTTGTATTTGGCGAGGATGTCCTGTATCCGGTTGCGGTCTTTTTTGAGGTTTTCTACCGCTTCTACGAGGCGGGGGAGGGCTCTGGTGACGTTGTCCACTATGGTGATGCTGGCGGCGCGGGCTGTTCTGCTCAGGGGGTTGAGGTCTATGGCGATTACGGTCTTGCCCATCTTCCTAAGCGCCTCTGTCCTATCGCCGTCTTCTAGGGGGACGAGGACCACGTCAGCGGTGTATATACCTCGGCAGCTTACCCTCCTCCTCTCGCTGAAGAGCTCCGGTATTGTGCAGGAGGCGTCTTCCCCCACGCCGAGGATCTCCTCGGCGCCGTATCTCCTCAGTACCTCGGCTATTTTCTCCTCCCGCTCCCGCGTCCGGTAGAAGAGGTTGACCTCTATTAGCGCCGGGACGGCCTTGGCTAGTCGCACCACGTCGCCGGGAGCTAGGGCGGCCACGTTTCCATTTACGCTAATCACCGGATGTCTCGCGGCGAGGAGGGCGGCGGCGGCCGCCTCTATGGCCCTCTGGGCGAAGGGCTGGGTCTCCTCGCCGATTAGGTAGTCGAAGCACTCCCCCCTGCCCTGTGCGATCAGCCCCTGGAGGGCGACGTAGCCCTCCCTGGCCCCCTCCACGATCTTCTCCCTCTCCAGGAGGGATCTATACCGGGGGTGGGTTGGGGGGATCATTCCCTGTAGTGCTCCCTCGCTGGGAAGAGGCCTTTCCTCACCTCCTCCGCGTATTTAGACACGGCCTCTCTTATCGCTGCGGCAACGTCGGCGTATCTCTTGGCGAAGCTGGGAGGCCTCTCCGAGAGGCCTATCACGTCGTGGAGGACGAGGATCTGGCCGTCGCAGTGGGGGCCGGAACCTATGCAGATGGTGGGTATGTCTACGGCCTGTGTCACCTCCCTGGCAAGGGACGCAGGCACGAACTCGAGGACTATGGAGAAGGCGCCTGCGTCTCTTAGGGCTTTGGCGTCCTCTAGCACCTTCCGTCTCTGCTCCTCTGTCTTGCCCACCATCCTGAAGCCCCCTATTGTGAGAACCCTCTGGGGGGTTAGGCCTATGTGGCCCATCACCGGTATGCCTGCCTTGACTAACCTTTCCACTATATGGGCATATTCGGCACCTCCCTCTAACTTTACCGCGTCTGCCCCCGCCCTAATGAGGCGCGCCGCGTTTTTCAGCGCGTCCTCTGGCCCGGTTTCGTAGGACATGAAGGGCATGTCGGCTACGACGAGGGCCCGCGGCTTGGCTCTGGCCACCGCCTCGGTGTGTCTAACCATGTCCTCCATGGTGACGCCGAGGGTGTTGGGGAGGCCTAGGAGGACCATCCCGAGGCTGTCGCCGACTAATATGCCGTCCACCCCCGCCTCGTCTACCGCCTTAGCCGTAGGGTAGTCGTAGGCTGTAATCCAGACGTAAGGCCCGCGGCCTTTGGCAAAGTCTAAGACAGTCTTTCTACGCATAGATTTATTTTCCCCCCTCTATAAATTTGTGTTCGTCGTTGTTGGTCTGGGGGCGGTGGGGAGTCTCCTGGCGTATTTTCTAAACGAGGCGGGGCTTGAGCCATATGCGGTCTCTAGGTCGAGGTGTGATGAATATATCTTCTGCAATGGCGATAGTTGCCACAAGCTTAGAGTCAAGATACTCGATAGGGCGCCCCCCGACGTGAAGTATAGCCTTGTTGCTGTGAAGGGGCCGGACACAACTGGAGCACTTAGGGCGGCTTCAGGCGTGCCTGTACTCTTCCAGAACGGCATCGGGGGGCTTGAGTTGGCTCGGGAGGTGTTTCCAAACGCCATGGCAGCCGTAGTGACCTACGGCGTATACCGGGAGGGCTGTAGGGCCGAGCTGAGGGGCAGGGGGGAGATAATCCTCCCGAAAGAGGCTGCGGAGGTGGGGGAGGCGCTTGCGAGAGGCGGCGCGGCTGTGCGACTTGTAGACGACGTTGAGCCGTACCGCTGGGCGAAGCTTGTTGTCAACGCCGCGATAAACCCAGTCACAGCTATTTTGCAAGCTCCCAATGGGGTACTGTTGGAAAATCCCTGGGCTCGCGCCCTCGCCGAGAAGTTGGCACTAGAGGCAGCGGCTGTGGCGGCGGCCGTGGGGTATCCAGTGGAGGGGGCTGTGGATACCGTTTTTACCGTGGCTAGGGCAACTGCAAGTAACATCTCGTCTATGGCGCAAGACTTGGCCAGGTGTAGGCCTACGGAGGTAGACTTCATAAACGGCGCCGTGATGAAGTACGGGGCGGCGCGGGGGGTGGCGACCCCTCATAACTATGTCGTATACACCTTGGTCAAGGCGCTGGAGGAGAGATGCGGCTTAAGATTCCGCACCACGTGACGGGCTTTTGGCTCCCCCACTACGGTGGGAGCCCGTTGGAGACGGGGTCGGTGGGAGCCGGCCTCCTCTTGGACTATGCAGAGGTGTATCTCTCTGGCGCCGGCGTTAGATACAACGGCGAGCTCCTCGAGGCCGGCCCGGGTGTGGATATTAAATCGCCCTATCCTCTCGGCTATGGCTACGCTGGGTCGGCGGTAGTGAACATCGCAAAACACATTGCCGTCCTTGGTCTCGGCCTTGAGGCGTTTCAAAGAGCGCATATTGCCGAGGTAGAGGCTGGGACTGGGTTGGGCGACGTCCTTGCGATATACACAGGTGGATGTCTTGTAGTCAGAACCTCGCCTGGGGCGCCCGGCGTGGGAAAGGCATATGGATATGACTGCCCCCGCCTATTTGTAGCGACAGTAGATTTACATAGGGCGGAGACAGCTACGATGTTGAAAAGTCTCCGTCTGCAGTTGGAAATAGAGGGGAGGCGGGCTGTGGAGGCGATGATAGATGGGGACTTCCAGACTTTTCTAGAGCTTGCTAGGAGGTTTTCTCGGGCAGTCGGCTTTTTGACACCCCAGCTTGAGGAAGAGCTTAGGAGGCTGGCCGGGGTGTCAGGCTTCTACGTGAAAAAGGGAGTCCTAGTAGTGGTGGCAGAGAGAGATCACGTTACAGACGTGGCGGAGACGTTGAGGAGATACGGCGCTGTACATATAGCGGAGTTAAAGTGGCGGGCCGTATACCTATCCTGGAGCTACTAGACTGGAGTTTGTCAAGTCACATCTCAAGTGAGATGTATTGCCTTCCTGAGTTCTGAGACTCAGGGAACCCGCAACCTCTCCTATTTCGAAACGGCTCGCTCGATCCAGGGACGGTGCCAAGTTGTTATATTCTGACGTCTGTCTTAGGTAGGCCGTCCCTTGCCTTAGTACATCCAAGGCGGAAGTCCTCCGGGGATGTGCCAGGAAAGAGATGGGGAGATATGCACATTTAGCATTTGTCTAAAGAGAAGCTGTGGTATAGTATGAACATAGGCCGCTAAGTTTTTACGCTTAGCGTATAGATTGCTTGGTGATGTGAAGCGGCTGCAGGCGGAGTTGTGGCGAAGATGGGAAGAGCTGATGTCTATTAGTTTTGTGTCATGGCAACACTTGACATGTTGTAAGATTAAGCTTTTATATTGGGAGATATATAGATATGTGAGACTGTTTATCCTAGCGCTTACGATGATTTTTACAGGATTTCTGCTTTTGTTCGTAGCGCCGTTTCTCTCATTAGCGGGGCGTGTAGAAGTGGCTGGCGGCGGTTGTATCGTCTTGTTTTTCATACCGTTTTGCTTCGGCGCTGGCTCGCCACAACTCCTCTCTATTGCTGTTGTCATGTCAGCTGTCCTTGCGGTAATCGCGGCGTTGATTATGTGGCTTACCGCCAGAGAGCTAGCAAGAAGAGGAGGAGAGACAGGAGAGTGAGAACTACGGCGAGAACCATTGTTATAGTGGCAATGCGCTGGCTTGTACCAAAGACGATGGGGACGGGGCCCACGATGAGGACTCCGCCGGCCTCAGCTCTCCTGGCCTCGTCTTTAGCAACTCTCAGTGTTGCCAGTATAAACAGTATAAAGCCGAGGAAGATGAGCAAAAGCCCCAAAACCACAAGCTCGATCACATATACACTATAGCACTGGCTATATAAATCTTAGGGCCGTAATGGAGGAGATACATACGACATAGTCAAGGTTTTAAACGCGTAAAAAATATCGCCTATGATGACTTCGGCAGGAGCGGAGGGTGAAGAGACTTAGCCCTAGCTGATTGAGACTCTCCTCCCCCGCATGACCGGCCTGCCGAAGTCGAACCTCTCCTCCTGCCAGGGGTCTGCGTTGAGGGAGTAGCCCCGCATCTCCCAGTAGCCCGGCACGGGCTCAGTCAAGACCTCCACCGCGGCGAAGTACCTCACGGATTTCCAAGCGTAGCGCGTGGGCACCACGAGGCGAGCCGGGGCGCCGTGTTTCTTAGGGAGGGGCTTTCCGTTGAGCGCCCAGGCGACTATCGTGGCCTCCTCCATCAAGGCGTCGAGGAGGAGCGAGGCGAAGTAGCCGTCTGCCCCCCACGCGGGGGCGTACTGGCCGTAGGGCTTCGTCTCCTCGAGGAGAGACTTCAGCGGCGCCCCTAATAGCCCAGGCAGACGGCGAGAAGCAAGCCGCCATATTGAAGGCCGAGGGCCAGAAGTAGGCAGCGATACTGCAGGCGGAGGGCGAGCGCCAAGCCGCAATATAAGGGCTGAGGGGCAGGCCAAGGCTCTGGACTACATAAACGAGGCCGCTTCCAGGCTAAGTCAAAACGCCCTTCCCTTATACATCGAGGCGTTGAAGACCATCGCCTCCTCTCCATCCACAAAGATAGTCGTCCCCCTGAAGCTACTTGCCGCTGTCCAGAGGATCATAAAGCTTAACTTTTTATTTACTTCTCCTGTTGCATCCGCGCATCGACAAAAACGTCTCTGTTCAGCAACGCCGATGAAGAGCCCCGTCTCGGCTAAATCCCGTGTAGTAGCTTGTCGTAGAGTCTCGAAAGCAAGCCTCCGGCTAGGGCTGCGGCTACGTCGTCGGTGTACATGGGCAGTCTATCTAGGGGCGGGGGCTTTCTTCTGTCGAGCCAGTACATGGCTTGTAGTGCTTTGAAGCCGTTTATGTACTGAGCTAGCGCCGCGCCTATTGCCTCGTCTGCCACTATCTTCTTGCTGTCTTGGGCGTGCTCCTGTGGGCTTAGCCCGCGGTGGGTGCCCGAGGCGGCCTTTGCGTCGAGCTCCCCCGCGGCGTAGATGAAGGCCCAGACGTTTGGGTCCTGCAGGAGGCGGCTCAGCATATCCGCCGCGGTCTCCTCTACGCCTTGGGCGCCGGGGACCGGCGCTTGGCGGTAGGCCTCCAGCACAAGCCTCAGGAGGTCGCCGACGCCTACCCCGAGGTACCTCCGGAGCTCTTGGTCCAGGTCGGGGGGCTCCGCCGCCTTTTTCACCGCCTCTTGAACCAGGGCGTAGACCTCCTCGCCCACCTCGGTCCCCAGGCCCATGTATCTGGCCTTGACGCCACCCGTCGCTATCACGGCGACGGCGTCTGACGCGTCGCCGCCCAGTCTCGCCAAGCCCCTCCTAAGGCCCATGTCCACCGCCGTCACGGCCTTTGCCTCGACGGCCAGCCTGTAGACGTCGGCGAGAGCTCTGAGGTCGGGCTCTGCCTGCACAACCACGAGGACGTTTATGGTGTTTCCGAAGCCCGCCGTTGCCACTACCGCGGCGTATCTCCCCCGGGCGGCCCAGTGGTGTTTCGCCACGTCTACCGCGGTGTAAAAGTTGAGGTAGCCGGGGACAGCGGCCTCCTCCATCTCTCTACAAGTCATGTGCTTTGCCACACGCCTGAAGACCGCCCCTTTGACTTTCCTCACCCCTCCGTCCACTGTGCTAGACAACGCTACGCCAGGCGCCTCGACCCAAAGCGCTCCATCTACTAGCTTGGTCTCTATATGCATGGCTTCTAGAAGACTCTAATATTTATATGTTGGAATTCATTCAAGTTTATAAACATTTAGAAGTGGGCGGGTATGGGCGATGTCCTTGTGATTGTCATAGGGACGACAGATGTATCGTTGATCCCCGGCATCTCTATAGCCGGCCCATCTCCCGAGGCCACCCACTACACGCCTGCTCTTGATGTAGAGTATCTACTCACGGGCCGCCCCAAGACGCTGGACGCGGTGCCGGTCACTCCAGACGGCATACCGACCCCGGCCGTGGTGACGAGAGCGCTGACGAGGGATTTGCCCAAGCTCGTCGTCGACGCCGGTAGCAGAATTCCGCCAAGAGTGCCCCGTGTAGTCTTGGGCGGAGTCCCGGGGGGCGACATCAGGCAGGGCGCCATGCCTAGAGAAGCCGCCGAGGAGATAGCGGCCGGTGGACGGCTACTGGGTAGGCAGCTGGCCCCGCTGGGGAGGGTGGTAATTGGCGAATCTATACCTGGCGGAACGACCACAGCCATGGCAATCCTCCTAGCCCTGGGCTACAATGCGTGGGGGAGGACAAGCAGCTCATCGCCAGATAATCCCAAGGAGCTTAAAATTAAAGTAGTTAGAGATGCGCTGGCGCGTATTAGTCCTCCACTTGACGCTATTACAGCGGCGGCCGAGGTGGGAGACCCTGTCCACTTGGCTGTGGCCTCTATCGCGCTGGGGGTAGTGGAAGGCGGCGGAGAGGTTATCCTCGCCGGCGGTACACAGATGGCGGCAGCGGCGGCGTTGTACAAAGCGCTTGGCGGCGACATGGAGCGGCTTGCGGTAGCTACAACCCGCTGGATTGTGGAGGACAAGTCAGCTGACTTCCTAGGGTTAATGAGGGAGGTGGGAGTGAGGAGGATATATATCTCAAAGACGTCTTTCGCTACTTCTAGATGCAGAGGGCTTAGGGCCTATGAGAGAGGCTATGTCAAAGAGGGCGTGGCCATGGGCTACGCCCTGTGGCATGCCGAAACAAAAGGCGTGGACCCCCTGTCCCATGTTGAAGCCGAGCTAGAGAGGTTAGGCTCATGTTTCGCCTAGATGTCCATGGCGGCTCTACCTGGGCCGAGGAGGTCCGCTATGACTTTTCGGACAACTCCAACCCCATAGGACCGCCCCCCGGGCTTGAGGAGGCCCTTGTCCAAGCGGCAGCGCGGGGGGTCCACAGGAGGTTCCCTGCACACCTCGCCGAGGAGGTGCTCCGAGAGTACGAGGGGGTTGAGGTGACTCTCTTCAATGGGGCGACGGAGGCCCTGCTCTATGCCCTACTCGACCTAAGACCCCGTAGGCTGTTGGTGGCGTGGCCCAGCTACGGCGACTACGAGCGAATTGCCCGCCTCCTGGGCGTCCCGGCCGTGAGGGTGCCCCCTCCCCTCCTGGAGAGGGAGGCGCGGCCTGGTGATGTCGCTATCCTCTGCAACCCCAACAACCCAACTGGCTTCTACATGCCAAGAGACGCCGTCCTCGACCTCGCCGGGAGGCTGAGGAGGAGGGGGGCGTTTCTCCTCGTAGACGAGTCCTTCATGGAATTCGCAGGAGGCAAGTCGGCGGCTCCGGATCTGCCCGTGGTGAAGTCCTACGGCAAGTTTCTAGCCACCCCTGGCTTGAGAATCGGCGCTCTCTTGTATAAACACAGAGACCCCCCGCCCTGGAGGATAAACAGCATAGCTGACTACGCAATATACCACACAGGCGCCGAGCTTCTACGCGCCCACAGAGAAAAGACGGTAGCCTACGTGAGGGAGGAGGGGGCTAGAGTTCAAGCGGCCATCTCTAGGTGTGTAAAGACTCTCCCCACCTCGGTTCACTTCCAAGTGGTGTTTGGGCCGCCTCCCCCCGGCGTGAAGGTGAGACCTCTCTGGGACAAGGGGATAGCGGGATTTAGGTATTCGCTGAGGAGGCCTCCTGAGAACGACGTGTTGATAGAGGCGGTATGCGGTGTCTCAAGGCGGTAGTGGCCTTCTTTACCGCCCTCCCAGTCGGCGGGGCCGAGCTGGACTTCTCCTGTATTTGGGCCACCCCCTATCTGGCGGGGCTAATGGTGGGGGGCGCCGGGGGAGCCGTCTACTTCCTCACCCACAGCCCCGCGGCCGCCTACGCCGCCCTCCTCTTGGCCACCGGTCTCCACCACCTGGACGGCCTTGCTGACGTGGGAGATGCGCTGATGGTGAGGGATAGAGAGAGGGCGCGGCAGGTGTTGGAGGACCCCAGGAGGGGGGTAGGCGGGATATTCGCCGTGGTAGCCCTCTTTGCGCTTGCGGCCAGCGCGAGACCAGAGAGCTGGCTTGACTACATAGTAACTGACCTCTATTCAAAAGCGTTGGCCCTCGTCGTAGCTGCCTACTCAAAGCCGTTTAAGGAGGGGCTCGGTTCTCTTTTCATCGTCTCTGCAAAACGCCAATGGCCAGCCGCCCTACCGGCTCTCGCTGTTGCTGCTTGGCTCCACCCAGCGGCCTTTCTTGCCGCAACAGTACTTTCGCTATTCTTCTATGTAGCCGCTTACAAACATTTGGGTGGTGCAAACGGCGACCTTCTAGGCGCTCTGCTGGAGGTCACAAGGGCGCTCTATCTGGCAACAGTTGACCTTAGCACATCCCTTATAAATGGGCTCTTCTAATGCTATGGAGGTGGCCGTGGTCATGTCTAGGGTTGGCAAGACACATCGTAGTGGCTTTTGGTTGTCCAGGCTAGGTTAGACTGGCGTTCTCAAGCCGTGACGACCGTGGTTACACTATGTGTAGCTAGTAGAAACGGCGTGAGGAGTTTTGCTCCAGCCGCCTAGGATATGAACCTATTGTCATAGTAAGTATGGAACTGGATAATATATACCGTTATCGGAATATGGCATTTGCCGCAACGACGTAACATGTTTTTAACAGTCTCTTCTCTCGGAGTGTGGATCCCATAGCGTTGGCCCTCGCCCTCGCTCTTGAGACTTTAGACGTGCCCGCGAAGTGGCGCGGTTACCTAGTCACGAGGCTTATCCACCCGGTACTCCACCCGGTGGCTATTATATATAAGGCTGCCTCCCCCCTTGCGAGACCAGGTGGGTACACGCGCGGCCTCGCTGTACTTGCTGTAGGTCTCGCCGTGGGGCTGGCGCCTGCTCTTTTAGCGGTCTGGGCTAAGCCACATTTAGGTATTCTCGGCTCGTTACTAGAGGGCTATCTCCTCAAGCTTGCCTTTGGCGTCGCCCACATCATATATCCCTGTAGCCGTAGTAATAATCTGCGATGGGTAGCGCAACAATTTGTGAGGAGGGATCTCTCAACGGCTTCTGATGGACATGTGAGATCTGCATGTTTAGAGGCAGCTGCTGAGTCTCTCGTCGACTCTTACATCTCTCCGTTGATGTGGTACACTTTCCTCGGCCTGCCCGGGGCGTGGCTTCAGAGAGCCGTCAATACGTTAGATGGGTTAGTGGGATTTCCTTACTTCGGCAGAGCGGGGGCTCCCGCCGCCTATCTAGATACAGCTCTTAACTATATCCCGGCGAGATTAGCCGCCTTATGCATAATTGCAGTAGCCGGTTGGTGGAGTCCCGAGGTCCTCTCCCACAGAAGAAGAGTTGTCAGTAGAAACGCCGGGTGGCCTATTGCAGCGCTTGCCTCAGCGCTTGGAGTTGTCTTAGAAAAGTCGGGGAGCTACGCAGTGGGAGTTGGCGGCCTCCCCACGCTTTTTGACGTGGCACGCGGCCTCTCGATTATTTCCAAGGCGGCAGCAGTTTTTATCCTCCTCACCAGTCCAGCCCTTTTACCCCCACTCTCTTAGAGTAGTAGTGTCTAACCGCCTCAACTCTGGAGATCAAGTCGGCCACTTGATATAGCTCTGGGTATTCAAAATCGCCAGTGAGTATGAAGTGGGGTCTCTCCCGGCTCAAGCTAAGGAGGGCCTTGGGGTCTATGAAGCCCTGTCTCACGGCGTAATTTACCTCGTCAAGGATAACTAAGTCGTAGTCATTTGCCCTTGCCAGCGCCTCCTTGAGCACTTCCTCAGGTCTTCTGAGGTCCCACAGGGTGAGCACGTCTATTCCCAGCCTCCTTAGCGCTTTGTACTCGCCAACCTCCTCTCCCATGTAAAATGGCGTCTTCATCACGAAGGCCGCCAGCACCCTCATGCCGTGGCCCCAAGCTCTTAAGGCTGTTCCGAGGGCGGCTGTGGTTTTGCCTTTCCCACCGCCGACGTATGCTAAGATCACAGTTCCTGGGGCATTATTTATATTTAAGTTGTTTCTTACGTGAGAGCCGTAATAATGGCGGGGGGCAAGGGGAGTAGGCTCGGCGACCCCCAGAAGTGCCTAAGGCCAGTCTGCGGCATCCCGCTTTTGTTTAGAGTAGCGGGCGTCCTCCACCAACTGGCTGACGAGATCTACGTCGTGACGACGCCTAGCCACACTGAACTCGTCCAGGCGGCGGAGAGGTGGGGCCTAAAGGTTGTCTATGGAAGCGGCCAGAGCTACCCCCAAGACTTTCCCATAGCTGCCCGCCTAGCCCCGGCGGTGGTGGCGGCGTGCGACATAGCCGACCTAGAGCCCCGGCACATACAGCTTCTCACAGCGCAAGAGGTCTTCGCCACGGCGGTGACGCCGAGGGGCTACGTGGGGCTGTCCTACCTCCCCAGCGCCGACATGGACAGATGGGTGGAGGTAGACGTGGGCCCCCTCCTAGACGTCGACGCCCCCGAGGACCTCGAGGAGGCAGAGAGGAGGTGCCCAACCGCCTACCCCCTCTACGTCGACGTGGCCTGCCTAAAGCCCCACGAGGAGACCCTAGACGCCGCCCCCGAGCCCCAAGGGGAGATACCGCCCATCGCCGTGGACTACAGAACCGGCGTAGTCCTCGACGGACACCACAGGCTCAAGGCTCTGCTCAAACACGGGTCTGCCCCAGTCCTCCTATTTGACTACCGGGTGGTAGACGTAAACATCCCCAGGGAGGAGGTGGTCCAGAGAGCCCTAGAAGGCAGGCTCTACCCGCCCAAAACCACCTGGCACACCTACCGCGGTAGACACATATCCCAAATCCCAGCCGCCAAGGCGAGGCCAGCCGCCAAAAAACTCCGGTGTAGAACATAAGCCGTATGTCCCTAGGCGGTCGCCGCTGGCAATTCTTGACGCGCACCTATGGGAGCACGCGGCCCCCTCCGCCAGCGTTCGGGACAGACCTAGTCGAGGCACCTCATGGAACTGCCCCTCGCCGCCGCAGATAGACACGTATTTAAGCCCTCCGCCTGCGCCAAACGCAGAACTTTTCCCGCACCCCCAAGAAGAAATCAGCCAAACCCATGACAAAAAACCCGCCCCTAGTCACAGCGTCGGGATATGTTATTCCTCGGCTCTAGTCATGTAGCAAAGGTAGATGGGACTTCACCGGTTATACATTTCTTATGAGATGTAGTTTAAATTGAACTAATTTATTCTACAATTTATTAACATCTATTTGTTATTGTAGCTCTCTTTTACAGATATCAAACGAAAAAAAATACTGGCAAATTCAATACCATACATGGATAGAAAAAAGATAGTGGGATTAGCCACGACACCAGCCTCAGTAGCAATAGCGCTGATCTTGGCAACAAACTCACTGCATCTACCTGTCAAGGTGGTACCTAAAATACCGATTACATACTCCGTGTTACCTAACGGCACCGTCATACCGGGTATACACTATGTGGGCAACGAGGAAGGGGCTAGGGTCATCCTTACGTACCCCAATGGGAGTATGCTGGAGTTTGACCTGAGCCGGCCCGAGGAGTTCATGAGGTTGTACAAGGCGGCGCCCTACTACTTCATAGGAAGCAAAAAAGAGAAGGTGCTACCTATCGGCGGAGGGGTGATCAAGGGATGGGTCAAGATAGAGAAGGGCAACAAGGCCGTCAGGCTGACCCTATTATACTTCCCCGATGGCCCCCCGACGGTAAATGGTTCGTGGATCGTCCAAAAATTCCGCCTATTCAACTGGACTGAGACGAAGTCAGTAATCGAGAACATAGAGCCAAAGGCGCTAGAGTACATACCACATGAGATACTACTGAAGGTACAACTTATCAGAGATACACAGAGCTTTGACATCATTACGGTTTATCCGCCGCCGATAGAGTGGCAATTCCAAGATGTATTTGGAGTGACCGTCGCTACGGTGGAACACGGCGTGGCATACAGCACCGACTGTTCATCAGGTATCTATAGTGCACTTGGCTGGATTAATACTGCCGACATGTTTGGCTACACCTTCTACAACCAGATCACCATGGAAGGTCAGCAGTGGAGCGGTTGGAGCTCTATCTCAACCGGTTGGGTATCGTTCTCGCCGCCTGAGACGCAGGTAAACATAGTGCAATCAACGAGCGTTTACTTTGGCATCAACGTAAATGGTGGTGGCGTTTATGGCCAAGTCGGGTCTGTATCGACGTCGTGGAATCTATTTCCAGAAGGGGTCTATGTGGTGTCCTATGCTACGGGTGCCGCTGGCTCTAGTTCTCTGCCGGGTTACATATCAGTGTGTGGCTGAGATCCTTTAGAGAGTAAAACTTTCGCCCCCTTTTCAGCTTTTTAGTTGTTTTAGGAAGTGTGGTATGTCCTCTTTTGTTAGTATCTGCACGTCTGCTGGGTAGGTTTTCCGGGGCCGTGTCTTTTTTATCTCGACTTTGTAGGGGCCAGCTACTGCGTCTACCTCCTCCTTGTTTTTCCAGTAGTATATCTCGCCGAACTTCCGGTAGAGGTGTTCCTGTACCACGTGTTCGAGGAGGGCTGCCTCGTCGACGGCTCTGGATGTCCACTGCGCCAGCGCCCGGTAGAGCAGGGGGTCTCTGAAGAATATCTTCTTCTCTCTCCTCGGCTGGGGCACCCCGCCGGAGATCTGTAGGGCGATTCCGACGGCGTATATGTCGGCGAGGAACTCTAGATACTCCCTCACTGTGTTGTGGGAGACCCCCACGTCTTGTGCCAAGGCGTGGTAGGACGTTGGGCTCGGCACTCTGTCCAGCACAGCCGCCACTATGTCCTTGAGGAGGTGGGGGCTTCTGCCGTGTCTATAGGCCTCCGAAACCACGGCGTCTACGACGGTCTCAGCCGCGTCGGGGTGTCTGTTTACAGATCGGGGGAATCCGCCTGTCTCTAGGTACTCGTGGAAGGCCTCGGCCAGAGCCGCCGGGTCGCCGCCGGCTGCCCCGGTGACCTCGGCGTAGGTGGGGAAGTCGAGGGGTAGGACGACCACGTCGCGGCCGCTCCCCCTTCTGCCGGGGAACCGTTCCGGCGTTTTGACGAGGCCAACGGTGGAGGAGCCGGTGGCCGTCACGACGGCCCTCTCCAGGGCCCCCACGTCTATGTAGTACTTGAGCACGCGCCACCACCCTCTGACCGAGGTCACCTCGTCGAGGAAGAGGTAGAGCGTCTTTGCCCCCCGCCTGGCGGCGCGCCCAAGCACATACTCCAGAGCTCTCCTCAGCTCAGCCGGCGACAAGAGGATGTCTAGGTCTAGGTAGGCCACAGCATCCGGCGGGACCCGCCTCAGTAGCTCCCTAATGAGGAGCTTTAAGCCCGTGGTCTTGCCCGTCTGCCTGGGCCCGTAGACGAAGTTCAATGCCGGAGGATCCAGAGAGACTGCCCAGATCCAACTGGGGACCCAGCGCACCCTCTCCCCCTCCCACGCCCGAAGATGGCGGTCTCTCTCAGCCCAGTTGGTCTCAAACCACCAGGGGTTTGCCCTATCCACCACGTCCATTGTCAAAATACTGACAATAACCTTAAAAATATTTGTCATAAAACTGACAACATAAGAAGGTAGCTGAACGCCGTACTGCCAACGGGCTACACGGCAGACATACATCTGTAACATTGGCGAAAAGCCACATTTGCATGTCCCGGGCCTAGCCGGGGCTCGGAAGGTGTAGAGAAGAGAACTCCGTGTGCCTCAGCCAGTCATGTGACGCGGAAGCCCCCGACGGCCGGGCGACGACGTGCCCCTCCAGCCACTGGCGCTAAGTGCCCCGCCTAATTCTCCCAACCCAGGCGCCGTCGCCTAAGGTGACGTCGTGATGTCTCGTCGTATGCCAATTGCTACATTGTGTCTTTGTCCCCTATCTTTTTCTTGGCCCCTCTCCAGGGGACTTGGGGGCCCGCCTCGGGTACACCGGGGCGAGAGGGCGGCTCACCTGGGGGTCGGCCGCTGATTGTTTATATTGCAACAGTTTGGCGCCCCCGTCTGCCGCCCCAGGGGCCAGACGCCGTTCATGAAACAAGAAAACTTACGAAGTTAAAGATGTGACGGCCGCCGGAGTGGAAAAACGGGTTGTTTTATCTTCTCTACCCAACTCGCGCATGGTAAAATATGTGAGTTTTCTTCTAGAGAACTCAAGGGCTTCTCGGCGGGTGGCTAGGAGGGATCTTGAGGATAGTGTGGAATCTCGCCATGTTTCACGCAGAGCAGGAGCTACAGCTGTGTCTGAAGTACAAGCTCTACAGCCGCTTGGGGGATTTCCCCCCGAAGAACGACCTTAAGACTCTGGCTTCGGCCTTGTCAAGGTTTGAACGCGTCGACGTCGACACCCTCTTTCTCGACTTGTTGACGCTGGCCTACACGGCGTCTAGATACCTCCTATTTACCTTCCCTCCGGAGGCCGCCAGGCAGGCCGTGGAGTACGTGGAGAAGCTCTTGGGGGAGCTGGGATGTTTGTAGAGTTGCTGGCTGATCTGAAGAGGGGGCGCGATAGATACGTGGCTGAGGCGGTATCTGTCGGCGATAAAGGAGGCCGTCAGGAAGGTGGACCCAAACGCTCGGGTTCTGGCCTTCGGGAGCTTCGTAAGGGGGGCTCTAGGCCGGACAGCGACATAGACATCTTCGTGATAACGACGGCGGATGAATTCGCCGTCTACAGGGCGGCCGCGAAGGCCGTCGGCAGAGGGCCCCACCCCTTCGAGATCCACGTGGCTACCCCCCAGGAGTACGAGAGCTGGTACAGGAGGTTTATCGACGTGTGGCGGGAGGTCTAGCGGCCTCCCAGCGCTGCCCCTAGCTTCTCTCTAAGCGTCTTCGCCGCCTCGACGAAGACGTCTACGTCCCATCTCTCCAAGTGCCCCTCGTAGAAGTTTACGTGTAGTTGCTCCACCTGTGCGAAGAGCTTTACAACTTCACGATCTCCCAGCTCCTGGGAGATCCTCCTCACGGCGGCCCAGACAAGCCTATGTGTATCGTGCGGCCAGCGCCGCGCCTCCGCCACGGCCTTGACAAGTTGCACTACCGAGTTCCAGATCTTCTCGCCGCCCTGCCTCAGATCGCCGGCATCGATAAGCCTAAGCCCCTCCTCCCAGAAATACTCAGAGGCCCTCAGGTAGAGCTCGACGCGCTCCGGCGGATCTAGACCCTGGACTACCGCGTCGTGCAACACGGCCAGCGGGTCAAGTCCGCGCGCCCTAAGGATCTCCAAGTCCGGGATATCCACGAAAAGGCGTGGGTGTGCAATTTAAGACTTCCTGCCCTGCATCTGCTGACAAATACGCTCCGCAGAGCCCCTCCGCAGAGGACAACACCTCGGAGGTACAACCGAAAGCTACAATGGATTTTCTATGGCCACAACCGTTACAACCGAAAATTCCGCCCTTTAGGGCGGAGACGAGTTATACGAATACATTTTTCATGGCAGAGTGGTGAAGACAGCTGAGAAGGGCTTAAACAGCGGTGTGTTCAACACGGCGGATCAACATAAGCACAGAGGGCTCCGGCGGGGGCGCCCTGCCACAATACCCACCCCGGTCGTTGCCCACAAACCCGAGCAACGGCCGAGACCCCTGCAAACCCCGCCTCAGGGGAAGGGGTTATACATTCGCCCCAGCGGCCGCCATCACTGCTCCAAGGCTTTGCGACTTGGAGACGCCGGCTTAACATGTGCCCCTTGCCGGGACTGCCCAGAGACTCTGGGCAGGCCCCCGGGGGTCGGGTGGGGCGTTGGGCGCGTCCACATGTCTTCGGTTGGGTGTAGCACGGCGCCTCATCCGTGCCGCGGCTGGGGGCGTAGTTCCACACCTACCCCATCCACGTGAAAATTCTCAGCGGGGGGTAGGAGTAGACGTCGCCGTCCTCCCCCCTAACCGCCACCAGGGAGAACTCCCTCTTAATATCCACGTACTCCTCCACGAGCAGATCCCCTCCGTAGCCCCTAAGCCGCCTCCGACACTAGATAAACTGCCCCTTCCCGTCGTACCCCCCGACGGCATCTCCACCACAGCCTTCCCCATGCCCTCCGCAATCCTCACCGCCTCCTCCCACCCCCGGGCCCAAGGCGCCGTGGGGATTTTAAGAGAGTCGAAGAAAGCCCTCTCCTCGAGGCGGTTCTTCTTTGCCAAGAACCCCAGCGGCGGCTTCAGCTTGCCGAGCCTCTCGGCGTATCTCGCCGCCTCCACATCCACATTCTCAAACTCGAAGGTCACCACATCTGCCTCGTCAACCGCGGCGAAGGGGTCGGCGGCCCTCTTCCCATATCTAAAAGCGAGTGCGGAGGGTTTCGGGTCGTACGAAGTCTATAGAACCTAGACGCCTCATAGCACATCATCAACTTATAGCCGCCATCCGCATATACACAACGACGCCGGCCACTCTATGAGCTACTACAACAATTTATATAACAGAGGTGGTACATACGTGGAGCGCTGGCTTGAGAAGGCAGAGCGCTATAGGCGGTACGCCCAGAGGAGCCTCGCCGCTGGCGAATACGACTTGGCGTGCTTCCTGGCTCAGCAGGCTGGCGAATTCCTTTTAAAGGCCCTCCTCATTAGGGAGGCGGGGGCGAGGCCCCTCACCCATAGTCTCTACGAGATGGCGAAGAGGCTTGCCCAGCTGAAGTCGGCCCATGTGCCGGAGGAGGTGGCGCGGTGCGCCAAATCGCTGGAGGAGCACTACATACAGGCCAGGTACCCAGACGCGAGGCTCGGCCCGTATGAGGAATGGGAAGCAGGGGAGTGCCTCAGATGCCTCGACTTGTTGTGGAAATGGACAGATGGATTAAGGTAGCGAGGCAGAGGCAGGTGGAGTTGCTGGAAAGACTCCGCGAATTCCTCAAAGAGGTATGTAGCGAAGGCGACGTGGTGCTCTTCGGCTCCCGCGCCCGGGGCTCCCACCACGCCCTTAGCGACTGGGACATCGCGGTGTTGACGCAGAGCGGCCGCTACCACATCGCCGTGGAGGAGTTCGGCCAAGTCGTCTACATCCCCCTCGCCTCTGTAGACGAGATACTCGCCAAGAGCATGATCGCCCTAGACATAGCCAGCGACGGCCAGCTGCTCTGCGGCCGCGGCGACCACTGGCAGATCTACCTAAAAAAAGCCCGCCTGTACATCCTGGAGAAGAGGCTGGTCAAGACGCCAAGCGGGTGGTACCCAGCACCGTCTCACTTCGATCCGACGCGGTGAGGAGCAGAGGCGCCGAGGGATGCGCCTTGTGAGGACAACGTGATTAAAGAACTACAGCGTGCTGTGGCTGTCGACTTAACCAGGCCGGTGAGGATATCTAGAGACCCGAAGGCTGGCCCTCTTTTGAGGCAGTTCTGCGTGAACTGAGCCACCCTCCGTCTTCGCCCCGCCAGCTGGGGTGGTGGCTGTGGTAGACCCGGCTTCAGGCACTGTGAGTAAGCCTGTTGCGGGGCCTACGGTGGAGTTCAAGGCGCCGTGGGCCTACCTCATCGAGGATACCTATGCCATCGAGTTCGCGCAGAAGGAGAAGGCGGCGGGAACTCCTCGTCGTATCCCTTCGGGATGTACTCCACGCTGACTGCGGGGTGCTTGCTCTCGAAGTACGGTATCAGCCCCGTAGATGGAACTCCTGGTGGTAGGCGGATCTCCTCAATATCGTTAGTCTCCTCCCGTCTCCACCAGCCGCGTGTCCTAAGGCGTAGATCCCCAAGTCCTCCTAGAACTACCGACATAACTGTAGCTATTATTAGTTTTCTCCTAGTTATCATAAGCAATGAATTTTCAAAAATAAATAAGGTTTGTTCATATGAAAAAATCATTACTTCAGCAGTTGAATTGGAGGCGCCGTGGCGTTTTTCAGCTGAAGGCCGGCCAAGGCCGCAACCGTAGATCCCACCTGCGGCATCCAGATGAGGACGTACTGCCTTCTCACATATCCGCCGGGCGACCACGCGCCGAAAAAGCCCCTGAGCTCTCTCCAGTAGCCTATCCCGTCGTGGCAACCCGTGACAGTCTTGAAGGGCTGGGGGGTCTCGAAGACGGGGCCTATGGCAGACGTGTCGTAGGCGCAGTAGCCGGGCCTCACAGCGACGGCCACATGAGCCCTTGCCTCGCCTGTCCCCATTGCGAAGCCAAGATGATCGAAGAGGGAAACCGCTTCATGCGTTGCCTCGTCTGCGGCTTCTCGGATCGTAGGGATAGAATTCCGTTGCTCTGGGCAAAGAGGAGGTACTGGGAGCTCTTCCAGAAGCAACCCGTTTTTTCGTCCATCACACTTTTAACTTCATAACTATCTCCTGCTCATTAGCCGCATCCCCGGTCTGGGGCCCGGCGAACTGAGGGCCTTGCCGCCAGCCCCCAATGACCCAAGCCCCACGCCCGCGGCCGCCCTAAGGGCATCTCCGCGGGCCCCAGCCCCCGGAGAGGGCCGGGCGTCACAGAGGGGGGTTTGTCACGTTGCCTATCTGGCTGAGACTCTCGGAGAAGTGTATAAATCTCTGGGTCTCTTCCGCGTCAGTGATGATGTCCAGGGCGCCGATGTGTGGGGAGGGTTTCTGGTCGCTGACAAGTCTGCCCAGTCTTACAGCAACTTGTATACCTCTCTACAGATAGCTACAGAATTCAATAGGATACGTCCGCTATTCGTAACTCTGCCGTGGAGATATATTTGTTCTCCCGTTATATGCGCTTAGGCACGATCACATATATAAACTAAGCTGTTAGGGGGTGTATGCCGGTTTTGCTGAGAGCTAAAGCACACGGACTTGTTGTGACTGGCAAAAATCTACACTACGAGGGATCTCTGACGTTGGGAAGAGATATCATAGAAGCGGCGGGGTTCTACCCGTTGGAAAAAGTAGAAGTCTACAACGTCACAAATGGGGCACGATTTACTACATATGTAATCCCGGGCAGGCCGGGGGAGGTTGTACTAAACGGCGCCGCAGCGAGACTTGGAGAGGTAGGCGATTTGATTATTGTTGCGGCATATGAATGTGTAGCTAACCCAGCTTCCCACATCGCAACTATTGCAATTTTTGAAGGTAATAAATTGAAAGAAGTTAAGAAAATTTCTTTCAGCGACATGTATTGATACAAGCCTTCCAGCTATTTCAATAGTAAAGTCGGTATGTGTGTCTCGCCTATTGGCATGGGATCTTTGGCGCGGGAGACGACTTCCTTATCTTTTTCTCGGCCCCTCCTCCGAGGGGCTCAGGGGCCGTGCCGGGGCGAGGGGGCGGGTCACCCGGGGGACGGCCGCGAGTCGCCTGTTGCAGGCGCCCCGGGGGGCCAAGCGTCGTTCATGTGGGAGGTGTAGTTGGGGGGTTAGGTGGTGGTCGCCGGGGGGTTGTTTCTAGCCCCCAGTACCTCTCCTCCGCCATATCATGGGGGCGTTGTCTCTATGCGCTCTGAAGCCGCAGGTGGGGCAACGCATTACGCGGCCCCTCTCCCATCTTAACGCCACAGCGGGGGCAGATGGTCGAATACAGCCGCTCTTCCACATACGGCAGGCCGTACCACTGCGCCAACTCCTTTAACCTCCTCCTCAGTTGGCCGAGACCGTTGAGGAGGTGCTTCTTTATGTCTCTTCCGTTGTCCTCCTTCAGCTCTTGGTACGTGTCGTCCTTCATCGTGTCTACTACGATCGCGGCTTGGTGCTCTCTGGCCAGTTTTATGATCTCGCGGGCGGCGTTTATAACGACGTCACGGATTGCGCCAAAGCGTTTCGTCTCAAGTTTCTACAGCTGTCTCTGGAGGTCGAGAGCTCTACACGGATCCTCGTACGCACGCGAGGGCCCTACTTAACCGGCTGATGTGGGCATGTATCCTCTGTAGTGAAATCGGAGATCGTTATTGGAGAAGACGGCGTCCTCGCTTTTCTCCCTCTGCCCCCTCTGGCGTATGCGCCTAAAGACGGCGATATATGCGGCTACCGCCATCACAGGGGCTTTGCTGAGGTGAACCCGCTTTTCGCCGACGCGCCTTGGCTCGCCGTGGTGGCCATGGCCGCGGTGGTTCTTAGCCCGCGTCGTGAGTCCAATAGGCTGTCAGCTTTCCAACTAGAAATGTAGTGACGTGGGCAGAAAGGTGTCAATTATTTAAAGGCGTCGTTGTATTAGAGAAGGTGGGAACGGGGGACAAACCATCTATCATCATTGTTGATGGTAGAGAAGATCTTTCTAAACGTCTCTCTCAGACGCCGCTATATTTCGCATATCGTGGGCCCCATGGGGAGTGGTTTAGAAGCGTAGCCGAGAAACACATAGACACAGACTGGGCCTCTCTCCCACCTGCTGAAGTTAAGACGGCGACGAGGAGAGAGCTAATAACAGGGGGCTTCATAAGGCTGAGGGACACAGCGGTGGTAGACCAAGCCAAGTGTATCTGGTGCGGCATGTGTGTCAGATCTTGTCCAGCTACGGCTTTTGAATATGTTGAGAGGAAATCTATTAGAGTGAGGTACGACCGGTGTATAGATTGCGGCCTATGCAACGCCGTGTGTCCCGTCGAGGCGGTGAAGATGCCGTCTCTACCTGACGGCTTTCTCGCCGAGCTTATAAAGACGGCTCCAGGGCCGTTGAAATTTATCTGTGACTATGCCTTCCAAGATGGCGACGAGGAGGGGGTGAGGGTCAAGTGTATCGCAGCCATACCTAAGCAATATCTCTATATTGCGGCGGCGAAATATGGCGAAGCCAGAGCCCACTGCTCCCGCGGCGAGAGATGTCCCTTGTGGCCAGCCGTGGAGAAGTGGGGCGCGGGGCTTGTCCGCGAGGACAGAGACTTCGTGGTGAGGGCCGAGAAGGCTCCTCTACAGCCTGGAGACAGGTGGCAGACGAGGATGCTCGCCGTGGCCCTGGGAATGCCTGTCGGCAGAGTGGAGGTGGCGGAGGGGTGCACCCTCTGCGGGGCCTGTGTCAACGTCTGTCCTACAGACGCCCTCTCCATAAAGGGCTTTGAGCTCCGCCTCACGCCGGCGTTATGTATCGCCTGCGGTGTTTGTGTAGAGAAATGCCCAGAGAAAGTGATAAAGGTTGGGAAGACCCGGGAAGACAAGCCCTACGAGTCTAGGGTCGTCTTCCGCGACAGCCCCGCCAGATGCTCTTCCTGCGGAAAACCTCTGCCATATACGGAGACTATGGCGCGGAAGCTGGCCGAAAGATTAAAAGAGAGGGGGCTCCCCTACGAGCATATATACCTCTGCGAGGAGTGCCGTCTCAAGTCTTCGCCCGTCTAGCCTTAACCACATGTAGGTCGCCCTCCTTATACACGTCTATGACGAGGTAATTAAAGAGGGGTAAAATAAGCCTTAGCACATTTACACATCCCTCATCTGGCGTCTTAACTACGACTTCTCTAGGCTGTCTCTCTTTTATATATGCCACAGCCTTAAGCGAGCCCTCTGGACAACCCGGCACTTCAACTACTTCCACGAACTAGAAATACATCGGCCTTATAAAAATAGCGTCAATGTTTATTTAGCAGTTGTAAAAGTTTTGCTATGTCTCCGGCGGGAGAGATAATTGGACTCGTAGTTGGGTGGTTGGTCTCTACCATTGCCGTGTGGCTTGCGCTTAAGGTTTTCCCAGGTAGGCAGAAGAGAGAGGATTTGGCTGGGGCGGCGCTTACTGCATTAGTAGGCGCGTTGATCTATTGGTTTTTCCACGCCGTATTTAGAATCCCCTTTATAAGCGGCATAATAGCTTTCTTCGTCTGGCTTTATGCACTTCGGAAGCTACAGGGAGTTGGATGGCTCGGAGCGTTTGCCCTCGCCATATTGATATGGATAATAAACGGACTATTCAGCCTATTCCTCCCAACGCTTAGATTATAGAATTTTTTCCACGATTTTGCCAGAGGATATCTTGACGTCCTTCCACATCTACATATTTAAGTTATAAAAGACTAATATCTATGGAAACGAGGGGCGTGGAATTAGATGCCCTTAATATGCTTAAGACAGGGTTTTTGTACATTTTAGTCGCAACGCTTTTAGCTATTATAGGTATTTTCGTCGGCCTGGCTTCTATATTTGCTGTAGTTGGCGCAGTTTTCGAACATCCATTCCACTATGTAGCTTCTGCGGCGGGCGCTTTAGCTGTATTTTTCATACTGTTATTAGTAAGCGCCGCCGTGTCTCTATACGCCATTTTTGGCAAAATTAGGCCGGGCATGCGTCTAATGTCTCAGATAGATAGGGGTTTTGACATATGCCACACGGGGACTACGCTTATGCTTGTAGGTTTAATAGTTGTAATTCTCGGGTTGATAACAGGTCTGTTGGTGATAGGCGCAGGAGCCGCGGCTGCCATGCCGTTCAGCGCCTTATCTGGCGTCTTTGTTATTCTGGGCGCAGTTTTTATAGGTGGTATAGTCATTCTCATAGGCGAAATACTTGCCTTTATAGTAGGCGCCTTTAAGCTATATGGCAGATATAACAACACGCTATATATTGCAGCCGGCATCCTCTACATAGTGGACCTAGCCCTAGCTTTCGTTAGAGTAGGAGGCATACTGTCGCTAGTGGGGACTATACTGATGTATGTCGCATTAAAAGAGACGATAGAAAAAATCTCGTATAAATCTGCCACGTCGAGTTAGCGGTTGCTAAGCCTTGCAAACTGGACAACGGAACCGCCCGGTAGAACGCCACGTCGCGCCAGAACACCTTGGCTCGGTCTACGAAATACTTCTTAAGCCCATATTGGAGAAACACCACCTCAATAATCCGGCGCGTCGTCTGTCGGGAGTGAGGAGACGGTCTAGCTCCTCCGCCGTGAGTCTGGGCTCTTCCTTTCCTGTTAACTCCTTAAGCAGTCTCTTTATATATTCTCCGACGGCTAAATACATGTGCGTCACGAGGTCGAGGACATCCGGCCGTTCCTCGATGAGCTTTCAAGGGATTCTGATCTTCAGTGTCCTGTAGACTTGGTTCATATGCATACAGGGCGTAGGGGAGAAAAGCTAGATGTTGAGATCTCTCGTATCGTTGCGAGCGGGTAGGACGGGCGGGAAAGGCTATCGTAAGTCGAAAGCCGCAATTAGTAGCCGCCTGGCAACGTTTGTGATGTATGCGGCGGTTTCCAACGGCGTGACGGATCCGAGGTTCATGAACAAGATGGCGAGTACGGCGGGTGTAGTGATGAACATACTAAACGCAACCGATTCAAGTGCGTCAGATTCGTAGTCCTTTCCGCGATTTATAATAGCGATTAGGGCGAGAGTGCGTGCAATTGCATCAATCGCCACGACGTATACAATTGGAGAAGAGGAGTCGCTCAAAAACAAGACATCGCTGGTCGCCACGGCGATGAGCCCAACTACAAACGACAGTAGGTTCACGCCCCACCTCCCACAGACGCAAAAAGTCAGAAGCACTCTTTCTATTCCTTTCACACACCTGCCTGACGTCGTCGCTGTCAGGCAGGTGAACCGAGGGAGTAGAAAGTGGCAAAGAGATTGGCGGGAGACATGAGAGGGAGATGCAAAAAACTAGGTTAGGTAGGAGACGAGATCCTCTATGGTGTGAGCACAGATAAGGCCGTAGAGCTCTTGGACGTGCGGCGGCTTAGTTCTTATATTTTTAGCACCCGTTATTTTTGCGTATAGAAGCACGGCAGCGATGGCCGTAGTTATATCAGCCCTGAAGTAGACGCAGAGCCCCTCTGGCTGGCTCTCGGCGTAGGCGCGACTATGGTCAACACCGCCGCGTATGTCGTAGTCCCGGGGGTCAGTGTTTTGCAGGCTCCGAGGAGGGGCGGGAGATGCGAAGGGGGCATAGAGAAAAACTTATAAAGCTGTTATGAAATTACCATACGGCGCAGTGGGCGCCAGAAGCGGGGTAGGCCAGCCTGGTAGGCCGCGGGGCTCATAACCCCGAGGTCCCCGGTTCAAATCCGGGCCCCGCTACCAAATTATTCTCTTGTATATGTAAGGAGCCCACCCGTAAGTCTAAAATATAAGGGCGTTATAGTATATATGCAGATTATAACTGTCCTCAGGGGTTTGTGTCCGAGATGCGGAAGACCCTTCGTCTTGGAGATGGCGCCGGGTGTTACATCTGTATGCCCCCACTGCGGCCAGCCTGCGGATGTTAATAAGTGTGAAAGAGATAGTGTCGTCAAGTTGGGAGATTGCGAAATTAGAGATTGGGATAGGGTAGCTACTTTAAGCCCCACTGTTCAACAGATGGTTCTACAAGCGCTGGAGTCTGGGAGGGCGCCTAAAGAGTTGTACCCCATATTATTAAAGCTCAGAGAGATAGGAGCCTTGGTATGTACATAGACTTTCCCTCTGTGTGGAGATACTTCCGGGAATATATAGTAGCGTCCGGCGGCATTTTAGAACTTAAGAAGGCGCTCGACTGGAGCATTTGGTATGCAGCCAAATGGTGGAATGAGATAAAAGAGAAAGATCTAAAAAAGCCCTTTGTTAAAGCTCTCTACATATCGCTTCTCAAAAGGGGGATAATAGACGAGAGAGGCGAGTTCAAGAAAGAGGTTAAGAAACCCGAGATGCCAAAGGGGCTATATGCGAGAGAGTGGGTAGAGATGCATATGCGTTTTGACGAAATAGGAGCTATCAAAATAGCACAAGACGAAGTTGATAGAAACGCCTTAGACCTCTTCTACAGCGATATACAAGTACAAGGCTGGCATAGAATTATGGTAAAAACCTTCCTAAAGGCAGCGGGGGTTACAGACGGCCAAGCCGTACTAGAGCCCTACTCCAGAGAGGGCCACATAGCCGCCTTCTACCACGAGGACTATAAGCCAGCCTCTTACCTCGGCTACGACCCCAGCGCCGTCTTTGTTGAAATGGCAAAAGCCGTGGCGCCCTCAGCGACTTTTGTGACGGTTTCGACAGCATGCGAAATTTCAGGTCATTACGACGCCGTGTTACTCATAGAAAAACTCCAGTGGATGCCCGACCCACTCCGTGAGCTTGAGTGTATTAGCCGAGTCTTAAAGCCAGGAGGAAGGCTATATGTCGCCCAGCCCGTGGCAGAGTCTATGCCGGGCTACCTCGCCATCCTCACGGCGGTGGGGGCACAACACGTCTTCACTTGGAGAGAGGTTGAAGATATGTTGTCATCTAGGTTCCACCTAGAGAAGCGCCTCATTAGAGCTCTGCCCTTCTACGGCGCGGTGTTTCAGAAGCGGTAGAGCGGGGCGTTTGTAGAGAGCCTAGGCACAAGCGCCATAACTACCGCAGCCATGTTTAAATCGAAGCGAGACACCACCCCTTTGGTAAGCACGCCTATTATGCCCTCTTTATAGCCGATTGCAACTCTTCCAAAGTACCTCTCTGCCAGAACCCCCAACTCAACCCCCCTTAACACATCGTTGAGAAATATGTCGGGGACTTGGAAGGCAGGGCCAAAGCCTATTGTAACAACGCCGTTTCTATCCGCTATTGCAGCCACAGTGACGTCTAAATAACGCCCGCCCGCCTGTAGTACGCCTGCCTCAATCCCAACGCCATGTTCTGCATTTTGCACAACAGAAAGCGCCGCCCTCGCCCTCTCTATGGCCCCCGCGACCACAGTCTCAACGCCAATGGGCTGCGGAGGGAGAGACACAGGCTTTTCGACGGGGACTACTTGCGCCCTCATCCCAAAGAGCTTATACGCCGCTTGAACAGCCCTCAGCTTATTTGGATTTCTAGACGCAACGGCGACAATCATACTTTAAACTCGATACAGACAAAGCCCATACGCTCAGCCTCTTCTATAGACACCTCTCTAGCCTCCTCTACCTCTTCCTTCTCGCCTGGCGGCCTAGAGAGAGTGGCGACTATACGCAAAGGCCTCATCCCCTCGGCTATTTCTACTACCTTTCTGACGGTGTAGAACCTCGCCCTCGAGTAGAAGGGGTGGCCCCTCGCGCCCATCTCTACGTACAGCCTGCCCCAGGGCGACTCCTTCGGCACTATACACGCCACAACTCTCTCCGCCACCCTAGCCGCCTCGCGGAGCACAGCCGCCGGGTTATCTACAAAACAAAGCGTAACTACAAGGAGGGCACAGGGAAACGCCTTATCTCTCATCGGGAGGGCCTCTCCCACGGCCTCTACAAGCTCTAACTCTCGCGGAGCTAACTTAAGCATCTCTCTCACGGGGTCTACGCCTACTCTTATCCCAACTGGCGCGGCGAATCTCCCAGTGCCAACTCCCACTTCCACGCCGCCGTGGCAGTCGAAGTTAGAAACCGCAGACAACTCCGATTTGTACAACGCAGAATGGGCTATATACCATCTGTCATAGTCTTTTGCCTTAGCCTTAAAAACTTCCACACGATAGAGAAAGCGAGGAAAATAAAAACCTAGGAACTCTGAAATTTCTAGGGCGGCTATTTACTCCACATCGATTTATCGCTGAATACTTTCTCTAGTTCTGCCGGCGTCATACGGCAGTTATGCTTAATAAGCCAGTCGGCCATTATGCCTATTATCAACTCTGTGTTATGTTTTCCAAGTGCCTTCTCTAGTACTTCATAGACGCGCCAGGGCTCTTCCACGAGGAAGTAGTCAAAAGGCTTGCCAAACACCGCCAAGACACGGTAATGAATTAAAGCTCTTATGGGAAAATCAAGCTCTATATATAGGCGTGTTAATAAATCTTTGGTGAGACATGTCATAGCTTAAATACTACTCTCCTCTCCTGGAGATCTACTCGAAACTGCAACTTTATAGGGGTTATGTTGTCTGGCGTATGTATAATGGCGTGGTTGTGTTTTACCAACAGGATGTAGTCATAGTATGAGCTTAAGTATCTAGCCATCTCTCTCCAGGCGCTGTAGGAATTAAACACGTGGAAAATTACTGTGGGATATTTTAAAAGAGATCTATGGAGTGGGATTGTCTCCTTTAGTAGCTGTATGCCCGTTGCTAACAATACCTCCTCATATTGGTCAACAATGTGTAAATCGTACTTCCCCTGGTTTACAAACACAGCGCTTCTATACCACCAATTTGCAGACATATGCTCAGACACAGGATGATAAAGCAGAGAAACCCCTAACTCCTTTAGGCTAGCTCCAAATCTCTTGGCAGTTTCTATGTAAAGCGGCACTAATTTGTGGTGGTGATAAAGAACTTTGTAGTTTCTTTTTGCAAGCTCCGCCGCCATTAATACAGCAAGTTTACTCGCCAGCCCATCTGGAGGCCCTACCAACGCGGCTAAACTCCCCCTTAATAAACCGCCTTCTAAAACTTGGTCTAACTCGGGAAAACCTGTAGAGATTTTTTCGGCGGTGATTTCTACAGGCTCTCTCCCAGGCGCCACAACAGTGGGCCTCTCTTCTAACGCATAGAGAAATACTGTCTGAGGTATATAATATCCTCTGGACTTTAGTATTTTTACATAACGTGCAGAGGCGCCTGTATTAAATATACGGTGCTCAACTTCTATTATTGTATCAGCTATATAATCAGATGGAGTTGTTTCCACACCCTCTTTTACCAAGACTATAGGCCTCTCACGTGAAAGCCCGTGGTAAAACACGGCGTGGATAAGCTCTCTCTCGCCTTCGGCAGTAAGAGCACTTACGCCATCTACGACGACGAAATCTGGATTAAGCTCAAGAACTTTATCTACAATGATTTTTACTGCAACCCTAGGCTCTACGCTAACTAAGTCAAATATGTACGCAGGCGGAGTTAATCCAGCCGATTTGAGAAATTTAACAAGCCGATCGGCGGTCTCGTAAAAGGTGAACCACGCCACTTTTTTAAACTGAGAAGCGGCCTTAGCCACAAGCAACGTTTTGCCAACCCCTGGAAGACCCTTGACGACGATAGCGCCTTCTTTAAAGAGATCCCATATTTCAAACCTCATAGTCTTTATTTAAGTCATATATATATACCTTATCTCATTAGTTCTTTTAATGCATATTTAAGCACTTGGACGGCTAGCTCAACCTCTTGCATGTCTATATGTTCGTCTTCTGTGTGGGCTAGCCGCGGGTCGCCGGGGCCGAAGGCGGCGATGTCTCTGGTGAGGTCGACGAGGAGGTTGAAGTCGGCTGTGCCCCACTTCCTGCTGAGCTTGGGCTCTAGGCCGAGTTTTAACAGCCCTCTGATGAGCGCCCTGGCGGCTGGGTTGGTGGGCGAGACCTCGGCCGGCTCTACGCAGCTCCTCGCCCTTGCCTGTGGGGGGAGGGCCGAGAGGAGGTCGCGGCATGTCCTACCGAGGGGTATTCTCACGTCTAGAACCATAGTGCATCTCGTCGGTATTTTGTTTGGGGCGTCGCCGCAGTTGACCACAGTGGGCGTGACAGTGAAGGCGTCGTATCTCTCGGCATGTCCAAGGGCCCTCTTGATCTCTTGGTATATGGCGTAGAGCTCCTCCACGATGTTGCCGTATATGGGGGAGCTGGCGTGGCCACCTCTAGACTCCAGCTCTATGTACACCTTGGCGCCGCCTCTGTAGGCATACGCCACGTGAAGAGAGGTGGGCTCCCCCACGTAAATATAGCGGGGCCTGGGGGGTCCCCCCTTCAGGAGGGCCTCCGTGCCAGCGCTGTCATCTTCTTCGGCAGTGACGAGGGCAAGCACCAGAGTCCCCCGGGGCTCCGCCTCGAGGAAAGCCTTTGTGTAAGCCGCCAGGGGGCCTTTGTCGTCTACCGCCCCGCGGCCCCACAGCACGTCTCCCTCCCTCCTCACGGGCAGGGGGCCGGGCACTGTGTCCATGTGGGCGTGTAGCCACACGACAGGCTCGCCGCGGCCTTTCACAGCAATTACGTTACCAGCTTCGTCGATCCATACGTCTGGGACGTATTGTCTCAGATAGCGTTGGAGCCACCTGGCCAACTCGCCCTCGCCGTGGGGAGGGCTGTAGATTTTAAGCACTTCCTCAAGTAAGGCGGCGACGTCCATAAGCCAAATTTCAGGAGGTATAAAAATTGTTGTTTAAAACCACAAAATATATATCAACCTGTGTAATAGAAGACATGTTTCTTAGGTCGGCGCTGGAACTTGCGAGGAAACTAGGCGCCTTTACTGCAGCTCAAGCCGCGTCGTATCTTGGGACCTCTCTAGAGGAGGTCAAGAGGAGGCTAGATAAATTGGTAGAGGGGGGAGCGCTGAGGGCTGTGGTGATAGCTGGCGTTAAGTTTTATTATAGAGACCCGCAGACTGCCGCCGAGGTGATACTCGACTCAGTAGATATCTCTACACTTCCCAGAGAGGAGCGGGAAAAGCTTATGAGACTATGACCTGGCGTTGGGAGAGAGTAAACGAATGTATGGAGAGGCGCTATATATCTGGAGAGGGGGCCACAGTGGCGCAGTTTCGATTAAAGGCCGGTTGCGTCGCACAGAGACACAGCCACCCAAACGAGCAGATCTCTGTGGTATTAGAGGGCGTTATAGAGTTTGACGTAGGTGGGAGGAGATTTACTGCATCTACAGGAGATGTGGTATATGTACCGCCGGGCGTAGAACATGAGGCCGTGGCGATAACCGACGCCGTGGTAATAGACGTCTTCTCACCGCCTAGAAAAGACTGGGCTACTAAATAGGGCCAACGGCAATCGCCTGTCCCTAGGGACTTTCTCCTCGCCCATGCCACCATCGGCATCCACGGTACCTCAGGCGTGGTGCCGGACAGCACGCGGCTGCACGTTTTTCGACGTTTAGAGAGGAGGTTCTCCTCGGATTTACTTTTATCACTTCCCCTCCCTCGCCTTCTGTACGATCTCTCTAATTCTAAAGCCCGCCCTATAGATCCCGTCCCTTGGCTTAGGATTGCTATCTCTGATATCATGTCCTTCGACGTCTCCTTTGGCAAATTTTTGACCGCTGTGGCAGCGCTTAGCCTCTCTGTCTCCCTTACGACGAGATTTGTCACTTTCCTCCTCACGTCGTTCTTTTGCCCGGCTCTTGACGGTGCAGCCTGCGTGCCACGGGCCCTTGGTAGATTGCAAGATCTCCCTGTAGCTGTGGTATCCAACCGTTACGTCTCTTATGTTTGTCTCAAGGATGTAGATCCTGTCGCCGACCTTCACTGTCACATTCTCGTTTAAATACTAAGGACATTAGCGCGATAGAAGATATATACCTCCCACACTTCTTTTCTATGGCTGAGAAAGCTCTCGCCGTTGGAATTGCATTAGCTCTTGCCATCGGCGTGGCGGCCCTTCTCGCCGTGTTTTATATATGTCAGCCAAAGCCGGCGGCCCCCCAGCCTGTTAAGCCAAAAATAGTCCTCGTCCCTGTGGATTTTGTCATCGGCGGCCCCGAGACAGATAAGTTAGTAAAGGCGCTTACAGAACTTTCACAAAGAGACGACGTGGCAGGCATAGTGCTTGTGATAAACTCGCCAGGCGGCACAGTCTCTGGGACAGAGACACTCTACACTACTCTCCTCGGTTTAAACAAGACGAAATACGCCGTGATTGTCGGTCTCGGCGCCTCCGGCGCCTACTACACCGCCGTAGCGGCCGAGAGAATATACGCGGCGCCCTCCAGCTGGGTGGGTAGCATCGGCGTTGTGGCCGTCATCTGGCCTGACCTATACCTATACGACGCAGCTGACTACATATACACCACAGGGCCGTTGAAGTACTACGGCGAAGATCTCCACGGCTATTACGACGACGTAGAGAAGATCAGGCAGAACTTTGTAGAGGCTGTGTTGAGGGGGAGGGCGGGAAGGATCAAGGCGGATCCGGCGGTTTTAGAAACCGCAGGCCTCTTCACGGCGGAAGAGGCATTAAAGCTAGGTCTCGTGGATAAAATAGGAGGGATCCTCGACGCCGCGAGAGATATGGCGGAGGAGCTGGGCCTTAGGAACTACTCCCTGGTCTACCTAGGCGATTTGATGAACATGACGACGGCGGCCGCCTCGGCCTGGAGAGTGCCTCTGTCCCAGCTCCTCAACGCCTCTCCCATCCCCATATTCTATATCTACCCCGGCGTGCTTCAGATCGACGTAAGAGCCGGCGTCCCCAGAAACGTTACTCTCCCCACATCTCCGCTGGGGAAGCCCTACGTGGTGTTAGACATGTCCCACGGCAACATGGTGCCAAGGGGCTTTATCGAAGTGCTTAGGGCCGAGCTGGCCGTCCGGGGCTTCGCACTGGTGGCGGCGGCGAGTGAGAACCAACTGACCTCTCTCCTGGCCAACGCCACGGGGCTGGTCGTGGTTAACCCAACTGCGCCGTTTTCAAGAGACGCCCTGGCGGCGGTGTTAAACGCGACGGCCAGGGGGGTGAGGGTGGCCTACTTCTACGACATGAGGGCAAGCGCCGTTGTTATTTCAGGAGGGGCGGCCTACGTGGCGCCCTACTCTGCCTACGCCATCTTCGACCCCCTTCCTATGTACTTCAACATGTCCGGCCTAAGGGCAGTCTACAACTTCACAGCAGGGGGCAGGACCTACCTCCAGAACTGGCAGTTCGTCTACGTGGAGCCCAGCGGAAACTGGACCCTTTTGAGCGGCGTGAGGAGGCTAGCCCTCTTCAGCCCCTCGGCGGTGGCGACCAACGCCCCCCATAGGCTGACTGTGAGAGGCTACGTCTTCGGCTACGGAGAGGGGAACTACACCGTTGCGGCGCAGGCCGGCAACTTCCTCTTCGTGGGGTCTGTCAGATCCTTCACGCCCTACTTCATAACCCTGGATGACAACCGCAGGTTCTTTAGCAACGTGGTGGCGTGGATGACGGAGCCCAGGCAGATAAAGGCCGCCAAGGCGCCCCACGCCTCCGGCGTCATCTACGTAGGCGGCTGAGCTCCTCCACGAGGACGGGGAGGAGGTCTCTTGGAATCCTCGCCCCGGCCGCATTTGGATGGCCCCCGCCCGAAACGCCGTATCTCCTGGCGAAATCCCTCAGAAAGGCGTTTAGGTCAAGCCCCTTGGAGCGGAGACTCACAACATACATGTCGCCTCTAGCCTCAGCCGCCACCCCTACCTCAGCCCCCGTCAGCCCCCTGGCCAAGTTGGCGGCTAAGCCAAGCGGCCCCGGCGGGTTGACCACCAACGCGACTGAGCCGCGGAGCGAGACGTTCTTCTCCACCCACCAGACGAGCTCCTCGTTGACCCTCGCCTGCTCCTCAGCCATCTTCATAAGCCTAGCCATCGCAGACGGCGGGAGGTTCTTCGCCAGATGCCTAACCACCTCCCTCTTGAAGTCGTGGTCCTTCCTAGCCCTCTCCAAGCCCTGTATCAGAACCCCCGCCTCGAAGTATATAATCCGGCGGTCCCAAGCCTCCAGCGCCTCCCTCACAGCCCCTTGAGACCTTCGAACAACAACCTCTCCGCGAGGCTCCTCGGGCTCACTATGTCCTCCTCTACGTTCACCACAACTGCGGCCCGGCGCTCTCTAGCCAACTTCACGATCTTGTAAATGACATTTCCCACGATTCCGCGTCTCCACGGCCCTCCCGTCGGCCACGAGGCCGACCTTTACATAGTGGCCGAGGTTGTTCACGACCACAAGCGCTCTGGGCTCCACCCGCTGGACTTCGCGGACGAGCACAAGCCCTACGTAGAGACTTCCGTAGGTCGTCCCCTCTTCGTCCCTCTGCCTCTCTATGCCGAGGAACGCGAACTTGAGCTCGCCCCTCTCCAACTGCTTTTTGATCCACCTCGCCTTGCTTCTCTTCAACTTAATCGTGAAGGGCTGTGAGCCCGGCCAGCGTATCTCTACGGTTCCGCCCTCTAGATGCCCGCAGTCGGCGAGCCCGTACTTGGCGAGAACCTCCTCGGCTATCTTGAAGACCAACTCACGCCTGTCCAGCGCGAGGAGCGGCGCGAGCCCAGCCCTCTCCTTCCCAACCAGCTCCTTCGACAGCTTCCCTGCAAATTCCTCCGCCGCTAGGCGCATCCTTACGGCAAGGTCGAGGACGTCCGGCCGCTCCTCGACCAACCGCCATGGGATTCTGATCTTCAACACTCTGTAGACTTGGCCCATATGCGAAGGCGTGGGGGAGAAAAACTAGTTGAAAAGTCTGTCTTTCAACTCTTTCGACTCACCTGCCTGACGTCGTCGCTGTCAGACAGGTGAACCGAGGGAGTAGAAATTGTGAAGAGATTGCGTTAGAGGTGTGGGTGGGTTAAGAAACGGGTTTGCGGCGGTTTTCGCCGCGAGTGCCGCGGTGGGTATCGCCAGTGTGAATTGGGCTTGGGGTGGCAACGGCGGCGTATGACGCCGGCGAGGGGCGGCGGAGGTCAACAACATGTCTCTCAACGCCGCCTTCACGACGGCGCCGTGGGTTTGTCTTGTGAAACTTTCGGCCTGCCCCCGTGTGTCTTCTATAACCAACAGAGATTTCAGCCACTCCACATATACGCCCATGTACGCATACAGAACGCTGAGGATAGAGATACCTTGGCGTCTCGTCGAAGAGCGGCCGGACGTCCTAGACCCCGCCGTAAGGATGCGCCTTGCGGTTGAGGAGTACGCCAGAAGACTAGTGAAGGAGATTACGGGATAGGAGGAACCCAAGCTGACGGCGGAGGAGTCGGACAGACTCCTCACTCCCGAGAGACGGGAGCTGGCACGGCGGATTATCGAGGAGGTGTTTCCCAAATACGGTCTCAAGAAGTACTTCGTAGACCAAGCCAAGGTGTTTTGGCGCGATGTCGTGTTCCACCGGGCGGTTCCGCTCGACGCCCAACTTAGGATTGAAAACGAGAGAGACGTGAGTAGGGCCGTCTTCGTCGACCTAAAGAGCGGCGTAGTCAGAGTGCGGAAGTTGGGCATACCGCCTCTCGCCGTCGAGTTGAAGAAGGGCAACGTCGCTTGGATTAGCCGGAGGTTGAAGGAGGATGCCAGACTCAAGTTGGCGCTTCTCGGCGTTGAGAAGAGAAGTGGTAAGAAGGAGCCGACCTATGGAAGACTCTACGTTGCCCTTGTCTTCGCCAGAGAGGTGACGCCGGTAGAGCCCAAGGCCATTGTCGCCGTTGACGTGAATCGTCTTGACCACGGCATAATGGTGGGCGTTGTAAAAGACGGCAAGATCGTAAGGCGGATGAGACTTCCCCACTGGAGCACGATAAGGGAGTTGGAGAGACTTCACGAGGAGATAAGCCGCCTTGATGAGCGGGCCGCGAGGGAGACGGACCCCGTCAGAAAGAGACATTTCGAAGACAGAGCCCGCCACCTCGCATCGAAACGGTATAGGAAGACGAGAGATGTAGTGATACGAAGCGCCGGCGAGATCATAAAATTGGCAAGGGAGTACCAAGCCGCTGTCGTAGTTGACACGATGGAAGACGACACGTACCGGGAGCTGAAGGAGGGGAACTGGAGTGGAGTGAAGAAGCACTTCCTAGACGGTTTGGGACAACTGAGGAGGCGCCTACAACACTTGGCAAAGTGGTACGGACTGCCGTATGTGGAGGAGCGGCTGTATTCGACTATCTGCCCCCGTTGTGGCGCGAAGATGGAGGAGCTGAGCAACAGGCGGATGCACTGCCCCGCCTGCGGCTTCAACGACAACAGAGACAACGTGCCACTGATATGGGCCAAAAAGAGATACTGGGAACTACTCCAGAAACAACCCGTTTTTTCCACTCCGGCGACCATCACATTTTTAAGCTCGTAACTGTTTCACATTCATGAGCCACATCCCCGGCCCTGGGGCCCGGCGACTAGGGGGCACAGCCAGCCCCTAATGACCCGGGGCCCTCTCGCCCGCGGCCGCCTTAGGGCGTCTCCGCAGGCAGGCCCCAAGCCCCCCGGAGAGGGCCGGGAGCCGCAAAGGGGGGCTGTGGTCCATATAGTCGCTGATGGCGCCGTAGAGGGCAACCCTGCTGTAGGACTTGGGAAGCCTCCCGCCGAGGAGTCTATACGCCAGCTCGGAGGCCGAGGAGCCCACCTCGTGCACAACCTCCACACGAGGCAAGTCGGCGGAAAGGGGGTGGTGGTCGACGTAGACCACCCTCCCCCCGTACCCGGCGAAGACCCGCCCAGCCTCCTCTGCCACCTTCTCGTCTATCGCCACGTCCACTATGTAGACGTCGCCCCGGGCGAACTCCCTAAAGTCCTTCAGCAGGTCCACTGGATGCGTAAAATAGACCTCAACCTCGTCGTACTCCCCCGCCAGCGCCGCCACGACGACAGCCGCTGAACAAACTCCGTCGGCATCACCATGTGCAAAGACCGTCAAAACACGGCCCATAAATTTATATAATGACCCATTATATAAATACGGCGGCAGAGGG
Source organism: Pyrobaculum organotrophum (assembly GCF_055384425.1). Taxonomy (NCBI): domain Archaea; kingdom Thermoproteati; phylum Thermoproteota; class Thermoprotei; order Thermoproteales; family Thermoproteaceae; genus Pyrobaculum; species Pyrobaculum organotrophum. The sequence goes on from NZ_AP042430.1 coordinate 427,060, forward strand.
CCCCGCGGGGGGCGCAGTGAAGCTCCCGCAGTCGGTCCCCCTTGTACACACAGTCGTCAAACGCCGTCATGTATCAAACGACAGAGAGTAAATCGCCAGCTTCAGCTGTTGATTTTTATACTACCGCCGTGGAGACAAGCCGATAGAGCCAAGGGCGAGTGTCATCAACCGTCTAGACCACGGCATTACATTTGCTTTGGTTAAAGACGGCAAGATTTCAAAGCGTTGTAGACTGCCCGACGAATCTATGGCAAAGGAGTTGAGGAAGCTTCACGAGGAGGTAAGCCGTCTCGACGAGCAGACTGCGAGGGAGACAGATCCGGCCAGAAGAAGACGGCTAGAAGAAGTACTTCCCCGATGGACTGGGCCAACCGAGGAGGAGGTTGATGGAGTTGGCAAAGTGGTATGGACAGCTATATCTAGAGGAGAGGTTGTACTCAACCATCTGTCCAAAATGCGGGGCAAAGATGGCGGTGGAGAACTGCCGCTTCATGCGTTGTCCCGCCTGTGGCTTCAAGGCACATAGAGACAACGTGCCGTTGCTCTGGGCCAAGAAGAGGTATTGGGAGCTACTCCAGAAGTAACCCGCTTTTCCCCGTCCCGACGACTATCACACTTTTAAGTTCGTAAACTGTCGCTCCTATGAGCTACTACCCCAGCCCTGGGGCTCGGCGACTAGGGGGCACAGCCAGCCCCCAACGACCCGGGCCCCCTCGCCCGCGGCCACCCAAAAGGCGTCGCGGGCCCCAGCCCCCGGAGAGGGCCGGTGAAGCAAAGGGGAGCGCCCGTCGAGAAAGAGACTCTCTTGTACAACACCTTTAAGTGCGTAAACTATTTATAGCGCGTTCATAGGCATGGCTGTGGAGATCGTTGTGAAAGACGTCGTTAAGTACTACGGCGACTACCCGGCGCTCAGAGGAGTCACTCTGGAGGTGCCGAAGGGCGCCTTCCAATGCATCATCGGCCCCTCGGGCTCTGGCAAGTCGACGCTTCTTCACATCATAGGGGGTGTGGACAAGCCCACAAGCGGCGAGGTGACGGTGGCCGGGGTGAGGCTAAATGACCTAGGCGACGACGAGCTGGCCGAGTTCAGGAACAGAAACGTCGGCTTCGTCTTCCAGATGTTCTACCTCATCCCCCGCATGTCTATCCTAGAAAACGTGGAGCTACCGCTGATTCTCAGGAGAGTGCCGAGAGAGGAGAGGAGGAGAGCCGCCCTAGAGGCGTTGAGGCTGGTGGGGCTCGGCCACATAGACCCCAAGAAGAGGCCCACCCAACTATCCGGCGGAGAACAACAGCGCGTGGCCATCGCGAGGGCCATAGTGGCAAGGCCGAGGATACTTTTGGCAGACGAGCCCACTGGCAACCTAGACAGCGCCACCGCAAAGGTGGTGATGGACACCTTCCTAGAGCTGAAGAAAACCCTCGGCATAACGATAGTGATGGTCACCCACAACCTAGAGCTACTGCCATACTGCGATGCCTACGCTAAGATGAGAGATGGGAAAATAATTGAGATAAACACAAGAGTTACTTAACCCCCCAAGTCTCTCTCTTTGTTAGAAACTTCACGAGCTGTTCATAGGTGAGAGAACAACCATTTTTCTCAAGCCAACCTTTTAGGATATTAATAACTAACTCTGTGTTATGTTTTCCAAGTGCCTTCTCTAGTACTTCATAGACGCGCCAGGGCTCTTCCACGAGGAAGTAGTCAAAAGGCTTGCCAAACACCGCCAAGACACGGTAATGAATTAAAGCGCTAAGTGAGATGTCTAAAGAGCTATAGAAACGTATCAATAAATCCCTTGCCAGACACATATTAACACTCGACCTTCTCTCCTATTCTTCCGCTTGGCGCTCTCACGCCTGTGACTCTCCTATTCTCTACGTTTACAATTACGTCGAAAAGCACATCGAGGTCGTGTAAATCTCTAAGTGATATAACTACGGCGGGGCCCGACCTGGCTACCCTCAGTAACGTCTGTAGGGTGGAATACAGTAGTTGTTCGCCATATAATCTAAAAAGAGCTTCTAAGCCTCTGATAAAAACGGCGTCTGCCTTAACTGTAGCTAATGCAGCGTATAACTCGCCTAAGTCTAGATTTACGTCTATGGATTCTACACCAAATTGTTGAACATACACAGAAGCCGCCCCAGTTACACATATATACTCTGCTTTTACACCCCGTTCTCGTAGAGATTTAACAGTCTTCAACATAAGCCAAGTTTTTCCAGCCCCAGGCGGTCCCACAAGGACATGTAACAACCCCTTGTAAAGCCCGCCGACAGCTACGTCGAGACACGTCCCAGTCTCTATCCGCATTACACGCGCCTCTGCTGCCTCTGTCGGCGTTACAAAAAGTATGCCAGTGCCTTCTCTAATTACAAAGGGTAACGTGTAACCCGCCTTCCCCCCGCGTATCTTCCTCACGACGGCCTCTCTCACGGCGCCGTAGGGGTAGACGTCGTAGAGGAGTTCAACAACGTTATCTGCTATATACGCCACCTTTGGCGCAACCTCCCTCTCTGCCGTCAGAAAGACGTCGACCCCTCCCTGTTTTATAGCTCTGTAGATAACGTTGTGGAGGATGTCCAACCCCCCTCCCATGGCGAGAAACTCCGTCACAGAGTCTATTACCAGGGCCTGCGGCTTTTCGCGAACTACTGCGTCTAGCAGGGTGTTGAAAAACGTCTCTGCGCCGGCCAACACCGCCTCCCAGTAGACCAGCTTCTCGCCGAAGTTGTAGCCCAAAGCCGCCATATTCCTCCTAAAGGTTCCCTCATCTTCAAAGGCAGAGACCCAAAAAATTTTGTCATAATTGTTATAGGTATACCATGCGGCAAAGGTAGTCTTTCCAGCGCCAGGCGGCCCATAGATAAGCGTGACTCCCTTGAGCTTCATACCTGAGACTTATCTAGGTTCTATATATACATTACGGGGTTTCCTCCGGTATAGACTATATTTTTGTTATAGAATCGAATATTAGGTAGAAGGCTATGCAAACACTTGGCGTGTATACCAGACCTATGAATATTATGAGGGTTAGGGGGTCTAGGGCGAGGCTGCCTATTTGTAGTGCGCCGAGTGGGCTGAAAGACAGCGCCACTATGTAGACCATTATGAGAGAGGCGCTAACTCTATAGCAGACACTAGGGTTCCTGTGTTTGCCTGCCGTTGGAAGTTGTCGTGGATAGACGGCGGGTTTTGTTTGTGGGTATCTTGTGTTATATATTTTTTAAAGGGTTTTGTTTTACGTGAGGTATGGATTTGGTTTTACAGGTGGTGTTTCTCATCTTGCTTGTGGCTCTTCCGCTGGTGTCTAGGCGGGTGGAGCACAACCTCGAGCTGTTTTTCCTGGGGGCTGGCGTCGTGGCGGCGTCTGTTGGGGGGGTCTGGAGCCTGCACCTTCTTGAGGAGGCTCTCCTCCACCCCGTGGCTGTCTACCAGCCGGGGGTCGGTTACGTGCCGGTGGGCATCACGCAGGTTGTTCTTCTGGCTGGGCTAGCCTTCTACCTCTTGAGGCGGAGGCTAGCGGCTTGGGCCGGCGCTCTGGCTAGGCCTGGGGTGCTGGCTACTTTGGTCCTGGCGCTGGGGCTCTCCAGTAGCGTGGTGTCTGCGGTTGTGGCGGCGGCGGTGCTGGCGGAGCTTCTGGCGTTTGCAAGGGCGCCGCATAGCTATAAGGCGGTTGCGGCTGTGTCCGGTGCATATGCCATCGGCGCCGGCGCGGCTCTACTGCCGTTGGGCGAGCCACTGTCAGCCATTGCAGTGGCTAAGCTGAGACAAGGCTTTTTCTACCTCGTGGATGTCCTCCTTGACGTGGTCCTCATCTTGGTGATCTTCTTCGCCCTGTACACCTACTTCGCGCTGGCGAAACGGAGGGGCGCCGGAGCGGAGGCGGAGCTGTATGAGCCGGAGCTTAGGGAGGTCTTTGCCAGGGCGGCTAGGGTGTACGTCTTCATCTTCGCCTTGACCATATTGGGCGAGTTCTTCAAGCCGCTCGCCGCTGCCGTCTCCAGACTCGGCAGAGAGGCCCTCTACCTCTTCGGCGCGGTCTCCGCCGTGGCAGACAACGCCACTCTTGTCGCAGCTCTGGTGGGCCCCGAGATGGCCCCGGAGGCGCTCCGGAGCTTCCTAACATCGCTTCTCATCGCAGGCGGCTTTACAGTGCCCGGCAACGCGCCCAACATCGTGCTGGCGGGCGCCCTAAAGATCGGCTTTAGGGAGTGGCTGAGGCTGGCCCTCCCCGTCGGCGCCCCCGTGTTTACAGCCGCAGGGCTCTACACCCTGGCCCTCCTCCCACATCCGCCGCTGTTGTAGGCCTACCGGCGCGCGGTTACTAAAATATATATATTTCCGTCTGTTACGGGCCTTATGGACGAGTTGAGAAAGGTTAGGTCTGTTGTAGCGGCTTTTGCCTCTGAGGCTTTGGGGAAGTTGGAGAAGGGGAAGGCGGTAGGCGAAAGAGAGCTTATCTTCTTAGCCCTCTACCTCATCTTGAGGCGGCTGGAGGAGCTGGAGGAAGAGCAGCGGAATACGCTAAACGCCTTTCACCGCCTCGACGAGCTTGTAGACGTGGTAAAGGAGCTGAAAGCGGCGGTGAAAAAGCTCTCGGGAGAGGAGACTCGATAGTATGGCGAATTTCCAGATGTGTGAAAATCTTAGACAAGGCGTTGAGTCTGTTAAAGGGGGAGGACAGTGCTGTTAACTGTTATAAATAACTGAAATACATCTATATATGTCCAAAAGCTTAGCGGTTGTAGTTGGGGTTATTGTGGTTGTTTTGGCGGCTCTGGCGTTCTATATGGCGTATAGGCCGGGGGGTGCGCCGTCTTCTGTCGGCGGCGCCGTCACAACGGCGGTTGGCACATCTACGACTGTTCCTCAGCTGAGCGGCTCGCTCACGGTGTTAGTGCCCACGGGAGATCCGACGCTCATGCCCTACGTGAGGATGGCGGCTGACGAGTTTTCTAAGAGATATCCAGGTGTTAAGATCACTATCCAGCCTGTGCCGTATGGCCAGATGGTACAGACTGCCTTGACCGCTCTACAGAATAAGAACCCGGACCCCGCTGTGATTATCTTTTACCCCTCCCAAGCCTCTACGCTGGGGCCCTACTTGATGGATTTAACTCCCTATTTTAACAAAGGTGTATTCAACTCCTCCGACTTACCTATGAGCGCTATGACCGCCGTAATCATGTTATCTTCCGATGGGAATATAACCAAGATATTTGGCGTTCCGTTTCAAATGGTTTTTGGATATGTGTTGGTCTATAGGAAGTCCATATTTGAAAATCAAGCTCTGCGTGAGGAGTTTAGGAAAAGGTACGGCTATGAGCTCGACCCCTCTACATGGTCTTCGTGGGACCAGCTGATACAGGCAGCGGAGTTTCTACAGTCTAGGCAAGTTGCCAAATACGCGTTGCTCTTCCCAGACGGGTTGCAACAGTCTATTTTCAACGGCTTTATCGGCATTTTCTATACATACGCCATGGCCGACCCCTGTGTCGATATTCCGAAATTTGAGGGGGCAGCGCCTACTCAAGGCTACTGGGCGTATTTTAAAATGACGCCGCAGGGGATTAATATAACTGTGGGGTGTCCCTCGTTTTTACAGGCGTTGAAGACGTATAAACGCCTTATACAATTCCAACCGCCTATAACAGTTCAAGCGATGGAATACGACCAGCTTAGAGATCTCTTCTTGACAGGCGACTACGCCATGGTGGCCGCATGGACTAGCTTCATACCGATTTATAACAACGCCACTCTCTCGAAAGTCGCCGGAGATATCGCCATCGCGCCTCTGCCCGGCGGTAAGAACCCGTTTGCCACAGGTCTAGCCCCCACGTTTATTGGGATAAATCCGTACGCCAAAGACCCAGACTTAGCCGCGAGATTTATCGCCTTTATGATGTCGCCGGAGATGTATAGGAAGGGGGCTGAAAAAGTCGGCTTTGTTCCCGGGACCGTCAGCGGCCTTCGTGTGGCTTCAGAGGTGCCCTCTATGAGTTGGGTAAAGCCCTTTATCCCACTTCTTGAGGCAAAGATTTCGCAAGCTGATCTCACAAGGCTAACTCTTGTAAACAGGGTCACGAACTTCTTCACAGACTTGAGACCCTATTTTATAAACGAAGTCGCTAAATATCTACGGGGCGAACAAGATGCCGAAACGACGCAACAGAACATCTACAGGACTTGGAAGAGTATTGCAAAAATTTCATGAAAGATAAGCAAATTCTTTTTCTTGCTCTCCCAGCTGTTCTCTACCTTTTTTTAATGACGCTGTATCCCATAGCTAGTAATTTCGTGTTGAGTCTATACGAGCGTACCTACGAGGGTGCTCTCAAGTGGGTTGGTGCTGGGAACTATCTCTGGTTTTTTCTGCGGGACCCCTACGGCACTTTAATACTTTGGAACACCCTGTTTTACTCAATTGTTACTCCTATCATATCTGTCGCCGCCGCGATCCCCATAGCTCTTGCCTTGAAGAGGCTGGGCGGCAGGTGGCTTGTATTTCTCATGTTGCCTGCGTTTATCCCGCCTGTCACAGCCGCTATGACTTGGTACTTAATGTTAAACCCGCTGTATGGCCTTGGGTACTACCTAATGCAGGCTGGGCTTGTTAAAACAAACCCCCTCTCTACAATTTGGACTGTGGTATTGATCGACGTCTGGCGGGCGCTCCCAACCGCTGTCCTGATAATATACTCGGGTCTAAGGGCTATACCTAAAAGCGTTGAGGAGGCGGCTTTGGCAGACGGCTTGGTGGGGGTTAGGAAGTTTTTTGCCGTAGATCTACCGCTTATTTCGCCCCATATTTTAACAGCTTTTGTGTTAACGGCGCTTACTGGCTTCTTCACCTTTGACCCCATATATATAGGTACTGCCCAAGTTGGCCCGCGTCTGCTTGACAACTTGGCATATTACAGCTTTGAGAAATTTGCGGCAGGGGAGTTTGGCTACGCCGCCACGCTTATAGTTATCATGACCGCCATCGGCACTTTTCTTTCGCTAGCCTATATGAAAACTCTATCTGTCGGCGCGATTATAAAGTTGCCTGGTGTTTACAAGCTTCCCAATAGGGAGATGCCTAAGGCTTTACACGCCGTGGTGGTCGGGGTCGCGTTATTGTTCATCTTCATCCCACTAGCTTGGCTTGTGTTAATTTCTATAAAGCCCCCGGGCGAAATTATTAACGTCCCCCCGTCGGTGTTGCCCTCGCGGCTGTCATTAGACAACTACATCTCGGCGTTTAGCAACGGACTACCGTTTCTGTTGACCAGCCTATATGCCGCTGTTATAAATACCGTCGTCACAGTACTTCTCGCGACCTCAGCCGCATATCAGATGAGAGTGCACGGCTTCGGCGGCGGTTTGTTGGTTGGGTACATTCTCTACCTCATGACTACTCCGACTCTTCTCTATATTGTGCCTCTTTATCTAGTCGTGAGAGGGCTTGGGGTTTACAACACGCTTTGGGCTTTGGTAGTTACATATCCAGTAATGACTCTGCCATACGCCATATGGATTATGTATAACTACTTTTCGACCTTTAATAGGCAGGTTGAGGAGGCGGCTCTCGCCGACGGGATGAGTAGAGTAAAGGCCTTTTTCAAGGTAGTTCTCCCCCTTAGTAGAAGTGGCATGAGCGTGGCGGGGCTCTACGCCTTTTTATTCTCCTGGGGCGCTTTAGTGTTTCCCTTGGCTTTTACCTCTACGCCCTATAACTTAGCTAATCCACTTAGCTTCAGCGGGGCGCAGACCTACTCTATCTACATAAGCATGTTGATGAGCCCAGTGACTATGAGCTATGGCGAGGTCTCCGCTGCGGGAATTATAAGCATAATTCCGCCTCTTGTATATCTCATAGCCGTTAGGAGAAATCTTGAAAAAGTCTGGGGAGCTAGGTAGCATGCTCCTCATTAGAGAACTCAAGAAGTCTTTTAGAGGCTTCACCCTCTATGTAGACAGGCTGGAGATCCCCGACAATATGTATGTTGTACTTCTAGGGCCTTCTGGCTCTGGAAAAACCACTTTACTTAGGCTAATCGCCGGTTTAGAGACTCCAGATGGCGGGGCTATATACATCGACGGCCGCGATATAACACATCTGCCTGTGTGGCAAAGAGATATAGGCATTGTGTTTCAAAACTATGCGTTGTATCCGCATCTCACGGTTTTTGACAACATAGCCATGCCTCTGAGAAATAAGGGAATTTCCCGGGAGGAGGTAAAGAGGAGGGTGTATGAAATTGCGGAGATTTTAGAAATACAGAACCACCTTAGCAAATATCCACATCAGCTGTCGGGGGGCCAACAACAGAGGGTGGCTCTGGCGAGGGCTCTGGTGAAGGAGCCTAGGGTTTTGCTCCTCGACGAGCCGCTTAGTAACATAGACGCAAGACTTAGACTTGAGGTGCGAGGCTTTTTGAAAAGGTTACAGAGGAGGTTGGGCACTACAGTAATACATGTCACACATGACCAAGAGGAGGCCTTGGCCATAGGCGATTTGCTGGTGGTGATAAACAACGGGAGAATTGAGGAAGTTGGGCCTCCCTCCCAATTATATACAAGACCCAGGAGTCTATTTGTTTTCAACTTCCTGGGCTTGAGCAACATAGTAAAGGGGGACAAACTGGGGCTTGGGGGATGTGGCCTAGTTGGATTTAGACCAGAGGACGTGGCCATCGGCAGCGGCAACTACAGGGGGAGAGTTACTAGGGTGGAGTACCTAGGGCCGTATAAACTGTTGGAGATTTCATACGGCGACGTGGTTATCAAAGCGCGTGTACCGTCAAGCCTAGATATGCCCGAGGGCGCCGAGGTTAACTTTGACGTAGCTAGGGATAAAATACTCTGTTTTCCAGGCTAGATCTATGTATCTCCACATATTGGGGTCTGGGGCCGGCGGTAGCCCTGGGTCAAAGAGGTGGCGGGCGGCGAATCTTTTAGAGACGGAGAACTACCTCGTGTTGGTAGACTGCGGCGTTGGCTGTCACTATAGGCTGTCCGACCGCCGGCTGTTGACTGAGATAGACTACGTCTTTATAACTCATAGCCATATGGATCACTACTTGGGTCTTCCCGAGGCTTTATTTCAAGCGCACATAGAGGGTCGTAGAAAACCGCTTTATATATACGCCCCCAGAGTTGTAGAAGAGACAACAAGACTTGTTGCTACACATCTGTACAAATCGCCAAATTTCGAAATTGTCTTTCACAAGCTGAGCCCCGGCCCTCTTCTTGAACTACCTCATCTCAAGGCGCAGGCGGCCACGGCTTGTCACAACACCGCCGATGAGGCATATGCCTTCAGATTTTCTGTAGACGGCATAGATGTTCTTTTCTCTGGAGACACAGCCCCCAGATGCGACACAATTAGACAGCTTGGCACAGGTGTAGACGTGGCCGTGTTTGAGGCTACCTGTAATGAGCAAAACGGTGAGATATGTAGAAGGTACGGTCACGTCACTACCTTAGAGGCTGTTCAAGAAGCAGATGCTATGGAAGCAAGCGAGCTAGTTCTTACACACATAGACGAGAGGTTGAACCCCACAATCTACCAAGATGTACGTGGAATTGGTAGAGATGTCATTGTGGCTGAGGACAACATGGTAATTAGGCTATAGTTTTATATCCGTAGTGTAGCTGACATATGGATTTGGATCTCGCTAGGGTGTTTGCGGCTGTGGGAGCCTTCTTGGCTGGGGCGGGGGTTGTGTCGAGCTGGGTTGCCACCTTGGTGGGGGCGGTTTTGATGTATGTGGGGGTTTTGGAGTTTCTGGGGAGGCTGGGGGACGCCAAGGTAGACGCGTTGAGTTGGCTGGTATATGTTATTGTGGCGTCTCTGGCGTATACTATTGCATATAGCGTTGCCGGCTTCTCCATCTCGCACCTGCTCTGGGGCACCGGCCTCCACGGCGTTGCGCTTGTCGTGGCCGCCGCCGCTTGGGTGGTTGGCTGGGTTTTCCAAGTGGCTTCTGCATATAGATTTAGGCGGGTCTTAGATACTCTAGCCAAGGGAACCGGGGAGGAGGTTTTTAAGACCGCGGACAAGCTCTACTGGTGGGGGTCTGTATTTGCCGTCGTAGCCGTCGGGATCGTTCTACTTTTTGTCGCATATATACTCCTGGGGGTTGGATTTCTTACTACAGAAATCCGCAGCTGATTTCTAAAAGAGCCAAAGAGTCTCTATAGCTAAAGGCCCGTCTTTCTGCTTTCTTTTTCACTATTGAGGTTTTGTCGTTGGCGTGGGAATATTCCAATGTTGAAAACAAGGGGCTGGTTGCAAAGGGCTTAAAGTCTGTCTCCCAGCAGGCATGGGGGCGCCACCCGAGAGGGCCCCATGCCCGTAGGTCTCACGCCGGAGACGCCTTGGATGCCCGTGGCAGTGCGGGCGAGGAGAAAGTCCCTAGGCGCGAGTCAACTGTTACCGACAACAATGGCCTAAGGACGCGGTGATACGTCGGATGGCCCTGGCGGGAGCTCGCCGCGGTGAAGACGCAGACGGAGAAAAACCGCGTCCCCGCCCTAAAGGGCGAACAGTTGTAAGTCACTGCGTTTTTGCCGGCAGATATGTTAAAAATAGTGGCGCACCTTTGTATATGGATTTGAGTAATTTAGTTGAAAAGGTGGCGCGTTCTGTCGTCGGCGTTGTGACGAGGGGGTTTGGGGCCTTTGGCGAGGGCTTCGGCTCCGCCTTCGCCATAGACCGGGGGGTCTACGCCACGGCATACCACGTCGTGGCGCAGGCGGGGGAGGTGGCGTTGATCACCCCCGAGGGGGAGGTGGCCGATGCCGTGGTGGCGGCGGCGGACCCCGCCGAGGATCTAGCCATACTCTACTCCGACCTCTACGCCGTCCCGCTGGCCCTAGGGAGCGCGCTGAGGCTGAGGGTCGGGCAGGGGGTAGTCGCCGTGGGCTTCCCCCTAGCCCTCATCGACAAGCCCACTGCGACCTTCGGCATCGTAAGCGCCGTGGGGAGGAGCTTGAGGGCGGGCGATAGGTTTTTCGAGTACCTCGTCCAAACAGACGCGGCGATCAACCCAGGCAACTCGGGCGGCCCGCTCGTGAACCTCTCCGGAGAGGCGGTGGGGGTCTGCTCGGCCGTAATCGCCGGGGCCCAGGGCCTGGGCTTCGCGGTGCCTATAGACCTAGTCAGAATCATGTACCAGATGGTGAAGAGATACGGGAGATACGTAAGGCCGGCGCTCGGGGTATACGTCGTCGCGTTGAACAAAGCTCTGAAAGCCCTATACGGCCTCCCCACAGACAGAGGACTCCTCGTTGTCGACGTCATGCCCAACTCGCCAGCCGAAGAGATGGGCATCGCCCGAGGCGACATCTTAACCAAGGTCGACGGCCGCGAGGTGGCCAACGTCTTCGAACTCCGCCTGTTGATAGGCGAAGCGCTGATCCAGGGCAGAACCCCCAGGATAGAGGTCCTCAGAGGCGGAAGGAGTATAGAGCTCTAACCGCAGACGCCGACGGCGCGGGGAACGCCGGCGCACAACACCACGCCGCTCTTCCACAGGCGTGAGCAGAACCGTGACTCACCGGCGTTGCGGCCCCTGCCGCTGGAGACAGAGACCGGCGCTGGATACGCCGAAAACGGGCGGACGCCCCCGACGGGCCAATGAAGGGCTTCCGAAGCCCCCAGCCTACCGCTCACGCGACTTCCGCATCGACTTGAAAAAGGTTTCAGCAAAAGAAGAAGTAAAAAACACACTTGTTGTCTCACTGCTCAACTTTTGTGTATTGCTGTAGGCACTTGTCGTAGTTGACGTGAATCGTCTCGATCCAAGCGTCTATGGCCCACCGTAGCGGCATGATCGTTAAGCGGGTGGGTTCCGACAATGGCGCGATATATCATGAGTCTGCGCCACTTCGCTGTGTGGCAGAGCCCGCGCGGCGGCCGACGTAGCCATGTCGGGACTTGTGCTGTAACCAACCGCTGTGTTCCTCCCTTCTTCCTCGGTGGGATACCTCCTTTTCCATTATTAGGCGCCGCCCTCTGGCGCTTTAGACGGGGGTTGTTGTAGAATTAGAATCTAGGTTTTTGATGTGTTTCTGTTGTGTATTTATATATGAGACCTAACACTGTCTATGGTGTTTTCGAAAAACCCTGTTGACGTCGTTAGAGAGAAGAAGTTCGACTCTTTGGAGGTTGCTGATGCCCTGCGTCTGGCCATAATCGCGGAGCTCGACGCCATCAGCCTATATCTACAGCTGGCTAAATACGTAGAGGACGAGAGGGTGAGGAGGGTTTTTGAAGATGTTGCTAACGAGGAGAAGACGCACTTTGGCGAGTTTCTTGCCTTGCTGAAGGCCTACGACCCCACGTTGGCTGGCGAGCTAAAGGCCGGCGCTGGGGAGGTGGAGAAGCTCACCGGTATAAAAAGCGGCGACCCCCCGGGGGACAGGGGGAATAGAGCGGAGGAGGCCAGCGGGGGCGGTTGGGTTTTGAAATTCGTCGAGGGGGTGAGGGGGGCCGTGGCGTCGGCTAGGAGGTTTAGGAGGTACCTCCAGACTTTCTACGTGGGGAGGGACGCAGATGCCGTCGGCGTCGAGGTGGCGGGGGCGCAAGGGTCGTTGGAGAGGGCTGTCATACCGCTGAGGGAGGTCAGGCTTAGGTTTACTATCTCCTACCGGGGGCTCGAGGAGTGGCTTTCGAGAGGCGGCGCGTTTCCCGGAGAGGAGGCCGCGGCCAGGTTTGCCTACATGGAAGACGCGGCTGTGGCTGAGGCGTTGCTTAGGGGCGCCGGCAGAACTCTCGAAGCGTCTAGCTGGGAGAGGCCGGGGTCCGCCACCGCGGAGGTGGCTAGGGCTGTGGCTGAGCTGTACCGGGCCTACGTCCCAGAGCCCTACCTCCTCTTCGTGAGCCCGGGGAGATACGCCAGACTTGTGGCTGTGGAGGAGAGGACAGGCGTCATGGAGCTCACCAGGGTGAAGTCCCTGGTGAGGGAGGTGGCGGTGATCCCACAGCTGGAAGACGGCGTTGCCCTCCTGCTCTCCGCAAGCCCCGCCGTGGTAGACATCGCAGTGGGCGTAGACACAGAGGTTGTCCATCTGGGCCCCGACGAGGCGGGCCACAGCTTCCTCCTGAGGGAGACTCTTGCTGTTAGGATTAAAAAACCTGAGGGAGTTGTTGTGCTTAGGGGGTAGGCTTATTTCTCAGGTTGCTTCTTTTTCTCCTCCACCTTCTTTGGGGGCGTGCACATGGCCGTAACCCCCATCTGTGTATTTAAAGATTTCTAACGTATGAGTCGAAGGGCCTTCTCTACCACCTCCCTTGGGGTTTTCCCCAGTATGGTTATGATGGGCTCTTTGCCCCAGTCTCCCCAGTCCACTATTAGGTCTGGCGTTTTTCCCCCTGTCTGTCTATAGGCCTCTTCGATGATCCACTGCATGGTGGCTCCCTCTCTCTTCTTGACGTCGTCCGGCTCCCTCCTCCTGTCTATGTAGGCTATTGTCATGCCTAGGCTTTTCGCCTTCTCTATGTACGCCGCGTCTAGTCTTATGTTCATGGCCGACCTGGCCTGGGGGTCTTTCGCCAGCGCCGCCAGTATCTTCCTGGCTATGTGGTCGCTTGCGCCGAAGGCGGGCGGGCCGGAGGGCTTGGCGCGGCCCATGTAGTTCACTATCCTCCCGGGCACCGCGGCGACGTCTTCTCTCGTCGTGGCGTAGCGGGGGTCTATGGCGTATCCTATGTTTGTCTGCACCTCGGGTATGGCCTTTGCAAAAGCCTCGGCCTCTCTCTCCACGGCCTCTAGGGCCTCCCTCAGCTCCTCCAACGTCCTCCACCTCTCCGCCGGTATCTCTAGCCAGGCCATGGGGTTGACCGGCCAGTGGCCCTTTCCCCTGGCCACCCCGTATCTGATGGCCATGTAGATGAAGCGCTTTGCCGTCTTTATGGCCTCCAGGGGGGGTAGGCCCTTGGCGAGCCCCGCGGCTATGGCGGCGGAGTAGGAGCAGCCGGTTCCGTGGGTCGCCCGCGAGTCTAGGCGGGGGGTTGCCAACTCGTGGAAGGTGCCGCCTATGTACACCACGTCGACGGCCTCTGGGGCGTCTAGGTGGCCTCCCTTGACCACCACCACTTCTGTGCCGAACTCCCTGTGTATGACCTCCGCGGCTCTCCTCGCCTCCGCGATGCTGGTTATCTTTATGCCGGTCAGCTTCTCCGCCTCGTGTCTATTGGGCGTGACTACCTTCGCCACTGGGAGCAACCTCCTCTTTAGGGTGTCGACGGCGTCTTCAGATATCAGCGGGGCGCCCGACTTCGCGATCATTACGGGGTCTACCACCAGGGGGAAACCCAGCTTGGAGACTGTGGCGGCCACCTCCTCGATTATTTCTCTCGTCCCTAGCATTCCGGTCTTGCCCGCGTCTATGCCCATGTCGTCCCAAACCGCCAATATCTGCGCCCTCACGAGCGGTGGTTGGAGACACTGGGCCTCCCTAACTTCGTAAGTGTTTTGAGCGGTTACACAAGTCAGTGCTGTGGTGCCGTGGACGCCCATCGCCGCGAAGGTCTTTATGTCTGCGTGTATCCCCGCGCCGCCTCCCGAGTCTAGGCCTGCTATGGTCATTGCGACTTTCCAAGACATAACAATTTTTTCGAGTCTAGATAAAAACGTTTTTTCTACGTATTTCAGAGAGCAGTGGGATTTCTCTCAACATCTCTTCTGTAACATAGTCCCAATAGATGCCGTGGGGCTTCGGGTCGACTCTCTTGACGAAGATAATTTTTGTAGGCGTCGCTATAATATCTATAGGCAAGTCAAAGGGCTCTTTAGGTATGTCGTCTTCTACCAATTGTACGTCGTGTACAGTGGTGGCGACTGGGGTCTCTTCGCCCACTTTGCCAAAGGTAGACAATATCCCCCACTCGATTTCTGCATAGCCGTGAGATTTACCTAGTCTCCTGCCTGTCTTTGGGTTAACTGCGACAGACCCAATTATGACTAGGTCTACTCTTGGCAGATGCCAAGGCTTTACAGACTTCCCCCATTTAAAGGCGCCGGCGATTGTCGAAGCCTCTCTATACGCCTCCCGCGGTATAGAACGTGGTTCGAGGAGTAGGAAGCCCTCTCTTATCCTTGGCGTCGGCATTATTACTGTTTTGCTGGCGGAGAGAGCCGCCTCGCGGCAGGGCCTCTGCGGAGCGTCTGGGTTTATCTTCACGACGGCGGCGTTGATAAACTGGCTGAGGCGCGTTAGGTTTTGGCAAGCTATGTCTGCCCCTCTGAAGTTTGGTATTCTGCCGTAGACAGGCCGGGGGAACGCGGCGATGTCTCTCTCCTCTAGGAGACGCCATATGCGCTCTCTGATAGCCTGTTTTACGTCTTTAGCCATTTCTAGCCGTTAGTAGAGTGGGGGCGGGCGCTACTCTATACGTAATTACGTGGGCTGGGAGGTAGAGGTCGAGCGGCACGTCTACAGCCGCGCCTAGCTTTACCATATGTATAACGTCGGCGTTGTCAAATAGTTTTATAACAGCGTCTTTAAAAACGTCAGAGCGGCCTGGCGGAGATACTATAACAGCTCTATATCTGCCGGCGAGCCCCGCCACCTCTATGATAACTCTACTGTCTTTAATCTGTTGAGGCCGTCTTTTAGACTCCACTTCTATATACGCAGTACAGTATGTACATCTAGCGGCGTACGCAGAGACTGCGGCATAAAACGATGGGGCGATCTCTCTCCAAAGTCCTCTCTTTGTAAGCCCTTGGAATAAGTCAAACCCCTCCTCTATCTTAACCACGCCATCTATATATCTAACCCGCCGCGGTAGCCCGGCGGCGATATAAAATACGAGGTTTGTCTCACTCACTGGCTTGTTAGAGACGTAGATTCCATCTCCTCTTTTTAAAACCAGATACCGGCCTGTACATCTCTCTGCCAGTAACAACGGCGTTGTCTCCACTAGTTTTATACACCCATTGCGTAGAGGTATGGCGTCATACCGTTGGGTTAAAATAATCATATAATGCGCTACGTCTATAGATATAAAACCTGTGGATATTTTGAATACGCACCCTCTGGGAGTCTTATCTTTAAACAACATCTTGACAACAGATTTCGCCCTTCAGAACGGGGGACAGCGTTATATGACCCGTCTCCCCACCCTAAAGGGCGAGGCTTTCAGTTGTAAAGAGACAGATCCCTATCTCTGAGAGCCTTTTTGAATCTCTCGTCTCACAACTACGCCCGACGATCCCGCGCCCGGGGCGGCCTGGCTACTGATGAAAGCGTGGACGAGGAGAAGCCCCGCACAATCGCTACATTGGTTTTAAGTATGTGTATAATAGTGGAATTGTTGTAAAATAACCGACAGGTTTTTAAAGCGGTGGGTAGAGATGGGCATGACAAAGCAAAAGTTGAAGTTCTACGATATTAAGGCGAAGCAGGCGTTTGAGACTGATCAGTATGAGGTTGTTGAGAAGCAGACTGCCCGCGGGCCGATGTTATTTGCAGTAGCAAAATCCCCATACACAGGAATAAAAGTCTACAGACTAATCGGCAAAAAGAAATAAAAACAAAACACCCCCTTTTTTCCTGTGATTGATATTGTTTTAGGCTCTCCGACAAAGATAAAGATAATTCTAACCTTGTGGCGCTATGGCGAGATGAATGTATCAGAGCTTGTAAGACGTATGGGGTCTGCCCAGAGAGCTACTGTAGGACAATTAGAGCAATTAGTCCGCTACGGCGTTGTCGAAGTTAGATACATTGGTAGGATTAAGCTTTATAAACTATCTCGCGACCCCGCTATACAACATTTGGCAGAAGTTCTCGCAACTGTTGACCAAGCGCTTGCAGATACTACACACCAGGCCATCTAACTGCGTCTCTGTTTTATCTCACCGCGGGCTATATGAAACATCAGGGCAATATACAGGTTGCCGTAAGTAGGATCCTTCTCACCACCTCTCTTCTCAACGCCGAGAAACGCCAGCTTAAGATTGGTGCCCTCTTCTAACCGTTTTCTGATCCAAGAGATGTCGCCCTTCTTCAACTCGACAGCGAAAGGCGGTATGCCCAACTTCCGCACTCTGACTACGCCACTCTTTAGGTCGACAAAAACCGCCTTACTTGTATCTCTTTCGTCCTCAATTCTCAACTGAACGTTTAACGGAATTGATCTGTGGAATACTACGTTGCGCCAGAAGAACTTGGCTTGTTTTATGAAGTACTTCTTGAGACCGCACTTGGGGAACACCTCTTCGATAATCCGTCGTGTCAACTCCCGCCTGTCTGGCGTGAGGAGGCTGTCCAACTCCTCCGCCGTGAGTCTGGGCCCCTCTTGTCCCGTGATTTCTTTGAGCAATGTTTTGACGTACTCCTCAACGGCCAAGTGCATCCTTACGGCGAGGTCGAGGACGTCTGGCAGCTCCTCAACGACGCGCCAGGGAATTTTAATTAGTACTCTGTAGGTTTGGCTCATATGCATACAGGGCGTAGGAGGGAAAAGCTAGTTGAAGAGACTCTCTTTCAACTCCTTTCACACACCTGCCTGACGTCGTCGCTGTCAGGCAAGTGAGCCGAGGTAGTAGAAAGTATTAAAGAGGTTGATGGGAGATTGCGTTGTTTAGAGGTGTAGACGGGTTAAGAAACGGGTTTACGGCGGTTATTGTCGCCAATGCCATGATGGGTATCGCCAGTGGGAGGACAGCTTGAGGTGGCAACAGAGGCCCCTCTATGGCGCCGGTTCAACCACGCCGGCACGGCTGGACCCCCGCGCTCCGCATCAGCGGACGCGTCCCGAGCCCCCGGGGAAGGCCGGCGTCACAAAGGGGAGTCAGAGTGGAGTAGCCCTCTTCTCCAGGCGGTGAGTGCTGCAACTATTGTCTTCCCGTCTTTTATCTCTCCGCCGTCTATCATACGCAATAGCTCGATTGGCTCCACTTTTACAACTTCCATATCTACCTCCCCTGGGTCGCGTGCGCCGACGCCGACGTACTCTAGGGCGTTTGTGTAGTAGATTTTTATCAGCTCGTTAGACACGCCTGGTGTTGGGTAGAAGTCTATTAGGTGTTCTAACTTCAGCGGTCTGTAGCCAGTTTCCTCTATCATTTCTCTCACGGCGGCCTCTAGCGGGTCTTCCCCCGGCTCCAGCGTCCCCGCGGGCACCTCCAGCGTCCACTGGCCCAACGCCCCCCGGAACTGTTTAACTAACAGCACCTTGCCGCCGTCGATAGCCAACACCGCGACCGCCCCCGGGTGGACGAGGTACTCGCCCCATACAACGCGGCCGCCGACCCGCCTAGCCCTTTTCACAAGCACAAACTTCCTCCCCTTGTAGATCACCTCCTCCATAGCACACCGCCAGCAACGTTATAAAAGCTTTGATGAGTTACTTGAAGGGCAAGACTTTCGGTTGTAACGTGGAAGTCCACACAGCTGAGGGGCTACGGTTTTCTACATTGAAAAAGTTTAATGAGGTTAGCACTTTTGTGGATATAGGGCGTGAAAAGACTGTCAAAACCTAACGACCCGAGGGCACTCCGGCGCCTCCACTGCAGGTAGGAGGGGCAGGGACATTGCGGCTGTGATAAACATCGCAAGGCGCGCGTTCACAGAACTACTCAAGGAGTGTCCCCCTATCTTTTTCTTAGCCCCTCGCTTCCCTCCCTCTGCCCCTCTGGCACATGTGCCTAAAGACCGCTTGTCTCCAGGCAGTGACGCTTGGGGGCTTTCTCATCGTCCACGCCTTCATTGTCTCTGGCGTGGGGTTATCGGGCGTGGGGCCGGGCGGCACGCGGCCCTCCGCAAGCGCCATCCTCTCGTGTTTGCGATGGCGACAACGTCACAGCCCCTTCCATCTCTGGCGAAGCGGTGGGGGAATCTTGAGACGATGTCTCTCGTTAACCGGCCTCCCACACTACGGAAAGAAGACGATTGTTACTACAAACAGAAGGCCTCGCCCCTTAGGGCGGGGAGGGGGTCATCTCCGAAGCGGCTTAGGCTTGAGTCTCGTGATTGTTGCTGTCGGTAATTAAAGGAGGTCGTTCAAACTGGCGGTTAAGGTTTTGTATATTTTTCATTGACTACGCTTTATATGTCGTATATTTTTCAATTGGGTCTATGTCCCCCGTTTGTACGCTTTACACGGCGTCTATGTGTGTTTCGCTTGTCTGGCTTGTGAGGCGCGGATTTGTGGGGTAAGGCTGTGGGGTTATGTAGCCGGTCTCCTAAGGCTGGGGGTTTGAACTTTTGGAGAACTCCCCCTCCATATATCTTAAGGTGTTGTTTAAAAAGGGTAGAGGATTGCGGCGGCTTATGATTTGTCCGTACTGTAGCTCTGGCAAAATAGTGTTACAAAGCGGCGGGTATGTAGAGGGCACGGTTGTGAGACAGCGCCGCCGCGTTGCTCAAGGAGGGCAGACAGACGAAGTTGACAACGACGTGGCAAAGTTCTACTCAAAAATCAAGAGCTATCCTGAAAAGCGCAGTGCGGCGGACTATATTTTATGGAAGACAGACAGTATAGAAGAGGGGAGCCGGAAGAGGCGTAGCCGGAGGCGCAAGAACGCCGAGAAGAAAGACGAGAAGAAAACATATGTCTTGGTACACGCCGTCGTTGTCCCCAGCGCCCGCCTCAGCTGGCGTAAGATAAACCTCCTAAAGGAGCTGGAGGAGAGGTATAGGGAGCTCGTCGTCCAGTTCGTCGAATACGGCTTTAAACACGGCGTGACGGGACACGTCTCACTCCGCAAGGCTCTGTATGAAGAACTGCGCAGAAGACATCCAGACCTCCCATCCCACTACATCTACACAGCTGCGCAAGACGCAGCCACGCGCATAAAGAGCTTTATGGCGCTGAAGCGGGAGGGCAGGGCGAAGACCGAGAGGCCGGAGGTGAGGAGGATCAGCATCTGGCTCGACGACCACCTCTGGATCCGCGAGGGCTTCACAGAGATAGTGGTGGCCACCCACAGGGGGTGGGTCACAATCCCGTTGTGGCCGACCAAGCAGTTCTGGAAGCACATCAACGGCGGCTGAAGTCGCAGCCGAGGCTAAAGCTGGACGAGAAGAGGCGCATCGCCTACGTCTACTTCGTCTTCGAGAAGGTTGTGGAGGAGAGGCCGGCGAAGGGCGTCGTCGCCGTTGACCTTAACGAGAACAACGTGGCTGTGAAAGCCGGCGGCAAGGTGTACATCCTTGAGACTGGGATTAGAGATATCACACTTGGCTACCACAGCCGTAGGGAGGTCATGCAGTCCGTCAAGGGCAACCGCTACACAAGCCGCGCGCTGAAGAGAGACGAGCTGAACAAGAAGAACGACATCCGGAGGAAGGTGGCGAACCTAATAGTCAGAGAGGCGGAGAGGTTAGGCGCCGCCATTGCCATCGAAAATTTGCCAAAGGAAGTACCAAAAAACATGATATCGAAAGTTGATGATCCTAAATTGAGGGATAGAATCTACAGAGCTGGCTTTAGAAGTATGTTGAGAGAGATTATACGTAAGGCAAGGGAACGTGGCATCCCAGTCGTGAAAATAAACCCGAAGGGCACCTCCTCCACCTGCCCGCGGTGTGGTGAGGGGCTTGTGAGGGGCTCTGTCCCGAGGCACCTCCGGTGCCCCCGTTGCGGGTGGGAAGGGGGGAGGGACGTGGCGGCGGTGATAAACATCGAGAGGAGGGCTTTGGAAAAACTCGCGGAGGGGGCCGTGCCGTTGCCCCCCATGCCCGATGACCCCACGCCGGATGCATCCTGGCTACCCATGACGGCGTGGGCAAGGAGAAAGTCCCTAGGTGTAATAGCCTAGGGACAGGCGGGACGTCCATAGCCTATTTAAGACCCCTCTTTACCTCCTCCAAAGCCCTTTCCAAGTCCTCTCCCCACTTCACCCTCGCCTTCATAGCCTCCACACGCTTGGCCAACTCGCCTATCAATATTACCACGTCTCTCGCCGCCTCTTCTCTAGACGTGTATTTTGAGAGGGCGGCGTCTGGGTCCGGCCCGTGGTACTGATAGTCATGGAGGTCAAGAGCCTTGTCTGTCCAGGGAGAGACCCCCACATGCCCCACGTCTTCAAGCATGTGTGAGAGCTTCTTCATCTTGGTTGTGGGGAGTCGGGGGGCGGCTGTGGACTCCAGCCAGCGCCTCTCCTCTTCGCTCTTGGCTAAGCTCTTGAGCCTTTCCAGCTCTAGCCTCATGAGAGCCGCCATGTACGCCCTCCACGCCTGAAAAGCCTTCCCCGCCGCATTCCTCACCAGACCACGCCGTAGGAACTCCAACGCAAGCCCAGCCTCCACAAGAGCCTCAAGAAGACGCGCCGCGACGTACCCCTCGTCGGTAGGCTTAGGAAGAGGCCTCTCTAAAAACTCGGTGGACACCACGTAAAATCACGAGTTTTTAAATAACTTTCACACATCTGCTAAGATTCTATGGTGTTTTGTGTCTTCTCTGTAGGCGAGATGTATGTCTTCTGTGATTGTTAGCATTGGCTTATGGCTGTTCTAGGTTTTTTCTCATGGCCTTTCTATATAGGGGTGTCTGCCAGACGAGGCGTTTGCCTATGCCTAGCGTTGGGTATTTTTCAAGCGGCGGTTTTAGCCAATATCAACGGTATGTTGTCTCTGAGGTCGGTAAAGCCACAGGTGGGGGCATTGTATACGCCTGTTTTTCTCCATCTTGGCTTCACAAGGGGGACGTACGCGACTATATTGCCGTACCACTACGCCAACTCCTTTAGTCTCCTCCACAACAATCCAAGGAGATCTTTCTCCACCTGCTCTCTTTTAAGCTCTAGGTGGCTCTCGTCTTCTATTGTGTCGACTACGACGGCGGCTGTTGGCATATAAGATAATTGACGAAGTGAAACATGGTCTTGGTAAATACTTCATTAAAGCATGTTAAATTCTCTAAGCCAGACCATAGAGTGATAAGACTTACACATCGACGAATGTTAGGAAGACGAGACGTCGGTAGCCAATTTATTTATGTACTTATCGCAGAGAATCCCCCTGGTTAGACATAGATATTTGTCAAGGTTTGCAGTAATTTTCTCATTGCGGTATTTTAAAAGACGTTTAAGAGCCTCGCTTTTGACGTTTCTCCAGTTTTCGCCTTGGGGTATCTCGAGCTTTACTCTAATAATGACGTAGTCTTTATCGCTTTGTTCTGTAAAATCTATCGCAACTATATTAAAACCTCTTAAAACCTCTCTCACCTCCTCCTCTAGCCTATCTATATCAATAACCGAGAGAGGTAGCTCAACTCTCACAAACACAACCTGCCGCTCGCTCCACTTCGGCGTGTAGTCCACAATGCCAGAGCTTAGGAGAATCATATTTGGCACCCGTAGCTCATATCCTGTGTCTAGGAGCAATGTGGTATACAACAAGCCTATTTCTGCCACTCTGCCTTTAAAGCCGGGCACCACGTAGTCAGGAGAGAAATACTTATAGGACGGGAGAAAAGCAATATCATATGGTATTTGTGATGCAGCTATCCTCACTGTATCTCCTACCTCTACAAACCGGGTTATTAATATGATAATACCCGCAAAGAGGTTTCCCAAGACCGGCTGTAACGCTAAGCCGAGAACTAAACCAGTGACTGTGCCGCCGAGTAGAGCCAACTCTGCGCCCAGCTTGGAGAAAGATGCTACGTAAAGGACTACTGCTATTATGCCGACGATTTTTAAAACATTACCAATTGCAAACGCCTTTTCTCTCAGAGTTTCTCTAAAGTATAGAATTACCGCATTGCCGACTACGTTAACTCCTGTGGCTCCTGCGAAGAGAATTATAATAGACTTTAGGAGATCTAATTGCTCTTGGCTCAGTCCTATCCCAAAGAGAGGGAGTAGTACCTTGGCGGCGTAGTAGATATTTACCGCTACTATGCCGATTAGTATAAGTTTAGAAAGAGCTATTACGACTATTTTATTTTTTCTCACTTTACTCTCCTATCTAGGAATTTGTCTATTATATCAGGCGGCGTTTTCTCTAGAACGTTTTTTAACAGTTTAGAGGCGTTTAACACGTCTGACAGATCTACTAGCTCTACAGGCGAGTGGACATAGCGAGTTGGAATAGAGATAGCGGCGGCGGGCACGCCCTCGCGCCTAAAGGCTATAGCCATGGCGTCTGTAGTGCCGCCATATAGAACCTCTAGCTGGTGCGGGATGCCGGCCTCTCTGGCGATTCTCACAATGTGGTCTCTGAGACCTGGGTGAGCTATGAAGAGACCCCCGCGTCCGCCGTCGATGACCTTTATAGCGGGCCCCGCCCCCACCTTTGTCACATGTAGTCTCTCGCCTACGCCAGGCACGTCGGCCGCTATGGTGGTGTCTAAGGCGATGGCGTAATGAGGGTTAATTCTCTCGGCGGCGATTTGCGCGCCGCGAAGCCCTACCTCTTCTTGTACTGTCGCCACGGCGTATAGAGTCGCGGGGAGATCGCCGAGTTGTCTCAGAGTATAGAGCATAACAGCCAAGCCTACTCTATCGTCAAAAGCCTTTCCAGTGACAACCCTTTCGTTAAGAATGGCGAACTCTCTGTCTAAAACTGCTACAGACCCTACAGAAAGTCCCATCTTTTCGGCCTCCTCTCTGTTTCTAGCCCCCACGTCTATGTAGAGATCTTTCATCTCGGGGGCCTCCCTCTCTTTACCAGACGGAGTGACATGCGGCGGCGTAACGCCGATAACCCCCCTAACCCACCTACCGTCTAGAGTTTTAACCCAAACCCGCTGGCCGAGGAGAGTTACCTCGTTCCAACCGCCGATAGGCCTAAACCTTAGGAAGCCCTCCTTATCTATGTGGTCAACGACAAGCCCAATCTCGTCCATATGTGCCGCCACCATAGCGCGGTAGCCAGAAGAACCCCTTTTGACACCTATTACATTCCCCCATCTATCTACCGTCACTTCATCTACATACGGCTCCATTTCTTTAATCACGAGCTCTCGAACTTCATCTTCAAAACCCGAAGGGCCTCTCGCCTCCGAGAGTTTTTTCAACAACGATATAAACTCTTCCATACGTCCCCCTACCTCTCTCTAGACCCCTCCCCGGGAGACTCAGGAGACTGTCTCGGATACACCGGGGCGAGAGGGCGACTCACCTGGAGGTCGGCCGCCGGTTGTTTATATTGCAACAGCTTGGCGCCCCCGTCTGCTACCCCAGGGGCCAAGTAGATGTCGTTCATGTGGGAGGAGTAGTTAGGGGGTTAAAAGTTTGATGGCTCGGGGTGGAGAAAGCGAGTTGTTTTGTCTTCATCTATCAACTCGATCAAAGGCGACAGTAAAACGCTTGAGCCAGTGCCAATATGGGTGCTCATCTGGCGGGATGTAGAGCGGCCTCTTCACGAGGTCAGGCCTAACGAGTAGAAAAGCCTTCTGTACAGAGGCATACGCCGTGTAGTAGATGCCGCCGACCTCAAAGACGCGGCCACACCAGAGGTAGCCAAGTATACGCCCATATCTATCTCTCGGCTCTAGGTCGTCTACTAGGTAGACAGTTGTGCCAGTACACAAGTTGTAAAGAAAATCTCTGGCCTCTGGGCCGCGCGGCTCGTCCCACTCCCAAGCGTCGTAACCCACAAGCCTAACTCTGCCCACGGACATTTCCACAGTATCGCCGTCAATGACTCTAAATATGGCAACTTTTTGCGCGTCTACGTCTGGCATCTCCACAACGACGACAGTTGCGCTGATCGCCAGAGCCGCAAGTGCCAACAATGCCAACGTGGCTCTCCCTACCATAGAGAAAATGTGGGGTTGAAAGCGTGTTTATTTTTCGCGGGATTTTATCTCCCAGAGGATTGTATTTAGTCTCTCTTGGCTGTATGGGCTGAAGCTGTTGATGTAGGCCTCGACTCTCATTTCTGAGAGCTCGCCTGAGGCGGATTTTACCACAGTCTTTTCGTACCGAAATCTGCTAGACATATCAACGAATTCTCGTATATCGGCCCCCCCTCGCCGTATAGAAGTTCAGCATAGCGCCCCTCTATCTCCACCTCTCTTTCATAAAGCTTGCCTTTTCTACCCACATATTCACAATTGCCCAACTCCTTTACAACCGAAAGCCTCGCCCTTTAGGGCGGGGAGGGGGTCATTAGAGTGCCGTATTGGCTACCGAGATCTTCTACCCAAAAGAATATCTAGAAGTGTCTGAAAAGAGAGGTGATGTGAGGCGGGAGGTTGAGATCTCCCCCGCCCAAACACACGCGAACTGTAGATTTCCAACAGAGAGCCGTTTGGGAGCTCGAGATATGCCACAGTTATCATTTGGACACCGCCGATAAACAACCTCCCGGCCATGCTGTAAAAAACCAGGAAAAAGTTGTCAAAGACCCCAACCCCCAGTCACCCCCTTCCAGAGGGCGGACTCAAGCTCTCGGGGGAGTTGTTGTAGGGTTGGTGTTTGAAAAACTACCGGCCTTTAAACTGTGGCTTTTTCTTCTGTAGAAATGAAGAAACGCCTTCTATGACGTCTTCTGTGCTGAATAGTATGCCAAATTGTGTAGCCTCTAGCAACGTCGCGGCCCATATTGGGATTTCGATGCCGAAGTTTATTGCATATTTCGCCATGGCGAGGGCGAGAGGCGGTTTTTCAGCAAGCTTGTTGGCAAACGCCCTGAGTTCTTGTTCTAGTTTGTCCGGCGGCACCACTTTATTTACAAGGCCTAGTCTCTCTGCCTCTCTCGCTGGAATTCTATCGCCGGTGAATATAAGCTCCTTAGCTCTATCTCTCCCAATTAGCCTGGGCAATCTCTGCGTTCCCCCGGCGCCTGGAATAAACCCGAGGTTTATCTCTGGCTGGCCTAACTCTGCTGTTTCAGCCGCTATTCTAAAATCACAAGACATAGCAAGCTCTAGACCTCCGCCTAGGGTATACCCATTTAAGCCACATATTACCGGCCTGTCTAAAAGCTCTATTCTCTCAAAGAGCATCTGCAACTTCCGAGATATTTTGAATATTGTTATAGGCGTGACGCCCATAAAACCTGTGACGTCTGCGCCGGCGGAGAAGGCCCTCCCAGCGCCTGTGATAATTACAACTCTCACCTTGTCGTAATCCATCTGTTCAATTTCGTCAAGAACTTTCCACAGCTCTTCGATCATTTTTGGATTTATGGCGTTAAGGCGTTCAGGCCTATTGAGAATAATCCAGGCGATGCCGGGCTCGTATCTCACGATGAGAGTCTCTAACTTCTTTTCTTCAGCCTTTACATATGTATAGAAGCCCTCCCCAGTCTTCTTACCAAGCTTACCCTTGGCGGCCATCTCTTTCAACAACGGGTCTGGCTCGTACTCCTCAAATCCCGTCTTCTGTCTCCACTCTTCTAGCGTCTTGACTATTGTGTCTATTCCTATTTCGTCTGCATATTCTAGAGGCCCTTTAGGCCAGTTTAAGCCAAGTCTCACAGCCTTGTCAATATCCTCTCTCGTAGCAATACCCTCTCTAAGAAGATAAGCAGCCTCATTTATGGCGGGAGCGAGTATATATGCTATATCTATTCTATCGCCTGCTGATTTCGGCATCTCGGGCCATTGGAACTTGCCGGGGGCTGGATATTTATAAAAGCCCTCTCCCGACTTAACGCCATACTTCTTCTGTTGACACTTCTCAAGAATAAGTGGACATGGATGAGATTTGAAACCACGTTTTAACATGGCATCGCCTATGAAACAGATTACGTCAATCCCTGTGTAATCCATAAGAATAAAGGCGCCCATGGGAAGCCCAGCCTTATATATCAACGCAGAGTCCACCTCCTGTATTGTAGCCTCGCCACGGGCAACCATCCAACACGCCGCCTCGTTTACTCTCGCTAGTATTCTATTTACTATAAAACCAGGGACGTCTCTATTTACCACTACAATTTGTTTACCAAGCTTCTGCGCGTATTCTGCCACCTTCTTAACAGTCTCGTCTGACGTATACCGCCCCTTTATTATTTCTACTAGCGGCATTAGTACTGGTGGGTTGAAGAAGTGCATTCCTACTACTTTTGTTTTTCTCTCTGGTTTTACTGCTTCTGCGATTTCTGTTATTGGTAGTGAAGATGTGTTTGTAGCTAGTATTGCCTCTGGCGGCGCGCAGCGGTCAGCTTCGGCAAAAACTCTCTTCTTAACTTCAATATCCTCTACCACAGCCTCAACCATAAGCTCAACACCAACAACCGCACTACACACATCACCAACAACAGGCCTAATACGAGAGAGCACAGCCGAGGGGTCTTCCTTCAACTGGCCCTTCTCTGCTAACTTCTTAAGAGACCACTCTATATTTTGGAGCGCGCGCTTTAGGTATTCGTCAGCAACATCTACAAGCGCCACTTCGTAACCTGCCATAGCAAAAAGTTCAGCAATGCCGTGGCCCATTGTGCCAGCCCCGATTACTGCAACTTTAGGCATATGGTGTAGATTATGAATTTATTTAAACATACATACGTTTATAGTTGAAACCTAAGTTCATATAAAATTCTAAGATTTTATAAAAGGCTTAGTGTATTAGGTGGAGACCTTTTGCAATTTTTTCAATTCTTCAGCTTTAAGTTCGCGTTTTAAGATCTTGCCCACTGCAGACTTAGGCAACTCGTTTCTAAACTCAACGACGCGCGGTCTTTTATAATGGGCTAATTTATCTTCAGTCCACTTAATGATGTCTTCGGGAGTGACCTTGCCTTTACACTCCTCTTTCAACACTATAAAGGCCTTTGGTATCTCTCCAGCTTCTGGATGTGGCACGCCTATGACCGCCGCCTCTTTCACACAGGGGTGTTGATACAACACTTCTTCAATTTCTCTGCTAAATACCGAGTAGCCCTTGTACTTAATCATGTCTTTCTTTCTATCGACTACATAGAAGTACCCCTCCTCATCCATATACCCCATATCTCCCGTCCTAAACCAACGTAGTCCACAACACTGGAAGAATGCCTGGGCGTTTTCCTCAGGCCTATTGTGATAGCCTTTAAAGACTTGCGGCCCCGATATTACAATTTCGCCGACTTGATTAGGCGGGAGAAGCTCCGGTTTGTCGGGGTCTGCAATAGCGGCGTAGGTGCTTGGTATGGGGAGACCTATGGAGCCTACTTTCGCCTTGCCATAGAGCGGGTTGAGATGTGTCACCACGGCCGTCTCCGTTAGGCCATACCCCTCTCTCAACACGGCGCCAGTTATTTGTTCAAACCGCTTGGCAACCTCTACGGGTAGAGGCGCCGCGCCAGATATACAAAAGGCAAGGCTTTTCAAGTTGTACCTACCGACCTTTGGATGGTTGTTAATCATGTTGTAGAGCGTCGGCACGCCGTGTAACACATGGACGTTGTATTTTTGTACTAGCTTCATGAGTTGTTCAATGTCAGGTCTAGGCATCACCACTACTGTCGCGCCGTCGAAAATACCGTAGTGCATTACAGTGACTTGTCCATATATGTGGTACCACGGCAGAAGACCCATCATCACCAACCTGTTGACTCCCCTCTTTCGTCTAGCTACGTCATATAGCGGCTTTAGCTGTTGTAAATTTGACGATATATTGCCATGGGTGATCTCCGCCCCCTTGGGCAGACCAGTTGTGCCGCCGGTATACATCAACGCCGCGAGATCCTCCAGCGGGTTTATGTTGGCGCGGTAAGACGTCGGGCTGTGGCTTAAGACTTCTCTATATGGCACAACCCGGCTGGAGTATTGAATCTTCGGCGGCTTAAGCTTCATCTTAGCTAGGGGCTTTATTAAGCTGGGCATATACTCTGTGATTTCGGCTACAACGACTTTCTCAAGTTGATACATCTTAACTGCCTCTTCAACGTTTTTGTATAACACATCTACAGTAAATAGAACTCTGGCGCCTGCGTCTTTAGCTTGCCAAGCGACCTCCCGCGGCGTATACATTGGATTCATCGACGTCACTACTGCGCCGAGTTTTAACGCTCCGTAGTAGACTATGGGAAAGACGGGGGTATTCGGCATATAAAGCGCTACTACATCGCCTTTGCCAATGCCCCACTCTTTTAAAGCCGCGGCTACTCTATCGCTGTGCTCGCCTACGGTCTTATAAGGCACTTTGTTGCCGAAGTATATATATGCGACTACCTGCCCGTTTTCAGTTACTTGTTTATCTAGGTATGTAAAGAGGGGAGATGGCTTAATTTCAACATCAACCGGCACCCCCTCGTCGTAGTTTCTTACCCATGGTTTGTTTTTAACATATTTTTCAAATACCTCATATGTATCTGGCATATGTTAATTTTATTCTCTATATTAAAAAAGATGGCTTCGCCATATCTAGATGTGGCACGATTAAAGTTAATATTTAAATAGTGGAGGTTGTTGGGGTTCTATGGTGTTCCCACTAGATTCGATACAAGACTTCTCTGTTGTGTTAACTCCGGAACACGAGATGTTTAGAAAAGCAGTGAGAGAGTTTGTAGAGAGAGAGGTTGCGCCTAGGGCTATGGAGATAGAGGAGAAGGACGAGGTGCCCCGCGATCTCTTGAAAAAGATAGCCGAGCAGGGGTTCTTTGGAATTGGAATTCCCGAGAAATATGGAGGCCAAGGGGGAGACCATAGGATGGCCGCTATTATGTCTGAAGAATTCTGCCGGGTGTTGCCCGGCCTCAGCGTATACTTTGGCACCAACGAGCTGTTTATAACGCCTATAATGTTGTTTGGGTCTGAGGAGCAGAGACAAAAATACATCCCGCCGATTGCAAAGGGAGAGAAATTTGGCGCATTTGCGGTGACAGAGCCTTGTTGTGGCTCTGACGTAGCCGGCATACAGACGAGAGCTGAGAAAGTCGGCAATAAATGGGTTATAAACGGCAGAAAGGCGTTTATAAGTAGCTCAGACATAGCCGACTACTTTATTGTGTTGGCGCGTACCTATCCGCCGCCTGACAAAAAACTTAGGTATCTAGGTTTGACGTTTTTCATTGTGGAGAGAGATACGCCGGGCTTTAAAGTAGAGCAGTGTTACCATAAGATGGGCCTCCACGGCGACCACGCCTGTGAGCTTGTGTTTGAAAATGTGGAGGTGCCAGACGAAAATAGAGTGGGAGAGGAGGGCATGGGCTTTCTCTATGCGATGGAGACTTTTGACAGGACGAGAATAGGCGTTGCAGCGCAGGCGGTCGGCATGGCGCAGGGCGCTTTTGAAAAAGCTTTTCAATATGTCCACCAGAGACAGGCGTTTGGCGTGCCAATTGCCTACTTCCAGGCGATACAGTTTAGCCTAGTGGAGATGATGGCTAAGATCTTTACAGCTCGTCTTCTGACGTATTTAGCTGCAAAACTAGCCGACGAGAATAGAAAAGAGTTTACCTTCGTCGCCTCTCTTGCGAAATTCTACGCCACCGAGGTGGCAGAGGAGGTGATTTCAGAGGCTATAAATCTACACGGCGGCGTGGGAGTTATTAGAGAGACAGGCGTCGAGCGCTTCCTTAGAGATGTAAAAATTACACAGATATACGAAGGCGCAAATAACATACAGAAACTAGTGGCGTATCGTCAGTTGATAAGGATATTAAGAGAGAAGGGCCAGATACCAGAGGAAGTGGCCAAGTTGGTAACCTAACATGAGGAGAGTGGCCGTTGTAGGAGTTGGCGTTAGTAAGTTTGGCAATAGAGCAGACGTATCTCTGCCAGAGCTAGCCTGGGAATCTGTCAAAGAGGCTTTAGACGACGCGCGACTGGGCGCCGAGGATATACAAGCGTTTGTAGTAGGCAACGTCGGCGGCTGGTCCTCTGAAGCTTTGCCTGCCGTTGTAATTGGCGAATACTGCGGCCTGGTGCCTAAAAGCGGCATAAGAGTAGAAGCCGCTTGTGCCACAGGCTCTGCGGCTGTTAGAACTGCATACCACATGGTGGCAAGCGGCGAGGCTGATATTGTAATGGCTATTGGAGTAGAGAAGATGAACGAATCGCCGACGCCGACTGTAGTTGAATTCATCGGCAGAGCCGGGAGCTACTTCTGGGAATTTGAAAACTTTGGCCTAACCTTCCCGGGGTATTACGCGCTATATGCCACAGCTTATATGCATAGATATGGCGCAACAGAGGAAGACCTCTGTAAAGTCGCTGTGAAGAACCACTACTACGGGTCGTTAAATCCAAAGGCTCAGTTTCAGAGAGCTATTACAGTAGAGGAATGTCTCAACTCTCGCTATGTCGCATGGCCGCTTAAACTATACGACAGTAGCCCCATCACAGACGGCTCATCTGCCGTTATTTTAGCAAGTGAAGAAGTGGCTAGAAAAATCACCGACACCCCAGTGTGGATAAAGGCAATAGGCTATGCCAACGGCACTGCGAATTTAAGCAAGAGACTTGACTTTATAGGTCTAGAGGCGGCGCAAGTGGCGGCTCAAATGGCTTATAAAAAAGCCGGCATAGATCCAGAAAACCCGGTGAAGTATCTCGACGTTGCTGAGGTACACGACTGTTTTACAATAGCCGAAATTATGGCTTATGAAGACCTAGGTTTTGCAAAGAGAGGAGAGGGCTACAAATTAATACGCGAGGGGCAGACATATATAGGCGGTTTAATTCCAGTAAATGTAGACGGCGGGTTAAAAGCCAAGGGGCATCCAATAGGCGCAACTGGCGTGTCTATGATTGCCGAACTTACTAAACAGTTGAGACAACAGGCAGATAAAGGACGCCAAGCGCCTATTAGAAAGGGCATGGCGCTTGCACATAACATAGGCGGCACAGGCCACTACGCCTTTGTAACAATTCTTAGCCTAAGCCCGTGACTATGCCGCACGTAGCTGTAATCGGGGCTGGCACAATGGGCCACGGCATCGCTGAACTTTTTGCACTAGCAGGCTATGAAGTAAACCTAGTAGATATTTCACAAGATATATTAAACAAAGCGCTAAGAAATATAGAAGACTCGCTTAAGAAGGTAAAAGAACGAGGCCGACTAAAAGAAGATGTGACAACTGTTTTATCTCGTATTAGGCCTGTTGTTGGTGATGTGTGTAGTGCGGTTGTTGGTGTTGAGCTTATGGTTGAGGCTGTGGTAGAGGATATTGAAGTTAAGAAGAGAGTTTTTGCCGAAGCTGACCGCTGCGCGCCGCCAGAGGCAATACTAGCTACAAACACATCTTCACTACCAATAACAGAAATCGCAGAAGCAGTAAAACCAGAGAGAAAAACAAAAGTAGTAGGAATGCACTTCTTCAACCCACCAGTACTAATGCCGCTAGTAGAAGTGATCAAAGGGCAATACACCAGTGACGAAACTGTAAAGAGAGTTGTAGACTATGTGAAAAAATTGGGTAAAGAGCCTGTGGTTGTAAATAGAGACGTCCCTGGTTTTATAGTAAATAGAATACTAGCGAGAGTAAACGAGGCGGCGTGTTGGCTTGTAGCTAGGGGGTTGTCAACGCCTGAAGTGATAGATGCCGTGGCTATATATAAAGTGGGTCTGCCTATGGGAGTCTTTCTCCTAATGGATTTCGTTGGGCTAGACGTCGTATGTTTTGTAGCAGAGGCTATGAAAAAACGTGGTTTCGGCGGCGGCCCATGTCCAGTTATTGCGGAAAAGTGTCAACAGAAGAAGTACGGCGTTAAGTCGGGAGAGGGCTTTTATAAATATCCAGCCCCAGGCAGATTTGAAAGACCGAACATCCCCAGAGAATTTAGCGAAAAACTAGACCCCGTGATTTTAATGGCGCCTGCCATAAATGAAGCTGCTTATCTTCTTAGAGAGGGTATTGCTACGAGAGAGGATATTGACAAGGCTGTGAGACTTGGCTTAAACTGGCCTAAAGGGCCTCTAGAATATGCAGACGAAATAGGAATAGACACAATAGTCAAGACGCTAGAAGAGTGGGTTAAAATGGGGTTTAAAGAGCTGGCGCCGGACCCACTGCTTGTACAGATGGTAAAAGAGGGTAGAGTTGGGAGAAAGTCGGGAGAGGGCTTTTATAAATATGCCAAGTCTGTAGTTTCTGCTGTAACAGAGACGTTAGAAAAGCTCTATGGAGAACCTTTGAAACAGCTGGAGTCGTTAATCACGGTTACAGGTCTTCCAGTGTATAAAGACCCTAGGAGCGGCGCATTGTTATGGGTAGACGTACGCGAACTTAGGCTTAGGTTTACTCTGTCTGTAAATAGACTTGAGAAGTTTGTAGAGGGTCTTCAAAAAGGCAAACTTATGTATACTCAATGTAAGAGATGCGGCACTAAGTACTTCCCACCTCAAGTAGATTGTCCAAAATGTAAGACGTCTGATATGGAGTGGCGTGAGACTAGTACAGAAGGCGAGTTAATTACATGGACTGTGATTAATGTAAAGCCGGCGAGTTTCTCACACCACAAAGACTATGTTGTGGGAATAGTAAAAATGCCAGATGGATTCAACATAACTGCGTGGATAGACGCCGATCCAAAGACATTAAAGCCAGGTATGAAGATGAAACTCGTCGTCGATAGAAGACCAGGGGAGAACTACATAACCTACTGGTTTACGTCCTCCTAACTTTTTCTTGACCCTGCCCCGGTGTGCCCGGGGCGGGCCCCCAAGTCCCCCAGGGAGGAGTCAAAAAATGGGAGACGCGTACATCGTGCTTGTCTTCTCTAGAGAAGTAACGCCACTAGAGCCCAGAGCTATAACCGCCTTGGCCACGGAGTTGTGGCCGGTGCCGGTGGGGTAGCGCTGAGTTGTTGGCGAGATTTTCAGCCTGTGTTTTCTAAGAGGAACGTTTATATAGTATATATCTTACCGCACCCTATGGATGAGGAATATCTGGCGCTTTTAGAGAGGGCGTATAAGCTAGTGGCTCCAAAGGCGCAGAGAAGGGCTGAAATCCCAAAGATAGAGGTTCAAAATATGCCGCGTAAAACCATTATACCCAACTTCGGGCAGATAGCCAAGAGGTTAAACAGAGATGTGTATTTCATGGCTAAGTTTTTCCAAAAGGAGCTGGCTGTGCCTGGCACTATCGAGGGAGATGTGTTTACTCTACATGGGGAGAAGTCGCCAAAGGTCGTAGAGGCAGTATATGAGAGATTTATCAGATACTACGTAGTGTGTCCAGTCTGTAACTCTATAGATACAGAGTTGAAGAGAGAGGGGAGGATATATGTAATGAAATGTCTAGCTTGTGGAGCGTCTACGCCAGTTAGACCGCTCTAATGGATCCTCTCGGCGTTATTGCGGCGTTTACAGCCGCCGTAATTTGGGCTCTCGTCATATTTCTATACAAACAGAAGATGGAGACGGCGGAGGCAACTGTGGTCAACTTCTCTAGGCTTGTATATGTGTCGGCTTTTATGTGGCCTGTCCTCCTCCTCGCCGAGCCAACCCCCGGCCTTTGGGCCGCCGTAGCCAGCGGCCTCATCACCCTGGTGGTGGGAGACAGTCTCTACTTCTATGCAATACATAGAGTCGGAGGGTCTGTCGCAGCGCCGCTGGTCTACACCTATGTTGTAATTGCTCAATATTTCGCCCTCCTGTTGGGGGAGACTGTCTCCCACTGGCTTGCCGCCTCGGCAATCCTCACTGTAGCCGGCGTCGCTCTCTTAGCCAGAGGTGGTGTAGCCCGGCTGGAACCCCTCGGCATAGCGGCAGCCCTAGCCGCAGCTCTCATGTGGTCTCTAGGTATGGCCGCCGTGAAGCTAGCGACCATGGGCCAGGTACACCCTGCGGTAATAGCATACCTCAGAGCTCTCTCTGCCTGCGCCGCCCTGGGGATATACCTAGTCGCGAGACGCCGCCTATTTCTTGTAAAATCTCCTCTCTTTGCCATCGCCTCCCTCTTAGACCTAGGCCTCGGCTCCGCCCTATTTGCTTACTCAGTCGACAAGATAGGCCTCGCCACAACTACAATATTCGTCTCGACATCCCCCTTAATAGTCCAAATCTACGCAAGAGCCACAGGCGCCGAGAGGATCAGCCCTAGACAAATGGCGGGAGCCCTCTCCATCTTCCTCGCCATATATCTAGCGCTCAGAGGTTAGACCAAGCGCCGAAGAGACGGCGCTCTACACGGCGCTGGACGGTGCCATAAACGAGACGCCAACTAGGCACGCCAAGTTGTGGATATTCCCCCAGTGTAGACCCGCGGCGATTTGGATATGGAAAAAATTGACCTGTTGTTAATGCGGCATCCCCTTCGGCCCGTGAGTTAAGTAGTAATCGGGGTTCTTCTCGAACTCCACCTTGCACATGTGGGAGCAGAAGTAGTACATCTTGCCCTTATACAGCGTTTTGTACTTTGCCGTGGCGGGGTCCACATGCATCCCGCAGACCGGATCCACCTCAGGCATAGCTCTGGTAAACCACACATATATATCTGTACCTCCTTCCTTTTGTGATTAGAATTAGATTTGAGAGAGGCCGCCAGACCACGCTTAAGATCATCGGGATGCACTGTGCCACTTGTACGCTGGCTGTTCAAAAAGCTCTACTCTCGGTGCCGGGGGTTCTCCATGCCGAGGTCTCCCTCGCCGGCGACGAGGCCAAGGTCGTGGCCGACCCTACTAGGCTTAGATATGGCGATTTGCTTAGGGCGGTGAGGAAGGCCGGCTATGACATATATAGAGAGGAGGCCCATATAGTGCTTAAGGCCGTTCGGCCCGAGGAGGTCTCCCGAATAGCTGAGCTTCTCTCGGGCTGGGGGGTGTTTGACGTAAGACCAAACCCAGCCGCAGGTGTAGTGACAGTGGAGTACAACCCGCTGGAGGTCACGCCGGGGGAGTTGGCGAGGAAGCTGGAGGAGGCGGGCTATGAGGTGGCGGAGGTTAAAACCGGCGAGGTGGATATAGACGTAGATAGACGGGTGGTAGAATTAGACCGAGCAGACCTTAGGCGGAGGCTCGCCGTCGCTGCCGGGCCCACCGCGGCTCTGGTGGCTCTTATGGTAGCGTCTATGGCAGGTCTCCACGCCGCCGTATATTGGCTCCAGTGGGCCTTGGCCACCCCTGTCCAGTTCTACTCCGGCTGGAGGTTCATAAAGGGGGCCTACAGGGCTTTTAGGAATAAGACAGCAAATATGGACACGCTTGTAACACTGGGCACTCTCTCTACGTATTTCTACAGCGTCTACTCCCTTCTAACAGGCGGCCTAGTCTACTTTGAGGCATCGGCGGCAGTTATAACGCTGGTGCTCTTGGGCAGATACATCGAGGCCGGCATGAGGATTAAGGCCGGGGAGGCCGTGAGAAGGCTTTTGACTCTTCAGCCGGAGAAGGCTAGAGTTTTAGAAAATGGCGCGGAGGTCGAAGTCCCCGCCGCCCAGGTAAAGCCCGGACAGCTTGTGGCTGTTAAACAGGGGGAGAGAGCGCCCGTAGACGGGGTAGTGGAGGAGGGCTTTGGCTATGTGGACGAGTCGGCCTTCACGGGGGAGCCGATGCCCGTGGAGAAGAAAAAAGGCGATCTCATCTTGGCCGGCTCTATACTGGTAAGGGGTTATTTAGTCGTTAGAGCCACGAGGAGCGGGCGGCACACCCTACTAGCCCAGATGGTCAAGCTGGTGAGACAAGCCCAGGGGGCTAGGCTCCCCGTCCAACAGCTTGTGGATAAGATCTCCGGCGTCTTCACCTGGGCGGTGATAGCGGTGGCCTCCGCAGTTTTCGTTCTGTGGTATTTAACAACGGGGGATATAAACAGGGCTTTGATCTTCACCGCCTCGGTCCTTGTTGTGACATGTCCCTGCGCCTTGGGGCTCGCCACGCCTCTGTCAGTGGTGGTGGGAGTGGGGAGGGCGGCTGAAAAAGGCGTTTTGATAAAAAGGCCGGAAGCTCTCCAGAGGCTGAGAGAGGCTAGATATGTCGCTTTTGACAAAACCGGCACGTTAACCCTCGGGAGGCCTAGGGTAGTTGCTGTGTGGGGCAGAGATGAGGCTCTGAGCCTCGCCGCGTCTCTGGAGCAGAAGTCTGAGCATCCGCTTGCGGCCGCTGTGGTGGAATACGCGAGGGAGAGAAATCTGAAGCTGTCTGAGCCCGAATTTTTTGACTCTATTCCTGGCGCCGGCGTGTATGGCAGAATAAACGGCGTAGCCGTAGCCGTGGGCAACGAGAAGATCCTCAGGGGGATGGGCGCGGAGCTTCCGCCAGAGGTTGCTAAATGGGCGGAGGAGATGAGAGAGCAGGGATATACTGTGGTCTACGTGGCGACTGAGGGAAAGACGCTCGGGGCTATAGCTGTGGGTGACCAGATACGCGAGGGGGCCTGGGAGGCCGTCCACTGGCTAAAAACGCGGGGGGTAGAGCTTGTCATCGTTACAGGAGATCACGAGAAATCGGCTAGAGCTGTGGCAAAGAAGCTAGGCATATCTGTGGTCTACTCCGGAGTAGACCCCGAGGAGAAGGCCAAGATCGTTGAAGCTTTGAAATCAAGAGGGCTTGTGGTTTTCGTCGGAGATGGCGTAAACGACGCTGCGGCGTTGGCCACAGCCGACGTGGGAATTGCGGTGGGTACGGGAACCGACGTAGCGAAAGAGGCAGGCGATATAATACTCCTTAGGGGAGATATAACAAAGGTCGTTGAAGTGTTTAAGATATCTGAAAAAATAATGAGAAATGTGAAATTTAACCTCTTCTGGGCGTTTGTATACAACATAGCTCTTATACCGCTGGCGGCCGGCGTCTTCTACCCAGTTACACTTAGGCCAGAACTGGCGGGGCTCGCCATGGCGTTTAGTAATATCTCTGTTACACTAAACGCCCTGAGACTCAGAGGCGCATAGGGCCGGCCGTTAGTCTTTGCCTCGGACTGTGCCTACTACAAAGAGGGGGACTTCGAACTCGCCTCCGTAGTAGTAGAAGAGGAGTATCTTCACCACTTCCCGCAGTATGAGCATGAGGTCCCCCCTCCTCACTCCGGCTACCTCGGCGGCTTCTTTCCACGGCTTCGCTTGTAGTACCTTGCTGACGAGAATCTTCAGAGCTGGCTCGGGAAGCGTCGGCCTCCTCGCCTTGGGGCTGTAGAAATACTGGGTGGCGAGCATATATACGGCGTCTGTGACATTTTCGTAGGTCATGGGGCCGTAGGCATAGGCAATAGCTCTGTCTAATTGGTTTTTAGACAGGGCAAAGGCGCCGTCGACTTCCCAGCCCCAGTCTTCCAGCAGGAGGAGAACCTCTGTGGGTAATAGATCGCCGTAGGGTCCCATGAGGGAATGAATTAGCCTCCTCCTGAACTCCACGTTTGCATATTTCACATAGGCCTCAGCCTTTTCGTTAAGAGGCTTTACCAAGAGGACGCTGTATTCACCAGAGGAGGGGTTTCTCTCGGGAGAGAGGTGGATTGGGACGTAGCCGTTTCTCACCCAGAACTTAAGCAGCTTGTCGTATACGCCGAAGCCCACGCCGATCCAATCCATGCCGAGTTGTCTCGCCTCTTCCTCAAGCTTTTGGAGCATAAGCGTGCCGAGGCCCATGTCTTGTAGCTCTGGGTGGGTCGCTATCCTCACGATACGCCAGCCCTTGAGCTTGGCGAACTCGGGCAACCGCCAGTACTTGAGGAAGCGGTCTGGGATTATGTTGCCGGGGAGCTTAAGGCCTCTAAGCGCTTGGTCTATGGAGAGGTCGTCGAGCGCGCCTTCGAAAGCCAGCTCCACCGAGACGACCACCTTCCCGTTTGGAAGGGCGAGGGCACGCGCAGTGTGGTGTGGCGCGTCGAGAAGCATGCCTAAGTCGTCTGGCTCGTTTCTGTAGTGCGCCTGTACGTAGATGCCAAAGAACTGTCTAAATACCTCTTCGTCTTTCATGACGTCTTCCTCTCTGAGGTACACCACCTCCCTCCTTCTCACGTAGTCGAGATCCTGCGGCTCCACCTTGGCCGGCTCGGCGTTTAGAAGGAAGGCGTCAAAAAGCCACTGCTCCACTGGATCCCCCCTGCCATATCTAATAGGCTCCTCCATCTCGTAGAGATAAACATCGGTGTCTTTAGACTCTTTTAGATATTTTAGAAAACGTATTGAAAAGCCGCGGCCGGCCCCCTCATACCCGTGTATTGTAGTGGCGAAGACCAGTCTGTCAAACTTCTTGTGTACGGCGTAGAGAACGGGGAGGGGGACGGCGGCTGCCTCATCTACTGCGATAATATCTGCGTTTTCTCGCTTCAATAGCATATACGGCGTCACCACATCTATAAAAATGCCCTTGGCTTTGATAGCCCTGATCTCTCCCCCCTCCCTCTCTACACCTGGCTTGTAGCCCAGAGCCTCAAGCCCCTTTATTGCAAACTCTAGAAGAGTCTCTAAATTTGTATACTCCATCGCACTGACGACAATTTGTACACGGGACTTGGCCTTCCGAAGTTTATGCCCTATGCCAGCTAGGCCAAGCCCCAGCGCTGCGCTCTTCCCCCTCCCTCTGTCTGCAATAATTACAAGAGCTTGTTTCCGCTTTGGCTTTTGATACAGAGTTTCAAAAAGTTTCAACACCTCCACCTGGTCTTGTGTAGCCGCCAGGCGGTATATCTTAAGAGGCAGTACGGCCTTTTCTGGAGGCTCTGGCTTCTTAAGCTCGTAAGTCTCCACAGTCTCTATGCCTGAAGATTTAAGTAAGATACCGCGGTCAACGTCGAAGATTACAACGCCACTGTGGCTGTAGAGACTTCTCCAAAACCTCTCCTTAAGCCTATGTCTAATATCGTTAGGAGTAAACTGGGGGACGAGAAGTGTAGATTGGAACTTTGTTATATACCTCTTCCACACATCTAGCGGCGGCACGAGGAAAATATAGACGCCGCCCCCCCTCACCACGCCGCCGAGACGCCCCACGTCATTTGGCTTGAGGTCGTTGACGAGATCTAACACGGCGAAGTCTTGTGTTGTCCCAAGGATCTTCGGCGTATCTTTATACGGCCTGAAGTCCACCTCCAACGAAGAGCCCGCCACCGCGTCTCTAAAGTAGTTCATCCTCTTGTTAGCGTCGGCAAACTCCGGCTGAAACATATAGAGCCCAGAGCCGCCGCCTCCCGCGGCCTCAAATCCCCTGAGCACCTCAGCCGCAGCTTCGGCCAGTTTTTTATCATCTGTACCCACAAGTACGAAAAGTCTCCTATGTCTAGCCGCCCTAGCCTTTTCTACCTCTGCCTTTGCAATGTCAAAAAGCACGACTAAATATACAAAGGCTAAATAAATTAAAAATCGAAAGAGATAAACGCCTATACATTCCTGGCCGTCTGCCGCCCGTCCCTACGCCTAGGGACTTTCTCCCCGCCCACGCCTTCATGGGTAGCCAGGCTACCTCAGACGCGGGGCCGGGCGGCACGCGGCCCTCCTCAAGAGCTCGGCCCCTCACAGCTGTAGATACACACGTATTCAAGCCTTTCGCCCACATCCACGAAAACACAAAACACTCAATGAGAAGAAGAGACCCCTCTCTGAGACTCTATGACATACCCAAGCGTATTACGTCGGTTCAGCCTGGGATTCAGGCGGAGAAACGTTTTCTGCCGTCGCAGCGGTGATCTGCCCCCGTTGTGGAGCCAAGATAGCGGTGGAGAGTTGCCCCGCCTGCGGCTTCGGAGCGCACCGCGACAACATGCCCATGATATGGGCTGAGAGGAGGTATTGGGAACTACTCCAGAAGATAAAACAACCCGCTTTCCCCACTCCGGCTACAGTCGTGTTTTTAACCTCGTAACTACACTCCTCACATGAACGACATCTACTTGGCCCCGGGGCGGCAGACGGGGGCACGGAGACAGATGCAATATAAACAATCGGCGGCCAGCCCCGTATGACCCGCCCCCTCGCCCCGGTGCACCCGAGGCGGGCCCCCAAGTCCCCCGGAGAGGGGCCAAGAAAGAGGTAGGGGACAAGATTTATATATACTCGGGCGTACAACTTGGCGTTAAGCCTCTTTCAGAAGCCCGTGTTAAAAGTTCGTTTATTGCCTTCTCTCCCCTCGCGCCGAGGTCTCTCGTATAGGCGTTGACGTACATGTCTACAAAACGGGCTGTCTCTTCTAGGGTGAGTCCTCTTGAAAACCTCTGGGCGTACTTAAGTGCCTCTTCTCTATGTGTATCGGCGTATCTAATAGACTCGCGGAGAGCTTGTGTTAAAGCCTCTGCAAGTTCTCTACCCAAGCTCTTTTTAACTACGTCTACTCCAAGAGGCGTCGGTAAGCCGGTCTCTCTCAGCCACCACTCGCCGAGGTCTGTCAGTTTTTTCAAGCCAAATCTACTGTAGGTGATTTGCCCCTCGTGGATTAAAACTCCTGCGTCAACTACGCCGGCTATAACAGCGTCTAATATTTTATCAAAGGGCATTTCCACGGCTTTAACCTCCGGCATTGCTAACTTGAGGAGTAAGGCGGCGGTTGTATAACGCCCTGGCACAGCCACATGCCTAGGCCTATCTACCCCCGGCCTCGCCACTACCACAGGCCCATACCCCTCGCCCATGGAGGCGCCTACTCGCATTATGTAGTACCTATTGCAGATATAGGCATAGGCGTGTACACTAATAGCAGATACATCAAGTAACTCTTCGACAGCGAGTTTATTCAAAGTCTCTATATCTGCTAGAAACTCCACGTGGGGAACCGGCAGTTTTACAACGCCTGACGCTATGCCGTAGAACATATAGGCGTCGTCTGCATCTGGAGAATGAGCCACTTTGATCATGTAGACGACCACAAGCCCATTTTTATCACTTACGCGACGCCACTACGGCGGCCGCGGTGATTAAGACATATGCCACTGCCTCAAGAGAGGTAGGCACTTGGCTAAAAAGTAGAACCCCCCAGAGGGCTGCAAGTACAGGCTCTAGAGAGGCTAACACAGACGCCCTGGCCCCCCCGACTGTAGAGACGGCAGAGACGAAGAGTCTGTATGGCAACACCGTCCCAAACACGCCGAGGTATACCCCCGCGGCGACCGCCTCTGGCGTAGGCGGGCCGGGCTTCAGCAGAAGTGCGGGGGTGGTCACCGCCAGCGTATAGGGCATAGCCCCAAGCGACGCGTCCACCACGCGGCCTCCCGACGCCAGCCTCCTGGCAACAGCGATGTACAAGCCGTAGAAGAAACCCGAGGCAAGGCCCGCGACGAAGCCGACGGTCGAAATTCTGCCGGAAGAGGCCATAAGCACCACTGCCACAAGGACAAGGGCTACGCCACTGACGTCACGCCTGGATGGCCTCTCGCCCCAAAGGGCGAGGGCCAGGGTTGTCCACAGGGGGGCTGTGTAGAGGAGGTACGCGGCGTTCCCAACCCCCGCGTATATAGCCGCCACTGGATACGCCGAGAAGAGGCCGCCCAGGAGGAGGCCTGGCAGAAGCGCCCCCCTTCCCGGCCTAGCCCCAGCCGCAAGCGCCGTCAAGGCTGCAGTAAGCGACCGGATAAAGGCTATCCAGAGGTATTCTCTCCCCAGCGACGCGGCAACACCAATTGTAGACCAGAGGAACGCAGCGGCCAATATCTTTAAGACAGAGCCCATGGCGCCAAGTTATGTTTTAAATATAACCTTGATTATATAACCGTGGTTATATTTTTAGACAGGGAAGAAGAACTAGAGAGACTGCGAGAAGCCCTCCGGGGAGAGGGCTTCAGGCTAGTGGTGGTATACGGCAGGAGGCGGATTGGAAAAACCACCCTCGTCCTAAAGGCCACGGAGGACATGCGGAGGGTCTACTACCTCGCAGTCGGGAGGGGCAACTTGAGGAGGTTTAAACAGGCGGCGGCACGAGTCGACCCCGGCGTGTTGACAACCGCCGACGACTGGGAGGCCGTCTTCACATACTTGAGAGATAGAGTCGACGTCGTCATCATAGACGAATTCCCAAACCTAATAGAGGAAGACAAGGCCATCCTGTCGACCCTCCAGGCGGTGGTGGACGAAGTCCTCGCCCACTCAAACCTAAAGCTCGTGTTGACAGGCTCCTCCATCTCCACCATGACCTCAAAAGTCCTCTCCTACAAGAGCCCTCTCTACGGGCGGAGGACGGCGTCGCTGAGGGTAGACCCCATACCCTTCCTCAAATACAAACAGTTCTTTCCCGACAGGCCCCCGCATGAGCTGGTGGAAATCCACGGCTTCGCCGGCGGGATACCCTACTATATGGTAAAGGTGAAGGAGCCCTTCTGGGACTTCCTGGAGCGGGAACTGAGGGAGAGGACCTTCCTCCTAGACGAGGGAGACTTCCTCCTCCGCTACGAGTTCGAAGACGTCTCCACCTACAGGCAGATACTTGAGGCGATCGCAGCGGGGAAAAATACCCTAGGCGAGATAAGAGACCACGCGGGGCTTAGGTCCACAGACATAACGCCATACCTCCGCAACCTGGAGATCGTGGGCATCGTGAGAAAGGTGAAGCCAGTGTTGGGCAGGGGGAGGTATAGATACGAGCTGGCCGACGGTTTTCTCCGCTTCTGGCTCCGCTTCATAAGCCCAAACCTCTGGCTAATAGAGCAGGGCCTCTACGGCGTGGAGGACATACGGAGAGAGTACAGCCAGTACCTCGGCAAGACCTTTGAAGAAATCGCCAGAGAGGTCGTAGTTAGGGAGATCGCCGCCGGCCGCCTACCCAGGGTGAGGAAGCTAGGCCCCCAGTGGTGGACCAGGAGGGGGGAGGCGAGAGAGATAGATCTCCTCGGCGTCGGCGACGGCGTCGTGATGGCCGTGGAGGCGAGGTGGAGAGACGGGGTAGACGCGGCGGAGGTGGCCCAGGAGCTCAGGGAGAAGGTCGAGGAGCTGGGCCTCCCTGGCCGCGTCGTGCCCGTGGTGGTAGCCAGGAGCTTCAAGAGGAGAGAGGGGGCGGTCGCCTACGACCTAG
This sequence comes from Pyrobaculum organotrophum, assembly GCF_055384425.1. NCBI lineage: Archaea > Thermoproteati > Thermoproteota > Thermoprotei > Thermoproteales > Thermoproteaceae > Pyrobaculum > Pyrobaculum organotrophum. Next base: position 470,766 of record NZ_AP042430.1, read on the forward strand.
GAGATATATACAGGATGATGGCCTAAAGCACCTTGAAGGTCCCAACCACCACGGCCCCTCGGCCCTTGAGTAGCCTCACGGCGCTTTTCAGAGTTGTGTAGATGGAGGCTGCGGCGAGGGCGCTGGTGGGGCCCTCTGCCTTGTTCTCCAGCCTAACGTAGGCCCTCCCCCATCTATGCTCCACCGCGATCTCGTGTATGTTTACGCCGGGGGGAGCCTCGCCGTCTATCTCCACGTAGACCTCCGACCCAGCGGCGAGAGATAGGGCAACTGAGGAGTTCAGATTCCGGGGGTACTTTTCGAACATCTCGCCGGCCGGTCCCCGGTCTGCCCCAAGGCCGTGTTTATGTACTCTATGCGTCACCCGCCCCCCAGCCGCGGCTACGACGTCTAATCCGCCCACGGCGCCGCTTGGGATAAACAACACGCCTGGTCCGCACCTAGGCAACTTCAACGCGGCGCCTACGGAGGCCGCCACCAGGTGTCTCCCGGCGGACAAGATCTTGCAGGCGTACTGGAGTAGAACCTCGGCACTTGCCGCCTCTACCACGAACTCGCTCCTGGCGATAAGCTCGTCCACCGTAAATACGCACCTATCGCCGGCCGCTCTCACACACCTCTCCCTATCCACGTCGTATACGGCGGCGATCTCTATCTCGTCGTCGCCCTTAGCCATCTCCAATATGGCGCCCCCAAGTCTCCCCACCCCGATAAGCCCCACCGGAGTCTTGGCGTTGACGAACTCTAGCGATATGTCCAACGCCGGAGCGCTGTGCGTCAGCCTACCCACTGAGATCACGTCGACGTAGGGGGCGTACAAGGCGATGTTCTCCTCGTTTATCCCGCCGGAGACCTCCAGCACCACCCTCTCCCTCAGGCCCCTCTTCGCCAACTCCTCGTGGGCTCTCCTCGCCTCATCGGGAGAGACGTTGTCCAACATGACGACATCGGCGCCCAACTCCGCCGCCCTAACCGCCTCCTCCGCCGAGGAGACCTCCACCTCCACCCTCTGGATGAAGGGCCGCCTAGCCGACATAAGCGCCTCCAGCGGAGCCAACGCCTTGTGGTTGTCTTTAAACATCACGGCGTCGCTCAGGGAGTACCTATGGGGGTCCCCGCCGCCTAGCCAAACGGCCTTTTTCTCTATATACCGGAGAAACGGCAGCGTCTTCCTCGTCGCCGCCACCACCACCCTGGGGTTGGCGGCCCTCGCCCTCTCTACCAAACGCCTTGTGTATGTAGCCACGCCGGAGGCGTGGGCTATGAGGTTGAGCAAGGTCCTCTCCACCTTCAACACCTCGGGCGCCTCCCCCCTGAAACAGAGAAGCCTAGAGCCGGCGGCGAAGGAGGAGCCGTCCGGCAACACGTGCGTCACCCAGAAGCCCAGGAGCTTTAGAAACTCCACAGCCTCCTCAAGGCCGGCTGCCACGCCCCCCTGCCTAGCTACGACACACGCCTCCACCTCTCGCCTCGGCGCCGCCGCGGCGGCGAAATCCACAAAGGGGAGGTCCCGCCTCAGCTCCTCCAAAAGCTGATACGCGAAGAGCCTAGCCTCGATCATGCGAACTGGAACATCCTCTCTATCGCGGCCCTCGCCCTCTTCGCCACCTCCTCAGGCACCACCACCCTGTAGACCTCGTCCCGGAGGGACCTATACACCTTCTCTATGGTGATAAGCTTCATGTATTCACAGACCGCCCCCTCAGACGCCGGGATGAACTCCTTCCCAGGCGCCTCTTTCGCCATCCTATAGATAATGCCCGTCTCCGTGGCGACTATGAAGCGCCTCGCCGGAGACTGCTTCACATACTTCACCATCCCCTCCGTAGAGAGAAACCTCGGCTCCACCCCCAGCTTAGGCAACTCCACGAGGCAGGCGGTGCCGCATCCGCACTCCGGGTGGATCAACACCTCCGCGTCTCTATAGAGCTTCACCTTGGTAAGTATCTGAGGCGCCGTCAGCCTCTCGTGTACGTGGCACGCGCCGTCCCAAATGTCCATGCGGCGCCCCGTCTTCGCCGCGATGTACATCCCAAGGTATTTATCCGGCAGAAACAACAGGGGCTTGTCCCGGGGGATCGCCTCGACGATCTTTAGACAGTTGGCCGAGGTGCAGACGTAGTCGGCCAGAGCCTTTACCTCAGCCCTCGTGTTTATGTAGGCCACCACCACCCCGCCCGGGTTCCTCTCCCTCCACCTCCTAACCGCCTCCACGTCGACGGCGTCAGCCAGGCTACAGCCGGCGTTTAGATCAGGGATAAGCACCTTTTTGTTCGGGTTCAATATGGCGGCTGTTTCAGCCATAAAATATACTCCCGCGAACACTACAAGAGACGCCCTTGTCTCCCTAGCCGCTAGGGAGAGGTTTAGGGAATCGCCGACGAAGTCCGCCACTTCCTGGACCTCAGGCCTCTGGTAGTTGTGGGCTAGAATCACCGCGTTCTTCTCCAACTTAAGCCTCCTCACCTCAGCCACGTAGTCCATAGAGGCATCTCTACCTTTCTTTTTCAGCTTTACTATGGTAAATTTTTCCACTTGACAATGGAGAAAAGTGGGGGAACTAGGAAAAAATTGTATAGATGTATGTCAAGAGGCTTTTCTCGCCTGCTCCCTCACCCACATCATGGGGCAGTACTTGCCGCACATGGTGCAGCCCTTCACCCTGGGCTCTCCGAACTGCCTATATACCGCCCACGCGGCCTCCGGGTCGAGGAGCTTGTTTATCATGTTGGCCTAGTCGAGCCTACCCCTGTACACGCTCACCTCCCTGTCCCACCTCGAGGCCTTTGGCCCAAGCTTCACGATGTCTCCTATGTGTGCAGCCACTCTGTAGGCCTTCACCCCCTCCTCCACTTGCTTGACGGTGGGCAGGGAGAGGTGCTCCGCCGGCGTGATGTAGCACAGGAGGTCGGCCCCCGCGGCGGCGGCGAGGGCGGCGCCTACCGCAGAGGCGATGTGGTCGTAGGGCGCGGCCACGTCAGTCGGCAGAGGCCCCAGGACGTAGTAGGGGACGCCCCCGTGAGCTTCTTCTCCAGCTTTATAGACCAGACGATCTCGTTCAGCGGCACGTGCCCCAGCCCCTCAAGCATCACCTGGACCCCCGCTTTGATAGCCCTCTTGGCCAGCCTAGCCGCCTCGACGAGCTCGGCTATCTGAAACTCGTCGTGGGCGTCTGCGATGGCGCCCGGCCTCAGGGCGTCGCCTATGGAGATAGTGGCGTCGTACTCGGCGAAGAGCTCCAGAAGGTAGTCCCAGTTCTTGAGGTAGGGGTTCTCGGACTCGTTGTAGAGCATCCAGCCGATGATCATGTCGCCGCCGCGCGACACGACGGGGGTCACCCTATCGCTCTTCAACACCTTCAAGGCCAGGTCTCTCGTGACCGCGGCGTGTATTGTCATAAACGACACGCCGTCTTTCAACTGCCTCTCCACCACCTCAAACAAGTGGTCCTCCGTCATGTAAGCCCCGCCGCCCCTCTTCTCAAATGCCTCGACAAAGGCTTGGTATATGGGGACGGTGCCTACGGGGATCTCCGCCTTGCTCAACACAGCCCTCCTCACCGCGTCTAGATCGCCGCCGACGCTTAGATCCATCAACGTGTCGCCCCACCTATTCGCCACCTCCACCTTCTTCAGCTCTGCCTCGAAGTCCACCACCTCTGAGGAGGTGCCTATGTTTACGTTTACCTTTGTAAACAGCCCCTTCCCCCACGCCGGTCAGTCTCTTAGGCGGCGACTTGGCGTTGGTCAAAACCACGGCCTGCCCCCGCGCCAGACGGTCGCGGAGCTTAACTGCGTTGACGCCCTCTGCCTTAGCCACCTTCTCAAGCTCAGGAGGCGTCCTCCCCTCTCTCGCCTGTTGGATTAACGTCTTTGCCATAAGTAGCTAATGGATTCTATATAAAAAGATTTTACACATCCTCAATTTATATAGGAGCAGAAACCAATATAAATATGTAGAATCTGGGGCTTATGAAAATAGCTTTCTTCTCCGGCGGTAAAGACTCCGTCTACGCGGCGTTGCTGGAGTGGCCCGTGGACATGTTCTTCATCTCGGTCTACAGCTTCCCCCGCCCCTCCCCCCACCTCGTGAACCTACACAAGACAGTGAAGCTTGCGGTGAAGCTGGGGGTGCCGACGCTGGTGGTAAATCTGCCCAAGGGCGCCGAGCGGAGGACAAAGGCGGATCTACTCCGGCGGCTCGGCGCGAGGGTGTTAGTGGCGGGAGACCAGGCGGTGGAGGAGCACCTCCGCTACATGGAGCAACTCGCCAGGGAGACAGGCGCCGAGCTGAGGGAGCCCCTGTGGGGCAGAGACCCCACGCAGATCCTCTACGAGGAGGCGGAGAAGATGGAGTTCATAGTCATCGGGGGGCTAGACAGATCTATAGTCTGTAGGCGGGTTGGGAGAGAAAACGTCGCCGACTTCCTCGCCGACCTCAAAAAACTCGGCATAGATCCAATAGGCGAGAGGGGGGAGTACCACACCTTGGTCACCAGGGTGGGCGCCGTCGCGCTGGATGTGCAGTGCGGCGCCGTGGAGAAACACGGCGACTACTACATAGCCCGGCTGGTATGATTGTGGAAAGGCTGGCCGAGTCTGTCGCGAGGAGGCCCTGCGACGCCATCGCCTTCTCAGGAGGGCTGGACTCCACCGCGGTGGCCCTCGCCCACGTCAAACTCGGGCACAGACCCCTCCTGGTGAACGTCCAGCTGGCCGAGTCCCCCGGCACAGACGTCCCACACGCCGTCGAGGCCGCGAGAAGGCTCGGCCTCCCCCTCGTCGTTAGATACGTCCCGCTGTGGGAGGCGCTGGCCGCCGTGGAGGAGGTAGTGAAGGCGATAAAGCTCTTCAACCCCATGGAGGTGGTGAACTGCTCCGTCCAGTACATCGCCCTCAAGCTCGCCAGAGACCTCGGCGCGAGGACCGTCTGTACGGGAGACGCAGGAGACGAGATCTGCATCGGCTACAGCTTCATGCTGACGAAGCCTAGGGAGGAGCTCGCGAGATATATGGACCCCTCCCGGTGGTACTTCTGCTCCTTCGACCTAGCCAAGGCGCTGGGCGTAGAGGTTAAAGCACCCTTCCTAGAGGCGGCCCAGCACCTCCTCGCCATACCCATAGAGGAGAAGATAAAATGCGGCCTCGGCAAATGCCTGCTGAGGCAGGAGCTAGGCGACCTTGGACAAAGGCGGAAGGATCCCGCCGAGGTGGGCTCCGGCTTCCACGCCCTCTACAAGACGCTGGAGGAGCTGGGCAGAAAGGTGGAGGTAGACCTCCCCCTCGACGGCCCAGCCCGCTACCTCTACCACATCTACAGGAAGGCTGGCCTCTCCTACCCAAAGGCGCGGAGGAACCCCTGCCCAAGATGCGGCGCCGAGTTAGACGACAAGAGGTACTGCAAAATGTGCGGCTACTACGGCGGCGGTTGAACAGAACCGCCGCAGACCTCAGCCACAAGCTTGGCCAAGTTGCCCACCCCCATCTTAATAGTAAAGAAGGAAAAGACGTAGGCCCTCCCAGCCCCCCTCAAGATTAGACATACGTCACAAACTTTTTCCACCGCCTCCTCAAGCCTAAGCCCTCTGTAGGCCTCTGGCAGAACTACAACTCCGTCTCTAGCCACGAGGAGGGTCTTCAAGTTGCAAGTACACACGAGGTCGAGGAGGGCGTCTAGACAACGATCTACCTCAGGGCTCTCTAGAGTGACAACCTCCACAGCCTGTTAAATAAACAAAATTAAATTCTTGTCGTATATCTCTTGCTTTTCGTCAGCTTCGCCACAGGCGGCGGCGCCCTCTTGTGGGAGTTTTCGGCTACTAGGGCCAACACCCTCTCCACCTTTGGCCTAGACACGCCGGTGGCGTCTGGGATTGCGTCTTTAGAGAGGCCTAGCTCGTGGGCGTAGAGGACGAGGTCTACCTCCCTGTAGCTGATGCCCAGCTCCCCCTCGGCCGTGTGGCCAGCCCAGAGGCGGGGAGCCGATGGCTTCTCGGCAATGCGGTCCGGAACGCCCAGGTGTTTAGCCATACGCCTAACCTGGGTCTTGTAGAGGTCGCCGATGGGGAGGAGGTCTACGCCGCCGTCGCCGTATTTAGTGAAGTAGCCGAGCATAAGCTCGCTCTTGTCCCCAGTCCCGAGCACCAACATGTCGTACCTGTTGGCGTAGTAGTAGAGTATAGACATACGCACCCTCGCCATGAGGTTCCCCCTAGCCACCTGATCCCCCTCGTCGTAGAAGGGCAGAGAGGAGTATGCCCCCTTCACGACGCCGGCCTTCCCCGGGGGGCTCGGGGCTCGCCCCCGCTGGACGCCTTGGTGGGCGGGGCGGGGGCGGGGGGCCCGGCCGTGCCCGGGCGTACGGGCTCGCCAGATGTAGCAATCGGCCGGTGCCCCAAGGCCGGTTGGTTCATGTAGGGGAATTAGTTACGAGGTTAAAAATGTGGTAGTCGCCGAAAAAGTGGGTTGTTTTGTCTTTTGGAGTAGTTCCCAGTATCTCTTTTTGGCCCATATCAGCGGTACGTTGTCTCGGTTGTCGTTGAAGCCGCAGGTGGGGCAATGCACCCGCCTGTTACTCAGCTCCTCCATCTTCGCGCCGCACTTCGGACAGATGGTCGAATAAAGCCGCTCCTCTAGATACGGAAGGCCGTACCACTGCGCGAGCTCATTCAACCTTCTCCTCAGTTGTCCCAAACCGTCTAGGAAGTGTTTCTTCACTCCGTCTCCATTCTTCTCCTTCAGCTCCCGGTACGTGTCGTCCTCCACTGTGTCGACTACGACAGCGGCTTGGTACTCCCTTGCCAATTTTATGATCTCGCTGGCGATTCGTATCACTACATCTCTCGTCTTCCTAAACCGCTTGGACTTGAGGTGGTGGGCTCTGTCTTCGAGGTGTCTCTTTCTGACGGGGTCCGCCTCCCTCGCGGCCCGTTCCTCGAGACGGCTTATCTCCTCGTGAAGTCTCTCCAACTCCCTTATCACGCCCTCATCGGGAAGTCTCATCCGCCTTACGATCTTGCCGTCTTTTACAACGCCCACCATTATGCCGTGGTCAAGACGGTTCACGTCAACGGCGACAATGGCCTTGGGCTCTACCGGCGTCACCTCTCTGGCGAAGACAAGGGCAACGTAGAGTCTTCCATAGGTCGGCTCCTTCTTACCACTTCTCTTCTCAACGCCGAGAAGCGCCAATTTGAGCCTCGCGCCCTCCTCCAACCTCCGCCTAATCCAAGCGACGTTGCCCTTCTTCAGCTCGACGGCGAGAGGCGGTATGCCGGTTTTCCGCACTCTGACTACGCCGCTCTTTAGGTCGACGAAGACGGCTCTGCCGACGTCTTTCTCGCTTTCAACTCTAAGTTGGGCGTTTAACGGAACCGCCTTGTGGAACACCACTTCGCGCCAAAACACCTTGGCTTGATCTGCGAAGTACCTCTTGAGACCGTACTTGGGAAACACCTCCTCAATTATTCGGTGCGCTAACTCCCGCCTGTCTGGTGTCAACAGAGCGTCTAGCTCCTCCATAGTTCGTTTTGGTTCCTCTTGCCCTGTCAACTCCTTTAGCAGTCTCTTTACATATTCCCCGACGGCTAAATACATACGCGTCACGAGGTCTAAGACGTCTGGCCGCTCCTCGACGAGGCGCCACGGTATCTCTACCTTTAGCGTTCTATAGACTTGGCTCATATGCGTAAAGGGCGTGGGGGAGAAAAACTAGGTGTTGAGATCCCTCGTTGTTGAGCAAGTAGAACGTCGGCCTTGGAAAAAAAGGCTATTGTTGGATATAGGGGAAATTGCGGTTAGTACCCGCCCGGCGGCGTTTGCGATGTACGCGGCGGCTTGTAGCGGCGTGAGGGAGCCGGAGTTAGTCAACAAGATCGCGAACACGCCGGCGGCCGTGAGGAACATGTAAGCCACGATGAGTTTTAGTACAGTAGGTCCATTGCTTAAGCCATTTTCGCTAGCGACAGATGCAATGACATACAGAAGGAGGGGGTCATCAATACGTCAAACACGACGATATGTACGGGAGAGGAGTAGTCCCGCGCCAGAAGCTTGTGCGCCACGTCGGCAAGCACGACAACCAAATCAAGCGAGGTCAGCGCCACGTCACTGATTGCCACGGCGGCGAGCCCAACCGCAAACAACAGCGGGCCCATACCCCCCTCGCCACATGCGCGAAAAAGCCAGAGACGCCCTTTCAACTATTTCGACTCACCTGCCTGACGTCGCCGCTGTCAGGCAGGTGAACCGAGGGAGTAGAATGGGGGAGCTCTGGCTTTTTGCACCAGAAAGAGAAGGAGTCTCATGAACGGCAATAAAGTGTATATAAAAGACGGTAAGATTGTTGCAGAGCTCCGGCTCCTCTAACAACCCCATTTTTCCTCCACCGTTGGTAGTGTTTACTATTCTCCTTCTACTTCTTTGCCGCCGCCATGTGCCGTGATTCTCCCATTTCGCTCTCTGGGTCTGTGGAGACGTGTGGCGGATTAAGACGGCGGCGTATGCACTCGCCACGTTAATTGCCCTAGACGTGTTGACTACGGCGGTTGGGTTGGCCGTGGGCTTTGTCGAGTTGAACCCGCTATTCGACGGCACGCCGTGGCTCTCCATCCCAGCAACGTTCGCGCCACCTCGTCGCGGCCATGTTGATCGCCGCCTCGACGCGCGCCCTCGCCGCCGTCAACAACGTACTCCACCTCATCGGCGCCATAGACACGCCCTTGCTCACGCCACAAGCCGCGTTTCTATTTGCAATCCCCATCGCCGCCATCACCGCCGACGCCGTTAGAAAATAACCCCCCTTTTTCTCAACCCCCGCTCTCCGCCGTGGACGAACTTCTTCTAGACGGGAGGGGGTTGGTGAGGGAGCTTAGGAGACGCGGCGAGACGTTGGTGGTGGATGGAGACATGGCGCAGCGGCTCTCGCTCGCGGCCCTCGGCCTCCGATATGAGGGCGGGGCGTGGCGTATAACCTTCACCAGACACATGTTCCGCCCACACGTCTGCTGACAAAAAACGCACTTTTCTTTCCAGAAAACTCCAGAGGACATGAACCAAACCAAACAAACCAAAATGGTGATCCACACAAACCACAATTTCTATCCTAAGTTCCCGCCTACTGCAAGCAGAAGTAAGAATCCCGGACAGAACTAAGACGCCCGTAGAGGAGATTACCGCATTGTACCCACCTGGCACAGTGATAATAGGCGTAATGCCGCTCGATGCGGCGGCTGAGCTATGGCAACGTGGTTACAGGGTCTATCTGACAAGGCTTGACGGCAAAAAAGTTGAAGAAATAACAGGTAGACCATACAACCCCAAGGAAGAATACCCGCCCGAGATAGTGCGGCAAGCACTCGTCGTTCAGCACCTGACAGATGCCAAGATACAGTACCTGACTATGGACGAAATGTTGTCAAAATTCAATGGAAAGGTGGTGGTTGTCTTTAACGATGTAATGAGAGAGGCGCTTGAGAAGTTGTCGCGGGAGAGGGGGATAGAAGCGCAATTTATAAAGCAAGGTAAGGGTGATGTCATTGTCGGCTTGCCGCCTACGGCGACCAAAGCTGAGGGGATTCAGATATCGTTCTATGGGACAGGCCAACTAACTGCCGACCAGATGGCCGAGTCAATCAAACGTGGGCAAGCGCGGATCTATTGGGTTTCGATTAACTCCGAGATTATTCCACTTGACTCACTTAAACACCTATAACCCCTTTTTCCCTCCATCTTGCATCCTTCTCGCCTTTCTTCTTCTGAGACGTATGGGGCATGAACCAACTAAAGGCGACAGTGTATACGGCTACCTTAGCTACACTAGGCGATGGCATTACGACTGCAATTGGGCTACTCATGGGCTTTGTCGAGTTGAACCCACTACTTGCCAATACGCCGTGGGCCGCCGTAGTAGCAAATGTTGTAATAGCGATGTTGATAATTGTTGTAATGGCCAAATGGAGTCACAAGTTGGAGAGGGCCGGACTCGCCAGCCATGTCATGGCGATGTTGTTTATCGTTGCGACAATCAAGGCAATTGCCGTGTTGAACAACGTGTTGATACTAAGCGTTCGTGACTGGATGTTCTCAATACCGCCGGAGATGATACACGTCATAGTAGCAATTGCCGTCGCGGGCATCATCGTGTTGGTGGCAGACGCCGTGAGGAGAGTAAGGAGGAGGACAAAATAACCCCTTTTTCCGCAACCGGCTCTCTCCGCTAACGCCGCCGTAGTGGCCACCACGAACCCAAGCGCGCTGCCCAAAACGCCGTTGAAGCCGTGCACCGGCAGACTGCCGACGGGGTCGTCCACCGGTATGTACCTCTCCACCAGCTTAGTCCCGTAGAAGGCCACAGCGCCCGACAACGCGCCGACGAGAAGCGCCGCCCACAGCTCCACATAGCCGGCGAGAGGCGTAATCGCCACAAGCCCCGCTAAGACGCCGCTGATGGCCATAACCGGGCTCCACACGCCCTCCCCCAGCCTCGCCAGAAGCGCCGCGATGAGCCCACCGAGCGAGCCGGACACTGCGGTGTTCGCTATCGCGTAGCCGGTCTGGGGGCTGACCACGATAGTCGACCCGCCGTTGAAGCCGAACCACCCGAAGAAGAGAAGAGTGGTGCCCACGATGGCATATGGAAGCTCGGCTCTTTTATACTCAACCGCCTCCTTATAAGCCACCACGCTGTCCCCCCCGTTTTTCCTAACTGCCCTCAGCGCCGTAGGCCCGAGGAGGGCGGTGGCCACGGCCCCCGCCAGAGCTGCGTAGGCGTGTACCACGGTCCCCCCGGCGAAATCTCTAACGCCCAGCCCCTCTAGGCCGAAGTAGTTGCCCAAGTTCGCCAGAAAGCCGTTGGCCCAGACCCAGGACGAGACGAGAGGCCACTGCACGGCGGAGAAAAACACAGCGAACGCCAGCCAGCCGCCGAATTTAAGCCTCTCGGGAGCGCCGGAGAAGAGTATAGCCAGAGTCACCGACCCGAACGCCCCCATGAAGAAGCCGTAGACGTAGGCTGGGACGCCTGCGTCTTGCGACGTTGGGTAGAACCCGTCTTGTAAAACGCCGCCGTAGTAGTAGGGAAACACAACAAACCAAATGGGGAAGAACACCATAACCGCCAGAAGACCCTTCATCATTGCGTTAATTACGTTCGACCTCCTGACGAGCCCCGCCTCGAGGAAGCCCACGGCGGGGATCATTAGAAAAACAAGTATTCCACCCAGAGCCGTCCAGACCGTAGCCGCCAGATCCACCTGCATAGCCCCCCGAAGAGTCTAGACTAATTCACTTTCTGGGAAAAAATACCAAGACACGCCGGACGGCAAGAGACATATTACTAGAGATCCCACGTATATACGGGAAAAAAGCCCATTAGACACACCATATGCGATATAAAGAATTCACATGCCGCTAAACTTTCACAATTTCTACCTATCTAAAGATTTTTTCCACATATACAAAGTTGTTATAATACCTAGAAAAAATATTTGCCGGCCTCCGCCGAGTGCCATATATAAACGGGCCACTACTCTAAGACGTGCTAGAGCTAGCTACTACACTGGCGGCGTTACATTTCGGCGCGCCAGCCCTCTATCTACTCTATCTACGCGCCGCCCCAAAGAAGCCCCTCCAGCCGGCGGCTATATACCCCAAGGTGGCGGTCGTCGTGCCCACCTACAACGAGGCGCGGAACATAGAGGCTAAGCTCGAGGATATATACAGCCAGAGCTACCCAAGAGACAGGATGTCTATATACGTCGTAGACTCGGCCTCCACCGACGGCACAGCCGAGGCGGCGGAGCGGTGGGCCGCCGGCAGAAAAGACGTCAGGGTCGTGGTGCTGAGGGAGCCCGAGAGGCGGGGGAAGGCCCACGCCTTAAACACGGCCCTTGCCCACCTCGCCGACGAGGAAGTTGTCGTGGTTACAGACGCCGACTCCCGCTGGCTAGACCGAGACACGCTGAGGAAGGCCGTGGCCTACCTCGCCGCCGCCGACGCGGTCTCCTGCCTAAAGAAGCCGGCTGGGGGAGGCCCCACGGAGGAGGCCTACCGCACGTGGTACAACCGGCTGAGACTCGCCGAGAGCTTGGTCCACTCCACCCCGGTCTTCCACGGCGAACTCGCCGCCTTTAGACGGGAGGCCATCGCCGGGGGGTTCCCGGAAGACGTCGGCGCAGACGACAGCTACGCCGCCATTAGGATAGCCATAGAGGGGGGCCGCGCCGTCACGCCGCCGGACGTGTGGTGCATAGAGGCGGTGCCCCAGAGGGGCTACGCCAGGTGGCGCCTAAGGCGGGCACAACACTTGATACAAACCTTCGCGCGGGCGCTTCCAAAAGTTGCCAAGGCCCCGCCGCCCTACAGAGCAATCCTCGCCGCCGAGGCCTACCTACATCTGTTTAACCCATGGCTCCTCCCAGCCGCCGCCGCCCTAGCCGCCGCCTCCGGACCCCCCGGCCTGGCCCTCCTCGCCGCGGGCGCCGCCGCGTTGCTATACAAACCCTACAGAGCCTGGGTGGCGGGCCAGATATATCTGATGGCAGCCGCCCTGAGAAACATATGGAACAAGGAACTCATATGGCAAAAACAAGAAAAGCCGCCGCCGTAAACGCCGCTTAGACTACAAAACACTACCCACACAAACCCCGGCAGTACACGCCCCATATGCCCACCCCTCAGTCGCCGTGTATATAAGGACTACTTTTTATATACAGACTTTCTCGCCTACATGAAGTTCTGCCCGGTCTGTGGAGTTGAGCTCAAGCCCAGGGTCGTCTACGGCATCGAGATCGACCAGTGCCCCAAGTGCGGCGGGGTGTGGCTCGACGGAGGCGAACTCAACAAGCTCATAGCCGCCGTGATCGGCGACTACTCTGAGTACGAAGACGTCGAGGTGAGGAGAGAGAAGAAGAGGAGGTTCTTCGAGTTCTTCGACGAGCTCTTCGACTAGGGCTCTCTGCCGGCCCCCAAGCGCGCTCGCGGATGCGGAGCGCGGTGGCCCGGCCGCCTCCGGGCAGATGGGCTCGGCAGGGGCAACAGACGGCCGGATCCCCCAAGGCCGGTTGGCCCGTGGGCGAAGTACCACAGGATGGTCGCCGGGGTTGGAGAGGGGTTGTTTTCAAGGTTTCTCAACGCCGCGGTAGACCGCCAGCACCTCTGGAACCACCTGGCTCCACGGCCTCACCTCGGCCTTGGTCACCTCGTTTACCTCGCCGGAGACGCCCGGCGTATATATCTCAGCCACCTCCCTAGAGAGGAGGGCCGGCACGCCCATCGCCAGAGCCTCAGCCACGAAGATGGAGTAGACCTCCCTAGTGCTCATGTTTATGGCGTATCTAGCCCCCGACAGGAGGTCGAGATACCTCTCCCTGGGCTGCGGCGGGAGGAAGAGCGCATCTCTCAGCCTCCTCCTCAGCGCCCGGAGGTGCGGCCCGTCTCCCACAACCACCAGCCTAAGCCCCCGCGCCGCCGCCACCTCATACGCCTTGTCAACCCTCTTGTACTTTTCCAGCCGGCCCGCGTATACTGCGTAGTTGCTAGACACGCCCCGCCACCTGTATAAAAAGACGTCGTCCCCCACGCCGTGCGGCACCACCACAGCCCCAACCCCGAAGTCCTCCTCCCACCTCTCCGCCTCGGGCCTGCTGGCCGCCACCACAGCCCTCACGGCACCCGCAAGCCCAGCAACCCTCCGCCTCCAGACAGTCCACAGAGCCTCCCTCAGAGGCGTGTGGCCGCCCCCGTGGTAGTGCGGAGACAGCACCACGGGAGCCCCCGCCTCACTCGCAGCGACTCCGGCCTCTACGGAAAAGACCGCATGGACGCTGTGGACATGGACAACGTCGGCCTCAGCCGCCAGACGCGCCACGTACCTCCTAAGCTCCCCCAGACGCCTAGGAATGTGGTAGGCCCCCCCAGGCGACCACACAGGCCAGAGGTGCACCTCCACGCCGCCCAAGTCCAACACCCTAAGCCCCCCTACGCCGGGCTCCCCCGCCAACACCACCACCCGATGGCCAACCCCAGCCAAAGCCCTAGCTAGACTATACACCACATACTCCACACCCCCCACCCTCCCTGGCCCACCAGGCGATACCAACAAAACCCTCACCCAACACCCCCACCCAAGCCAGGTTAAATACATTATGTCTAACATCAACGACCGCCTCTACCCCCGGCGACACCCTATAGAGGCAGCCTTCCGCCTCCTCGCCGGCGTTATGTTTATATTTTTGTGTGGGGTGTGGGCTGTGGATGCTGTTGCGCAGGAGGCTCTTAGAATAGCTGTAGATAGGGTGGTGGAGAAGCTCAAGGAGGGCAAGAAGCTCTCCACAGAGGACATCTTCCTCCTGTACCTCGGCACCATTGTAAACGAGCTGGGGGGGATAAGAGGAGAAATCGCGCGGCTAGAGCAGAGGATGGAGGAGATGAACAGGAGAATAGACGAGACAAACAAGAGAATCGACGCCACAAACCAGAGGATTGACGCGCTGGCAGACAGCCTAAACAAGAGGATAGACACGGTGGCGGAGAGCCTAAGCAGGAGAATTGATGAGACAAACAGGCGGATTGACGCACTCAGCGCCCGTGTAGACGACGTGCAGAAGACTCTGCTAGAGATCCAGCGCCTCTTGATGGAGCTGTTGAAGACCGGCACCGGCCGTTCTTGAGATGCATGACATCGGGCAGGTGAAACGGACGTATTAGGGGATGTGGTGTTGGGTTTGCAATGGGGGCTAGGGGTTGTGTGGTTGGGGAGAAGGGCGTCTAGAGGGGAAAGCCGCCGAGGTGTGGCCGCCGGCATATGACGTTGATCTACCACATCACGTACTACCCGCGGCTGAGGTCTGCGTACATCCAGTTCGACGGTTGCAACTACGTCTGCCCCTGGTGTATTAGGAGACTTACGCCCTGGGACCACCACCTGCCTGACGCCAGTGGGCTCAAGACGAGGCGGCATCTAACGCTGGGCGAGCTGGTGGAGGTGGCCTCTGGCTTGAGGGAGCGCGGCGCTGTGGAGGCCGTCCTAGGCGGCGGCGAGCCGACGGTAGACCCGGAGCTCCCCCAGGTGGTGAAGGCGCTCGCCGGGCTCCGGGTGAGGATTTTGACCAACGGCTTCAGTATTTCGGAGGAGCTCCTCGGGGTATTGAGGAGCTGCCCCGCCTGCGAGGTGGTGGTCAGCGTGAAGACCCTCGACCCGGCGCGCCACCTCGCGTACACGGGGAAGCCCCTCGGGCCTGTGTTGGCCAACATCAAGAGGCTGATCGAGGCCGGCGTCGCCGTGAAGTTCGAGACGGTACTAATCCCCGGGCTAAACGACGTAGAAGACGTGGAGGAGATCGCGAAGTACATAGGCGAGGTGGCCGGCCCCGACGCCGTGTTGATAATTGACCCGCTGATCCCCATCCCCGGCACGCCCTGGAGGAGGCCGGCCCCGGAGGAGGTGGAGGAGGCCCACAGGCGGGCCTCTAGATATGTCAAAACGGCTCGGCACGGCGGAGGGGGGCCGGCGGACGTCCTAGTTGTCGTCTTCCCACCGCCCGGCGGCTACCAGGGCTCCAGCCGCTCCAGCAACGGCCCGCCGCGCCCCCACACGGCTGTGTAGAGGGGGGTGTCTTTGGTGTACCGCCTCAATAGGCTTAGGCCGGCTGTCTTCAGCATCTGCTCCACCCCCCGCCAGTTGAAGACGTGTTTTGCGCCAGCCGCCGCGGAGATGACGGCTAGGCCCGGCGCCGTGTCGGCCACGTGCTGCGCCACGTAGATCTTCCCGCCGGCCGCCAGCATTTTGCCAACACACGACAGATCTCTCACGGGGTCAACCATCCAACTGACTGCGTCAAAAAGCAACACCGCGTCTACTCCCTGCGGCGCGAGCGACTTAACCACGTCTAAGATGTCGCAGGGGGAGTACGCCGGGTAGAGACAGACGCCCCCTCTACACCCGCCGACCTCAGCCCCGAGGAGAGAGGAGGCGAGCTCGAGGTGGTCTCGCCTTGAGTCAAAGCCTATGTATAGGCGGGGGGCGGCCTCCTCTAGAAGTGCAAGCGCCGTGTGCCCCTCTTTCACAAAAGCCTCCAGCACCACGCCGCCCCTCCCCACGAGTTTGACAAACTCCCTTCTGACGAGTCTATACCAGCCTGAGATCTGGAGAGCCGAGTAGAGTATAGCCACAGTGTTTTCATCGACGTTATTCTGCGCCACGTTTACTACGTTTAGCCTATCGAAAGAGTCGTGAAAATCGACAAACTCCGCCGCGTAGAAGTTGGTGGGGTATTCAGGCCTTTCTTCAAACACAGGCAACTCCTCCCCCATTATCCCCCTTATTTTATAAACAGGCACGAAGTCGCCTCTTTCGTCTATGGCGCCCCTCAACCTCAGGGAGAGATAGAGGATACGCCAGAGCCAAGTCCCCCTCGCGGCCTCCCGCGCCTCCCGCCACCACTTTGCCGCATACCACGCGCTCCACTTCAAAGCCAATTTAGCTTGGCCTCCAAGCGCCTCAAAAAACTCTTTAAAAACCACAGAGACCATATAGAGCTTTTACATATCTATTTCGGTGGCCCCCGCGGGCTCTACCTAAGGCGTCTGTAGAGGAGGACAAGCGCCTCGCGTACAGCTGGCGAAAGCGCTGCGAAGACGGCGAGCGCCAAGGCGGCGATTAAAAGGCCGTTGGGTATAAAAGAGAGGAGCGTCGTGACGACATCGCCAAATTTATACCAACGGGGCATGGGCAGGAGGTAAAACAACGCCAGGGCCCCCAGCGCCGGGAGGTAAAGTCTCGCCACCAGCGGACGCGCAGCCGCGCCCAGCAGAAGCGCCCTCACCGCCACAGCCGCCGCCGTCGTGGCGGCAGACGCCGCCACCATCCCCACCGCCCCAAAGGCCGAGGCGGCGTAGTAGGCCAGCGCCAGCCCAGCCGGCGTCAAGGCCAGATCCCCCAACAGAGCCAGCCCCGGCTTATCCCGCGCCGTAAACACAGCCTTCTCCTCAACCCCCAGGAGGAAGTTGCTGAGGTGGAGGTAGAAGCCCGAGAGGAGGAGGGCGACGGCGTTCGCCCGCATAGCCTCCACAAGCTCGCCGGAGAGCTCTCCAGGCCTCAGAAAGGCCACCAGCCAGTCGGGGGCGGAGGCCATCACCGCCGCCACGGCGAGGTAAAAGTAGAGCACGGCGGCGCCGTCGAGCAGAGCCCTCTTCGTCTTGTCCCCCGCCCTGAGGAGGGAGCCGTACATAAGCGGCACAATAGCCAGCGCGGGGTAGACCGCCTTGCTCGCCTGGAAGAGGACGTAGCTATACGACAGGAGCTTGTCTCCCCCCACTGCCCCGTAGACGTAGACGTAGAGACCCCCCGCGTAAGCCGCCGCGAGGGCCAGCGTCTGGTAGGACGCCCCCCGCGCCGCCTCTCTCAGAAGCTCCGCCGCCCGCCTAAGCCTCGGCCTCCTCAGCGAGGCGGCTGCCGTGGGGAGCGACATAAAGACATTTACCGCCAGTGCCGTGTCGGCAGTTGGGAAGAGCCTAACTACAAAAGCCCCCACGACCTTCGCCGCCTGCGAGAGATAGCTCAGCGACGCCAGGAGAGTCTGCCGGTACACCGAGAGGTAGGCCCCCGTAGGGAGGCCCGCCAGCGCGGTGAGGACGAAGAGGAAGAGGTAGAGGGCGGGGTCCCACACCCCCGACAGAGCCAGGTAGAGGGCCGCCGCCGACGCCGCGGCCATGGAGAAGAGCAGGCCCAGACCCAAGAGGTCCGGGAGGGCCCCCCTATCCCTAGCCAGAATCCGGGGGTACCACGTCGTTATATAGCCAAGCGCCGCCGAGGCTATGGCAAAGGCCGCGTTGAATCTAGCCAACAGGGCCAGCTCCCCCTCGGGCAGACGCCGGGTGACAGCCACCATGAAGACTAGCGATGCAACTAGAGAAAAGACCCCCGAGCCGACGGCCAGAAGTCTAGACGACACAAATGGCGGGACGCCCCCCTATTAAAAGATATATGCCAGTAGGTGAGCTACGCCATGGAGCGCTACGCCGTCGTCGCCCACCACTACTGGGGCACCCCAGGCGGGGGCCAGCTCGTCTGCGCAGCCGCCGCCAAGGCGCTGGAGGAGGCGGGCTACAGGCCGGCCCTAGCCGGCACCTTTAAATTCGACCCCCGGAGGTACGTCGAGTGGTACGGCATAGACATATCTAGGTACCCCATCGAAACCCTCCCCATAGCCCCCAGGGCCTTCGGCCTCTGGAGCAGGCTCTACGTCTGGCTCCCCGCCAAGAAAGCCGTCAAGAAGTACAAGCCAGAGCTCCTCTTCATCGACGAAGTCACCTACAAGCCCCTCGCCAGGGGGAGGAGGTTCAGACTCGTGGAGTACATCCACTTCCCCTTCGAGGTGGTGGTCGACCCCAGATACAGGGGAACCGGCCTCGCCTATGGGGAAGACCCATACATCATGGAGCGGTACGGCAGATTCCCCATGAGCCTCTACTGGAGGGCCTTCGTCTGGGGGCTCAAGAGATACGCCAGAGAAAACCCCTTCCACTACGCCGACGCCGTATTGGTCAACTCCCGCTGGACCGCCCAGGTGGCCAAGATGGTATACGGCCAAGAGCCCCAAGTCCTCAACCCACCCCTGCCCCCAAACGTAGAGGTGGTCGAGAAGCCGAGGCCCTTCGAGGAGAGGAAGCCCACCGTCGTGATGCTAGGCCGCTTCTCCCAGGAGAAGCGCTACCACTGGGTCGTCACAGAGGTCGCACCCAGGCTGTTGAAAGAGATCCCCGGCGCCAAGATCATAATCTTCGGCGGCGCCGCCACCCCCACCCTACAGGCCTACAGAGACAGGGTGAGGAAGATGGCGGAGGAGGCCGGCCTAAAGACGGCAGAGACACTAGACGCCGACGCCCACATCTATCTAATAGCCAACGCCCCCCGCCGCGTCATAAACGACGCCATGGACAAAGCCAGGGCCTTCCTCCACGCCACTATAAACGAACACTGGGGCATAGCGGTGGCTGAGGCCATGGCCCGAGGCCTCACGCCGGTGGTACACAAGTCCGGAGGCGCCTGGACAGACCTCGTCATGGAGGGCAGATACGGCCTAGGCTACACAACCGCCGAAGAGGCCGTAGAGGCGCTGGCGAAACTCCTCACCCAGAAGGCCAACTACGCCCCCCAGGAGAGGGCCCGGGAGCTGGTCTTCCAAAACTTCGCCAGCGCCCTCCGGAAGTACATATGATACTGGCCACATACCTCCCCCTCTTTAGGATACACGAGCTGGAGATATTCGACAGAAACTACCGAGAGATAAAACCAGACGAAGTGGCGATATGCATAGATTATTACTACACCGAGAGGCAGATGCCCATCGTCGAGATGTACACCTCGCGATACAGCCCACACCTCATCCTAGGAAACTGGAGAAACAGAACATCGTGCCTACTCCGCCTAGTGGACTACATCCAGAGGAGAGGCGGAGACGGCCTAATAGTAGACAGACGTCTACATACCCAACTTCCACCAGCTAGACAAGGCCCTCGACCTCCCCTTCTACCACATCGCCGAGGGGCCCTGGGCCGGCCCCCGCGTCCGGTGCGAAAAGAGAGGCCAGCTAGAGGTCTGCTACTGGAGGGTAAGAGCCCTCTGGGCGAGAACCATGCAGGTATTCGCCGGCCCAAAACAAGCCATTAGATACAGAGAAAGGCTCAACCTAGACGTGGAGCCGGTCCTCAAGACCATAGAGGCCATGGACCCCCTCTACGCCGCCCCCCTAGCAGACGAGACAACCCTAGGCATAGTCTACGACAAAGCCGGCATCCGGGAGGTCCCCTTTGTAGTGGCGGCGAAGCACGATAGACACAGAAGCGACCCGGCTTCCACATCTCCGAAGCTCTACGGCGAGCTCAGAGCCGAAGCCCTCTGGCGGCTCTTCAAATCCACAGGCTACGCGCCGCCCGCCGCCAGATACCTCGTCACCTCCCTCTACTACTCCATCCTCACAGTCTTCAAGCCGTGACCTCCCGGGGGAGGCAACGCGCCAGCTCCTCATGGAGGTCAGGGTCTAGCAGAAGCCGGCATGTCTCCCATCTACACCTCCTACGCGCCCTCAGCGCGTTGTATTTATAAACAACGCGGGCCCTCCACTGCTCCAGCCCGCCGTAGCCGCTCCTCCAGCCGTAGTAGAGATAGGCGGGGAGACCCAGGAGGGACTTCAGAAGAGATAGGTACGTCACCTCCTCCAGCCTCAGTATCCCGTCGACATACGACGCCAAGAGGAAATCCTTGGCGCTGTACCCAGAACCCCCCTCGGCCCTTAGATGATCGGCCCCCGTTCTTACAACCCTCGTCTCGAACCCCCTACACTCCACGTACTTCTTCACCCACGCGTCTTCGTACACATTCAGCCACGGAGGTAGCCTAAGACCCTCTATAGCCCCGCGCCTTAGCAACGTGTCGTGTAGACCCCCCCTCACGTTGAACCTCTTAATTGCGTACTCCACAACATCCACCCCCCTAGCCCTCAGGTAGGCGAGCCTGCTCCCCCAATACGTCGTAAAATCGACGCCCCATATCAGCCCCACCCTAGGCTCCGCCATATACCTTTGCGCCTCCTCCCACCACCCGCTACGTAAGACAACGTCGTCGTCTATAAACATAAGCCACTCGTCGCTGGTATGTTGGAGGAAGTAGTCCACAGCGGCTTGACGCGCCGTGGCTCTAGTGGGCCTGGCCGCCCGGCTCCTCAACACCACCACCTCCCTCAAGCCCCCCAGCCTCTCCTTCACGTACTTCGCCGTGTCATCTGTCGAATCGTCTACCAATACGAAGGTCCTATAGGGGATCTGCAGAGTGGACTCCAGCACAACGCCAAGCCGGTCCCCAAGCCGGCTCAGAGAATTCTTCGTAATCATTGCGACAACGACCACATCCCCCCGGCAGACTTGCCTTAAAAATTTTGTAGACTACCCCCTGCCCCCTTATCAATCCTCGTATGTCAGTTTGCCATCTCTAATAAGCCTCAGAAGCCTCTCCTCCCCCAACACGCGGAGGAGGCTCGCCCGCCTAAACAACGCCATGTAGATGTCGCCAGCATCGAGCTTCACCACCGGGGCCTTGTAGATGTCAAGCACGGCGCCGGCCTTTGCCAGTCTGCCACCCAGGCGCCACCCGTCTATGTAGGCCTTCCACGCCAGCCTGGCGTACTGAGGCACCAGCGTGTGCTTGGCCAACACCTTGGCGTAGAACGCCCACACCAGCCGCCTACGCCGGAGGTTGGTGATTCTGAGGAGGGCTATCTTCCCCTTGAAGGCGTGGTACAGCTGGAAGGGGCTCGCCCAGCCGAAGGTGGCGCTTCTCCTGTGTCTCCCGGCCACCACGGGGACGGAGATGACCCTGTAGCCGGCGTTCCAGAGCCTAAGCCCAAGCACGTTGTCGTCAAAATAGGCAAATGCCCAGTCGTCAAACAGTCTTTCCCCACCCACCGCCCTCCTCACAGCCTCCACCCGGTAGACAGAGTAGGAGCCGTCGGCGTAGGTGATGTAGATGGGCTTAGAGAGGGGCCATCCCCTCCTCCCCTCGAAAAGAGCCATGGGGCGGAGCAACTCGTCGAGGAAATCACCCGCGGTGTCGACCACGGAGGGGTCGTCGTACTTCACCACCATCCCCTGACACGCCCCCAGCCTCCCGTCCCTCTCCAGGTACTCAACCAAGGTCCTCAAGCTCCCGGGCTCGGGAACCGCGTCGTTGTTCAGCAGAACGACGTATTTGCTCTCCTTGTCCCTCGCCCTAAAAGCGACGTTGTTACCGCCTGTAAAGCCCAAGTTCCTATCCAGCTGGATGAACTTAGCCCTGCCGCCCCTCCCCCTCCACCTCTCTACAAACTCTCTCACCGCCTTGTTGCTCCCGTCGGTGGAGCCGTTGTCCACCGCGATTAACTCGTAGTCCGGGTAGTCGAGCTCCGCCACCCCCCTAAGGGAGTCGAGAACGACGTCCAGGAACTTACCGCTGTTGTAGTTAAGCCAGAGGATAGACACCCGCGGCCAGCCCACGCAGGTAGTAACCCACGTCTATTAAAAGGTTGACGACACCAGGCAGAAGCCTTAAAACTTGTTACTACACCCCCAGTGTGAGTGGGCTGAAAATAGCCGTGGTGATTAGGGCATATAGGCGCTACAGCTACCTCCCCCAAGCAGTGGAGTCTGCCCTATGGCAAACCAGAAAGCCAGACGCCGTTGTTGTAGTGGCCGACGACGTGGACAAGCTAAGGGGCTACCCCGTCTACGCGCTTGAGACAAAGACGGACAAGCTGGGCGAGGCCGTGGCGGCGGGGGTCAAGGCGGCCGAGAGGGACGTCGTCGCCTTCCTAGAAGACGACGACCTCTTCCACCCAGAGAAGCTACAGACGTTGAGAGGATCTTCACAAGGAGGAGGCCGGCCGCTCTCCACCACATGCAACACTACATAGACGAGGGGGGAAACCCGGCGGACCAGCACCCAGCCGCGAGGAGCTACGCCGCGGGACAACCACCCGCCAAAGTGGAAGTAGGGAGAGGAAACATCTTCACGTTGGTAGAAAGATATCCCCTCCTACGCCACAACCTCCCCTCCACGTACTTCGCCGTGTCATCTGTCGAATCGTCTACCAATACGAAGGTCCTATAGGGGATCTGCAGAGTGGACTCCAGCACAACGCCAAGCCGGTCCCCAAGCCGGCTCAGAGAATTCTTCGTAATCATTGCGACAACGACCACATCCCCCCGGCAGACCTGCCTTAAAGATGATATAAACTAAGAATGGATAATTTTCAGAGTGTTCTCTTCCGCATAAGTTGAAATATAATCGAAGCTGGTTAGACCGTATATAGTACGGATCTCAAAGCTTTGAAAGGTAAATAAACTTTAGTAGTCACATACAGGATGTGAAAATTGGAGTCGTTGTTTCGGCGTATAGGCGTTATCATTTTCTGCCGCAGGCCATCGAATCAGTTTTGAAGCAGACGAGAAAGGCTGATGAGATTGTGGTCGTCGTAGACGATGCAGAAAAAATAAAGAGATACCCTGTATATATAGTTGAAAGCAAAGCTGAAAAATATGGGGAAATGTTAATAGCAGGAATAAAAGCACTGACTACTGACGTCGTAGCGTTTCTAGAAGACGACGACCTCTTTCACCCAGAAAAGTTAAAGATAATAGAAAAAGTACTCAAAAATAATGATATTGTAGCTTTGCATCATCGTCAGCACTTCATCGACTTTGATGGACATATTATAGACGATTCGAATATAGCTACCTACTATCTCAATGGGCAACCTAGTAATAACACTATCGTAGGTAAAGAAAACGCTCTAGATATAGTAAAGAAGTTTCCACTGCTACACCATAACGTATCCTCTTGGGTAATTAAAAAACATTTACTAGAATATAATGTAGAAATATTGAGTAATATTGAATTAATGCTAGACTACGCCTTTCTTGTAATTTCTATTTTACATTCGCATTTCACACATATAGGCGATCAGTTAAGTTATTATAGAATTGGAAGTGGACATTCGCAACTTCTCACCAAGTCGTACAATGAAGTTGCAAAAGTAGTGTGTGTACGCAATAGATACGCGATTGACTCCGATTGGTTACTAAGCAGAATAAAGGACCCCATCGTAAGAAATATAGTTTTAAGAAATTACATAGATCATGCAAAATTTGTATACTTGTTTAACACATTATTTTCATGTAATAAGACATATAAGATTTCATTAATGAAGCTAAGCCTTCGACTGCTTGAAGGTAAGCTTAAGAATATACACCCTGTAAGTTGGCGTACGATAGCTCTATTAATCGTTTCACCTATTATTGGAACACGTAGAATTGCAAAAAGGAGTTTAGCTAAAATGTACGGAATCTCTATATAGTATCTTGCTTAACAAAACGATATATAGATACTAATTCCGTAATTTGGAACAAAAGGTTGGATTCATAGCCGCAACTCAAAAACTTCTCGAGGAGTGGCGCCGCCGGGCCGTGGATCTCCACTAGCCACTGGGGGACGGACCTCAGCACCTCGCAGGGCTGAGCCATAAGCCACCACTCGCAACCCTCGCAGTCCACCTTAGCCAGGTCGACGCCGTGCCGCCTCAGCACCTCGCCCCAGGGCATGGTGGCGATTTCCAGATCTCCCTCGTGGAGCCCTGTCGCTGTGCCCTCGAGTCTCACGCGTATGCGCCCGCCCCCTCCCACGCCCAGGTTGTACATGTCGACGACACCGCCGAGGCCGTTGTACTCCACCACGTCTCTGAGGATCGAGAAGAACTTGGGCACGGGCTCGTAGGCGTAGACCCTCTCGGCCCCCCTCTCCGCGAAGAGGAGGGCCGTCTCGCCGATGTAGGCCCCCACGTCGAGTACACGTCTCGCCGACGCTTGGTACATCCCCTCCAGATCCTCGAGGAGGACCCAGAGCAGGCCGGCGTCCCCCCGCGGCACCCTCAGGACGTACCTCGTCCACCTAGGCCGCACGTAGACATAGCCCCCCTCCCCCCACACCACGTGGCCAGCCGAGGCCAGCCGCCTCAGCAGGCGAAATAGGGCCGTGGAGTCCACCCTAACCCCGCGCCACGTGTAGGACACGCCCAAGACCCTCCGGGCCGCCTCCCTAAACACGGCGCCCAGCCCCATCGCCCTGGCAGTGGCGGACAACCCGCGGAACATGGCCAAGGTGGAGACCGCTATTAAAAATATTTACGTAGGGGAGGAGACGCCCCCCATGTGGCCGGCCTGGCTATACGCCGCCTCGGCGATCTCGGGGGTGGCGGTGGGCTTCGTCCTGGGGGTCATCGGAGGGGGCGGCTCCATCTTGGCCATACCCCTCCTCCTCTACTTCGCGGGGCTGACCACATTGACTGACCTCAACACAGCCGTCCACCTCGCCGTAGGCTCCACTGCGCTTGCTGTGGGCGCCAACGCCCTAGCCAACTTCCTCATGCACTGGCGCAGGGGCAACGTATCGCCGAGGGGAGCCGCCGCCTTCTCCGCCGCCGGCGTCCCAGCGGCCTGGGCAGGCGCGTGGCTCGGCAAAGCCATCCGCGGCGAGATCCTCCTCGCCGCCCTCGGCGCCGCCATGGTGGCTCTCTCCATCTGGGTCCTAAAACACAGAGCCGCCGGAGGCCGGCAGCTAAACCTCGCAAAGGCCGGGGCGGGAGGCGCGGCCGTCGGCTTCCTCTCCGGCTTCCTCGGAATCGGCGGAGGCTTCCTAGTGGCGCCGGCGCTCATGTGGGCAGGCCTAGACGTCAAGAGGGCAGTCGGCACCTCCCTAGCCGCGGTCGCCGCCTTCGGCTTAACCACCGCCGCCCAATACGCCATAAGCGGCTACCTAGACCCCCTCATCTCCCTAGCCTACCTCGCGGGAGGAGTGGCAGGGGGAGCAGCAGGCGTGGCAATAGCCGCCAAAACCCCCCGCGAAAAAATCGCAATAGCCTACGCCGCAGTCCTAGCCGCAGTAGGGATATATACAATAATCAAGGCACTAAAACTATAAAATGCGCAGCGGGAATAACAATGTGAAGATCCGTATTACGAACTTCAAAAGCATAAGAGAGCTACAGATCGAGCTAGGGGCCAGAGTCGCCGTCTTCCTCGGCCCGCCGGGCGCCGGCAAGACCAACATCCTAGAGGCCCTGGCGCTGTACGGCTACGCGGCAAAAGCCATGAGAGGCGAGCCAGCCCTCCACCTAAACAGATACATTAGAGCGGTACAATGCTACGACATCCACCACTACGGAAACCCCAGTCCAGCCACAGTAGAGCTGGCGGGCGGGCAGGAGAGCTCCGCGGCCTTACAGCTTGTCGCCGAATGCAAAAGTCCTACAAAGGCGAAGATAACAGTCGGCGGGGGCGTCGTAGAGGCCAACTTCTACGTCCCTCGTGAGCCTCCCGCGGTGTTTCCCAATGCGCCTAGGGAGCTCCAGCTACTGCTCTCCATGTTGTACGCCTTCGCACAACAGGAGCCTCCCTACGAGGTGGTCAGGGGAGGCCCAGCTGACGTGGTGCCGCGGCTCTACAGCTTTGACCAGCTGGGCGTCGCCGCCAACATAGCCCTTGGCCTCACCGACGCGACGGCGCCGCACTACCTAGACGAGTGGGGGAGGAACCTAGGCCGGCTCCTCTATAGAGAGGGGAAGCTCGCCGAGCGGATAAACGCAATGCTCTCCGACCTGGCAGGCATAGAGGTGAGGCCTCTCCACAACGGGAAGCTCGCCTTCTTCGACGGCGGGAGGGAGGTAGGGCCGTCCTCAGTCAGCGACACCGTCCTGAGGATGCTGTACCTCGCCGCCGCGCTGCTCACCGCGGGGGAGGGCGACGTAATCATGCTAGACGACCCCGAAGCCCACGTCTACCCAAGAGCCTTCGTCTACCTCCCCGACTTGATAAAGGAGGCCTCGGAGAAAGCCCACGTCCTCGTCGCCACGCACAGCGGCCCCTCGCCGAGACGCTCGTAGAGAAAGCCGGCGCAGAGGTGTACTACATAGCCAGGAGAGGGCTGGAGACCACCGCCTACAGAGTAGACCTAGAGAAGGCCTTCGAGAAATACACCACCCTAGACGACCTCGCCTACGTCCACAAAGTCAAAGAAGAAGAGCTTATAAAAGCCGGCGTGCTCCACGCCACAACAACCAGAAGCCTCGCCCCTTAGAGCGTGGCCACAAGATGAAAATAGCGCTGGCGGAGTGCTACTTCAACGAAGCAATAGCCAGATATTTGCTACAAGGCTTGGCTGGGAACGTCGACATAAAACACTGTTTATCAACAGGTGCGTAGAGAAGATCTACGAGATAAGGAAGAGGGGAGGAGAGCAAATAATAGCGTTTATCGACCTGGAGAAGAACAGTAGCCAAAGGGCGCTAGTGGAGAGGCTAGTAGAAAAATGTAGGAAGAGACAGTGTGGAAATGTCGCAGCGCACTTCCGCGAAAGTGGTGACATCTATATCGTATTTAACGGCGGGCCAGAAAGCCTACTAGAAGACATAGACATAGACCTTCGCGACCGTCTCAAGAGCTCCGAAGTGTTAGAGAAGGTAAAGGCTAAATGCGGCGACGACAAAGTCTGCAAAGCCGTCAAGACGGCGGCAGGAGCAGTAGAGAAGTGCCTCCAGGGTTAAATACCCCCCTTGGCCCTCTACGGCGCAGCGTTGCATAGGCGTAATTTATCCTCTCCAAAGGTGGGGTTTGGCGAAGAAAAAGCCCATCGGGAACCTCTTAAGGCACATCTCTTAGCTACTCATCGACTACTTCGTCACGGACAAAGCTCCAAAAAACCGACGCGCCCGCCGGCAAGACGCCACTCCAACAGCTGAGCTCTGCTCGACCCCCGGCCGCCCTCAGTAGCAACAGTCAGTCAATAGATTTATAAATTACAACGTAGCCATAGGCATGATCACTGTGGTCAAGTACGAGCCGAGGAAATACGACACCGTGTCATACAACATTGTATCGAACGCCCCGCCGCCCCCCACGGAGCCCGCAGGCAGACAGGCCCCCGCCTGTACAGCAGACGTGTGGTACGACAGGCGGGCGGAGGCGCTGGGGCTGAGGCTTAGGAGCGGCGAGCCGCGGCGAGTCCTCGTAGGCCGCGGCACCTTCGTCATATACGCCGACGATCACGGCGTATGGGGGATAGACATAGAGGTAGAGAGGTGGGACAGAGACCCCGCCGAGGTAGACAGAGCACTGGCGGAGACAGGCGTCAAGACCTACGGCTGAGCCCCTAACCGCCAAGCGGCACCACAACGAAAAGGGGCGTTGCCTCGGCCAGCCGCCGTCGCGCCCGGTTGCGCGGGTGGCCGTCCCCCCGCGGCCACGGAAGCGCGCCCAAAGCCCAGCCGGCGCCGCTTAGACGGAACCCGGACCAGAAGCTAGAACCCGAAGTTATAAAAATACTCGTAATTTTAGATGGTGTCCGCCGAAGTTTTGGAGAGACCTCTTCCTAGGCCCACGGAGGAGGGGTACATCACAGCTCAGCTTCTGGAGGCTCTCGTCGAGGCCAAGCTAGCCCTTGACTTCCTACAACGCGGCCTGGTGAGGAATGCGGCGGGGAAGGCCTTCCAGGCGTGGAGGGCTCTACTCGCCGCGTTGCTTAGACTTGAGCTTGAGAGACTCAAGGCCGCCGCCAAGAGCGAGGAGGAGAGACGTTGGCTTGTGTCGAGGGCTGTGCCCAGGGTGCCGACGGGGAGGATGAAGGGGCTTTCGCAGTTGTTGGAGGAGATAGGCCACGCGGGTCTTTCTCTCTGGACAGACAGAGCGCTTCACCTCCACGACTACCAGTACCACGGACCGGACCCCGCCGGCGAGTACTCCAAGTACTCTTCTAGGGAGGAGGCGGCGAGAGACGTCGTCACGTTGATACGCAAGCTGGTCGGGCGGGTCGACGCCATAAAGACAAGGGTCAAGTGGACAGAGGAGCTGGAAAAGGCGCTAGGCGAGGTGAAAAGACAGCTCGTCTAAAGCACCCAGCCGCGGCCCCCCAAATCTCCACGTCTCCGCCGGCCCCAGAGACATGAAGCCAAACGGCCGCCGGCGGCCGGGGGAGGCCTTATACAAAACCCCCGCGGTCTTCTGCTAGAGGGACAGACAGAGGAGATCCTCTACTTCACCCTACTGAAGAGGGTATACAAGGCACAGGAGGTAAACTGCGCCGAGGCCCCAGAGAAGCTTAGAGACTTGCCTGAACCTCTAAGAAATGCCTGAAGGTGAGGCAGGTGTATATGGCGGTGTGCAACTGCAGCGGCGTAGAAAACATCAAAGAAGCGCTAAAGCTCCTACTCAAGAGACGCGAACTAGCCGAGGCGCTCAGAGACACCGCTATACATATTGTAATCGCCGCCGACAGAGACAAGAGGCCCACACAGGCCATTAAGGACATGTTGCAATCGCTGGGCTATACCCCCGCCGAGAGCGGCGGCACTACTGTCATACCCCCGCTCGGGTTGCCAATCCACGTGATAGAGCAGGGAGGCCGAGAAGACACAGCAACCGGCCAGATAGAAGACGAGCTACTCAAGCTCGTCGAACTCGTCCACCCAGGCCTTACGCAGGCCGCGGCTAGGCTGGAGGAGGCCCACGGGGCGCTGGACAATAAACTGCTCTACCTCGCACTCCTCAACCGCAGACCTGGGATAAGATACTGTAGAAAACCGCCCCATGTCGCGTGGGAGCCTGCGTGGTTTTCGCAGGAGGAGCGCCTCCCTAGGACGAGGAGGCGCCCGCACGGGGGCCGGCGCCGCAGAGGAGCTCGTTCCCAGCCACGGCGACTTGCAGAATCGCCTTCAGTGGAGCCTGCAACATTTTTAAAAATGTTGCCAATGTAATGTGATGAGCATACCTGTAAGAGTCGTCAAGCACGGCATTGGTAGAATTGTGCTGTCTGACGGCACCGTCGTGATTCTACGTATAGCAATAGTGGATGTCAAAAAGATAGGCGGCTTTTCGCCCTTCGGCGCCAACTTAGCTGTTAAGGTCATCGGAGGCGTCGGCATCGCGGAGATCCCCCAAGAATTGAGGAAGGCCGTAGCTGATAAGCCCGTGATCTCGCCAGATATACTTCCCACGGATGGATGGGAGTATGTAGAAATAAAGAGTCAAGAGCCTGCGTTCGAGGAGGCTGAGGCGTTGATAGACAGCTCAAAATTTATCGTTAGGGTCGAGGCCGAGGCGCTGATGGTCGTCCGCAATTTAAAATACAGATCGGAATCCGGCGAACCCATATACGTCGTCAATTGGGCCAACAAGGTAAAGTGGAGACCCACGGCCGGCGGCGAGTGACCATGGCCGAGCGCCCCCAGGCAATGACGGTGCTTTACGAATCTGCCGCAACGAGCTACTTCATGGAAAAACCCAGAAGCTCCGTTTACGTCCGATGGACGCCACCCCCTACCCAGCCCATATCCAGAGGGGCGGCGGCGCAATTCGATAGAGCCGACTCGAGACTGTATAAAATCACGGAAGCTGCGTCGGACTACGACATAGCTACGGCGCCCTTCGCAATTTTATCTGTGAAAAAGCTGGAAGACATCGTAGGAGGGCTGAAAAGGGCGGCGAAGAGAGCTGAGCTCAGCCAACTCGTGGCGTTTTCACACAGTGTAGAGACCGACCCGGAGAGGCTCAGGAAGTTCAGAGAGGCGGCTGGGGAGGCGGAATACTCGTGCTACATACTATGACTCATTAACGCGCCCTTCGACGCCCTGCCCGAGACCTATAAGGAAGTCGAGCTAGAGCTCTACAAACTGGCCAGGTACAACAGCGACGTGTGCGTGATAATTCTAGACTCAAGCAAGTTCCCCAACGTCGTACGCGACTTAATGGTAGCACTCGGCATAGACGCCCTCCCAGCCCTCGTCGTAGCGCCCAAGCCCCTAGACCTCGCCAACCCAGACAAGGAGGGCACGATAGTGATTAGAAGCGGCGCAGTAGAGAGGATGGCCAGACACGGAAAACTCACACAGTTCGTCAGAAACATACCGGTGTGGGCCAGGATGGGCGCACTCAAAGACAAGGCCAAGTGGGAGGGCGAGGTCAAACTCATATTAGCCGAAATATGGGATCAGATCAGACAGCTAATATCGATTAATTTGACTTAACCCACCACACACGACCCGCCTAAGGCGGGGCCTCTCCCAACCCACCCCCTCGCCGGCTCCTCCGGTGCGAAGTCAACGGGCAAGACGTCAGGCTGCGCAACCCTCCGCAGAGCCTTGACCCACGCCACCCGGCTGTATCAAACAGAGCTAACCTATCTGCATCCAACAACCTTTTGCGGCCGAGTCTACATCGTCGATGGTCTAGCTCCCCTAAAACCTCCTCACTACCGGAGACGGCAGAGACACGCCTAGGAGATGGAGGGCTCCTTGATCCTGCGCCTCAGCCTTTCGAACTCGTGGCTGGTCGGCACCAACGCAAACCTATCTCCATACTCCTTCGCGATTTCGTCGAGCACCCTAAGCGCCTTCACGTATCTGGCGGCGCTCCAGCCGACAAAGGAATACTTAGCGATGGCGGTGCCGGTCAGCTCGTCCAGCGCCTCCACAAGCCGCCCAACCCCGCCGGCCCTCAGCACCTCAAGCGCCCCGTTGAGCCGGTCAAGCACGCCGGCCAGGTCGGCCTCAAGCCCCTCCACAGCGGCGCGGGGCCTCACGTATCTCCCCTCAAGCGCCACCAGGCCGAGGGACGACAGCAAGCGTAGCCTCTTTTTGACCCCCCTTATGATCCAGCCAGCGCTAGTGATGACGAGGCTCTTGAGCAGAGCCCTGTCCTCCACCGGCCTAAACTTCCCACTGTCAACCAACACGGCATAGGCCACAGCGGCGTTTATCTCCTCAAGCGACGCCCCGCCCAACCTGTGAACCACATAAAGCACCATCTTCTCCACAAGCCCAAGGCCCCCAACAGTAGCCGCATGCCCTCCCATATGTCCATATTTTGCAAAGATAAATAAGCCTAACCGCTTGTCCCTAGGCGGTCACTGTTGGCGATTTGATTAATCGCGCCTAGGGACTTCCTCCTCGCCCGCGCCTTCACCAACAGTCCAGCTGTCTCTGGCGTGGAGTCATCGGGCATGGGGGCAACGGCACGGCCCCCTTCGCGAGCGCTCGGGACAGGCCCGGTCGGGGCAGAGCCCCTCATTTAGGGAGAGGGGTATGACCCCCTCCCTGCCCTGAAGGGCGGGGTTTCCCCGGGGTCTCGGCCGTTGCCCGGGGTTGGTGGGCCGCGTCGGTGCGGGTATCGGGGCGGAGTGTCCCCCCGCCAGGGCCATCTTACACGCAGGCCGCCCCATCTTATGGAACGTACTGCTATTTAAGCCTTCCTCCGCCATCTTCACCGCTCTGCTATGAAAAAATACAGCTTAAACCCCGCCCTAAAGGGCGAGGCTTGTTGTTTGCGTTGTAAAGATAAAGTTGCATGTAATCGCACGAACAGCCGCGGAAAACAAAGCCACCAACAGCTCTGGGGCAAGATAGACAGCCTAATGGACGACGACGATGACAAAGAAGTACTAGCAATCGCCGCCTTGGCAACCCACGGCACACGTCACATATACACAGCAGACACGCGCCTGCTACACGCCGCAGAAAAAGTAGCGCAAGAGATCAAGGCCATAACCCCACGGGAGCTACTTGACATAGTAGAACAAGCCGGTCAGGACAGAGACTCGTGAAAGCCGGCGGGCCCCCGACAGCTTCCCCCACATCCGATACACCTCGACGGCCGCCGCACCCCCCACCGCCAGACGGGCCGGCACGCTACGTCCCCCCACCACCCGGCACACCCCGGCCACAAACCAGCGGCCTTGCGCGTTTCGACGCAGACGCGACACAAACCGCCGCACAGGCAAGCGTATGCCACTCACACAACCCCAGGCCAAGTCCCACATCCCTGCCCCCAAGGCTGTATAACCACTACATCTTGCTAATACACTTGTTAAATCTCCTCTAGATAATTAAATCTTCTCCTATTGCTATCAATATATTTAATAATCGGTGTCTGTCGAACCTATGTGGCGCGGCGCTATCATCTTCTTGTAATCCTCAGTAATTCTCCACGAACACGGATACACCAGCCTAACACCCCTACTGACAGCGAAAGAGACAAAGCTCCCGTGCTTACCGTAGTCAGCAGGTATGCATTCAACCTCCTAGCCGTATTTATCAACACAGAGTCGCTGAATCCGACAGTTGGGTTAATTTCAAGATCCACAGTGTAACCGGCACGAATTCAAAATTGAGATACAAAGGGTATTGGCCAAGCCCTCCTAGACTCAACAATCCTGCTAGGCAAACCCCCACCAACCCGCCTAACCCCAAGCCCACACAACACAAGCCCCACACACGGAAAATCTTAAGCAATCCAACACCTCTGAGACTAGCAGGCCCCGCTGTTTGATACAAAAAAGAGAAAAAATCTAAAAACTACGGCCAAGTTGAGATTGGGCTAAAATCAATACCGACTCTGTAAACCGCCGATGTTGTGGTTGTGGTTTCATAGATGTAGCTCCATCTGACGACTTGTGCCACGTTGCCTCTCGCGGTGAGCAGCGCCGGCCTATAGAAGAGGTAGGCAGCCGCGGCTCTGGTGTCCTCTCCGCCTAGCCCCCACGCCAGCACCACGGCGCGCCCGCCCACGTTTAGCTTAGCTACTACAAAACACTGGGAGGTACACAGTAGCTGGCCCGTCCTAGCGTCTCTGATCCCGCCGGCAGACGTGTCAAAGTAAAACGGCAGGCCGCCGTACCCCGGCTTGTTCACGGGGTTGTACAGCGCCGTGAAGGAGTTGGCAAGTGGGCCCCCACGGAGTATACAACAGGCGGCAACACGGCGCCGGCAGTCTCCACGTCGAGCAACCCCAAGCCGCCGGCGGCGATGGCGCCCCCCAGCGAGTCTATCGAAGCGGCGTGCGCCCCCACCACAACAGCTGAAGTATAGACGGCGCGGGACACAGGCTAGCCCCCTCGAAGCCAGAAGGCCACGACGCCAGAACCCTAAAGTCGGAGGTGTTTATCACCACAGCCCAGGCCCTAGGCGGGGCACACTCAGCTAGCCACCTCGCCGCCGCCCTAGTATCCTCGCCAGAGATCCCCCACACCAAGACGTAGACCCTACTCCCGTTCAACACAGCAGCCACAACAGCCGCACGCGAGCGCCACACCGCCCCAGACCTAGCGTCTCTTATCCCCCCAGGGAAGTGTCAAAATAGAAGGGAAGCCCACCAACCCCCGGACGGTCAGGCGGATTCAAGACACGAATAAGCGAATTGGCAAACGGACCCCCCACAAACACGACGACCCCCGGATACCGCAGGGCCCTATCCCCCCTCCACTGCACCATCCACTCCTCTGCGTCAAGATATGCAAACAGCGGACTCTCCATCCAATAAGCCAGAGTGCGAGTCACGGTCGGCGAAAAGGCAACTCTCGCATATACAGCCGCCACGGAGTCTATAGACGCCGCCCCTGCCCCCACCACAAAAGTGGCGTTAGCCCCCACAACATCTACAAGCGTCGGGCGGCCCAACACAACCCTCGCATGGGTGGAGTTCCTCCACACCACCGCCACACTCCAGTTCCCCACCCAAGCCCTCTGCCCAACGTCCAGAAAGTTAAAACGGGAATCCGACATGTTGAACACAAGCACGAAAAACACCCAGCGGCCCACCCCAGGCGTCGTCACGTTATACACCACAACGCCGCAGAAAGGCAGATAAGACTCATACCTCCCAACACACTTATAGTCAAGCACAAACTCAAAACCACTACCACCCACAAACCCAACCCCACTACCCCCCGACACCCAATAGGAACCACCCCCAGACGCCAAAGCCAAACCACCCCACCCCAAGTAGACCTTATGAGGCAGAGCCAAACCACCCGGCACCAAGTAATAAGAACCCCACCACGACCTAGCAGAAATATTCAAGAACGCAGACCCCATCACATCCCACGCGTTGTTATACTCACTGTCGCGCGTACCCGAATGGTCCAGACCCAGGTTGTGCCCAAACTCGTGAACATACACATGTACGTCTGGAGTTTTATTCAGCCAGTCGGCGTAGTGATATATTTATGAAACAGCGATATGTCTAGGTCCGTAGGGCGTTGAGGCGGTTCAAAACTACATCGAGCCTTCGCCGGCGGCGCCTTGTTTACAAGGAGGCTGGGCGTTCAGCACAATCACCAGATAGCTGTAGTCCGGCAGCTGGACCCCCCTTTGGTACAGGAGGTTAATCACGTCGCTAGCCACGTTGTAGAACTGGTAC
Source organism: Pyrobaculum organotrophum (assembly GCF_055384425.1). Classification (NCBI taxonomy): domain Archaea; kingdom Thermoproteati; phylum Thermoproteota; class Thermoprotei; order Thermoproteales; family Thermoproteaceae; genus Pyrobaculum; species Pyrobaculum organotrophum. The sequence goes on from NZ_AP042430.1 coordinate 505,532, forward strand.
GAGCCCCCGCTACAGTAGTCCGCAGCCGTCTTCGGGAGCGTAAGCCAGGCCCCCACGTAGTAGGGCCTGACCACGACGGCGCCCCCCGAGACGTACTCCCAGAAGTCCCTAAGCGAGGGAAACGGCCCAAAAACCACGTCGTGGATATATGAGTAGTTATACGGCTCAGCCGCCACATCTCTAAACTTAGCCCCCACCACAGACACGAGAAGAGGCCCACGCACGGGGGCCACCCCGCCAAAGCCCAACACCTCCCTCACGTAGGCGATGCCCCCCACCACCTCGGCGGACACCCTAGCATCCACGGGGCCCCGCCGGCCAGCGGCACCAGCGAGCCGTCGCCAAGCTGAAGGAAGTAGAACTCCCTAGACGTCCCATTTACATAATCCACCACATACCCAACCACCTGCCCCACAACACCAGCCCACGCCGCGGCGGCCGCCAAAACCAAAAACAAAACGCTACGCGTCATACACCTCCAAAGCCCTAAACCTCCCATCGACAAAATACCCCATCACATAAACAGGCGCATTCGGATTACCAACGTAGTTAACCCCCCTAGTCAAATTAAACCTAGTCCCGGCATCCACAACCAGCTCAACACGACTACCATTAGGAAAGACAAGGAAATACACAGTCTTAGACGTCCCATTTACATAATCCACTACATACCCCTCCAAAACCCCCTCAACCTTACAACCAAATGCTGAGAAGCCTCAGGGTAAGCCAAAACAGCACCATGCCTAGAATACCCAATCAATAAAACAAACACAGCCAACAAAACCACAACAAGAATCACCCACTTAACCATAGAAAAGCAGAAAAACAGAGTTAAAAAATTCAAAAAAAGATCTCAACCCTTATTACGGACCTGGCGTTAGCGGCGTCAAGAACTGTTCAACATGTTGCGTCGGCGATACAAAGTACACAACAGCCCTCTTAGGCATAATAGTCGGATAGCCAGGCCACATATAGTTATAATACAACTGAACAACATACGTACCGATCGGCGGCGGTAGATTCTGCCACAATTTACTTTGCAGTTGATAGAAGATATAGGCGGTCCAATACGTATCCTGAGCATTGGCGCCCCAGACCTGAACGAGCACTGTGCCGTTGGGGTCCACAGAGACTGATATTACGCCATAGCCGACCTGGCCAGGCTGCGGCGGCCACGTCGTAGTTACCACAGGCTGCCAGAAGTTGTTCCACGACTGAACCACCAAATTACCACTCTTCAAACCTCCACAGCCAGTGACGCACACCCTCACAACCGTGTTAAAGAAGTCGCCAGAGTAGCTGTTCAGAAACGGCGACCACCAGGCAAAGTCCTGCATATAGCGAGTCACTAAATTCGCAAGAGGACCAGCCACAGAAGTAACACGAGTCCCCGCGACAGGTATTGTCTTATTATAAATCGTCGTCTGATTTGCCAATCTGAAATTCGCCGCCTTCACTAGGGAGACTCTCCCATATGAATCAACATACCAAGGCGCGGAGCTGCTGCACGGGTACAGCAATACGGGAATGCTACCGTTGTACACGAAGGGCGCCATCGACATCGGATCGACCGTGCCGTATCCCAGGGGCGCAACATCTAGCGCAAGCCATCCACTAGCATTGGTCCACTGGACCCAGCCCAACCCAAGGACGTCAGCCATGTGGCCTCTAGAGGGCGCAACTATCCACCCTCCAGGATACTGCCTGAGGTTGAACAATGTGTAGTTCAATAGCGCTACTATGTAGGGGTCGGGTTGATTATTCGCAACCCAGTTGGTGACGTTGAAGGTCATGCCGTAGACAAACATGTGCCCGCCTGACACAACACCCTTCTCGCCTATGAGAACCAGCCAGTTGGGCGATGTCTTGTACTGCAGTATTACAAACGGTATTGTATTGTTGGCGCTTGGCTTTCTCTCTCCCGTCGGTAGGTTGATTTGGTAATTGTTTAAGGTGCTGGGAACCAGCCAGGGTAGCGCCGTCACGTTGTACTCGGTGACACCTGGGTATACTAAGGCGAAGAAGGTTACGTTGTTGTATGGTGCGGTCGGCACAGCGAGCGTCAAGTTGGCAACAGGCGCATTAGTCCCGAACTTGACGGGGAACACGGTTACGTTGGCTGTTAAGGCGTAGTTTCTGGCGTTCAGCTGGTCTAGCTCGAAGCGCAGGCTGAAGGCCACGTCTTTGATTACTCCGCCAGTCGGGATAAGCTTAGAGGCTGGGTAGAGGACAACAGTCCAGTTGTAGTATACAACGGCGTAGGGGAAGGCCTTCGGGAATACCAGAGTGTAATTCACATACATCCATAGCTGGAACCCTGTGAGGTCTTGGTCGCCCACCAGCTGACCTACGTCCTGAGCTATGAAGTAGCTAGAGCCTCTGGCAATCAGAAGCCTCGGGCTGTCGTAAACGACTTGAAGCGGCGTGGACTGCAACGGGTACCACTTCCACTGGCTTGCGCTGGGCCACTTAGCGGGAGGCCCGCTCTTGTTGTAGTACACAACGACCCCCCTGCCGCCGCCTGCGTGTGTCCTGTTGCTATACACAGCATACATCTGTACAGCGATGAAGTGAGTCCCGTCGGCAGTGGTGAAGTTGGCAGACAGCGTCCACCCGTTAACCCAGTCAGACGGGTTTATATAGGGAATGTTGTTCGTAGCCCAACTCTCGTACCTTGCAAACATGTCAGGCCTGTTGTAGAATGCCATCGATATCCCACCCGCGGTGCCCCCATTCAGCATCGCCACGTACTCACCAAACTGAGTGAAGCCAACCCTAATAGCCGTGCTCTGGTTAGTTATCTTTCTAATCTTATCATAGTATTGTTGGTTCAACCCCAGATATTGGATTTGGCTTATGATGCTGTATAAGTCGCCGAAGGCTGGGGAGCCGCTGGCGACTACGGCAAGAGGCGGGGTGCCGCCGAAGGGCCAGTGGCTGGGGTCTAGGTAGCCTACACACGCGTATGGGTAGCAACCGCCGTAGTTTTGGGGCTTAGCGCCGGGGTTTACAGCCTGTATCTCTGGATAGCTGGGGTTTATCGCCAACACAACCGCGGCGATCAGTAGTGCATAGACTAGTTTGGAACGCATGACTAGAAAAAACTAGAGGTTTATAAACTTATCGCTTAACCATCTGCCGGCTTATTCTGCTGGAAAGGACACCCCACCCACCTCGGCATGAAAAACCTCCCAGGCCACATGACAAGCCGATAGTCAAGCCAATAAGGCACATCTCCAACACGGTCACAATCCAAATCAAACTCCTTGTAGCCACTTCAGTAATTACCAACATCGCCACTCATCAGCCACGGGCTACCTACCCCTCAACATTAAGGCATTAATAAACAGGCTGTAGCGGACAGAACTAAAGAAAATAAAGCGCATACCAAGAAGGTTGTATAACACCCAGTCCGATAGTTGAACTTATGATATGATTTCTAAAGATCCTCACATTATTGCTATACGCAATTGCAATTGATGTATCATATTTGCCGTTGTATACTACAACTGGACTGTAACAGTTCTTATAAAATTGATTCCATTCTATAGTCGCATCAGAAAGAAACGATATAATTTATACCATGGCCATTTTCCGAAATAGTATATGTCTATACGGTATGTTAATATATGTGGGTTGTTGCTTAATATTGGACCTGGAAAGACGATTGGCGGTGCAGAATTTTCTTTATTTACCTTTAGCATACTGGTCGGCATGGTCTGGGCAATAGCGGCATAGATACAAAAAATGTTATAATAACCTACTAACTAAGAATGACATAGGTACATTACGTCTTAAATACAAATAACATACTAGTAATATAAAACCAAAAACGTAAAAACCAAGTAGCAATAAGTGGAGCTCTTATATGCGGTTCTGTAGTGTTTGCTGATAAAGAAATGTAACGTCGACATCGTGAGGTTTTGTACAGTGACATTCGGCGCTGAAATGACGACGCCGGCCGTGTTGTAACTTGTGATCTGGACTGTTGCGGTTCCTTCGCCTGAATACACTGTGGCGGCTCCGTTGCTGTATGTTATGGCCCCGTTTGCAGTCTCTAACATCCTCAACTGCGGCTGTTACTGCATATAGCGTATTTATTCCCTCAGCGGTTTTTGTCGCTTTAAACGTCAGCCGGGTATCCTACGCCTATGACAAGTTTATGCGTATCTCCTATGGAGCACGCGGCTTTGCCTACTAGAGTTATGTTTGCGTTGTTTGGAGGTATTGTCAACTAGTGCTGGAACTGGGCCGGTGTGAGCACAACGCCTGACCCCTCTATTGTGGTGTTGGGCTTTTTGACTAAGAATGTGTAAATCGGCTTTAATTATATATGTATCACCTACCTTTTGTATGGACTCGTCTTGGTTTATAACCACCGCGTTTGCTAGTATCAACGGTGCCGTTAGTGTAATCCAAGCTATCTGGCTCATATCTTTTTCTATTTCTCTTTTTTAAATGTTGCTATTGCCAACGCGGCGGCGGCTAGGGGGGTGGCTAGGAGTCTCCACTGGTACGGCGTATAGATGGGGGTGCAGTGGCCAGCGGCTTCTGTGAACCCATTGACTAGTCCGTAGACTCTCACAGGCCGTGTGTCGGCGCATGTCAGCCGCCAGGTGGGGTCGTAGGGGGTGTTTATCTGGAGCAACTCACCGGGTCTGAGGTCTGGGTTTGTGCAGCTTGTGGGCCTCCCCGTGGGCATATCCGGCGGTAGCGCCGCTATGTAGGCTACCGTCGCGTTGACGAGCCTTATCTCGAGCTTGCCGGGTGTTGCCCCTAATACTTCTGCGGTGCCGTTGAGGACCCCCATCCTCAACTCAAGCGGCTTGTCGCTTTCTATTACGATGGTCTTGTTTTTGACGTACGCGGCGACGCCTAGGGGGGATTTGGGGTTGTTATATATCTCGTTGGATAGGTCGTATGGGGTGTATATGACGCCGTCTGCCGGCTCCTCCTTTTTGGCGAAGAGGAGGCCGCCCACCGCCGCGAACCCGTGGGCGCATATCTTGACGGGTCCGCCGGCCTTCACCTCTCCTAGGTATACGTAGCGGAATCTTATCTCATCTCGGTTTAGGTCTGCTGTCAGCGTCTTCCCGCCTGCGTGTATCTGGAGGGTTCCAGAAATGTTAGACAGGTATGCGAGCGCGTAAACTTTGTATACTCCGTCTGGTAGATCTATAGACGCCTCTGCGCACCAGTTGTCGCCCCACATGAAGCTGTGGGGGAGGTCGAAAGGCCAGAGGCCGCCTTTCTGTCTCAAGGTTGTGAAGAATGCGGAGCCTAGCACGTCGTTTCCATAGGTGAAGTTGCCTCTGAACTTGTCAGCCCCTACGTGGAGGCCTCCGCCGTGGATCAGGTCGTGTCCCTGTTTTATCCTCACGCCGTCTATGAGGCCGTCTGAGGCGAAGACTGCCGGCGGCGCCGCATCTCCGTATATGTGGAAGAGAACGGCCAGCGCGGGATAGCCTCCGTATATCTGTACGGGGCGGCCAGCTCTACAGAGGGGGGCCTGGCCTATGTCAACTGCCTGGATCTGTGTCGTGTTTATTACAAGGCGGCCGTACGTTGGTATACTCCTCTGTAGTTGCAGGAGGCCGCTGTATAGGCCGCATTTGACGTACGGCTCTGTAATTGCTCTGTCGTAGACCACGCCTATGTATTTTATACCCACTGCTCTGTATGGGGCAAGGCCTAGGCGAGGGAGGGCTGTCGTGAAGCAGCTTGAGTTGAGCAGGTTGAAGTACGCGAAATACTGGGTGTAGGCCATAGCGCCCCTTACCGATTCTACGGCGCCGTAAGCTATTGTGGGGGTGACCCGTAGCTCCAGGATTCCCGTGGGGGCTGATACGTCGTAGGGCCCCCTCTGGTTGCTCCAGAGGGCTCTGAAGTCCCCCATGCCGGGGTACCACAAGACCGCGCCCTCGTTTAGGGATTGTATTTCATAGTAGGGGGCAGGCGGTTGAGCGGGGGCCCAGTAGCCCCCCATGTCTCCGGTCAAAAGTAGAGGTAGGTATAGCGCGGCTAGAAGCGCCGCCGCGGCTGCCTGGAGTCGACGGGGGGCGTTGCCGAGCATGAAGAGTATCCCCCACAGTGTGATTATGCCATTGACGTAGGGCTGGCGAAAGAGCCGCATGAGGGCTTCGTTAAGCGCCAGGATCTTGTCGACGTTTACCTCCGAGGCGGTCAGCAGAATCCCTACTAGGAGTAGCGCCGCGCCAAACATAGCCGTCATCCTCCTGCTGAGGAGACCCAGCGCCGCTATGATCACCACTGGGAGAAAGCTGTAGCCCCACAGCCCCGTCACTATTTTTTCAAAATGGTCACCGGGATAGTAGTAATATATAGAAAGCGCATTTAACATATTTACTCTACGAATGTCGGCTATGGTTATTGTGTGTAGAGCTATGGAAAAGCCTTGAGAGGCGTGGATTACGGCAGGTAGCCAGAGCGGCGCTGAGAATGTGAGCCCTAGCAGGTAGAGGAACAGAGCTCTTCTGGCCGTAGTTAGGCGGAATAGGGCCATGGCTATTAGGATTAGTAGGAGGAGTGCGGCGCCTCTGTAGTGGAAAGTTAATCCGAATACAGTTGTAAATATCAGATTGGCCTTCCTGCCTCTTGACGTGGCGGCGTATAGGAGCAGCGGCATAAATCCGTAGAAGAACCGAAGCTGGATGTCCCTCGGTTGGTTTAGAAATAGGGGGTTTAGCACATAGGCTGTGGCTAGGCACAACGCAGTGTATCTACCGAAGAACTGTCTGAAGAAGAGGTAGGATGTGGCAAATGCCGCTCCCGTTGGTAGTGCGAGAGCTATCGCTTGTAGCGCCTTATAGTTGCCGAGGGAAACGGCGTAGAGGAATAGGTAGAGGTAGAGCTTTGACCAATCCGCCTCCGAAAATACGCCTAGGGGAAATATGTCCGCAGCCACCCTCAAGAACTGTTGCGCTGTGAGTACCTCGAACTGTTCGGCTAGAAAGATGTAGCCGGGTGAGGCGAGGTATCTGTATATAGAAAGTAGGGCGAGCGCAACCGACGTGAAGACGACCAAAGGCCACTCGTTTCTAAAGAGCCCGCCCCTAGTCATATACGTTCTCTCCCCCGAATATGGAGCCAAGCGCGGCGGCTGTTGCCTGTACCGCCTTTAGAAGGGGCACCATCGCAAGGCCTGGAAACCACCTTCTAGCCGTATATGCCACCCACCACCTCTTTAGAAAGGTGGGCCTTATGGGGTATATGTACGCGGGCGTGGCGCTCCGCGATAGATACCTCTTTATCCCAACGCCATAGTACATAGACTTTTTTATAAATTCTGCAAAGCTCTTGGGCTCTCCTAGGTGGATCTCAAAGCTCTTCTCGGCCCAGCACACCCTTGCTCCTGACTTTACAATCCTCTGATGTAGTTCCAGGTCCTCTTGGGCGTATAGACTTTCGTCGAATCCGCCGACGTTGAGAAATAGGTCTTTTCGCAACAGGCGTGCAGCCTCGTAGATACCGCTTCTGTAGTAGGAGAGACGCTCGTAGTACCGGATCTTAGCCACAAGACTCGGCCTCGGGTTGCTGATGTTTAAAACAACAACGGCGTCGCACCCGTCTCGTATTAAGTCCACGCCTTCCTCCACCGTCTTGGGGTGTAGGTAGAAGTCCGAATCTACGAAGTATAGGATATCGCCAGACGCCTTTTTAGCTCCAAAGTTCTTCTGGGCACTTCTCTCTAGCCCATATCTATAGACCTTTGCACCGAATTTTACAGCGATGTCCACGGTACTATCACGGCTGTAATTGTCTACCACAATTACCTCGATATTTCTATAGCTCTGTCTAGCTATCGAAGCCAGTGTAAGCGGTAGAGTTCTCGAAGAATTCTTAGTTGGTATGATAATGCTGACCAATGGTCTCACCGGATATGTCACAGTTAGCCACAGGTTTTAGACCAATATAAAAATTCTTGGCGAGATGAGTAAACGTGAAATAATACGACGATACATACGCCAACCTAGCCACTGCTGTGTTAGATCTGGCCTTACAAATCAACACCACCATCTATCAAAGGATGTAGCCAACTATTGACGCCGTATATTCTAACGTCTTGAGAAGTAGTACTCCAACCGCCAGTTGTGGTTTTTCAAAAATTTTCTTATTGTAGAACAACGATATTCTATATATTGGATTGACTTGATACATGGCTATCTTTTTATATCTTCTGATATATAACTTTGCAGTTTTACTGTAGTAGTATTTCTTCCAAATCCATCTCTTGAGCGAGAAGTCTCCCTCGTAGTGAAGAATTGGCGACTTTATCCTAGCTCTCACGTAGTAGCCCATCTCTTCTATTTTCTTCGGCAGTGTTGCCTCTTCAAAAAAGACGACGTCTTCGTCAAATCCTCCGGCCTCGATCGCGAGTTTTGTTGGAAAGAAGCGTGGCGACTCTATGGGGGTATTTGCGTAGAAGCTTCTCTCGAAATCTCTGACAGCTACCCAGTATCCCATACCGACGCTACGCTCTGGTATCACTACGCCTCCTATCTTGGGATGTGAGCTCGCCACGGCGACGCACTCACCCACGACCCCCGGCGTTAGTATCATGTCTGAGTCTATGAACATGACATAGTCTCCATGTGCCTCTTTGAGCCCAACGTTTTTCGCCCTTGCTCTTTCGCCGTGTGTTCTAATGACTTTTGCCGAATATCTCATGGCTATGTCAACGGTTCTGTCTTTGCTAAACCCGTCTACCACTATTACCTCTATGTTTTGGTAGGTTTGCCGCCTTATTGACTCTAGTAAGAGACCTATTGTGCGCTCGGAGTTGTAGGTAGGGATAATAATAGAGACGAGCGGGTTTTTCCTCATATGGAGGATATTACTATACTAAAGTCCCTCGCGGTTTTATCCCAACTATATAGTTGAGCTAACCTGTACGCGTTTTCGCCCAGCTTCTCTCTCATCTGCGAGTCGGCGAGTAGTAGTGTTATGGCTTGGGCTAGGGCTTTAACGTCTCCCGGCTTCACCAGGAGGCCGGTCTCGCCGTGTATGACAGAGTCCCTCAGTCCTGGCACGTTGTAGGCGACTGCCGGCGTTGCGCAGGCGGCGGCTTCGGTGATTGTGAGCCCCCAGCCCTCTTTCGTGCTTGTGGAGACGATGAGCCAGGCGCTCTGCATCCACTTTATCTTCTCCTCCTCGGTTACTCTGCCTAGGAACTCTATGCCGTCTGTGCCCAGCGATTTGGCGAACCGTTTTACCTCCGGCTCGTGGTCTCCCGTGCCGATTATCACAAGCCTGGCGTCTCTGACCTCTCTTTTGACCTCTCTGAAGGCGAGGAGGAGGTGCTCCAGGTTTTTGTACCGCTTTATCCTCCCGACCCAGAGCACCGTGGGGATGGGCGACTTGGGGCCCGGCCTGTATTTCTCTAGGTCAACGCCGTTTGGCACCACCGCGATTTTTTCAGGCGCCACACCCATTTGAACGAGCTCCTCTTTTGTCGATGGCGACACCGCCACGAGCCTCTCGTATATCCTCACCCACCTCTCCGCCCACTTCACTAGGTGGGCTAGGGGCTTCGGCAGCTCAATGTCCACCACGTCTTGGTGTACGTGGTGTACCTGCGCCACCACCGGCGTGTCTGTGAAGAGAGGAGAGAGCCAGGGGACGGCGTGTGCCACGTCGTCTATTATCACGTCGTACTCCCGGCCGTGCCTCCTTACGTACAGAGGCGCCAACAGATGTATTGTGGCCCTCCTGCCCATTCTTTTGAACCTGACGCCCTCCGCGACCTCCTCGCGGGGTAGGCCCTCTGCCGCCTCGCTTATGACGGTCACCTCGTGCCCCATCTTTACCAGCCTTCTGGATATCTGGAAGAGGCGCTCCTCTGCGCCGCCGGCCTGTGGGTGTCTGGGGTCTCTGTGGTTTATCCAGAGTATCCTCATCCCCTCCTCAGCAGATGTACTAGGATGAGCTCCACGGCGGCGCCCGCGAGCCAGGCGGTGGGCATGAGCGCTATGGCGTTTTTGACGATGGTGGCGGCGGCCTCTGAGACGGCTATCTGGGGGAGGCCTAGGTACCTCCGGAGGAGGGCCCATCTGCCGAATATGCTTATCCCAAGCGCGAATATCCCGAGCGCCGGCGAGGCGAGCTTTGCCGCAAGCGCGGCGGCGAGGGAGACGGCTATGTACTTGGGGGTGAACCAGCCCGTCTCGTCGAGCACTTGGTATAGGTACTGGAGTATCCACTTGGGCTCGAACTTGCTATCGCCGACTGTCCTGTACCTCTGGGTGACCTCAACCTGCTCGTAGCTGGCGATTCTGCACTTCGTCAGTATCTCCAGGACGGGCTTGATCCTCGGCTTTATGTCGCCTAGGCATCCCGCGATCGTCTCCCTCTTCACGATGTACATCTCCGTGGTGGGGTCCTTTAGGCGGCGCCACCTGGGGAACAGAAGCTTGGCCAAGAGGCGGGCGCCCCAGCTTATGGCTCTGCGGTGGAGGGGCCTCGCGTCTCTTCTGTAGCCCAGCACTATGTCCACGCCCCCGGCCCTCTCCAGCATCTTGGCTAGGTCCTGGGGGCTGAACTCCATGTCGGCGTCTAGCACGGCGATCCAGCGCCCGGAAGCCTCGCGGAAGCCGTCTATTAGGGCGCCGGGCTTGCCCCCCGGGGTCCTCTGCGCCACCACCTTAAGCCTCAGCCCCAGCCTCCTGGCTGCCTCCGACGCCTCCTCCACCGTGCAGTCGGTCGAACCCCCGTCGACCAGCACGACCTCGGCCTCAGGAAGCCACCTCTTCACCTCCTCCAAGACTCTGCCTACGTTTCCACACTCGTTTAACGTCGGCACTACTATGGACACTAGGGGAGCGGCCATGCCGCGATCCTCGGCCTCCACCTCCCGGGGGTGTTTAGTATCTGTAGGCCCAACGCGAGCGCCCTCTCTTCGTCTACCTCAACCCCCCTCTGCCTGGCTATCGCCCTCCCTAGGGCTATTGCCTTTTGGCGGAGGGGGGTCACGAGCTGCATGACCTCGTTTATGGCCTTCTGGAGGGCGGCGAGGAGGGTCTGCGACTTTATCCTCCCGCCCCTCCTTAGGAAGTGGATGGCGGCCTCTATTAGCGCCCTGGCGGTGGGGCTCACGAAACGCCAGACGCCTAGACGTAGCGCTCTCGCCCTCAGCGCGACGAGCCTCAGCCCCACCGCCAGCGGCATGTTGTGATTGATGTGGGGTGTTTTTTAAGCTTTAGGCGGTGTTTGCCTAGTTGTTTCTTGTTGATTATAGGTCTTGTTTATTGCGAAAATTACGGCTAGGTTTCTTTCTTTTAACTTCGTAAGTGAAGTGAACGTATATATGGTTCTCCTCAGTGCCTTTAGCTTGAGGTAGCCCCTTAGCCTAATTCTGCACCGAAATTTCGTCTTGTACACCGGAGGCGCATAGTGCTGTACCTCGAAGTTTGCTGTTTTTAGCTTTTGGATTATCTCCGCGAGGTTGCCGTGGCTTAGGTGTATTTCGCCTACATGGCCTTTATTCTCTGTAGCTCGTGGGTTTTGGCGTTGCGGAATATGTCAAATTCCGCGCCCTCTACGTCTATAGGTCTATGTAGCCAAGCTCGTTTAACACCTCGCTGAGAGTGGTTGTCTCAACTCTGTAGGCTCTCCCTCCGCTCCCATAGATGGAGGAGCCCCCACTGTGCCCTCCCTCGTATATGTATATGTCTTTTCCGTCTCCTCCAACGATGGCTTTGTTTAACGCCGTGATGTTGTCGACGTTGTTTATAATTTTGTTTATTTCGAGTATTCTGTAGTTTACTGGATGGGCCTCTATTGCCAGCACCCTCTTGGCGTAGACAGACGTTGCGAGGGAGAAGAGCCCTACGTGAGCGCCGAGATCGACGACGATGCCGTTTCTGAAGTTGCATATCTCGAACTGTGGAAGATACTCATATTCTCTGTTTAACAAGACGTCTTTAAGCGCTACCCAGAGCATATCGTCTGGTATAAAAGCTCTATACAGCCGGCTGTCGACCGTGAACTCCACCGAGAGGATGTTGCCTTTTCCTCCGCCTGCCAGCTTGTTGACATATCTCTTAGAAGGTTCACACTTGTTTAGTTCGTTAGATTATTTAAGTATCGCTGGGCCTTTACGCCTTTCGGTAGTCAGGTGCGGGGTGGGCGTCGGGTGGTTTTGGCGTAGGGTGTGTTGCGGGGGCTTTGGGGTGTGGCGCTGTGTGCCACGTGGGTTGGCTTGTGGTTGACGTGGGGGTGTCGTGGCGTTTTTGTCTCTTGGGTGGGTTCTTGGTTGTGGGCTGTGGCTTTTGTGTGCTTTAGGTGGGTGGGCCCTGGGTGAGGTTGTCTTTAGTGCTGGTGGCGGCGTCTTTTGTGTATCGTTGGTCGAGGGTGTCTGCTTTCTGTCTGTGGTGTTTCGTCGCCGGGTGTGCTTGTTTGTGGTGTTTTGCCTATGTGTCGCTCTGTGTGTTGGCGGTCGCCTCTTTTATCTGGCTTCTGCCATTATGCGAGTTAGTATGTGGTTAAATTGGTTTTATCGTTTGGACTAGGCGTTTGTTGGCTTGCTTATGGTAGCGCTGGATTTAACGTATTAAAATTGGTTGTTGTTTACTGTTGATGTTCGGCCTTGTTCTTGCTGGGGGTGAGGGCTCGCGTCTCCGGCCTTTTACGTTTTCTACTCCGAAGCACCTCATTCCGCTTCTGGGTAGGGCGATGATAGAATATCCGATTATCCACCTGGCTGAGGCTGGGGTTTCGGAGGTTGGAGTGGTTGTGGGGTATATGGGGCATCTGATTCAAGAGCATCTGGGGGACGGCTCGCGTCTCGGCGTGCGGGTGCGCTACTTCTGGCAGGAGCGCCGGCTGGGGATCGCCCACGCCATCAGCTTGGCGTTGCCTGAGATAAGGGGGCCCTTCGTGGTTTATCTGGGGGATAACATTCTGGCGGGGGGGATTAGGCGCTACGTGCGTGCTTTTTTGGAGGGGGATTTCGACGTCTACATCCTCTTGGCGAGGGTGCCTGACCCGAGCCGGTTTGGTGTGGCGGTCGTTAGGGACGGCCGGGTGGTTAGGCTGGTGGAGAAGCCTAGGGAGCTGGTGTCGGATCTGGCGGTGGTCGGCGTGTATATGTTTAGGGATCCGGAGGACGTGGCGAGGGCTTTTTCGTCGCTTAAGCCGTCGTGGAGGGGGGAGTACGAGGTGACGGACCTCATCCAGTGGTTTATCGACCGGGGGAGGAGGGTGGGGTTTGACTTCGTTGACGGCTGGTGGAAGGACGTGGGGACGCCGGAGGGCCTTCTGGAGGCGATCTACCTTCTCCTAGACCACGCCGAGGCGAGGGTAGAGGGAGAGATCCGGGGGGAGGTGGTTGGGCGGGTCGTCGTGGAGAGGGGAGCCGTGGTTGAGGGGAGGGTGTTTGGCCCGGCTTACGTGGGGCCGGGGGCCTACGTGGGGAGGGGGGCGGTGGTGGAGCACTACGTGTCGCTGGAGTCGGGGGCGCGCCTGGCGTCGGGGGGCGCGTCGCGGTCTCTGCTACTCAACGAGGCGGAGGTGGACGTGGGGGGGCTTAGGCTTGTGGACAGCGTGTTGGGTAGGCATAGCGTCGTGAGGTCGCGGCGGGATCTTAGGGGGGAGGCAAGGCTTATAATCTCAGACTTCAGTCGGGTGGAGCTATGAGGGTGGCCGTCATTGGGGGGGCTGGGTTTATGGGGAGTAACTTCGTGAGGCATATAGCGGGCCGCGGCGAGGTGCTTGTCTACGATAAGCTGACGTATGCGGGGCGCCTCGAGAACCTCAGGGGGGTGGAGGTGGAGTTTGTGAGGGGGGATGTGGCGAATTTCGAGCTCCTCTTCTACGTCCTGTCGCGGTTTAGGCCAGATGTGGTGGTTAACTTTGCGGCGGAGACGCACGTGGACCGGTCTATTAACGACCCGGCGCCTTTTCTTACGACTAACGTCTGGGGGGTGTATTCGGTTCTCGAGGCGGCGCGGAGGCTTGGCTTTCTCTATGTCCACATCTCTACGGACGAGGTGTATGGGGATCTTGCAGGCGGCGGCGAGGCCGACGAGTCTTGGCCTATGAGGCCTAGTAGCCCCTACTCCGCCTCTAAGGCCGCCGGGGACCTCCTGGTGCAGGCGTATGGGAGGACGTATGGGGTTAGGTTTAGGATTGTTAGGCCTTGTAACAACTACGGGCCGTTTCAGCATCCGGAGAAGCTCATCCCCCGCACTATCGTGCGCCTACTGTTGGGGAGGCCCGCCACGATCTATGGGGATGGGCGGCAGGTGAGGGATTGGCTTTATGTGGGGGATTTCGTGCGGGCGCTGGAGGTGGTCATCGAGCGGGGGGTGGACGGGGGTATCTACAACGTCTGTGCGGGGCAGCTGGCGTCTGTGCGGGAGGTGGTGGAGAGGATCGTCTCTATGTTGGGTGGGTCTGTGAAGTACGTGCGGGGGAGGCCGGGGGAGGATATGAGGTACGCCATGCGTTGCGACAGGCTGAGGGGGCTGGGGTGGAGGCCTGAGGTGTCTCTTGATGAGGGGCTTAGGAGGACTGTGGAGTGGTATAGGGAGAACGAGTGGTGGTGGCGCCCCGTCTTGGACGAGTACGTGCTTGCGGATGAGCCATGGAGGTAGTGGTGACGGGGGCTGGGGGGCTGCTGGGGTGGTGGGTGGCGAGAGTGCTGGCGGAGAGGGGGTATAGAGTGTATGGGGTGTACCGGGAGAGGGGCGGGGGGCTGGAGGGGGTGGAGTGGGTGAGGGCTGACCTTGAGGCTGGGGTTCCGGAGGTGGTGCGTCGGGCTGACGTGGTGATCCACGCGGCTGCCTATACGGACGTGGATGGGTGTGAGGTGGATCGGGCGAGGGCGTATAGGGCTAACTTCCTGGCGACGTTGGCGGTGGCTAGGGCGGCTAGGCGGGTGGTGTACATCTCGACGGATTATGTGTTCGACGGGGAGAGGGGGATGTATAGAGAGGAGGACGTCCCCAACCCCGTGAACTACTACGGCTTGTCTAAGCTGCTGGGGGAGGGGCCTGTGTTGGCGAGGGGTGGGGTGGTGGTGAGGGTGAGTGGGCTCTTTGGGGTGAGCCCCCATGGGAAGAGGAACTTTGGGGTTGAGGCTCTTCTGAGGCTTAGGCGGGGGGAGGAGGTGAGGGCTTTTGTAGATCAGAGACTCTCGCCGACGTATGTGCCGTTTCTAGCGGAGCGCCTCGCGGATCTTCTGGAGCGGGATGTGGAGGGGGTCCTCCACATCGCTGGGGAGCCCGCCACCCGGTTCGAGTTCGCGGTGGCTCTGGCAGAGGCCCTCGGGGTGGACAGGGGCCTTGTGAAGCCGGCGAGACTGTCTGAGGCGCGGCTGGTGGCGAGGCGGCCTCGGGACTCCAGCCTAGACACGTCTAGGGCGGCGTCTATGGGCCTCTCCCTGCCTCCGCTGAGGGAGGCCCTTAGGCACTTCGTGAAGTATGCCGTTTAGGAGCTTCAAGAGACTAGAGATCCCGGACGTAATCCTCATAGAGCCTGTGGTCTTCCCCGACCAGAGGGGGTTCTTCGCCGAGCTTTACAAGCGTACCGACTTCCTGGCGGGGGGCGTGCCCTACGACTTTGTGCAAGTGAGTGTGAGCATGTCGCGGCGGGGGGTGGTGAGGGGGCTCCACTACCAGCTTAAGCCGGCTGAGCAGGGGAAGCTGGTGACTGTCCTCAGGGGGCGGGTTCTGGACGTGGCCGTCGACATTAGGAGGGGGTCGCCTTGGTTTGGGAGGTACGTGGCGGTGGAGCTATCTGCCGACGAGCCGAGACTTCTGTGGATTCCGCCGGGCTTTGCCCACGGCTTCCAGGCGCTGGAAGACGGCACCCTCTTCATGTACCTCATGACTAAGGAGTACAGCCCGCAGCACGAGCGCTGCGTGAGGTGGGACGACCCCGAGGTCGGCATCCCCTGGCCGATAAGGGAGGCGATCCTCAGCGAGAAGGACCGGAGGTGCCCGCCGCTTAGGGAGACCGAGACCAACTTCGAATACCCCATATGACTCTTTTTCTCCTCTACTGTGGTGATTGTGTCCAACACAATTAGGCTTGTTGTGGATTACACAGAGACGCTGGGGAGGCTTTTAAATATTGTAGCTATATTTTGAATGACGACTTTGGTCTTGAAGCTGTTGTAAGGAGTGTATGTAATGAATACGTTGAAAAATGGAAAACTGAGGGCAAGAGTACATTGTTTCAGGTTTTGAGCAGATGTATGCTGAGGGTAACTCCTATAGAACATGAATTCACTCTTAAGGCGAGACTTCCCGTTCTTAATGGGGAAAACCCAGCTATTCCGCCTGCAATACCTCTGCTTCCCTTGCGAGGCTTGCGATATATTTGACATAGCAAACAGAAAGCCTCGCCCCTTAGGGCGGGGATGGATTTAATCTATAATTTTTCATGGCAGAGTGGCGAAGAGAGACTTAAACAGCAGTGCGCGCCATACGGCGGGTCAACGGCAGATGGCCCCGGCGGGGAGACACCCCGTCACGATCCCCGCCCCATTAACCCCGGCAAGGGGCAACGGCCGAGACCCCCACAGTGGAAACCCCGCCCTTCAGGGCGGGGAGCGCGGTTCTATCCACCACCTGTCTAACGGTTGGTGAATTGCGGAGATGCCTTGTGGTTGTAGATGCGCCTATAGGAGTGGTTGCCGAATAATATCGCCAACTTGGGGAAGGGCAGGCTCATCTCCGACATTTCTCTAGGTGACGACGTAGTTGCTTCGTTTTTCTTCAGCGGGAACCAATGATTAGAGGGGCTTTGAGGCGGATGGGGGCGAGGTTTTTAAGTGGGGGGTTTGGCGGGGGCTGAGTCTGAGGTTTTGTTCGTCGGTCGGCTGGTTGTCCTCTTAAAGGCGCCCGGGGGCCGTGGCGTGGCTTGTGGGCTCTGGATAGCGTTTGGCGCGCTTTGGGAATTCCTCACATAGACGCCCGCGCAGGATGTTTCGAGCTGTCGACGATGGTGTGAGGAGAGGTGGCCGTGCAGATGCGCTTGTAGGGGCGCGGCCGGCTCAGGTGATGTGGTGAGTATGGCTGACTGCATTGGGCCTAGGGCCTCCGGGCACTGTAGCGGCGGTGGTGGCGGGGTTACCCGCGGCGTCTACGTAACCTCGCTTTGTAGAGGACGTAAGCCCTAAGGACGGCCTTGTTCAAGCCTGGCGGAGAAGCGGCTCCGGTTATAGCTGACTACCGCGGAGACGGCGTCAAGGGCGTCGCCCGGGGCCTACAAATCGCACAGGCGAGGTTGTCGATTCTGTGCCGCATACGTGCTCCCGGGCCAGTCTCCTGGCGCCCGCGTCGACCGCTCGCCCCTTCCTGGGCCTCGCGCTTGGCTCTTCCGGCTTCCGCGCCAGCCCGATCCTACAGTGGCTTATAAAGGCAGCCTTCCGCCTCCTCGCCGGCGTTATGTTTATATTTTTGTGTGGGGTGTGGGCTGTGGATGCTGTTGCGCAGGAGGCTCTTAGAATAGCTGTAGATAGGGTGGTGGAGAAGCTCAAGGAGGGCAAGAAGCTCTCCACAGAGGACATCTTCCTCCTGTACCTCGGCACCATTGTAAACGAGCTGGGGGGGATAAGAGGAGAAATAGCGCGGCTAGAGCAGAGGATGGAGGAGATGAACAGGAGAATAGACGAGACAAACAAGAGAATCGACGCCACAAACCAGAGGATTGACGCGGTGTCGGAGATCTTTAGTATGCGGATTGATGCCCTAAGCCAGCGGATCGAGGACACCAATAAGCGGATTGATGCGCTGGCAGACAGCCTAAACAAGAGGATAGACACGGTGGCGGAGAGCCTAAGCAGGAGAATTGATGAGACAAACAGGCGGATTGACGCACTCAGCGCCCGTATAGACGACGTGCAGAAGACTCTGCTAGAGATCCAGCGCCTCTTGATGGAGCTGTTGAAGGCGGGGCGGGCTTAGCCAGACGTGGGTGGTTTAGATAGTCCAGCCTCGTCCTAGGGCGGGGCTTTCAGTTCCCGACTTACGCGTAGATGAGGTAGATGGCCTAGTTCTAAAGTTTTTTAAAAACTGTGTATCTTTTTGTGGTGTCTGGGGAGGTTCTGGAGAGGCCTCTTCCTAAGCCTACCGGCGAGGAGTATGTGGCGGCGCGTCTTCTTGAGGCTCTTGTGGAGGCTGGGCTTGCGTTGGAGTTCCTACGGCGTGGTCTGGTGAGGAATGCGGCTGGGAAGGCTTTTCAGGCGTGGAGGGCGTACATGGCGGCTCTCATGAGGCTAGAGCTGGAAAAGCTAAAGGCCGCCGCCAAGAGCGAGGAGGAGAGGAGGTGGCTGGAGTCCACAGCCGCCCCCCGCCTCCCCACAACCAAGATGAAAAAGCTCTCACACATGCTTGAAGACGTGGGGCATGCCGGCTTGTCTTTTGTTGTGGACAAGGCTCTTGACCTCCATGACTATCAGTACCACGGGCCGGACCCAGACGCCGCCCTCTCAAAATACACGTCTAGAGAAGAGGCGGCGAGAGACGTTGTGGCGCTGTTGCGCGAGCTAGCCAGGCGTGTGGAGGCCCTGAAGACAAGGGTCAAGTGGACGGGGGAGCTGGAGAGGGCTTTGGAGGAGGTCAAGGGGGCCCTTGGGGGGCCTTCGGGGGGTGGCGTTGGGTAGCTCCGGGTGGTTGCGTGTTGGGATTCTGTGGGGCGGTGGCCTTGTCGTCTCGGTGGCTTCTGTATCTCGGCGGTTGCGGTGGCTGAGGGGGGCCTCTGGGGGGCTCCGCCGTTTCTGCAGCCGGGTTTGTTGTTTGTGGCGGCCGCCGCCGGTGGCTGGGGTCTGCCTTCGGGTGAGAGGCGGGGGTGCCTGGCGCTACTGCGCCTGGCCGGCCTTGATTCTGGCCTCCACCTCTCCCACCAGCTTCCCCACCTCCTCCATGGCGTCCTCCACGTGCTCCTTCCTGCACAAGCCCTCGTAGAGGCAGATGTGCATGGCGTTTCCGGCGTTCCACGCGTCTGCGGCCCACCTGCCGAGGTCTCTGCGGAGGACTGTGCCGTATTCCCACAGCTCGCCGTGGCTGGCGAGCCTCCTCTCTCTCTACGCCGCGTAGGCCTTCACGGCTAGGGCGGCGGCGCCCCATAGCTTCTCAGCGGCCTGCCTCACGTCGCCTCTCTCCAGCTCCTCCCTAGCCTGCTCCAGGGATCCCCCGCCGCGTTGATGTACTCCTCAGCGCGGGACCTGGAGTCGAGGCCCTGGACAAGTCGACGAGGTACTCCTCGACGCTCATCCCAAGCCTCCTCCCTGACGCGCTCGGCGATGTTGCGCGGGAGAGTCAGGGCTGACATCAGACTTCCCCACGCTACACATAGCAGTTTTCTGAGGGCGATTCGCCGGCTCGCGGACGGCAGAGCCCAGGCCCATTATAAAGGCTTCGTTCTTTAGGGCGGGGACTACACGGCATCTGCATAGAGAGCATTCCTGCGCTGAGGCGCGGGGCCGGAGGTGGGGAGAGTCGGCATATGGCCTGGCAGCAAGCTCCGGAGGCCGGAGGTTACGCGGCGTTCCGGTTGTGAAGATGGATCTGAGACACACCTCCCCTCTCCAGTGCGGGAAGAAACTAGTGAGAGGCGATGTGCCTGAGGCATATCCTGTGCCGGCATTGCGGGTGGGAGGGGGTAGAGACGTGGCGAAACATCGAAAGGAGGGCACTCGAGGAGAGCCGCGTGCCGCCCGGCCTACGTCAGAGGTTTCACAGATGCCAATGAAGGCGCAGGCGAGGAGAAAGTCACAGGCATAGCGTTAGGCAGTAAATGGCGGTGGAGAATAAATATATAGTGTTGTAGTGCTATAGTTCCTATGTGGTGTTTTTTAGTTCGGGAGAGCAATTGGGGTTGGGTGTGGCTATGAGGGTGTTGATGAGGGATTTGGGCCCGGTGAGAGGGGGGGGGGTGAAGCTTGGGGATGTCACGTTGTTTATGGGCCCGCCCAACACGGGGAAGAGCTACGCTCTGCGCGCTATCTATGCAAAGTTGTCGCCTCTTGACGAGTACGCCGCTGGGCGTGTGGAGAGGAGGCTGTCGGCTAGGATTGCGGAGTATCTAGAGCGCGAGTTCCGGGCGGAGGCGTCGGCGAGCGTCCGCAGGTTGGTTTCTGGGGTGGTTGAGCTGGTTGCGGCTTTGAGGTCTGGAAAGGGGACTCAAGCTGTATTTGGGCGGATGGGCGAGGCGGGTCTTCAAGTGGCTGAGGCCGGGGGCTCTGTTGTCGTTAGAGGTCCGCCGATGGAGTGGGCGGTGGACGTGGGTGTCTTGAGACAGATGGCTGCGGACGCGTTTTACGGCTTTATGGCCGAGCTTGTGCCTGTGAAGGGGGTGGACACGGTGCGGCTTGAGCCGCTCGAACCGCTTGATGTTGTGGGTGCGCTGAGGCGCAGTGTTGTGGAAGAGCGCCGGTATCTGTTGGGGTGGTTTGGGCAGGCAGGTGAAGTACTTAGGAGGTTGGGTTGTGGGGGTGATGAGTTGGAGCGTCTGCTGTTCTCGTCCTCGGTGAGTCTTCACTTTGATGTTTGGGTGGGTGGGAGGTCGAGTGTATGGCTTGAGTTCCGCATAGATACGCGGGCTTTCTCGCCGGGGGGCGCCGGCCGCGTGGAGAAAACCGATGGGGGTTTGTCCAAGGCGTTGGACAAGTATGTGGAGGAGTTGGTGTCTGAGGTTGTGCGCAGGTCGGCTGCCTATCTTTCTAGTGCTGTGGTGGAGGGCGTCCGCGACGCTTTGAGAAGCCGCCTTGGTTTTGAGGGGCTGCGTTTTGTTCCTTTTGGCAGAAGTGTGCTCGTCTTGGCGCTGGAGAGCGCTTCTAGGGAGCCGTATGCCAGGCCTGTGTACCTGCGTAGGTTTGTTGGGGGGTTCTATCCAAGCGTGTTGGCAAGCTATGTCTACTGGGCGAGCGAGGGGCGGAGGCGTCTGTTGGAGGGGCTCGACGAGACGGGGGCGAGGGTTCTCGACGCCGCCGCGCCTCTGCTGGAGGGCAGGTTGGTGCCGGGCGCCGCCGGGAACGTGCTATATAAGGACTGGCGGGGGTCGCTTGTCGAGTTTCGGCTGTCTTCTGCTCTTGTAGGCGAGGTCTCCGGCCTTCTCTTCCCCCTGCTGAGCGCGGGCGGTAGATCTCTGGTGCTTGTCGAGGAGCCCGAGGCTCAGTTGCACCCCGGGGCGCAGATAGCGATGGCGCTCTTCTTGGCCTCGCTGCCGGCTCTATGCGGGTGTAGGGTCGTGGCTACCACACACAGCGACTTGCTGGCCATCACCATGAGCCAACTGGCGGTGCAGAGGCCGGACAGGGAGTGGGTTGTGGAGCTGCTGGCGAGGGTTCTGCCCCATGTGAAGGAGGGCGTTGACGTGTTGGCTGGGGCCGTGGCGGAGGCCGCCGTAGACTTGAGGATTTACGAATTCACCAGAGAGGGCAAGGTGGCGCCTGTGAGGCCGGAGGACGTGCTCGGCAAGGAGGTTCCTGGGATAAGCAGGGTAATCGACGAGCTCACCGATTGGGCCTTCCGCCTTGCGAGCCGCCGGGAGTGAACAAATATGCCGGGTCTGCGGCCTGAATGTCTTCAGACGCCCAACGTGGGGAGGCGCTGTTGTATCTGTGGGGAAAACGAATGCTTTGTGGCGTTGTTGGATAGGGGCTTCACGATTCTGTTTGCCGACGGCGAGGAGGCAGGGGCCGCATTGTGACTGCGTCGTTGTCCTTAGAAGAGACAACTATGTGGAGATTTACTCAGTTGAGCTCAAAAGAATAGCTGTCGGTGAGAAATATGTGGATAAAGATTATTTCCATATCAACGGTAATGGCGACTAATTGGATCGCAAATAATGCTGACGGCGGCGGAGACGCGCGCCAAAGCGGTAGCCAGCACAGCCACGGCGAGGTGGCGCGAGTAATGTTGCAGGCGGCGTCTGCATCTTTCCACCATGTAAACCAGGGCGGCGGCGGTTGGGAGGGCGATAAAGAGGAGAGACGCATGTCTTGCCGCTGTGTGCTGTTTTTATATGTCGCGCCGTTGGCTCCTCCAGGTGGTTGTCACATAGTGTCTAGGTAGTGGAGTAGTGGGCCTGCCCAGTTGTCGAGTCTGGTCTGGAGGCCGTCTAGTATCTTTTTTGCGATTTCTACGTCTTGGGGGCGGTGTTTTTCTATTCTGTTTTTGAGGTCTTTCCAGACGTCTGCGTAATCGCCTTCCCGGGTGAGGAGGATCATGTCGTAGCGCCACCCGATATCTGGGTCGTCTATCTCTATGCTTTCTACATAGGGCTTGGCGTTGCGGATGTCGCTGTAGAGGCGCTTGAGCTTCTCCTTGTATAAGTCGAGGAGCTCCTCTGCGTTGCGTCTCCTCCACTCCTCTCCTCCGAAGAATTTGGTGAGGGAGTCCTCTCTCTCGCCTCCGATGGTTCTGTTTATGGACGAGGTGTTGAAGAGGATGAGGAGGTCGCATTGGCCGCCTGTGGCCTCTACTATGGTCTGGATGGTAGAGAAGTGGATATCTAACCCATCTGGGTCTATGAAGACGAGGTAGTGGCTACCGCTTTCGTTTTTGAATATCGTTTTTGCCACCTCGTTTGCGTCTTTTATGAAGATCTTGTGGGGCTTGCCGGCTGCCGTCTTGTCTGTGTAATCGTAGAGCGTCGTCCCCCTTCGCATTTCGAAGTAGGCATTCATCACCGTATCTAGGATCGCGGCAAAGGTCTTGTCCTTCTCTACTAGGTACATCTTTGTGAATGGTCTGTAGGCGAAGTGTGCCGCGATGAGGGGGCTTCCAAGGAATATGTTTGGGGGGTTGCCTTCGAGGTAGTTTAGGCCGGGTCCCGCGAATAGGTCTACGTAGTAGAATTTTCGGTAGTATTTTGGTATTATCTTTGTGTAGACGACGACCCAGTGGGCTAGTGTTATGAGTTTGAGCGGGGTCCACCTCTGGGCTTTGCGCATCTGGCTAGTCTTGATGTTTAGCTTCCGCGCGAGCTGTGGGGCTAGGCCGCGTAGTTCCGCTATCTTTCTTTCAAGCCACTGACGTCCACTCATACCACGCTCTCCTGATGGTCTTCTCGACCACGGGGGCGTGGCGCCTGAGTCTCTGGAGGAGGGCTCTCGTCTTTTCGAGTGGGGGCTCTGGGAGGTTGTTACCATAGTTGTCGTATCCCACGTACACCATGATGGGCTTGATTTCGGCTATCCAACTGGCAAATTCGTCGAGGTCGAAGTCGAGGACGGGCTCTACGCTTACGAACTTGTGCGGCCAGGGTAGCTCCCTCATTGCCCTGTAGCGCACAGAGGGCGGCGGCGCCTTGCTCACTTTGCGTGCTATGTCGTCTCTATTCGTCTCTATCGTGGCGCCAAGTATAACGTTGTCCGGCATCGCGTCAAGGAACTCGAAGTAGCGCGCGGGGTTCTTCGTGAGGAACAAGAACGTTGTATCTGGGAACTTGGCTATGTGGTTTAGGACGGCGGCGATCCACTCCCTGGGTACCCAACCGCCGAAGAGGTCGCCCATGTCCGACACGAAGACCAGCCCGCCGCCGAACCTCCTCCTCAACTCGTGGGGGTGGAACGCCGGCTTGAAGCCAACGGCGGCGTACTTCTTTGTGTTTCTAAGGCGGGTCTCCGCAAGCCGCCGCACCCAGCAGTAGACACAGTCGTGGAGACACCCCGTCACGGGATTCCACGTCTCAGTAACCACCGAGAACATTCTGTCCATATACACACACTCGCCCACGCCGAAAAGCTAGGTTTTCTCTTCCAACGTCTACGAATCGTATGAACCCAAAACCCGCAGTAATAGAGTCGCCAGACTGTGTATCAGTACGCGAGTGCAATGCGCGTATGAGAGTTATATTTAGTCTTGAAAATGACAATCTCAAAATCGCGAAGATTCTCCGCGCGGTGAGGCGGAACAGAGGAGAGCCACCAGAACGTGCGATTGTGTTACCCCATCAAATTGCGATAGAGTTCTATGTGAGTAACCGCGGTGTCGCCTATGTCAACTTTTTGTATTTACCTCCCGAGTTAAAGGGAAAGGAGTCCGAATTGAGACGGAAGATCATAGAACTACTCTACTAATTTTTTCTTCCCCATCTTTCTGGCGAGTGGGAAAGAGGGGGCTTTTCTAAACGGGATGCCATTTATCGAAGGCGCCTAGGGCGATTCCGTCTCTCCCTCGCTTTTCCCTCGGAACGGCGGAACGCACATGAGCGAAAGGGCAATCAAGGTCAACATGTTAGGCGACTTGAAGTTTACCCTGTCACTTGTGTCGGCAGAACCATGTTGGAACCGCGGCGAAGTACGGCCTATAACGGAGCGGACGCCGTGGCGGTGTGTATTGCCTGAAGAAATCAAGCGGAACTATGAGGATATACACGGGGTGCTTGTGCCCCTATCGCGTATCGTCTACTTGAGACTCTTCAAGACGGTGACGAAGTTGAAGACGTTCATGTTTCACACGGCAATTGAAGTCGTCGGGTTCGAGTACGCAACGAAGACCACCCTCGTATACCAATTCAACACGACTAGAGACGTCGTCGTAAGCGTGATCAGAGACGTTGCTAAGCACTGTGCGCCCGACCGAGTCTATCTGGGCGACAAAATAACGGTCTCCACAACTTGTGGCTACTTTGAATATGATCTTCAAGGGACGCGGCTTAAGGCGCCCGGCCTCTTGGGCTTTTCAATCTCGAAATAATCTCCTTTTTCCCCTCACTTTTCTTTCCTGACACGCATTGTGGCCATGAACGTAAATGAAAAAGTAGGAAAGGCGTGGATATATTGGTATGCTAGACGGAGCCCCGGCCAGTATTTGCCGTTTGAAGATGAGTTAAAAAGAGTGGCTACTGAGTTAGGGATCGAATTGGTTGAGAATGATCTAAAGGATTTCGGTAAAGTCGATATTTTTGGATCAACATTACTCATTCCGTTTGTTTCGACCATCCCGCCAGAAATACTACAAAAATTCCATATATTCCTCAATGTATTGAAAGAAGCATTTCCCGATGCTGACAGAGACTTCCCACGTGACACACTGGAGCGTCTGTTGCCGAAAGAATGGGAGAAGAGGTATAGTCAATTTTTGCTACACTTGATACAACAATACGGATCTATTGAAAAAGTGGAATATAATGAACGGGTATCTGAATTCGTTGTTCACTACTCGATTAACAACGAAAAAGGCACCCTCTTCATAGACTGTAAATAACCCCTTTTTTCTCGCTTTTCTTTCTGGTTGTCGTCGTCGACGTCGGAGACTTCACCATCACAAACGCTATACAAACTCTACATACACAACAACAGGAAAGCTACATCGTTGTAGTCCCTCTTCAACACTAGCTTTTTTCCCATCTTTTTCGACCTTCCATGAGCCTAGTGGCGGTCGTGGGCGTCGCGTTGATGCTAATCGGCGCGGTGTTGTCGGTCGGTTTCAGCATTCATTTGTGGGCCTACTTTGGGTACAAACCGGGCGAGCTCTTGATCGTCGTTCTCACCGTCTATGTTGTTATAGGCGGCATCGTCAGATTCTCAGATTTCGTAGCGTTTGTCGCAATTATGGTTACCAATCTTCTTGGGCTTGCAATCGTTTTAGGGACGCCATATCCATATATATGGATGATAATGATCGGCATACTTCTGTTCATGATTGGCCGTAATATGTTGCGTCCATACTTCTGATTAGTTACAACATAGAAATCCATTTTTTGAAACTTGTTGAAACCTTTCCCCCAACCGAGATGCGCCTTTCTCCACCCTTTTTCTTGCACATGTCCTCCGATACATGGGCCGGGGGAGCGTCCTCTACCACGTCCTCTCGTTTGCTGAATCTCAGGGCGGTTGCATCTTCACGCATGAAGTTGTGGGAATTTCCTCGCGGTCGTGGGCAGAGAGGTACTTGCGGCAATACTTCGAGGTACACAAGTTGGAGCCACATGTGGCGGTCTACTGTCTCCCCGGCGCCGACTGGAAGCGACACCCGCTGATCAGCGCTGTGGATCAAGTCGTAAAGGAGAACTGCGGCCGTTGGATGACGCTAGAAGAGGTATGGGACGCGGCGTGGGCCAAATTGCGGCGGAGACCGTCCACCAAGCCGAAGCACTATCTCCTCTACGTCATTTTGAAGGCCCTCGGCGCGATAGACGAGAGAGAGGACTGTATCGTGGTGGACGGCGATACGGTCTGTTTCGCAAAGAAGAAAAAGGGGAAGTACAGGATAAGGTGTTAAAAAAGGGGGTTATTGGACAACCTCAAGCTCCTCAAGTTTTTTGACGTCTACCGCCTTCAAGAGGTAATAGTATCTCGGCGGCAGAATGACGATGTGTCTCGGCCCAAAGTGCCCCGAGAGGGCGCTAGACTCGGAAAATACAAGCGCAACAAACGCCGGTGTGCGGTAGAGCTTGACCGTATAGCCGTACTTCAGAAAACCCCTCTCATACTTCTCGTCAGAGGCGACAATTTCCTCTTCAATTTCGCTTTTTCCAAGCGGCGGCGGTATGTCGAACATGTTGGGGCACCCGAAGGCGTCGATGAGACAGGGGTACTGGCGTATGCGGTAGTCTGGCACGACTACGGCATGCCAATACTCGCGGCGGGCACCGACTGTATAGCCGCCTACGCTAAGTAACACAGAATACTCATGTGGCCGTGGCAAGTGAATATAGAACTGTGGACGAGCAACAGGTGAGTCACACTCCGTACACATTTTCACTAGACTTACCAAGTGTCTCATGTCCCAAAGCGAATTCAGATCTAAAAAACATTCCCATATATGTCGGTAAAGAGTTGTCCGGCATGCCGTATGCCCTTTACAAACATAGAAACTTAGCCGGCGCCCCTCCGCTTCACCTGCCTGACGTCGTCGCTGTAAGGCAGGTGAATCGAGGGAGTAGAAATAGAGAGCTCTGGCTTTTCACACCAGAAGGAAAGGAGCCTATGAACGACAAGAAAGAGAAAGAGAAACTGTACATAATTAGAGAAGACGGCGTGATTGTCGCCGAGCTCCGCCCAATTTAACATCCCCATTTTTTCTTCCACCAAGTCTTCTTGCGAAACATCCGCCAGACCCTAGCAACGCCCCCAGATTTTGTCATCTGTGTCAGCCGCCTACGCGGCCGGCTTGATCTAACCCCCTTCGCCATTCAGACCTCTCTCATTTCGCCCTCTGGGTCTGTGGAGACATGTGGTGGGTTAAGACGGCGGCGTATGCCCTCGCCGCGTCGGCCGCTCTCGACGTTTTGACTACGGTAATTGGGTTGACCATGGGCTTTGTCGAGTTGAACCCGCTATTTGCCGGCGCGCCGTGGCTTGCCATTGTGCTTAACGCCGCCGCCGTTGCCGCCTTGCTCTACCTCGTGGAGAGGCGTGGGCACTATCTACAACGCCATTCGCGCCATTTCGTCGCGGCCATGTCGATCGCCGCTTCGGCGCGCGCCCTCGCCGCCGTCAACAACGTGCTCCACCTCCTCGGCGCCATAGACACGCCGCTGTTGACGCCACAAGCCGCATTTCTATTCGCAATCCCCATCGCCGCCATCACTATCGATGTTGTGAGGAGGTAGCTCCACCCTTTTTTCCCAACTCCCGATCTCGACTATGGGCGGAATTGACGAACTTCCTCTACACGGGAGGGAGCTCAAGAAGTTTATGAGGGAGCTCAGGAAGCGCGGCGAGGCGTTGGTGTTGGATGGAGACGCGGTACGGCGGCTCCCGCTCGCGGCCATCCGCCGCCTCATGCGCTACGGTAAAGACGTCGTAAAACTGACGCCGGAGGCGGAGGTCGTTTTGCGCAACAAGATCCAACTGTGCAGAAAGGTGGTCGCCCACGAGCGGGAGACCATGAGACAGTACACAGAGACGCTGTTCGCCGTGAAGGCGCTTGATAACGTAAGGGTGTCGGTGGAGAAGGACGTAAAGGGCGCCGCGCCGGAGACTCTCTACTACACCATCGTAGTCAAGCCACAGAGGTGGCTCTCAAAAGAGGAGTTCCTGTCGCTCAACAGACAACTCGCCGCCCTCGGCCTCCGGTACGAGGACGGGGCGTGGCGCACCACCTTCACTATACGGGCGTACCGCCTACACGATTGCTAAAACACATTTTTCTCCCCAGAAAACCCCAGAGGACATGAACCAAACTCCAATAATAATATACACAAACCACCAATCTACAATTCAGATCTTGAAATCGGTTATCCCCAACGCTGAAGTTGTAATTCCTAACAGAAGTGTGAGCCCGGTAGAGGAGATCTCCTCAAGGTATCAACCAGGCGTCGCGGTGATAGGGGTCATGCCCCTCGACGCGGCGGTTGAGTTACACTATAGGGGGTATAAAATATTCTTGACAAGGCTTGACGGTAGTGTGATAGAGCGATTGACCAACAAGCCGTACGATCCAAAGATTGACTATCCTCAAGAGGTAGTGAAAGAAGCGTTGGTAATTCAGAAGATTGTTAAAGCTGAAATCAGATACATGAGTCTCGACGAATTTCTTAACGAGATAAACGGCAAAACCGTTGTTGTATTTAATGATGACATGAGAAAGGCGTTACAAATCTTGGCGCGTGAACGCGGAATAGAGGCACGTTTTATAAAGGAGGGTCAGGGAGATACAAGAGTAGGTCTCCCGCCTACGATGGCAAAAGGTGAGGGATATCAAATTTCGTTCCCCTCCACCGCCGGTAGGCTCACGGCCAACGAAATGGCCGAAATGATCAAGTACAATAAAGCTAGGATATATTGGGTTTCGATTGACTCCGAGATTATTCCGCTTGACTCACTTCCACAACACCTATAACCCCTTTTTCCCCTCCACTTCATCTCTCTCGCCTTTCTTCTTCTGAAACGTGTGGAGATATGAACCAATTGAGAACAATAACGTATGTAACAGTTGCACTAATACTTGCCGACGCCGCCACGACCGCCATCGGGCTAGCCATGGGTGCCGTCGAGTTGAATCCGTTGTTTACTAGTAGTCCATGGGCCGCCGTAGTAGCAAATGTCGCGGTAGCGTTGTCGATAATTGTTGTAATGGCCAAATGGGGCCTTAGGTTGGAGAGGGCCGGACTCGCCGACCATGTCATGGCGGTGTTGGCTATAGTCGCCACTATTAAGGCAGTTGCAACACTGAACAACTTGATCGTCTTAGTTGGGGTTAGAGAATGGGTGTTTTCGATACCGCTTACGACCATGTACGTCATAATGGCAATTGGTGTCGTGGGCATCGCCACGCTAACAATAGACGCCGTGAGGAGGGTAAGAGTAAAATAACCCCCTTTTTTCCGCAACCGGTTCTCTCCGCTACCGTCGCTATGCTCTCGAACCCCTGGCGACCGCACCTCCCGCCGTCCTGCATACCACTTTCTATTCCTTCGACTCACCTGCCTGACGTCGTCGCTGTCAGGCAGGTTAGTCGAAAGAGTTGAAAGAATGTTTCAAAACTTTTCTCTCCCATGCCAAGCATGCACATGAACCAAGTATACAGAGTGTTGAAGATCAGAATCCCATGGCGTCTCGTCGAGGAGCGGCCGGACGTCCTCGACCTCGCGGCGCGTATGCGCCTCGCGGCGGAGGAATTTGCAAGGAAGCTGTCGAAGAAGATTGTGGGAAAGGAGAGGGTTGGGCTCGCGCCGGAGGAACTTGACCGCCTCCTCACTCCCGAGAGACGGGAGCTAGCCCTCAAGATGGCCGAGGAGGTTCTCGCCAAGTACGGACTCGCCGACTGCGGGCTGTTTCTGCGCTACGCGCCGTCTTTCAAAGCGTTTCCGCTCGGCGTGGGGGAGAAAGGCCCGGTCGTCGTTGATCTAGAGGGCGGAACCGTAGAGATACGCTGGCCGGGGTCGCAACCGTTTGTTATTAAGTTGAAGAGAAGCAAGGCGAAGTGGATCAAAAAGCAGTTGGAGAGGGGCGAGCTCAAGTTCGCGTTCCTTGGCATAGAGAGGCGGAGGGACGAAGAGGGGCCGACTTACGGAGGTCTCTACGTAGGGCTCGTGCTCGCTTGCGAAGTCCAACGGGTGGAGCCCAGAGCGCTTGTGGTCGTGAACAACCTCGGCCACTATGTAAAGGTCGGCCTCGTGGCCGACGGGAGGGCCGTGGAGACGCAGAAGCTCCCCAAGGAGGTGCGGAGGTTGAGCCAGAAGTTGGAGAGGATAAGCGCCGACATAAAGCGGTTAGAGGAGGCCCTCTCCCGCGTGGACGAGGACGAGAACCCCCACAGAGCGGAGAAGCTCCAGAAGGGGCTGTCAAGTCTTGAGAGAGGCCGGGACAAATTGATTCATAAGATCGTAGGGGACGTTACCTACAGGATCGTGAAGTTGGCGAGGGAGCGCCGGGCCGCGGTTGTGGTGAACGTAGAGGAGGACATAGTTAGCCCGAGGAACCTCGCGGAGAGGTTGCTGTTCGAAGGTCTCAGGGGGTTGAGGGCGAGGCTGAGGAGGCTGGCGCAACTACACGGACTGCCGTATCTAGAGGAGCGCTTGCCTTCGACCCTCTGCCCCATATGCGGCGCGGGGATGGAGGAGGTGGGGCGCGCCATGCGCTGTCCCGCCTGCGGCTTTGCGGCAGACAGAGACGACATACCCACGGCGTGGGCCGAAAAACGCTACTGGGAGATCCTCCAGAAGGCAAAACAATAGTTTTTCCCTCTTACACTAGCTTTTCTTCTCCACACCCTTTACGCATATGAACCAAGCATACAGAGTACTAAAGATCAAAATCCCCTGGAAACTAGTGGAGGAGCGACCAGACGTCCTTGACCTAGTGACGAGGATGCACTTGGCCGTTGAGGAGTACGCCAAAACATTGCTCAAAGAAATCACGGGACAAGAGGAGCTCAAGCTGACTACGGAGGAACTAGACCGCTTGCTTACTCCCGACAAGCGGGAATTTGCGCATCGAATAATTGAGGAGGTGTTTCCCAAGTACGGGTTGGGGAGGTACTTCGTAAAACAAGCCAGGGTGTTTTGGCGCGACGTGGTGTTCTGCCGGGCGGTTCCGCTCAACGCCCAACTGAGGGCCGAAAACGAGAAAGACGCGAGTAACGCCGTCTTTGTCGACTTAAAGAGCGGTGTCGTCAGAGTAAGAAAACTCGGCATACTGCCTTTTGCCGTCGAGTTGGAGAAGAGCGACGTCGCTTGGATAAGAGAGAGACTACAGGAGGGAGCCAAGTTGAAGTTGGCATTCCTTGGCATAGAGAAGCGGAGGGGTAAGAAGGAGCCGACCTACGGCAGACTTTACATAGCGCTTGTCTTCGCCCGCGAAGCGACGCCGGTGAAGCCCAAGGCGCTTGTCGTTGTCGACGTGAACCGCCTTGACCACGGCATAATGATGGGCGTTGTAAAAGACGGCAAGATTGTCAAGCGGAAGAGGCTTCCCGATGAGGGCGCGGTCAAAAAGTTGTGGAGGCTTCACGAGGAGATAAGCCGCCTTGACGAACGAGCCGCGAGGGAGGCGGATCCCGTCAGAAGGAGATCGCTTGAGGACAGAGCCCGCTACCTCAAGTCCAGGCGGTATAGGAAGATAAGAGGCATCGTTGAGAACGTCGTGGGCAAAATTATCGAATTGGCAAGGGAGCACCAAGCCGCAATCGTGGTGGACACGATAGAGGAGGAGAGCTACCGGGAGCTGAAGGAAGGGGACTGGAGTGGAGAGAAGAAACACTTCCTAGACGGGCTTGGCCAACTGAGGAGGCGCCTACAACACTTGGCACAGTGGTATGGACTGCCGTATTTGGAGGAGCGGCTGTATTCGACCATCTGCCCCCGTTGTGGTGCGAAAATGGAGGAGCTGAATAACAGGCGTGTGCAATGCCCCTCATGCGGCTTTAACGACAACAGAGACAACGTGCCACTGATATGGGCAAAGAGAAGGTACTGGGAAATCCTCCAGAAACAACCCGCTTTTTCCACTCCGGCGACCATCACACTTTTAACCTCGTAAGTTTTCCTCTCACATGAACCACATCCCCGGCCCTGGGGCCCGGCGACCAAGGGGGCACAGCCAGCCCCCAACGACCCGGGCCCTCTCGCCCGCGGCCGCCGAAAGGCGTCTCCGCGGGCGGGCCCGCGCCCTCCCGGAGAGGGCCGGGAGCCGCAAAGGGGGGCCATCTACACGGAGACTATGTACTTATAGATAGGAGAGAGCTGAAGTGTACAGACGGACACATATCTGTGAGATTTTATGCTACGCATTATGCAACACTAACAGTAAATGAAACATCGCCCTATATCTATGTTTATTACGAGATATCCATCAATAACTAAAATGTATATACAGAGCTGTTTTCTCTAGCTACTATGACAATAGCATCACGTCTCTTTGAAAAAATTCCCGTCTCTACAACACCGGGGATTAGCTTTAGCTCGTCTTCTAACGAGGGTTGTATTGGTGCTGACGGCTCCCAATCGATAATATAATTGCCATTATCTGTTACCACAGGCCCTAGCTTTCCGCCGTCTTGTCTAAGTTTAGCTACGCCGCCATACCTATCTTTAATAGCCTTTGCCACATGTCGCCATGCCCAAGGCACCACTTCTATAGGTATGGGGTTTCTCGTGGGGATATACTGGACAACTTTATATTCCTCAACTAACACAACAAACCGCCTGGCTAAATAGTCAACTATCTTTTCTCTTAACAAAGCGCCGCCTCTGCCCTTTAGCAACACTTTATCTCGCGTCGCCTCATCTGCCCCATCTACTGCAATGTCGATTGTCTCCACAGCCCACAGAGGCCTCAGCCTATCGCCCAACCCCACCTCTATGGCTAACAACTCACTGTCAATAGACGTAGCTACAAGGACGACGTCGCGAGGGCCAAACTCCGCTAGGGCTTTAACAAACTCTCGCGCAGTTGTACCAGAGCCGAGTCCCACAGTCATACCGCTTTCTATATATTTCACAGCCTCTCTAGCAAGTATAGTTTTCAACACATTAGAGACAGATTTTTTATCTTTTAAACAAATCAAGACTGTATGGCCGCTTCCCCGCCTTAAATAGTAGAGTTTTTCCCTCGCTTGCATCCTTGCCGATAGTCTACCCATGAGCCATCGGGTACGTCCCCGTGATATGGGCAGAGAAGAGATACCGGGAGCTACTCCAGAAGACAGACAACCCGCTTTTTCTACCCTTGCGACTATCGAACTTTTAACCTCGTAACTACTTCTTACGAACGGCGTCTGGCCCTTGGGGCGGCCGACGGAGACGCCAAGCTGTTATAATATAAACAACCAGCGGCCGGCCCCCGTATGACCCGCCCCCTCGCCCTGGCGCACCCGAGGCGGGCCCCGAGCCCCCCGGGAGAGGGCCGGGGCGCCGCTCTTTGATGGGGGCGCATTTATCCCTCGTACATATATTTCTGCCCCGTCTCCGTTAGACTCTTTGAGTCGGCGGTACGAATTGCCCTATAGAACGCGTAGAGAATGTTGAAAGTCAACGTCTTGCCATTTCCTTTAAAAACCGCCTGATTAACTCTATCCCTCCTCTTCCACTTCTCTCTGGGTGAAACTGAAGGCCGAGAATCCCCTTGTATAACACCGCCGCTACATATCTCCTCCCGAGCTCTACATATGCCACATGGCTTTCGTCGTTTTCATCCCAGAGCACTCCGTAGCTATGCATATAGTAGTAATAGCCGCTTTCCACAAACGGCTGTGGTCTCACTACTTTTGTATAACTCCACCCTATATGAGGTATTTTTCTCGCTTCAATTCTTTTTACAGACCCCCTAAATATGGCGAGGCCGCGGCCGCCGCCCTCTTCGCTAGATTCAAAGAGGAGTTGCATGCCGAGACATATTGCTAACGTTGGTTTCTGCAATATAGAATCTCTAAATGCGTGTGCCATCTTATAAGCGACTTCGTATGTACCAACTCCTGGAAGTACTAACACGTCTACAGACGATGTTTCCTCAGGGTTTTTAATTACCAACGGCTCCGCCCCCGCTCTCTTTAGCGCATTTATAACACTACCAATATTTCCAACAGTATAATCAACAACGCCTACCCGCATAACTTCAATGAAAGGGCGTCTTCGATAAGTTTTTCAATCGGCCACCTCTCGTATTCGAAAGTTACTTCTTTTATTTCTCTAGCCCTACGATAGGCCTCGGCTCTAGAAAAACCTTCTCTAACCAGTCTATTCATATGAAACTCTGTGAGTATATACGGCAAGGCCTTCTGTAAGTTCTCCTCGATTCTAGCCTCGTTTATCTCTATATTACGCAGAACCTTGGCTACGCTATTTAAAATTTCGTCAATAGCTAGAAAAACCTCTGGTATCCACACTCTCTCATTTGCCGAATTGGTAAGATCGCGTTCATGCCACAGAGCTACGTTTTCTAACGCAACGTCTATAAGCGATCTAACATATCTAGCAAGACTCACTACTCTCTCTGAGACTGTAGGATTTGTCTTATGTGGCATTGCCGACGAGCCTCCGCCTCTCTCTATTACTTCGCCTATCTCAGGTCTAGATAATTCACGTATTTCAGTAGCTAGACGCTCAAAAACAGTAGCTAACACCGCTAGCGCAGAAGCCAAAGCCGCAAAGCTCTCCCTCGGCGCTACTTGAGTCGTAATTATGTGGTAGGGCAAGCCTAACCTCTCTGCAACCCGGCGCCTTATCTCAAGCCCCAGCTCTCCCCAAGCGGCCATAGTTCCCACAGCGCCCCCAATCTTAGCCCTTATGAAATCCTCAGCTTGTGTTAAAAATCTACAGGCTATATACAGCTCGTAGTAGTAATTAGCGAATTTAAAACCTAGAGTTATCGGCTCTGCCCACTGGCCATGAGTCCGCCCCACCATCACAAGTTTTTTATACCTCCTAGCAAGGCGTTTCAACTCTTCACCTGCTATATCTAGCTTCCTTTTTACTATAGAAAGAGCGCGACGTATTAACAACGCCCATGCCGTGTCTATTATATCATTTGATGTAGCACCGTAGTGCACAAACCGGCAACCACTCTTCTGCTCCAAGAGAAAGACAAGGCTTAAAATATCGTGTCCCGTCTCTCTCTCTAGTTTATAGACCTCCTCAGCGCTTATTTTTACGCCGTCTAGCGATTTACAACAGCCTCTCTCAGCGACGCCTAACTCTTCCAAAACGCAGACAAGGGCCCTCTCCACTTCTATGTATGTATCGATAAAAGATTGTGGCGTAAATAAAGCCCTGATTTCTTCACTGCCGTAGCGCCAGTCAAAAGGCGAAATCACAACCTCCCCTTCTCTCTCCTTAAATCAACCATGTGACGCGGCTCAGGTCCCGTCCCTATAAGCGTCACTGGCACTTTCAGCGTCTCTTCTAGCTCATCAACCCACTTACGCGCCTCCGGCGGCAAGTCACTCCAACGTGTCTTGCTTGCCGCATCTTTAAATAACACATCTACCTTAGTAATGGCTATTTGCGTTGGCGTATTGAGAAGCACAGCTCTCTTTGCCAATTCTATATTAAACGGAGCTGCTCTCCTCGGCCTACCTGTCACAGCCCCCCTCTCTGCCCAGCCCCTCCTCTCTATTTCATCCAGCGGCAACTCGCCTGGCAAAGGCCCTGCGCCTACTCTAGTGACATATGCCTTAAAGACCAATATGACCTCGTCTACAGCCTTCGGCCCAACGCCCGCCTCACTTAAAACTCCGCTTGCCGTAACATCTCTACTTGTGACATACGGATATGTGCCGTGATATAGAGATAGAAAAGTTCCCTGAGTACCCTCAATAATCACACCATTACCTCTGTTTTCATATATCATAGTTGGTACGTCTGCCAAAAAGGGCTTAAGAATTTCGAAGTCTCTTGCAAGTTTCAGCCTTCTCAATACTCTATCAACCATCGCCGCGCCCACGCCTTGCCCAGTAGAGCCCACAACCTTCATGAGGTACTCGTCTTGTCTCTCCATCTCGACATGTTTATCTTCTATCACCCCTGTTTGATAATCGACATATGTCCTCCCACCGCCGAATTTTTCAACCTCAAGAAGAAATACATCTAATTTTATGAGCGCGCCTGGCGCCACAGCTAACTTTGTCTGTTGGTTTACAAAACAGGTTGGAAGAGACCTCAACACGACAGTCTGACCCCCTAGAACTACAGTATGTCCAGCATTTGGCGCGCCGGTTCTTACACACAGTGCTGGGCTATCTGCTTGAGCTAAATAAGCTACTACCTTGCCCTTTCCAGTATCGCCAAAGAACCCATCTACTACTACATAAAGCACGATCTGACAAGACTCTAGATTATAAAAAGTTGCCTAGGTTTAACATATCTACCCATCGCACAATATTGAATTTTTTACTGCAAACACTTTATATATAGCGTATATCTCTATGCAAAGGTGGTCACCCAGTATCTCTCCCGTCTACGAACTCTTGAGAAATACGTCGGAGACTACGACGTTGTAATAGTAGGAGCAGGACCCGCCGGGTTATTCGCCGCGCTTGAGCTCACAAAGGCAGGCGGAGTGAGAGTTGCATTAATAGACGGGGGGTATAGAGCATCACAGAGACGTTGTCCCCTCCAAACGCCCCTAGAGAAGTGTACTTTCTGCGTGCCTTGTCATATTGTCTACGGAATTGGGGGAGCCGGCACATTGAGCTCTGGTCTCATAAATCTCAGACCAGACGTGGGAGGAGATCTTCACGAACTGGTTGGCGATTGGGACAAGGCAATGGAATTGATAAATTACATAGACAAGACCTTCGTAGAGTTTGGAGCGCCTGGAGTAGTCTACGAGCCACAAATGGAACTCATACAAAAGCTCTCTGCACTAGCGGCTAGAGTTAACGCCAGGATAATACCCATACGCCAGAGACATATTGGAACAGATGGGTCAAGAGCTGTCGTAGAGAATATAACCCAATACCTTGAAAAAGCAGGTGTGGCTATAATGTATGCCACATGGGCTCTTGAAGTTGAGAAAGGAGACAATGGGTTATTTACAGTAAAAACAACAAGAGGAGTTCTAAATGCCAGAGCCGTCCTTTTAGCGCCAGGCCGCGGCGGCGCCGAGTGGCTTATTTCACAACTAAAGAAACTAGGCGCCTCGTTTAGCTTCGGCCCTATAGATATTGGAGTCAGAGTAGAAGTGCCTTACCACGTCATGAAGCCTCTTACAGACGCAATACGCGACCCTAAGATAATTCTCTACACTTCTAAATACGACGACAAGGTTAGAACATTTTGTACAAACCCCCGTGGTTTTGTAGTAAAAGAAGTATATGCAGACGGGACTGTTGGAGTAAATGGAGAGACCTATCTAGAGAGGAAAAGCGAAAATACAAACTTCGCCTTCTTAGTTACGCTCAGGCTTACAGACCCGATGGAAGATACTATAGAATATGGTAAATCTATAGCCAAGCTAGCCACTAAGCTGGGGGGCGGCAAGCCTCTTATACAACGTCTCTACGATTTAGAACGTGGACAGAGGTCTACCTGGGATAGAATCAGAAGATCTAGCATATCGCCGACTTTAAAAGATGTAACTCCCGGCGATATATCTCTGGCGTTGCCCCATAGAGTTGTAGAGGACATAATAGAGGGGCTTAAGAAACTTGACGAACTTGCGCCTGGCGTGGCAAGCCCCCAGACGCTTATCTACGCCCCTGAGATTAAATACTATTCGCTACGGCCTGTGGTAGATAAAAACCTCATGACGACAGTGCCCGGGCTTTTTGTAGCGGGAGACGGAGCTGGCCTTTCCAGAGGAATAAACGTAGCGGCCGCCACCGGCGTGTTGGCGGCAAGAGGGATTCTAAATTACCTAGGCCGAGCCTAATCGCTTAAAACAATAACTCAAGTCATTATTATGGCGTTTGTAGCAATAGAAGGCATCGACGGCTCGGGCAAAAGCACTGTAATTTTACAACTCGCAGAGATATTGCCTAAGGTCTATGTCACCAGAGAGCCCAGCGGAGGGCCTATTGGAAGATTAATAAAAGAATGGGCTTTAAAAGGCGGCACAATTGACCCACATGTAGATGCGTTACTTTTCGCCGCAGATAGAATAGAACACTATAAGAGAGAGATAGAGCCAAAGGTTAGAGAAGGATATATAGTAATCAGCGAACGATATATAGAATCTTCAATAGCATACCAAGGCGCAGCCGGCGTCCCTATAGACTTTATAAAGATTATAAATTCCGCAGTTCCCAAGGCAGACATCACAATAATACTTGACGTAGACCCAGAGATAGCTATAGCTCGTATAAAACAGAGGGGGGACTCAGAAAAGTACGAACACAGCGCCTTTTTAAAACGGGTACGCGAAATCTATCTCCAGAGGGCAAGAGAGGAGGGATACCCGGTTGTAGATGCGTCAAGGCCGCCCAACGTCGTTGCTAAAGACGTCGCTGAAATTATTACACAGATGTTAAACTATAGAAAATATAAAGGAGGTAATAGCTACGTGAATAGACAATAATAGCGCTTTTTCTTCAGGCGTAAGCCGGCTTACAAAGTCTTGGTCATTTACTATGTCAGGCTTTGTGGCCACGAGGACAGAGATTTTCTTAATACGTTCAATAACTAACTCTCTTACATCCTGTACTACCGTCCGTAGAGTTTTTACATCACCCTTTTTGTTAAGCAGATAGATGGTAAGTCTAACTCTTGGATAAAAATCCTCAGGTAATTTAACCGGGTAGCTCTCTCTCTGCTCTAAATATTTCAGAGACGCAACATCTCTAGGCTGGACAGCGTTACTCTCGTCTATTTCTACAGCCCCCATCTCATCTAGTCTTAACGCAAGATATAGAGGCACTTCGGTCTCAGTGCCAGCTTTATGCGAAATTCCCAACAGAGGTAGATCTACGTCTCTCTTAAACACAACTCTAACGGGACGCCAGTTTGTTATACCGCCAAAACTCACATAATGATCTACAAGATGTCAATTATAAAGATCTCTCTTCACATGTGATTCAGAAACTATATATTATCTACCAATCTTTTTCCTGGCCCAGGGGCTTGGGGCCCGTCCTGGGTGCGCCGGGTGAGAGCGGCCCATCTGGGAAACAGAGCGTTGGTTTTATCGCTAATCGGCGCCCTCGCTACCGCCCTCTGGGGGCCAGGTAAGCCGTTCGTGAAATAGAGGAGTTTGTAAGTCAAAACTAGTCAGAGAGGACAAGAAATGAGAAAACAAAAGACAGAGTAACGGCGGTAATCGTTTTTACCTACTCCATTAGATAGGCCATGAGCCAATGTCCGAGAGCCTATTCTGCCAGATGGGACATGGGCCTTCTGAAGGTGGCGGTCGCCGTAGCGTTTATCGCCATAGCGATGGTGTTGATACTATTAAAGCCACCTATCTGTATAACTCTATATGCTGGTACGGCGATATACACGGCGTTTATTCCAGCTGGGCTATTAATTAAATGGAGGCTAAGCAAGAGGTTTCCTCTGGCTTTTGTGGTCTACTTCCTTTCTCTACTTGCAGCAGGGGCGGTAGTCATAGCTGTGCCCCCCATACGTGCTGAATATATAGAGTTGAGTAGATCACAAGAGAAGTTCTTTGTAGAAGTCTTGGCATGTCCCCTCGGCAAAATTCTGGCTGTGATCCAAGCTTTGGCGCTAGCCCCGTTGGTAGAGGAGGTAGTGTTTAGAGGAATTGTTTTTGAAGAAGTAAAAGGTAGGCTGGGTACAACTGCGGCTTATTTACTATCGTCTATTCTCTTCGCGTTTTTACATAAACCAGGTCTCGGCGCCGTGCCCATTTTTATTATAGCCCTAGCCCTTGCCTTTGCTTATAACAGATATGGACTACCCGCCTCTGTTTTACTACATTTTATACAAAACGCCGCCGCGCTATGGTTATCCAAAGCTAGTTAAAACGCCGGGACCGGCGCCGCAGACACCCTCGGCTAGAGCTACTGGGTCGCTTACATAAACCACCTTTAGTACTCTCCTATCGTCAAAATACTCGGGATATGTTTGAGAAAGTCTGTCGCTTGAAGCCCCCGTGTCTATTAACACATACAGAGGCTTGCCCATGGCATAAGCCATGAACGCCTCGATCATCGTCCCCACGCCACCCCCGAGGACAGCTACCACATCTGCAGAACGCACCATTATAACAGACCGACATCTAAACTCACAACCTGTTTTTATAACTACAACCCGCTCCGGCAGTTGTACCCCCTCTTTTTCAATTGGCAGAAAAATCACAACCTTCATACCTCTTTCAAGCGCACTGTCGACAACATCTCTCATGTGACCCCAATAGCCGCCCACCAGCAAAACGGCGTCTGGACATCTGTCCGCCAAAGCATGTACAAAAAGCCTGGCCCTCTCCCTCAGGCCAGGGATGTAGTCACTATGTACTGCAACTGCGATCTGTCTCATTGCTTGATTAGGTAGAGGATATGGGAGACCTCGGCCAAGATTATCCTCATGCCGACTTTCACCGCGTTGGGGGAACCCGGCAGTAGGAAGATGGCCTTGCCGCCGACTATGCCCCCAGTCGCCCTTGTTAAAAAGGCGGCAGTCCCCACCTCTTGTATACTGTAATATCTAAACACATCGCCAAAGCCCTCTATCTCTTTTTCAAACAGCGGTCTCACGGCCTCTATAGTGACGTCAGTCTTAGTAAGGCCGGTGCCGCCGGTGAACACCACTATGTCTACGTCCTCCCGCGAGATAAGCTCCAAGGTTTTACGCCTTATTAGGTAGAGGTCGTCTGGAATTAAGTCTCTACCGACGACCTGATGTCCGGCCTCTCTAGCCATCTTCTCCGCCAGGTCTCCAGACTCGTCCACGGGGGTACGCCCCTCTGCCTTCTCCCGGTATCTAGAGGTACTAACAGTCACAATATAGAACCTTGCGACGCGTTGCCCCTTAGCCCTATGCTCCTCGTGAGCCATAGCTTATGTAACCCCATGGGTTTTAAACATATCCAACCACCCTCTCTGCCTCTCTATCAATATCAAGCGTCAACAGTATGGAGTCAACGAGTTTCAAAGCCGGCTCTTGGCAAGGCTAGTTGAAGAAGCTGGCTCAGTGGCACGGTCTTCCGTATCTGGAAGAAAGGTTGTATTCGGCCATCTGTCTAAAGTGTGGCGCGAAGATGGCTGTGGAAAGCGGCCGTTTCATACGTTGTCCCTCTTGTGGTCTCAGAGCGCACAGAGACAACGTGCCCATGACATGGGCAGAGAAAAGATACCAAGAGTTGATAGAAAAGACAAAAACAACCCACTTTTCCCCCTCAGCTCACATTTAACCTCGTAACTACTTCTTACGAACGGCATCTGGCCCCCGGGGCGGCAGACGGGGGCGCCAAACTGTTACAATATAAACGGTTGGCAGATGTCCCCCGAGTGAGTTGCCCCCTCGCCCCGGCACACCCGAGGCAGGCCCCTGAGCCCCGGAGAGGGGCCAAGAAAAAGACAAGGGGACGACTTTATAAGCCGTAATGACTGTAATGGATATTACAAACAGAAAGCCTCCGCCCTCTAGGGCGGCGGTTCAGTGAACCGTTTAAATACGGTTGGTTTAGCCTTTAACAGCGTAGCTTATCTTCTCCACCGCCTTAATCATCTCCTCCGTGTAGTTTAGGTAAATCAGCTTAGCCCCCTCAGGCGGAAAGACTGCGGGATCTTGGAGTATGTCTGGATCGAGGTATTTCTCTATTAGCTGTCTCTTCAACGCAGTTGGGTAGTAGGAGGCCTTGGTGATCCTGGCTGAGTTCTCGGGTCTAAGCAGGAAGTCTATGAAGGCGTATGCCGCGTCGATGTTTTTCGCGTCGCGGGGGATGACCATGAAGTCGACCCATCTGTGCGTCATAGGCTTTGGCAGTACGTACTCGAACTTATCGGCGTTTTTCTCGCCGGCGTGTTTAATAAACTCGTCGCGGGCTGTGACAGCGTCTCCG
The DNA here is from genome assembly GCF_055384425.1 of Pyrobaculum organotrophum. Lineage (NCBI taxonomy): Archaea > Thermoproteati > Thermoproteota > Thermoprotei > Thermoproteales > Thermoproteaceae > Pyrobaculum > Pyrobaculum organotrophum. The sequence continues at coordinate 547,347 of NZ_AP042430.1, forward strand.
CTCCAGATTTGCGAAACCCATAGCTCGCCGGCGGCTATAGCCGGCACGATCTGGCTTATCCCCATGTACCCCCTGATGTAGCCTTTCTGTCTCTTTAGAAGATCCGTCACCTTATCCACCGTCTCCTGGCTCCAGTCGTTGGGATCTATCCCGAGGGCGTATTTAGCCGCCATGACAGGCTCTATAAACTCCTCTAGCATGGCTACTCTGTTCTTCATCTTCTCTAATAGGTCGAAGTCAAAGAGGTCGCTCCAACTATCAAGCCTTCTGCCAACGTCTACAGCCATGGAGTAGTAGTTGACAGCAAAGCCCGTAGTACCAAAGGCGTAGGGAACAGAGTATTGAAGGCCAGGGTCATTTGGGTTTTCAAAAAACGCTGGATCAATATTGCCAATGTTTGTAAGTCTGCCGTGGTCTATCTTCCTCACGTAGCCCCTCTTGATCACGTCCTTTAGGTACGTGTCTGGCACTACAATAAGATCGTATCCACCCCCACCTCTGAGGAGAGCGGCGTAGGCCTCCTCCCCGCTTTCAAACTCTTGGTATATCACCTTGATGCCGGTCTCTTTCTCAAACTCGACAAGCAGATCTTTATCTATGTAATAAGAGTAGTTATAAACAGCTAAGTGTCCACCGCGCGGCGCCTTTGTTGTAACCGGCGGCGTCTCTTGTCTACGCGTGAAAAACAGAAGGTTGCCTCCTACAGCAACTATAACAGTAGCGGCAACTATGCCGACGAGAAACCTCCTCCTAGTTACCATTGTCATATCTTCATACGGATGGTTTTTAAGAATTGTCTAGCCCCGCTAGCTACTATCTTAGCTATGCGGAGCGGTTCTGGCATCTTGCCGAATTTTGTACACAGCTCGGCCGCCCTTCCGGCATCTATTGGGTCTATCCCCCAAGCCCTCACATATATCTTATAGCCGCTTCGCATATAATAAGGCACCGGCGGGCCTAGTCTTCTGTATGCCTCCACTCTCTTCTCCCAGTCTGTAAAAAGCTTTCTCACAGCCTCCTCCACCCTCCCCTCGGGTTCTTCGAAGACGTAACAAGCTACAGGCTTTCTAAATCTCTTCCACAGCTCCTCACCGTCTATCCAGTTGTAGAAAGAGACTACACAGCCGTCTAACATGACTAAGCCGACGTCGGGCCTAAGCACAGCCTTTAGTATCCTAGAGACAGACTCTGTGCCGTCTGTGCCTCCTAGAGTTGCTATGTCAAACGCCACTTCTTCTACTACGCCATCTCTACGCGCTAGAACTCCCGCGTATATTGAGTAACCATCTTCAAGACTAAAGCTCTCCGCTATAGCTACAACCTTGAAGTTCTTCTGTAAAAGACGTGGGAGAAGTACGCGGGTATCTCTCCTTGGCTGCACTAACGAAGTCCAATGCGACATATCTCCGTTCTGCACAAAAAGTAGAGACTATATGTATTAATACCATTAACTCTCCTATCTTATGAAAATTGGCAAAATCCCGCCCGATGTGCTTGAGCGCCTTGTTTTTAACAGAAGGGGGGCGCCTAGGCGGGAGGTGCTGGTGGGCCCAGCTATAGGCGAAGACGCAGCGATAATCGACTTAGGAGGTTACTATTTGGCAATTCACACAGACCCCATATCTGGCTCTATAAAACTGCTCGGTTATCTCGCGGTGTATGTGCCTACTAATGACATAGCTGTAAGGGGAATCCCCCCGATGTGGCTTTCTATAGCTCTCCTTTTCCCTCCAGAAACTGACGAGACCCTCCTTGACGAAGTGACAAAACAAATAGATCTAGCCGCTAGAGAGGTCAATGTGGCTATAGTTGGAGGTCACACTGAGGTTACATCCGCAGTTGGTAGACCGGTGGCTATAGCAACAGCAATAGGCGTAGGAAGGCGTTATATCTCTACCTCCGGAGCTAAGCCCGGTGACGTTGTATTCATGACGAAATCCGCCGGTCAAGAAACTGCGTCTATACTCGCCACAGATTTTGAAAACGAGGCCCTCAAAAAGGGGATAAATAAGGAGGTGTTAGACAGAGCTAAAGAGTTGGCAAAAGCTGTTTCTGTGTTGAGGGAGGCTCTTGCCCTTGCGGATTTAGCTACATCTATGCACGACCCGACTGAGGGCGGAATTGCCAACGGACTAGCCGAAATTGCTTATGCTTCTGGGGTATCTATAGAGGTGGATCCCAGTAAAGTAATTGTGTACAGGGAGGTTGAAGAGTTGTGTTCTGCCTTTGGGATAGATCCCTTGGAGACTTTAAGCTCAGGCGTTTTATTAGCCACATTGCCGCCCAACTCTGTACAGGAGGCTGAGGAAAGACTTAAGAAACTCGGCATTCCATACTCACAAATCGGTAGGGTGACCCCCCGTGGCAACTTCCTTGTGAAAATTGGAGATAGACTTTACAAAGAGCCATATGTAAGAGATAGGCTATTCAGTCTCTTTTCTTAAGTTCTAGCAACATTTGTACTATATGACTTGCTATATCTACCCCGGTTGTCTTTGTCAAAGCTTTAAACTCCGGTATCCCATTAACCTCGTTGACGTATAACCTATCGCCGATTAAAATATCCACGCCTGCATAAAACGCGCCGACGGCCTTAGCCGCTTTTATAGCAAGCTCTTCTAACTCGCCGTCTATGTCTTGCGGAAGTGTTTTGCCTCCGCGCGCCGCGTTACTCCTCCAATCGCCCTCAGGCGGTATCCTCCTCATGGCTGCAACCGCCCTATCTCCTACAACAAAAATTCTAATATCCTCACCAGTGCCTATCATCTCCTGGAGCATCAACACTTCGCCCTCCGCCGATCTAAGTAATAGCTTGAGCTCCTCTGGCGTTGACACAAGTGCGACTTTTCTACCCCAACTACCGCTCACGGTCTTTACAATAGATCTCTTTCCGATCTCTATATCTGTCTCGCCAAATAAAACTGTTGTCTTAGGTATGGGCAAACCTGCCCTCTTTAATTTTGCAAGAGATACTGCTTTATTCCAACTTGTCGCAATCGCCACAGAAGAGTTAACAGATATCCCGCCGTTACCTTCAACAACTGCCGCCGCTATAATCCCCTTGTTATGGCTCAACGTACGTATGAGGTAGACATCGGGCTCCCAGCCGTTTATATCCATAGCTTCACCCACTTTTACAAATCTCAGCTGTATTCCCATTCTCTCAGCGGCTTTAATAAGCATTTTCTCTTCCTCTCTAATTACGTCGTATACTATAGCTACCACGGCGATATTTCAAACTTCCCGTTTTTATAATACCAGATAAACGCCTTAGTGAGCTCTAGAGCTAGTGTGGCGTCTAATACAAGAGGGGTATTGGTATCTGCAGCAGTCCTCCTAATTAAGAAGTCTCTCTCTGGCGTTACACCTGCCGTCATCACAATATCTATCTCCTTCCATTTTAACATATCCACGATCTTCTCGCCTAATTGCTCCGGCGTATATACTTCAAGCCTTGTGGAGAGTAGAGACGCAACTTGTAAAATAGTTTCTTCGCTATGCTTATCGTATGTATATACTAGGGCAGATCTCTCCGGTATTTTATTAGGCGTTGCAGACAGCCAACTCTTAAGCAATGCCTCCTCATAGGTGGCCCCGTTTGAGGCCACCTCCCCCGTGCTATACATAACAGGCCCCAGCCGCGGGTATGCCCCCCTCAGCCTAGACCAAGAGAACTGTGGAGACTTCACCCACCACTTAGTCGGCTTAAGCACCACAGTCTCCTCATCTACGGCGAGACGGCCATTCACCAACACATCTGCTGTCAGAGACATGTAGTTCACCCCCGTGGCCTTGCTTACAAATGGCATAGAGCGGCTTACCCTGAGGTTCGCCTCTATTACGTACACGTCATCGTAGACTATAAACTGGACGTTGAGAGGACCCTTGACCCCGAGTTCGCTAGCGATCCTCTGCGTTGCTTCGACCATCTTTTTAACAGCCCCCTCCTCCAGTCTCCTCGGCGGGAGCACCATGGTGGAGTCGCCAGAGTGTACGCCAGGCGGCTCCACATGCTCGATGGGAGTGGCGACGAGCCGAACTCCGTCAGACACGGCGTCTATCTCTGCCTCAATGCCGCGAGGTATGAACTTGGACACGACCACCGGGTACTCCCCGCTCACTTTAGCCGCCTTCGTGAGGAAGCTCAAGAGCCCCTCTCTGTCGTAAGCCACGGCCATGTAGGTGCCGCCTAAGACGTAGCTGGGCCTTACCAACACGGGATAGCCCAACGCCTCGGCGAGTTTAGCCGCCTCTTCTAGGGATCTCGCGGCGAACCACGGCGGTTGTTTTATACCGAGTTTCTCCAGGAGCTCCGAAAACTTACTCCGGTCCTCTGCCACATCTATAGACGCGGCGCGGGTCCCCCCGATCTTTACCCCCGCCGCCTCAAGACGCTTATACAATCTCTGGCCTATCTGGCCGCCCGCATAGAGGACAACCGTAATGCCGCTGCCCTCCTTCTCTACTATGTCTAGTATCCTTTCATAGGAGATCTCGTCGAAGTAGAGCTTATCCACTATGTCCCAGTCCGTCGATACCGTCTCGGGGTTGTAGTTCAAGATAGCCACTTTGAATCCCCTGTTTCTCAACTCCTGCGCCAGGTTTACGGTAGACCAGTCGAACTCCACGCTTACGCCTATTCTAAAGACGCCGGCGCCCACCACCAAGTAGTCCGCCGGCGGCACGTCATCGTCGTATACGCCGCCATAGGTGAGGTAGAGGTAGTTCGTCTCGGCTGGCCACTCCCCGGCAAGCGTATCTATCCTCTTCACCACCGGCCGCCTCCTCGCCCGTCTCACCTCCTCCTCCTTAACCCCCAGCGCCTCGGCTATCTGACTGTCTGAAAAGCCCAACACCTTCAGCTCCTCCAGGTCGTACCGGCCTTGCTCAAGCGCCTTGTAGGCCTCTACGACGCGCTGTATAGCCCTTAGGAAGAACCTATCCACCTTCACGTAGCTGTACACCTCGTCTATGGATAGGCCTAGGTACATGGCCTTGGCGGCGCATATCGGCCAGTAGGGCTTGTACCCCTCTAGACACCGTCTCGCCTCCTCAAGCGTCAGTTCTTTAAACATAGGCCCGCCCACTAGGCCGGGCTCGCCTATGTCGATCATCCTAACCGCCTTCTGCCAAGCCTCCTCCAGCGTCCTCCCCACCGCCATGGCCTCGCCGATAGACATCATCTCTGGCCCCAGGCCCTCGGATACGCCGAATCTGTCGTTCTCCCACCTCGGGTGTTTAACCACTATGTAGTCAAGCGCGGGCTCAAACGCCGCCACCGTCCGCCTCGTCACCTGGTTCAAAACCTCGTCCAGACGGTAGCCCAAGGCCAACTTAGCTGCAATGAAGGCAAGCGGATAGCCCGAGGCCTTGGAGGCAAGGGCGCTAGAGCGAGACATACGTGGGTTTGTCTCTATGGCGTACTGCTCAGGTCCAGCGTAGTTGACCGCCACTTGGACGTTGCCTTCGCCCACTAGCTCGATGGCGCGCGTCACGCCGATGGAGATATTCCTAGCCTTCTGATACTCCTCATCTGTCAAAGTGAGACAAGGGGCCACCACTATGGAGTCCCCCGTGTGTACGCCCATGGGGTCCACGTTCTCCATACAGACCACTGCGGCGACGTTGTCGTAGGCGTCGCGCACAACCTCAAACTCTATCTCCTTCCACCCCTCCAAGTACTTCTCCACAAGGACTTCCCCAATTGCAGATTGGGCGAAGGCCTTATACACCCTGGCCCTTAGGTCCTCCTCACTCCTGGCAACGAAGGCGCCCGCCCCGCCTAGGTTGAAGCTCACTCTCACCACCACCGGATAGCCTATCTCCCGCGCGACCTTCAGCGCCTCCTCGGGCGACCTCGCGGGGCTACTGGGCGGGATCGGTATGCCGACCTCCCTCATGGCCTTTTGAAATAAATCCCTCGATAGTGCCCTCTTTATTCCCCGTATCGGCGTTCCCACAACCTTAACGCCGTATTTATCCAAGACACCGGAGTCGTGTAGATCTACGCAGGCCGACAGCGCCGTCTGTCCACCAAAGCCACACGCAATTGCGTCAGGCCTCTCCCTCTCTATGACCTCCGCCAAGAACTGCCTCTGTATAGGCACGAAGTAGACCCTATCCGCCAGAACCTTCGACGTCTGTATAGTGGCTATGTTGGGGTTGACAAGCACCGTCTCTATCCCCTCCTCCCTAAACGCCTTCAGGGCCTGCGAGCCCGAGTAGTCAAACTCCGCCGCTTCAGCAATTTTAATAGCGCCGGACCCTATCACCAAGATTTTCCTAATGTCCGGCATGGCGCTGGACAAGCTTGACGAACATGTCGAAAATCCACCTTGTGTCCTGCGGCCCTGGGGAGGCCTCGGGGTGGAACTGCGTCGTCAAGATGGGGAGAGACTCGTGGTAGAGACCCTCCACGGTGCCGTCATCTGGCTGAACAGCCCAGACCCTCAGCCCGCTGTCTTTTGGATCCACGGCGTAGCCGTGGTTGTGGACTGTGATATAGGTCTTCCCCGTGAAGCGGAGGTCCCGCACGGGCTTGTTGCTAGCCCTATGTCCAAACTTGAGCTTGTACACGCTGGCGCCCATGGCAAGGGCGATCACCTGGTGGCCCAGGCATATGCCGGTGAGGGGCTTTTTGTACTCGGCGTACTCCCTCACCTTCTCCACAAGCGAACCCAGTAACTTGGGGTTACCCGGCCCGTTGCTCAAAAAGAGGCCGTCGCAGTCAAACGCCAGCTCTGGAGAACGACAAGGCACGAGCTTAATCCTTACCCCCCTCTTTAGAAATTCCATGACTATAGATTTCTTTACGCCGCAGTCCACCACGCCGATGCAAAGCTTTCCATTTCCCAACTCACGCGGCTCTTTAACCGACACGAGGTCGACGTAGTTCACCTCGTCGTAGCGTGGAGACGACCTCAGCCGCTTTAAAAGCTCCTCGGGCTCCTCAGGCCCCAGCGCCCCCATCATAACGCCGTATTCCCTAAGCCTGATAGCAAGCGCCCTTGTGTCTACCCTGGCAACACCAGGAATCCCCTCGGCCTTTAACCACTCGTCTAAGGACATCACCGATTTGTAATGGCTCGGCACCGTTGCTTCAAAAACTACAACACCCTCAGCCTTTATGCCGTCTGACTCAAGCTGGTCTTCAGAAACGCCATAGTTCCCAATGAGAGGCATTGTAAAAGTAATTATTTGCCCCTTGTAGCTCGGGTCTGTCAACACTTGTGGGTAGCCAACTACAGAGGTTGTAAAGACGACCTCTCCAACCACCGTCTTCTCGACGCCGATCTGCTTGCCTACAAAGACCGAACCATCTTCAAGAACGAGATAGGCCTTGATATTCGCCCCTTAGACATCAATAGCCAAATTAGACGGTTATATAAACTTTATCTAGCCACACTTTCCTATAGACCCCTCTTGTGTCTCTGAAAGTTTGTACCTAATCATGCAGAGATCTCTACACTTAACTTCGGCGCCTATCTTTCTAGCAATTGCCAGTGCTCTGTAATTATCTGGTAATACATAAGCTAGGGCGTATTTAAAACCCATCTTTCTAATTCTATTTGCAAAGTCAAAAACTACGGCGGTTCCCAAACCCTTCCCTTGGAAAGCGTCGATAATCAAAATAGCTACCTCTACGCCTTCGTCACAAGGAGTTAGGTCTATTACGCCTATGGGTTTATTTTCATAGTATATAAGAAAAGTCATACAACCACGGCTCCAAAGATATCTATATACATAAGTAAAATCGACAATGGGGTGTAAAAATCTAAATACTATACTATTAAGTGAGGCTCTTCTATAAACATCCTGGATTTTAGAAAGCCATCCCGTCGATTCTACATAATCAAAGTTTGCCACAGGCATGAGAACATTTTTAAATAAAACTCCGCTCTGCTTGCATGAAGGTAACAGTTTCTATAATAAAAGCTGACGTCGGAGGTTTTCCAGGCCACGCCTATGTACATCCCAAGATGCTTGAATATGCCGCAGCAAAACTAAAAGAGGCGCAGAGAAAAGGAGTGATAATTGACTATTTTGTCTACAACGTCGGCGACGACATCTCTTTACTAATGACACACACAAAGGGCGAAGATAACCCGGAAATACACGGACTGGCATGGGAGACCTTTAAGGAGGTAACTGAGCAAGTAGCCAAGAGATATAAACTATATGGCGCTGGTCAAGATCTACTAAAGGAGGCCTTCTCTGGTAACATAAGGGGGTTAGGGCCCCAGGTCGCAGAAATGGAAATTGAAGAGAGGCCCAGCGAGCCTATAGTTGTATTTGCCGCAGACAAGACAGAACCTGGCGCCTTCAACCTCCCGCTTTACAAAATGTTTGCAGACCCCTTCACCACCGCAGGTCTTGTCATAGACCCCTCGATGCATGAAGGCTTTATCTTTGAGGTCTTAGACGTAATAGAGCACAAGGTATATCTACTGAAGACTCCAGAAGACTCTTATTCTCTACTCGGCTTAATAGGCACCACTGGTAGGTATATAATCAGAAAAGTGTTTAGACGATCAGATGGAATTCCCGCCGCTGCAAACAGCGTGGAGAGACTATCCCTCATAGCCGGCAGATACGTCGGCAAAGACGACCCAGTCATGATCGTAAGAGCTCAATCAGGCCTCCCCGCCATCGGCGAAATACTAGAAGCCTTCGCACATCCCCACCTAGTCCACGGGTGGATGCGCGGAAGTCACGCAGGTCCTCTCATGCCAGCGCGCTTTGTCTCAATAGACCCAGAGAGAAGGATCGCGCTGGGCCCGAAAATGACTAGATTTGACGGCCCTCCAAAAGTCGGCGCTTTGGGCTTTCAGTTACACGACGGGTATTTAGAAGGCGGCGTCGACCTCTTTGACGACCCTGCCTTTGACTATGTGAGACAGACCGCGGCGCAGATAGCAGATTACATCCGCCGCATGGGGCCATTCCAACCACATAGGCTACCGCCCGAAGAAATGGAATATACAGCGCTACCAAAGATATTGGCAAAAGTCAAATCTTATCCAGCTGATCAGTTCGAAAAAGAGAGGAAAAAATACATAGAAGCCATTGTAAAAGGTGTGAAAGTAGAAGAGACACAACACGACTAAATTTTCCCACTTCGGATGATGTAGCGCGTGAGGCCGGATTTGTGAAGAGGTTTTTAAAACTGACCATTTTAGCTTAACAACGTGACTCCTTTGGAGTTTTTAGGGCTTGTAGGACAACTCTACGCTATTATGAACCCAATCGGTAAGCTCGCAGTAGTGGGGCCTCTGGCTGTTGAAAGGCCTGCATATGTGAGAAAAATCACCACAGTTGTAATAGCCGTTGTATACATACTCGCCGCAATTTTTGCAGTAAGCGGGGGACTTATATTGTCCGCATTTGGCGTCAGCATCAATAGTTTTAGAATAGCAGGCGGCATTGTATTAATGACTATCTCAGTTACTACCCTACTCTCTGGCTCTTATGTAGGCAGAATTGAGATAACAGAGGAACATGCCGTTGTACCGCTAGCAACACCGCTTATTGTAGGCCCAGGCACTATAACGGCGCTGATAGTTATGTCATCTATCTACGGCCCCTTAATAACTCTATTCGTTGCGCTTACTGCCTCAACAGCTGTCGCAATAACGTTGATAGTAGGCATCAGAGCTGTAAAATACATCGGCGCCACCCCTCTGAGACTAGTCGGTAGATTCATGTCGCTTATAATAGCCTCAGTCGCAACAGAAATGATACTGACGGGCATTAGGAACTATACACAAAGCCTATGTAGCAGATTCTACTCTTTCGACTCACCTGCCTGACAGCGACGACGTCAGGCAGGTGAACCGGGGGAGTGGAAAGGGAATTTCTGGCTTTTTCGTGCATGTGGCGGGGGGAGGTGTGAAGTTGTCGCGTACATTGTAAACACCGCCTGGCGGATACTAACTGTGGTTTCCCCGTTCACCCAGCGACAGCTTTCCCCAAGACCGACACCCTACTTGCTCAAACCTCGACGCCTAGTTTTTCTCCCCCACGCCCTTTACGCATATGAGCCAAGTCTACAGGACGCTGAAGATCAGAATCCCACGGCGTCTCGTTGAGGAGCGTCTAGACGTCCTAGACCTAGCGACGAGGATGTGCCTAGCGGTGGAGGAGTACGCCAGAAGGCTACTGAAGGAATTGACGGGGCAGGAGGAGCCCAAGCTGGCTACGGAGGGTTGGACAGACTCCTCATGCCGGACAAGCGGGAGTTGGCGCGCCGGATTATCGAGGAGGTGTTTCCCAAGTACGGACTTAAGAGATATATCGCAGAGTGGACTAAGTTCTTCTGGCGCGATGTCGCGTTCCACAGGGCGGTTCCGTTAAACGCCCAACTTAGGATTGAAAACGAAAGAAATACGAGTAAGGCGGTTTTCGTTGACCTAAAGAGCGGCGTAGTCAGAGTGCGGAAGACTGGCGTACCGCCTTTCGCCATCGAGTTGAATAAGAGCGACATCTCTTGGATAAGAGAGAGGGTAGAAGAGGGCGCTAAATTGAAGTTGGCGTTCTTGAACATAGAAAAGCGGAAGGGCAAGGAACCGACCTATGGAAAGCTATACATCGCCCTAGTATTCGCCCGCGAGGTGGCGTCTGTGGAGTCAAAGGCCGTTGTTGCCGTTGATGTGAACAGATTAGATCATGGAGTCATGATGGGTCTCCTCGTGGACGGAAAACTGAGACAGACGTTGAGACTTCTAGACGAAGACGCGGTGAGAGAGCTGAGGAGACTCCACGAGGAGATAAGCCGGCTTGAGGAGCGGGCCGCGAGGGAGACGGATCCCGTGAGAAAGAGACGTCTCGAAGACAGAGCACGTTATCTCACGTCTAAGCGGTTTAGGAAGATAAGGGGCATTGTGGCGCATATCGCTAGAGAAATAATCGAGCGAAACAAAAGAGAAGACTAAATTAGACTTTTGAAAAAATTAACTACGTCAAACGTAGAAACTATAAGATATAAATTTTTATGACAACATACAGCATACACGTTTTATAGAGTGATGGCGTGGCAATGATCTTGATAAAAAATATAAATATGTATATTATTCTTGTTCTAATGAAAATAAGTTTCTTAATAGGGGGTCCACAAGGCAGAGGAGTAGAGACTGCTTCTTTTATGTTCATATATGGCGTAGGCGCTGCGGGATATTATGTATACGCGCGACGAGAGTTTTGGAGTAATATAGCTGGAGGTCGCCATAGCTATGTAGTTGGTACAATCTCCGAAAACTGGCCCGCCCCAGCGCCTGGAAACAGCGTAGAGTTGGCGTTGACATTCGACGGACATGCCGTATTAGAACATATCCATCATCTAAAGAAAGGCAGCTTCCTCGTATATAATACAGAAGAAGACCCCAAGACTCCAGATAGTTATCAAATGCTCGCAAAACCCCTTGCGGAGAGACTCAAAAAATTCGCTAAAGAACATGGGTTTGAACCGACGGTAAAGGGTTTTGTAGAATATCTAAGACAAAACGGCGTTGAAATATTAGGGCTCCCCTATAATAAACATATAAGCGAAATAGGAAGAAAAATTGGTGTTACATCGCCGGTTATGTTGGCTAGATTTGTTAACACCTTTGTCGTAGCTCTCGGCGCGGCTCTTCTAGGTCTTGACGAGGAGTATGTAGCTAGAGGCGTCGGTTTTGCCCTTGGCAGAAAGGCAGAGGTGATAGAGCAAAATAAAAAAATCGCTGCTGAGGCCATAAAACTCGTCGATAAGCGGATAACTACACTTAAGCCCCGCAACCCTGGCGTTAAGCGGATATTTTGGAACGGCAATGAGGCATCTGGCTACGGTAAGATAGTTGGTGGGATAAGATTTGTTGCATATTACCCAATAACGCCTGCCACAGACGACGCAATGACATTTGAAAGACTTATACCATTTCCAGTGGATAGAAACGCAGGTGAGTTGGCAAAGTTTGAGAAAATCGGCGCAATGGCATTTCAAGCTGAAGATGAACTATCAGCTATAGCTATAGCTACCGGCGGCGCGATTGCAGGGGCAAGAGCTGCTACAGTCACGTCCGGCCCTGGCTTTAGTCTAATGGCGGAGGCGCTCTCAATGGCTGGAATGATGGAGGTTGGGGTGGTGGTCACTGTATGGATGCGCGCAGGGCCAAGTACAGGCCAAGCCACTAGACAAGCTCAACAAGACCTTTTATTCTCCCTCTTCATAGGCCATGGCGAGTATCCAAAAATCGTATATGCCAGTGGAGACTTAGAGGAGGTGTTTCTTGACAATATTAGAGTTGCAAATTGGGCAGAACGCTACCGCGTTCCAGTGATACACCTCGTCGACAAAAATCTGTCTAACACATTCGCAGTAATGCCGCTTCCAGATCCTGCAAAAGTAAAGATACAAACTGAAAAACCAGTCGTCTTCCCACAGACAAAAGACGCAGAGGCATATCCACTTGAAGAAATACTACCGCCCAAGTTACTACCAGGCATCTCAAACGCAATTTTCCACTTAAACAGCTTAGAACACGATCCAGAGGGCGATCCAGAAGAAGATCCCGTGGTTGTAACCAAGATGTTTGAAAGAAGAATGGCAAAGCTAAAGCTTATTGAAAGCGAGATTTCACCAGAGGAGAAGGTGTTGTATTTTGGGCCTCAAGACGCCAAGAGGGTGATAGTGGGGTGGGGGTCTGTAAAACCCGCGGTTCTCACAGCGCTTGAGGAATTAAAAGACGTCGGCTTTCTCTATGTTAAAATGCTTTACCCATATCCAGTAGAACTCGTTAAGAAATATCTACAGGGTAGGGAGACGCTCTTCATAGAAAATAATTACCTAGGCCAACTCGCCATGATTACCCAGATGTTTGCCGGAATAGAGCCGACAGCTGTGGCTGTGAAGTTTAACGGAAGACCTATAACAACAGATGATGTCATCTACGCATATAGAAAATTTGTAGAAGGTCAAAAGACTATTAAAATAGAGACAGACTTATGACTATGCAGACGGTTAAGAGAACAGTTGCCGACTACAGATGGGTTAGGACTCCTGAGTGGTGTCCCGGCTGTGGCCACTTTGGCGTATTACAAGCCTTGTATAACGCCTTTGCAGAGCTAAATCTCGACCCAGCAAACTTAGTGTTAGTCTCGGGGATTGGGTGTTCCTCCCGCCTACCCCATTTTGTACGTACCACAAGTGTCCATGCAATCCATGGCAGAGCAATTCCCTACGCCCTTGGGATAAAGCTGGCCAATCCGTCTCTCGAAGTGATTGTAGTTGGCGGCGATGGGGACTTGATGGCCATAGGAGGGAACCACCTCCTTCACTTAGGCAGACGTAATGTAGATATGACAGTAATTTTAATGGACAATTCTGTATATGGACTCACGAGAGGACAAGCTGGGCCCACTCTCCCGGCTGGCATTAAAGTTAAAGCTATACCAAAGGCCAACCCACAGAGCGAGATAAATCCGCTACTCCTGGCTCTAACAGCAGGGTTTACATTTATAGCAAGGGGGTATGCCTACGATATAAAATACACGACGAGACTTATTGTCGAGGCTATAAGACACAAGGGGTCTGCCTTTGTACAGATATATAGTCCATGCGTCACCTATAACAACGTAATGACGAGAGAGTGGTACGAAAAGAGAATATATAAACTTGACGAAGCAGATCCAACGTGGGACCCCGTTGTACATGACGAAAAAGAAGTTGATATAAAAATACGCAAAGCCCTAGATAAAATCGTGGAACGAGACAGACTGCCGCTAGGTATATTCTACAAAAACGAGCTTGTCCCCACCTTTGAGGAGAGATATGAAAGCATATACGACCCCAACTACCGCAGGATGCCTCCTGCGCTCCAGCCAATAGAGATAGATGGCAAGCCTGTGGTCGATTTTGAAAAACTTGTAGCCGATAGATTGCTCTAGCGTAACAACTTTTCTAGCGTTAGCTCTGGGTAAAAACGCCTAATAAACGCAAAGCCGTTTACCACTGGGAAAAACGGGTATTTATCCTCCTCCGCCAGTTCGACCAGCCCCCTTTTCCACAGCTCTGACAAAACCTTTGCATAGAAGTACCTCTCCTCCAGCGTTTTTAAAGCCGCTTCGGTCTCTCTTGGTGCGTATTTAACCGCGATATTTATATTCGACATCTTGGCTACATCTTTCGGCGTGAGATCGCGGCGGATCACAGGGCATAACGTAGACATGACAAATCTCACCTCTATATGTATTTCACGGGCTATTGGGTCGACGCTGTATTTAATAACCTTTGGCAAATAGGGAAAAGAGCGGCAAGTCAGCGGCTTATAGAGGTCGTGGATTTTACACTTAGTGCCCTCTAGGAAGGGACACTTCCCCTCTTCATTTAAATGCATTAGGTAGCTCAACGCAATTCTCAGCCCAGATTTCAAATCTGCAACTCTATATGCAGGCGTAAAAACAACCGCGACGCCAAGCTCCTTGGCTAACCTCTGCAATACATAAACTTCATGAGGCAACACTGTGACGGGGCTTGCTCTACAACATAAGGCGCAGTCCGGCTGGCAGTGGAAAGTCACAGTGGCTCTCCATCGTACATACTTTATAAACTATTCTAGAAAATCTTAAAAACATCCACGCCGCTAGTTACATGCTAGATCAACTACTGGCGCTCGTCGGCCCATTTATAGTGGGGTTTTTAGTCGGCGCCTTAGCCAAAAGAATTTTGTCAGCTGCCCTCATACTTACTGCGCTGGTTCTAGTATTAGCGGCATTGGGCTATATCTCGCCACAACAAATAACTGCAGTGTTACAACAGCTCGGCTATGCAACAAAAGACGCAATATACTACGCCATGAAAATAAAAGACGCAATCCCCTACTCATCTATAGCCTTCCTCCTAGGGCTGGCCCTAGGTTTGTGGCGTGGATAACATAAATACTACTTAGGAGAAAATAACTGGGGGTGCCGAGGGGACGGGGGGCGCCCGGAGACGGGCCCCCTCTGGAACCTCCCGCACCGTCCGCGGAGGGTGCCGGCGGGCCGCCGCAAGGCGGGGGTAAAAACCAGCCGGCGCCACGGCCCCCAAGCAGGGCCTATGAGGCCGCGGCGAGGCCCGGGTAGGGGGTTAGATTGATACCCCAACAGAAGCGGGGGTATGCGGCACCCCCATCTTTTTATAGCGCTATTGATCACCATATGTGATTTTTAGAGGGGCGTTAGACGGCGTGCCAGAGAAAGTGGTTAGTTTAAACCCCTCTGTAAACGAGTTTCTGGCTATACTTAACATAAGTTTGGCAGGTCGCGACGCTTTTTCATACAGACCTGCGGAATTACTCAGAGCGCCGATTGTCGGAACCTTTGTAGACGTTAATATGGATGTGCTAGAGAAAATTCGGCCAGATCTCGTAATTTTATACTACCCAGTCCAAAAACATTTATTAGACGAAGTAACGAAAATTGCCAAGGCAGTTATAGCAGTTCCAACGCCGACAAATATAGACTATGTCGTGGCCATCTTTAGATTTTTTGCAAGAATATTTGATAAAGACGAGGAAGGGGATAGAGTCGCAGGTATATACCGAGAGTTGTTTAAAGGCGTACCGCTATATGACGACGTCTTGGCAATTATAAACCTAGGCGTTTACGACGTGGCTTGTAGCAACTCCTATGTCGCAGACGCGTTGACACATATAGGCTTGAGATATATGAGGGGTCTCCCTTGTGTGTTTAGACAAAACGAAAGCCCCCCAACCGAGTTGATAGAAAGAGCAAAATTTGTAGTTTATGAAGCCAAGGGTAAGATGTATTACGAAAAAGAGGTTCTGTTTCTTAGAGAGAAGCCGTATGTCGTAACTCCCAACGACACGTTAGCCCACTACGGGCCTTCGCTTCCGTTAGATCTCCAACTGCTTTTAAACGCAGTTGCAAAAGACATGAGATTTGTAGATAAAACCTCCAGCATCTCTAGGCCGAGCCTAAGAGACAGGTGGTATTCTCCATATAGATGAGAGTTGTAGTAGGTATAGACGATACAGATAGCCACAGAGGTGGATGTACGACATATGTAGGCTATGTGTTAGCTAAGGAGATAATGAAAAAATGGGGGCCCCGCGCGTTTAGAGACTTTCCCCACCTCGTCCGGCTAAATCCAAATATCCCATTTAAAACCAGAGGGAACGCTGCGGTGGCATTAGACTTAGATATCCCAGAAGGCGATATAGAAGAGCTTTGGAAACTCGTAATTGACATAGTAAACATATATGCCAGACGCGAGGGAAAGACAGACCCGGGGGTGGCTGTGGCAGTTGGCGAAATACCAGAGCGGGCCCGTCTCTTATACCGCATGGCCTTAACACAAGTGGTGAGCGCAAGTGCAGCAGATAGAGTCGGCGTTCGCACATGGGGCGGCAGAGGGAGAGTCGGCGCCGTTGCGGCAGTAGGCGCGGCGTTTCCAAAATCCACTTTTGAACTAATAGCATATAGAGAGGGGGAGAGAGCCCCAGTAGCGCCTGAGCTTGTACAAGCTATGGAATTGTTTACATACCCCTACACTTTCCACAACTTAGACAAAAGACGTGTGTTGATAGAGCCCAGGGGGCCTGACCCTGTATATTACGGCATACGTGGACTTACGCCACAACACCTTAGATATGCATTGGCCCTCTTAGAGAAATGGGGCTATAAGCCGGTGGGGTGGGTAATATACAGGACAAACCAAGCAACAGACGCACATATAGAACTCGGCGTCTTCTTCCAAGACCCATACCCCTACTCATTCTATAGAACAAGAGGGATTATTGTAGAGACTAGGAGGATTAGTGGCAGACA
The DNA here is from genome assembly GCF_055384425.1 of Pyrobaculum organotrophum. NCBI lineage: Archaea > Thermoproteati > Thermoproteota > Thermoprotei > Thermoproteales > Thermoproteaceae > Pyrobaculum > Pyrobaculum organotrophum. The sequence continues at coordinate 564,150 of NZ_AP042430.1, forward strand.
TTTAGCCGGCAGATTAGACAACGGCATTGAATTTGTTGTGTATAGACACTTGGGAAAACTAGCCGCAAGATTGGAAAGATGTATAGGCTGTGACGTCGTACTCTACGGCGGGGTAAAACCCAGGGGGGAGTCCCTATATCTATATGTAGAGAGGGCCTATATATTGGGCAGATACCTCGCCGAGAAAGGACGATGTCCATACTGCGGAGGGTCGCTTGAGAGCCTGGGGAGGGGCAAGGGGTGGAGATGTAGAGGGTGTGGAACTATTTTTTACCACGTAGCGACAAAGTGGCTATACGATATATCGCCGCAAGATATACTACTGCCGCGGCCAGGCGAGTGGCGCCATCTCTTAAAACCGCCGGAGATAGACCCCACAATTCCAAATTTCTTCACGCCAGAGGGCGTAGAGTGGATTCGCTAAAACAGCCCCCCTCTGCGACGCCGGTCCTCCCCAAGAGGGCGCGGGGCCCGCCCCGAGTCGCTTAGGCAACCCCGGGCAAGTAGGGTCGTTGGGGCTGGCGGCGCCCCCTAGTCGCCAAGCCCCAGAGCCAGGGTAGCGGCTCATAGGAGAGATAACACGAGAAAGTAGGATAAACGCGGCATATAAGACGCCGTCTCTACTTCAGGTGGTTAAGCACCTCGTTTAGATCTAGCTAAAATATGCCGACGGATTTAAACACAGAGTTTACAAAATCTCGAGCTCTGTCAGACAGCGTAGAGAGGTATTGATCTATAAGGCTAGCTATCAACAACCTAGAGATGTCCTCTTTTTTTATCCCGCGGGCCCTTAGGAAAAACTCCTTCTCCTCGTCTAACGCCGCGTCAGCCGCTGAGTGTCTAGCGCCTGCTACATCGCCTGTCTCCACCAAAATCACAGGTTGTGTATTTACCACAGCCTCATCTCCTGCAATATAGGCCACCCCGTCGACAGAGCTCTCGCTGCCGACCCCCCTCTGGGTAATTCTGCCCACCGCGCGTTGCGCCACAAAAGATCTGTCGGCGGCTACTGCGTAGAGTTTTGCAAAACTCCGGCCCCTAGGCGCGTTGTTGACAAGAGAAACCACATGATCTATCCTACTCTCGCCAAGCCCCAACTCCAGCCCCACAACCTCGGCGTAAGTCTCCTCCCCAAGTATATACTCCTCTCTGACGGCGTTCATAACTCCGCCTACTACAAACGGCCTCCCATATATAGAAGAGCGAATAGACAGTGTAGAGTGTACATACTGGGGGCCGCCGCCTCTAGAAACAAGGACATATTCAACAGGCCCCCTCACATCGCCCTCTACAACCGCCGTATGCATTGTATCTACACCACTTTCGACATACACCACTATAGAGCCTGACGCAGATTTGTCTACGTCAAGTAGTAAATGGCTGGCAACATGGGCTCTTTGCAAATCTGCAATTAATTTAATTACGAGAGGCTCCACCCGGCTCTTCACCCCCACATAGACAGCCTCTGAAAGCGCAGAGGCGTGTAGAGCTAAAATCTTGCTATTTATCTCCACCTGCCTAAATATGTCATTCGCCAAGGCCGTCTCTACGCCGTTGCAAACGCCCCAACCGGCCAAACGGCCGTTTATAACAACAATTTCGCAAGGGCCGGGCGGATGTTTCTGAGGCGTGATGTCTCTCAACGGTTTAAAACCCTCAAACTTAGACCAATCTGTGTAGTATCTAATAGTTGGCGAATCTGCTATCTCTTGCCACGGCAGTTTACCCGCGAGCTCTAACCCAAGCGCCCTTGCAGTGTTTAAGTCCATGGTAAAACTGCGTTATGAATTAATAAGCAAGGCCAACGTTCTGACAAGCTGTAGATTCATCTCCCTAGTGCCTACAGTAATACGTACATAGCCAGGCCCAAGCCTCTCCTCCTCGTCCTTAACCCACACGCCGAATTTTCTCAACCTCCTCGCCAAGCCCGGAGGCCCCTTCGCCAGAATAAAATTGGCGTAGGTAGGCAACACGTCAAAGCCAAGCCTCTGGAGCTCGCCGAAGAGAAACTGCGCCTCGCCCTTGACAGTTTTAACTACGTCGTCGACATAATCCCTCTTATAGAGGGCTGCTCTGGCGGCGGCTAGAGATGGGAGGGAAATCCAGAGGCCGTCACGTAGTTTAAACTGTCTTCCAAAGACCACTGGCGTTATTCTAAAGCCCGCCAGTAGAAACGCTTTCGACATTGTTCTCACTACTGCGAGGTTAGGCCAACTCTCGACGAGGTCTACTATAGACACGCCAGAAAATTCAAAAAACGCCTCGTCTACCACCGTCGGCTTCCCCAAGGCGAGTACCTCCTCTAGATCTCTCGGCGAGATTAACAACTGGCCGCTTGGGTCATTGGGGCTGTCTATATATATGGCATCTGCCCTCTTAGCTAGATCTAAAAATTCGGAGAGCTCAAGCCTAAACCTCCCGGCGATAGAGGCGCCGAGGATTTCAACCCCCAGAGACCTCGCATATTCTTCAAACTTATAGAAACAAGGCGCGGGGGCTACAAGCTTTTTTACGCCGCGGAGAAATAGCTCGAAAAAGCCGTCTACCCCTGGAAACAAAACGACATGTTCAGGCTTTACCCCCGCATATTCTGCATAAAGCGTCTTCACCTCGTCGTAAAGCTCTCTAGGCGGGTACCAATTGACAAAACGCGACATATAAGACGCCGCCTCTACTACATAATCAGGCGGTTGAATAGGCACCTCGTTTTGATCTAGCTTAAGCACGCCGGCAGGAGGGGGAAGCATGAGATACGCAAATTTACAAAATTAAACAACAGCAGACGACAAAGCCGCCAGCGTCTTATCTAAGCTCTTTACACATGTAGGGGCCACATCTCTCATAGCCGAGCTTCCTGAAGTAGGGCCTGGCCCCCACGCCGCTTATCACAGCGACTTTCTTTGCTGAGAACTCCAACGCGGCAATTTCCTCAGCCCTCTCCATGAGAGATCTGCCTATGCCCACGTGCTGCCACCAGACCCCCTCCTCCCCCACCGGCACCTCTGGGCCATATACATGTATTTCTCTCACCAACGCCGTCTGCCCAACGAGCTCCGGCCTATGCGGCTTATACGGCACCCTCAGCCTAAGTATGCCGTATAGAGTGTCGTCCGGCCCCACAGCCTCTAAAAAGACCTCCACGCCGCGAGAAGCCTCATAGATATGTCTCTTTATTTCCACAGGCCCCGGCTCTACGTAAACGCCGTTGGCAAGCTTTATGCCAACCTCTCTACACCTTATTTCGACACATTTAAGACCTAGCTGCTCCATCCGCTTAAGCACCACCTGTCTCATATTGCCCCACCTCGGGCCGTCGACGACATGGTGCAGAGGTATATCCCTCCCCAGCCTCATAACCCTGGCCCACCTCGGCACAGAGGCGTAGATTTTCGCCAACAGATCGAGCCACGTATCCTCGCCGTAGCTCCTATAGCCGCCCCGCCTCCACTCCTCATACAGCCTCGTCCCGGGGACGACGTACGTGGGATATATCTTGACGCAGTCCGGCATGAAGTCTGGATTTGAAAAAACCTCCCTAAACATCTCCAGGTCCCGATCCGGGTCGCTTCCGGGGAGCCCCGGCATTAGGTGGTAACACACCTTATACGCCGAGTCCTTCAGAAGCGCCGTGGCTCTCACCACCTCGGCGACGCCGTGGCCTCTATCGACCCGGGCCAACACATCGTCGTAGATAGACTGGACTCCCAGCTCTACCCGCGTCACCCCAAGCCTAAGGAGGAAGTCCACCTCTCCCACGTCGACGTAGTCAGGGCGCGTCTCCACAGTCAAAGCCACCAACCGGATCCGCGCCCCCTCGTTACGCCGCTGCTCAAGCTCGAGGTCGGGCGAAGGGTCGGCCCCAGCCGCCCAGCTGGGGTAGTCGTTGAGAGCCTTAAACACGTTGCCAATAAACCACTCCCTATACCACCTAGGCAAAGCCGAGAAGGTCCCGCCCATAACCACCACCTCCACCTTAGAGGGCATGTGGCCGTTGTCGAGATACACCTTCACCCGCCCCACCACCTGCCGGTAGGGGTCAAAACCACTACGCCTAGCCCTCAAAACCACCGGACTATCCGGCATATACGACTTGGGAACCCCAGCCGCAGAGGGGCAAAAGCTACACCTCCCCGGGCAGGGAAAGGGATGCGTCATCACGGCAACTACGTGAACCCCACTGGCCATCCTAATAAACCGCAGAGGCTTTTCCACAAGACAAATGACAAAACCATTTAAAAACCAACACAGCCAAGCCCGGCGCCGCCGTCTGCGAAACGGCTACAACAAGACATAAATACATTACCGCGGGCTACCTCATGGCGTTCCACGCCTGGCCGCCTCCAATGCGTGGCGCGGTGCTAAACAATACGCCAAGCTGAGAACAGAAGAGGCAGTGTTAGAGACGGAGCTCGCCCTTAGATTTCTAGAGCAGGACCTTATGAGAAACGCCGCAGGCAAGGCGTGGCAGGCTTGGAAGGCGCTTCTGGCGGCCGCCGCGGCGCAAAACAGAGAGGCAATCGCCAGCAGATTCGGCGGCGTTGTGAAAGATAAAACAGGAGAGGCCAGGCAAAAGTCGGATATAATCATCGCATATATACCGACAACGAGGGCTAGAGAGGTCGCGTCTATCCTAGCAGACATATACGGCGTGGAGATAGTATATCTTACAGACTTGGCGATAAACCTCCACGAGTTCCAATACAACGGGCTAGACCCAGAGGAGGTCGCAAGCCGCTACACAGACATACGCGACGTCGAAAAAGACATACGACACCTCGCCCAGAAGACCAAAGAATGGGCCAAAAAGATCCAACAGCCACCGCCGGGAGATCCGTAGACCCACCACAACGCGATACCCCCGCGCCACACTTGACACAAATAAAACGCTACACAAAATCTATATAAAACAAGCCACAGGGAGAGACGTGGATATCTTCGTCGGCCGTGTCCGGGAGCTTGAGTGGTTTAGAGAGGTTATGGGGGTGCAACACACCTACCCCTTTCTCCTCTACGGCCCTCTCGGTTGCGGCAAGACGACGCTGGCGTAGAAGGTCGCGGAGAGGGCGGAGGAGCTCTTTGGCGACGTGGTGGTTCTCTACATAAACGCGAGGGCGAAGAGGGCTGAAAACGCCCTCTTCACAAACGCGGTGCAGTGGCTGAAGGAGGCGCTTTCAAAATTCGCAAAGGCGGCGGCCGGCGAAGTAGGCGAGTTCTTGGCCAGAACCGCGGTAGACATCGCCCTATACTTCGTAGAAAAGACCTCTAAAGACATACTCCTCATCGTGGACGAATTCCACCGAGCCTACAGAGACGACCCAGTCGGCTGGGTCAAATACTACATGGATCTAATGGAACACCCCTCTCTGAGAGACGAAGAACTTAGAAACATAACACTCAACGTCGTCCTCATTACGTCGGAATACACGGCGGTGAGAGAAATCGCTCCGAAGCGCTACGCCGATCCGTACGTGGTTTGGAATCTGGCGCGGGAAGAGAGAGCTCTACGAAGCGCTGAGCCCGCCAATAGATTTCGAGACGCTATGGCGGACATGCGGAGGAAACCCCAGGTGCGTAGGCGACTTGAAGAGGGTGGGCTGGGACGTGGAGAGGTACGTAAAGGCCATCGTCAAGAGGGAGAGGGTAGACAAGATGGCGAGAGAGGCCGCCAAACTCGGAGTTGTTGAATTACTCAAGCGGGCGGTGGAAGACCCAGACGTCCTCGACCAGCCGGGGACCGAGAGGCTGGAGAGACTGCTCTACAAGTACAACAAAGTGTTGGAGCTGATGGAGACAATCGCCGGCGGGAAGCCGCCGAGAGACCCCGCGCTCGGCGTCGGCGAATATTACGCCTGGCACTGGCCAGCGCTAAAAGACGCAGTAGCCAAAGCGCTTTGACCTTCGCTGCCTCCACCCTGCTGGTAACATTTGTACCGGGTGTGTGGCCGTCTCGGAGATGGCCCACTTATATCTGCAGGAGCGCGGGCGCCCTCCACCGAGAGGTTGCACCGCCGGAGGAGCGTACTTAGCTTTTAAACTTCAACATAGATATGTATGTGGCGGTTTACTACGACGAAGATCTCGGAGGCGCCAGGAGTGCGGCAGACTCTATTGTCCTCCTCGTGTGGCTTGCTGCGTATGGAGTGGGCTAGGCGGGCTAGGGAGGCCTACCTCGCCATAGGCCGGGAGTACGGCGCGACGAGGGCTAGGCCTCTTCCGGTGGCCGACTTCGCCGCGGCTGGGCCAAAGGCGTTGGACGTGGGGTCGGGCACCGGCGCGCAACCGAGGTACCTAGAGCACGAGCACCCCTACGTGGTGCACTGCGACCTCGACAGGAAGCTCAGCCCAGGCGGAGACTTCGTGGAGTGCGAAGCCACCATGCTCCCCTTCAGAGACGGCGCCTTCGACGCTGCCTACCTAGTGGCGGTGATACACCACATGCCCCCCGAGGCCGCCCGGAGGGCTCTGGCAGAGGCTAAGAGGGCCGCCCGCCTCGTGGTGGCGACGGCTTGGGCCCCCGCCAAAGGCCGAGAGGTCGCGCCGGGGGTGTACGAAGTGCCCTGGGGAGGCAGAGCCACCCGCATATATTACAGATACGAGCTGGAGGACCTAATAGCCATGGCCCCCGCCGCCCCGCTCTCGGCAGGCGTGGCGAGGAGGAGGCGCCAGACCAACTACTACATACTTTTTTAACTACGAAACGGAGAGGCGCCGTGGCGTACATAAACCCGGCGGACAAGGCCAGATTCGGGGAAGACGCCACCCCGGAGGCGCTGAAAAACGCCGAGAGAGCCGGCCTCAGGGCTGGGCCAAACGAGCTGATGATGGGGAACTTCTACGCCAGATACGCCGGCGGGCACGTGGAGACGAGCTACGGGAGATACAGCGCGGATCCACAACAGTGGGAGATCCTCAAGGCCTTGATAATCAGCCACGCCGCCACCTACAGAAGGCCGCCGGCCCCGGAGGAGCTGAGGGACATGCTGTTTGCAGCCGGCGTGATAATAGAGGGGACGTAGTCACCGTGCGACAGTGTAGTTGAAGTACCTCACGTAGTAGGGACTTGGCATAACCCAACTGGTGTAGCAACCGTCCCGCGTTAGATCAACCCAGTCTCCAACTGCGCAGTCGTAGTTCTGCCCCTTCTCGGCATACACTTTTACAACCCCCTCGGGCTTTACTAGATCGCCCAGGTAATAGACCGCTCTTGAAACAGAGACTCTGGCGCTCGCTTTGCCTCTATACGCCGTCATGTCTACAGTGACCACCAAAACGCCGCCGACGTTACGAAAAGTTATAGAGTAGTAAAACGCGTCAAACGGCGGAGCATAGCTAGGCAAAGACATCTGTTGCCTAAAGCCATAGACGCCGGGAAGCAACGCCGTAGAGACGCCTACCCTCACCTGGTTAGCCACAGAATCTAGAAGAGCTTGCGCTGCGGCACGCACCTCCTCCTCAAACACAGCCTGCGCCTGCACGTCGACAAGCCACGCAATTATAACCGCCAAAACACCAGCAAAAGCCATAGCTACGGCGGTCTGTAAGGCGTTCATCGCAATTCGACCCTAACCGGAACAACCACGACGGAGTCGACGCCTTGGACTCCTATAGTACATTGATCCACGCTGTAGACCCGCGGCGCCTTCACCTCGTAGTACACCCCAGCCCCAGAGGCGCTAGGAGATGCCGTATATGTTATATTAAGCACAACCGCTACTCTGCCATATCTAACCACACGCGGCGTCAACGACGCCGAAGTTCCCCAGCCGTACACCGCCAGCGGAGGCTCTGGAGCATCTACAACACGCCCCCACACAGTACCTCTAAACTGGCCAAACAGAGAGAGATACTGAGAGCGGTAGATCAACGTGGTGTTATACACAGGCGCACCTCCACACGTACCCACAACTGCAACGCGGTAGTCCAACCCACCAAAGCGCAACGTCGGAAGATTCAAGACCTTCTGCGCATACGCCGCGCCCATATCCGACTCTATACCGTCAGCCAACACGTTAAGAAAGGCAAGAGCCGCACGCGCCTCCACCAACGCCTGATATTGATAAATCTGTTGAAGAACAATCGGAACAGCCGCAAAAATAGCCAGAAGCGCAAAAGCCGTAATAATCAATAACTCAAGAGACGTCATGGGTACAGCCAGTATAAACCATAACTTTGAAGAATCCCCTTAACATTACTACATATGTTCTCCGTAAAATTGAGGTATCCGTTTCTATGTATAACCCAATAGGTGATAGATGCATCCCTTATCTTCACATCTACGATTGTTACATTGGCATATATCGTGTTGAATTTGCTCACTACCGCACTATTTGTAAAATTATAGAGGACAATTGGAATGTGGGAAGGATTATTCAGAGAGCTCCAGGGTTTACCATTGGATAACACCCCGCTTTTGCAGACATATGTGAAATCTCTTGGCGGAACGTACAGCGGAATTCCGCCAACGTACGCCTTTAAGACGTATTCGTTAAGCCCCTGGGTATTTATGCTATACACGGCGCTTCGCTCTGTGTAGTTTACTACATCCACCCTCGGATATGCCACTGTATAGTTTATAGTCCAACCGTCTTGCAGATACATAGTTCTGTTAAGAGCTATAAACTTTGCCGCCCATGTATATGGTCTTGACACAGTAATATTTACACATACCACATCTGGCGTACATTGGCTATCGACGCCGAGTACTTTGACACCTACGCTAAGACTCCTAGTTATGTTAAGATTTACAAGAGCCAAAAGCGAGATGTTCATAACCATAGATAGACTATATGAAGCCATATAGGTTCTATTTGGCAGAATTATGGCAAAAGAAGAGATAGGCCTCAAGATGCCTCTGTCTATATGCCAAGCGGCAACAACATACGGAGGTAATGGGGTTCTAAACACAGTTCCGTTAGGCAGTTTAGGTAGAGTTATGTTCACAACTGTGAGGCCGTTCGTGCTTTTGAACAATATAGATCTGCAGTTGGGCCTCCGCAACCACGTGGGCATTTCTGCAGATAGGCCAAGGGCCGCTCTGTTTGCTACAAAAAACTTCATCGAGGCGTTTACCATATCTGCAGTCTTGTTGATATGCAACCAGCTACAGTATGTGTCAAGCCCTGCCGCAGGTAGCCCATATGCGGCGGCGTTTTCTGTAAAATTGAGCAGAGAAATCGTGCCAACGTAGTCGACGTAGGAAGCTACGGCGTCTACAGCTTTTGCCACGTCGCGTGAAAATACTCCATACGCCGCTCTGACGCCGCCGAAGCCTGGCGCAGAGACCGCCGCCGACTGTAAGATCAATACGGCGGAGATAGCCAAGGCGATTACCAAAGCTGTTACGAGGATCACCTGCCCCCTCATGACTTCACAACTATACAGACGGTCGTGCCGTTTGGAAGCACAGTAGTGAGCGATATCGAAAACCTCGGCGCAGAGGCCGCCGGACATGCGCCACCGCTGGGGAGAGCCACATCTACAGACGCCAGGGGGTCAACCGATTTGGCCTCTGCATTTGCCTGTTCTACCGCGCCGTCCCAGTCTCTCCACAGCCGGAAGAGGAACTCCTGGCTGGAGGCCAGCCGCACGGCAAAAAGCGAAAGCTCGGCAAAACGGCCTCTCTCCCCCGCCTGCACCACGATTGAGCTAGGCACCGTGTAGTTGTAGAGAGCCAACACCAACACGAGGAGAAAAGACGCAAATACAAGCTCCACAACCCACCTCATGGGTATCTAAACACCCACAGGTCGACTTTATACGTCACCTCGCCTGCGTCAGCCAAAGCACTTGCGTAAGACACTGCAAGAGCCTCTGGGCGTCTCTCAGCCCACCTCCTCCAGGTGGCAAAACGGATTTCGTAGAGAGGCGGGAGGCCCCCAGTGAGTGGTATAACAATCACATCCTCCTGAGGGATGCCCCCGCACTTAGGCGGGTCGCCATTACTATTCCGCTCCACAGCCGCAATAAGAAACTTGGCTCTGCCCAACCACTGCCAAGGGATAAGGCAACCGCCTATATCCTTATCCCCGCTCTGGCACAAATCTGCGAGATTTATACTAGAAGCAGGGTTAAGCACGACATTATTCAGCAACGGCACGGTCTGCCCGCCGAGGTAAGTCCACAGACCTCTTAAGCCTAAAGCGGAGACTCCGGGGTCATCGCAGCCACATAGGCTTGCGCCCCCTCCAGCGTTTTGAATAAGTTTACTATGTATGAGGTAGACACCTGCATCTGGTCTAGCCACCAAGCCGACTAGCGAAACCGTCCCCACTCCTCCATATGTGTAGTTTACCGACTTCATCATTACGCCTCTTGCATTAACCCACGCAAACTTAGGCACACCTGCAACAGAAGCTACGCCATAGCCGTTTTCGTCTGTAACACCAGAGGTGCAGTCGATCTGTGGGGCAACAGCACTTTCTAGCTTGATACAGCTTGGGTTGAAGGTAGACGGCTGTGTGTTAACAACAGGCGCAGATGTAGTAATAGTTGCGCCGTTTAGGGTATACGCCACAGTGACCGTACAAGACGGGAGACAAGAGGGAGCGCCAGGAAGCGTATATTTAAAAAAGTCAGAGCAGTAGGACCTCACGACTTTATTGAGCCTGTCGCTGAACTCATTACCGAGATAAATGCCGACTATGTTTACATCATACGGATACGTATTCAGGACATCTACTCTTAGATACCATGTCGTTTTGACGTCTTTCCCTGTTTGACTCGTTTCACTCCACACGTACGCCCCTATTATCTGAAGCCCTTGCTGTTGTAACACAGGCGAGCCGGCGCCCCAATAGACGTAACATACGTCGTAGCTATATACGCCAGGGGGCTTTATGTTAATGAAAACCTGGCTACTCTGCAACATGATACTTATGTTCAGCGCAGGCTTGGCAACTATCTCAATGTCGTATTTATTCCACTGGTCGCCAAAGAGCGACCTCAATATTCTCTCGTAGACAGCGGGGTCTACACTCTGTGGCGTAGGCACGCCCCATAGATACACGCCGTAGCCCACCTTAGTTACGGGGTAGTCCTGGCCTGCTGCATTTATTCTACACACCGCCTCTGCGGTTACGCCAGAGACCTCGGCGAGGGCAAGAAGCTTTCTAGAGTCAAGCTGACCAGGGAGTTGTGGATCTGCAAGCCCAAGAGATTGTACGCTGTTTATATCAGTCCAACCCGGCGGCAAGCCGGGAGATGAAATTATCTTCTTCAATATCTCCTGGGCATCTAGCTTCGACGCGGCTTGAAGCTCCGTCTGCTTTGTCACATCTGTGAAATAGTAGGAGAGCAGGTATACTCCCAACATAAACGCCGCCACCAAGCCGAAGGCGATGAGCATGTCGATAGACTCCATACCTCTCACAGTAGAGAAGGTGAAGAAAGGATAAATATTTTGTGGTGGCCCCGCCGGCCTCTACTCCGCCACCTCGGCCATCAGCCTCGCCAGGCGCCGCCTCCTTAGGAACCACACGGCGAACGCCGCCGCGGCCGCCCCGCCGCCTACTGCGGCTAGAGGCAGTGGGTCTAGGGCCCAGACGGCCTCGAAGGTGGCGGGGCCGTAGACGTAGGGCATCTGGGGGTAGCTGTAGACGATGCCCGTCGCCTTGTCTCTCCAGCCGGCGAACTTCCAGTGCAGCGGCGGAGGCGACCAGACGTCCATCGGCGTAGGCACCGCAGACGCCGTAGACCCCTCGTCGACCCACATGGGCGGAGGCGGCGTGCCGTAGGCCGAGACGAAGGTCACCAGGTACTGCCTCTTCGCTACGTAGGTTATGTTGAGCGGCGCCGTCACCCTAAACGACGCTACGGCGCCCGTGGCGTTGGGAAGCCCGTTCACCAGCCACTGCCCAACCACAGTTCTGACGTTGCCGCTCTGGTTCAACACGGGAGGCGCCGCCACCTTTATCACAGAGCCGCGGTCTGCCCAGGTGGCGTTTGGCGGCTCCACCACCTGAGCCGGCGGCTTCACCCACACCCTGTACTGAGTGACGTATATGGGCGTAAGCGTAACCGGCCTCTCAACGGTGACGGCAAGAGTCCGCTCCCTCGACTCGGCCTCCCTCCACCTGACGAAGGCAAGCCTCGTCCCGTTTCTAAACTCCACGTCGGGGGCGTAAAACACCGCCTTAGTCCCGGCCTCGGCCCACAGCGTGTCGGAGCCGTTGACAGTGGCGGGGTAGTAGGTGCGCACCCTGTACTGCTCGACGTAGACCCCCCTCACGACCACCGGGTAGGTGGACACCTCGGGGGCTACGCCGGAGGCCACAGGGTTCCCAAAGGCGTCGAAGACCAGCACGGTCTTCAGCCAGTAGCGCCTCTGCTCGTCTATAGGCACGGCCTGGGGCAGCTCCACCCTGTATATGGCCTTGACCGTCGTCGGCCCAGCCACGTTGACGGAGAGGGTGGGGGTCGGCAGATCTATCCTCCTGCCGTCTACCTCCCAGCCCGCTAGGACGAGACGGCCGGAGGAAACCGGCGAGTTGTAGACCGGCACGTTTACGCTGGGCTCGGCGAAGAAGGTGGCCGGCCCCGCGGCCCAGGCGGGGCCCCTCGTTATGTTCGGAGGGGAGAGGTGCACCCTATACTCCTTGACGTAGCCTATCTCGATGGGGCTCTCCAGGTCCCCCCTCACCGCCAGCGTCACGTTGCCGAGAGGGCGGCACCTGAAGTCGCCTAGGTACTTGTACTGGGGCGCCACCGTCACGTTGCCCACAGGAAGGAGCACCACGCCGGAGCCGGACACCAGATATTTGTACACCGAGCCGCCCACCGCCACCTGCACCTCGGCGGGGAGGCACTCGGGAGGCGCCGAGACGCGCACCGCGGCGAAGGCGATCCTAAAGCCGGAGACCGTGCCCCACCGCTCCACCGCCAGAGCCCTCCCGTCGGCGGATACGGCGACGGAGGTGACGGGGGTCGAGCCGAGGAACCTCGCCGTCTCCCTCCCGTTCCAGTACACCAAGACGTCGCCGCCTAGGGTGCCCACGACGACGATAGACCCGTTGTTGGAAACCGCCACCGCAGTGGGCAGAGAGGGGGCCTTCGCTCTCCACAGCTCGCGCCCCCCGCTAAACGCCACCACGTAGCCCTGGGTAGCCGCGACGAAGAGAGAGCCGTCTTGGCTCAGCGCCGCCGGCACCTTCGGCGTATCTATCCCGTAGTCCACGTAGGAGGAGGGGGTCAGCCTAACGCCGTAGGGGTAGTACTCGACCGTGGGGGCCGCCCCCTTGGAGAAGCAGAGCGCCACGGGGCTCCCGTCCGGCCTCACTGTGAGGTAGTACACAGAACCAGAGCACGACCCGACGAGACTACCCCCGGCGTAGATCTTGCCCCCGGCGGTTCCGACGTACAAGACGTCCCGGCCGTAGGCAAGCGCGGTCACCGGCTCGCCGTATGTATACACGGCGTACACCTTCCCATCCCTAAGCACGTAGACCTCCCCCGAAATCGTCCCCACAGCCACATCCCGGCAGTTTGTGGCTACGGCGGTGGCGTTCACCCTAGGCCCAAGCGAGGCGGCCCAAAGGGGGTAGCCATAAGGCGTGTGAAGCGAGGCAACCGACGTCTTGTAGACGCTTACCAAAACAAGCGGCGGCAGGGGGATGGTGAAGTTAAGCACCACATTAACCGCGCTGGGGAAGGAGATGCCGTACTGGCTCAACGTGGCGATGAGCTCAGGAGAAAGCTGGACAGTAGCGGGAATAGAAACCCTAAGCTCCACGCGTTGCTGGCGCATTTCGTAGTTATAAGGCCTGTTGACCACCGCCACACACCTCCCCACCGGGTCCGTCGCCGCCAGGGGAAAAACCGCGTCGATCTGCCACAGAGTTCTCCCGTCTATGCCGACGCCGGCCACCTTGTCGGGCGCGGCCCACCAGTAGACGTCGAGACCCTCCGAGGGGACCACGTAGGCGAAGGCCAGAGCCGCCAACAGAAGAGGAACAAGCCACCTCATAGGCCCACGATAGGCCTTAAATATATGTATTACGGTGAAGCCCCCTGTCCACAACCCACCGAGCCCTATCAGACACCACGATAGGACTTCCAATTCTTGCCTAGAAAAGTTTTACATCTTGAGGTGTCCGTATCAGAGAAAGTCCCTAGGCGCTCATATCTGATACCTCTCGGCTGATTGCGCCTAGGGACCAACGGTTAATCACGCACCCCGCGGCCTGCTACCAGAACAGACGTCGGCAATGCCTCCTGGTATAAACGTTCCCTCCAACAACATACATCCTCTCTCATTTGCATGCAACCAAATCCCATGTACAATGTAGTTAATATGTTCCCTTTGTAGACTTCAGTTACTCCATAGCATGAGAGCCTTCGTCGAAGACTATACGTATGACTTATCGCGGCCCATAAATTGCCACATTTAACACTTTACTGAGTTTATATCTGACACAATTATTGGGTAGAGAGTATAGGACCCTCCGCCACCTGTTATAATAATCAAAGGCACGGTCATGCCGGGAGAAAACGGCTCGTTTAGAGAACCTCTCACACTCTTATGTTCTCCAGGCCCAACCACCAACGAAATCTCTACCGCTTCCCCAGATTTAAATGAGATAACCCACCTACCGCTGAATTGGCCAGGACCCGCGTTGTAGACACAGATTAAAAAATTGCCACGCCCGTCTACATAAGCCGCCGTGGGATAAACCAAAGAAAAAGAAGAAGAAACCCCTACATATGTAGTATAGACCCACCAAGCCACGCCAACAGCCAACATCACAAGTACTAGAAAAATAAAAAACGTTGAGAAAGAATACATGAAAAAAGAGGAGGATTACCTAACAATAGCGTTGAATGGAAATGTAGAGCCGGCACTGGTTATTACATAGCCATTTAGCATTGTACCAGGCGCTACACCTTTTGCGCTATCGCATATTACAGAAACTGAAGCTGTAGCACCCACACCTATGGTCACCGATTGCGTAAGACCACATGGGCTCCCTTGTAAGTATATTTGTGTTATTGTTACGTTTACTGGTCCGGGGTTTGTAATAATCAATGTCAGGTTTCCGTCTTTGGAACGAACTTGTGCACTTGATATGGATAGTCTGGCTTGTGCTGAGGTGGAGGCTACGAATGTGGTGTATAGGTACCAGCCTACTGCTACCGCTATCACCAACACTATCGCCACTATTATCGCTATCTCCAGGGATGTCATTCCTCTTGGTTTTGTTAGCATAAGCATGTGTACGCCCGTCTTTAAATATTTTGCTGTGTGGGTTGTATGCTGTAATGTCAGGGGCACGGCCGTGGGGCTACCTTTGTCTCTGCTCTGTGGCCTTCTCCTCTTATCTCTTCTACGTGTATGCAGAGGCCTTCTAGGAAGCCGGCTATGTATCTCAGCAACGCCTCGTTTTATTTTGATGGGGAGGTTCTCCATGGTGATTCTGCCCTCTTTTACTGTTGCTCTGCTGAACCCCCCTAGTTTTGCCACTTCGGGTAGTTCTCTAAGCGCGTCTTCTCCCGTTTTCCACCCCATTGTTGCTCTTGTCGATTCTCCCAGCGCCGCGCCTAGGCGCTCCATTATTATCGGCGCGGCGTCTCCTAGGTATTTCTCCAGCTCTCTCATGATGCTGTCCGCGGCTGAGGCTGGTATTACAAATACTCTCTGGCCTTCGTACTTTATCACGCCTTCGTCTAGTCTAAATTTTACTTTTCCTCTGAGTAGCTTCTCCCAGGGCGCCGAAGAGGTCTATCATAGCTCTGCCAGCCTTTTCGCGAGGCGTTCTAGCTCTAGGAAGATTAAGCCGATGTTGGCGTCTGCGTTGGCCACGGCAATTATATACAGCTCTTTTACAGGCCACATGACTATGACTCTGGCGTCGTAGTAAGCCACCACTTGCCTCACGCCGCCTACTTTAAGTTCCTCTTCGACTTTTCTCAAAGAGCCCAGCGCCAGGGCGGAGAGGGCGGCCAGCATCTTGGGGTCTATTCCGGGGGCAACTGAGGCGACTGGGAGGCCGTCGCGTCTAGCTACCACAGCGCCTAGCACCTCTCCCCCGTCCTGGACAGAAATAGGGAGAGCTCCTCTCTATATTTCGACTCCATATATAACACTATGTCTCCCCTTTATCTAACTTACGGTTAGTGTCTTTAGAAGTTAGCTCTCTGCTAGTTTTTCTGCCAGCGTCACCGCGGCGCCTAGCTCGCCGGTGGGTAGCTCTGCCAGCTTCTCGCCGCCGGGGCCCACCACCACGGCTCTGCCTCTCCCGACGAAGACGCCGTAGGCCTCTGGGAGTTGCCTAGGCGCCTCCTCTTCCTCGGCCTTGAGGAGCGGCGCGGGCCAGGCCCTTCTTACAAAGTAGTGCTCGTCGATATATATTTTCGCGGCGTGGCCCCCGTGGAGGACTACAAACTCCCTCAGCCCGTCCACCGGGGGTGCCTCTATGTAGATCTGGCGGCCGCAGACAGGACACTTTATTTTAATTTTCACATATTTCTCTACGTGTCTCTATATATCGTTGATGGGAGGGTCGTAAAGGCTGAGGGCGTTGAGGAGGGGCACGCGGAGCTCATCGCCGCTATGTTGAAGGCGGCGGAGAAGTATCTAGAGGCCGTAGAGGAGTTCTACATCCGCATCGAGGGGGTGGAGTACGTGGGGAGGACTAGGGGCGGCGCCGCCGTGGCGGTGAAGGTGGGCGGGGAGCCCAGGGGGGTGGCTCTGTTGAGGGCTGGGGAGCTTCTGGAGGCCTACTTGAGCTCCGCCTCGAACTCCTCCACGATCCGGAAGGCGACGTAGTCTAGGTACTGGGGGTCTACCTCGGCCTTGGCCAACACGGCGGCGACTACGCTGTTTCCCGCCCTAACCGCTGCCCTGTATCTATCCATGACTAGGTCTATGCCCAGGAGGTCCCCCTGGAGGGCTGAGGCCAGCTCTCTCGCCTTGTTTAACACAGCCGACAGCCTAGTCCAGACCTCTCTGTCTAAGCCCACGTATTTCACGACGAAGCCGCTTTTGTGCAAGACTGCGGCTGCCAAGATCTCCTCCCCCACGACGTCTTCAAACACGATAGAGAGTTATTCAGACGTAAAAAATTATCGATATATATTCTATCGTCGTAAGTATGTAACATCTCGGCGCAGTATTTAAATTAGAGTATGGAATTTTAGAGTCGGGGAGATCCTCTGCCTTCTGCAAGGAGTTTAGGCTGGCGCTCGCCGGCTTGTTGGGGCTGGGCGGGGTTTTGAGAAGGCTGAGAGACCTAAGAAGCCAGACGGCCCAGTACGTAGAGCTTAGCGAGAGGAGGTGGCGTAGGTGGTACAGAGAGTGGGGGAGCTTCTAGAGATGGGGGAGGGGCTTGGTACAAGGCTTGGGAGAAGTTTTTGGAGGACTACGGGAGGAGGTGTAGGAGAGGACTAATAGGCGTGTCTTGGCGGCGCCTGGGGAGCGCTGGGGGTTGAGTCGCGGCGGCTTGAGCCGGAGGGCTGCGTCTGTGACGGCTTAGCCTACGTCTCTTCTCCCGTCGACGGCTTGTGTCCAAACCTTCTCATGGCGGCGGGGGAAGGCGTTTTACATTGTACATCGAAAGCCTCGCCCTTTAGGACGGGGATGGGTTTGGCAGAGTCCCTAGGCGTAGGGACAGGCGGCGCGGCTTTTCCAAGATGGCCGAAATTCTTGCGGTAGCGCCGCCGCGCGTCGTTGGGAAGTGGGCGGGGGAGCGTGGCGTCGAGGGGTAGCCGCTTGTTCCTTTGGCTAACTCCGTCGCTTTGGATATCACCTGTTTTGTTTTTTATTGTTGGGCTGTCTTGTAGGTGTGACTGTTGAGTTGGAGCTTGATCTTGTGAGGGATAAGATTAGGGAGTTTATTACGTCTAGTGAGAAGGTGTCGGACGAGGTTATCAATATGATTATCCAGCGGAAGAGGTCTCTTGAGGTGGATTTCCACGACATTCTTCTGTTTGACAAGTCTCTTGCAGATCTCTTCGTCGAGAGGCCTCGGCTTGTGTTGCCTGAGGCTGACAAGGTGGTGCAAGAGGTTGTGGAGGAGAAGGATCCGGAGACGGCGAGGGCGCTTAGGCGGTTTCACTTCAGGGTTAGGGGGTCGCCGTTGGTTGTTCCGCTTAGGAAGCTGAGGTCTGAGTACATCGGCCGGCTGATCCGCATCGAGGGGATTGTGACTAGACAGACTCCGCCTAAGCACTTCCTCCACAGAGCGCTCTACCGGTGTACGCAGTGTGGCTACGAGATCGAGCTTCTTCAAGAGCTGGAGAGACATGTGGAGCCCCCCGCCAAGTGCCCCCGCTGCGGGGCCTCGAAGAGCTTTACCCTCGTGACTGAGCTGAGTCAGTACATAGACTGGCAGAAAGTTATCATACAGGAGAGGCCGGAGGACCTCCCGCCTGGCCAGTTGCCGAGGAGTGTTGAAGTGGTGCTTCTAGACGACCTCGTAGATACTGTAAAACCTGGCGACATAGTCTCTCTGACAGGTATCGTCGATTTAACTCTCAGCGAGCTTAAGAAGGGGAGGCCGCCTATTGTGACATCTTATATCCTGGGGACCCACGTGGAGACTTCTAACAAAGAGCTTGTAGAAGAGATCACAAAGGAGGACGAGCAGCGGATTTTAGAGATCTCGCGTAGACCCGACGTGAGAGAGCTCATAGTCCGCTCCATCGCCCCCTCTATATATGGCTATGAGGAGATAAAGGAGGCCATTGCTTGTCTTCTCTTTGGGGGGAATGAGATTGTCTACCCCGATGGCGTTAGAGTAAGGGGCGAGATAAATATCTTGTTAATCGGCGACCCTGGCACGGCGAAGTCGCAATTGCTCAAGTTTGTGGCTAAGATAGCGCCGAGGGCTGTCTACACGACAGGCAAGGGGTCGTCGGCGGCTGGCCTCACGGCGGCTGTCGTGAGGGATAAGCTGACAGGCGAGTTCTACCTAGAGGCGGGGGCCCTCGTGTTGGCCGACAGGGGGGTGGCCGTCATAGACGAGATCGACAAGATGGATGCCAAAGACAGAGTGGCGCTCCACGAGGCTATGGAGCAGAACACCGTCTCGATTAGCAAAGCCGGCATAGTGGCTACTCTCAACGCGCGGGCTGCCGTGTTAGCCGCCGCCAACCCCGCCTTCGGCCGGTACCTCCCCAACCGAACTGTAGCGGAGAACATCGACCTCCCGGTGTCTTTGCTAAGCCGCTTCGACTTAATTTTCGTAATTAGAGACGAGCCTAGGGAGGACTTCGACGCCTCTGTCGCCGGGCATATCCTAGATCTCCACTCTGGCAGAACTCCCGAGGCTTTTCGCGATGTTCTAAGGCCCGACTTCCTCCGCAAGTATATAATATACGCCAGGAGGTATATAAGACCTATCTTGAGTGAGGAAGCCAAGGAGAAGATCAAGAGGTTTTATCTAGAAATGCGCCGTAGGTACCAGGGGCCTGGGACTGCCATCGCCATTACGGCCCGCCAGCTGGAGGCCCTTATACGTCTCACAATAGCGGAGGCTAAGATGAGGCTCTCTCCCGTCGCCACTGGCGAAGATGCTGAGAGAGCTATCAAACTATATCTCGCCTTTCTCAAATCCGTAGGTATAGACGTGGAGTCTGGGGCTATAGATATTGATGCAGTTATCACAGGCGTCCCCGCGTCGAGGAGAGAGGCATATATAAAAATCGTTGAGCTTCTGAAAAAGCTAGAGGAGGTGGAGAGGGGGCCTGTCAAAATCGATTTGTTAAAAGCCGAGGCGGAGAAATTGGGCATTCCAGCGTCAGAGGTGCAGAGAGTTGTCGATTTGCTTATTCGCAACGGCGAGGCTTATACGCCGAGACCTGGCTATATAAAGCGCGTTGTATAGTTTTTATCCCACTCCCCAACCTCTGCCGTGGAAATTTCCGAGCTTTCTCTCGACGAGAGGCTTATCTCTGTGTTGAAAGAGAGGGGGGTTAGGAGGCTTTTCCCTCCTCAGGCAGAGGCGGTGAGAGCCGGGATTTTCGAGGGGAGACACGTCTTGTTATGTACTGCAACAGCCTCTGGCAAATCTCTCTTGGCAGAGGTGGCTTCTGTAAAAACGGCGTTGGAGGGGGGCATGGCGTTATACGCCGTGCCTCTCAAGGCTCTTGCCTATGAAAAACTTGTACATTTTTCTCACTATGGTAATTTGGTTAAAGTCGGCGTCTCTACGGGCGATTTCGATTCTGACGATAGAAGACTATATGAATACGACGTGGTTGTGGTGACGTATGAAAAACTAGACAGTCTGTTAAGACATAGGCCGGGGTGGCTTAGCTCTGTTAAGACTGTGGTAATAGACGAAATACATTACCTAGGCGACCCCAAGAGGGGGGCTGTCTTAGAGTCTATAATTGCCAAAATTAAACACCTAGGCCTACGCGCTCAGTTTATTGGCTTGAGCGCCACCGTCGGCAACGCAACTGAGGTGGCGGATTGGCTGGGGGCAAGGCTAGTGGTCTCTAGCTGGAGGCCTGTCCCCCTACGCGAGGGTGTTTATTATGGAGGCAGAATATATTTCTCAGATGGATCCCATAGGGCAGTATCGGCGTCTGGAGATGCAGAAGTTGCCCTCGCAGTAGATGTAGTGGCTGAGGGGGGACAGGCCCTTGTCTTTACAAATAGCAGATCTTCTACAGCGAGACTTGCAAAAGCTATCGCCAGAGCTATTGCGGCGTATCCCACAAAACTTATCAATGTGGCTGAGACGGAGGCGTTGGCTGAGGAGATCTTGAGGGTGTCCTCTAGTAAAATCATTGGGAGAGAGTTGGCAGAAGTTGTGGCAAGGGGGGTGGCTTTTCACAACGCCGGGCTTGAGCTTGAGGTGAGGAGACTTGTCGAAGATGGGTTTAGGAGGGGGGTTATTAAAGTTGTTGTCTCTACGACGACTTTAGCCGCAGGCGTAAATTTACCCGCGAGGAGAGTTGTAATAGCGGATTACGAGCGGTTTGACCCAGTGGTGGGAAGAGAGGAGATCCCAGTGCTTGAGTATAAACAAATGGCCGGCCGCGCGGGGAGGCCTGGTCTTGACGCCGTGGGCGAGGCCGTGATTGTGGCGCGGAGTAAAAACGAAGTTGGATACCTAATGGAGAGGTACATAAAGGGGCAGGTTGAGAATATAAAATCACATATACTCCTAGAGCCTAACTTGAGGACACATGTGTTGGGAGCCGTCGGCGGGGGCTACGCAAGGTCGATAGACGAACTTGTGGAGTTTTTCTCAAACACCCTGGGGTACTTCCAGAGCAAAATAGCTGTGAAATCTGCCGTCTTGCGGTCTAAAATTGCGGCGGCAGTTGAGAAATTGGCCGAGTGGGGGTTTTTAGAGCGAGACGGCGACTATGTCTACGCTACAGAGCTCGGCAGACAAGTGGCCAGGCTGTACCTAGATCCAGAAACCGCCGCTAGATATATCGACTTTATAAAATCTCTGAAGGAGGGCAATACAGCTGCATATCTCTATATAGTTCTCACGGCGCCTGACTTTCCAAGAGTCCGGCGTGGCAGAGTAGATAAACGTGTTGTAGAGGAGGTACTTAAGGCTTTAGATGTGGAAGAAGATGAGGAGTTTGAAGATGTTGTAAAAACTGTCGCTATGTTAATGGCGTGGATTGAGGAGGCAGATGAAGACGTAATTTTTGAAAAATTTGAAGTCGCCCCCGGCGATTTACGCGTCTATATAGACTTATTTGACTGGCTTGGGAACGCAGCCGCGAAGTTGGCAGGTATAATAGGCGAGGAGGAACACAGACGGCGGCTGGAGGTGGTGACTGCACGTGTGATATATGGCGTGAGAGAAGAGCTGTTGGAGTTGGTGACTACGTTGAGGGGAGTCGGCCGTGTGAGAGCCAGGACGCTTTATAACTTCGGCTATAGGACAGTTAGAGATATAGCAAGAGCCTCCATACGTGAGATAGCCTCTTTGCCAGGCTTCGGCGAAAAACTCGCCAAGTCTATTATTGAACAAGCTCGACAATTGGTTGAGACAAGTTGATTATATTATAGCGGCCTGCCAACTTTAACATTGTGGTGTGTTGCCTCATTTCGTCAAGTGCAGCGTTTAGCTCGGCGTTAGACTCCACTTCTACAAGAAAGAAGTAGTCCCAGGGAGAGAGCTTCGTCGGCCTTGAATATATCAAAGTCATATTTATGCCTCTCTTAGCTATGGGGCCAAGCGCTTTGTAGAGAGCCCCGGCCACGTTGGGGACGGCGAATATAAGCGCCGCCCTAGCTCCAGCTTGGCTACTCTCTTTAGATAAAACTGCGAAACGGGTATAGCTCTCCCAGTCTTCAACTCCGCATATTTTTTCACTGTACTGCTCAAGCGCTCTTGGCGACGCTATCACGGCGCAGTCTCTACATTTTTCAAACTCTCTAACTGCCTCCGATGTAGATGATGTATAAACCACGTCGGCGCCTAATGCAGAGAGAATTTTTCTCGCCTGCGCCGCGGCGTGGGGGTGTGTATATACCACACGGGGGTTGCCCCTCTTGGCTAGACAGAGAGTTATCCTCATCTCGCCCATGGCCAAGATTTTAACCTCATGTGTCGCCAAGGCGTCTACAGTCTCTCCCACAGGCCCCTCGAGACTGTTTATAAAGGGGACCACCCCGTAGTCTACAACGCCGCTTTCTACAGCTTTGAAAACCTCTGTTACAGTTCTATATGCGACATGCGCTCCATTTGGGTATAGAGACGTGGCGGCTTCCCAAGTAAACGAGCGTTCTGGCCCTAGATATGCCACGACAGGCTTATGTGTTCTAGATACTACTGCCGCAATTATGGGGGCAAGGGGGCCGTCAATAAGAGGGGGGACTTTATACTTGGCTCTTTCTCTTAGTAAGGCATAAAGCTCTTCCTCCAGTCTGTAAACCCCTGCATTAATAAAGTGGAAATAGTAAGTATATATGTGTTACTAGTACACACAAGTTTTTCAGACTGGGTGTCTAAAGCCTTGAGAGAAGCCGGGGCAGAGGTTGTAGAAGGCCTAGGCTCTTGGGACGCCGTGCGTTTTATACATAGTGAAAATTTTGTAAAGGCAGTTGCAAAACGCGAGTTGGAGACCTTAGCCGCAGTTGCAGTCGCCGAAGTTGCGTTAACGAAAAGACAGGCCATATTTTATGCCGGCGGCACGGCGATGGCGGGATTACATACGCCGAGGAGAAACAACGTATTTAACGCCGCTGTATATATAGCAAAGAAACTCAACGCCGCGGTTATATCAATAGATAGACATTTCCCAGTTGGGACTTGGGAGCTCCATCTAGAGTATAAATTTCCGCTTTATTTAGTCTATGGCGGCGCCGACGGGCCATCCTACGGCTATGTAAAGAGGCGTGGATATAATGTAGTTGTCTTTCCACTACCTCCGGGAGTTGGAGATCGTGGTTTTGAAAAAGTGGTTAGTTTTATCCTAAGAGCGGCCGGAGGCCCCCTCGTTTTACAACTCGGCTTTGATATACATAGAGACGATCCGACAGGCTATTTCTTCGCCTCAGAATATTTCTACTACGCCTTGGGGAGGGCGCTTGCCACACGCGACTTCTACATATCTATCGAATGCCCCTCTACCCAGAGGGTGTTTGTCTCAGCCTTGGCGAGTCTTTTAAACGGCATTAGAGGCGCAGAGCCTCCCAAAATAGAGATCTATAGAGAAAGTACAGAGGTTATGAAAGAAGTAGCTATGTTAATCAAGCGAGCTAAGAGAGTTTAAACTCTTTATAGTCTCCACGATATTTCTCCTCTCTAATCTCTATCTCCCTAATTTTTATAGCCGGCGACGCCATTGGTAGAAATTTCACAAGTCTATCTACCGACTCGTCTGGGCCCTCAAAAACGGCATATAAGACGTCGCCTCTGACATAAGCTTCGCCAAAGACCCCATTTTTCATAGCCTCGCTCTTTAGGATTCTTAAAATAGGCACGCCGGGGAGATCTATATCGCCTCTAGCTCTTACAACAACACGTTTCACTTATGTAGGTGGGTTTGGGTTATTTAAATATGGCCTCTATCGCCAGTCTCAGCGCTATGTAAGACCCTTTGATATCTACATGTGAAACACAAAGAGTGGTACACGTGGCAGGTGTCAGGTCGTCTCTTCCATCGTCATAAGATCTCTCCATCGATCCCCTCATCACTCAGCAATAGTCTTTTATTTGTGGGTATAAATATTGCAGTGGAAGAAACGACAAAGAAAATAGAGGGCGTTGTGAGGGCGTTGGCTACAGAGATTTTAAATAAGTTTGAGAAAAAGAAAAAGATAGACAATATCCAAGACCTCGTTGTCTTGGCCACGTATTTGAATATGAGGAAGCTAGACGAGTTGAGAGAAGAGGTAGACAATATAATGCGAGCCTTCCAGCGTCTTGACGCGTTAGTTGAAGTCGTTAAAGAGCTTAAAGTAGCTCTCAACCGCCTTGAGGAGGGACAGACAGGCGAGGCCACGCGGCTGTTGAAGGAGGTAAATACAAAACTTGACCAGATTCTTGAAAAGCTGGGGGCGTTTTCTATAGAGGAGGTTTAGGCGGAGCGCCATCACACGTCAGGCCGGGTTCAACTCAACATACATCAGCTAACTCCGCCATTTTATACATAGCTACAGATTTAAAATCTTCTCTCCTACAAGCTGTGGCTGAGGTTTATACAAAATGCGTCTCATATAGAGATTTAGTAGCAGGTTCTCCGCTAGAGAGGGAGTTTCTACAGTGGCTCTTGACGTTTTTAGATACGCCAACTGTATGGTTTCACTTATCTCCCGTGGAGGTTCTCTACTGGGAAGACTCGGAGACGAGACTGGAGGTGGGTGAGACAGCTGTCAAAGGTTTGGCGTTGCCATATTCCAGCTCTGTAGATGTAGAGGGGAGACTTGTGCCCATTGACGGAGATGTAGAGGGGAATATTGCTGTTGCTAAATTCCCCGAGGATGTCGACGACGCTAAATATATAGTTATCGACGCTGCACGTCGCGGCGCTTCTGCCGTGGTTTTCACAGGCAGACCCCCCCGGCGTATTGTAATAACTGGGGAATATGGCTATAAATTCGACGCGGCGCCTCCCCCAATTCCTGCCGCCAGCTTTGAAAATATAGACTCATATATAAATAAGAGAATTAGGCTTGAGATAGAGGTAAAGAGCAGAATTACATATAGCTATAGTCTCATAGCCTTCAATAGTTTTGAAGATACGCCTATGATCTCGGCACATTGGGACCACTGGCTTGTCGGCTCTACAGATAACTGCGCCGGCGTAGAAGCCGCAGTTCTCGCCTTTAGCGAGCTCGTGGCTGAAGAGTTCCCAATAGCTCTCGGCCTTTTCACCGCCGAGGAGGGCGTGGCGCCACATGTGCCGTCTTTTTACTGGGCGTGGGGCTCTCTCAATTATTTAAAACGATGGAGGCCTACTCTATTGATTAATATCGACGCCATAGGTCTAGGAACTCCTCGTATGTACGCAATGCCATATCTACACGAGACGCTCAAGGGGCTGGGCCCTGTTGAAATGCCAGAGGCTTATTTCGACAGCGTTCACTACGAGAGGTGGGGTCTCCCCTCTATAACTATCTCATCGCTAAAAGACACTTGGGACATTTACCACAGCCCCCTTGATATAAATGTCGACGCCGACAATATTCTATACGTCGCCGAGTTGGCAAAACGGTTGGCTAAAATAAAGCCGCAGATTCCGTCGATTAGCCTTGAGGAGTATGGCCTCCCGCCAATTAATAACCATTATATAGCTTGGTCATTGATATATAACTATCTCGTTATCTTTAAAGATTTTACACATTCTGACATTATATATACTAATGTCTTTAGATTTCTAAAGAGAGACAGTAGGAGTTACCGACGTATAGACTTAATGGGAGGCCCCACGCTATGTATAAACAATTGCGAAAACGCTTTTGAGACATACCGCGAGCTAGCGTTGCTCAGGCTCTAGCTTCTCAAGTACCCTCCTGATGTATGTGGACGATAGTATGTGGCCAAATCCGTCTCTAACTGTAGAAATTACGACCACCTCCATAGGTCTCAACCCCCCCTTTACTCTCTGGTCGTTTATCTCCAGGGCGCGGGGGGCTGTTTCTATACTTGCCACAATCGCCTCTAGGTTTGGATCAATTACAGCAGGTCCATATGGGTCGTTTATCTCTACATAAACAACCTCTTTATCGGGAGCGATTAGGCTCATTAAGTTTTTTACATTTGCAAGTCTAATAGACAATGGCCTCACCTTGTACTGTTTATACGTAGAGGCAAATGCGTCGCTTGTTAAACCTATTAATATCTTATCTCCTATTAATGTGGCTGTAGCCAACAACTTCACATGCCCAGAATGTAGAGTGTCAAACGTGCCGCCTAGCACTACGTTGCGAAATCTTAACTTCACAACTCTTCGCAAATCCTTATTTTAAAGACTAATGTGACATGTGGATTCGCTTAAGAGACTGCTTTCTGAAAACCCGCGTCTTCTCGAAATGCGTTATAGAGAGAGGGAGGCGGTATGCGAGCCCTCTTCGCCGCCTATCGCCGTGAGACTAGACGGTGTGGGGTTTGGGAAGAGACTGAGAGACTTCCCCGCGCCTAGGAGCAAACTTGTGCACGCCGCCTTAGTTGAAGTTGCGAAAAATCTCGCAATGCAACACGGCGCCAGTTTTGTACATGTTGTAAGCGACGAGATAAACCTAGTGTTTCTCAACGTAGTGCCGTATGGAGGGAGGACTTTTAAAATCATAAGCGTGTTGGCAGCTCAAGCCGCCGCGGAACTTACGGCAAAATTAGGGCGCCCGCTGTATTTCGATGGGAGAGTTATCAAACTAGACAGCTCTTGCGATGCTGCAAAATATATACTATACAGAGCTAGAGTGGGGCTAAATAACTACGTCGTCCAACTCGCACGAGCCACGGGGCTTATAAAGACGCAGACGCCGCATATCGAAGAATTGTTGCCAAAGGTGGAGATAGGCGATTTCGAACTGGCGTGGGGGAGTTTTATGAGTAAAGAAGACGGCTATTTAAAAAACTCAGACCTCTGCCGCGCGGTATCTACACTCTGCGAGATATGCTAGACGTATTTCTCCTCTAGGTATTTGACTAAATAGCTGGCGTTATATACCTCGCCGAAGTTTTTCATAAGAAGCTCCTTTGGCGGATAGATGCTGCCCCATCTATGTATTTTCTCGCGGAGGTACTCCTTCACTGCGGCAAAGTCCCCCTCTGAGATAAGGCCGCGTATATTTCCATGTTTGTAATATATCATCGCAGCTATTACATTTCCCAGTGTGTAAGTCGGGAAGTAGCCGATTGAGCCATGTGACCAATGTACATCTTGTAATATACCCTCTGCGTCGTTTTTAGGTCTAACGCCGAGGAGGCGTTCCATTTCGTTATTCCACAACTCTGGTAGTTGAGAAATCTTTACCTCGCCTGTTATCATGAGACGCTCTAATTTATAACGCAGAAGTATATGTAGGTTGTAGGTAACCTCGTCTGCCTCTGTACGTATGAGACTTGGCCTAACTACGTTGAAATAGTAGAACAAGTCCTCGTCGCTGTATTTTGACAAAAAGGCGAGATGTTTGCGGAGAATTGGCGAAATTTTGTAGACAAACTCGCGGCTTCTACCCACGATGTTTTCAATAAACCTAGACTGACTCTCATGAACTCCAAGCGACACCCCCGTGCCTACAGGCGTCATGGCGATAGACTCGTCAATATTTAACTCATACAGCGCGTGGCCGTATTCGTGTAACGCAGAGAAAAGCGGCTCTTTAAAATCAACCCC
Organism: Pyrobaculum organotrophum; assembly: GCF_055384425.1. NCBI lineage: Archaea > Thermoproteati > Thermoproteota > Thermoprotei > Thermoproteales > Thermoproteaceae > Pyrobaculum > Pyrobaculum organotrophum. The sequence continues at coordinate 591,903 of NZ_AP042430.1, forward strand.
TCTATACCTCACAGTTATTCTTACGTCGTATGGAGATGTAATACCTATCGTAAATGGATGTGGCGAAACATCCACTCTGAACCTCCCCCTGGGGTACCCCAGTAGATTTAAAACATCTATAACCGCCGCCTCAACCGCTTGTCTCTCGTAGGGAACCTCCTCTAACGGATGTTTCTTAGGCCAGCCGCGGCTTTCTAACTTGTAGAGCAACGTCTTAATACCCGGCTCTAGTGTTGAAAAGATAGATTCTACATCTCGCGACGTAAGCCCCTCTTCGTATAAATCTAGCAATGCGTCATATGGATGTTGTTCATAGCCTAATTTGTCAGCTATTACTCTAGAAAGGTCGACGATTTTTTCTAAATACGGCGCAAAAATTTCAAATTTCGCCTTTTCTTTCGCATTTTTCCAAACTATAAAAGCCTCTGACGTAACTTTGACAAACTCTTTTACAACCTCCGGCGGCACCCTTTGGTAGAATTTTAAATCTCTCTTTAAGACTCTTATAATTCCTCTCTCTACATCTGTTAAATCTTTTTCCTCTTCCGCCTTTTCTACCAACTTTACAAACTTCTCGTCAAGCATAAATTTCTGTATCAACTGGGCAATCTCCGCCCTAGCGACGGCACGACCCTTGATGCCCTCCTCAGGCATATAAGTCTCTGAATCCCAGCCCATTAGTCCCTGGGCATGGCTAAGAGCCCATATGACTCTGTAATGCTCTAGTATCTGCTTAACGGTGTCTGATCTAATCACATGGGAAACAAAAAATGTAATTATATGTTTAGTCCCTATCCTTTGGATATTTTTGTAATTGATATAAAGGTTGGCGGATTAATCTGCGGGAATAAGCTCTACATATCTCCTAGATGGTATATTGTTTAGCTCAAGCAACAGCTCTCTAACTGTGACGTCTGGTCTCTCAGCTAGGATTTTCCTGGCGAGATCCGCCTTCTCTGGGCAATATACAGACACTATTTCTTCAACTTCGTCTTCAGGTATTACATCTGGTAACTGCACAGTGATATGTATAAAGAAGTTGCCCAGCGGGGGTATTCTTTCTACAATTTTCTCATAGACCTCTGGCAACATGGTGACTAGAAAAGCCGCATTAGAGAGGTGCATATTTCTAATCCTGTGGAGTATATACGCAACTTCGAAAAATTTTGGATCCTCCGCAGAGGGGAGAAGCTCGTCTAATACAACTACGGTTCTCGAGCCAGTTAACTCAAGCGCAGTTTTTAACGTCCACGCCGGATCGCCTTTAGCTAACGAGAGAATGCCCTCGTACCCAAACTTCTTATAGACCTCCGCCACCCTGTTTTTTGAGTCTCTAGTCCCAAATCTAGCCAATATCCTCCATGCCACAATAGCCGCTACGTTAGCTATATTTCTCTCGCCGACTTCTGTCAAATCAACATATATACAGTTTGTCCTTCTACACACCTCGTAGGCCACTTGGGACTTGCCCATGCCAGCTCTACCCAAGAGTATAGCCATTGGAAATGTAGAAGTTAACTTAACTAAGGCCTCTGCAGCCTTAATCCAAGATCTGCCGCCTAGTCTAAGGCCGTCCTTGGCCACAGGCCACTTGGGTATGTCACAATCCACGTGAATTAAGCTTGCCAATAATAAATCTAGTATCGGTATATCACTGAAAATATCACTGAAAAATTTTGGATCCTCCGCAGAGGGGAGAAGCTCGTCTAATACAACTACGGTTCTCGAGCCAGTTAACTTGGGCGGCAGACAGGTGCGCCAAGCTGTTACAAAACAAGCGACTCGCGGCCGTCCCCCGTATGACCCACCCCCTCGCCCCGGCACACCCGAGGCGGGCCCCCCAAGTCCCCCGGAGAGGGGCCAAGAGAGAGGTAGGGGGACATTAATAGTATACCACCTCTGCAACAGACCTCTTCTCGACCCTCTTTATAAAGCCGTATTTCTTTCCCCCTATCTGTATTTTTAAGTCGCCGCCCTCTAATAAGACGTAGTGGCCCTTCTTCACTTGAAGCAACTCTGTCAGCTTTTTTACAAATTCTTCCTCGCCTATTCCCAATTCTTGCATAACTGCGTTTTTTACATCAAAAAGTTTTGCATATCCGCTTATTCCTGCAAATCTATCTATAGCTTTGTTAAGGGCATTTTCAAAGCTCTCTAATGTTACATCGCTAGTTTTTTCAGTCTTTCTTTGTGTATATAGCTTAGAGATTACAAAATAGAAGAAATTCTCCATATCGATAACGTAGCGAAAGCCGGGGCCTACTTTTACCACCTCCGCCTTTAACGCCGTGAGTAGCTCCTCTGGATTGACCCCAAGTCTCTCGGCAAATTTCTCAAAGTCTGACTTACGGAGGCTAAATCTTAGCTCCTCCACACTTACACAGCAGTAGAGATATATAAGGACAGGATTTATCAAACATGGAGTTTGTCGAGCTGGTTGATAAATATATACAGCTTAGAATTGACGAATTTATAGCGCCTGTTGTTTGGCAAAGAGAGAAAAACTTATTTGAGCTTTTTGTCGCAGTTATCCTTAGCCAGAACACCTCTGATAAAAACGCTTTTAGAGCATTTGAAAATCTCAAAAGGAGGCTAGGGACTATAACTCCCGAGAGTCTCAATAAAATGTCCGAGGGGGAACTCGCCGAGTTGATAAAACCTGCCGGCATGTATAGACAGAGGGCGAGAGTTCTAAAGAACCTCGCCGAGACATTTTTGAAATATGATATAACTCCACAGAGGCTATTAGAAATGGGCGCCGAGAGAGCTAGAGCCTTCCTCCTAACTCTCCCAGGAGTTGGCAAGAAGACTGCTGACGTGATATTAGTAAACCTAGGCCTCCCGGCGTTTCCAGTAGACACTCATATAACCCGTATCGCAAGACGGTGGGGCATTGGAAAGAGCTATGACGAAATCAGCCGCTGGTTTATAGAGAGGTTGCCCCAACATAAATACCTCGAGCTTCACCTCAAGCTGATACAGTTCGGCCGAGAGATATGCAAGGCGCGTAACCCCAAGTGCGACGTCTGTCCAATTGGCCAGAGGTGCCCCTCTTATAAATCAGCCGGCAGGTCACCGGTCATATAATCGCCGCCTGCATTGGTTCGTCATCTATTTGTGGAATAATCTCAGATATTTATGCCTAAGCCCCCTTTGCGGCTCCCCGCCCTCTCCGGGGGGCTTGGGGCCTGCCTGCGGAGACGCCCGAAGGCGGCCGCGGGCGAGGGGGCCCGGGTCGTTGGGGGCTGGCTTTGCCCCCTAGTCGCCGGGCCCCAGGGCCGGAGATGTGGCTCATGAATACAAGAAGTTTACTAGGTTAAAAGTGTGATAGGTGCCGGGACGGGGAAAAGGTTGTTTTTGGAAGATTTCCCAATACCTCCTCTTGGCCCAGAATAGCGGAATGTTGTCCCTGTGGTCTGGGAAGCCGTTGGAAGAGCTCGTACGCGAGGCGGCCGAGCTTATGATCCTCCTCGTTAAGAACGACTACTTGCCGATAGTGAGATGTGCAATGAGGGAGGAGAGGAAGCTTGAAGTCGCAACTGTCATTAGAGAGGACGGCACAGTCCGGAGGGAGTTGGTTCTGGGGCCGAAGCTATGAGGTCGGCAAGGATCTTCGTGCGGATCCCTCTTGCGATGTTCTACGAGCTTAAGAAGGTCGCGGAGGAGCTCAATGCCAACATCTCCCAAATAGTTAGGGAAGCGCTCAAGATCTTCCTCTGGACCTCTCCGTCGAGAAAAGGGCAATAGAGCAGAACTCCTCTCTCCTCACATATGCTAAATCTGGGAACTCCATAAGTAGAGAGGCGTCTTTGTATATTTAAGCTATCTAATGTTGTGTAGTATGCTCTGGCTTTTGCCGATAGGTATTTTTGCTATATCAAGTGCCTCGATTTTAATTAGACTTACGCCTGCACATCCTGTGGCAATAACCTTTTGGAGACTAGCTTTTGCGACAGCGATTGTCTTTCTTCTCGGCGCGACGCGAAAGCTAGAGCTTCCCAGGGGGCGGGCCTTGATTTATTCAACACTGTCGGGAGTCTTTCTAGCGGCGCATTTCCTCAGCTGGATTCCCTCCCTCTTTCTAACGACAGTTGCGGCGAGTACAACGTTGGTTAATATACACCCCGTAGTTATGCTCCTCCTCTCGAAGAAGCTGGGGGAAAGTGTGAGTAGAGTCACTGTCGTTGGCGTTGTAATGGCTGTAGTTGGCAGCGTATTGATTACTCTATCGCCAGGCGGGCTATTGGGAAATCTCCTTGCGTTAGTGGGGGCGTTGTCTTTTGCAGGATATCTCGCTGCCGGACGCGTAGTTAGATCTTCTGTAGGGACTTTAGGCTATGTCGCCGTGTCTTATAGCACTGCGGCGCTTATCTCTCTAGCCGTAGGCCTTGCACTTGGGGTCGATCTCATACATTACGACTTCTACACCTTTGTCATGTTTCTCCTCATAGCCTCTATCCCCATGATGGCTGGACACACCGTATTTAACTACCTCTTAGGCAGATATCGCGCTGTGACAATCGCGGCGAGTACTCTCGGCGAACCCGTAGGCGCAACGCTTCTTGCAATATTGATCTTGGGCGAGATGCCGACTAGCTCAGTGGCCTTGCGTGGCTTTGAGATACCGCTACAAGCCATTGGGATAACAACAACGCTTATAGGCCTACTGCTTGTGATAAGAGAAGAGTTAAAAACTTGACCACATTCCCCGTCTATACAGCGTCCCCCTACCTCTCTTGGCCCCTCCCCGGGGGACTCGGGGGCCTGCCCCAGGCACGCCGTGTATAACATAAAAGAGAGAGATATAGACCTATGTATGCACAAGGGCGTTGTGTGGATTATCACAGTGGGGAACGAACTTCTCATTGGCAGAGTTGTTAATACAAATGCCGCGTGGCTTGCTGGAAAACTCACATTTCTAGGCTATTTAGTAAAACGAATTTTAGTCGTGCCAGATGATGAAGATGACATAGTTGAAAGTTTTAGAGATGGCTTAAAGAGGGCAGACGTTGTAATATCTACCGGGGGTCTCGGCCCAACGCCAGACGACATTACAAACCTAGCCTTTTGTAAAGCCCTAGGTGTTGAGCCTGTGGTAAACGAAGAGGCGTTAAAAATGGTGAAAGAGAAATATGAGGCGCGTGGCTACCCCCTCACCCCCGAGCGGGTTAAAATGGCCAAGATGCCTCCGGGCGCAAGGCCTTTGCCAAACCCAGTGGGCACAGCGCCAGGTATTTTATATGAGACAGAGGACAAAATCGCCGTTTTACTGCCGGGAGTCCCCAGAGAGATGGAGGCCATATTTGAGAGTTATGTCGAGCCTCTACTAAAATCGCGGGGGCCTCCTATATATTTCGCAGAAAAAGCTCTAGTAGTCAAAGGCGCGCCAGAGGCAGACGTCGCGCCTATCATACGAGAGGTTTTAAAATTAGACCCCAGGGTTTATGTAAAATCCCACCCAAAGGGCTATGAAGTAGAAGCCCCCCTCTTGTACATACATATATACGCCAGTGCAACTAAGCCACAAGATGCAGAAAACTTAGTAAATATAGCCTTAGATAAACTTATACAACTATTAAAGACTAGATTTGGTGAAAAAATCCAAATATCTATAGAGACAGGGCGTTAATCATCTTGAGATACGTGTGGCCTATAGAAGGCACGCCCCCTATATACACTGCGCCGTTTTTCACTTCTACAGCCGCCCAGCCGGCATATACCTCACTCCACATGTCGAATCTCTTTCCCAACACATTTTCTAGGTGGGTCTTCACTTCCCAGTAGACTCTAGCGTCTCTAAAAAAATCCACGTTTTCAAGCCGCATAGGTAATATAAATCGTAACGGCCAGAGTTTAGAAACGGCTTTGACAAAGTCTTTTTCAGCTGCTCTCACAGCTCCCGACGCCTCTCTATATATCTCTTCTACTTCGCCTATATACTTCCCAATATCCACCGCGCTGGGGGTAAGGCCCTGGGGCCAGCCTGAGTTTATGAGAAAAGGCTTGTGTAGCCTCCCTACGCGATCCCAATTTGACAAGTCTATAAAAAACCTCCTCTTCCCCACTGTAGAGGCCGCTATATACACTTCCACAGATTTTTATAAGACATGTGTATAAATTCGTGCGTCTCGTTATACTGGCGCTTTCTATGCCCATTATGTTTATAGCTATGGGAATTGCCGCTTTTGTTGTGCCAATTTGCGGAGCTCCTATAGCTATTGCCACGGCATATTTAGTGTTGACCCCCGTAGTATATTACACAAGAGGGTACCTTATGTTTAGGCTGAGGTACTTCATAGTCTCGCTGCTTATGATGGTCGTAATTTGGACGCTAGAGGCGGCGGCAGAGCCTTATCTTAGAGAGTATAGCCGCGCGATTCAGATATTTATACAAGCTATGTCAGTCTGTCCACAGTGGAAGGCCTATTTTATAACCACCGCGCTGGTTCTGGCGCCACTTGTAGAAGAGACTTTGTTTAGAGCTCTCCTCTATGTGGAGTTAGAAAAGAGAGCTGGCGCAGTGGCGGGATACGTTGGAAGTTCTCTCGCTTTTGCAATGGCGCACGGCGCTTCTATGTTAATCCCGCTGTATTTTGCCCTAGGAGTCGTCCTCACATACGCATTTAAAAGAGGTGGGATTGTCTCTGCCGTGGTGTTACATAGTTTAAACAATCTCCTCGCCCTGGCTCCTATAATACAGTAATTTCTGCAGTTTTACCTAAGAAACTTAAGCCAAGTGGTATCTTTGCCGTATGGGCTGAGGTTTGTCGAGTCTGAAGATATATCGTAAATCCATCTCCAAGTAAGATAGTTGCTGTATCTATGTCAAATTCTCTAAAAGCCGCCGCTATTTGTCTACCTCTCAAGTCTCTGACTAGATTTCTATACACCGAGTTGTAGCTCCAGAGCAACTCTCCGTCGTCTAACAGTATTATATCGCCTGCGGCGCCTCCGACAAGCTCTCTGCTTTTATCCCCATACCTCTTTAAATAGTCTGAGAGCCCCCAGCCGTATTTCACCCACTCGAGTTTTACATAGAGAGCTTCTCTGCCTAACCTAGTGAGATAAAGGCCTAGTTTTCTCAACATGGCAGTTTTTCCACTTCCAGAGGGGCCTACGATATAGACGTTAGCCCCGTTTATAGCTCTAGAGAGGGCCAGCTTGAAGTCCTCGCCAAAGTCAAGTTTCTCTAGCTCATGTATCGACAGCTCTTCGCCCAGCTTCATACATGTCTTACCCCCCGTTTTAAAAACTACAGCGTGTAGAATTGGACAAGTTTACTTTGCCTTATGCGTTTAAAAAGAGATGCCATAGCGTTACAACTGAAGACCCCGCCCTTTGGAGTGGGGGTCTCCGCCAGACAGTTATTAAGAGGGCACAACTCCGCAGACAACCTCGGCAGAGGATTCCCTCATGAGTCCACGCCTTAGGTAACTTAATTAATGGACAAGGCCTCCTTTGTCCACTAGACGGGGGCGATCACGTAACTTCGTCTAGGTGCACAAGGCGGCCTGTCTTTAGAGATAACACCGCGGCTTCACAAAACTTCATTGTATAGATTATGTCTTCTCTATCTACAATTTCGCCGCCTCTGCCTGAGGCAGCTTTTAAAAACTCCCTATCCTGAACCACGAGAGGCTCTACTATTTCCAGTCTTGGGCGATATACTCCATCTTCGCCGTAGAAATATACTTCGTCAGTGGCGAAGTCTATGGCAAATATCCCCTGGTCGCCTGTTATTTCTAGTTTTCTAAATTTATACGGCGTGAGCCAATTTGCTTCAAAAACTGCGGCGGCTTCGTCAAATTTTGCAAAAACTTGTACATGGTCTTCGTAAGTCCCTCTGGTTGAGCCGCCCAGGGCGTATACTGTAAGCGCCCGTCTACCAGTGATATATGCAAGTAGATCTACGTCATGAATTACGAGATCTTTGACGACGCCGACGTCGCCAGGTCTCACAGGCCACCTAGAAGTCCTCTTGCTATAAGCCGTCAAAAAACGGCCCAACTTGCCCAAGTTGTTTTTCATATATCTAACGCCTTGGTGAAAACGCAGTAAATACCCAGTGGTAACTAGAGTTCTCCTAGCAATATCCAACAACTCATACGTCTCACGTAAACTTGCGGCAAATGGCTTCTCAACTAACGTGGGTATTCCTCTCGAGAGAAAGACGGCGGCGTGTGCGGCGTGTAACGTCGTAGGCGTTGCCACTATAGTTGCATCTACGTCTAAGTCTGATGCTTTCTCTATACCTTTTACAGACCTCGCCTTATATACTTTCTCAGCCCACTTGAGCTTTGCCTCGTCTATATCAACGGCGTAGACCTCATCGACAAGATCCTCGCCTCGTAGTTGAGAAACTACACGAAGGTGGTTTTTTCCCCACCCGCCTATGCCAACGACCGCCACCTTCACGCCACAAAACGTCCACTGATTAATAACTATTACAGGTAAATCTACGTCATGAATTACGGGGAAGAAACCTTATGTAAGCGGGGACAAGATATTGATATATCGCCGAGTCTAAAGATATGCCACGTATCTAATTAACGCAGGATGTGGGGGCTTTCTATATATGATGACTTCGCGGAAGCCCTGCCGTTTTTTTACAAAAATTCTCACAAACTCTTTTAACTTAGCCACATGTATCTTTAGAATCTTGGTATCTTCTAGCTCCTCTACCTCTCCATCTACGTCTTTATTAGCCACTAGGTCTGGGAGAAGCACCTTCTTACTCTCGCGTATTAAATCTCCGTCTAGTCTATAAGCCCAGAGCTTCTCCACCGCCACCCTCCCATATCTCATGTCAGATAGCATATTCTCTAACTTCCTAAGGTCTACATCTAACGCTGTAGCTAAATATGGGATCTCGTTTCTAGAAAAGTACTTATGAGTGGGGACCTCAAAAGATATTATCTCTAGGTCTCCTATTCTCTCTTTGAAAAGTCTCGTGGTTCTTAAATACTCAATAGGTAAAGTAGCCACGTGATTTTATCTAGAGACTAGTATTTAAACCTATGAGCCCCTATGCGGCGGCAACCACCGGCGGGGGGTTCTAGCTGTCTCTAGGAATCCGCCGTGTAGACCTGTCCTCTCTTTCATAACCTCCGCTATTTACAACAAAAAGCCTCGTCCTTTGGGAACGTCCACATCCTGACGGCCTATATGGCATAGAAGAGAAATGGGTTCTGCGAAACGAAGGGGGCTCTGCCCCTCGCAGGGGGCCGTGTCGCCCGTGCCAGAGGTAGCTTGGTTGTTAGTGAAAGTGCAGTCAATGAGAAACCCTAAGCGGGGAAAGCGGTCGTACACTGCAGAGACAATATATTGCCGACGTTAGAGACTTTAAGCTGTAAATACGGGAAATGTCAGACCAATAACTATGCCCACTCCAACTGCGACAGCAGACATTAGCGCAAATTCTATAAATTCCCTCCAGGAGCCGCCGGCAAGTAGGTAACTTGAAGTTAAAACAGCGACTATGATCGCGTATAGAGCCGCGTGTGTTGTGAAACAAGCTGGTATTAACACAATAGTTGCGCCTAGAAATGATGCGACGAAGTTATATACGGCTGATTTAGATGTGTAGTAGAGAGCGCGGCTATGTATAAGCGTCCACCCGCGCGTCTCTTCTCTTAGCGAAACCTTGTAAGAGAGCTCACGTACCTCGCGCATTTGGTGCGAAAACTCTGCCACAAATACAGTAAGCGCATTTATAGATGCCACAACCATTGCAAGAGAGAGTGCAAATCCTAGATCTAGCGTACCGCCTTTAAACACTAGGGAGGCTGAGAGAGTACCTGCGCTTATCATTCCATCTATCACGCCGAGGACTAAATATCTCACGTCGTCGTCCCGGCCTCCGGTATATACTCGCCTACAACAACTTCATCTATTGAATGTACGACGCCCCCGACTTTCTCCAGAGCCTTCTCTAGTTCGTCATAGTCAACGTTTACGCCCTCTACTACAATGGCGAGACCTAACACGTCGACGTCTACGTCGTCTACTGTAACACGTACAGCTTTAACGCCCTCTACTTTGTAAAGCTCTTTTGCCACATCTACTATAGTGACGCCTTTAGTAGGTATGGCGGCGTCTATTACAATACGACGTATTGGCGGACGATCCCCCACATTTGTCTATACACATTTCTACTTTTTAAGCTTTTGAGCTCTACGTCTGCTGTTTTCTCTTCCACATAGGGGGGTACGTCCCCCGCCGCATAATAACTCTATCTACACGCGCGACAAGCCCCCTCTCCATTTTTTTAGCCTCCTCACTTTCAACCAACGCTCTGCCAAACCCTATAAGTTCGTCTTTTAATGTAAAAAACGCCACAAGCTCGCCTTTTGAAAACGGCGTTTCAAATTTAACAACACCAGGAGCTGCCAAAGGCGCTCCGTTACACAATGCGTCAACTGCGCTGTCTCTAACCCATATCTTAGGGAGGTGACGCGCAATTTCTTCAATTGGAAGTAGAACCCTCCTCAAATATGTGTCATCTCCATACCTCCTCCATATGTAATACGCATCTGCCACATCTTGTAAAGCCACAGTCTCGTCTTCAGTATAGCAAGATACAGCTATACGGCGTAGCTCCCTCATGTTAGCCCCCACGCCCAACACCTCGCCTATGTCGTGAATTAACTTTCTCGCATATGTCCCCGCTTCTACATGCATTTTTATAACGGCATATCTGCCGTCTAATTCCAGAAGCTCTAGAGAATACACGTGGCGAGTTCTAAGCTGTCTTTTTACAGAGGAACGTAAAGGAGGCTTTTGATATATAACGCCCTGAAACTCGTTTAAAACGGCTTTGAGCCTCTCCTCATCTACATCGCCGTGGAATTTCGCCACGGCTACATACACCTTGTCAGAACGCGATAAAGCAAGCAGGGCCTTAGTCCCCTCAGCGACGGCAATAGGCAAAACCCCAGAGACTTTGGGATCCAGCGTGCCGGCGTGCCCAGCCCGCTCTACGCCGAGAATTTTCTTAACCCACGCGGCAACTTCATGACTACTAGGCCCCCTCGGCTTGTCTATTAAAACCAGCGAGTATCTTATATATTCCTCTGTCGTACGTTTAGAAGGCGGCTTGCCCCACTCAGGGTTTGTAGACTCCTGGGTTTTTACAAAGATCTCTCTATTTCCGCACTTCACTTAACCTCTGCGCTAGTTATACCGAAGAACTTCGGCTTTACTTTCTCGCGCATGTACTCCACAAGGCCTGCGGCTTCAACAGCCTTTAACACCTCTTCGTCCGACGCCCCCCTCTTGATATCTATCTTTTTATCTGTGGGTTCTATATGGTTAATATTTACGCGTCTCCGTCTCACGCCTGTAAGTTGCTTAGGGCCTGTAATTACGACATAGTTTTCATCTATTATATCCACTACAACAGCCTTTCTCCCAGCCTCTCTACCTAAAACTTTTACAACTACTCTACCTATGTCAATAACCTTAACCATAGGGGGAAAAAGATGGGGGTTTTAAAAGTCTTAATGCAACGCACTTATTTCTTTTTCTCCTCTTTCTTTTCCTCTTTCTTCTCTTTCTTCATGTGTTTTCGCCAAGTGAAATATATTTAAGTGTTACTTTAAAAATATATAAATTTGGCTTTAGGAATTTAATGAGGGCAAAGGACATATAGTACATATGTACAAGAGATGTTAAAAGTTAGCATATTTACAATTATCCTAGGGACATTATCCTAAAGTAAATCTAAGAAGATAGAAAATACTTTTTATCTACATCTAAGGCGGATGACTTAAAAGGGGGATGTCGTAAAGATGTGTGTTTACATGCCCCATTAGCTGTCCCTCTGAGTGTTGTAAATTTGAAAATCTCGAAGATATGCCCGTGGTACTTGAAGACGAAATTCCAACGCTTCAAAAAGAAGCTGAAAAACTAGGCGTAAAACTCACTTTTATTCCCTATGGCGAATACAACGGGGTAAAGCTCTACAAGTGGGTAATAAACGGCTGGTGTCCATTCTATAGGGGGAGGTGTATAATACACACGAAGAAGCCTCTCTCCTGTAGGATGTTTCCACTAGTCTTAAATCTAAAAACTGGCGAGATATATTTATCGGAAAAATGTACATGGGTTAAAATAAACGGGCCAAAACCCCTCGACTATTTTCCAAATGAAAAAGAGGCGTTGAAAAGATTGGCAATTAGGCTAAAGATATGGTAGAGTTTATAGTAAACTACAGTGGATATAGCGAAGATGATAAACTAGCTATAGCAGTAGGCTTGTCTATGACGTTTAGACAAGTGTTAGTAGAGGCGAGGCCAAGCGCCGAGGCTTTAGAAGCTATAAAAAACGGCGTATGGGGCGCGCTTTTGATAACGCCATGTCCCAGCGATCTCCCCTGTTTTAAAGATGTTGAAGACGCCGTCAACTACTCCGAGGTCTATTCCACACCTGTGGGATACGAGGGGCCTCTGCCCAAAGTCGCAAGGCGTAGAACTTCCACATTTAACAAACACTATCTCAAGCCATGGAGGTGGACGCGAAGTGGAGAGAAAATGGAGGTGGGCCACTATCTTCTACCGCTTATGGCATGTTTATATAGACAGCTTAAGCTATTAGACGCCGTGCCCATAGTCGTATCTGACGTAAGACTACAGCCAAGCGGCGTCTCACAACCTGACTATATGGTGATACCCACGTGGCACATTCCAAACGAAGTTGCAGAAGTCGTTGATGTATATATGCCCCCGCTTAAAGCTACGGCAGTTGCCCTCGGAATATTAACCGGCGGATACAACGCCGGGCCTGTAATTGCTATAACAAAAACGCGGGATTACCTCACGCCTAAAGTTGTTGAAATGGGCGGCTACGTCGTAATACTTGACGAAGTCGGCGATCCCTGCCAGTTGTTCTCTAGACGCATCGTCGGCTATAGTTACAAGAGGAGACAATATGTCGTAGACCCCTCACTCTGTGATAAATGTGGCGAATGTCTAAAGACGTCGTGTCCCGCCATCACGCCCTCTCCCCTCGGCGTGCCACAAATACTCCAGACGTGCACAGGATGTGGCGCATGTGCGTTATTATGTACAAGAGGAGCTATACACTAAGGGTAGACAGAGATAAAGTAGTTATAAATGAGAAAGAGGTAGGCCTAGACCTAAAGCCCATAGAGCTACTACTCGCCGCGTTGGCATATGGAGTTGGCATTCGCCATGTCGATAAAACAGGCAAGCCCTACGAGATTAAATGTGAAGTTGATGGATATAACATTATATGTAAGGCCAAGTGCACGGGGGAGGAAGAGAGGTGTCTAGTATACCGAGCGCTTACAGAGGGACTGCTGAAGTTTATATGCGAGTAACGAAGAAAAGTATTTATCCCAGAGACTTATTAGAAAACGCCCCGGCTAGACGGGGGCCGTAGCCAGCCGGCTACCCCAGCCGGTAGTCTAGCCCGGTCAAGGATGTGGGCAGGTGGCTGAGAGGCTACCCCACAACTTTCGAGCCCGTGACCCGGGTTCAAATCCCGGCCGGGGCACCATTTATGCTGACTCTGTATGTAGATCCTTCTAACAGCACGTTAGCGTTAAAGTTTTTTAAAGGCGGGAAATGTAATTGGGAGGGCCCGTAGCTCAGCCTGGATGGAGCGGCGGAGGACTTGTGGTCCGCCGAGCCTGCGGAGCCGTAGGTCGTGGGTTCAAATCCCACCGGGCCCGCTAGGGTAACGGCTCTAGCTCTTCTAGAGTCTGGGGGTCTAACCTGATTTTTCCAATACGTATCTCGTCAAAGTCTGTTGTTGTTACATATGCGACTATCTTAGGCTCGAATTTTTCCACTATGGCGTATCCAACCAACTTCCCGTTTTTATACAAAGCGGCGAATATATGTCTTAAATAGTGGTGCGGCACTATAAACTCACGGCCTTTTTTCTGAGGCTCGCTAACGTCGGCGGGGGTGTATCTCCCCCAGGGACAGACGAGCCCCTTCTCCCACTTACAAACAGCCATTTTTTCTAGATCTATCTGAGTCTTTTCTATGAGTTTTACATGTCTTCTGTATGATAAATTTCGCAATTCTCTCCTCTCTTGCGGGCCGCGGGAAAGGACATGGCGTGGTTTAGATATGAGGCGGCCGGGGAGGGCGGCCTCTCCAATGTTTATCACTGTTGGCTCTACTGCGTCGACTACAGCCCTAAGTAGTTGGAGACCTCTGCCTGTGGTCCACCCGGGGGTGTTTATTACAACTAGGTGGGGGTATTGCGCAATAGATCTTCTGACTCCCCAGACAACCCCTGCCACAAGTAACTCCTCGACTCCCTGGAGATTTGTCGTACCGACGAAATATGCGTCGTATGGCTCTAGCTCCGAGATGTGTGGGATGGGGGATGTGGTACAACTATAGGATACAAAACCGGGCGGCCCTATGTCTGACTGGCCTACGTCTGCATCGACTATACATACCTTTTTGCCTTGGGAAGTGTGTATATTTACTAAGTATGTAGATAGGCTACTCTTCCCCGCGTCTGTCGGCCCGACTAGTGCGACTACGCCGCTGAGTTCTAAGTGCCAATCTTGCGGTATGGCAGATCCGTTTACAATAGCCACTACGCCGCTTTCTATTGTAAAAACCGCAGGGCCTTCGACGGGATATTGTTTGTGAGGGGGGATTTCAAATCTGTGGAAGACGCTGCCGAATACTCTACATGGCTCTCGACATTCCACTGTGGCGGGGCCTCTTAGAAGAGCCGTATAGCCCTGTGGTACTACTACTGTAGACATATTAATCTATGGGTGGGGGCAATATATGTCTCGTCTCGTCACAATAGTGGCGTTGCTTGACGAACTATTGCTTTTTTCAGCCCCTGTAATTATAGCATTTCTCCTCTATATATTTGGCGTAATCCCGCTTTGGATTGTCGTTGTACTATCGGCGCCTTTTTTAGTCATTACGGCATATATAGGGATTAAGGTATTTAAAGAAACGCCAAAAGAGTACAGCTATCTGGGCGGGAGGGGCGTGGTGGTAGAAGACCTCAAGCCAGAGGGCGTGGTGAAAATAGAGGGCGTTTATTGGAGAGCCGTATGTCTCAGCTGTGAGGCGGCTGTCGGCACATGTGTTGAACTTCTTGACGTAAAAAACGGACGTGCCTATGTCAGGCCTTGCCAAGAGATGTGATGAGGTTTAGCAACTCCCATGTATGTTTCATTATAGAGATTTCGTGTTTAATTTTTGTATAAGTCTCGTCATCTATTTTCCCAGCCGCTTTAGCCTCCTCAATTTTTTTCTCGAGCTCGACAAGGTCGAACTTAGCTAGATACTCTTTAGTAAGCGCCCTGGACCAGAAGTAGAGCACTCTGCCCTCTATCTCAGAAACTTTTTGTGTAAGCGCATTGAGCTTTTCTTGGTACTCCTCAATTTTCTTCTGTAGCTCTGTAGAAAGGTCGAGATAGTCTTTTTCCGGTATCAAGCCAAGCTCTCTCTTAGCCAACAATAACTCAAGCTCTCTCTTTAGGCTCTCTACGACGTTTTTCAGCTGGTCGATTCTAACTTTTATCTTTGGCAAATCTGCATCCCACCCGGCCTTGGCTCTTGAGGCAGATTCTACAAAAGCTCTCCAAGTGTCTTCAATACCCTTAAGTCTCTCGTCATATTGCGAAAGTAATTTTTCCAATTCGCCAAGGGCTAAATATGCGACGTCTAAGCTCATTTTAACAACTCCTCTAGCTCTTTCTTAAGTTTTTCGTATGTCTCTTGCGATATCTTCCCCTCTTTCAACAATTCGTCAAGTTTAGAAAGAGAGAGCTTTAGTGAGATTACCTCTGCGTTTGTAGAAGTAGAGAGCACTCTTTTGAAATGCGCGCCGAGGTTTTCCTCCAAGGCTGCGTATTTAGATCTAACCTCGTCTAAAAGCCCCTTTAGACTCTCTAGTTTTGTCTCAAGCTCTCTCTTGATGTTTTCATAGGCGTCTTGTGGCATAAAGTCCTTCTTTAGCTCCACCTCGGCCAACATCTTTTCATAGTCGCCGATTGTTTTATTTAGAATCTCTTGCGCCCTCACAAGCGTCATCTTTTCTACCTCCCACTGTTTTCTCGCCCCAATCACGCTGCTTTCATACTCCTTCCACATATCGTCAAGTTTTTTCACTAAGTCGTCGTATTTTAAAACAACATTATCGACAGCGGGCTTAATCGCCTTTTCAAACTCAGTCTCTGCCTTCTCTGGCGCAAGAGGAATAACCTCTGTAAGAGGTTTCGGCGCCTCCTCAGGCTTGGGCGCCGCTGGCTTCTTCTCCTCTCGCGAAAATCTGATAAAGATAGGACATTCCGTATAGTTGCCTATACAATACCAACTAAACGGGTCTATCGGCTTATTACTGTAGCTACATATAAATCCGCTTTCTACCCGCCTAAGAGCTGGGCATACACTCATCGCATATAAATAGTGGAAAATATATATTTGTTACGGCTTCAAACTCTCTAGTCTTACCTCCTGTATTTTTGCCAAATCTTCTAACGTCCCCACGTCGTAGAAAAACGCCTCTTTAGCCACATAAACAGCTACGTTTGGAATAAGCGATTTGGCAAGGGCGTCCATATCTAAATACTCCTCCCCCAACTTTTTTATAACTTTGTCAGAGATTATGTAAACTCCTGTTGACGTTATATATTCAAAACTTGGCTTTTCTTTCCAAGACTTCAACATCCCGCCGTCTACCTCTAAAACCCCAAAACGTAGGGAGACCTTGTGTATCTGTCCGACAATAGTTAGGAGAGCTCCCCTAGATTTGTGAAGCTCAGCTGGTTTTTTTAAATCTAGGTTTGTCAACACGTCTGTATTAACAACGACGACGTCGCCGTCGGCCCACTCTTTTGTATAATACAACTGGCCGGCGGTCCCAAGCAACTTCCGCGACTTGAAGAAAACTACATCTGGGTGAAACTGCGAGAGATATCTCTCTAACACATCTTGCATATGGTACCCCACGATAGCTATATCTCTCACGCCGTTTAACCTAAGCCACTCGATAACATAATCAACGAGGGGCTTTGTCCCAATTGTAACTAGAGCTTTAGGCACTAGAAAAGTCAACGGTCTTAACCTAGTGCCGAGGCCGGCCGCCAGAATTACAGCTTTCACAAATAGTCGCCAAGTCCCTGTCTTTTTAAATGTACTCTAATTTTCTCAACCTCCTTCTCTATCTTTTTAACCTCGGCCAAGATATCTCTTTTCGTCTCCTCCCCCCCTGCGGGTTTGTATGTACAATACCCCTCCGGCGTCATAGCCCTCGCCTCGCAATAGGCGTATTGACACTTAGCTCCTATACATTCGTCGTTTAGCCATGTGCACCAAAACACTATTTTATTTCCCTTAATCATAGGCTTGAGGGCCTTCTTTCCACATCTAAACAAGGAGGTGCCGTTTGGGCCGAAGGCGCATCTAGGGCCTAGACATAAAGTTTTTTGTTGAGCCACTATCTATAATACAACCATATATTTAAATCTTGTAGCCAAGCGACTCTAGAAAAGCGACAACTTCGCTATAGCGGGGAGAAGACCGCGCCCCCGGCCTAGTTACTTTTATAGCGGCGGCTGCGTTAGCAAAGAGCAGTTTTTCATATAGATCTCTCCCCCTTAGATACATGGCTACATAAGCGGCGGCGAAACAGTCCCCCGCCCCTGTTGTATCTACAGCGTCTAACTTAAAGGCGTCTACATGTAGTAGTCTCCTGCCGTCGAAAGCCACCGCGCCCCTAGGCCCCAGGGTCACTACAAGCTCTCTTACAGAAAGCTCCTTTGCAAGTTTTTCAACTGCCGTCTTGTGGTCATGTGAATTAGCAAGTAACTTAGCCTCTACCTGATTCATAAAGACTATATCTATGCCATTTACAACAGCTTTAACTATATCAAGGCCTTTTTTCGCAAGAGCAGTCCCCCCATCTAATGACACTGTGGCTCCTATTTCTTTAGCAATTTCCTTCGCCTTTAGAATAAGCTCTGTCCTTCCTGTAGCTAAATGTATATGTCGGAAGCCGCGGAATTTTTCTATTGTCAAATCGGCTGGAGATAGGCCTAGGTTTGCGCCTCTATACGACAACATTCTTTTTACCCCGTCGGGGTGTACTAACACAATAACTACGCCAGATCTTACGCCAGCCACTCTTTTCACATAGGAGACATCAACGCCCTCAGACCTCAGCTCTCTTAGCGATAGCTCACCTAGCGGGTCTTCGCCGACTGCGCCTATAAATCTAACGCCAAGCCCCAGCCTAGCCGCCGCGACAGAGAAATTAGCCGCCGAGCCTCCCCCGCCTGTGTATAAATCGAGGACTTCTACATTTTCGTCAGGCCCCGGCAGTTCAGAAACTTTGAGATATATGTCGAAGTTTAAATTTCCAACTGATACTACGTCCACACCTCTTCTAAATTTTAAATATAAATACTGTGGGGTTAAATGTGGATGTCCAAAAGATGTTAGAAATTAGGAAGATACTAGAGGAGAAGATCGCCCAGCTACAGCAAGAGCTCAAGCTCTACACCGCCCTATTGGAGATTTTAGACAAGTCTATTGGAGAGAAGTCTTTCTCCACGGCGGCGCAAGTGGCAAAGCCAGAGGCTGTGGAAGAGGTAAAAGGTAGAGGCGGCGAGATATATGCAACTGTAGAGGTGTATAGAGACTATCTCTATATTAAGTTCAAGGAGCCGGTGAAATTAGACGGCCTCTTCAAGAGGTTTTTCCTTGACAAATTCCTACAGAAGTATAGAGAAGAAGACGCGAAAGAGGTCAGACAGGGGTCGCTAAAACAAGAGGAGGTGCTTAGGTATGAGCTAGAGGGCGGCGAGACTGAGACAACAGCGATGAAGATATATAACTATAGAACTGAAGAGAGGAGACGGGAAATACTTAGGGTTTTGAGATGGACGCTTGAGAAAGTCTACTCGGGCTGAGCTACCTTTTTCTGTCTCTTATAGAGCTCTATCATCTCAGACACAGTCGTGGCTTGTTCAGGCGATTTATCTGTCCTATAGCGGCCTGTAAATCTTGGGAATCTAATGGCCAGGCCGACCCCCGGCTTTACAGCCCCTAGACAACAAGTGTGGAGAGGCGACAGCGTAATCTCCGCGCCGATGACTTCAATTACTACCTGAGGCGTGAACCAAACGTCGGGCTCCATCTTAGAGACAACTCTCGGATGTCTATGTGGTATTTTATACGGCTGCAACATCTCGTACATTTTTTTAAGGTCGGCGTCTGTAAATCCGCTCCCCACTTTACAGACTGTGTAAAACATGTCTGTGGCTGGGTCATACGCCGCGAGGAGAAAAGCGCCGTAGAGCCCGGCGCGTTTTCCTCTGCCATAGAAAGCGCCTACTACTACTAAATCTACTGTGTCTATCATCTCGCTTTTGTAATCTCTCTTGTATTTAATCCAGTTCCACCCCCTGGCCCCCATTTCATATACCGACGTAGGCGATTTACAAACGAGGCCCTCCATGCCTAGAGAGACGGCCTCGTGGAAAAACACATCTATCTCCTCTGCGTCGTCAAAAACCCTCCACTTAGCTATCGACACCTTCTCTGTCTCTTGTACAACCTCCGACAGTCTCACTCTACGATATATAAGAGGCTCGTTTGTTAAATCCTCGCCATCTATATACAGTAGGTCAAAGAGGTTGAGAACCACTGGGTACATCTCCACTGCAACAGCCACCTCGTGTTTTCTCTTTCTATGCATAAGTTCTTGAAACGGCAGCATATCGCCTGTGTCGGGGTCTATAGCTACAATCTCCCCCTCTAAGATAGCCTCTCTAGCTGAGACAGCCTCTCTCACAGCTTTAACTACGTCTGGATAGGCGTGTGTAATATCTTCAAGTCTCCTACTGAATATCTTCACAACGCCCTCTTTTAGATGGATCTGCGCCCTCTCCCCATCGTATTTATATTCACATATGGCAGAGCCCCCCAGTTTAGCTAAAATCTCAGAAGAGGAGGAAAGTCTCTGCGCCAACATTGGGAGGACGGGCACGCCCGGCGTAATTTTAATCTCCTCAAGCGGTCTCCCTTCTGCCACGTGGCGCGCCAGTTTGCCCAAGTCTGGATAAATGTGGTAAGCCCTCTCTAGAGCCTCTTTATCTACGCCAAAGGCGTCAGACAGCGCCTCTATCAACGTCATATCTGCAACACCCAGCCTTAGTTTGCCTACGACAAATCTAGCGATATATTTAGCCTCCTCTGGCGAGGCTTTTGCAAAAAGCGACGCCAATAGAGAGATCTTCATGTCTTGCGCCCCTTCTCCAGACGCTTGCGCAACTTTAAGAAGTGTGTCATATACTTCAGACACCTCCAGCGGCTTTTGTTGGCCAAAGGCCAAGAGGCCAGGGCGCTTGGCTGTTGACAGCGCTTTTCTAGCCGCCTCTCCTACGTCGCCCGTCTTTTTATAAAGCGCCTCGAGTTCAGATATAGAAACTCCCGTCGCTTTAGAAACCGCCCTAAGACACAACTTCTCTGCAACCCCCAGCTCCACCCCCTCCCACGGGGGTCTTAAATCGCCTAAGACAAAGTAGATTATTTTATCTATTTCCTCAGGCCGCGCCTTCTTAAAAAGAGAAGTTAAAAGCTTAACCATAGTGGTCCTCTGGGTAGTAGACTCTACGGCGGCTAGAGTTTTGACAAGTTCTCCAAACTGCACGTATAACCTACCTCCCAGATTTAAAAGTGTTGAGAAAAAGCTCGAGATATGTCTCTCTAACCTCCTCGCCCACCCCTAGCCTCGCCGCCAGTCTCCTAATCTCTGCCACAGCCTCTGCAACCTCCCCCTCCCCCTCTACCACCTTCTCAATTTCGACAAACTCGCCAAGGCCCTCTACTTGGTCGAGAGATATGGTAAAACCCCCGCCTCTGTAATACTCACGCCTCTTCTTTATCCTAGCCACAGCCACAAACCCCAGTTTTTCAAAAATCTCGACTATTGAAACGTCGGCGGCGGCTGAAAGCTCAACCCTAGTCTTGCCGCCGAAACCCATGCGGGGGCCTTTATAAGTAACTCCGACGCGCCCCCCCGAAATTCTCACTCTCAACGCCTCGTCTGTCGAAGCGAAATCTCTACAGGGGTGTTGGAAATATATATCCTCCTCCCACCCAGCCGCCACGAGAGAAAAACCAAGCGACTTTAGACGCTCTCTAACAGAGCCTAGATCCGCCCTGTATTTAACCTCCACTTCTAACATATTGTTTACAAGGCGGCGAGGCGGGGTTAGAAATAGTAAATCCAAAGAGGAAACACCGCGAGGTCAACTGGCCGTAGTACGCACACTCGGCGCAGTTATCCGGGCGGCCGAGGACAAGTTTTACAACTGCAGTGAGGGGCCTCGGGGCTTCCACAAGCCGAGGCGGCTCGGGGGGTCTAGCCGGCGGGGCCTCCGCCGCCGGGAGACGTGGGGGCTCCGGCCTCGCGGCCTCTGGAGCGGGGGGTGGCAGCTCCACTGGGCGGGGGGCCTCAGGCGGCTTTGGCAACTCTACTGGAGGCGGCCGCGGAGGCTCCGGAGGCTTAAGAGACTCAGGCGCCGGCTCTAGCGGACGTACCTCTACCGGCTGTATAGGCGCCGGCGTGGGCCTAGGCGGGACGAGCTCAATTGTAGAGAGTTCTGGAAACTCCGCCCTAGCTCTATCTTGCACTGCCTTAAGGACTGCGTCTATAGATAAATCGCCCTCCCCCACTTTAACTCCGTCTACTACCACGGCGGGGAATTTCGTAATGCCATATTTCTTCAACATATTGACTAAAGATCTATAGTGGGGCGGCACTTTATCCGGCGGCTCTCCCACTAATTTAATTACTTGCTCCACCGCGTCGGGCCTTATCTTTACAGTGGCAAGTCTCACCTTGTCAGGCCTTTGGACATGAGCCCTAAGCTCTTCGACAACTTTCTTAAGGGCGTTTTCAAGCTCGGCGCTTTGCCCAGCTACTACAAACAACTCTATGTACATTGGGAAAAAAGGCGCAGTAGTATAAAAGCTTAACGTACAACTTCTAGAAATTGTTTAATAACACGAGATTTCCAAAGCTCACGTTCAATAACCTCCCCCTCGGGGTGTAGCTCGTAGAAAATACGTGTAGAAAATCTATACAACCTCTCGGGGGGCCCCGCCATAGACTCAATATACCTCAAGAGAGCCTCGCCAAGGATCTTCCTCTCTATCATAGTCTGTGGAAGTACGACAACCCTCCGCTGGCCAGCCACTGCGTACACCCCCTCCCTCCCCCACTCAAAGCCGGCAAGCCCGCCGTCCCACTCCCTAAGCTCTTCCACAAGAGTGACCTCTATGACAGACCTCCTAAGGTCAAACTCAGTAAACCGGGGGATGGCATATACAAGCTTAGCCGCAATCTTCGCCGTGTCGTACGCCAGGTCTTTAAACGGCTCTACCACCCCAAGCGACCCCCTAACCTCCCTCCTCTCAAACCCACCCGACCTCACAATAGCCTCCACAGTGACAAACACCCCACTCTTCATGCCAGAAAGAAGGGGGTGGGACTCGGGGAGGGGCTGGCCGCGGAGCTTAGCCAACATGGCAGAACGTACGTGAGAGACAAGCGCCTGACCGAGAGACATAGAAAAATGGGGAGAGAGAAGTTAAAAAAGTTGGGGAGTAATACGAGAAAAAGCGGGGTTTATTACTTAGGCGGGGCTAATATCTGCATTAGACGTCTCCTCCTCCAGTTGTTGTACTCAATTATCAATATCGCCAGTATCACAACGACCACTAGTAACAACAGGCCGTACAGCACCAGCGTCGGCAACGGAATTCTAGTACCACCAATGTCAAGCCCGGCGGTGCCAGGCACCACCACCTGTATGTTCTTCACCTCGCCTGGATTAAGCGTAATCTGAGCAGAAGCCTCCTTGCCTAGCGCTTGCACCTTTATACTGTAGGTCCCGGCAAGCACTTCTACATCCTTCGGCGGCGTGGAGAACATCAACGACAGCGGGCCGGTCAACTCTACAGAAGAGACGTAGCGGTCAAGAGGCTTTTTGTCATCGTCAACGGCAGTCACGCTCAGCTTAGCGGTGGGCACTTGCACAGCCGCAGTCACGGTCTGGCCCGGCTGCACGTTGACAGTCTGGCTGAACTCCTTGCCGAAGACTGAAGTCTTCACTGTGTATGTGCCGGCTAGCACCTCTACGGGCCCTATGCTACCCTGACCGCTTGTTACGCCGACGACTTGGACAGTCCAGTCGCTTCTCACGTTGCCAAAGCCGTCCACCACCTGGGCCACGATCTTAGCAGTGGGTATCTTGATCCTCACCACCATCTGCGGGCCCTTGGCCACAAAGGTTGTAGTGTTAGTGTAGCCGAGACCTGTTGCACGAGCTACATACTGTTGACCATCTACCAACTCAGTAGCCACCTGGCCCATGCCAGTGGCGACGTTTTCTACAACCACAGGCCAGTCACTTCTTACATTACCAAAGCCGTCAATCACTTGCACAACCACCTTCACCGTCGAGACGGGTATCTGTAGAGACAGCGCCTTCTGTTTTAACTCAAGCGTCTGTTCTTTGACTAACGCCTTGCCATTTGGCGCAATTGCGTTTGTAATCACTCTCACGACATACGGCTGGTCTAACACATCAGTCCTCGGCAATACAACTTGCACCTGGCCGGCACCTTGGGCGGCGGTTAGATTGCCGTAGAGCACTTGCACAGTCCAGTCGCTCCTCGGAGCGCCGCTGGCATCAACAGCTTGTATCGTCACTACGCCGGTCAGCCCAAGCTCGGCGAAGTCAAGACCAGCTAGTAAGTCAGTGGTCTTACCGCTGAACACAAGGAACTGACCGCCCTTAACAGGCACCTCCTGGCCGCCTAACGTCACGTGGGTTACGTAGATCTCAACCGGATATTCAACAGACACAGGTACCTTGCCGCCGAGCACCATCACACCGCCAGATATGGTAAACGGAATCTTGATGTCTTTCTTAGTGCCGTTGAGGAACTCCACGCCCTTAATCAGCAGATAGCCTCTAGTGGCGCTGTTCTTCACAGGTATCTCGGTGGCGTACCTCACAGTAGCCACCACGTTCCAGCCGGTGGACGGCACCGAGGCGCCGCGTTGTATCTCAAATCTGCCGGCGGCCACTAGGGCGCCAGATTGGTCATAGACGAAGTAGTAGTAGCTAGTAGGCGGAATCTGCGACAGTACGCCAGTTGAGTACTTCGAAATCCTCAGATCTACAACCTGTGCGCCACCGTCGGCGCCAGTCTTATTTGCTGCATTTACCAACTGGCCGACAGTTGAAGTATCAACTACTTTCACATACATGTTCGTCAACGGCCTCCCAACGTCGTCCTTTACGGTGACAGTCAGCGGGTAGACGTAGGTCCTTATCTTGTCGTTAGCTGAGGCGTTGCCCAACTCGGTCACATCTCTCTGAATCAGCTGGTCGTAGACCCATATCGTGAACTCGGGCTTGCCCATCAACAGCTCGACGATGTAGCCGTCGTACCACGCCACCCTCACCACGTTCGATAGGCCTACCGAAGACAGATCGGGCAACGGATATGCCAGCCTACCCAAGCTGTTGCTGTACACCACTGCGTAGAGCCTGCCGGATCTGTCAAACAGCGCCACGGTCTGGTTAGCCAACGGTCTGTCGTTCCAGTCGCGTATCTCCTTCAGCGGCAGAGTCGGGAAGTTGAACACGTACTTGTAGTCCCAGTTGGTGGTGTTCACGTCGAAGTTGCCCCAAGCGCCGCGGGTCACCTCGGAGATCTTGTTGTTCAGTATGCCAAACGTCCACTGCGTCGTCTCGGCATGGCTCGCGTACAGTACGTTCTGTAGGTAGTACTGGCTCGTCAGCGGCTGTATGTACTTGTCAAGGGTCTGCGGCATAGTCGGTATGCCGAAGTACTTAATCGCGTCAACCAAACCGCCGTGGTAGACCTTCAGACCGTAGGCGTAGTTGGGCTGCACCAGTCTGAAGCCCCAGACGTCGGTCGCGTTGATCATGTACGTCCTGCCGAAGCCGTAGCCGTTTAGCGGAATCATGCTCACGGTAGACTTCGCGTCAACCCTCGTCAAATTCATCGGCACCTCGTACCTCCAGTCGCCGTATTTCACAGTCAGCGATCCAACATATATCGGGAACTGGGCGTCGTTCTGCACGCTCAAGTAGTCGAGAGCAACGGTAGGCAACTTGAACACTCCTCCGGCCATCCACATGGCGGTGGAGTTCCACATAGCCACGTGCGTATAGTTGCTCAGCAACAGCGAGCTCGTGCCGCCCACGCCAAAGCCCAGGCCGCTGATTCTGCCGGAGCCGTCGAACTCGTCTAGGTAGGTCGTGGTGATGTAGCCGCGGCAGACGGGTGGTATGTAGTTAATCACAAGGTACTTAGGCAGCTTGTAGCCCTTCACAGTAACCTTGTCGTCCTTGGCCGTTAGCTCGACATATTGTGTACCAAGCGCCGGACCCTTGGACGGGTCGTCGCTGGCTGCGATCAGCCATATCCTGGAGATGCGCGACCCAGCCACCGAGGTCTTGTGGTACCAAGACGGCAGTAGAGCAACGTCTCCGGCTCTCACCACGTAGGTAATCGGAGCGCCGAACCCGCCATACTGGTCAAACGTCGCAGTAAATCCGTTGTTGGCAGAGCCGGCAGGGTCGATGCTATAAACGACAGTGGTGGGGTCAATCCTCGTCGGGCCAGCCAGAGACGGCACCTCGCAGTCGTACATAGAAACGGTCTTGTAGTTTGCATACAGCGGCACCAACTTAACCGCACAGACGCTGTATGGAGCACTCCTCGGGTCGTACATGTAGAACTTGATCTCGTACCGTATCACTGCGCCCGTGGTTGCTATGGCATACGCCAGCTGGCCAACTTTGCCGAAGTTCAGCGGCAGAGCGACGGTGGCCTGGCTACCCTTTGTGCCATTGAGTATCGATGTCAAGTTATAGACCTTGTAGTCGATCAGCGTGTTGTTGTTATCGAAGTACGCGGTGATGTTGACCAGAGCCTTTCCGCCGCCGGCGATCTTCCACGGCAGAGTCACCAACAAGGTCCTGTAGTTAGTCACGTTGGCGTCTCTCAACCTCAACACGTAGGTGTACTCATCGTCTGGGCCAACTTGTGTAACTGCAGTCTGAACAGCACATATTCTGTTGGCGCCCGGATAGGTCAACACGTACAGGATGTGGTTCCTCTCAACAACATCACTCGAGTGGTAGAGTACACCGTAGGACATGAAGACTGTGTCGTATAGCGCCTTGAACCATCTGTCGAAACTCACGACGTATTCTGCACTGGGTGTCGCAGGCAATACGATCGTCTTAATAGGATAGCTCATATTGACGCCCTTCAGCACGATAGTTGCGGGACACTTTCCTGCCTGCACGTTTACGTTAACAGATATGTCGCCGGGGGCGCCCTGGAGTGTAATGTTACCACATTTGGCATAGACGTAGAGGTCTATGGTGTAGTTGGCGGGATACTCGTAGACGAAGTTCTTCTTAACTGTGCCATTTGGCAACACGGCAAGCTGTAGGTTCAACACGGCATCCGGCTGAACCCAGACGCCGTTTTCAGTGCCGTTGTAGGCCGTTAGGTGGAGGTAGGTCGAGTTGGACGCCGGGTCGTACTTGATATATGCGCCACTTAGCGTTACCGTGCCGCTGGAAGAGGCGGGGACTTGCACCGTGAAGTTCTGTAGCGGTATGGAGTTGGCGCTCCTCTGTGTGACCGTCCTCTGCTGGACGCTGTTGAGCAACGTGGTGAGGTACTTCGCAGATGTGCCGTTTCTTATCACTACGAGGTTAGGCAGATATACGAACTCGACGCCAGAGGTGGTCGGCTTGTAGGTTCCGTAGTACCACGTCTGGGATTGGCCTCCGCTGGCCGCGTATACCATATCGTTGTACATCGACTGGCTAGACTTCGCCAGCTCGTTGTCCACAAGCCAGCCGAGGTTGTACACCTTGTACATCGAGTCAAATGGAGCAAGCAACCTCGAGGCAACGGACGCATTTGCAAACAACGTGTCGACGGGCGTCTTGTTGGCTGCGACGCCTACGTAGACGTCAGACAGCGTGAAGCCTACGAACGAGTCAACGGGCAACCTCATGCTCTTTGTGTAGGTCGTGGTGTTGACTGGGTATACGTCGGTTCTTATGTCCACAACCGGCCCTGTGATAGTCACGTAGTCGTCAAACACCTTCTGGCCTAGGTACCACACGACGAACCTCAGCCTCTGGCCCGGCATAAACAGCCTCGCCAGCTCGGAGGCCCCCACCTGCGAAGGCGTCATCGAACACACGTCGATTAAGTCCTTCGGCTGCTGCGACGTCAGCAGGAACACAGCGGCGTACCTGTCTGTCGAGGCGTTGGCGATGTACCCAGCCATCGCGGCGAGGGCAAACGCGTTGATGGCAGCCGAGTAGTTGGCAACTGCATATGTCGGACAGTTGAGATAGGTCTGCGCCTGCTTCAAGTAGTACGAGGCCAGCTTCTGGTATATCGACCTCATGCCGGTTATACCTATTACACGGAAGTCCGTCAAAATCTTGTAGTCGTTTGTGGCGTAGTTCATCCATCTAGAGGCGTCGGGATACACGCCACCGTCGACGACGAGCGTTACGTTCATCAGGTACGGCCTAGTCGCCTGCGGATACGGCCCGAAGTAGACGTACTGGCTCCTCAGCAAGTACTTACCTGTCTTATCCCACAGCCTCACGACTAGGTCAAACACTTGCGTAGCTAGGTTAATGGGCTCCTTGGCACATATGTATTTCGACGCGTTGCCCGCCGTGAGGACTATGGTTGTCTTGTTCACCTCTAGGCCAGCGTCAATCGCGCCTCTTGTGCCCAGCGTGTAGACGTCTTCCGCGGGGTTGCGGCCCATGAATGTGGCATAGGAGGCATAGTCGTTAGACCTCTTGATCTGCTCGTATGTATAGCTCCAGTATCTGTCAGAAGACGGCACAATGGTCCTCACGGATACCTTCAGCGGCACCCCAATAGGCACATTGGGCACGTATGCGTAGCCCGTCACGTTGGATATGCTTCTCGCCATCTCGTCGCCGGTCGCAGTGCTGAAGACCCTAACTACAAAGCCCACAAGTGGCTCCTTGAGCGGGTCGTAGTTGGCTGATATCGCCTGGCTCCAGACTCTGAAGAGCAGCGGCGCGATGGGGAGGTAGAGCACCGGCTTCCTCACAACACCGAACTTAATCGGAATCGTCAGAGGCATGGGCTGACTCGCCGGGATCTGGGAAACGTTGGCCACTGGGTAGAGCTTGTAGCCGAAGTAGTAGAGGACTGGGTACGCAACGATGGAGCCGCTTGTTAGGTCGAGCTGCGGGTTGCCCCACTGGTCAATTGGTATGTACACGTCGACAGGCACCTCGCTTCCAAGCGGTAGCCTGCTGATTGTCACGCTACGGTCTCCAACCGTCACATTCAGCGTTAGGTAGGCGCCGGCCAGGCCGGCAGATACGCCGGATATCGGGTTGCCACATGCGTCCCTCAGCAGTATGTTCTGGAATATCCTAATAATCGCTATGTGTATTACGTGCTCCCTGTCGTAGAACCTGGCGGGAGTGGCGTACTCCACATTGTACATGTCAACCCTGTTGTTGGAGTCGTACACCGGCTGGAGCACTCCTCTGACAGAGGCGGCATCTTGCTTCATCAAGCCGGTGTACGTGACGTTTGGATACCTCACGATGATGTTAGCAGTGCCCACTAGGGCGTCGTTGTAGTAGATCCTGAACTTGTAGGAGTAGCTTCCGACGATCCCGATGTTGAACTTGGAGAAGTAGCCGCTGTACGCCATGGCATCGCTGTAGTTGAAGTACCTAAAGCCGCTGGTTGTCAAATTGGCGATCAAGGTCGGGGCTGGTAGGTAGCCGCTTGCGTTGAACCACGCAAGTAGGCTAACTCTGACGTTGCCGACAAGCCCGGGAGCAGGCACATAGGGCGGCAGGGACCATATCACTTGGCCGAGCCATGGATCGTACGTAATAGCTCCGTCGTAGGCGTATCTGTCAATGTACACTGTGTCTCCGCTTACCACAAACCTTAGCGAAGCTAGGTCGAGCGGGTCGCTGTAGTAGTACTCCCTGGGGTTAGGCAACGCAGGAGGTAACGACAGGTTGCTCCACCTCCACAGCCTAATCTGGACGGGCAGAATCGACACGTTGAGGACGCCCTGCCAGTTCACCGGCGCCATCAGCGGAGCTTCGAACACGAGGGCATTAACTACATCGTTGCCGCTGTTGTATACGTACTCGGCCACCAGCTTTGTCACGAAATCTTGTGTAGATAGGGCGGCAGTGGTATCCGTCAGCTTCAGCATCCCGCCGAGTCTTGTCAGAATTATCGGCTGGTACAAGCTCAACACTGCTGTTCTGAACCCATCAGGCCCAAGCCGGTAGTAACACTGCTTTAGGTCGTTGAAGCTGGTTATAGTACCACAGACTTGGTTGAGGGCGGCTTTGACATCGCCTATGTCTAAACGCCATGAGCCCTGGGCGCGGTCGAGGGTGACCCAGTTGTCGCCTATCTTCGTCTGTATCTTGAACCTGAAGCTCTCTGGGTTGAATACCGGGTTGCCCTTGAGGTCTAGCAAGCCTGTGATCTTGACGGTGTACGTTGTCATGTTCCAGATCACCAAGTTGCAAGACATGGGCACCGGCGTGCCGGTGCCGGGGCCTGCGGTCTTGTTAAGCGTCATAGATACATACCTCAGGAGGTTGTAGGCGTATTGAATGGAGTTCTTGCTCTGTATCACAACACCCGTGTTGCCCTCAATTGTGAGGTAGATGTAATAGCCATACGACACTTGGGACTGGTCGACCTTAACGCTGTATTGATCCGGCGTTGTACCCGCGCTGCCGAGGTTATAGACGTAGGAGCCTAGGTATGTGAACGGGCCGAATACCGCCTGCACGTTGGGATCTATGTTCCTAACGTAGTTGGTCGGTCCTACCGCCGGGCCGACGTTGTTATCCAGCGTTATGGTAGCGCCCCCAATTGTGACAATCCTAGTAAGCGTAAGCGGGAACTGCTTGCCCAGGGTGTTTACGCCTATGTAGAACGTATGTATCGTCGAGGCGGAGAAGTTGCCGTAGTGCCCCTGCCCATTATAAACCTTTATGACGCCCCACGGTCCGTCGTATACCTCCTGGCCAGTGAGATCCGGCCTGCCCGTCAAATTGCCCAGCACGTCTATAAGCGGCGTGCTTGTAAATGTCTTGTTGTATATGAGGAAGTAGTAGCCTGGCCGAGGCCACTCTACGACGATTGCGACATACCAGTCGGAGGGCTGTGTTACATCAAGGCCGCCCGGGACGCTTATTGGAAAGCTTACGAAGCCCGTTGCGTTTGCGGTGGCGCTAATCCTGAGATCTTGGAACTGAGGCGGATATACTGGGGGTTGTCTTATTTCTCTAATTATCAGAGTGAAGTTTTTGCCTGCCGCGAAACTATACGGCGGGTAGTTCAAGAGCGATTTAGGCCAGGGGTTACAGAGGACATAGTTAGGGTCTAGTTGGTATGCGGCTCTGGCGTCGTTTATCTGCATTACCACATTGAAGGTGGAGGGTAGGACGTATCCCCCTCCCCTCTGAGTTTGTGCGTATATCATTGCGGGGAGCGCGACGGCGAGCAGTAGCCCTAACAGGAGTAACCTTGTTTTGTTATGCATGACTTTTCAAAAAGGTGGAGTTTAAAAGTTTTTTTCTCCTTATGATATTACTGCGGTAATTCTTACCGATAGGGCTCCGCTTATCTCGATCTGGCCCTGTCTAATGTACACAGCCATCTTGTTGCCCCACCCGTCTGTGACCTCCACGTAGTCTCCGTTCCACACAGCGGATTGGGCTCTGTCGCCGTCTTGTTTAGCGAAGAGCGAAACTAGCGCGGAGGCGTAGGCTGTGGCAGACGTCGGCGGGGTGGTCGGCTTCTGTCGGTATAGCACTGGGGGTATTAGGTATGTGGGCACTGTGCATGTGACTTGGCTTCCGTCTACCAGTATCCTAGTTGGGGCTAGTGGGGATACTGTGAAGTCTATGTCTACTCTGTGCCCTGCTATGCTTATGCTGACGTGTCCCGAGTTTCCGGAGACGTATCCGCTGTAGTCTCCTGTGTAGACGCCGCTTGCTGTTTTCACCGTTATTGTCCCCTGTAGGTTTGTGGCCGTGGGGCTGTATGTCACAGTGCCGCTTACCCTCATGAGGTCGAACTGGATGGTTGCCACTCTGCAGTCTATCTGGACGGAGTATATGGGTCTAGCGTCTTCGAACCATATCTGGCTTACGTCTGACACGGAAACCGTGGGCGGCTTTAGGTCTAGCTGTATAGTGGTGGCGTATTTGGTGCCGTTTATGTATACGGCGAGCTCTCCCGTCCCCGGCGCTTGTAGCGTGGCTGTGGAGTTCGCCGATATGTAAGCCCCCGGCTTAAGGACGTACGTCCCGCCTCCAGGCCCCTGTATGTTCAAGGTGATGGGTCTGTAGGTGGCGTTTGTCGATATGATGTACCCCCAGGCTATGTCTACCGATTTGCTGGTCACCGAGAGGGCTAGGGTGTCGGTGGGCGCCGGCCAGCTCCTCATTAGGTCCGGCTTCCACACGACTATCTCTACTCTCACGGCCACGAGGGCCGCCTTTATGCGCCATTCTAACGTGCCGTTGAGGGCCCCCTCGGCGTGGAAGGCCACGGCGTAGAGCCCGCCGCTGTTTATCCTGACGCTCTTGGTGATGTTGATGTAGCTCCTGGGCGCTATCGCATAGGCTCTGTCGTCGATTTTGACCTCCGCCGTGGCGTTGCCTCTGTTGTAGAGCCAGAGCCACGCCGTGGCGTTTTCGCCGGGGAGCGCCTCTAGGTACGTGGGGCCGCCCAGTTTGTATTCTACGTTGGGGGTTAGGTAGTTGACGGTCACCGCTATGGGTACGCCGCTGTAGTTGACGTAGTAGGTGCCGGCCGCCGTGATGTTTAATGTGGTTTTTATCCTGGCAGTCTGCCCAGGCTGTATAACAACGCCGTCGACCACCGCGCTGTAGTTGCCCACGTTTTTGATCATTATTTCTACTGTGACGTTGGCGGGCATCTTTGTTACGTTTACCGCGATGGGCTCCGCCATGAGCTTGGGGGCGTAGTAGTAAACGGCCGTAGCGTAGGCGTACTCTGTGCCGTTGATCACCACGGCTATTTTCTGCCTACCAGCGGTCTTCGCCACTACGCTCTTCGTAACGTTTATCCTCTCGCCGGGCTTAAGCGTGTACACCACGCCGTCTACCTCCACCGCCCCCGTGCCATTGCCCTCGTTGGCCAGGGTTATGGTGTAGTTAACCGCGAGAGGCAACTTGGTCGTGTTTACTACAGGCGGCGCGGAGAGCCTCCAGGTTATCTTGGGCAGGTAGACGGGCTGAGGCGCGGGGGGACGCGGCGCCGTTGTCGTCGTAGCTGTGGGCTGGGCTGTCGCGGTTGGCGTCTGGGTAGCCGCTGTCATTTGGGTTGGGGCGGTAGCTGTGGTGGTCGGTTGCGATGTAGCTGTCGTATGGGTCTCTGCCTGAGACGGCAGAGGGGGTTGCAGCATGAGGTATATGGCGATCAATGCCGCCGCCACCGCCAAGGAGATGAGTCTTCTCATGGGGCTGTAACGTAGTAATTAAATATTAAAGTTTTTAATTACTCCACACTCCACTTCTGTGAGACTTGTATTCGCCCTGTTGATCGCTACGGCGCTTGTTCTCGCCGTAGAGACCCCCCATTTCTATGTGGTGGGCAACGACACGTACTCCCAGAAGCTCGCCAAATACCTTGAGGAGGCCTACGGGTTCTACGTCGGGAAAGGCCTCTCTCCTGCTCCGCCGTGTTCTGGCGGAAAGTACTTCGTCAACATCACATCGGTGGCGTCCGGCGACACCCGGGTGGACCTTTCGGGATCGACTGTGTGCGTCCAGAGGCTTGACTTCAGTCAAAGTCTTAGCGACGTGGAGCTTAAGCATCTTGCCTACCACGAGGTGGCGCACATATTCCAGGTTAGGTACATCAACCCAGATATGCTCTACGACCAGAGGTGGCCTGTGGAGGCCCTCCCCGAGGGCATGGCGGCCGTGGGAGCCCAGTACTTCTACTTCCCCTACAGCTACTTCTCGGGCAAGCTCTACCAGGTAAACCCCTACTCCGCCTCCCACGACGACTGGTATAAATACAGCGCCGTCTTTGCCTGGTACCTCCAGAGCCTTGGGAACTGGACCCCCGTGGTGATAAACGCAACGAGGGGCAACACCGACCCTGCCCTCGTCTCCATGTATGTGAAATTCCTCCTAGCTCTGGCACAAGGCGTCTCCATAGGCGGCGTGCAACTGGCTCCCGATTTTCAGAAGTACCAACTGGCCCCCGGCTACAACCCCCAGCCGCTCAGCCTAGACGGCCTCACCGCGGCCTACTACGAGATCTCGCCACCCTACCCCGGATATCTCACAATAGAGGCCCCCGGCGTTGTCTCCAACGTCCCTCTGGGCCAGCCCATCTGGGTCAACAGCACGTTGAAGGTGGCCTTCGTCAACCCAACGACGTCTCCCGTATACACCACCGTGAAGATGTACTTCGGAGGGCTGTATGCTAAGTTCACGGGGGGCGCCTACTACGACAACGGGACCCTCGCGCTGGATCTCTACGTTGCTGTGGACGGGAGTCCCGCAAACGGGGTGGTCTACATAAACGGGACCGGCGTGACGGCTAGGGGCGGATTTGCTACCTATGTAACAAGGGGGGCCCTAAGGCCTTACGCCTTGGTTGTGTCTAACGGTAGCTACACCACCGTCGTTAGGGTAAATCTGACGGGCCTCCAGCTGGCGGCAGCGCCGGGCGTGTTGCTGGTGGGGCCTGGAGCGTGGGGCGCCGTCAACGTCACGATATACAACCCCAACCCCCTCGTCGTAGTGGGGACGCTGAAGGCGGCTGGGTGCCCCGGCTTCGGGGGCGGCGCAGTTTTGCAGATTCCGCCGGGAGATAGCGCCTTGGCTAAACTGCCTTTCAACGTCTCCACGCCGAGCGACTGCCTCCTCTCTATCTCCTACGCCGGCTCGACGGCAACGCTCCCCGTAAAGGCGGCGCGGCCCACGTACAGGATCTACTACGACCTCGACAGGGGAGCCGGCGCTGTATACGCGGCTTTGGGAGGATACGCGGCGTCTGCCAACTTCACCGGGCTCTCGACAACGCTTAGGGTGCCGGGGGCCGGCTACACGGCGGCCACGTTATCTATACGCCTGGCCGTGCCCGACTTCAAGATCGACATAAAGCCCGTGGGAGCCGGCGGGGGACTGCTACAATATTCCATAACCGTCGTTGGATCCGTCTCCGGGACGCCGAACGCCACATATCTCGCCACAGTCGCCGTGGACGGCCGCGCCGCCGGCGTAATCCGTATAGACACAGACCCAGCCGGCGTGGGTCAGTCCGCCCTCTCCGTGGCTTACGACGCCCCGATTGGTAAAAACGCCGTCAACGTTAGGGTAGGCCAGGCGAAGTACACGCTTGCGCTTCCAAAGCCGCAGGTTAGGCTTGAGGTGGTCAAGGCGAGAGTCAACGGCTCCGTCGTGGAGCTACTCCTCAGGCCTGTGATCAACTTCTCCGGCTTGAACATCACCGTGAGAGTAAATGGCGGCGTTGACTGCGCCTCCGTCTGCATCCTCAAGGCTAGATACGATGAGGTGATAAACATCAGCTACACGGCCGTCGAGCGGGGCTCCATATCGGTTAGGCTCCCGCGCCCCAGCTTCCGCATGGACGTCTCCAGGGTGGTGGTAACGCCCTCAAGCGTAGACGTGTCCCTGTCTATAGAGGCGTCTATCTGCAACCCCTCAGTCGACGCGGACTACTTTGTCTACATAAACGGGACGGCCTTACACATTCCAGTCGGCGCAGGCCTCTGCGCGACGGGGAGGGCTACGGCCGGCGCGTTGCTCCCCTACGGGGAGGATCTCAAGTTGACGCTTTCTACGAACTTCGGCGATGTGGAAAAGGTCATCCACATCCCCAGGCCCTCTGTAGCTGTCCGCTTGCTCAACTGGCGTGTGGACCGCGGTGGGGAGTCCGCACTTCTCAACGTAACTATCTACGCCCCGCCCAACTACACCTACGTGGTCGGGGGGGATCAGGTGCGTGGGCGCCTCTCCAAGGTTGTGGAGGTCGCCGCCTCGGACGGGGCGGCCGTCTTTAGCTACGGATTTGGGGAGGAGCGCATCCTCCGCCCGCCCCTCAGGTTGAGCGCCGGCGCCGATGCGGCCGAGTTAGGCACGCCGGCTAGGGTTTTCGTTGCCGTTTCCACGCCGCCGAATCTAACCTTGAGAGTTCCCCTCTACGTCAACGGGACGCAGAGCGTTTTTGTCGACATGGGGCCGGGGGCACATGCCCAATACGCCGTCAACGTGACATCCCCGGGGAGGCCCGGTAGATACCTCGTGGTGCTTAAGGCGGGGCCGTACATGGTGTCTGTGCCTGTGCTGTGGTACAGGGTCTACAACCTATCCATCTCGGCGCCGGCCGCACTGCCTCTGGGCGCCGCAGCGCGGGTGGTGCTTGGGGGGTTTGTGGAGCCCCGCGTGGCGGTCTCCGCGGTGGTCGAGGCTTGGGGCTGCGAGCAGTTCAAGAGGACGGTGCCGCTGAACTACACCCTGGATCTCGTCTACAACAGAACCTGCGCCCTCCATCTGGTCTTCCGGACCAACTCCAGCCTTGTCTCCAGACGACTCTACTGGGGGCCTCTGGAGGTGAGGCCCGAGGCTCTGATCCTCGGCGCAGTCAGAGGGCTTCCCGTGTTCGCCGCCGGCTCTCTATCCGCCGCGCTGTACCTAAACGGCTCTAGAGTCAACGGTAGCGTAGTGGTGGTGGGCCGCCACGACGCACTTGGCCTAGTGAACTTCACCATCTACGGCGAGTATATGGGAGTTAGGAACAAGACGACTTTTGTGGGCTTCGCCGTGCCCCCCCAGAGCTACATCCGGGCCTCCGAAGCGGCTGGCAACATGTCGCAACGCGCCGCTGAGTACTTCCGCTTCCTGCTAGAGAAGGCTGTAGCGACTGGGGATTGGACTCTCGTCGACGGCATCTCCCAGCTCTATGCGGCGCCGCCGACTCCAATGACTCTCCTAGCACGGGCGATAGTGGAAGGCGATCTGTCGGTAGGCCGGACGCCGAATCTCGCCGTAGTTGAGGCGCTCCGACGCATAGAACCCGTCATATACGGCCTTTTAGGCCTCTCGATACTAGTGACTAGGCGTTTTATATAACCCGTCTATCCCTGGGCTATCAAGCCGCACCTAGGGACTCTCTCCTAGCTCACATCTTCGTCAACGTCTAAACTTACATTGAGCGCCACACGAGGGACAAGGAGGCCAAAAACCTCTTTGACGCCTGTTTGTAGGTTTGAAACTGTAGATATTACATATCAAGTCCTTCTGTAGGTGTAATAAGTCCTCGGGCCGAAGTCGTGTAGTTCTACGCCGAGCTCGGCCAGTCTCTGCCTGATGTAGTCCGCCAGTTGGTACTGCCGCTCTTGGCGTAGTTTTGCCCTAACCTCTACCAGCGTTTTTACGGCCTCCTCCAGCTCCTTTGGGATCTGGCGTCTCTCCAACACGCCTAGGACGTCCGCCATCTCTACGTATTTGTTCAATATGGCTAGCGCCGTCTCGCGCGAGATCTTCTCGACCCTGTGCAGAACCGTGGAGATTATGTACCTAGCCATGCCGTATAGCTGTTGTACGGCCTCCGGCGTCGACATATCGTCGTCTAACGCGCCGTAGAAGGCCTCGGCGTATTTCAACGCCTCTTGGGCTATCGGCTCTTGGTCCTTCTCCCCGGCGTCTCGGAGGGCTTGGCTCAGCTCGTCGTAGGCGGTGTAGAGGGTCTTCGCCATGTCCTCCGCCTGTTGCAACAGCTCGTAGGTGAACTCCATCGGCTTTCTGTAGTGGCTCATGGCGTATGCAAGCCTTAGGGCCTCGCCGCTGTGTTTAGAGAGGACCTCCCTCAGCGTTATTATGTTGCCGAGGGATTTAGACATCTTCTCGCCTCTAACAGTGAGGTAGCCCACGTGTATCCAATACCTCGCGAAGTTGTCTACGCCGAAGTAGGCCCTCGCTATCGCTATCTCGTTTTCGTGATGTGGAAATATGAGGTCGGCGCCACCGCCATGGAAATCGAAGGGCACCCCCAAGTGTTTCGTCGACATGACGACACATTCGAGGTGCCACCCGGGCCTCCCGGGGCACCACGGCGAGTCCCACCAGGGCTCGCCAGGGGTCCAGCTCTTCCAGAGGGCGAAGTCGAGGGGGTTTCTCTTGCCGGGCTCTGGCTCGACGCGGGCCCCCGCCACGAGCTCCTCTATCTTCTGTCTCGACAACACGCCGTAGTTAGGCACCTTCGCCACCTCGAAGTAGACGGAGCCGTCGGGGGCGACGTAGGCGTATCCCTTCTCCACGAGCGTCGATATCCACTTCACCATGTCTTCTACGTTTTCTGTCACCCTGGGGTATGCATACGCCGGCTTTATGTAGAGTTTTTTCGTCATCTCGAAGTACTCGGCTATGTAGCGCTCGGGGATCTCCCTCCACCTCCTGTAGGCCTCGTGGCCGAACTCCTCTTTTGCTCTGTTTATAATCTTGTCGTCTATGTCTGTAAAGTTTATAACGAGCCTAACCTCATAGCCAAGTCTCTCTAGATACCTCCTGAATATGTCGAAGAAGACGTACACCCTGCCGTGTCCCACGTGCATGTGGTCGTAGGGGGTTATGCCGCAGACGTACCCCCTGGCCAGGCGGGGGACGTACGTTGTGAACTCCTCCACCTGTCTAGTGGCGGTGTTGTAGATTCTCACATGCGGTTTAAACCACATAGTTTATATACATGTGTATTTTGTGGCGCGTGTCTTTTTCAGAAATTGAAAGTAGGGTGAGGTCTATTCTATCTGGCGCCGAGGTCTCTAGAGTTAGCTACGAGGGGCCAAACCTCTGTATCTACGTGAAGAGGCCCTCCGAGACTCTCCTAGATATGGTCGGCGAGGTGGCCAAGACCCTTAAGAAGCGCGTAGTTTTGAGGACTGAGGCCTCCAGCAGACTGCCGGAGAAGAAGGCCTCCCAGATAATTAGGGAAATCGTCGGCGAAGTTGACGACATAGTTTTTGAAGAAAGCGGCGACGTCTATATCTACCTCGCTAAGCCGATGCGGGAAAAGGAGATAAGAGCTATCGCGCGAGAGGTTTTTGTAAGAACCGGCTGGAGGGCTGTGGTAG
Source organism: Pyrobaculum organotrophum (assembly GCF_055384425.1). Lineage (NCBI taxonomy): Archaea > Thermoproteati > Thermoproteota > Thermoprotei > Thermoproteales > Thermoproteaceae > Pyrobaculum > Pyrobaculum organotrophum. Next base: position 630,177 of record NZ_AP042430.1, read on the forward strand.
AGAGCGGGGTGCCTCGGGATAAGGTTAAGCTCCCCGCCCACGAGATCGTGGGGGTGCGTCAGATTTTCCACGGGGCCTACGCCCAGAGGAGGGAGCTTATGGAGCACTTGGCGAGGTATATACACCAAGAGCCAGTGGTTAAAGAGGGGGCTATAACTGTGACTTTTCTCGGAGCCGCGATGGAAGTAGGCCGTAGCGCAATATTAGTCAGCACCACCGAGAGCAACATACTGCTCGACTGCGGGCTGAAGCCCGGCCAATACGACGAGGACTTCCCCCTGCTCGACGCCGTAGATATCGATAGGCTAGACGCCGTTGTATTAACCCACGCCCATATGGACCACGTGGGCTGTCTCCCGTTTCTCTACAAGTACGGCTACAGAGGGCCTGTCTACATGACCGACCCTACTAAGTATCAAACGTTTATACTCCTCATGGACTACATAGAGCTGAAGGAGAGGGAGGGGCTGGAGCCGGCTTTCTCTAGGGCCGACGTGGAGTCCGTCATATACCACACTATAACGCTGGACTACGAAGAGGTCACAGACATAGCGCCAGACGTCAAACTCACTTTCTACGACGCGGGCCACGAGATTGGGTCGGCCATGGCACATCTACATATAGGCAACGGGAGGTATAACATCTTGTATACTGGGGATTTTAAATACGGCAAGACGAGACTTTTAAACCGCGCTGTGTCTAAGTTCAAGAGAGTCGAAATGCTCATAATGGAGTCTACCTACGGCGGTAGAGATGACGTGCAGCCGCCTAGGGTTGAGGCTGAGAACGCCTTGGCTAAACACGTGGCTGAGACCGTGTCGAGAGGCGGCAAGGTGTTGATCCCCGCCTTCAGCACGGGAAGGGGCCAGGAGATCCTCTACATCCTCAACAAAATGATCGAGGGGGGTTTGATCCCCAGGGTGCCCGTCTATGTAGATGGGATGATTGTAGAGACGCTCAACGCCTACCTCATGTACCCCCACTACCTAAACCCCGAGGTTGCCGAGGAGATCTACGGCGGGGTCAACCCCTTCACTACCTCTGGGAGCGTGGTCATAGTGGACCGCGCCAAACGGGTGGAGGATAGGATAAACCAAGTGGCTAAGATAGCCCAGAGCGAAGAGCCTGCCGTCATAATTGCGCCCCACGGCATGTTAAACGGCGGGCCTGTCGTGGACTACTTCTCACAGCTGGCGCACGACCCTAGGAATAAGCTTGTGTTTGTCTCCTACCAGGCGGAGGGGACGCTTGGTAGAAGGATATTAAACGGCGAGCGGGAGTTCACAATTAGAAGCCTAGTTGGCGGAGAGTCTAAAGTTGAGGTACGTATGGAGGTCGTATCTATACCTGGCTTCTCAGGCCATAGCGATAGGAGAGAGCTTATGAAATATGTAGAACATATAGAGCCTAAGCCTAAGAAAATAGTTTTAGTACACGGGGAGCCTTCTAAAATCATCAGCCTCGCCACGTCTATAGAACTGAAGTATAAGATAACTACAATTATACCAAAAGTTGGCGAGAGGATAAGAGCGTTGTGAGTTTAACAAAAAGAGTCGCCACGCTAGGCCCCTCCACAGACCGTCTCGCAGAGGAGGATTTTTACAAATTGTTAGACTTGGTAGACGGGGTACGTATAAATTTGGCACACGCCAGCCCCGGCGAGGTGGAGAGGAGGATAAACGCCGTTAGGGCATACGAAAGGGAGAGGGGGCGACCTCTGGCTGTTCTCGTAGATCTAAAGGGCCCTAGCGTTAGAGTAGGCAAAACGCCTCCCGTGGCAGTAGAGGTTGGGCAACACGTTGTGTTTAAACTAGGCGATAGATCCGATGGCAGTTATATACCTGTGCCGACCAGAGCCCTCTTCCAAGTGGTAGAGCGTGGAGATACCATCTTGATGTTAGACGGCAAGTTAAAACTTAGAGTGGTCAACGCCGGTGTAGATTTTGTAGAAGCCGTCGCCGAGTCTAGCGGCGTAGTAACAAGCGGCAAAGCCGTCGTCGTAGAGGGTAAAGACTATGACGTATCTCCCCCAGCTGAAGACGACGTGGAGATTTTAGACAAGATATCGCGTCTAAAAGACGACATTGACTACGTCTCTGTAAGTCTTGCAAAGAATTGTAAAGATGTAGACGCCGTGAGGACTTTGTTAAATGAATTGGGGTTTGAAAGCCAAATAGCTGTAAAAATTGAGACAAGAAGCGCTGTGAGAAATTTAGAAGGGCTTGTCTATTGTGGAGATTACATAGTGGTTGCAAGAGGAGACTTAGGCTTACACTATGGCTTAGATACGCTACCGATAGTCCAGAGAGAGATTATATACACATCTCTTTCATATGGTAAACCTGTCGCCGTGGCGACACAGTTGTTAGATTCTATGCAAAATTCGCCGACGCCAACTAGGGCTGAGGTAAATGATGTATACACCACAGCCTCTATGGGCGTAGATAGCCTATGGCTTACTAATGAGACAGCAAATGGTAGTTACCCAGTTGCCGCCGCCTTATGGCTTTCGAAAATTTTAGAAAAGGTGGAGTATAACATAGTTAAACTTCCATCTCCTGGAGATGTACGAGATAGATTTGCAAAAGGGCTTGTGGAAATGGCACATGATATCGGCGCCGTGATATTAGTCTATAGCATGAGCGGCACTTTGGCAAAGAGAATTGCGAAATTTAGGCCGCTTAATGTGGTGCACGTAGGTACGCCAGATGTAAAAACCGCCCGTATTCTCTCGCTCATATGGGCTTTACAACCGGTCTATATACCTGCCAATAGTTATGAAGATGGCCTAGAGAAGCTGATAGCTAGTAGGGGCTCTGCGCCTTTTGTAGCAACTTATGGAATTAGGGGAGGGGTCCATCTAGTGAAGGTGATGTTTTAGCGGTAGAAAATTATACTTGCATATCCCACGGTCTCCTCTCTGTAGCCGCTTGTATCTCCTGAGGTGGCGTGTTTAAGAAGTGTGACGTTTTTATAGCCTAGTTCTTTAGCTGCTACAATAAGCGCGCCTATTGGCCCAATGCCGCATATAGATATGTCAAATTTAGACGCCACTTCGAAAAGACCTGTCTCGTCTAGTTGAAGTATTTTCCCTATGGCCATCTCGTCTTTTTTAGTTGTTATGTCGTGATGCTCGTAGTGGTTAAAATCGCTACTTGCTATTATGTATGCCCTCCTTCCATATTCTCTTATGGCGTTGGCAAGCGCTTTGCCAAGCTCACGTGAAGTTGAAAGCGTCTGTCTCCAAATTGTTATAGGCACTATCTTCACGTCGCCAAAGAAATATTGTATAAAGGGTATCTGAACCTCTATTGAATGTTCTCTAGAAAACGCGTGGAAGTCGTCTTCTAGCTCTTTAAAATATCGCATTATTTTTTCCGCAAGTTCGCCGTCTATTTCAACACGTCCAAGAGGCGTCTCCCAGACACCGGATTTCATAATTGCCACAGGCGCTCCAATTCCATAGTGGTTGGGGCCTATGATTATAAAGACGTCTGGTTTTCCAAACCCTGCTAGAGCTGAATATACCCAAGCCGCCACAGGCCCCGAGTATATATAGCCGGCGTGTGGCGCAACGCCTCCCAAAGTCTCGGCGCCTAATTTAGGAATCTGCGGCGCCTTAGGTCCCAGTTCGTGTTTAATAGCCCACTCTAGCTGTTGTAGAAGTTTTTCGCGGTCTGACTCATAGAAATACCCAGCCACTGCGGGTTTTCTGACGCGCATTACTGTACAAGCCTAGTCTCAAACTCCTCGGGGGGCACTGGCAGATCTTGGTCTGGCTTCAGCTCTCCCCTTTCTCTCAACACTTGTCTGGCGAGGATCCAGAAAATTAACGCTAGACTTCTCCTCCCCTTGTTATTACACGGGATCATAAAGTCTATATATTGATGCGGCGTGTCGGTGTCTACCAACGCAATTATGGGGATCCCCATTTTAGCAGCTTCTGCAACTGCCTGCGCATCTAGCTTCGGGTCTACGACAAAGAGTAAGTCGATTTCTGTATAGTTTGGCAGATACGGGTTTGTAAGCGTCCCTGGTATAAACCTCCCAGTTAAAGCTCTACAGCCTACAAATTTACAAAACATCTGCACTGGCTTAAAGCCGTAGGGTCTTGTAGTATGTACAAGTACTCTATCTGGTTGGTATCTGGAGATAAATTTAGCGGCTATTCTAAGACGTTCATCTATCTTTTTGATGTCAAAAATCCTCAAGCCATCTGGCCTAACAGCATATATAAACCCCCTCTCCTCTAGGTATTTATTTGAGAGACGCGTGCCTAGTCTCACCCCAGCGCTTAAGTACTTCTCCAGCGGCACTAGATATTCATACTGCGTCTCTTCAGACATACAATGTGCGCCAACGGTGGGGGTTAAAAATATTTAGAGCTTCTGTCCAACTTAATACAGCTCCGTCGCTAGACCCTTGCCGCCGCTCCTAAATAAGACGTTGATTAACGGTGTGTGAGATAAATTCTTAGTTTTGTATTTCCTATTTTTAAAACGGCTTGTCTCCCCACGTTCTCCACTTTTATTAAACGCTCGTTATTGCCCTCTATTATATACGTCCCGTTGCTACTGCCGAGGTCTTCTACAACTACGCCGTTTGAAGTTACTATCAACCGCATATGTCTCCGCGACACTGCAGGATCTGGTATAACTACTTGATTTTCCACAGCTCTACCTACAGTTATTATAGCCCCAGGCGTATTGATTCTAAATTCAAACTTCCTCCCTATTAAAGATTCGATAGGGCTTTCTAACACTTCGACAATTGCAACCGCCGCTATACTCTCTCTAGGCGTTTGAGAAATCTTCTTTGTAGTTGCCTCCGGCTTATAAGCTCCACATATTCTACAGACTAAATCCTCGTCTCTATTTATCGTGCCGCAGACGGGACATTTCCAAGGCATTACACGTCTCTAACCACCTTGTTTAAAAAAGTGACTATCTCCTCGGCGCTGGGTCTTTTAGTTGGCTCTACCTCTAGCATTTTAAGCACAAGTTGGTCAAGCCACGTGGGGACTTCGGGATTATATGTACTAGGCGGCGGTATTTGATAGCCGTTTTCGACAAACACGTTTGGGTTTATCCCTGTCAACATCTCGTAGATTACACAGCCCAGGGAGTATATGTCTGAGGCAAACGACGCAAGTCCTTTCTTAACCTCAGGCGCTGCATATGCGGGAGACATATAACTACTATGTACATACCCTCCGCTTACTACCTTGGCTATACCCATATCTCCTATCTTCGCCGTCTTCCTGTCTTTTGTAAACATGATGTTCTCCGGCTTGATGTCTAGGTGTACTACATTGTGTCTATGCACGTCGCTAAGCCCCTGCGCCAATTGTCTAAACAACTCCACTACTTGCGTCACAGGTAGTTTCTTCCTAGTTCTCAACAAATCTCTTAGAGTCCCCCCCTCCATATATTCAAGCAGTATATAGGGCGGATTTTTCATGTATTGTACCACATCTCTATATCCCACCGCCGGCAGATAAACCTCATATGCTTTAACTACATAGTCAGACTTTATCTCTAGGTATCTCTGCATCTCTTGTCCAAATATACGGAGTATATTCTCGTCGCTTGCAAGCGGGTTTCCGTAGTCGTCTACATAACGGAGTATTTTAACTGCATATATAGACTTCTTGTGTCTAACTGCGAAAACATAGCTAAAGCCGCCCACTCCCAACAACCGCACTACTTTATACCTACCGCCGAGCCAAGAATAAAGCCACCCAGTTGGCGGCTGTTGGGAGAGATATAGCACTCTCTTGTATGTAAGTAAGTATGTTAAAACAAAGAGAGATGCGGGAAGGATAGGCAATACGTCCCCCAACGTAGTTAGGAGATATATGTTGAAGGCCGCCGAGGCGGCTATAAACACAGGCTGTGTATCTAACAACGCAAGGATTACGCCGACAAGCGGCGAAATAGGCGACGTATAGGTTGATAAAAGTGCAGAAGCGGGTAACAACAGTTGGTGTGCCCCCTCTAACCTAGGCGGTTTAAAAGAGTATACAGCTAGTAGAAATGCCGAAAGTCCTGTATATGTTCCATCTATAATGTAATATATATAGCTAAATTTCTCACTTAAGTAATAGTCTGTAAATAATACTATTTTTACAAATATAGTAACAATAAATAGTATTATTAAAATATTTCTAAATCTATCAAAGACCACTCTAAATACTACTATGGTTACAAGCAGAGAGTTTAGAAATATAGCTAATCTCTCTGTTGAGAGAAAAAATAAAAGGATTGCAAAGAGAGTCCACAACAGTGCGACGTAATGTCTATAGAGTCTCCAGCCTACTAATGCTATGAGAACTACGGGGACTGACCAGAGCTGGTTTAACACTAGCTCAAAAATAGGCCGGAGATATAAGTATACGTATAGTTTACGTATACGGTGTAGTAATATTTAATTGCTTCCATTCGGTATCTCACGGTGTTGTTTGATAAATATGGAAGGCCATTCCTGAAGTTGAGATATGTAGTGAATGATGAGTGTAACTACAACTGTGTTTTTTGCCATTTTGAAGGACAGACGCGCCGTCAGGGAGTTTATCTAACTGCAGAGGACTATGGTTTTGTCTCTACAGTTTTTAAATCTGTAGGAGTGACAGATTTTAAAATCACAGGAGGAGAGCCTCTGTTGAGACGCGACATAGATCTAGTTGTGGCAAATATAGCTAAGACAGGCGGTGTAGTTACACTTACCACAAATGGCTTTCTCCTAGAGAAATGGGCAGGGAGACTTAGCGCCGCGGGATTACGTAGAGTCAACGTTTCTATACATACGGTGGATCCTGAGAAATACTCAAAGATAACCGGGACGCCGCCCGGTTTCTTAAGAGCGGTTCTACGCGGGCTTTATGAAATTAAAACACGTGGGGTTTCTGTCAAGATAAATGCCGTAGTGTTGAGAGATATAAACACCGACAGGAGGAGTGTTAAAGAGTTGGTGAAACTAGCTGCGTCGCTAGACGCCTCTTTACAATTTATAGAGCTTATGCCAACGGGGCAGGGCGTGCAGATATTTAACCAACTGTATGAGCCGATTGAGACTGTCGCCAAGATTATCACAGAGTTAGGCGGGAGACCTCTAGGGCTGAGGAGAGAACTTCATAATAGACCTATCTATACGCTGGGGGGAGTGGCCATAGAGTTGATAAAGAACTATAACAACCCGGCGTTTTGTAGCGGCTGTACCACTATGAGACTTACAAGCGACGGTAAATTAAAGACGTGTATCTACGCAGAGCCCCGTGTCGATCTTATGCCATATATAAAGGCTAGAGACGTGGAGGGCTTGTTATATGCGGTAAAAACCGCCTTGGCTCAGAGAGAGCCTAGGTTTAAACTTTACTCTTCTTCATAATAGGGGATTTCTTCCTCTTCTTTCTTAACTTCTGCATATTGCTTAATAGATGTGATGAGCTCGGAAAACCTAGACTCCCAAGCTTTAGTCACTTGTTCTACCTCCTTATTCATAGACTCATAGTAGCTAAGCAGAAGTTTGCCAATTTCTGTCAACTCTGTCACCCCCCTCTCTTTGCCACCGCGGCGGGATTCAACAATAGGAGCTCCTAAGACATCTTCTAACTTCTTGATATATGTCCAGATAAATTTATACGAATATCCAAGCTTTCTCGCAGCGGCGGCAATAGAGCCCGTCTCTTCTACTGTTTTTAAAATCGTATATATCCCAGGGCCCAAAATCTCCTGTCCATCTTTGTCAACCCATATACGCATTTTTATTTTTACAACCACAAAACTTAGCTTGTTCCATTTAAAATACATTGAGGTCTAGAACAACCGTTTGCCGCATGTACCTAGGCCGGTGTGCCCCAAGGACTCTTCTCCAGCTCCAGCGCAGGGCTTGGAGCAATGCTCCCGCTGCCCCAGTAGTCGGAGACGTAACCACGTATCTAATTTTTCCAGGTGTCGTTAAGGACGTTGTAAGTGAGATAATTAAGCTGGCAAGAGAGCACAACGCCGCCGTCGTGGTAGACACGATGGAAGACGAGAGCTACCGAGAGCTGAAGGAGGGAAGCGGAGAGAAGAAGCACCTCCTAGACGGGCTTGGGCAGTTAAGGAGGAGGTTGAAGGAGTCGGTGCAGTGGTACGGCCCGCGTATCTAAAGGAGCGGCTCTACAGCACGATCTACCCCAAATGCGGAGCCAAGATGGCGGAGGAGAAAGGGCGCGTGACGCATTGCCCTACCTGCGGCTTCAGAGCGCACCGCGACAACGTGCCGTTGCTCTGGGCAAAGAGGAGGTACTGGGAGTTGATAGAAAAGACAAAACAACCCACTTTTCCCCCTCAGCTCACATTTAACCTCGTAAACTTCTTGTATTCATGAGCCACATCCCCGGCCCTGGGGCCCGGCCACCAGGGGGCAAAGCCAGCCCCCAACGACCCGAGCCCCCTCGCCCGCGGCCGCCGAAAGGCGTATCTGCGAGCGGGCCCCGCGCCCTCCCGGGGAGGGCCGGGAGCCACAAAGGGGGCATACGTACAACAGAAAAGTTTGTAATTATCTCCCATCTAGGAGCTACCGTATGTGTGAGATAGAGGCCCACTTGCCTAAGTAATCGCCTATTCTAATTAACTCGTTTAACTTTGCGGTTCTCTCGCCGCCCATAATTCCGGTTTTTATAATGTCTGCCCCAAACCCCACTGCTATATGGGCCAATGACCTATATTCAGTATCTCCAGAGCGGTGTGATACCACGATTCTCATGCCGTATCTTTTTGCGATTTCCACAGCTTGGTAGGCTCTGAGTAAAGTCCCCGTCTGGTCAGGCTTAATTATAACGCCTGTCGCCGCTTTTAACATACCGCCTTGTTTTATACGTTCTGAGTTTGTCACAAATAAGTCGTCTCCAACTATGAGCCTGTCTCTAAACCTGTCGGAGAGCTCGGCGAAAGATTGAAAGTCCTCCTCGTGGAAGGGATCCTCTACGTAAACTAGGTCGAATTCTTCTATCAGTTTTGTTATAAACTCCATCTGTTCTCTAGGCCCTCTCTCAACCCCCTCGTTTTTATACACATACTTTTTGCCATCCCAGAGACTCGATGCAGCGACGTCAACTCCCACCCCCACCTCTACGCCTAGCTCTTTCTCCACCTCTTTGGCGACTTCTCTCAATATCTTTAGCGCTGTATGCGACGATATTCGAGGTGTCCAAGCGCCTTCGTCGTTTTTACCTCCGGTAAAAGAGCTATCTACCTTAAGAATGTACTTAAGCGTCCTTTTGTGTATCTCTACGTTTGTATACACTGCGGTGAATATATCCGGGGGGTTTAGCGGTATTGTTAAAAACTCTTGTATATCGGGGCCCAGCCCTCTGCTGTGTCTACCACCGCCAATCACATTGCCTAGAGGCAGCGGCAACTTTCTTGTATATGCTCCGCCTATGAAAGAAAACAGGGGAACCCCCAGAGAAGCGGCCCCCGCCTCAGCGGCGGCAAATGATGTAGCTATAGCTACGGCACCCCCTATACGCTCAAATCTAGGAGTGCCGTCTACCTCCTCTAGCTTTCCATCTACCACATAGGCCTCAGATATGTCGAGTCCAACTATTTCAGGGGCTACTAGTTTTTCAAAAGCCGCCAAAGCAGCATCTACGCCGCCCTCTGGAAAATACGCTACTTCATGCGTACCTCTTGAGGCGCCGGCTGGTGCGGCGGCTCTTGTAATTACCACCTCGCCTGTTGTAGGATCTTCGGCTGTCAACTCTACCTCTACTGTGACGTCTCCACGTCCGGTGAAGACCTTCCTAATCCATACATCTTCTATCTGCATGTTCCTAGGAAAGTATACATATTTATACCCTATCCATGTCAGCCTCTTTAGAGACGCTAAGTTTCTGGCAGTTCCTTGTACAGTGTATAACCCCTTTCCAGCCCTGAAGGGCTAGGCCTCTGCTACTCCTGGCGAGTTTACGGCCGGAGACGTTGTGTATTAAAACGGTTATTCTGTTATGATAATTTTTTGTTGTGCCGTAAAGACCCGTCTGAAGCCTTCTTTTGTTATAACAACGACGTCAATACCCTCGCCGGAGCCTGGGTCGTTTCTAATAGCTGCTTTTACGGATCTTATGGCGAGATCTACTGCGTCTTCTAACGACATATCTTCTCTATATCCTACTTCGAGGGCTCCCTTAGCGTAGGGCGATCCGCTGCCTGTAGCTATATATCTTTCTCTAGTTACTGTGCCAAGCCAATCTACCATATAGAGGACGGCGCCTTCTTCTCTATCTACACCGCCTATTATTGAATGTACTAGGTAGATATAAGGCCGAGAGTAGAAAAGGATAAGAGACACGTAGTTTACCAAGGCACGTATTGGGATAGGCCTTTTATATTCTATTTTATATTCACGTGCGCGTAGGGTGAGAAAAGACAGTAAAGATTGTAGATCTGCAACGCCGCCGGACATAGTCGCGGCGACGTGGTCGTCTATTTTCCAAATTTTTTCGCCTTGTTTATGCGCTATGTAATACCCAGCGGTAACCCGTTTATCTGTGGCGAGGACAACTCCCTCTTTTACAGCTATGCCAACTGTAGTTGTCATTAGCCGCTAGTTGTCCGGTGTTAATAAATTTCTTTGCTTAGTAAAAATCTCGCCAAGTGTGTTAAAAATCGCCTAACAACAGCTATAGAGCCGGCGTTAGGCTTGGAGAAGTGTCTAGGCCCTAAGCTCTACCTCTTCTATAAATCTGACTTTTTTGACATTTGGGAATTTTGTGGAAATTTCAGAGGCGTATTGGAGAAGAATTCCCCCTATGCGTTCATATAACAATACCTCGGCGGGTAGATTCAGTACTAAGGTATCTCCGTCAAAAGACGCCTTTATTTTTTCTTCGGACACTCTTGGGAGATATAGCTTCAGGAGTGCAACGGCTTTTTCCTCGGCTGTTGTTAACTTTTTTACTACTCTCCCTCTTACTACGAAGGTTTTGCCAGCTAGCGGGTGGTTGAAGTCTAAGACAACGCGTCCACCCGATATAGAGACAACTCTCGCCCGTTGTCCTTCGAACTCTACCACGTCGCCAACACTTGGGACAATGCCGTGGCGATGGAAGTCTCTTATCGACACAACCTTTACTTTGTTGGGGTCTCTAACGCCATACGCCTTTTCAGGCGGGACCTCTACTTCAAAGTCTTGCCCCTCGTCTATACTTAGTAAAGTATTTTCCACGGGCTCCCACAGTGGCGTCTCGCCGAGGATCACCAGACGGGGGCTGTATACCTCCTCTGGTTTATATATGCCGGCTTCTTTTGCCACAGCTTCTTGCGACGTCTCTATAACTTTATTCTCGTCCTTTACTACTACTGTATAGTCAAGGAGTATATAATCGCCTTTAGCCAGAGGCATAGCCTATGCCGCAGATTCGGTTTTTTCCTGCGTTTTAAGCCTTTTCACAAGCCTAGTTATATATCCAGCGACTTTATTTCTCACAGTTTTGCTCGGTATGTCGGCTAACTGTGCTACGGCTTTTTTATTCTCCTCAAAGCTATCTGTGAATTTGTCTGGATACGTCTCGAGTAGTCTTCTAGCAAGAGATTTGATATACTTAGGTTTAACACGTCCCATAGCGCCAAAGCCAGTTGGGTGTATTTAAATATTCAGCACGCCATGAGTTCCCCATCTCTCGGACGAGGTGCATTACATCACACTACGAGCTCATGTATAGCTACTTATAGTTTTTGTCGCTTTTCTGATAAGCTCATGGCTTTGGGTGATAGGAGATTTGGTCGGGCTACGTCACATCTCTGTTGTATATACACCACAGCTTTGTATTTAACACTCTACTTCATCGGATCTCTGTATTTTGCACAACTGGATCTCCCCCATTTGTACGTTGTGTGGCGTGTTAGGGGTCTCTTCTGATACCGCGTAAAGAAACTATAAGAGCATATAGTTATCAAGACTTTTAACCCACTTCTTAGCCATCTATGTGGGCTTTTGCAGAGACTGTGAGGATTGCAGAGAAAGAGAGGGAGCGGGCGGCCCCCAAGGTCTTCAGAGACGGCTCTCTAGCTGTTTTTAAACTAGGTGTTTATCTGTGGTAGAGGAGGGCGGCGAGAGACAGAAGGAGAAAGCCGCAGAAGAAACAAGAGAAGAAAGAGTACGTCATAACGCGCACGGTCGCCATCTCCCAGCCCCCGTCTCAGCTAGCGTAAGATAAACCTCCTAAGGGAGCTTGAGGAGAAGTATAAGGAGCTCGTCGTCCAGCTCGTCAATTATGGCTTTGAACACAGGGTGACAAGCCACACCTCTCTTAGGAAGGCTCTGTATAATATGCTGAGGGAGAAGTACCCAACTCTTTCATCACATTACAACTAAAAGCCTTGCACTTTAGGGCGGGGATGGATTTAAGCCGGTGGACATATTTTTCTATGGCTGAGTTAGTGAAGACCGTGGAGGGGGGCGTGGGCGCCGCTTGACTCAAGTGCGAGATGGCCTTGGCAAGGGGCAGCCAATACTACTTGGAGCCGGGGTTTAAGGACTTCGGCGTGAGGATACGCCGGGAGGATAAAGTGGTCTAGAAGACAGGGCCGCCTAGAGGTCGTATACAAGCGGGGAGGCGGCTCGCCCACCTCCCCATAGAGGTCGGCGCCTGGCCGCCCGCCAGTAACCCCAGAGAGATGTGCGGCTTAGATAAAGTGGCTAAATCCACAAGAACGGCGGAGTCCACCGCGGCCTCTACAAGAAGTTCAACATCGTGCTAAACGCCGCGAGAGTCGGCCACAAGACGCCGAGGAAGATAGAAGCCTACTATCCCACGTCGAACGGATTAACTCCGGACAACGGCCGAGACCCCCACGGTGGAAACCCCGCCTAAGGGGAGGGGGCCATATCTACACAGCCGCTGCGGCTATCTGCATAAAGAGCTTCCTCGCGCTGAGGCGCAAGGGGAGGGCGAAGACCGAGAGGCCGGAGGTGAGGAGAGTCAGCATCTGGCTCGACGACCGCCTCTGGAAGCCGGAGGGCTACGCGGCGTTCTGGTCGTGAAGGTGAATCCGAGGGGCGCCCCCCTCTGCCCACGGTGCGGGAAGAAACTCGTGGGGGCAACGCCCCCGAGGCTCCTCCTCTGCCCCAACTGCGGGTGGAAAGGGGGAGGGACGTGGCAACCGTGATAGACATTGAGAAGAGGGCACTTGCGGAGGGCCGCGCGCCGCCCGGCCCCACGCCCGAGGTATCTTGGATGCCCATAAAGGCGTGGGCGAGGAGAAAGTCCCTAGGCGCAATAGCCTAGGGACAAGCGGCAAGTAAATGTTTAAAAACTTCCTTACTCTCGTGGCGCGATGGGTAAAAGGATACTTGTGCAGAGGAGGGGGAGAGGCGGCTCGCAGTTCAGATCTCCTAGTTGGAAGAGAGACGGCCCAGTTAGATATCCGCCTCTTAATTTAACTGTTGGGAGGGGCTATGTCGTAGAAATAATGCATGAGCCTGGTTTAAACGCCCCCGTGGCTAGAATAAGGCTTGAAAACGGCGTGGAATTTTTGAATTTTGCGGCTGAGGGGCTTTATGTTGGTCAAGAGATTGAAGTAGGTGACTTAGCAACTCCAAAGACAGGTAATATAGTAATCCTGGGGAGAGTCCCCGAGGGTACAATGGTTTTTAATGTTGAAAAGAGAGCTGGCGACGGCGGCAAATTTGCCAGAGCTGGGGGCACCTACGCTGTGGTAGTAGGCCAGAAGCCGGAGGAGAACAAGACTATAATTAGACTACCCAGCGGAAAAGTCGTAGAGGTAGATTCCAGAGGCAGAGCCACTGTTGGCATTGTCGCAGGAGGCGGCAGAATAGAAAAGCCGTTTCTCAAAGCTGGGAAGAAATATCATAGAGCTAAGGCAAAGGCGTGGAAGTATCCAACCGTCAGAGGAAAGGCTATGTCGCCATATGCGCATCCACACGGCGGCGGCTCACATCCAAAAGGCGGCACCCCTGTGCCAAAGACTGCGCCTCCAGGCCAGAAGGTGGGCTTCTACGGGTCTAGGTGTACTGGCCGCGGCTGTGTGAGAGCTAGAGCACAACAGAAATTATAATGGCGATAGATAAGAGGAAAAACGACCACATATATCTGGCCAGTTCTGAAATTTCTCAAGTGGGATCTCCCTGGTTTGACGAAGTTATCCTCTTACATAACGCATTGCCAGAGATAGATCTTTCTGAGGTTGACATTACGACGCGTTTTTTAGGTGTTAAAGTAAACGCGCCGTTTGGAATAGGCGCTATGACTGGCGGGACAGAGCTGGCGGGTAAGATAAACGCCGAGTTGGCAAAAATAGCAGAGGAGTTTGGGATACCGATTTATGTTGGATCTCAGAGAGTGGCCTTGATGAAGCCAGAAGTTAGGTGGACTTTTGAAGTAGTTAAGAAAAACGCACCCTCTGTGCCGAAAGTGGCAAACTTAGGCGCGCCGCAGTTAGCCGAGTTATCTGACGAAAAATTAGCCGAGTGGGTGTCTCAAGCAGTAGACATGATAGATGCATATGCCATAGCTATACATTTAAACGCCGCACAAGAGGTTATCCAGCCTGAGGGAGAGCCTCGTTTTAGAGGCGTATTTGAGAAGATAAAAGTCGTTAGAAAAGCGGCAGGCCGGCCGGTTATAGTAAAGGAGGTAGGCAATGGTATTTCAAAAGAGGTGGCTTCCCGTCTAGTTGAAGTTGCAGACGCTATAGATGTCGGAGGCTATGGCGGAACCTCTTTCATAGCTATTGAGGGCGCCAGAGCTGCAGAGTCTGGCTCGTCTATGCGTCGGAGAGTTGCAGAAGTATTTAAATCGTGGGGTATACCTACGGCGGCATCTATATGTGAGGCGAGGTCCGGCTACCGCGGTTATATAATTGCATCAGGGGGTATCAGAAGTGGTCTCGATGGCGCAAAGGCGCTTGCATTAGGCGCAGATTTTTTCACAATGTCACAGCCGTTTTTAAAGGCGGCTCTAGAAGGCAGGCTAAGAGAGGAGATAGAGACTGTGATTGCGGAGGTAAAGATTGCCATGTTTCTTACAGGCTCTCGTACAATTGAAGATCTTAAGTCGGCGCCACGGGTTTATGGCCCGCGGCTACGGAATTGGATAGAGCAGAGAAAGCTCGTTTGTTAAAATTTTAAACATAGAAACCTAACGCCATGTGTTCTGTCCAAAGTGTGGATCTCGAGAAATTGCGTTGTTACCCAGTAATGAATTTATATGTAAACGCTGTGGGCATAGGTGGCCTATACCGCAGGTGGACTATTCTTGGATTGAGCTAGATATAAAAAAGGCCAAGCTATTTGAGAAATATATCGACGCTCCTATTGAAAGCTGTGAGGAGCTTCTCACCCAATTGCTAAAGGAGCTTGATGAAAAAAACGCGCGACTTCTGGCAGCCAAAATTCTCATCCAGAGGGCCGAAAGACGTAAGTTGACAAAAGCTGAGCTGGCGAGATATTATGCAGATGCCGATAGGTGTTTTCAATGATTGTCGATATATCTAGAAAACCTGACGTATTTAGATATGCGAGAGCATCTGCCGAAGTTGTAGTAGATAGGTGTAATACGGCAGTTGCGGCACATGCTGCGAGATTTGCACATCGCTATCTTCCATTTCTACACCCTCTGCCTTTGTCTGTCTCGGCAAGTTGTAAAAATGGGAGATTATACGTCGAGGGTTCAACAGAGTGGCAGACGGGGGTCGAAATGGATGTGTTATTTGGCGTTTTAGTTGGTGCAGTGAGCTCTGGCGTAGAGACTATAAAAAACATCGTTGTAGAAGTTAAAACAAAAGGCGGTGGCTATGCCACCGTAGATATAACTCAGTTGGAGGAGTTGCCGCTTGTGAGAAACGGAGATGTTGTAGCGTCGGCGTATGGAGAGATGGAGCTAAAGAGCCTTGACTTAGTAAAAAAGCCAGTGGATAAAGGACATCCGATATATGCGGCACAAACCGCGGCTGCACTCAATGTAAAAAGGCTTTGTGAACTTATGGGCGGCCCTTGTCCATCTATCCAGTCTTTCAAAATAGACATAGATGTGAGAGATATACTTACTGCCGTCGCGACTGTGAAGTCTAGGGATGTGCCCCCTGGCCCCGAGGCGCTGTTTGCAGTAGGCGTGGCGTTTCTCACCATATGGGACATGGTTAAGAAGTGGGAAAAAGACGAAAGAGGACAGTACCCATATACGAAGATAAGAGTGGTATCACTTCGGTAAAAATATTTAACCTAGGCTATAGCTGGCTTAATGCTACCGCAGGAAGTGGAAAATATCTTAGATGTCGTAATTAGGCATAATACATGGAGACGTAAGGAGACGATAAATCTAATAGCTAGTGAAAATGTGATGTCGCCACTTGCGGAACTGGTATATATAAACGATCTGGCGGGTAGATACGCAGAGGGCATAGTTGGGAGTAGGTACTACCAGGGTGTAAGATATGTAGACATATTGGAAGACGCGCTTTCGAAAAAATTTGCAAATGTCTTAGGCGCGAGGTTTGTAGATGTGAGACCTATTTCAGGCACGATAGCTAACTTAGCGGCCTACTTTGCCTTAGTCCCCGAGGGCGGTACAGTGGCTTCGTTGCCTATAAAATACGGCGGCCATATAAGCCATAACACCGTAGGCGGGCTTAAGGCACTTAGACTTAAAGCGGTTGAACTACCTTGGGATTTGGAAAACTTTAACATAGACGTAGATGCGGCACGTAAGTTAATAGAGGAGAAACGGCCTAACTTAATAATACTAGGCGCCTCTCTATATCTATTTCCCCACCCGGTTAAAGAAATAGCAGAGGTTGCAAAAACCGTAGGGGCATATGTACTTCATGACTCTGCACATGTTTTTGGACTAATCATAGGCGGGGCTTTCCCCAATCCGTTGAGAGAAGGCGCGCATTTAACTACGGCGTCTACTCATAAGACATTTCCAGGCCCCCAAGGCGGGGTAATAGCCACTGTTCTTGATGAAGAGAAAAACTCACAGATACAGAGAGCGGTCTTTCCCACCTTTACCTCTAACTACCACCTCCATCGCTATGCCGCAACATATGTAACACTTGTAGAAATGGAGGTTTTTGGAAGAGAATATGCTACAAGAATTGTGGAAAACGCCAGAGCTCTGGCCGAGGCTCTTGCAGCAGAGGGAGTACCCCCAGTGGCCGAGAGACAGGGTTATACAAAAACGCATCAAGTTGCTGTAGATGTGTCTAAGTTCGGCGGAGGCGATAAAGTAGCAGCTCTGCTTGAGGAGGCAAACATCATAGTTAATAAAAACGCCTTACCTTGGGATAAAAGTGTGTTAAAACCCAGCGGCATTAGAATAGGCGTACAAGAGATGACAAGATTCGGCATGGGGAAAGACGAGATGAGAGAAATTGCGAGATTTATCGCGCGGGTATTACGCGGCGAAGACGTCAACAATATAAAACGTGATGTAGTTGAATTTAGAAAATCGTATCTAGAAATTAAATATGGATTCAAAATAAGTAGAGATATTGTAGATAAAATTTTCCACTCGTTAAATCTATATACATAACGTACGTCCCCCGTCTATTAAAATTAAAGAGCCTGTGATATAGCTAGCTTTTTCGGAGGCTAGGAAGGCCACTAGCTCTCCTATCTCTTCCGGCTTAGCTAATCTGCCCAGCGGGATCTCTCTTCCCATTTCTTCTAATACTTCATCGACGGTACGCCCCTCTCTTTGGGCTCTCGCGGCGGCTACCTCTCTCACGCGGTCTGTGTCTACATATCCCTGCATAATGCCGTTGACGAGGATATTGTATCTGCCTAGCTGATATGCTAGTGTTTTTACCAAACCTGCTAGAGAGATTCTAATTACATTAGAGAGTGTGAGCGTTGGAATCGGCTGTTTTAGCGTGCTAGATGTGATATATATTAATCTGCCTTGTCTTCTCTCAATCATATGGGGGAGGACATCTCTTGTTATCCACACAGCGCTCATCAATAGTAGTTTTACACCATAGTCCCAGTCCTCCTCTGTGAGTTCAAGAAAAGTCCCCGGCTTAGGCGGTCCTGTGTTGTAGACTAATACGTCTACTTTCCCAAAGTTCTTGATGGTCTCCTCTACTACTCGTTTTACATCTCCTCTATTTGTCAAATCTGCAGAAACGGGAATTACGGTAACTCCATATTTAGACGACAACTCGTTGGCTACATTTTTTAATTTCTCTGAGTCGCGGGCGGCGATAACTAAGTCAGAACCCTCTCTCGCGAGTACAGACGCAACGCCACGCCCTATCCCTCTACTCGCAGCGGTGACTATAGAGACCTTTCCTTTTAGTAGCATAAGACTTAGCTATAGCTTCATTTTAATACATTATGCTACTTGAGCTTGATAAAGATATAGCGTTTACACATATCTCTCAGAGGGCATGTGTCGCATTTAAGCTCTTTACAATATTTCACGCCAATGTCATAAGCCCCCCTCTCATATAGTATGGGGTCACCGCTTATTTTCCCCACGTGTCTAATCAAGCCGCGTATGCTCTCTAGTCTAAATACTACATCGCGACACCTAGACCCCCCCTCTCTAGCTTCACAGAGGATCCTCTTGGCAATCCTCGCTTTTATTCTCTCTGAAGTGAGAGTAGGTATATCTTCAAAAGCGCCTGATCTCAAAGTAACTAACGCCGTATACATATCTCCATGGAGTATATATTTTTTGTATTCAGGCGTATGGACAATCTTAAACGCCAGGGGTATATTTGTTTCATGTATAAAAATGCGTATGAAGAGTCTCGCTCCTCTACTAACGCGGCTGCCTCCCCGACCTTTAAAGATTATCTTTCTAACCTCATCTTCAAATTTAGACAGCCTCCGTTGTTTAGCTATCCAAGCATAAAGCGTGCTATGTTTATTGCTTACTATGTTTAGCGACCTCAAAAGATCCGAAATTGTCTCGTTTGAAATCTCTTTTTCTACACCGGCTTCTTCAAGTACCCTACGTAGTTTTGACGCAGAAATTACGTCATATATGTGTTTTTCAAACGCGGCCGATAGACTTCTTAGTTCATCATCTTTAAGCGCCTTATATCTACTTAGTAATGCTACAAGCATGACATATATTATCAATAGGTCAAGTCCTTTGATGTTAGATAGACTTGAGAAAAATGTATCGAAATCACCCTTATATGTGCGCGATATTGACTTTATCTGTTCTACCATAACACTATAGCTATATGGAAGATTTTCCACAACTCTATCACGTATAGACAAGCCATGTTCTACAATTCGCCTCCTAACATCTTCCGCAGTAGGCACGAGCGGCTTTTAAAAGCCATTATATAAACTACACTATCGCGCCCCCTCGCGGCGCCGAGCCCGCTCCCGCTGACGCCCTTGGGGCCGCGGGGGTAGGGGGGTCGGCGCGGTTGAACCATGACTTCCGGCCGACTCTCCGGGGCCGGACTGGCAGTTTGTAACGGCGTGAGAGATCCGAGGTTCATGAACAAGATGGCGATGGCCGTGGCGGACATGCCGAACATAGTCACTTTTTAAGTGCGTCGCGCGATTTGTCTGTGCCCTGTCTGGGATCTATAAACGATACAATAACGACCAGGGCAAAACAGAACAGGAATGTGTCAAACGCCACAATGTATTCAATCGGAGAAGTGAAGTCGCACGCAAGAAGCTTAGCCAACGTATCAGCAAATACAAAGAATACTGGGCAGAGTCAACACGGCGTTGCTCCATGACGACGAGCCCAACTACAAACAACAGTAGGCCCATACCTCCCTCGCCACATGCATAAAAAGCTAGACGCGGCTCGGCCCACTCACCCTTTCGACTCCTTCACACACCTACCTCACGTCGTCGCTGTAAGGCAATGAAGCAAGGGAGTAGAAAGAGAGTCTCTTCAACTAGCTTTCCTCCCCCACGCCCTTTATGCATATGAGCCAAACGTACAAGACGTAGAAAATCAGAATCCTTTGGAAACTCGTCGAAGAGCGGCCTCTCTTAAAAAGGCGTGGTGGTATGGGTGGGCATATTATTAATAAGAGACAAAAGTGTGGAGACATGGAAGATTTGATAGAGAAGGCCAAGGCTGTTATAAACAACGCCTATGCCCCATATTCAAACTTTAAAGTGGCGGCTGTAGTAAAGACAAAGAGTGGAAAGGTATATACAGGAGTTAACGTGGAAAATGCATCATATGGCTTGACTATATGTGCTGAACGTGTTGCTGTTTTTAAAGCGGTATCTGAAGGTGATAGAGATATTGACGTAGTCGTTGTATATACAGATACAGAGGAGCCCACGCCGCCTTGTGGAGCATGTAGACAGGTGATAGCAGAGTTCAATCCAGATGCGCTTATAGTAATGGCGAGCAAGACTAAGGTGATAACTGTGAGACTTAGCGAATTGTTGCCGAGACCATTTATAAAACGCTAGCTATTCCCCCCTTCTTCTTCTTCGCCCGGCAATTTAAGGAGGGAAATCCGCCTTGGTTTTTTCTCCGCCTCTATGGGCTGTTGTAACTTATCTTTATACATTTCTATCAATTTGTTTACCACTTCTAATATGGCTTTTGCAGTCTCGTTTTCACTCGCGAGAAATTCGTGAAGTCTACCGCTGTCAAGATATTGGGAAAGATCGGGGTCTATTGGTATCCCTCCTAGAAATGGTACGCCGGAGCTTTCAGCTATTTTTCTACCGGCGTCTTTTCCAAAGATATAATACAACTTTCCATTGTCTGGGCATTTGAAACAACACATATTCTCGACAACGCCGGCCACCTTGATGTTTAATTTACGTGAAAAGTCTATTGCTTTTAACACGATTCTCCTAGAGATATCTGTCGGAATTGTAACTACTACACTGCCATCTAACCCCCCTTGTAGACTCTGGGCTATTGTAAGTGGGGCGTCTCCAGTACCAGGCGGGAGGTCTACTACTAAGACATCTAGAGAACCCCAATCAACCTGTGCTATAAAATCCCGTAGTGCTTGATTAACAAGAGGCGCTCTCCATATGACGGCCGTATCGTCGCTAGGCAGAGCAAATTCGATAGAAACGACTTTAATGCCTAGAGGGCCTGTCACAGGGATTATCTTTCCGCTTTTCTCATTTACATATAATATACTGTTTGATACGCCGAGCATTTTAGGAACGGTAGGCCCATAAACATCGCCATCTAATATGCCCACTTTATACCCCCTCATGGCAAAACCCAGGGCTAGGGATGTAGTTACAAACGATTTGCCGACGCCGCCTTTGCCAGATATTGTAATGAGCTTGAGTTTTACCCCTTTTAAAACTTCGGCGAGAGATCCCGGCGCAGTTGCTTGCCCTTTAACGCTAATTTTTACAGACACGGCGTCTAATGTGTATGGAATTTATAAATCTGCTATTAGAGAAAAAATGTTTCATTAAAGAGAGATATGGGGCCTATGTTAGAAGTTCTGCCGACCACAACTGGAGTCCTCTACGTATTAACGAGATCCCGATGGCTACGCTGATAATTAACATTATTTTTTCCAGTACTCTGACTCCGAGCATGCCTAAGATTTTTAGTATAAATTCCGATATATAGAGCGTAAATAGGGTGAGCACCGAGACTGTGAAGATTACAAATAGCGTGGGGAAGACGCCCATATATTTAGACAGCAGTAGCACATATGATATAGACGCCGGCCCCGCTAGAAACGGGACTGCCAGAGGCACTATTGCTACTTCTAGGCCATTCGACGAAATAGTCTGTTCATAAGGCCGCAATAGTTGATACAGAGAAAAAGCCGTTAGTATAAGCCCACTGGCGATAACAAAATCGCCAAGTCTTACGCCAAAATAGCCGAATATCTCAATGCCGAAGGTTGCGAAAAGTACAAGAACAGAGGCGGCGACTAATACAGAGAGTATAAGCACTCTACGTTTACGTGTTTTATCTAACTTAGCAGTAAGGGCAACAAAGAGAGGCACATTACCGATGGGATCTACAACTACATAAAGCGCGACTATTGTCGTGAGGAAGTCAAGTGGTGTTAAGTCAGCACCCAGATTTATCATTCACATAATCAGCGATGACGGGCCCTCTCCATGTTATACACTTTTTACTTTGCCCAATTGTATTTCCTCCAACGTTTAGTTCTACCCCAACCGCATGCAGCACAATATTTTTTCGATACGTTATATGAGTGTCTGCCGCAACGCGGACATCTTATGTGAGTTTTCCCCTTGCTATGTTTCCCCATTGACGGTGTGCCTTTCATGACACAGGCGATATGAAGAGCACGTTCTCCCCTCTTATAACAATAGTCCCCCGCTTGTATACATTTCCATTTATTATCTCTTCTGCATCGTCTAGGAGTAAGTTTACATGTTGGTCAAACGAGCGGAGTATGCCTCTTATCTCATGACTATCTCTTAGTTTTACTAACACTTGCTTGCCAATGGCATCTTGTAACGTGGCGCCTAGAGTTGCGAAACATTTAGAGACGTCCGAAGCCATGGGCGTGCACTGGAGTAAGTATATAAAGTTTTACGCCTTTACAAGATTTATATTAGCGCCCAGAGAGATTTTAGGGCTGTGTATTTATGCTGGGCAAGTATAACTGTCGCGTCCTCGCTTGCGCGGGCCCCTTTTGCGCATTTACTATCAGCCTAGCTCTGGCATGGAGCCAGACGGTCGCGGCTCTGCTCGAGGGGACAAAGCCTATTCGATCCGCAGAACGCGTTTATTTAACTTCTTTGTATAAATACAGACAACCGTCTGCCGTCCGTCCCTACGCCTAGGGACTTTCTCCTCGCCCACGCCTTCATGGGTATCCAAGATACCTCGGGTACGTCCCTCCCCCTTTTCCACCCGCAGTTGGGGCAGAGGAGGAGCCTCGGGGGCGTTGCCCCCACGAGTTTCTTTCCGCACCGTGGGCAGAGGGAGGGGGCACCCCTCGGATTCACCTTCACGACCAGAACGCCGCGCTCCCTCGCCTTTTGTATAATTTCCCTAAGCATACTTCTAGCCGCTGCATAGGCCAGAGCCCAACCAAAGGCTGTGGAGGCCAGAGTAATGGCGGCGCCTAGTTTAGCCGTTGTGTAGGGGCCGGTTATGACTGCAAGCGTCTTTATGCCAGATTTCATATCGCCCTCATAATCTATTGCCGTTTTTACAACCCCAGTCCGAGTGATGGTGTTTTCTGTTGTAATTTTTAAACACCGACAAACATCGGAAAATGTGGATGACGTATTGTTAGAACAGGTTTTCAAAGACCTTATGTCGAGAGGATTTAAGATACTGGAGAGACTTAACGACAGAATGTTTATCGCCGAGAAGAAGAGTAAATATCTTTTCTATGTTATGGTAGAGGGGATTGAAGTAACCACGCAGACTTTACTGAGTTTTATAAATATGGGAGAGACTCTTTCTATGGATACAGTTTTGGCGTTAGTAAGCAACGATGGCACTGTCACATATTACTTCGTCAGAAAAATTAGACTACCGCGTAATGTCTATGCTGAGGGTGTTTGAACGTCTTGTGGAAATATCCAGAAGTAAGGGAATTCGCTTTGTTCTCCATTTTACTAAATGTCGCGGTAAGGTTGGTATAGATAGAGAAATCAAGGCGCTTGATGAAGAGGGGAGGCCGGCGCCATGGGGCAGAATATTTCCAGGGATTACGCCGCAAAATATATTGCACCAGTGTATACTTAAGAAAGTCGAAGTTTACAAAGGCTCTCAATTACTCGGCGAGTATAACACTATTGAAGAGGCTCTTTCCGCTTTGACATAGACTGTTAACAAGCCTAGGGCGGCGGAGGTTGTTGTGTAGTTTTCTCTAGAGTTTCTCTAACTCTAATGGCGTAGCCCCTCTTAAGTGTTAACTCCTTGATACTGTAGATTAACCTCCCCACAGCTATAATAGATCCGCTTGGATCTACTACCGCTACTTCTCCATTGGCTCTTACATCAGGCGTTATAGAAATTATATACTTTGCAGGCACGTTTCTCCCCATTGCAACATATTTTGCCGCTTCGGAATCTACTACGGCTTTTCTCTCTAAAAACATTGCCCCGTGGATTGTCGGGAGGAGGTAGCCATCGTTATTTCTTAGGACAAACGCCAGTTTCCCATCTATATAAACGCGTCTAATTCGCCCATCTTTATTCCGCTCTATTTCAACCACATGTTGTTGTAGTTTTTCTGCCGCTTCTCTTCCATAGAGATAGGCGATTATGTTTGTGATACCCCTCATACGTCGTATAGGGAAGTTTTAAATAAATTATAAAAGGTTGTAAGACGTGCATTGTGAAATATGTGGGAGACCCATAGAGGGCGAGCCTATACCGATAGAGGTAGATAAAGCTGTACTGTACGTATGTAAAAGTTGTGCAGCTAGATATGGTAAAAGAGTGTCGCCGCAGCTACAACAAGCAGTTCAAAAGAAGACGCCGCCACGGCCTAAATCTGCAACTCCCCGCCTACAGTCTCTCGATGTGGATCTTGTGGAAAATTTTGGAGAAGTTATTAAAAGAGCTAGAGAGAATCTTGGCCTCTCTAGAGAGGCTCTTGCAGCTATGTTAGGCATTAAGGAGGCTGTCTTAAGGAGGATAGAATCTGGGCAGTTACAGCCCGATTTAGCATTAGCTAAGAAACTTGAGAAAACTCTTGGAGTAAAACTACTGATAAACATAGCTGAAGAAGGCGCCACTTCAGGGAGTGGTAGAATAGATAGAGGTCTTACACTAGGCGAGGTAGCTGAGATTAGAGATAGTGATGAGAAATAGGGCGCTTCTTTCTTACGTCGGCCCTAAGACGCCGAATTTAGCTTATAAACTAGAGGAATTCACGTCTCTGGTAGAGGCGGCAGGTTTTGACATTGTTGACGTAGTTACCCAGTTTGGCAGAGCAGATACAAGATTTTATCTTGGGTCTGGCAAGGCTAAAGAAGTTGCAGAGAGAGATTTTGACATATTTATCGCGTATCATAGCTTAACCCCTTTGCAAGTTTTTAATTTAGAAAAGCTTTTTAAACGTAGTGTTATAGATAGAATATTAGTTATACTTACAATTTTTGAAAAAAGAGCAGGTAGCATAGAGTCGAAGTTGCAAATTGAGTTAGCTAGGCTGAGATATGAGTTGCCAAAGGTAAAGGAGTATTTAAGGAGGGCAAAGATGGGGGAGCAGTTGGGCTTCATGGGTGCAGGCGAGTATATCATAGATGCTTACTACCGCCATATGGTGAGAAGAATATCTACAATTAAACGTAAGCTAGAAGAGGTGCGTAGGAGTAGAGCTATGTATATCTTGAAAAGGAGAGAAGCCGGCGTGCCTGAGGTAGTGATTACCGGCTATACAAGTGCCGGGAAGACGACATTGTTTAACAAGATGGTAGGTGAAAACAAGCTTGTAGATGGTAAACCGTTTGCCACCTTAGAGACATATAGCAGAGCGCTAGATCTCTGGGGCAGGAGAATTGTGTTGACAGACACTATAGGCTTTATAGACGACCTGCCGCCTGTATTAATTGAGTCTTTTCATTCTACACTTCAAGAGATTATAGATGCCGACATAATACTCTTAGTTTTAGACGGCTCCGAGCCGGAGGAAGAGGTACTACGTAAGCTAGAGACATCAGTAGAGACCCTAGGAGAGGTGGGGGTAAGTCGCGACAAGGTAATACTCGTTATAAACAAGGTTGATAAAATTGGCGTTCAAAAAATACGTCACTTACGTAATGTAGTAAGTAAATATTTTGAGTGGTTTGTTCCTATCTCGGCGCTTACAGGCTTCGGTATTGAGACGTTGAAAACTGTGTTATTCCTAAAAGTTAATGGTCGCATGTCTACATATAGCACGAAAGAACTGTCGCCGAGAATTAATATCTTAGTTTAAAAATGGCCGTATGTATTGTAGGATATGAAGGGTATGAAAGAGGCTTATTTGTATATTGTGGAGAAATCTGTGGCTTGGGAGTTTGACAGCCCTGAATATGGCAGGTTAGCGCGTAAAGTTGTTGAACTCCTCTACGAGCGTAAAGAGGATTTATCAGATGACCGTGTTGCGATTTTTCTCAATATATCTACGGCAGAGACTAGGAGGATACTTCAGTATTTAATGAAACAAAATATGGTTGGTGTTAAGAAGAGGACGACGGAAGATTATAGAATAGAATACACGTGGTATGTAGACGATGAGGTAATACGTCAAGCTATAAAAAATAGGGCAAAAGTAGCTAAGGAGAAGATATCTTCACTTATAAGATCATTGACAGAGGGGGCATACTACATATGTCCAACTTGTCACATGCGTTATACTTTAGACGAGGCGATTAATTATGGCGGCGTATGTCCAGTCTGTGGTACGCAACTTGAGTATGTAGAAAATACAGAAGAAATAAACAAGCTCACAAAAGTATATGAGGAGGTTGACAAAATATGAGGGTAGAATTCAGAGTTTTCAAACCTGTAGAAAACTATGAATTGTTTATAACGGGGTTCGCTGGCATAGGTATAGTTGGCCACCTTGCCACTAAGTATATAGCTAGAAATTGTGAAGTTGTTGGCGTTGTGAGATACAGAGGGGAGCCCCCTGTTGTGTCTATTGAAGGCGGTAGGCTTTTGCTTCAAAACGAGATTTTTTCGTGTGGAAAGGTGGTTGGCGTAGTAAACAACTACGGCGTTCATGATGCTGCAGTCTACGATTACACAAAGGCTTTAGCGTCTTGGGTCGTCAATAATGAATTTAGGGCAGCAGTTCTCTTTGGCGGATTGGATGGGAGGTTACGTAGAGACCAAGATCTATTACGTATTGTATATACATCAGCTTATAAGAGGGCGGAGTTGCCTACAGGCGGCGCCAAAGTGTTAGAACAAGGTTTACAAATAGTGGGGCCGCTGGCCTATTTAGTGTCTTTTCTTGAGGAGCTAGACTTTCCTACGTTAGTAATACTGCCGTATGCCGATGTCTCTAGACCTGCGGATCCTTATGCCGCAAGTGTTGCTGTAGATTTCTTTTCAAAACTTTTTGACTTCCCTATAGACACAAGCGGGTTAAGACAGTTAGCAGAAGAGCTTGAGAAAGAGCTTGAGGAAATGCGCCGGAGACTTGAGGAACAAAGTAAAAGGGAGGAGACCTCTAGATTATACATATAAAGCGATTTCTTCTAGAGAGCTGGCTTTAATCACGCTTTTATTAACTAGTGGGATATCGACGTTATATGTTATTATAACGTCGTAGCGGTCTAGCCACTCATAGGCGCGTGCACGCGCGGCCTCGTCTTCGCCCTCTGATTCGTTTTGAGAAAGTGGGTAAATTTCAGCTAATTCCTCGGGGATTATGCCAAAGATGGGGTCGTAGAAAAGTATGTGGGCTCTATCGCCTATTATGCCTTTTAGATATATATACTCCCAGCTTCTGTTATACG
This sequence comes from Pyrobaculum organotrophum, assembly GCF_055384425.1. NCBI lineage: Archaea > Thermoproteati > Thermoproteota > Thermoprotei > Thermoproteales > Thermoproteaceae > Pyrobaculum > Pyrobaculum organotrophum. The sequence goes on from NZ_AP042430.1 coordinate 657,561, forward strand.
GCTTTTCATTTACCCTAATTACCACAGCCTTTTTGGACAAAGCAGATACATGCGACATCTTTGTCCAATGTCTCATAGGCTCAGGTCTGGAGGATGCTGTATCTGCGAAAAAGAAAAGCCCGTGTGGATCTGGGTGTGTCTCTGGGTCATACTCTTCTAAGAGACGGCGGTAGCGGTGGAGGTTTTTTAGAAATCTATATAGAGCCGGATGGGCTCTTGCCTTTATCTCTAAGTACTCCCAGAGAGTGCCTTCGTAAATTCTCTGTTTTATCTCTAGAAGTTCCTCTCTCAACACCGCGAGGTTGTGTTCAGCTATTAACATCATACGCTCTTGTTTCGGCATTTCCCTAAGCTCTTTTACAGGCGTGTAACAGAGTTTGGTGCTACAGGGCAGATACTCCGTTTTTACATCGTCTAGACGTAACGTGCGGTCTCGAAGTATAATCCTATCGTCTCTTGCGTATAGTATGTAAGACGCGCTGTCGAATAGATCCACGCCTAAAGCTACTGCAAATGGAAGCACAAGCGGGTGACCTGCGCCGAAGAGATGAAGAGGGGCCTCTCGCATCATGTTGAGTTTTACATCTAAGACTATTTTTAAGATGAGGTCAAACTTATACTCTTCTAGAAGAGTGGTGGGGCTGCCGATTGCGTAGATATGAAAACCTAGTTTAGACAGCTCTTTGGCAGACCTAATCAACAAGTCTGTATACAATGCGCCTTGTATAGGCGCCACGACTAGCATATCTAGGTCTTTTAGGACAGCCGCAGCTCTTTTGGCTCGTCTAATAGTCTCTTCTACTTTAAGCAATGCGCTCTCATAAGGCTCCTCATAGTCGAAGGGGAGGTCGAGGATTACTCCAATATCGCTCCCTATTTTCTGTTGAAAATATAGAATTTCGTCTGGATCTACCTCTACAGTCCCATATCTCAGTATCTGATAAGCTCCCGAGTCTGTCATAACAACGCCCCTCCACCCGAGGAGTTTTTTTATGTCAACTGCTTTACCTCCTGTGAGTCTATACAGAAAATAGGCGTTAGTGATTACTTGGTTAAAGTACTTCTCTACAACTTCCAACGGTACTTCCTGCCTTCTGGGGTCTACCACTGGGAAGAGAGCCGGAGTCTCTACAACTCCGCTTTTTGTATATAACAACCCAATCCTGCCTGCTATATCCTTAGCTACAATTTCAAAAGACACAAAGCTGTAAGGTTAGACCCTTAAAATTATGTTGCTGATGTTTAAGTTTCTACAGATCTATAACCTCATATTCGGAGATTATTTTTGTCCTATCGGCTGTATATAGCGGACCTACTGTGGCGAGGTATTGCCTAATTATTTTAAACCAGTGGGGTTCCTCCACAGTATATCCCTTAGAGTAGGCATCGTTTACTAAAGATATCAAGCTTGCGATTTTTGGATGAACTGCTCTAACAGCCCCGGCGGGAATAACGTCTATGATATTCTCAGGTAGCGTTTTTACGGATTCCTCTAGCTTTGAAAGTCTTCTCAAAGACTTATATGTGCGTATTCTTTTCTGAACGATTTGTCTACTCGCTTTGCCCATTCTTACTACTGCTGTAGAAAGACCCAGCAACCCCAATGTTACTAAGGGAATGCTTGTGATATGTGCCACTAGAAAAGTCGCAGTAGCTATAAGTACTATGAATATAGACAGGGCCTTTAGGTCTTTTATAAGTACTCCTCCTACTGCAGATAAAATGGCTATAATCGCGGTGAGGAGAAAATCTATCATATTGGTACGATTTCACAAATATCTACCGCTATTAATTGGTACTCCCCCTGTGGCAATTTCCCAACTTGGGCTAGACATCTATTTAATAATTCTATCTTCTTTTTGATAAATACATCAAGTCTCTCATCGATGTTTAAAAGCGTATTCAATAATTCGATCTCCCGCATTATGGCTTTAGCTAGATCTTCAGGCTTTCCGTAATATAGCATGCTTCTGTCTATAGTACTCTCTTACAGCCTCTCCTACTTTCTCTGCATCAAAGACGCCTCGTTCTACTAAGTGGGCCAAGAATTTTGCTCTTTCTAATACTTCATCGTAACCGCCCAGCCTCTGAAGCCAGTAGGATCTCCTTAGATCTATTTCGACAGTATCATTACGTTGGTCGTACCAACCCACGTTTATTAATCCAAACTCTTCTTCTTTAATCTTTATTTTACCCGGTGCGGCGTATGGATACGCCCTTAGCCAAACAACTTCAGTAATAGATGTAACGCGTCTACCAAATTCAAACCGCTTAATTGTAACAGTCACGTGGAAAGCCGATATATGTTCTGGAGATACTCCCATGGCCTCGCCTGTGAGACGCATAAACACCTCCATTATATCCTCGGCGTGGAAGGTGGTAGCGCCGCCGTGGCCTGTCAAAACTCCCTGTATCAGCTCGTGGATCTCTCTGCCGCGGCTCTCGCCTATGACGATGATGTCAGGTCTCGCGCGGAGCAAGTACTTGACGAGGTCTATTAGGTATATTGCGGACTCCGACCCGGGCAGGTTCTTCATGTAGTCGTACATCGGCGACGTGAAAAGCATGACCACGTTCTGGTAGCTAGGAGGCATCCTGATCTCGGGGGTCTCCTCCGCTATGGCGAGACGTTTGTGGGGCAGAAGGACGAGCAACGCGTTTAACAACGTAGTTTTGCCCGTGCCCGTGCCGCCTACAACCATCACCGACTTGTGATGCTCGAATAGGTACCATAGATAAGCCATCGCCAAGGCGGAGATGGTGCGTCTCTTTATCAGCTCTGTCGGCGATATGGGGTGGGGGGCTGTATACGGATGGATACGTAGGGTGGGTTTCTCGCCACTCTGCCAGACATCGCCGTGGCGAAGCGCAGAAGTGCCCCGTTTCTAAGACGTATATAGGTGTCTTGTATGGGATACTGCTCGTTAAGCGGACGTCCGGTTTCTGCGTAGACTCTGCCTACGATTTTAATTAACGTCTCTTTGTTTGTCGGTATTACATTAGTCCTTATATTATAGCCGTAGTCTCTATGATCTACGAATATTGGGTTGTCGGTTCCGTTTATATTTACGTTTTCTAGTCGTATATCATATATAATTGGCGTAAGGTAGGAGTAGTCGGCAGCCTCTAGCTGGACGTAGTATCTCACAGCAGCGCGCAATTGTCTCGGAACCCCTATGTCGGCCATAGCCATTTCGATAAGTTTGCCAAGCTCCTCCCTGGTGAGGTTAGGCCTAATTATCTGGTTGGCCGTGAGATACTCCACAACCTTGTAGGCGTATTCGCCAACTTTCTCAGAGTATGGGAAGGCGTACGCCACGTTGTAGCAGTACCCGTCTTCAGACTTGTATATCTGGATGCGGGCCCCCTCGGAGGCGTACTCCTCAACGACCGCCCCCCTGCAGGAGTCGAGTCTAAAGTCCAGCATGGCCTACGCCTTGAGGAACACCCCTACCGCAAACGACGCAACGAATACGGCCAGATACAGCAGGGCTAAATACAGAAGCCCGCCTCTAGTGGAGAAGCTTATCTTGGTGAAGAGGAAGTAGTACCCCACGGACATTATGGCGAGCGCTAGATACAGCATGCTCATGCCCACGCCGCCTAGTTGCGCCCCACCGGAGATCTTAGACATCGCCTCAGTCAGCCTAATCATCGAAGTGTTTACGAAGGCCACCATGGCGGCTCCCGCGAGCGCGAGGAAGCGGGTTATATTCAACGTCCTGCCGATCTCGGATCTGTATTCGAAGAGCTTTACCACAAAGTTCTGTAGCTGGTCTATGGTGGATCGGGGCAACGTGCCGAGGCGGTATATGTCCAAGAGCATCCTCAATATCACAGACATTACCGGTTGCATGCCTTTTAAAGCTACGTCCTCAAGCCTACTGTCTCCCACCTTCATGGTCTGCAAGAGCGCAGCCGCCTTGCTGTTAAACGGGCCGTAGTCCCCAAAAGTTATCGCGTTTTCAACCGCGCGGTAGACGGAGGGGGCTCTCTTAAGCTCGTCGAACACTGTATATACAAAGTCCATGAACCCTCTCTCGAAGGCTTTGGCGTCGACTCTTTCTCGCGTGATAACCCATCCAGCCAATGCTACGCCGAAGGCGATGAGCGGCGCGTAGAAGGACATCGGCGTGAAACCCAACACTATCATGGCAACAGCGGCAGCTATGCCGAAGAGGAGCGGAGGGATTCTAAAGTCCATTTTCATAAGCGGCACGTTTATGAAGAGGGCCATGACGACGCCTAAGATGGCGGGGAGGAGGCCGCCCATTAGCACGAGCATGGCCGGGTTGCCTCTCCCGATGACCACCGCCGTGACTGACAGCATTGCGAGGCCCACTACTAGGGACGATATGAGAGATGTCAGCCTATCCATGCGCCTCTGCATAGCCGTCGAGAACTCCACGATGTCCATATCCATGTAGAGGGAGAGCTTCGCTACGATATCTTCGCCGATGCGGAGGGAGGTGTATAGGGAGTTGAAGCGGTACACCAGCTTCTGGGGAGCCAGCTTCTCCACGGCGCGCTTCATGGCGTCCATAGGCTCCATGCCGATCATCCTGGCGTTATTCCACGCGGCTATCGCGAGGGTTCTCACGCCTGGGAGCTCTCTATAACGCATCATCCTCTCAATGACCAAGTTCAGGTGGGCTTTTGTGGCAAAGGCCATTTGTACAAGCGCGGTGAAGAAAACCATCTCTGTCGTCAAGAGCTCACGAATAGAGCCAGCGCGTAGAGAGACAAGCAACTTGGGGAAGAAAAAGAGTAGCGCTCCTACTCCAAGAAAGAGCGGTCCGAGTGGGAGTGCTCTTAAGGCTATGAAGACGCCTCCTATTCCCAAGATTCCGAGACCTAAGAGGTTGAAAAGTCTTGCCGTTCCTCTAAACCTAAGGGGGTCAAGGTCTGTCCGTTCAATGCCTCTTAGTTGCCATTTAACAATTGTACTAAGCACACATGATGTATATCTCTTTGTTAAATATTTTGCTTTGTGCCTCCTATAGTGGACAAGCCATTAAGTAGGCGTCTTCTCCGTCGCTGTAGTAACGCGGTATTCTGCCCACTATTTTATAACCTAGCTTCTCATAGAGCGAAATTGCTGGCGTATTAGATACGCGGACTTCTAAGTAGACTTCTGTAGCGTTGTAGTATATTTTCATTGCTCTCATAGCCCGTAGCATCATCGCAGTGGCTATGCCTAATCTTCTAGCCTCTGGGAGTACACCTACGGAAACTATATGCCCCTTTTTGACCACCTTACCTCTCTCTATATTACTCCAGCCGTATTCTACACGTGACATAACATATCCGACGATTTTCCCGCCAACCTCCGCTACTATAAACGCTTTTGGAAACTGCTCTAAGTGTTCAACAAAAAACCAAACGGGGTAGTTTTCTGGGAGTACCTTTCGATTTATAGCAACAACGTCATTTATATCTTTTAAAGTTGCTTCACGTATTATAAACTCGGTTTTTCCATCTTTGCCTGTAAACTTCTGCGGCCCATCGATTATAACTTCGATAGTCATATGTGGTAAAAGTTTGCAAATTTAATATTTAGTCTAGGGCGTCCCGCCCAGAAGAGCAAGGCTTACGGCTGTCTATACATGTTAGACTTCGGTTGCTGGCTCAGCAAGGTACGATAGCTTACGCTTGATAATTATCGGTCTGCTGTACTCACATTCTCCTCTATATTTTGCACTTTTTCCTTCATGATACATTGAGTTAACGGAGTATGGAATAAGGATGCGTGTAGTTGATGTTAAAGACATGTTCAATATGCGGTAAGGCGTATGAAGACGGGGGTGTTTCCTTTTTCATGGTCATATTTGTCATCAGCGGGCGGCCCGAGAGGTTCTGGGAAACCTCCGCCGTCTATAACACGTAGGAGCTTAGAAAACAATGATTTTACGTGGGAGCAGAGGAGGGCGAGCCGAAGAAGAGGGGCGGAAGGAGCGGTGGGAAAAGCGCCGAGAGAGGCAAGAAGAAAGACGCGGAGAAGAAGAGGGATCACGTCCTCACTCGCGCCGTCGTAATCCCCAGCGCCCGCCTCAGCTGGAGGAAGTTCAACGCGTTGAAGGAGCTTGAAAAGAAGTACAGAAAGCTGAGGAGGAGGTACCCCGACCTCCCCCCTCCCACTACGTACACACCGCGTGCCAAGACGCGGTCGCCCGCGTCAAGAGCTTTATGGCGCTGAAGCGGGAGGGCAGGGCGAAGACGGAGAAGCCAGAAATACGAAGGATCAGCATATGGCTCGACGACCACCTCTGGATCCGCGAGGGCTTCACGGCGATAAGGGTGTCAACGCACAGAGGTGGGTCGTGATCCCGCTCTGGCCAACCAAGCAGTTCTGGAAGCACATCAACGTCCGGGGTTGTCTCTGTGGATTTGAACGAGAACAACGTGGCTGTGAAGGCCGGCGGCAGGGTGTACATCCTTGAGACTGGGATTAGAGATATCACACTTGGCTACCACAGCCGTAGGGAGGTCATGCAGTCTCTGAAGGGGAATAGGTACGCGAGCCGGGCGCTTAAGAGAAACGAACTGGACAAGAAGAACGACGCCGCCATCGCCGTCGAAAATCTGCCGAGGGAAGTGCCGAAGAACATGGTCAAAAACGTAGACGACCCCGTACTTAGGGACAGAATCTATAGGGCAGGCTTCAGAAGCATGTTTAGGGAGATTGTACGGAAAGCAAGGGAGAGGGGGATCCCCGTGGTGAAGGTCAATCCGAGGGGGACCTCCTCCGTCTGCCCGCGGTGTGGCGGGGGGCTTGTGAGGGGCCCTGCCCCGAGGCTCCTCCTCTGCCCCCACTGCGGGCGGGAGTGGGGGAGGGACGTCGCCGCCGTCATAAACATCGAAAGGAGGGCACTCGAGGAGGGCCGCGTGCCGCCCAGCCCCATGACCCCACGTTAGAGACAGTCGTGCCGTCGATGAAGATGCGAACGAGGAGAAACTCCGCCCTAAAGGGCGGAGAGGCGGGTCACGGCTGTAGAATAAGGTATAGAAGTGCCATCCTCAGGGGAACCCCAAACGCCGCCTGTCTAAAGTATTTTGCATACGGCGTCGAATCTACTCTATGGTCTATTTCATCTACACGTGGCAGAGGGTGAAGTATTATGAGATTCTTCTTTACGTTTTTCAAAGTATCTAGTGTTATTTTGTAGCTCCCCTTTATTCTTTCATATTCCAATGGGTCAATAAACCGCTCTTTTTGAATCCTTACTACATATACAACGTCGAGCTCATGTATAACCTCCTCTATGTTTGTATGAAAACTTAGCATTAATCCCCTAGATTGGATGTAGTTTATAGTCTCTACCCTAGGGCGGAGAAGTTCGGGAGAGATTAGATAAACTCTCACTTTGAAATTTGTAAGTATTTCAAGAAGGCTGTTTATAGTACGTGCATGACGTAAGTCGCCTAGGAGACCTATATTTAATCCATCCACTGTGCCAAACTCTCTCCATATTGTATATACATCTAACATGGCTTGTGTCGGGTGGTTATAGGCGCCGTCGCCGGCGTTAATTACAGGACTTTCTGCAACTTCTGCAGCAAGCTTAGCCGCTCCCTCATACTTATGTCTTATGACAATTATGTCAGAGTATGCGTCTAACATTCTTATAGTATCTGCAAGAGTTTCGCCCTTTTCTACGCTTGTGCCTTCAGCCCCCCAGAATCCAATGACATCTCCGCCCAATCTCTTCATTGCTACTTCAAAACTCAGCCTAGTACGTGTAGAGGGTTCGAAAAACGCCACAGCCATAATTTTGCCCTTTAAAAACTCGACACGACTTTTAGCATACTTCTCCATATATCTAGCCATTTCAAATAGCTCCTCTAGATCTACTCTATTGAAGTCGCGTGCAGATATCACATCTCTCCCACGCCACATCTACACATGGACTGTACCGTCTTTTAAACGTTTTCAAAGCCCCCCTTTGCACAACTGGCCCCGGGGGGCTCGGGGCACGTGCCTGAGTCGCGTTTGGCAACCCGGGGGCGTGGGGGTTCGGCCGTGCCCGGGCGGACGGGCTTGGCGGACTTCAACAGCCGGCCGGGTCCCTAGGGCCGGTTGTCCCATGGGCGAAAAGACTTACGAGTTTAAGGTGGTCGCCGGGGTTGGAAAAGCGGGTTGTCCCGACGACCTAGTTTTTCTTCTCTACGCAATATGCGCCCATGAGCCAAACGTTGTTAAAGGAATTGTCTGGACAAGATGAGCCGAAACTCACGGTAGAGGAGCTAGACCGCTTGCTTACAAGAGATAGGCGCGAGTTGGCTCACAAGATTATTGAGGAGGCGTTCCAGAAGTATGGCCTGGGTTGGAAAAACGGGTTGTTTCTGGAGGAGCTCCAAGTACCTCCTCTTTGCCTAAAGCAACGGCACATTGTCTCTGTGGTCGTTGAAACCGCAAGAAGGACAATGCATCCGCCTGTTACTCAGCTCTTTCATTTTCGCGCCACAGCGGGGGCAGATGGTCGAATACAGCCGCTCCTCCACATACGGCAGTCCGTACCACTCGGCGAGCTCCTTCAACCTCCTTCTCAGCTGGCCCAAACCGTCTAATAAGTGCTTCTTTTCGCCGCTCCCGTTGCCCTCCTTCAGCTCCCGGTAGCTCTCCTCCTCCATCGTGTCTACCACTATGGCGGCTTGGTACTCCCTTGCCAATTTTATGATCTCGCCGGCGATTGTTGGATATAGGGGGAAATTGCGGTTAGTATCCGCCCGGCGGCGAGGCGATGTATGCAACAACTTCATACCTCCCCCGCCACTACAAAAAGCCAGAGACGCCCTTTCAACTCTTTCGACTAACCTGTCTGACGTCGTCGCTGTCAGGCAGGTGAGCCGAGGTAGTAGAAAGTGGTGTGTGGTTGCGTTAGAGGTGTGGACGGGTTGAAAAACGGGTTTGCGGCGGTTTTCGCCGCGAGTGCCGCGGTGGGTATCGCCAGTGTGAATTGGGCTTGGGGCGGCAACGGCGGGTGTCAACACGTTGCTTACGACGACGGTTGTTCTTGTGGCGGCGAAGGTCATGGCCAAGCCTCCTAACGCCGCCTTCACGACGGCGCCGTGGGTTTGTCTTGTGAAACTTTTGGCCTGCCCCCATGCGCCTTCTATAACCAACAGAGATTTCAGCCCCACCACATATACACACATGTACGTATACAGAACGCTGAGGATAGAAATCCCCTGGAAACTCATCGAAGAGAGGCCGGACGTTCTAGACCTTGTGACAAGAATGCACTTGGCCGTTGAGGAGTACGCCAGGAGACTGTTGAAGGAGATTGCGGGGCAAGAGGAGCCGAAGCTGACGACGGAGGGTTGGACAGACTCATCACGCCAGACAGGCGTGAGTTGGCGCGCCAGATTATCGAAGAGGTGTTTCCCAAGTACGGACTTAAGAGATATATCGCAGAGTGGGCTAAGTTCTTCTGGCGTGACGTAGTGTTCCACAGAGCGGTTCCGTTAAACGTCCAATTGAGGGTTGAAAACGAGAAAGACGTGAGTAGGGCCGTCTTCGTCGATTTGAAAAACGGCGTCCTCAGAGTACGGAAGTTGGGCATACCGCCTTTTGCTGTCGAGTTAAAGAAAAGTGACATCACTTGGATAATGGAGAGACTACAGGAAGACGCCAAACTCAAGTTGGCATTCCTTGGCATAGAGAAGCGGAGGGGCAAGGAGCCGACCTATGGAAGACTCTACGTTGCCCTTGTCTTTGCCCGCGAAGTTCAACAGATAGAGCCCAAGGCGCTTGTCGTTATTGATGTCAACCGTCTTGACCACGGCATAATGGTGGGTCTCCTTGTAGACGGCAAGATAATTAAACGGAAGAGGCTACCCGACGAGCGCGCGGTCAAAAGTTGTGGAGACTCCACGAGAGGATAAGCGACCTTGAAAGACGGGCCGCAGGGGAGGAGGATCCCGCCAGAAGGAGTTTTCTCGAGAGTAAAGCCCGCCGTCTCAAATCCAAGCGTTATAGAATGATAAGAGCCATTGTGGAACAGACCGCAAGCGAAATTGTAAAATTGGCGAGAGAGCACCAAGCCGCCGTCGTGGTGGACGCAATGGGCTACGAGACGTATATTGCGAGGAAACAGAGCGGCGAGGGCGGCGACAGGAAACACCTCTACGACGGTCTCGGCCAGCTGAGGAAGCGCCTACAGGCGCTGGCACAGTGGTATGGGTTGCCGTACCTCGAGGAGAGACTGTATAGCACGGTCTGTCCCCGTTGCGGAGCAAATATGAAGAGAGAGGAGAAGCGCATAATGCGTTGCCCCGCTTGCGGCTTCTCAGACCACAGAGATAACATCCCGTTGTTGTGGGCCAAGAGGAGGTACCGGGAAATCCTCCAAAAACAACCCGCTTTTTCCTCCACTCCGGCGTCCATCACACTTTTAAGCTCGTAAGTTTCTTCACTTATGAACCACATTCCCCGGCCCTGGGGGCACGGCCGATCTGTTGCGCCCATACGCCCGGGCACGGCCGGCCCCCCTCGCCTCCGCCCCGCCCGCCAAGGGCGTCTGGCGGAGACGGGCCCCGAGCCCCCCGGGAGAGGGCCGGGGCGCCAGTCTTTGAAAGGGGGCGCGCAACTCATGGATGTTTTAAAAATTCTAGGACTGTCCCGGCATAGGCACGCTTTCCCCCTATGGGCTTTTCTAATACTATTTTTCCATACGATGTCTCAATTTTGATAAATTTCTTTACCAACTTCGTTAACAGGCGGCTCTTAAGTCTTAAAACGGCCGTCTCTACCGTTGTTGCCCTTACCTCGCCTGGAGTTGTCTCAGTGTACCCCAAGTAGAACTTTAATGTTGTGTTGCCCGTCGTCGCGGTACTCGGCAGTAAACTATCTACATCCTCGTCATAGTGGCCATAGTCATCAAACACGGTATATTTGACGGGCTCCTCTATCACTTCTAGGGCATAGTCCACTGGCACTCTATCGTTGTACCTATTTTAAATAACTTTGTCGTCTCTACTCTGCAGAGCTTGCTCAAAGCTACGTTGACGAACAGCGTAATGTCGTCACGTCTCCCCACCTCTCTTGGCCCCTTCCTGGAGGACTCAGGGGCCCGTCTCGGGTGCACCGGGGCGAGGGGGCGGCTCATATGGGGGCCGGCCACAAGTCGTTTATTTTGCATCTGTCTCCACACCCCCCGTCAACCGCCCCGGGGCCAGACGTCGTTAATTTGAGAAACATAGTTAGGGGGTTAAAAGTGAGGTGGTCACCGGGACGGTTGAAAGAACGGGTTGTTTTGTCTTTTCTATCAGCTCCCAATACCTCTTCTCTGCCCATAGTTGTCGGTGTCTCCGGCCGGCGGCGTGGCGTATTGTCTTGTTTACAATTGAAGTGCGGCGTTTAACCCAACTCTGTTTTTCAGAATTCTTTCTGATCTCTACCTTTTAAACTACACGTTGGTATACAACAAATATCACACCTACCTCACGGTGCCGCCGTGAGGTAGGTGTGTCGAGAGAGTTGAAATAGGGATGGACTTTCAACTAGCTTTTCTCTCCCACGCCGTACACGCCCATGAGCCAAGTCTACATCACGCCGAATGAGTTGAACCGCTTGCTCACGCCAGACAGGCGCGAGTTGGCACATAAGATAATAGAGGAGGTGTTCCCAAGTACAGGCTCGCAAATTCGCTTGTGGTGTTTGTCAAATTCTTCTGGCAGGATGCCATCTTTTTCAGAGCGGTTCTGTTAAACGCCCAGTTGAGAATTGAAAACAAGGTATAGATAGGGTCGTTTTGTGAATCTGAAAAACATTATGATGAGAGTGCGGAGTCTCGGCACAGACTCCCGGGAAGGCAGGGCGCCGAGAGGGAGATCGCAGAGATGTGCGTATAGTCAAAAGTTAAATAATAGGCTTTTTATATAATAGAGTGCAAAAAGAGTTCGCCTATGAAGTCGGTATAAAGCTAATAGAGCGGGTGCTCCCAGATAGCGACAAAGTTAAGAAAATATGGGATTTACTTATTACAGATACAGAAGTTCAAGCCTATCTAAAAATGGCTAATGTTTTTGCTGTCCAGAGATTAAGATATAATGATCACGGCCCTGTACACTCTAGAATTGTTGCTGGTAGTGCCCTTGCCATATATAAAATACTTACAGAAAGGGGTTTTAGGCCAAGTGTAGTGGCAGATGGAGTAGGAGATATAGAGGACTCTATGGTTGTGACATTAATGGGCGCGTATTTACATGACATAGGTAATTCTGTCCATCGTACACACCACCCCATATATTCAGCTATGTTAACAGATAGGTTGGCTGAAAAAATACTATCTAAGGTCTATGGAGACACAGAGAAAATGTATATGCTTAAACAAGAGGTTCTACACGCCGTGTTTTGTCACGACGAGACATATACATGTTTAACATTTGAAGCTGCGTGTGCTAAAATAGCTGACGGTACAGATATGTCTAGTGGTCGTGCTAGAATTCCCTATCGGATTGGGAAGCTAGATATACACGCGTTAAGCGCCTTGGCTATCGAGCGCGTAGAGCTTACTTCTAACGACACCAGACCTCTTGCTATAAATGTCTATATGTCAAATGAGACCGGGATTTTTCAGATAGATTCTGTGTTAGGGCAAAAGATAGCCACATCAGGTTTAGCCCCTTATGTAGAAGTCCGGGCATATGTCAAGGGGAAGCTTTTTGCCACAAGAACGTTTGAAACTACACACGTGATTAGGAGCTGAGTTTAATAAATTTAGATACTCTCTCAAGATCCCCTCGTACGACTTCTAGCAAGAGTTTGACAGACTTGCATTTCTCTCCTCCTTCTAATATAGGTAATATCTTAACATATACCTCGTAGACCCCCTCTGCTATTTTCTCTTCTAGTCTCGCCAAAGCGTTTTTCAATTGTTGCAAATCGGCGCTCTCTATGGGATTTCCAATTAAGACTAGCCCTATGTGCTTCTCTGTGCCTTTTACGCCGATAATAAACGTGGAACTGTCAGTGTTTACAAAGTCTAGATGCTCAGGTAAAAGCGAAATATCCAATTTTTCAAACAATTCTCTCATATGGGGTGTCAAAAGTTGAATTAACCTCTCTACGCATGCAGAAATCTTCTCTGGTGTAATACATCTAAAGTCACAATTTTCGCACTTAGGATGTATGAATTTCAACAACTCCGCTGTGTATTTTAACTCATCAAATCTTATACTTTTACCATATGCCGTTAGTACGTTAGTTACGGCTTTTTCAAGCTCAGAACAATCACTAGTTTTTTCAATAACCTCCCTTAATATACAGTTTCTATATACCAGTTCGCGAAATCTAGCCTTTGCCTCTTCTATTTTTCCCTCATGGAACAACCTCCCTATTTCTACAGCTATTGCAGTAAATTTTCCGGAAGTTGTAATACCAAGAGAGCTTAACGTAGGAGTAATAGTCCGAGATAGACTTCTTGACAGTTTATTCTCATCTAGAAACTCCGCTATGACACTACTAACGTCGATTACGCCTTGTGTATATTTTACATACGCCTTTTTTAAAAGCGCGAACAACCTCTCGGGAGATATACGTATATACCACGAGTGGTATTGACACCTCTCTTTTTGCAGTTCTTCTCTCAACAATTTACATAGTCTCTCTAGGTCTTCTATAGATTCGATGCGCTCCTCGCGCTCGCCTATACGTATTAATACCACAGAATCATAGGGAGGGAGATTAAAACCTAAAACTCGCATTATATGGTATAACCTGTTATAGGCCCCTTCATAACGCCGGCCCTCTCTGGGGGCTCCGGGCCCGCCTCCGCTGACGCCCTTGGGGCCGCCGTGATGGCCAATGTCGCCATGGCCGCGGTGGTGTTCGTCCTGAGCGGTATTAAAGTCTTATATTACCTCTGTATCGATACTATGGATATTGTAGAGATTTTAAGAAAGAGGGATATCAATGAGATAAAAAACGCTCTTATAGAGGTGCATAGACAAAAGGCCTTCTCATTGGCAGATTCTGAATATCTTAGCGACGAGAGAAAAAACGCGGCGCGTTATCATGCATACCACCTTGCATTAATTTCGCAGATATTACCCGATGTAGAAACTGACGTAGAGAGTATAACAGGTCTTGATTACCGTCTCGCAAAAGCCTTTCGGGAGGGGATAGAGAGGTGTAATGAAATTCCACATGTGGAAGAAGAATTTTACAAAATTGTAGTAAATGAGTTAAATAGAATTATCCGCACCCTCTGTATACAAAATAAGGAAGCTAGGTCTTAGTCATTCTTGGTTTTATTTGGTGGTATTACTACTAAGCTCTTTGTATATAGCTATAAGTAGATATGTCAAAACTGTGACTACTAGGAGAGCTATATAGTGGTGTAATTCGGCTACTTTTACTATTAAGGCAAACACGACATAAGACGCAAGGGCAAAAGTCAATACTAGAACCATTATGCTTACGTAGCGGGCTTGTTCAATTTCTCTAAGTGCTAATAATAAGTCTATGTATACATATCTAGAATATTTAATTAGATAGTAGATTGTTGGTATGAGTAGTACTAATGAGAAAATGCCAAGGTAAGATACTACAATAGCTATAACGAGAGTGAGAACTACAAGCTTCGCCGTTGTTATAAAGAAGTGTGTTACAACCTTATACAGCTTTTCATATGCGACAGCTATTTTTAATTCCCTTATACGTTTGGCCACATATTTCTCCAGTAGGCTACGCTGTCTCCAGAATAGTGGTGCTAGAAAAAGCGTCAGTATGGGCGTGGTAGATAATGCGAAAGCTAACTCCGCATTTTTCAAGACGCCTAACCTATATGCAACTATTGGAATAGTTATAGAGAGCTCCGAGATATGCGCCGTCGCCGTCGCAACGTTAATAGAAAACCTCGGCTGTCCTGTGGTGAAAAGTGCGCTTAGGAAGACAGCTGTTACTCTAACAAATACTGCTAGTAATGCTGTGGCTAAACTTAAGGCGATAAATAGCGGATTTACCGCTGGCATTGGAATCGAAAATCCAACGACTAGCATATATAGGTATATTATTAGGCTGGAAAGGGCTGTAGCCTCTTTTATGTGAACACCGTGGGTGTCGGCTCGCGAAAATATGTAACCTCCTATAAATGCCCCGAGAAAAGGCGAAGCTATTTGGAAGTATTGAACAACATAAACAAAGCCGAAGGCTATGGCGAGTGCAAAAGGTATAGCGTATTCGCGGCCGATTATCAGTCTGTATACATATCTAAACACTGCCAAAGCTACTACGCTGACTGCAGTTACGACTACAATATTTACCGGCAGGTTTTCAATAGTCGTTTTACCGAAAAGGAGACTTATTGCAAAGAAGAGCACAGCGTCTTCAAGTGTGGTTATTGAAAGCGCAATAGCTCTGGCTTCTGTTGGCAGAACTTGGGCAAATCTATTAACAAGAATACTTGAGGAGCTAAGCATCATGATAGCGATAATTAAAACCTCTGTCAGCGTAAGCCCTATTAGTTTAAAAAGTAACATAGACAGACTAATGATAAGCGCACTCTCTAGTATTACGGCAAAAAATGCGGCTGGCGAAAGCCCACTTATGCCTAAACCGCGGCCCACCTCAAATGCTACTAGAGATAGCAAAATCTGTAAGTAGACATCAGGGAGATTTACCGCGCCTAGTTTCCCTACTATAGCGCCTGCGAGAAAAAACCCGAGAAAAGGTGGAAAACCTAAGCGATCAAATAGATAGGCAAATAATACGCCAAGGAAAATAGTTATCGAAATTTCGCCAAGCGGAGAATTCACTAGTCTACAGTGTAGTAAAGTCTCTTCTTGCCTTTCCCCCTATTTTCTACCTTCAAAATTTTGATCGTGCCTATTTCGCGGGTATTTCTGACATGAGGGCCGCCGTCTGCTTGTAGATCTACACCCGGTATTTCTACAATCCGGAGCTGGGGTATGTCGGGGGGCATTTTTTCTGCTAACTTCACTACTCCAGGGATTTTCAAAGCCTCTTCTCTAGGCAACCAGTAGATCTTTACCTCAATTCCTCTTTGGGCTATTTCATTTGCTTCTGCCACAGCCTCTTCAAACGCCTTTCTAACGGTCGCCATATCGCCTTCGATATTAAAGTCGTCTCTAGCATACTCCGGCGTTATATCCCCACCTGTAATAAGGGCGTTATATCTCTTGTAGAGTATGGCAGATAATATATGGGCCGCTGTGTGTAAGCGCATCTTCCTATACCTTTTTTCCCAATCTAGTATTCCTGTGACTACATCACCTGGTTTAAAAGCCGGCGCTCTATCTAGTATGTGGACTACCTCGCCGCCTTTGTGGGAGGCCACTGTGCTATATTTCTCACTTCTGTAGATTATAAACCCGCTATCCGCCTGTAATCCGCCAGTACCGTCATGAAAAGCTGTTTTATCTAAGATAACTTCGTTGCCTATTACCTCTAATACAGATGCTTCAAATTCCCGGATGTAGGAGTCCTCTTGGTAAAGTAGCCTAGTTCTCATACAAGGCTCCGAGTTTGTACTTTTAATCTTTAACCCCTCTCCCTGACTTCTGCACCTCTTTGGTGATTTTATATAATATTTTCGAATAGCGAGAAACTTAGCGACCTACATGAGAAGACCTTCCACTATCTTTTCCGGCCCCTCCTGAGAGACTCGGAGATCCGTAGGGCGAAGGAGTGGCTTACGTAGAGACCGGGCTAGAGCGTGGCCGTCGGCAGTCTCTGTCTGTCTTCCGTTGGAGTTCATGATTATGTATTATGGCGAGGCGAGGTCTCTGTTGGCCAAGAGGGGTATACCGTGAACATCAAGTTTCAGACAGTTACACGAGAGCCCTTTCTTTAGGACAAAAGGACTCTCAAGTCAAGCGAAGGTAGACGATACCAACGCCAGTTACGTCCTCTTGTCCATGAGACAGATGGTATGTTAACAAAAATGTGGATGTGGCGATTAGTATGGGCCAAGAAGCTGTACAACATTAAGCCGTTACTTTAAAGTAGAAGCCGTTTTTTTCAAGTTCATCTAGAAGTTTTGACATATCTAATGTGCCGGGTACCTCCACTATGAAGACAAGGCGGACGTAGTTGGGTCTTTGTTCAGGGTCGTAGCGTTCATGGTAAACTTCAAGTATGTTTACATTATGAGACGCCAGAATAGATGAGGCTTTAGCTAGCGTACCCGGCCTGTCGGGTACTTCGCCGACTAGTTTTATGATACGTCTCTGTCTTGCTAAAGCTTTCATTAACACACGCATTAAAATAGGAGCGTCAATATTACCTCCCGACACTACAGCAACGGCCTTCTTCCCTCTTACATTTACCTTACCGGACATTAGAGCTGCAACTGCCACAGCTCCTGCGCCTTCCGCTATTACTCTCGTCCTTTCTAGCAGTAAAAATATAGCATCGGCGATTTCGTTATCGTCTACTAGTACCACATCGTCTACATACTCCTGGATTATTTTTAACGTGATGTCTCCTGGCCGTTTTACAGCAATGCCGTCGGCTATTGTGTCGACTCGCTCAATTAAGACAGGCTTCCCCTCTTTAAGTGAAAGATATACAGCAGGTGCTCCGCTGGCTTGAACCCCTATTATCTTTGCGTTTGGTCTCATTTTTTTGACGGCATATGCTACGCCGGAGATTAACCCGCCGCCTCCTACGGGAACTATGACAACATCTACATCCTTTACATCTTCTACTATTTCAACCCCTAATGTAGCTTGTCCTGATATGACATAATAATCATTATATGCGTGAAGGAATTTTGCACCACTTTTTAAAAGCTCATAAGCCTTCTTCTCTGCTTCGTAGTAACTCTCGCCATATAGTATTACAGATGCGCCATAGTCTTGTGTCTTCTTTACCTTAAGCCAAGGCGTAGTCTCTGGCATTACCACAGTCGCCTTCACTCCATGTAATTGTGCGGCATATGCAACTCCCTGTGCGTGGTTTCCTGAAGACGCAGTTATAAACTCTCTATACCCCTCTTGCATATATTTGTACATGGCGAAGTAAGCTCCCCTGATTTTGAAACTACCCGTCTTTTGCAGAGATTCCAATTTTAGATATACATCGCCTCCAGATATTCTAGAAAGCGACTCAGAGCGTAGGGTAGGAGTGCGGTGAATCTTACCCTCTTTCTGTTTTTCTCTTATTACTGAAAGTGCCTCTTCTAGTAATATCATGCACTTTTTATTGCCATTGCAAGACGGCGGATGCCCTCTTCAATTTGTTCGAAAGTTGGATAGGTGAAATTTAAACGCATAGCGTTTGTAAGCGATTGATCCACAGAGAAGCCGTGGCCTGGCACAAAAGCCACCTTATATTTAGTGATTGCAGTGACTAGCAACTCCCTCGTATCTATATGTGGCGGCACGGTGGCCCATATAAACATGCCGCCGCTTGGTTTCGTCCAACTTACACCAGGCGGCATATAAGTCTCTAATGCGGTTAGCATGGCGTCGCGTTTCCGTCTATAAAGTTCTTTTACGCGTGGCAGATTCTTTAAGATTATATTGCGTCTGAGCCCCTCTAGGAGTACGTATTGTGCAAATGTAGAAGTGTGTAAATTTAAGGATTGTTTAGCTAAATTAAACCAATCTAGGATTTCCTTATCTGCTATAACCCAGCCCAAACGGAAGCCAGGCGCGAATATCTTAGATGCAGTAGAGATATATATCACCCTTCCTGATCTGTCTAGTGTCTTAATAGGCGTAACTTGTATAGGCTCGAAGAGAAAGTAGGAATATGGGTCGTCCTCCACTATCAACAGATCATATTTTTCAGCAATCTCAAGAAGATATTTTCTTCTCTCTTGAGACATTGTTAAGCCGCTGGGGTTTTGTGCCGTTGGGATTGTGTAAATAAACTTTATTTTAGCGCCCTCTGCCTTGAGTTTTCTGATTGTATCCTCCAGTTTCTCTACAACCATGCCATGTTCGTCCATTGGTATGCCAATTAACCTCGGCTGGTATACTCTCCACGCTTGTAACGCTGCTATATATGTGGGGTTTTCTGTAATAATTACATCTCCTTGGTCTATAAACACACGCCCCAAGAGCTCAAGAGCCTCTTGACTACCTACTGTGATAAATACATTTTCCGGTCTTGCCTTAATGCCGGCGTAAGAGTCTACAAACTTAGCAAGTTCTTCGCGGAGTTCTGCGACACCCTCGGTAGAGCCGTATTGTAACGCTCTTTGTGGATAGGTCTCTAACACGTATGCTACTACTTTAGAAATTTCGTCGACGGGAAATGTGGAGGGATCAGGTAGTCCACCTCCAAAAGATATAACGTCGGAGGTTATCCATTTGAGCAACTCTCTTATTTCACTTGCAGTCATAAATTTTGTGCGCGACGCAAGTATACTATCTACTTTCATGCCAATAGAGTTCTTACTTCTATATAAACTTATTTATATATATCAGAGTCGTGAGCTAAGGCTTTTGCACAATTAATACATACTCTTCCCAATCCTCTCTTTATACTACATTTGTCGCATACGGTTTTCCCACATATAATACACGTAGATATAGAAAAGTTTCTCCTACAAATTTTGCAAAGAGAGGTTTCACAAACTATGCAGTATTTTCCAGCCCAATCGTAACGACATATAAGTCTTCCACATTTTGGACATTTAAACTCCGTCTCTTCAAAACCACATATTTGGCATTTTATCACTGTGGAATTATTTCTTAAGCAACTTCGAGAGCAGTTGCGGAACTTCGAAGGGAGTTTCGGCAACTGGTATACCAACTGATCTAAACGCCTCTATCTTACTTCTAGCGTCGCCTGTGCCCATCATCACTATTGCACCGGCATGTCCCATGCGTTTGCCCGGCGGCGCTGTACGTCCGGCGACATATGCTACAATAGGCTTGTTAAAAGCGCCTTCTGCATATAATTTTGCTATTCTTTCTTCAGCGTCACCGCCTACTTCGCCTATTACAACTATGCCCTCTACTTCTGGATCTTCTGCTACTTTGAGAGTGGCCTCCATAAGGTCTAGCCCTACTATTGGATCTCCGCCTACACCTATAGCTATATTTATACCAAAGCCCGCTCTTATAAGTTGATACGATATTTCGTATGTTAAAGTCCCGGATCTGCTCACTATAGCAATTCTCCCAGGCGTTTGGTATATACTATTTGGCATTATCCCTAGTTTCGTTTTAAGAGGCGGCGCCACTATGCCAGGACAATTGGGCCCTATGACTGTAACTCCTCTAGCCCTAGCGTAATTTACAACTCTCAAAGTGTCGTGTATTGGTATATGTTCGGTTATAACAATTATAAGCTCTATGCCTGCGTCTACGGCTTCAAGTATAGCGTCTGCAGCAAATCTCGCAGGCACAAACACCACACTGGCGTTAGCCCCTTGTTTTTTTACAGCTTCCTCTACTGTATCATACACAGGTACACCGTGTACTGATGTACCGCCTTTGCCAGGGGTAACTCCCGCGACGACTTTTGTGCCGTATTCTAACATCCTTAGAAGATGGAAAGAGCCCTCGCGGCCTGTGGCGCCTTGTACAACTACTCTTGTCTTAGGACTTACTAACACGGTCATATCTTCGCCAATTCTACAGCTTTTTTTGCCGCCTCCTCTGCGTTTTCAAACAACGGTATTCCAATTTCTGAGAGTATTGCCTTGCCTTGTTCCTCATTTGTGCCCTTTATTCTCACTACAATTTTCTTTGTATGTTCTTTAACCTCTGCAAGCGCATCTTTTATGCCCAGCGCTACCTCATCTGCACGCGTTATTCCTCCAAATATGTTGACAAATATAACTTTGACCCTGGGATGGTTAAGCAATACTTTGACTGCCTCCTTAACAACTTCTCTACTTGCGCCGCCGCCTATATCGAGAAAGTTCGCAGGTCTACCGCCGAAGTGATATACGAGATCCATTGTCGCCATGGTCAAACCAGCGCCGTTTCCAATAATTCCAATATCTCCATCTAATTCCACATAGTGAAATCCTATCTTTTTTGCATACGCCTCAAATTCTGTTATATCACGTGGATCCTCTTCCAACGCCTTCTCAAGATCTGGATGTTTAAAGAGGGCGTTGTCGTCAACTATCACCCTTGCATCAAGGGGTATTATCTCGCCCTCTTTTGATAACGCAAGCGGGTTCGTCTCAACTAGCTCAGCGTCATAATCTACCATTATTCTATACATTGCTTGTATAATTGAAGCGGTTTGTTGCCACTGTTGCGACCCAGGTTTAAAGCCGAGCCATGATATTATAGACCTAATGTGATAGTCTCTTAAACCAATAGAGGGATCCACATATACCTTCTTAATCTTTTCTGGGCTTGTTTTGGCTATTTCCTCGATGTCTACCCCACCTATTGGAGAGGCTAGGAATAGATATCTACGAGAAGCTCTATCGATGATAAGCGAAAGGTACATCTCCCGTTCGACCTCTACGTATTTAGTCACATAAAGCTTCCTCACTACAAGCCCCTTTATGTTCATGCCAAACATCTTTTTTGAAAGTTCATATGCCTCCTCTGGGGTCTGAGCTATCTTTATACCGCCTGCCTTACCCCTGCCTGCTACAACTACCTGTGCCTTTAAAACTACAGGCGTGCCTATTTCCTCTGCGATTTTGCGTACCTCATCTGGGGTTAGGGCTAATTTGCCAGGGGGTATTTTAACTCCATATCTCAGGAAGAGCTCTTTAGCCTCATACTCATGTAATTTCATAAAGTACAAAGAATCTAAGCTATAAAATATTCTTTGTAAGCTTGATGCCCAAAGTCTATTCAACAAATATCAAAAGATATATGCCGGGCTCTCTGGCAGCTAAAATTGCGTCTTTTCTTTCTCTAAAGGTACCAACTATATACCCGTTTTTTATCAAAACCCAGCCTTTCTTTCCGCTTTTTATTGCAACTTCTGTCCACCTCTGTAGCACCTCTTCTATCATATTACTAGCCTCTCCTCCTCAAAACATCTATTACGCCTTAACATATTACTTTCAACTATAACGCCGCCGTAGAGCTCCGCTTTCTCATACCCCATGGCAAGATATGCCGCTATTCTACCAACTGCATCTGCTTTCATAATACCCGAGCCTGATGTTCCAGCGGCGACGTAAAGCCCCTCGGCAAGTCTATCTACAATAGGCTGATAGTCTACTATGTTTTCATCGTAGTGTCCAGCCCAAGCGTTTTGTGGCATGCGGCCTTCAAACGCCGGGATGTATTTTGTCAACACTGGGTAAATGCCATAACGCCACAACGCCTCCTCCGGCTCTGGTTTTTCTTCAAAACGGAAGGGCCTTCTGTCAGCCACCCCAATCCAGAAGGTCTTCTCGTTTGGCTCTGGCCTCACATATATACCCTTAGGTAATATTATCATAGGCGCGTACTCCCTATCTGCTAAGCCAGACTTAAGTAAATCGTCTAGTTCTCCATCAGCTCTAACTACAAAGACCTGTCTCTTTCTTGGCTTAAGAGGCAGGCCAAAGCCGGCCATATTCATAAGCTGTTCAGTCCAAGCACCTGTGGCAAAAATAACGTTTCTAGCCTCTAAATAGCCCGCCGACGTCTCTAGCCCAGCTACTTTCACATCTTGCCACGTAAATGGTTCGCCAGGGATATTGAGAGGTTTCTTTGGTCTAAAACTCACGGACTCTACTTTGACGTTAAATAGGACTTCGCCCCCCTCTTTGGTATAAGCTTCATAATAATACCGTACGAGCTTTTCGGGATCCATAATTCCGGCTTCTTTAACTAGTAGCCCCAAGGCTATATCTGGTAAGCCCATCTCTCTAGCCTCTTCGTCATCTGTTACTTTAAACCTAAGCGGCATGTTTAATCTTTCAAAAAGATCGACTGTTACGCCTATTTTGCCTAGCTCTTGTGCAATTGCGCGCATAGTTTCGGCATTTTCTTTAGGTACAAGAAATAGATAACCAACAAACCTCATGTTAAGGTCAATTCCACTTTTTTGTATATCGCGGTAAAAATCTATACTAGTTTTAGACAATACCCTATTTATCTGAGATGTAAAAATTGTTCTAAAAGCCGCGGCAGATTTAGCCGTATCGCCCATTCCAACTCCCGCATATTGGTCTACTACTAGTACCTTTGAACGTGGAGAGAGACGTTTAAGGTGATATGCGATGGACATACCTATAACACCGGCGCCAACAATTACATAATCATACATAGTATCTAGATAAATACCACTATATATCAGTTAAAAGAGGTGTTGTACACTTCATGATTATATGACTATATAGTACGTCTAGCAAATAAAAACGGTAACGGTTTTGTGAGGCTAATTTTTAATCCCTTATGGTTTTCTCTTCGTAGATTGTCAAATACTAGTTGTAGCTTACGTGATGAGGTAAACCGCGCCGATGAGATGTGATATGAGAGTCCACAGCTGAACTTAGACAATTGCTATCTTTTGCGATTACTTTTCGGTGCAAATAGCTTTAACTACTATTGAGGTGGGGAATATCCCCTGTTTTTTAAGCATCTCTATGATTTCTCTGTTGTCTAAATCTATGACTTTGTTTACGTTTGTACATACGACGTTTATGTGTGGAGTTGTGCTGTCATAGTATGTACGCCCGTTGTGTTCAAAAGAGACAATATAGCCCCCGTCTTCTAACAGCTTAAGGACGGAGTAGACTGTGCTGGCGCTTATAGATGGCATCTTTTGCTTTACTTCATTTAGGATATCGTTAAATGTCGGGTGTTCTTTCTTGGCTAATTTCTCCATTACTATGTTTATAACCTCAAGTCTCTGTGGCGTTATGCGATAGCCCCTCTCTTTGAGGGCTTGTGTCATTTGTGAGATTTCCATATACATTAAATTTCTTATTAATATAAAAATTTAATTCTCCTCTAAGGTAAATATAAAAGGCAGTTGTTTTATGGGACTCTATGTCTGTCAAATTCGATGTTATTGACGTGCCTATTCCCCAGGGGGCTAATGTTATTATCGGCCAGGCCCACTTCATAAAAACGGTAGAGGACCTCTACGAAGTACTTGTAACGTCAGTACCTGGAGCTAAATTTGCCATAGCTTTTTGCGAGGCCTCTGGTAAGAGGCTTATTAGACATGAGGCAAACGACGAGGAACTCAGAAACTTAGCGATTGAAGTGTGTAAAAAAATAGCCGCTGGGCACGTCTTTGTTATATATTTACGCAACGCTTGGCCCATTAACGTCCTAAATGCTATAAAAAATGTGCAAGAGGTAGTACGGATCTTTGCCGCCACAGCAAACCCGCTAAAAGTGATAGTTGCGGAGGTAGAGCCAGAGAGACGCGGCGTAGTTGGAGTTGTTGATGGCCACTCGCCGCTTGGCGTAGAGACGGAGAAAGATAGAGAGGAAAGGAAAAAGTTCCTAAGAGACGTAGTTAAGTATAAACTTTGAGAATAAACTTCGCAACTCTCCTTTTTTTCATAGCTAACGGCATAGTTGTAGTTGCTATTCCACCCTATTTACGCGACTTAGGAGTGATCAGCGAATCTACGATAGGCACAATAATATCTACGGCGTTTTTCGTCTCCGTTATAGTAAGGCCGTTAAGCGGCTTTATAGGAGATAAAGTGGGTTATGTAAAAGTGATGAGGATAGGCGTTGTCTTTGCTGTTATGTCGCAAATTATGTATCTACTTAGCAACCCGCTATGGGTTCAAATTGGCAGAGTTTTTCACGGTTTTGCAATAGGAACTTTTCTTCCGATGTCTATAGCTATTTCAGTCACAGAGGGGGCCAAAGCCATGGCAACACGCTCTTTAGCTGTTGGTATCGGAAACGTAGTAGGCCCCCTTGTAGGTTCCATACTATACGACCTTGGCGGGGGCCGTCTATCCATCACGGTGGCATTACTCTTACATACAATCAATTGGTTTTTTATAAACGGGGCCGTATTTATAGAAACTCGGGGTAAGGGAGGGGACATACTTATGCCTGAGACACGTGTATTTTTCTTCACGGCGTTGTTAACAATTTATGCAACTGTCTATATGGGCATTTCTACTTTTACGCCACTTCGTTTAAAAGACGAAGGGTTGCCAATAACCTACTGGGGTCTTTTTTCTTCAACTGCAGCAATTTCTAGCCTAATACCTCGGGCTTTTTTACTTAGGATGGGGTTTGTTAATCATATCACTGCCGGACTTGCATCTGCCATAACAATGGCTGGTTTAGCGCTTGTAGCTGTGGCAAGGGATCTACCTCTTTTCTTAGTGGCCGGGGCGATATACGGCCTGGGGCAAGGCGCCGTTGTTGTTACATATCAAATATTGGCCCTTGCTGGTAGTAGAAACGCAGGTCTTGCTAGTGCTGTTTATACCATGGGTTGGGATTTGGGGTCGATCATTGGGCCAATTTTTGCAGGCATGCTAGTAGAACATTTTGGCTATGGCGTTTTATACTATGTGCCACTACTTCTTTTAGCAAACATGGGGACTCTGTTTATATATGCATTACATAAGCGGAAGATGTGAGTTTTCTCGAACAAATATTAAGCGACTCTGGTAGAGAGGTTGTTTATATAAAGACAGACGAAGCTGAGGTCGTTGAAAAGTGTTGTAGTGTACACCAAGTGCTTATGCCAGTTGTTGCAAAAGTCTTTGAAGCTGTTGGAATTTCCCATCTATATAGGTATCAATATGACGCTATTCAAAGCATTAGGAGTAATAGAGATACCGTAATTGTTGCTGGAACAGGTATGGGTAAGACCGAGGCTTTTTTAGCTCCGCTTTTTGAGGCGTCTCTAGAGTCGCTAGGAGGACCGGTGGCGCTTGTGCTATATCCCACTAAGGCGTTGGCTCGGGATCAGTTTGCCAGATTTAGAAAATTTGCAGACAAGCTTGGAGTAAGAGTCATGGTGTATGATGGCGACACTCCGCAAAGAGAGAGACGAATTCTATATGAAATGCCGCCGCATATAATAATTAGCAATCCCGACATGGTCAGCCTTGCCCTTATGCACGTGGCAAAATTTAGAGAACTTGTAAAACGATTGAAATACGTTATCTTAGATGATTTCCACGTCTATAGCGGCGTTTTTGGCTCGCATATGTATTACCTCCTGAGACGGCTTAAGCGATTTACAAGACCTGTTTTTATTGCGACGAGCGCCACTGTAGGAAACCCGGCGGAATTTGCCCAAGCCCTCTTTGATAGTAATAAAATAAACGTCGTTTGGGGACCGTTGGGCAGGAAGGGACGGTTAATACAAGTACTTGTAAGGCCGAAGTTTAGATCTAAGTGGGCTGAAGCTGCTCGCCTTTCTTCCCTATGTATAGAAAACGGGCTTAAGTGTATTGTCTTTACAGATAGCCATAGATATAGCGAGATTATATATAGAGCTTTAAAGATGGGGGGCTATGGAGATAAAGTAGCAGTTCATAGAGCAGGTCTCGAGCCCGAGGAGAGAAAAAATGTAGAGGAGGCGTTTAAGAGAGGCGATGTAAATGTAGTTATTTCAACGCCGACGTTAGAACTAGGTATAGATATAGGCGATATAGACGCGGCAATATTAGCATCAATACCGCCTTCTTACAATAGATATCTTCAGCGAATTGGCAGAGTGGGAAGACGGGGTCAAACTGGCTATGTGGTGCAAATATTGGGGAACGACCCTATTTCTCAATACTATCGCAACTACCCACACGAATTTTTTTCGAGATCGCTTGAACCACTTGGATTTGAAAAAGAGAATGAAGACATAGCGTCGCTCCATTTATTAGCTGCTGCAACAGACATGCCGTTGAAAATGGAGGAACTCACACCATTTGAACAAGAGCTGGCGGAAAACCTACTAAAAAAAGGTCGACTCAAAAGGGTGGGTAATTTTTTGAGAATCACAAAAGAGGGACGGGAGATGCTTTCATCCCTTAGTCTTAGAGGGTCGCCTCATGTGGTTAAGATAAAGACGATAGATGGAAGCGTAATAGGCGAGAGAGAGCTCCCATTAGCGCTTTATGAGTTACATCCAGAGGCTATATATATGCATGGGGGAAGGACATATGTATCCGAGTTGCTTGATTTGACACGTCGCATTGCTGTAGTTAAGCCTGTAGATGCAGAAGACTTAGTGACTCAGGCGTTGGAAGATATGGAGCCGGAAATTATAGAGGTATATGAAGAGGGGGTAACGGAGGGCGTGCCTTATCAATTTGGTCGTCTAAGAATAAAGATAACGGTATATGGGTATGCTCTCAAACGTTTTACCACAGAGGAGACTCTTGGAGAGTATAACATAGAGCCGCTCTCCTATGAGTTTGAGACAAAGGGTGTCGTTTTTTATATGCCGTATATACGCTTTAGTACAAATGACACAATTGACTGGGAGGCAAGAACTAAGGGTTATCACGCTACAGAACATGTGTTAATATCTGCGACGGAGATCGCAATAGGCGCCTCTAAGACCGACCTGGGCGGCATTAGTTATCCAGATGGCGTAATTGTAATATACGATTCGCATATAGGCGGCAATGGCACTACACGTCTCCTATTGAAAAACTTCAGAAGAGTAGCCGAAATAGCGCTCAAAATAGTAAAGGGTTGCGACTGTGTAGACGGTTGCCCTAAATGTGTCTATTCGCCATATTGTGGAAACAACAATAAGATGTTGTCACGGAGAAATGCCATCAAGGTTCTAGAAGCGGTGCTTAACAAGTCGGGGACACCCGCGGTGAGGGAGATCCCCAAGGCGGGTGCTCTAGCCTAGCCAGACGAGGCCCTCGTCGTCTATCTGCTCAACTCCGCGGCCCGCCTTCACCTCCCTCACCTTGTGCATGTGTTTCAGATCCTTGGCGGCCTGTAGCGCGGCGTCCGGCACGTAGAGCACCGCATCAAGCGGATCCGCGAGACTCATGCCTCTCCTGTTCTTATAGCGCCACACTGCGCTGTTTATCTTCTTGATGAGCTCAAACAACTTTTCGTCACCCTCTTTCCACTCCTCCGGCGGGTCCTCCAGCCTCTCGTCGTGTATAGATCTCCCGAAGGCCTCACGCCAGATCTTGTCTGTGACAAATGGCATGATTGGCGCCAGTAGCTTCAGACTGTACTTCAGCACCGTATATAGGGTCCACACTGCGGCGTTTTGCTCATCCCTTGTGTAAGAGCCATCGCGGTTGTAGGCACGCGACTTAACCAGCTCTATGTAGTGGTCGGCGAACTCGTGCCATATGAAGTTGTAGAGGGTGTGGGCTGGCTCGTAAACGTCGAATTTGTTGTACGCGGAGATCGCCCTTTTGGCAACTCCGTACAGCCGGGCCAGCACCGCCTTGTCCACTGGTGTCAACGCCGGCTTAGACTGAGGCTCTGGGAAGGAGAGGACGAACCGTGATATGTTCCAGACCTTGGTCACAAACTCCTTTCCCTCTCTAATCATGTTCTCGTTGTAGCGGTAGTCACTCCCCAGCCTCCCCGCTGCGGCAGCCCAGAACCTCACGGAGTCGGCGCCGTATTTCTCAACGGGCAACAACAAGTCTATGACGTTGCCCTTCGACTTATGCATTGCCTCGCCCTTCTCGTCTAGCCCCATGCCGTTAATCCTCACATATCGGAAGGGCACATCTCCAAACAGCAGATAGGCCCTTAGAAGGGCGTAGTACAGCCACGTCCTAATTATGTCGTAGCCTTGGGGTCTCAATATGGAGTGGGGATACACCTTCGGGAAAACGTTGAAGTCCTTGGTCACCCCCGAGGCGTACATCCAGGAGATTGATGAGTCGAACCAAGTGTCTAACACCCTCGTGTCGCCCTCTAGTCTCCCGTCTTTACATGCCTCCTTAACCTCGGGAGGCGGCTCATCTCTCCACGGCACGTAGTACTCCCCTCCCTTTGGCACAAGCGGGACGCGGTCGCCGTTAGGCTTAACACACCACCATATGGGGACCTCTGTGGCGTAGTAGCGGCGCCTGGACACGGGCCAGTCCAACTCCAGCGACCTTATCCAGTCTATGAGGACCTGGCGGTACTCGGGCGGGTAGAACTCCATCCTATGTGCTAACTCCACAAGCTTGTCTTTAAACTCTACCTGTTTTACAAAGAGCTCCCTAGTGACTATGATCTCTAAGGGGGTTTTACAGCGCCAGCAGACGGGCACGTTGTGAGATAGCCTTTCCTGCCTTACTAACAGACCCTCCGCCTTGAGGTCTTCGATGATCTTAGCCCTGGCCTCCCTAACTGTGAGACCAGCGTATCTGCCGGTCTTGATACGCCCCGCCTCGTCTATTATGATCCTAGTCGGTAGTTTAAGCTCGTTAACGATCATGAGGTCTCTCGTGTCTCCGAAGGTGGATATCATAACGAGACCTGTGCCGAACTTGGGGTTAGCGGCTCTGTGTGAGAGTATGGGCACCACCTGGCCCTCGGGCGGCACAATCGCGTGTTTCCCCTCTAGTTTTTTGTACCGCTCGTCCTCCGGGTGGAATATAACGGCAACTGTGGCTGGCAGAAGCTCAGGTCTCGTCGTGGCTATGACTATGTCTTCGCCTGTCTCCTGGACTTTAAACTTTATGTAGTTGAGGTATGTCTCCTCCTCCTTATACTCGATCTCTGGCTCTGCAAGCGCCGTACGACAACGAGGACACCAAGGCGTGGGTCTCTCGGCCTCGTATATTAGACCTCTGTGCCAAAGTTCTATGAATGTCTTCTGCGTCATCCGCCTATACTCTGGGCTGTCCGTACCCTGAGGCCAGTAGTCGAAAGAGAGACCCCACCTCCTTAGAGCTGTTACAAACTCTTTCTCGTATCTGTCTAGCTCCTCTTTACATAGTTGTAAGAATTTTTCTCGGGGTATCTCGTGTGCTACGATGTTGTATTTCTTTTCCACCTGCACCTCTATTGGAAGTCCGTTCCGGTCTAGGTAGAAGGGGAATACAACATCAAAGCCACGCATTCTTAAAAATCGAGCTATCATGTCGAAATGCGCATAAGACGCGGTTTGACCGATGTGTGGCCTATTGCTAGAGAGATAAGGGGGTGGCGTATCTATTACAAATATCGGCTTAGAGCCTGAGATTTTTGTCTTAAATCTGCCTTCGTTCTCCCAAGTTTTAAGCAACTCTTCTTCCCACCTTATATCCCATCTAGTAGGTAATTTATGTGCCACAGAAGCAGAACTCAAAGAGTTTTTAAGTTGAGTTAGGGACAAACATTTTAAATATTCTTTAAGTTGCGCATAATGCTTAACCGTGAGATCTACCTAATTGTCAATGGCGCAGGCAATAGGTTGGGGGAGTTTCTCGTGGAGTTAAATTTTGACCAGCCAGGTATCCTGGCCACTCTTTCTAATATCTTTGCAGAACACGACGTCAATATAATAAATATAGCCATAGATGGACTACGTCAGCATCTCCACTTTATAACGGATCTAACCATGATTTCTGAGGATCAGTTACAAGAGATTTTAAAACAGTTGCAAATGTTTGCCTTTGTCAAAAGGGTTAAACACAGAGTTGCTACAGCGCCAGTTTTTGTCCCAAGGTGGATTACACATGTAATTAACGGCAAGCCCAGCCTAGCTGTTGAAAAAGAACTTGTGGGCTACCTAGGCGATCTTGTAAAACTCGCCGAAGAGATCGCCAGAAGAGATGCAAAGACTGTGAAAGAACTTGTTTCTGTAATAAACGCGGTGGTTTTAGAAGAAGCGCTTTACATAGCTCAACTAAGGGGGCTTGCCGTGGTAGAGAGTTCCGCGATTAAAGACGGAAGACTTGTCGCTAGAGTTTGCAACTTGGCACAGCCGTTAGCGCGGAGATATTTTGAAACCTTTTTCAAAGAGCTAGGGGTTCAGGCCAAGGTCATAGATGAGGGGACTTGCCTAAGACTGGAGACTTAACGATCTGGTTTTTTCTAAGTAATGTTCTAAAAGCCCTGCCTTTTCAAAAAGCTCACAAACTCTACACACATCTCTCGCCGATGTAGCGCCGCAGTATCTACAGCGCCTTAGAGATTCTTGTTGCATCGACGCTCGTAGAATAGCCGAAAGTTTTTCGCCAAATGACACAAGGTTATATTTAACCGATGGCATCTCTTTTTCTAGTGTAGCTAGTGTAAATTTTAGGTTGTACCTAGGGTTAGTTACAACATATGGACACTCGAGTTCCATGAGCGGGATGCCGTGGTAGTATGCATATATGGCTATCTCCTCCTCTCTTATGTATTTAAGAGGCTTTATCCTTGGTATAAGGTCTTTTTCTTCGGCATCTTCGTATAGCCCATACCAACTAAGGCGGGAAAGGTTTCCCATTAGGACATTCATAAGCACAGTCTGCGCCTCATCGTCAAGGTTATGTGCTGTTGCTATTTTTGTCCACCCTCTCCTCCTTCCAATTATATTCATTGCACGACGTCTCAAAACTCCATCAATAGTACACATGTGGACTTCGTGGCCTCTTTTAGACAAGCTTTCCGCAAGCTCTATTGCGGTCACTCCAAATATATCCTTGAAGTGGTAGACGTTATATTCTATGCCGAATTTTGAAGCTAGCTCTTTTACATATTCACGCTTTGACATTCTATAGAAACAGCTATACGGATGTCCCTCATTAATCGTAAAGGCTTCTATTTTTACATCTTTCAATAAGTTGCGCTGTAGAAATTTACCAAGTATGTAGAGGAGAACTAAGCTGTCTTTGCCGCCGGATATTGCCACCGCTACATAGTCGCCCGGTTTAATGAGTCTGTATCTTCTAATTGTCTTAAGCACTTTATCCTCCACGGAATTAAAAAGACAACGGAGACAAAGTCTTTCGCCGCTTACTACACGTAGGTACTGCGCCGGTCTTTTACCGCAGCGTTGACAAATCGTCATATTATATACCGCTTAGAAAGGTTGGTTGCGAAGACCTCTCCGCGTGGTGCCGGTTCTTCCGATAGATCAGGCAGATCTTCACCGCTATTTCTCTAGGTTTATATGTGGTATTGTCCCATGTTTTCGTTCTGCTTTTTCGATCTCTAGAGTGAAAGTATCTAAAGGGGTTCTAAATATATAGAAGACTAGTCCACAGTTTTTACATCTAGCTATCATTACAGTGTTTTCCGGCCCTTTATGACGGTATGTATATGGTGCTGGTAAAGCCTCCCACTCGGGTAAACCACAACGTGGACATGTGATCACCTATAATATCACGCTATGTGTATATTAATTTTTGCCTAAATTTTCGATAAGCCAATTTTGTAATTCGCATAAAGAGGGGAAGTTGACATGCCCTCCGTATGATCCTACAATTATTGTAAAAAGCCCTACTCCCATTGCACCTAGATCTTCTTCGCTATCGCCTATATATATAACTTCATGAGGCTCTGTGCCTAACCTACGCAGGGCGTATTTAAAGACGGCTCTTGACGGTTTTCTTCTCAATATTATGTCTGACGTAATAACTAAATCCGCCTCTACACTCCATTTTGAGAGAAACAGCTCTATAAAACATCTACACGGGGTATTTGACAAAATAGCGACTTTGCCATCTCCCTTTATCGATTTAAGGAAATCAATAACACAAGGCTTCGGCGTCAATTGCGACATTGTCTTTTCTATAAACCTCCTTATTAATTCTGTTGGATTCTTGCCAGTTTTAGACGCAAATATACGGGCGACTGCCTTTAGGGGGATTTCAAAACCGGCCATATTCACTTCATTTACAAAATGAGATATCTCGTTTACAAAATCGCTACGGCCTAATACGCTACGCCATATCTCCCAAAAGTCTAACTTATCGACTAGAAGACCCCAGAAGCTGAGTATGTAATTCATACAGCGCGGTACTGAAGCGAGGGGCCACAGACTATCTTCACCCTACCTCTTTCTATGAGACGCATTAAATATCTACTTGCAATAGGCGGCGGAATGCCGATTTTTAAAGCCTCGTCTATTATAGTTTCCAAATCCGCCTCTCTTCCCAACCGTATCAATATCTTATGCAGAGTCTCCACGTGTGTCGCATAAATTGAAATTCTTATACTTTCCCTTATAACGTATTGCTGTCGTTTAATCGCCATGGGGTATGTAGAAGAGAATACATAAGTCTAACTGCGTGTGCACTATTTACGATGGGATAGATCATAGGACTATAATTACGGTTCAACGCGGTGATATACCACGCTGTATCCACCGATCCAGAGCCAGTTGTATCTGCCTGCTAACACCATCAACGCCGGCACCACGAAGGGTCTGACGACAAAGGCGTCTATCAGGGCCGCCAGCGCTATGGTGAAGCCCACTTGCTTCAGTAGCAGGATCTGTGAGAGAGCTAGGGTTGAGAAGGCTGTGGCGAGTATTATCGCAGCGCCGGTGATAATGGGGCCCGTCGTGACTACGGCCCTCCGTATGGCCTCTCTCTCGTCGTAGCCTTGCTCTAGCTCCTCTCTTATCCTCGTGACTATGAAGATGTCGTAGTCTGTCCCCACCGCCATTAGGAAGGAGAAGAGTATTATGGGGACCAGCCAGTAAGTTGGCTGTGCCATTAGATCTTGAAATAGCGCGACCTCTGCGGCTAGGCTCCATGCGATAGACATCAAGACTGTGGCAATTAGACGTAGCGGTATTATAAAGCTCCTGAGAAGGAACGCCAGTACCATGAAGGCGGCTACCACGACCACGTAGACCTGAAAGCTCCAGAACCTAACGTATATCTCACTAAAGATCACATTTTTCCAGGAGGCCGACCCTCCAATCAGGTAGGGGCCGTACCTCTGTCTAAGCTCGTCAAGCCTATGGTATATCTCCAGGAGGGCATCCGACGTGTCTTCCACAGACAGCTTTATCGATACGATGTACCACTCCCCCCTTTTCTCGACCGTGTAGTTAACGTAGTGAGGTAGCTTCTCCACCTCCTGTAGTAGGCCCGGCGGTGGGGGACCCTTCATTGCTATGTACGTCGTAGATATCGCTGTGACGTTGGGGAAGTAGGTAGTGGCTATCTCAAGCGCTCTTTTGTACTCTGTCTCTGGCATCGCCACGACAGGGTTTGTCGTTATTTTCAGGCTGGTTGCCAAGTAGAGGGCGGAGAGGGCGGTGGCAAACGCCGCAAGAGCCACCACGAGGAAGGGCCTTCTAAGGGCCGCTACCACGGCCTTCTCCATTATCCGCGATCTGCCGACGTGGGAGACGGTCTTTTTAGGCCAGAATATCCTATCTCCGAGGAGGTAGAGGAGGGCTGGGAAGATCAGAAACACGGTCGCTACGACGAAGGCGGTAGTTATGAGATAGCCTATTCCTATCGTCTGCATAAAGGGCATGCGGGATAGGGCGAAGGAGCCGAGAGATGTGGCGACCACCGCGGCGCTGGCTGCTATGGCTCTGTTGGCGTAGCGCCTCACTGACGCTATAGCCTCGTCCTTCTCCTTCCCCAGGGCGCGCTCCTCCGCGTATCTGCTAGCCATCAACAACATGTAGTCGACGCCTATGGCGAAGACCACCGGTGCCGCCATATACACAGTGATGTAGTAGATCTTCTGAATGTCGTGTATCTGGTAGAAGAAGCCTAGGACCGCCAGATATGTCAACCCCACAGCTGATACTATCAGAGCTGGGGTGAGGAGGGTGCCCATGACGTAGAGGAGTACCACGAAGAGAGACACAGCAGTCGCTCTGTCTATCTTAGATACGTCTTCGGTCACTACGTTTGTAAAGCTCTTGAGGAGGAGGGCCGAGGAAACGGGGACCCCAAGCTCACGTGGCACACTAGGCGTTTGGTTTGTCTCCACTATCGCCAGGGCATATCTGCCTTGGTAGACTAACTTCGCCGCCGCTTCTATTGTGTATATAGTAGGCGGCGGGAAATGCGCGGTTAAATTCCGTATAAGTTCCTCTCTAAACATCGACACAGCCCTCTCCACATCTCCCCCGCACACCAGCTGAGGCAGGTAGGGTCTGAGAATCGGCGGGGTTTTATTCAAGACTAAGAGGTACACGTATTGCCTCACCCCCACCGTAGCTACCACTTGGGCGATCTCCAAGGCGGTGGAGTTCAGCTTGCTCCCGAGTATGGCGTATGTGACGTTTTCCACCGCCCTCTCGCTCGCCCAGGTCTTCCAGGTCACGTTGGTTAGGTACATCGAGACATTGCCATATGCTTCATCAGCCGCCCTTCTGACGGCGGTATCCACATCGTAGATCGCCGCGTATCTCGCATATGTCTCTAGGAATTTCTTCGTCTTGTTGTCAAACGCCCTCCCCGAGGCCGCAACGCCGTATGTGGCGAGGATAAGGCGTCTTGCCGCCTCTTTGGTCTCTACGTAGACTCTCTCTAGACTCTCAAGCTTATTACACATATCCCTCGTCGAGTTGGATATGAGGAGGGCGGCCTCTCTGAAGCGCATGGTAGCGTTGTCTACAGCTGCGTCTATCCTCTCTCTGTAGATCTTCATCGCAGCGTCTAAGATTGTCCACGCGGTTATGGCGTTTGGGTAAAGCCGCGTTAGGTTTCTTGCTTTCTCCTCGATGTGAGGCCCCCAGATCACTACAGGCACAGCCTTGCCCCTGTCCCCAGCCCCTATTATCGACTCAACCTTCTTCGGCTCGATGTCCGGCGGCATGAGCTTAGACTCGTCGTAGATCAATATGTCAAAGACCCGTGACGCATGGCTAGCCAGGTATATGTAAACTGCCAGGAGGACAAGCGCGGCTGCAACCGTCTTGTTCACGCAGGTAGGCACTTTACCTATTTAAAATTATATATCAACAGCGGGTATTGGCTGTGGAACACATCTTCATGATTGCCATGGGCGACTTCAAAGCGCGGGCCGTCCGCTACATACTCACGGCCTTGGCCATAGGGGTTGGCGTCGCCCTCCTAGTCGCCCTGACGGCCGTGAGCGACGCCACAAGAGAGTATGTACAACAGACCCTCCTGAGGCTGTACCCAGCTGACATCATGCTGTATTCGGAGTCTATAAACATCCCCATACGTCTCGTAGACTACCTAAGGGGGTATCCCCTCGTTCAGACGGCTGAGGGCATAATAATAACGACGGGCGTCTACCGGGGGAAGGTTGTCTCCATAGTTGGGATACCTCTTAGGGACGTGGACTACTTCGCTGTCGACCTCGCCGCGGGGCGACTACCTGCGTCAGACGGAGAGGCTGTCGTTGAGGAGTCTCTGGGCGTTAAGCCGGGCGACGATATGGAAATAAAGATCTACGGAGTGTCCGGCGGCGAGAAGACCATTAGGGTGAAGGTCGTGGGGGTGATGAGGAGCTTCCTACGGGGGTTTATAGGGGCTTTTAGGCTAAACCTTGTGGTGGTGCCCCTCGACTGGCTACAAAACAGACTGGACACTGGGCCCTTCGTCAACGCGGTGTTGATCACCGCGAGGGATAAATCCTACGTGGCCCCCCTCTACCAAGCGCTTAAGGAGACGTACGGAGACGCCCAGGTCTACACACAGGAAAACCTGCTCCAGACCGTCACCCAGGTCTTCAACGCCTTGGACTTCGTCTTCTCTGCCATAAGCGGCGCGGCGCTGGCAACCGCCGCCATAACCACCTTCGCCGTCATGTCTATAACTGTCAGGGAGCGTCTGAGGGAGTTCGGTCTCATCAAGGCCATGGGAGTTCCGTCCCGCGATCTTACGCTCTCTGTTCTCATAGAGGTTTTCATAATAGCCGCGGTGGCGGGGGCCGTGGGAGTTCTGGCGGGCTACTTTGGGGCAAACGCAGTTAAGGAGGCGCTGGTGGGCATGGGGGTTAATTTCAACGTGTCTATAGCCTTCAGGCCGCAGTACGTTCTTCTGGGTATGGCTACTTCTCTGGCTGTGGCTCTGCTTGGTGCTGTTGCCCCCCTCTACAAGGTGGCCAAGTTAAGGCCGCTTGAAATCATGCAACTATGGCGGTAGAGTTGAAAAACGTAACTAAGATATACGGCAACGGCAGCGTTAAGACGGTGGCGTTAGACGGCGTTTCGCTTAGTGTTACTCAAGGCGAGGCGGTTGTCCTAATGGGGCCTTCGGGGTCTGGCAAAACGACGCTGTTGAACATAATCGCCACGCTGGATAGGCCCACCAGCGGGGAGGTGTACGTGCTGGGGGTTGACGTAGCGAAGATGCCGGAGAGGAAGCTGGAGAGATTCCGCCTGCGTAACATAGGTTACCTCTTCCAGAGCTACAACCTTGTGCCCTACCTCACGGCGGAGCAGAACGTGGCTCTTCCTCTAGTCACGCTGGGGGTTAAGAAGGAGCTCGCCTTGCTTAAGGCGCGGCTACTTCTAGAGCTGGTAGGTCTTGAAAAGGCGGCCGCGCTCTACCCCCATCAGATGTCCGGCGGTATGCAACAGAGGGTCGCCGTGGCGAGAGCTTTGGCGGCTAACCCGCCTATCCTCATCCTAGACGAGCCGACCTCCAATGTGGATCCCGACAACGCCTCGCAAGTCCTCGGCCTTATCTATGTGGTCAACAAGCTGTTTAAATCCACTGTATTTATAGCCACACACGATCCCGAGGTGGCACGCATAGCCACCAGGCTGGTGTATATAAGAGGCGGCAAGCTCTACGAGACCGTGGAGCCTCCCAGGAGGGAGCTCAAGGTAGACGTCGAGCGGGCGGCCGCAGTGTATGAGAAGTTGAAACACATAGACGAGCTGATTGGGATATGAAGGCGCTAGTTTACGCGCTTGTCTTGGCGTATCTACTAGCAGCGTCTACCCTCGTTGTCACATACACTGTGAAGCCTGGGGGAGCGATATCGGCGGAGGCCGCAGTCAGGGAGGTGGTTATAAACAACGGCTCGGCCCCCCTCAACTTCTCCGGGGTGGTGGTGCCCCCCTACTCGGCGGTGGTTGTGGAGCGGCCCGTGGGGAACCTCTACCCGCCCTTCCTAAGGATCGACATCGACGTACGTTACGTCAACGGAACGCTTTCAGAAGGGGCACTGGTTGGGAATAGGGGGACTGCCATAGATCTTACGCTGAGGATGCATAGCCTCCTGCCGGCGGCTGTGCCTGTGATGGTTTCTATCCCCGTGGACGACAAGGTGGCTCTCCTCTACGGCGAGCCCCCCTCCTCTATATCCCAGGTGTCAGGGACCACAGTCTACTACTGGAGTCTCCTCGTGGAGAATTACACGGAGTTTCGGATAAGGCTGAGGGTAAGGCAGTTCAGTAGCTTCGGCGCGGTTAGAATGCCCACGGTGTCTGTAGTCACCGTGTTGGACATAGACAAGACTGTTGAATCACTAGAGGCACGTAGACGGAGCCTAGAGGGAGCTTTGGCGCAGCTTAGGAACTTCACAAGGGCCGTGTCCACATTTACCGATGTGGTCTACGGCCAGATCCAGAACCTCACACGTCTAGTCCAGATCCTAAACGCGACCGGCGCCGCGATGGAACAGGGAGCCGTTGCCGTCAACGTCTCCACTTATGCCGTGGAGGCCCTAAGGCGGCAGATACTTGCCCTTAGTGATGCCGCGCGCGGCGTCGCCACGACACTTAACCAAAGTCTCCTCCTAGTCGATTACCAATACACGGCTTTGATCACGGCCGCAAACCTCCTTGAGGCGCAGTCGGCCGCGTTGAGCTTTTACAACGCCGCTGCCGGCGAGGCGGAGAAAAGCCTTGTTAACACCCGTAGTCAGCTGTATACGGTCAGATCTAACCTCGTTACCGCGCGACAACAACTGGACACCTTGATCAAAAACGTGGAAGAGGCCAAGAGGAGATTGAACGCGCTCAACGTCACCACGAGGGAGGCGAAGCAGGCGGTAAACTTCACGATTTCTCTGCTAGACGCAACCGAGACGCAACTAGTCGCGGTACGAGCAGCCGTAGACTCTTACATATCAACCGTCGACACACTTATTTCCACAATTGACTCTACAATTGCTATGCTCGACGCGATAAGAAGGAGCTTGGGAGAGCTGGCCCCGCTACTTAACAATACGGCATCTTCAACCCGTGCTAATGCCACCGTGCTTAAGAGGGACATGCCACAGATCCTTCTCAACGCTTCGAAGAACCTTCTCGCAGTGGCAGACAACCTATACAAGACGGCAGACGAGGTCTACAGATTAGTCGCTCCGCTCCACAACGCCTCTCGCCTTCTGCGGGATCTGGGAAGACAACTTGTGGAATCCGCCTACGCCCTAGAAAGCTACAGGAAGGAACAGCTGAGGGCTTTGCCCAAGCTTGGCTATGTGGAATCCACAGTCTACAACCTCACAGAGGCTGTGGAGAGGGAGAGGAAAGTCATTGAGATACAGACGGCGGCATTGAAGAGGTACTACAACGTCGTCAACGTTTCCAGAGTCGAGCTACAGTATTACATACAGCTTCCCATAGTCGTGGAAAACATAACTTTTACCCTTCCCTCCATGGGTCACCAGGCGAGTCAAAAGCCTATGGCTGAGCTTCAGCATTCTGCCTTTGTGTTGATTGCAGTAGTTATGGTGGCCGCCGTCATGTCTCTAGCCCTACGGCGGAGGGAAAAGCTACGACAACTACGGTAGTCGCCCCGTCTTGACCTAGCGCATGTATCCTCCGCTTCAGGACACGAAATCCCCGGTCTGGGGGCCCGGCGACCAGGGGGCACAGCCAGCCCCCAGCGACCCGAGCCCCCTCGCCCGCGGTCGCCCAAAAGGCGTCTCCGCGGGCGGGCCCCGAGCCCTCCCAGAGAGGGCCGGAAGCCGCAAAAGGGGGGCCAGGGTTAGGTATAAAACGGTGGCTACCATAACTCGCCGTAGAGAAAGCTAGAGAAGTTATGCCCTCAGCTCTATGAATTTCTGTCTGCTCCAACCAGTTAGAGATAGTCCCGTGATCTTTGTCCAGGTTTTTGCGTCTATCTTAAACGAGCTTTCTACCTTCTCGCGGTGGCCCACCACGTTGTAGGTACAGAATGGGAACACGCGGCCGTCAGGCGTTGCGTAGTGTATATCGCAACGCTGAACACGCTCTATGTCATAGTTCATGGTGTCCATAAAGTGCATGATGCCTATCCCCACCACGTTGAAAAAGAAGCGGCCTAACGAGTCGTAGTCCTTCTTGACCAGGAAGTCGTATATCAAATCCCTCACCCTCTTATGTTTCACGGCCTTCAGGAGCTTCAGCGCCTTCACCTTGGCAACATGCTTATATATGCCACCCTTCGCCGCCGTGTAGTAGACGTCCCATGCTCCTTTCTCAAAGGCGTCTACATCTACAAGCTTGGTTATTGGGTATATGCGCTTCTCGTCCTCGTCGTAGTATATGAAGGTGGCGGCGCCGCATACGGGGTTCATGGAGAACAAGGGCTTTGGTGAGTCTGTTAGCGCCTCCACCATCTTGGCCACAGCTACTGGCCAGTTGGTGGGTCTCCAATCCCACCTGCTTATCGCTCCGCCTGTCTGTTTCTCAATTTCTATGATGGTGTCCGGTATTGTAATACGAAGCTTCCTAAGCTCCTCCTTGCTATAGAGCCTGGCACGGCCAGCGAAACTGACGGGTTGGATATTAATCCATCTAACTACATCTCTGTTTTGAATTGCAAAATCTATTATCTTTCCAAGGTCCTTATCGTTATAGTTCCTAGCTAGTGTAACCACAAGTACAATAGATCGATGGCCTAATTTTCTTGCATTTTCAATAACCTTCTCTCTTATTATTTTATACGCCTTGGGGTGATACATTCTATGTCTCCATACGCCTTCGTTCTTTTCGTCAATAGTATCAAACTGTAGATATAATGTCGAAAGACCCGCGTCTAACAACGCCTTGTAATACTCAATATCATTGGCAAGTCTTATGCCATTTGTATTAACTTCTACATGTACGAATCCTAGCCTTTTGGCAATTCTAATGATCTCGGGCAAGTCGTCTCTAAGCGTCGGCTCTCCTCCGGATAATTGTACTGCGTTTGGAGCCCAAGGCTTTTGCGCTCTTAAGGTCCTCAACATATACTCTATTTGTTCAAGCGTGGGCTCATATACGTAGCCTGCAGCTCCGGCGTTGGCAAAACATATTGGACAAGCCATATTGCATCTATTTGTGACATCTATTATCGCCAAGACGGTGTTAGACTTGTGCACTGGACAAAGGCCGCAACCGTTTGGACACTCGCCAGCTTCTTTATAAAATTCTAGGTCTGTATATGGATTAGCTAGGCCCTTTGCTATATACTCTGGCCTATCCCACTGGAGGAAATAGTAGTACATCTCAGCATCGCCCCAATAGAGGTCTTCAAACACGCCGTGTTCTTGACATCTTTTTCTCATCCAGATAGCTCCATTTTCTTCATATACCACTGCGGGTATCCTCCTGCCGCATACTGGACATAGAGATAGTGTTACTTTGACTACTCTTGCGCTTTCTGGCAACCCATACTGTTTTTTTAACGTCTGTTGCCACTTCTCATTTGTAAGTGTAGACCTATACCTATCGGGCAGATTGTATTTTGAAAGATCTACCAACTTGACAGGCTTCTCTAGCACCGCCTGTACAGTCATAGCCCCCAAGGGTTATGGAGATTTAAACATTTTAACTAAATTACCGAAAAAAAGTTAATTACTGCCCGTTATTCTCTGTGGAACAACTAAAGAAAGTGTCCAAACTTTTAGGACTTGGCCAGAGAGAGATAGACATATATATAACGCTTGTAGAAAAAGGAGAGCTTACTGCTAGAGATATTGCAGATATTTTAAAAATTCCGTATACAAAGACTTATATATATCTTGATAAACTTATTAAGTTAGGATTTATTACACGAAATGAAAAATCTCGTCCTGTAAAATTTAAAGCTTCTCCACCTATAGATATATATAGGTCTCTTGTTAATACACTTTCAGAAACGTTAAAAACTTTAAAGCCTATATTTGATAATCTCCAAACAATTTACGAAAGCCGATATGCAACAGCTCCAACTTTTCTAACTCTAGTCCGCGGCTCTGATAGAGTGGGCGAGCTTATAGTAGAGATTTTGAAGTCTTCAGAAGATGTGGCTTATCTCGCATTTCCATTTCCAGAGTTAATTACGCCACAGATAGTAGATACGCTTATAGAAGAGTCAAAACGTATACCAATAAAAATGCTTGTTACAGAAGAGCTTATACATAGACTTAACCTCCCTCCACGCGTTGAAGTTAAGACAGTAGCTGAGATGTTCGGCGGTGGCGCGATAGGGGGAGCTGTCGTAATTTATGTTAAATACAGCGGAGAAATATCTGGTGCGTATTCAAATGACC
This sequence comes from Pyrobaculum organotrophum, assembly GCF_055384425.1. Taxonomy (NCBI): domain Archaea; kingdom Thermoproteati; phylum Thermoproteota; class Thermoprotei; order Thermoproteales; family Thermoproteaceae; genus Pyrobaculum; species Pyrobaculum organotrophum. Next base: position 699,675 of record NZ_AP042430.1, read on the forward strand.
GCTTTATGATAGAAATAGCACGTACTTACTTTATCCACGTATGGCAAAAGGCCTCTAGTTTGCGTCCCCCTTAACTCTTTCTTGACCCTTTCCGGGGGGCTTGGGGGTTTGTTTTGGGTGTGTCGGGGGTCTTATGTGGCCGTAGGTTGCCGCCGGGGGCCGGCGTTGTTCATGTGTAGTTGGGGTTGGGTGGTGGTGGCTGGGGGGTTGTTTCTAGCCCCCAGTACCTCTTCTCTGCCATGTCATGGGGGCGTTGTCTCTATGAGCCGCAGGTGGGGCAATACATTACGCGACCCCTCTCCCATCTTAGCGCCACAACGGGGGCAGGCGGTTGAATACAGCCGCTCCTCTACATAGGGCAAGCCGTACCACTGCGCCTCTTCAGCTGGCCGAGGCCGTCGTAGAGGTGTTTCTTCTCTCCGCCCCCCTCCTTCAGCTCTCGGTACGTCTCGTCCTCCACTGCGTCAACTACGACGGCGGCTTGGCGCTCTCTTGCCAGCTTTATGACTTCACGCGTCGCGTCTACTACGACCTCGCGGATTACGCCGTAGCGCTTCGTCTTAAGCTTCCACAGTTATCTCTGGAGGTCGAGGGCCTTGCGCGATCCCTGTCCTCGTCCGCACGTGCGTCTGTAATTATATAACGATATTTAGCTGTAACTATTATATAATGTTACTTGTACTACATCTCATGTATCTCCAAGTGCTGGAGTTGTCCTTGTTGGTTATTGCCGTAGTTGCTCTCGTCTTAATTGTGTTGTTTATATCGCGTAGACAGCCACCTCCACCTCAAGATGTTGTTGCCAGATATACCCCCGGCGAACAAGAAATTATTAAACAAATAGGCGAGATTAGGGAGAGGTTGGAGAAGATAATCCCGCCATATGGGAAAGTTGGCTATATCCCGTCTTCTCTTGAGGAGTTAAAAGACCTGTTGGGATTTACGTATATTAAGCTCGGCGAGAAAGAGCTAGGCGGAAGGCCTCCGGAGGTTGATAGGCTCGAGGAGTTAGAGACAGATTTTCTACAGGCTAAGATAGGAGATTTCTATGTATATGTCATAAAGAGAGACGAGAAAAAACTTGTGGCAGTGGGCAATCAGTACTTGGATTATCTTACTGTTCGTTTTCTCTACGAGTTTTTGGACTACATTTAGCAGTTTCGGCGACGAGGTTACGCTCGTATATTTCGCCGCCAGGCGTTTTTTCGCGGAATATCTGCGCCTCGTATATATAGAGCTTAGTTCTACGGTCTAGCCAACAATCGCCAGGCAACCACGCCTTCATACATACATGTAATAAAAACTCTTCTGCGTCCCAACACTCTTCTACAGCTACTTGAGGTAGTAATAAACCAGCATAGGGGCCTCTTCTGACAACTAAGCCGTGACGGCCTACTTGAATAAGCTCTGGGTATTTCCTAGGGTCGTCTTGTAGAAGAGTCAATGGACTTAAAATGCTCACTTCAAATATTACATGGGGGAGTTCGTCTATGCGTAGGGCTGGGAAGCGTGGATCTTGACAACACGCGCCTATGGCGCTGTAGATAGTTGCATATAGTGTATTTTTATATCCCTCTGGATATCCTATACATCCGCGTAGCTCATATCTATCGCCCGAGACCGTTTCTATTGTTGTAAATACCCCATAGTTATCTATAAGAAGTCTTTGTGGCGGGCTCTCTGGGATTATTATCTTGCCCGTTTTGAGAAATGTTTCTACAGTTGATCTTGCGAGTTTGACTAGATAGGCCCCCTCTTCTACTGTGTATGGGCGAAACACGAAGATTTTGGTACATGTTTATTAATGCGTTATTTACGACTATCTGTGCCCTATTGTGCAGTATGTGGGAGAGAGGTCAATTTTAAGAACGTCGCGTACATACGTGAAAACATATTTGTATGTAAGGACTGTTTTCCGCAGTACTATATAAAGAACTTATGTAGAGTTGTCGAGCGTAGGTTAAGAGGCGAGAACCCCCTTGCGTGCAATTTTTGTACATTTAAGAAGCAGTGCGACAACTATGTTGCCAAAACTGTAAAATCGCTTTCATAGACGTATTGTCTGTTAGGCTCTCCTTTTATGGCGTCGGCCCTCCCCCGGGGGAGTTCGGGGCACGCACCCGAGTCGCGCTGGGCAATCCGGGACGTGGGGGTCTGGCCGTGTCCGGGCGGATGGGCTTGGCGGACTTCAACAGCCGGCCGGGTCCCCAGGGCCGGTTGGTACATGGAAAGGAATGTTTTACGAGTTTAAAAGTAAGATGATTGTCTGGACGGGGAAAAAGCTGGTTGTTTTGTCTCTCGGAGGAGTTCCCGGCACCTCCTCTTTGTCCGCAACAGGGGGATCCGATCCCTATAGTTCGAGAAGCCGCAGGTGGGGCAACGCATTACGCGACCCCTCTCCTCTACCACCTTTGCGTCGCGCTTTGGACAGACTGTTGAATACAGCCGCTCCTCTAGATACGGCACGCCGTACCACTGCGCCAACTCCTTCAACCTTCTCCTCAGTACTCCACTCCCGCCTTGAGCTCTCGGTAACTTGTATCTCCCATTGTGTCTACCACGACCGGCGTTGTATGCCCTGGCGAGTACAATTATCTTGCCCGCGACGTCTTTGACGCCACTCCTTAGGTCAACAAAGACGGCCCTGTCCACATCTCTCTTGTTTTCCACTCTCAGTTGGACGTCGAGTGGAACCGACCTGTAGAATACCACGTCATGTCAGAAGAACTTAGCTTTATCCACGAAATACTTCTTAAGACCGTACTTTGGGAACACCTCATCAATGATCCTGACGGCTAACTCGCGCTTATCGGGAGTAAGCAAGCGGTCTAGCTCCTCCGATGTGAGCTTCGGACCCTCCTTTCCTGTCAACTCCATGAGCAACTATGAGCACATGCGGCGAGGGAGAGAGAAACTAGAAGACGTATTTCGACTTTCTACTCCCTCGACACACCTGCCTAACGGCACGCCGTCAGGCAGGCGAGGCGTTGGTCAAGGTGTGTGACCGCGTTGTTTAGAAGCTTGGGTGGGTTAAAAACGGGTTTGTTCTATGGCGGTCTTACCGCGAGTGCCGTCGACACGGCGATGAGTATCGCCGGTATGAACAAGACTTGGGGTGGCAACGGCGGCGTATGACGCCGGCGAGTATCAATATGTTGCTTATGACAACGATTGCTCCTGTGGCTGCGAAGGTCAACAACATACCTCCCAACGCCGCCTTGCGGCGCTAAAAGACAAGAGAGACGAGAGAATTGACAGGAAAAAGGAGGTTATAAACGCTCGCACAGTGGTACGGCTTGCCCTATGTAGAGGAGCGGCTGTATTCAACCGCCTGCCCCCGTTGTGGCGCTAAGATGGGAGAGGGGTCGCGTAATGTATTGCCCCACCTGCGGCTCATAGAGACAACGCCCCCATGACATGGCAGAGAAGAGGTACTGGGGGCTAGAAACAACCCCCCACCCCGACACACCCAAAACAGACCCCCAAGCCCCCCAGAGAAAGGCCAAGAAAAAGATAGGGGAACGAGATGGTTTATCTCTCTGTGGTTATTAAAAGGTGAAGAGTTGGAAATTCAGCGCTTTGGACCCCGATCATCTATCAACAGGTATAGCGTCATCACATATTTATTATGATACGGCGTTTTAAAATGTGGAAGGCATAGAGGTTGCAGTGAAGAGGTATCTGGCCGGCGACAGATCTGCGTTAGATGCTCTGAGAGAGTTCGGCCTTTTAAATAGGCAGGAGCCAGCCACAAGGGGGTACGTCCTTTACAAAGCCCTTAAGTATGGCATAGACGTATCTAGTTACGTCAAGTACCTAGACTGGAGGGAGTTCGAGGAGTTTATACGCTACGTCTTCTCGGAGTTTGGTTACAACGTGGTGTTAAATGTTAGACTAAATTGTGGAAGAAGCGCTGAGTTTGACGTCGTTGCATGGAGCCGAGATGTGGCGTTTGTTGTAGAGGCTAAGAAGTGGAAAGGCGGGGGCGGCAAGTGGGAAGAGATCGCGTGTAAACACCTAAAGAAAGTTAAAATGTGTATTTCTAAACTACTTGTTTTTGCTCCCTTTGTTGTGCCGCTTGTAATCTCCTCTACTGATGTTAATTTTATTTCCGGCGGAGTCCCTGTGGTATCTATTAGAAAAATTGGGAACTTTCTCGCCTCTTTTCACGACTTCAAGAATTACGTCATTATACTTAAATAGACACTCGTCGCATGCATATGTATATATGGCGATAGAAAGCTCGGATTTTATCTTCACTATGTTATATGTTTCAAGTCTGCGTGTGCAGAAGAAGCAGTAGATCACAACCCCTTTTCTGTCTTCTCTTCGGTGATGGAAAGATCTGCGACAACTCTAGCCCTCTTTTGTGGGACTAGGAATTTTTCAGTAACAGCTATTAAAATCGCGAGTCCAAAAATAGAGAGAGACACGCTCTTTGCGTAATTACTCAGCACCACGACTATGTCATTAAACTTAACTATGTATATATATGGTAGAGGCATGGCATAAATTAGTGCAAGAAGCGCCATAATCTTGGGAAGTTGTCCAATACGCATTTTTACAAAAAACTCCAGATATGCGGAGGTTGCTAATATTGCAATCGACAAAATAGCGGAGAGCGCCCAGGGGATGTTTAGAAATCTTTCAACTTCTCCACCTACAACTATTTCAAAGTTTCCAATATCTACGGGGATAGTCGCGTAAATAGGTTTTGCAAAAGGGCCTATCGCAAGTATTACTACAGTTAGTACAGCCGCCATAGATGTCAATAACACAAACACCCCCTCTTCTCCCTATTTGAAGTTTTTCATTGGCGACATTTTGTAAATTTCTCGGTTCTAAACGCTTATATTATCTAGCTACGGCGGCATTGTTGAATATCTCAGTTTGCCGACTATCCAATCTTTAAGCACTATACGCGCTGCTTCATCGATGTTTACCTTTCCGCCTTTTAGAAGTCTTTTTTTAACTCTTCCTATCTCCTCAAGTGCGTTTTCTAAATCACAGTCGATGCCGTAGGCTTCCACAAGGGCTTTTGGGTTATAGGACAATACGCGTCTAAGTAGTGCATACGCGTAGGGTACTGGGTCGTCTATAGTGCCTGGATCTACCAAGCCTTTGATAACATCTAAAGCTAAGTCGCCTGTCGACATCGTTTTTACAACGCCTGGCGTATCTAACACCAAAAGCCAGCTTTTAGCTCTCACTAGTTGTTCTCCCCTAGTCCACCCTGGCTTGGGACTCGTTGGGGCGACGTAGCGCCCCTTTAGGTAGTTAATTATTGTCGACTTACCGACATTTGGATAGCCCACGACAACGACTGTGACAGGTATGCGCGGAGCTAGCGATCTAATAGCTACTATCAGCTTTCGCGTGCCAAGTCTATATTTGGCACTTATATAAACTACGGCTCTGCCTAGGCTTTTAAAATAGGACCTCCACTTCTCTAACACGTCTCGTTCTACAAGATCCGCCTTGTTTAAAACTATTAGCAACCTCTTGCCTAATTTATCTGCCAGCTTTTCAACGTCTTCTACTCTGGTAGCCCCTGGATCTCTTGCGTCAACAACTTCAAGTACTACATCGCCATCTTCTATAACTCTTCTTACTAGCCGCCAAGTCTCTTTCACGTCAGATTCTTAGACAACATTTAAAAAATGTAGCTATTGTCGCAATGTGTCATTTAAGCCGCCACCTTCAAGACTAGAACTTATTAAATTAAGAAGACAACTTACGTTATTTCAAAGGATAAGGAAGACTTTAGAAGATGCTCGAAATTCTACAATCCAGAGAATAAGGGCGTTAATTACAGACTTGGAAAAGTTACGTCGTGAAATTGCGGACGACTTTGTAGAGATATCAACAAACTTCAAGACTGCGGTAGCTAAGACAGGCATAGATAGAATAGAGAGTATAGCAGATTTAACCCCCAAGACTGTAAAGGTGGAGCTTGTAAATAGAGGTACACACATGGGCCTTGAGGTGAGAGACTACGTGATGTATCCGACTTATAGCATTGTGACAGAGGCGGCTGAGCTCGATATCGCTCTAGTGAAGACAAGAGAGCTTTTAAAGAAACTTGTGGAATTTGCTGAAAAAGAAACTCTGTTCTATACGCTTTTAAACAGAGTACGTGAGTATCAGAGGATGATAAATAGCATAGACTACGTAATAATCCCCCGCATAAGAGAGAATATGCAGTACATTAGACTTGCGCTAGAAGAGGGTGAGAGAGAGGAGTTTATAAGGAGAAAGATAATAGCGTCACGTATATAAGGTTGGTGCTTCAGACACTAGCATGTCTATGAAAGATCTCAATGTAGTTATCAAAGAGCTTGTCGACAAAGAAATTGAAAAAGCCATGGCAAATATAAAAGAAGAAATTAGAGAAGTCACATCTCTTATTGATAAGAAAATAGAGGAGCTCCGTCAATATTTAAAAACCTAAAAGGTTTAGAGCCTATGAACGCCAAAGCATTAGTCACGGTTATATTAATGGCGATGTTAACAATGGCCCAGACAACACACACAGCAACAGGGGGCGAGAAGTACTTAGGGGCTGGCCTCGCCGTCGGCCTCGCTGGTCTTGGCGCTGGAATTGGCGTTGGTATAGCGGGTGCTTCAGCGATATCCGCTCTTGTTGAAAAGCCTCAAGAGCGGATTTGGTACTTAATATTTCTAGCGCTTGCGGAGGCGATAGCGATCTACGGCCTGTTGATTGGTCTGCTGGTGTTTACTGCCTAAGCCCTAGTAAGAGGCTCAAACACTCTTCTTCTTTTTTCTGTTGGCACGCCTTCCGCAAGCAATGCAGCGACTCTAATCAACGTAACTACTTCTGCCTTCATATACTCTAAATGTGCAGCCAGCGCCCCGAGAGAAAACTCGGAGAACCTTGCTATATATATATCTGATAGCTTTTTCACATATGCCGGGTATATATTGTCCATCGCTATTGAGATATTTTCTAATGTGGGGGCTTCTGCCACCATATCTATTAGTATCTTGCCCCAAGGCACAGCTCCTGCATTCTCTAAGAACTTTGTCGGTGGGTCTCTTACGGCAGATGTCACTAGCGGCGTTGGTTTGCCAATGATGAGTTCGTTTAGCTCTTCTGTTAGCCCCCAAATTCTTGCTCTTATTGCTATTAAGACATTGAGGTATTCCTTTAGCTCTGTGATAAACATATTCAAAGATTTGTCTTTACTCACGGGCGCCGTCTCAGAGAAGTCTTCGATCCACTGTCTGTCTAGAAAAACGCTTAGTTTATCTTCGCCATATTTCGACGCTAGCTCAAAGGCCTTGTAAGCTGGGTGTCTCATCTGTTTTAATCTATCTCCAATCTCTTCTATGTTTTTGACGCCGAGAAGACTCGCTATTATATGGCGTCTTCTAGTAAATTCGAGAGGTTCCCAGAGTATGAAATCCTCTGGGTTTCTACCTGCTTTAATTGCTATTGTTAAGTTTCTGATATTCTCATATTCAAAATACTTAAGTGAGGATAGTATCACAGCTTTTGCATCACCGCTCGAGCCTAGAAATATTGATTTTACTCTGTCTAGATATATTTTTATTAAGCCCCTACGTAACTCATCTAGGTTGTCTCTAGTAAGTTTATCAAGAGCTATATTGTAATGTGTTGTTTTTAAAATATTTAAAAACTCGTCTAGTGTATTTACATAAACTAGAGAGATAAGTTTATCACGTGGTAGCTCTTTTATACGGAGACCTCTTACTCTAGGGCCTAAAGAAGGTCTTCTCAGTATTGAACTCATAAATTGAGAATAGCTAATGCCTTCTCGATAAGCTTGTTTTTGTTTTCCCGGTATTTAGATAAGATTTTCTCTTTCTTATCTTCCGCGCTCTTTATAATCTTCTCTGCCTCTTTTTTTGCCTCTTCAACCGCCTTGTTTTTATATTCTAATATGGCATTACTAACGATTCCCTCTATTTTTTTAATAATTTCATCAGAATATTTTTTAGACACTTGTTCTACATATATTAGGACGTTTGTTTTTGTCTCATCGGCGCTCTTTATAACTTTGTCTATCTCTTCAAGTCGCTTTAAAATTTCATCTATTTTAAACATATTTATGCATTGAAGCTGGGCTTATATAAAGTTGATGAGTCCAGGACTAACTGAGTGGTGAAGATACTTCTCGCATCTGATCAGACGCGCGGAATTAACATCATTTTCAGCCCGTCCCCGTGTAACTTCACCTAACTTTCTCACTGCAGCGGTATTTAATATTTTCCGTACAACTCCTTATGCCCGATTTGTAATGTCAATAAATTTATTTACCTACGCAGTAACTATTGTGGTTCTCCAAATCGCTGAACAAATAATATTTGCCGTGTTGTTACTTCTCGCCCTTATAATCCTAGTTACTATACTTTCGTCATCTATTCGTATAATTCCTGAGTACCAAAGGGCTGTTAAATTTAGACTAGGCCGTGTCGTAGGCGTAGTCGGCCCAGGGCTTGTGTTTATAATTCCGATAATCGATACTATAATGAGATATGACCTACGTGTTGAGGTAGTAGACGTGCCTGCACAACGCGCGTTGACTAAGGATAATGTCGAAGTAACTATAGACGCAGCAATATACCTTAGAGTAGTTGACCCGTTGAAAACTGCTTTAACTGTAAGAAACCATGTACCAGCTGTTGCAATATATGCAGCGTCTACTCTCCGCGATGTTGTTGGCATGGTGGATCTCGACACTTTACTCACACATAGAGACGAAATTGCGAAAAAGATCGCATCAATAGTAGACGAACATGTAACTCCATGGGGTGTAAAAGTAACCGCAGTTGCTATCAAAGATATAAAGCTTCCTGATGTATTACTCCGCGCAATGGCCAGTCAAGCAGAGGCAGAGAGAGTTAGACGTGCTAAAATTACGCTGGCTTCTGCTGAATATGAAGCAAGTAAGATCTACCTCGAGGCCGCCGAGCGCTATTCTCAGAATCCCACTGCTGTTCAACTAAGAATGATAGACGCATTGATTGAAATAGCTAGAGAACATAACTTAATCATTGTCACGCCGCCCACTCTGGAGTACGTAGCTCTGCCCTTGGCTGTTACCAAGAGAGAAAAGAAGGAATGAAAAAGTGGATACTTCTACTTCTTTTGACATGTTTTTCTAACGCTTATATAGTACACACTATATATACAGTTGAAATAAACGGTATAATAGGCCCATATACGCTCTCGCAAATAGAGAGAGCGATTTCTCTTGCCGAGCAAAACAACGGCCTTGTCCTACTGTTGTTGTCTACGCCAGGCGGTTTGGCTGATGTAACACTTCAAATTATGAAAGAGGTAGGAAACTCGCCGGTTCCAATTGTGGGTTTCGTATATCCAGATTATAGTTACGCTTGGTCTGCGGGCACTTATGTATTAATGTCGACGCATATAGCGGCTATGGCGCCACATACAGTAATAGGGTCTTGTCAGCCTATTGCCGGAGGGACGCCGGTTAACGAATCGAAGACTCTTAACGCATTGATAGGGTATCTAGAAACTGTTGCCAAGTCTTATGGGCGAAATGGTACTTTTGCCAGGCTATGTATAACTAAAAATGTGAATCTAGGCGCAGACGAGGCATTAAGATATAAGGTTATTGATATAATTGCAAACGATATAGACGATTTGTTAAGGAAAATTAATGGGAGTTCTATTGTCTTGAGAAACCAGAGAGTTGAAATCGTGGTTATTGGAAGTGCTATACAGCCGGTTACGCCCACGCCTACAGAAACCTTACAGATGTGGTTGAGCGACCCCGTGGTGTCAAGTATTTTATCTCTACTCGCATTTATACTTCTATTAACAGCCTTTTTGACAGGCCACCCAGCGGCCATAGCAGCCGCGATTATATTACTAGTTGTCTCTATGTTTTCTATTCTCCCAACTGCATGGCTTAGTCTCGTTTTGATAATTATGGGCGCGTCTCTTATCGTATTTGAAATTTTAGCAGGTATGGCGGCTCATGGAGTTGTCGCTGGCGTCGGCGCAGTTTTAGTTGTAATTGGCTTCTTATCGGCATACCCAGCTAGTGTGTTTGGCAGAGAGCTTATACATATCAAAGATTGGTGGTTGATACAGCTCGGGCTTTATATAAACATAGCAGTACTAGTCGGCTTTATTGGCCTAATAATTTACAAGGCTGTGGCAGTTCATAAAGTAAAACCCCCCTCTGAGTTTTTGACAAACCTAAGAGGTATGGAGGGCGTAGCATTAGACGACATTGAACCCGGCGTGCCGGGTTTTGTAAAAGTTTTTGGAGAGTATTGGAAGGCCGTATCAGATGTGTCTATAAAAAGGGGTTGTAAAATAAGGGTTCTTGAGGTACAAGGTGATAGATTAAAGGTTGAGCCGGCGGGTATCAACACGCCGGAGGGAACGGAGGGAGAAAAGTGATGGAAAGAGGGGGTTATTTAGTCTGTGTCCGCTTTTCGCCGTCCTACTGATATTTGCCGAGGACGGCGTCGTCAAATGTGCCGTCTTTGCCGACGACAACTTCCGACTTAACGACTTCGGTGAAGACGTCGTAGTACGTATACACGCCGCCCGCGTCGACTATAGACAGAGACTCAAACATAAACAAGGCGCCGTCTAGAAGCCCCTACTCCCGCAGAGTTTCAATCAGTTTAATGAACTGCTCCACCATGAGATTGGTACAGTTTTCAAAGTTTGGCCCCACATATGGCGCGTAGGAGAAAAGTCGGAAACGCACTTTCAGCTCCTCCGCTTCACCTGCCTGACGGCGTCGCCGTCGGGCGGTTGAGTCGGGAGAGCTGTTGTGAAGAGGCCGCGTTAGAGCCGCCTCCGTTGAGCCTCGCGGCAAATCGGCGTTACACCTCACGCGCGGCTTTGCACAGCTCGCCCCTGCTTAAGTAGACCAAGCCAAGCGATACAAGGTAAGACACAGACATAAACAATACACTAAATATATCGCGATCATAAGGTCTCCCCAAATTGTAAGCTATGGCCATGAACATAGCGCCGTTAGGGCTGCAGTATGCTAGAACTGCATAATACAGCGTCAGGAAAATGGCTGTGTGAAGCAGAAACATGAGTATATCAAAATCGCCAGCAAAGACAAGATAACAGAAAAATGAAATTGGAATAATAGGCGCTAAAAAATATGCCATTTTACTAACAGAATGTCTCACTGTGAGGCGGCGTTCGGTTTGGCCCATGTCTACATGTGACACGTAAGTGAAAAACCAGAAACATCCTTTTAACTATTCCGGCTCACTTGCCCGACGGCGACGTCAGACAGGTGAGTCGAAATAGTTGAAAGAGAGACTCTTCAACTAGTTTTTCTCCCCCACGCCCTTTACGCATATGAACCAAGTCTATAGGACGCTAAAGATAAAAATTCCCTGGCGGTTGGTCGAGGAGCGGCCGGACGTCCTCGACCTTGCCGTAAGGATGCGCTCGCGGCGGAGGAGTACGCAGGGAAGCTGTCGAAGGAGCTGGTTGGGAAGGAGAGGGCCAGGCTCGCGCCGGAGGAGCTGGACAGGCTCCTCATGCCGGACAGGCGGGAGCTGGCGCACCGGATTATCGAGGAGGTGTTCCCCAAATACGGGTTGGGGAGGTACTTCGTAAAGCAAGCCAGGGTGTTTTGGCGCGACGTGGTATTCCACAGGGCGGTTCCGTTGAGCACCAAACTTAGGGTTGGGAACGAAAGAGACGTGAGTAGAGCCGTTTTCGTTGACCTCAAGAGCGGCGTCGCCAGAGTATGAAAAACCGGCATACTGCCTTTCGCCGTCAGGTTGAAGAAGGGCAATGTCGTTTGGATCAGAAAGCGGTTGGAAGAGGGTGCGAAACTCAAGGTGGCATTTCTCGGCGTAGAGAAATGGAAAGGCAAGAAGGGGCCAACGTACGGTGGCTTGTATATCGCTCTCATCTTTGCTAGAGAAGTAAGTCAGCTAAAGCGTCTCTTCACGATTCAGGAGACCCTTAGTTCGTCACCTGGAAGAACTTGGGTTGGCTTTAAAATGTTTTTGAGCCCTTAGCAAAACTTTCCCAAGCCTATGGAGATTTCCCAGGAATAACATCACAAGGCCGAAAACTACCAATTCAGCCTCATTTCCAACAACGCCCATGGCTAAAACTATGGCGCCATATATTGCCATCATATATATGAACATAATTGAGCTATCTCTCTAGCAATATAACACCGGTATTTACATTTGACATGACGTAATAGCAGTACGTCCCCCTATCTTTCTCTTGGCCCCTCTCCGGGGGATTCGGGGGCCCGCCCCGGGTACACCGGGGCGAGGGGGCAGGTCACCTGGGGGACGTGGCGCAAAGTCATTAACTTTCCCTATTTGCGCGCCCCCGTCAACCGCCCCAGGGGCTAGGCGTCGTTTATGAAGCAAGAAAACTTACGAGGTTAAAAATGTGATGGTCGCCGAAAAAGTGGGTTGTTTCTGGAGTAGCTCCCAGTACCTCCTCTCAGCCCATATCATGGGCATGTTGTCTCTATGCGCTCTGAAGCCGCAGGCGGGGCAACGCATGAAGCGGCCTTCCTCTTTTGCCATCTTAGCGCCACAACGGGGGCAGACGGTTGAGTACAACCTCCCCTCTAGATACGGCACGCCGTACTACTGCGCCGACTCCTTCAACCTCCTCCTTAACTGCCCAAGCCCGTCTAGGAAGTGTTTTCTCACGTCGTTTCCGTTGCCCTCCTTCAGCTCTCGGTAACTCTCGTCCTCCATCGTGTCGACGACTATGGCGGCTTGACGTTCTCTGGCCAGTTTTATGATTTCGCGAGCGGCGTTTATAACGACCTCGCGGATATGTGCAAGCTGCGAGGTCGTGCGCCGCTGCGCAATGGAGCCAAACTCACGCCGTACAAGGCCTTGGATATGTCTTCTGGTAGAGACCTAAGCCATGTCATTTCACAGTTATGGACATCCACCTCCTCAGGAGTATAACTTATATAGTATAAAGGTGGACACGCTGTGAGTTGTACATCTGCTGTATTTTGTACACCTAGAGCATCTCGCGAAGATGAGCTCGTTGCCGATGTGATAATAGTAGGCGGCGGATTTGGGGGTCTTGTAACAGCGTTAGAACTTAAGAGATACGGCTATAGACCTAGGGTAGTTTACATAGGACATTTAGGCGGCCACCATATTTTAGGAAATGCGCCAAGGTACTCGGACTATATAGATGTACAATCAATAATAAGCAAAGCCAGTGAATTAGACGTAATAGAGGGGTTTTTTGATGGAATTTACATATATCATAAAGGTATAAAATATAGAGTACGCTATAAACACCTAGTTTTAGCTACAGGGGGTTTCGATGCACCGATAACATTTCCAAATAGCATCAAGGCGCCTCAGAAGACTGCAGAAGAGGTTCTATTACAACAACCCACAGGTCTTAAAATTGCCGTTTGGGGCACAACCGAGTGGGGGCTACGTACTGCACTTACATTAAAAAGACTTGGCAACGACGTAATAGTTTTAGATAACTCTGCATATATAAGAGATACGAAATATTTTGAAAAGGTCAAGAAGACGATAGATTTCCCCATTGCCACCTCTGTAAGGATTAAGAGTTATGACAGAGGAGTTTTAAAATACAACGTTATAACTGAAAAAAGGACTATAGAGAAAAGAGAGGAGAAACTCGATCTTATAGTGTCGACTGTAAGAATGGTGAACCCGTATGTAGTCACAAAGCTGGGGTTTAAAGTGTATTACAGCTTTGAGTTAAATTCTCTTATACCCAGGCGCACCAACCTCGGCGAACTTTTGACACTAGATGACACAGGTAGAGCCGTCGGCGGGAGTAATATCTACGTGACTGGCCACCTCTATGGCGCAGTGAGAGAAAACCACATTGTAGAACAAGCCAGGTTGCTGGCTATGTACATAGCTTCTAAAGATGGGCTTGAAGATGGGGAAAAAGTTAAAGATGGTTTAGGTAAGTTCCTCGCCACACTTGCGGTAGAAGCCAACTGGCTTTATAACCTTGGCAACAGACTTGAATATGGCACAGACAACACAGGACGATACATAGAGCCTAATGTTATCGACGTCCCACACTGGGCTTCGTATTGGCCACAAGAAGAAGATATAGAAGGCGTCATCATATGCCCCTGTGACAATACGCCTATAGATAAAGTGTTAAAGGAGGTAAAAGAGGCGAATAGGCTGAAAGAGATAAAGACAAAGATAACACATAAAGACGTTGAACTGCTAAGGCAATTAAAGCTCCCACAGCTTTCATTTGGAGAATCTGTATGTGCCGAATCTATGTGCCTACCCTACGCAACAATAATACTAGGGGCACTGTTAGGACAGAAGCCGTCGTACTTTATATACGGCAAACTCCCACAGTAGCCAGAAAATTACGCCAATTGGGTATTTTTTATACAGAAACCAGTTGGCTTAACAACTGTCTTAATTTCTCTAGCCCATCTTTAGAATTAGACTCCAGCTTAACTCTAAGCACAGGCTCCGTGTTGCTAGGCCTGATTAATAGCCTTCCATCCCTAGTTCTTATATCTATTCCGTCTAGCTCATAAAATTCGAAAGAAACAGCCCTCTTTTTTGCCTCTTCAACTGCTTTTCTAGGGTCGGCAACTTTGAGATCTAGACGTTCTTCATAGACCTTAGGCGCCTCCTCTAGTATTTTGTCTAGTGTCGTGTTTCGCTCTTCGATAATAGAAAGTATTTTTAAAGCCGCATATATACCGTCGTCAAAATAGTTATTTTCTTTAAACCCGATATGTCCACTATACTCTGCCCAGAAAATCGCGTTATATCTCGCCGCCGTGGGCTTTTGGAAACTGTGGCCTACTCTTTGCCTGATTATCTTAACCCCCCGCTCTTCTGCGACTTTCTCTAGATATAGAGGCATAGTGATATCAAACACGACAGTATCGCCTGGTTTTGCATAGTAATTTATGAGTGTATAAACCATTTTTTCAGGCCGAAAAACTTCGCCTCTGGCTGTAACAAGGCCAACTCTGTCGCAGTCGCCATCAAGCGCAATACCTGCATCTAGTCTATTCTCTATTACTAACTTCTGAAGTTGTTTTAGATTTTCCGCCTTCTCTGGATCTGGCAAGTGAGCTGGAAATCTGCCGTCTGGAAAGTCGTTTATTGCAACGACCTTTCTAAAACTTCTCTCTAACAGAGGTTTTAATATCACGCCAGCCGCATTAGCCGGGTCAAATCCTATAGATAGATCTAATCTTCTAAACCTCGCCGTTATATAGTCGATGTACTTTGTCAAAATATCGCTGACATATACAACGCCGCGAGTCGCTGGAGGAGGGGACTCTAACATATTTGCTAGTTGTTGAATTTCATGACTCTCTAAATCTACGCCTCCCGGCTTCATGATCTTCATACCGTTGTACTCCGGCGGGTTGTGAGATGCTGTTATCATCACCGCGGGCTTTTGGAATATATACGATGCGTAATGCGTCACAGGGGTTGTAGACGTGCCTATAAACACGATGTTGCCCCCCGCGAGAAGCCCTCTAGATAACGCTTCGGCAATTCTAAATGAGTGTGTTCTAACGTCCATACCGACTATAATATCTCCGCCGTTGAAAAACTTCGAAATAGCGTATCCAATCTTCTCAACTAAATCCATCGTCAACTCTTTATCTACTACACCTCTAATATCATATGCCTTAAATACCGTCATCGCAATTTCAATACTGCAAAATTATATATTTTGACGTATATATATCTGTGAGACTTGGCGGAGTCGCAGACTTGCCGCTACACGACGGCCATGTGCCGCCTTGGTTATTTATACGCATGAGGAAACTCGCCTCGTTGATTTTACATGTGATGTACGACCTCTACGGCCCCGACGGCATTATTGAACGTTTTGCACACCCCGTCTTTTTCCAAGCCTTTAACAACATTATAGGCATGGACTGGGATAGTAGCGGTAGCACCACTGTAACTACAGCGGTGGTAAAAGAGGTTTTACGAAATTCTGACGTAATACCTGTGAGAGTGGCTGGGGGGAAAGGCCGTCAAGCCTTAAAAACGCCGAATGAGATAGAAGAAATCGCCAAGCGTTTTGGTCTAGACGCCACACAGCTTATAACAGCTTCTAGACTCACCGCTAAGGTAGATAACACGTTGATACAAGATGGGTACGAGATATACCACCATGCCTTCTTTATATCTGAGACAGGCAGATGGTGTGTTATTCAACAAGGCATGAACCCAGAGGTTAAAATGGCGCGTCGCTACCATTGGATTTCTACTGAGGATTTCTTCAATAGTCCCCACACAGGGATTATCGGATTCCGCCATAACAACGTCCTCAATTTAGCGTCTAAAAACAGTAGAGATAATAGGTCGATAATTTTAGAACTCGTAAATGAGGGAGCTACAAAAATTGCAAAGTACCTAGCCCTTCTGCGCGGTCAGACAACCTTGGTAGACACCCCCTACTATCATCCATATGTAAAAACCAGCATCGACATAGACATCAAGACAGTTTTGAAAAATCTACCGCCGCCTAAGTCTGTAGACGATTTTAAAGAACTTCTGCTCAAATATAGAGTGGGGCCTAAGACTTTACGCGCACTTGCCTTAGTTGCAGAAATTATTTTTAAAACTCCCGCAGATTGGAGCGACCCAGCTGTAGACCCGTTTAAATTCTCCTTTGCAGTAGGAGGGAAAGACGGAGTGCCGTATCCAGTTAACAAAAAGGTATACGACGAATTAATTGCCCTACTTGATGCGGTTGTAGAAAAAGCCCATACAAACCCTGGGCTTTATCGCTACCTTGCCCACTTGGCAAAGAAGGCAGAGATGTGGAAATTTCCTGAAGATAAAAAGAGACCTACTTAACAACTTATTTGACAACTACAACAAGCCTAGCCCTTTAAGGCGAGGAGCGCAGTGGAGGTTCCGCTATGTGCTACCTCTCTGGTGGGTCATAGAGTTTCAAAGCAGCTGGGTTTATATTGAGACCACTGTGTAACCCTGGACACGTCCTCGAGGATGTATCTCCCAACTATTTCAAAATCGGCTCCTGCTCGTATGGCGTCGCCCGGATTACCGCCTTGCAGTCCTATGCCGGGCGAAATAATTCTGTAGCTACAGCCTAGTTTCCTACGAGCGTGGGCTATAACATCTGGTTGGTTGCCAGGCAAGACGTATCCCCTGACGTCTCCCACATCTAACAACTCCTCCCATATTTTGTCATATAGAGTTGGCGCTGTCATTTTAGCTAGGACGTATATATGTCTGCCCCTTGGGAGAGACGGATATAGGAAGCCGTGGGTAATTACGCAACATGCACCTCTGTTGATAAGTTTCTCGATTACTCTATTTGCCACATGTGGAACGTCAGCAATTTTTAAATCGACAATTACATTACCAAATCTCGCAATCTCGCCGATGATAGATGCACCACTAGCAAGTACTAAGTCCCATCCGACTTTAAATCCTGCGACTAAGTCTTTAAGCGTTTTTGCAACGTCAAGAGCCTTTAAGACCTCCGTATCCAATGCCACCACTACTGGGTACACGAGAATACTCTTGTAACAACTTATATCCTTTGACACTACCCCTTACGTCGACACCGAGAAATGCAAGTCTCAACTTAGCACCTTCTTCCAATCTCTATCTGATCCAAGCGACGTCGCTCTTTTTCAATTTTACAACAAACGTCTCTCTTAATCTCCACACTTTGATGACGCCGCTCTTGAGGTCAACGAAAACGACATTACTTATATCTTTCTCGTCCTCGACTCTCAACTAGGCATTGAGCGGAACCGCCCGGTGGAACACTACGTCACGCCAGAAGAACTTAGCCCACTCTGCGATATATCTCTTAAGTCCGTACTTGGGAAACACCTCTTCGATAATCTGGCGCGCCAACTCGCGCCTGTCTGGCGTGATGAGTCTGTCCAACCCTCCGTCGTCAGCTTCGGCTCCTCTTGCCCCGCAATCTCCTTCAACAGTCTCCTGGCGTACTCCTCAACGGCCAAGTGCATTCTTGTCACAAGGTCTAGAACGTCCGGCCTCTCTTCGATGAGTTTCCAGGGGATTTCTATCCTCAGCGTTCTGTATACGTACATGTGTGTATATGTGGTGGGGCTGAAATCTCTGTTGGTTATAGAAGGCGCATGGGGGCAGGCCAAAAGTTTCACAAGACAAACCCACGGCGCCGTCGTGAAGGCGGCGTTAGGAGGCTTGGCCATGACCTTCGCCGCCACAAGAACAACCGTCGTCGTAAGCAACGTGTTGACACCCGCCGTTGCCGCCCCAAGCCCAATTCACACTGGCGATACCCACCGCGGCACTCGCGGCGAAAACCGCCGCAAACCCGTTTTTCAACCCGTCCACACCTCTAACGCAACCACACACCACTTTCTACTACCTCGGCTCACCTGCCTGACAGCGACGACGTCAAGCAGGTGAGTCGGGAGAGCTGAAAGAATGTTTCAAAACTTTTCTCCCCCACGCCCTTTACGCATATGGGCCAAGTCTACAGAGTGTTGAAGATCAGAATCCCATGGCGATTAGTCGAAGAGCGGCCAGACGTCCTTGACCTTGTGACGAGGATGCGCCTTGCGGCGGAGGAATTTGCAAGGAAGCTGTCGAAGGAGTCAATGGAGAAGGAGAGGGCCGGGCTCGCGCCGGAGGAGTTGGACAGACTCCTCACTTCCGACAAGCGGGAGATGAGTTGCAAACCGACGATTTTTGACCCAGCTGAATGGGCGTATGTAATAACTTTGGCAAAGGCGTTGCTACCCGAGCTTTCTTTTCATAGAGACAACACAGCCACTGAGATTGCGAGCAGACTAAACGGCATATCTATCGAAGTTTTAAGAGACTTCAATTGGGAAGCGCCAGTTATATATATGCCTCCCTTTGAGATTTTGGCCGAAGGCACTGTCACTATAGCAGTAGAGGGCTATACCGCTAAAAAATTACTTAGGCGTAATATAAAGGCAGACGTAGTTGTCAGCGACCTCGATTTTGAGCCAGATGGAGTAGAGCTTGGAAAGACGCAGGTAGTGCATGTACATGGCGATAACTATTGGCGTATTCCAAACAGAAGGTGGGTCTATACAGTACAGACGTGGCCCATTGGCTGTACATTTAACATCTCTGGCTTTACTGACGGAGATAGAGCTGCTTATCTCGCATATTATATGGGCGCGAGAGAGTTAACGATTTCCGGCTTTTATCCGCATATTGTTATAAAGAGGAGCAATGATATCAAGAGGAGAAAGCTTGCTGTCGCAACACACCTACTATACAGACTCTCTCTCAGAATCCCCATACACTTTCTCTAGTAAGTATCTAATGGTATAATCTAAACTTTCAAGCCGTTTTTTATCCGTTTCTATCCTCAGGTACTCCTCAAGAGATAGTTGGACAGGCATCATATCTTGTCCCGATACTACCACACACGGTTGCCCTCCGCAGAGGGCCAGGGTGTATACAGTCCGGAAAGGCTCGAGATCTATGAAAAACCATATTTGTCCCCCCAATTCTTCTAACGCTTTTTTCAGTCGCGATAGTGGTACCAAGTGTTTCATTCGCCAAATTTTTCTGTAAGTGCCAAATAGCTTCCAAGTATAGGCATTATGTCTATACCTCTTATTCTCCCCAGAGCCCCACGCCAACAAGTGAGTTCTGAAAACTTACTTACATCGTCTGTTACAACATCGGGCCCATATAGTAAAATAGGTACAGACTCCCCCGTATGTTCCTTTACAGATATTGGAGTGGCGTGGTCTGAGGTAATCACTACATAGTTATTTAGTAGTCTGTCTAAATATGGCGTTAGTGCTTTGTCTAGTCTTTCTATTACAGAAACCTTGCCTTTAAAATCTCCATCATGTGAGGCGCTATCTGTGCCCTTTACATGTAGAAATACTAAGTCGTAGCGGCCCATTAGCTCTACCGCAAGTCTTACAGCTTCGTCAAACATATCGTCTTTAGTTCCACCAAGGCCTCGTGCTGTGTATACGTCCATACCGACTGCACGCGCGACACCTCTTATTAAAGCGACGCCAGCTATAGCCGCGGCTTTGATATTGTACCTCTCCCTAACTGGCTCAATCTGGGGCATATAGCCTCCACCTCTTAACAAAATGGCGTTTATAGGCAACCTCCCCTCTAGTCTCCTCTTTCTATTTATTTCTAAGTCTTTGGCAACTTCGGAAAACCGTTTTGTGACCTCATTTATAACCTCTGCCGTGAGCACGGCCTCCTTACTATTCTCCAGAGGCCGCGACTCTAACAGTTTTGCGCCAACTTTATGCGGGTCTGTATCACTTACTTTATGGCTTACAGACCCACGGAGTACTAAAACACCTCTATGTTCCACAGTGGATTTATAGATAATCTCCACGCCATATTTTCTCTTTATATCCTCGGCTATATTGGCCATGAGGTTTTCTACGGCCTCTACTTCTTCTGGCGTAATGTAGCGACCTGCGCGTCTGTCTAAAACCATGCCGTTGTCGTCTATTGTAGCGAGGTTGGTTCTAAATGCGACATCGCCTGGCTTTAACTCTAAGCCAGCCCCCAGCGCCTCAAAAGCGCCACGCCCTGTGTAATACTTATACGGGTCATAACCGAAGAGAGCTAGGTGCGCAGTGTCAGAGCCTGGGCGTACGCCAGGGGCTATCGGGTCTAAGATTCCACAAGACCCAAGAGAAGTTAGATAGTCTATTGTTGGCTTAAATGCGGTATGAAAAGGAGTTCTCCCGCCTACAGGTCTATCGCCTCCCCCGTCGAATAATATCCAGAAAACGCTAGGCATGAGTTTCTCTCTTAACCCACTCTAGGTAGTCGATATACCCGCCTACAATAGGTAGTGCAATAATCTCTGGAAGTTGATACGGATGAATAGACCTAACCTCTTTTATCAACTCGTCGAGTTTATCTGCGGTAGTCTTCGCTATTAAAAGTACCTCATTAGTCTCTTCTATTTTTCCTTCCCACCAATACATCGAGCTTGCTTGTGTAATATTAACGCATGAGACAAGTCTCTTTTCAAGAAGATGTCTTGCTATTTTCCTACCGTTTTCATTGTCAGGAGCTGTAATCAACACAACTAAGTACATACGAGGTGGGTTGGTATACATTTTGTATATAACCATTGTGTCGCTGACTAAAGTCATGTCCAAGCCCCCTTTGTGGCTCCCGACCCTCCCCGGGGGCTCGTCGCAATGTCAACTATATCAACGCTTTCCATTGTAACTATCGTGGTGCTTCTTAGGGACGAGAGTAGGCGCGTCTCCAACTAGTTTTTCCCCTCCGTGCCGCATGTGTCCATGAGCCAAGTCTACAGGATGCCAAAGGTGGAAATACTGTGGCGTCTAGTGTGACCGCTTCAGCGCTCTATGTCTAAGCCCTTGACTCTCACAGTCTTGGGCCTAGGAGAGAGTTCGGCGTCAAGCAAGGAGATGTTGTTTGTAAAGAGCGAGATTTTTCGTGACAGAGAATAAAACAGTGTTGTGATATCACAACTACACCTCTACTTTCCTAATTATATCTACTGCGGCTTTAGCTATTTCTAATGTGGCTATTGACCTTAGTCTATACGGTGGTATGCCTACGCTCTTATGTATTGCTAGCTTCTTATCGAAATGTATAATATATACTTTACCAAATCTACTATACATACTTATAAATTCTTTACTTGGTTTTTCTATTACTTTATTTATAACAACGCCAAGTACCTCCGCCTTAATTAGCATATGTAGAATTTCTATTGCACGTAGTGTTTCAAAGTCTTCCTCAACGATGTACAATACGGCGTCACATCTTAGGAGACGTTTCAAATATTTTTTATCTGTCAGTTGAAACGCTGGGAAGTCCACAATAGCAATTTTAATACCTTGGTAACTATCTAACGGTTTTACTACTCTTGTTGAAGTTCCCGTTAAGATGTAATATGTATACGCAAATACATTAGCAAAAGTAGTTTTCCCAGTCCCGCCCTTTGCGCCACTTGTTATACAAATGTCCACGCTTTTATTCTTCTCAATTAAAACCCGCTTTAGGGTTGAGAAACATATGGGCTCTTCTGCCGTGTGGCGAATTTTAGCCATAGCGTGTCATACATAGAAAATAAGCGCTCCTCCTCGCCCCTAGAGGACGAGACTTCCGATTATGGAGGTGCAATTTTCTACATTTTAGGATTTTCGCCAAGTCTATCGAGAGCTTTAGGAGTAAGCATTTAGGAATTGATAATCACTTTATGAGTATAGTGGAAAAGAAATACATCATAGGCGAAATAACTCTGGAGGAATACATAAGGATGTACTATCTGAAGAAGAAGAACTACCTTAAGTACATTATTTATAGAATTATCCACATTTTTAGTTAATGTTTACAAAATTCGCGAGCTTTTTTCTTATCTTTCAGCGACATCCTATATCCGTCTTCACCATCGCTGTAGTAATTCTTCAATACTTCGACCAGTTGGAAACCGGCGGATTCGTAAAGTCTTAACGCAGGCGTATTTGAAACTCTAACCTCAAGAAATACTTCAGAGGTTTTACATTCTGTCAAGAGCTTAAGTGCTGTACAAAGTAGCATCTTACCTATGCCCAATCCTCTATATTCTGGTGCGACAGCAATTGATATTATGTGTGCTGCATTAGTCTCTACACATGTTATTATGTAACCCGCGACTTTGCCGCCAACTATATAAACATAGGAATTCTCGCCACAATAGGAACATAGAAATTTCAATAGCTCTATGCTATAGATATCATCTTGTTTAAACGATTTTACCTCAACCTCATATATACCCGGTATGTCTGACGACTGACACCTCCTTAGCACACAGAGATGCGTTTTGCTGCTATTAAACGTGGTTTTTAGCTGTTGCAAATATATACAGGGGGCCCCATTACAAATGTGTATGCCTTCGTTGATATGCCGTTTAGCCCCAGCGGAGTTACTCACCTTATAAGGCTTCACAGGAGTGTAGGGTTTGAAAAAGAGTTGCAGGAAGTCGCCGATGTGCTAAAAGTTGTCAAGGAGGGAAATATCAACGTCCTAGCTGTTATAATTGCGCCATATGGATGGGGCAAAAGTGAACTGCTAGACGAGGTTGAAAAACTTGCAGCCGAGGAGGGTTTTGCGATCGTCAGATTCGCTCTTTCACTAGATAGTGAGTTTTTGACGCAGACTATTGCCAAGGAAAAAAACAAGCCTATGTTAGTATTAATAGATGAGGCAGATGAAATATCACGTATTGCGGCAGTACATAAACTTGGTGCTTTAAGTGACGAAAAGTTTGTAAAAATGATTCAGAAAGTGGCGACATATATAAGAGCGTTGTTAGAACCCCGCTCGTACCGCCATATGTTAGGCGATCCAGAGAGATTTAACAAAATAGCAATAATCATAGCTCTTACGCCTCAGCTTTACTATACAATACTAAAAAACGTAATACCGGATGTATTTGACATAACTAGCGGAAGAGTCTATAAAGAGATTGTACTAGATACCCGCTATCCATTTTGGCAATTTGTAGAAACCGTAAAACAAAGGCTTTCAGCTTATTCGTCGCAAGAACGCTTAAGAAAAATAGAGAAAGGAGATATCGACCCCCTCAGCCCATTTACGTTGCATGAACTAGCGGCTCTGTATCACTTGGCCAAGAGAAAAGGCGAAGTGACGCCAAGGTCTCTTATGAAGTTAACCGCGAGGCTTTTCCAACTTAAGAAAGAAGGTGGAAGGCTAGCGTATCTACTAAGAGAAGAGGGTATAAACCCTGATTTAGATGACGAAGTTTTAGAGCTGGCGTTTGCGGGAATTTCTTTTGAAAAGAAGACTCCAATTTCTAAAGAGGTTTATGTCTATAGAGTGCCATATGAAGACAAAGAGGCTTTAGTGACAGTTAGAGAGTATTTACTAACCAGGGGCAAAGACATAGATTTAAAAGATCCCAAAAACGTCTCATATGAGCCATATTTTTACTATTCACTAATTGAACATGGAAAGTTATATATATATGTATTTACAGAAGATAGCTTAGATATATCAAAATATTTGATTGGAAAGAAATATCTGGTTTTAGACGATATAGCAAAACTCGTGGGAATAGATGAGGTACAGTCTGTGGCTACGCTTACAAGAGAGCTAAGCCAGAAGTTGGAGAATTATATGTCTCTACTAGAGGAGGTTGAACACATAATAGGTATAGATGGTATACGTCTACGGATTTGTTGCGGATATGCCATATGGCAAAATAACATGGGAATACGTGAGAGCTATATCTTTATCCACGTCGATAGAGAAGACGAGCTGAAAAAAGTAATAGGTGATCTAACAAACATAATAGCGCAAGGCGCCGTAGGTGGATATGTCATAGACTATATAAATATATTTATAACAAGCAGAGTTTTACTTAGCGAGACTATCCAAGCCGCAGTGACGCCCCTAATGTCTGCGTACTGGAAAAGATACTATCCAGAGCCTGCTGCCAATTATGTCACAATACAGATATATGGTGCAGATAGGATTGAAAAGCTAAAACATGAAGTTATCAGATTTGAAATAAATAAATTACTAAGGCGTAGCTCTAAATTCCCAGAGTTTGTAGATGTGATTCGTTTAGGTAGAGAAAAAGCTAGAGAAAACATCATACGTTATACACTAGCTTTGAGAAAGAGTAAAGAGAAAAAACAATCAGCGTTGATTAAGGTAGCGGAAGCGCTTGACGAGGGTCAAGAAGTCGAGGGCTTCAAGTCGTATAGGCTTATAGAAGAAATTTTACTAAACACGTTTGAAGAGTCTATCCATGAAAAAGAATTAAGGTCGATAATTGTTGCGCTGTTTCCCACCAATCTGTGGAGAGAGATTAGAGAAGACGACGTAATTGAGTTGATGAAACTTAGAGGCGTCTTGATACCTAACGGCGACTATCTCTACAAGTTTAACGAGGAGCTCGCGCGTCGCTATCTTGGAAATATATTAGATCAGATAAAATCTTTTAGTGAGGTCGTAATAGAGAAACAAACGCCACTAGGCACAATTAGGTTGTCTAAGAAAATAGACGTCACCGAGGTGAGAACTAGTTTTGAGGATAGAAAGACTTATGCCAAGGCTCTTAGAGAAGCGTTACAAAAGCTTATAGAAGCAAAGGAGAGGTATGAAGAAATAAGGAGAGAACTAGAGCGCGAAGCCGAAGAGAGGGCAAAACTTCTGAGAAGAATTTCGACAATATTAGAAAGATATCCTCAGAGATCGAAATTTATCGATGTTGTGAAAATCAGACCACAAGACGTTGAGAGAGAAGAAGCATTAGTTCAAAAGGTTGAAGAGGTTTTGAAAATCTGGGGTGAGATCAAACATATGGCGAAATACATTCGGTCGAAGATAGATGTAGAAAGAGATTTAGAAATACTGTTAGAACTCCCCGAGCCTTGGCTTGATGACTACATTTCAACTCTAAGGCTCTACGCCTTTGAGATATCTAAACGGTATGAAAAGATTATACAACTAGAGAGGGAAAGAAAGACTGCATTGGAGTGGTTAAAAGCTAAATTCGGAGATGTTGGTGACGACTTAGAGAAAGCTATTGTCACAATTGCGTCGAAATTGGGCATAAACGCAAGACTTTTGGAAGCAGTAGCCCGTAGAGGTAAAGGCGCTGTCTTAGACGTAGAGGAATTAGCTAAAGAAGTAGGACTTGAAAAACCCAGCGTAGAGGAATATTTAGAGAGACTTCACAAAGTTGGGGCAGTGGAGAAAAAATATGTTGCTTAAGATTAGCATAATTAGGGGGGATAGCGATATAGCCCAAGGAGATGTTATTATAGATGCCAGAGGGAGGCCACAATTTTACGACGTTATAATATTAAGCGGACGAGAACTGAGGTCTATAGTTGCTATTGGGACAGTAAGTGAGGGAGTTCCGATAGGCCTAGGGAAGTACACTAGGAAACCTGTTGCGGCGGTTGTAATGGGGAGAGTTTATATAAGAGGTATACCACTTACGTTATATGAAGAGAGCGGTCTTTTAGAAAGAGAACTAATTGAGACCTTAACTAAAACAAATATCGCTACAGACGCCGTACTTAAAAAATTAAAAGAGCTTGTGATTGCCGAGAGACGTAAATATAAGCGATCTCCTACTCTGACTTTAATCAGTCAATACGTTGTTGGTCAAATTGATTCATTACCTCCACATATAGCGGATATAGTGGGGGGCTTGAGCCGTGAGGAATTACAGAGACTCTTCAACCGTCTTGTCGAAGAGCTGTATTGATGTATCAGCTACTTTCTGAAGTCCTAAAATTTGCAGAATTAGAACATGTACAAACCATAATTGGTATACCAGAGGAATTAAAGAAGTTGGTAATTCCGTGCGAGGGAGAGGGAAATTTCGACTATTATGCCGTAGACTCAGGCTATTTAGTAAGACGCATAAGTAACATAGATGTCTTAATACAGTCAATAGTGGCGGTCGGCAAAGATATCAAAAGGAGGTTCTATATACGAAGAATTGGGGAAGATCCACATATAGAGGCCAGGAAGAACGAGCTACAGTTTGCGGAGACATTAGATGCAGAGGTGATATTAGTGGACGGACCTATAACTCCATATGCAAATATAACAAAAGTAGTAGGCGTTTCTAAAGATCCTCGTCTCATTAGGTACGGGCCTAGGATACCAGATAAAGACAAGAGAGAGATATTTGTAAAATTAGCGAAATCCATAGGGGAGAGAGAAGTCGCTAGCGTATTGTTAGCACATTCGCCACCAGGTTCTTATCTAGTACCTGTAGATCTAGGCGGACTCTACGGCACATTTTTTAAGTCTGACTGGGTGCTCTATGTGGAATTTCCAAAAAATCTATCGGCAAGTTATTTATGTCCTCTTTTTAGAAGATATCCCATTAGGCTTAGATTAGCACATCGCCTAGCTAAGATAAACAGACAATATCTAAGGACCGTTGGGCTTCTGGTTTCAAGAATACTAAGTAATTATACTCTTCAACCACGGGAAACTCTATAGCGACTAGGAAAAATTCCCATTTGCTGTATACTTATCACAGAAGTTAAGAAATATTTTGAGAAGTAAACTATAATTTCCAGGACTTTCCCTAATCTTGTGGATGAGATAGACCGCAAGTTAGTAGTATTATTACAGGCAGATGGTAGAAAGACATTACAAGAACTAAGCGAAGAATTAAAGAAACCTAAAACTACAATTGCAGCCCGTATAAAAAAGTTAGAAAGTGAAGGCATCATAATGGGCTATAAGGCTGTGATAAACCCGTTTACATTAGGTTATAAGTTGTTGGCTTTTGTGTTAGTTAGCGTACGGAGAGGCGTTGCTCACAAGGAGAATAAGCCGCTACAACTTGAAGTTGCCGAAAGAGTGCTTGCAGAATGCAACGGCGAGAGAGGGATGCCGTTTGTAGAAGAGGCCTATATTATAACAGGACCCTATGACCTCCTTTTCAAAGTCTGGGCGAGAGATATTAAACAACTCTCTACGTTTCTAGTAACCTATCTAGCCTCAAACCAAGATATCCAACGTACTGAGACGTTTATTGTTCTAGAGATTGTAGACGACTGGCGGAAGCGGGTAATGCCCCCTTCAACTATATAGTCAGTTACGAAATAGGGCCTATGAGGATTTGTTTAAACTGTATATATCCAGTCTGGGTCAAGATTTTTATAGGGGTTTTAGTGGTGTGGCGTGAGTAGGAGACGTAAAATGTACTATTATGAGGAGACGCCAATAGGGCCGATAAGCAGAACTCCAGTAGAGGCTAAGGTGTTTAAGTATGTAGACTGCTCGATAGTAGAAAAGAACGCCACCTCTCTCACAGCTATGTGTAAGCCAAACACTCTAATTAAGGTTTACAAAGGAGAAGGCGATGGCATTGAGTATATAGTTGAGTTTACAGATACCGATACGGGACTTACGGAAAAGCATAAAGTTGATCTATCTACTGCCGTAGTTATCAGGAGGTATTTAGAATCAAGAAGTAGATAAGCTTTAAATAGTTTAGCGAATTAAATATTATGGAAGCTATTGTGTTCCTAAATGTAGACATAGGTTCTGAGGATAATGTGATGGAAAGACTTGTCTCTATTCCAGAGGTAAAAGCAGTATACTTCGTCTATGGTCCTTATGATATGATAGTTAAAATAGATGCCGAAGATATAGAAAAAATTAGAAATGTAGTAAGGGAAAAAATTAGAAAGATAGAGGGCATTAGATCAACTACGACATTAATCGTTGCTAAATCGTATACCAAGAGGTCCCCACCTTATGCGTAGTGTGTAGATTTTTCATCTCCAAGGGCCCTCTGGATTTATCCGCTGCGTTGAAACTCGCCGCCAAATATGACCCCTATAAACAAGACGAGAAAAAACAACACGGAGATGGCTGGGGCTTTGTGGCGGCATCTGCCACCGACTTTATACATTATAAATCGGGGCGTCCGGCGTGGGAGGACCCCGTTGTAGTGCCTATGAAAGAGGCTGTCTTGGCGCATGTAAGAGCGGCCTCTCTTGGCGAGCCCAAAGGTCCAGCTCATGCACATCCATATCTTGTATATACGCCAGATGGTCGCATCCTCTTTGTGGCTCACAACGGCTCGGTGGATAAAAACGCTATGGCAGCTGAAATAAGCGTTGACCCATCTCTTTATACCGACAGCTATATCCTAGCGCTATTTATCGCAAGGCGGTGGCATTTGCCGCAGAGAGCTTTTGAAGAGGCTCTCCTCTACGCGAAGACGGCTCTTAACGTAGCAGTGCTCGAGTTTCCCAGTCTTAAGGCTCATGTATATACTTTCTACAAAGGCTCTAGGGAGTACTATGCGCTCTATTTAATAGAGACAAAGGATGCCAAAGCAGTTGTTTCATCTACATTGATGAGACATATAGATCTGCCAGGGAGAGAGTTAGAAAACGGCACCTATTTAGTCTTCTAATACTGAAAAGCCGGCGCTATATAATGTATCTATTATGTATTCAAACAACTTCGACTTTACTGGTGGCTTTACAACTTCAGCCTCGCCCCCCTTTATAAATATAATTCCTATTCTCGTCTGTGGCTGGGGTGTTGGTCTTTTCCCCTCTACTACCAAAATTAGGTTGTGTATTTTCCACAGCTTCCGTCTATAGGATAGCCAGGGACATATCGCTATGACACCGCTTTTTTCCGCAGTGCCGTCTATCGAGAGATACTGGAGACCACATCTATACTCCTTACTGAATTCATACTCGCCATGTAATGAAAGCGCTCTGGCAAGTGCCTCGGCCCTCCTTTCTTTTATCTGGAGTATCGCGTTTAACACCTCGTCGGAAGAGTAGGCTGGGTTTACGACAAGTCCGACGTCGCTGCGATATATGGCCGCTCTTCCGATTTTTATTCTGCGAGGCGGCTCTCCATAAAACTCTCTATGTAGCTCTATATTAAAGTCGCCAACTAATAAGCCTTCTAAAAATGCCATTGTAGCGCCGTCGTTGGAGTAAGGCTCTAGCTCTTCTCTAATGTCGTATTGTAAAGATGGCGTCCTCTGTGTGAGATAAATTAACAACTTTGCTAAATAGGGCGGTGCAGCTACTACTTCGTCGTCGTAATGCATTATCAAACCCCATTGCAAGAGTTTTTCTAAACCGCCGGGACGTTCCAATAGTTCTAGCCCTAGCTCTAGCTCCTTCTCTAGCGAGAGATTTCTTCCAAAGGCTGCGTATAGCGCTGCTGTATCTATGTCGTCTATTCTTGACTTTACCAACTCTATGAGAACATCGGCGTTTTTCTCGGCAGTTTGAACATCTTCTTCAGATACATTAGCAGAGGCGTCCCACATACTACGCCACATTTCGCCATATCTAAGCTGGAAATCTCTAAGTATTGTTTCTTCAGATCCGCGAAAGACGGCCCGTTGATAACGCGCCTCGATTAACATCGGATCCACGTTTATATCCTCCAACCTATTTAAATAAACGAGATTCCGCCTAATGTGAGAGGGTTTAAAAGTTTGACGCCTATTGCAGAGGCGCAGAGAATTGTCCTTAACGCAATAACACATGTCCCCCAAGAGACTTTAGTTGCGCTTCCGGAGTCTCTTGGTCTATATGCGTCTAGAGATATAATATCTTCCATAGATGTACCTCCGTTTGATAGAGCGGCGTTTGACGGCTATGCAGTGCGGTCTGAAGATACGTTGGGCGCATCTCGTACAAATCCCATTTTATTAAGAATTGTGGGTAAGTCGTTGCCTAATTCTCCATATACAAACGTGTTAAAACCAGGCGAAGCTGTAGAAATTGCTACGGGGGCTCCGCTTCCCGAAGGTGCAGATGCAGTAGTTCCATATGAAGAGGCGGTAAAAAGAGATGGCTACCTAGAGGTGTATAGGCCAGTCCCACGTTTTTACTACGTCTCTAGGAGGGGAGAGGATATTGCAGCGGGGGAGGTAGTCTTAAGACGTGGAAAGAAGATAAAACCTTGGGATTTAGGTGTTTTGGCGTCAGTAGGCGTGAGACAAGTCTATGTTTATAAGATAACTGCCGCGTTAATATCCACCGGCAACGAACTTGTGGAGTTAGAAGAGGCCTCTCTTCCTCCTGGCAAAGTAATAAATAGCACTCGTCACGTGATAACAGCAATCCTCAAGGAGTTCGGCGTTGACGTATACTACATGGGCATTGTGCCAGATGACGAAGAGATAATATATAGAGCTATAAAAGAGGCGTTAAACCGCTTTGATATAGTCATAACTACAGGCGGTGTATCAGTCGGAGAGCCTGACTATGTAATAAAGGCGGTGTCTCATCTAAAGCCTGAGGTGTTAATACATGGCATAGCGGCTAGGCCGGGCAGACCCAACAGTGCCGCAGTTGTAGGCGGGAAGCCCATAGTTATGTTGTCTGGATTCCCAGTGGCATCTATTGTCGGGTTTGAGGTTTTTGTAAAGCCCATAATTTTAAAAATGGTTGGCGCAAGAGAAGAGCCTCTCCCAACGGCAAGAGCTGTACTTACTAGAAGAGTAACAACTCCAATTAACGTCAGAAGTTTTGTACGTGTGAGAGTATACAAAGAGGGCGGGCGTCTTTACGCAGAGCCTCTGGCAGTTACAGGAAGCGGAATATTGTCGACCCTGACAAAAGGTAATGCGTTATTAATCGTGCCAGAGAACCGTGAGGGATATGACGAGGGTGAAGAAGTAGAGGTAATACTTCTCGGCCCAGTGGATTAAAAAGGGGTTATTTAGTCCGCGCTCCTTTGTGCCCCCCTTTTAGCGGCAACGCCCGACCCTCTCCCGGGGGCAAGGGTTTAGCCCGTCTCCGCCAGACGCCCTTAACGGACGGGGCGGAGACGAGAGGGGCACGGCCGTGCCCGGGCGTACGGGCGCAACAAATGTAGCAACCGGCCGGACCCCCGAGGCTGGGGCCACGGCTCCGGACATGTCCCGAGCTCCCCGGGGAAGGCCGGCGTGACAAAAGGGGAGCTAGTGGACTAATTTTCAAACTTTATTTTGTTTGACCATTCGTATCTCCTATAGCCAGGCGGTAGATTTTGTAACACTTCCTCTACTATATCAAGAGCTTTATCTAAGACATCTCTCTTTACGACCAAGTCGTATTGCTCCCAACCCAACGGCATAAACTCAAGGCCGTAAAGCTCAGCAGCAAATCTTACGCCTATGCCTACATCCGCTCTACCCTGCGCTACAGCGGCAGCTACAGCTGTATGTGTTTTAACTTCATACGTATAACCCTTTATCTTTTTCGTAAGTTCTTCAAGTGGCATATTTAATTTCTTGGCTAGGCTGTCTAATAGAGCGTCTAATAACGCCCTTGTGCCTGTGCCTCTTGGCCTATTTACAATTACTATGTCTGGACGTATGAAATCCTCTATACTCCTAACACTCTTGGGATTGCCTTTTTGTAATATTAAGCCTTGTTCACGTTCGAAAAGGCCTACAACAGCCACATTCCTAATCCCCAATTTTTTTACAAACGGGATGTTGTAAACTCCCGTCTCTGGGTCGTATATATGGCAACCGGCAATATCTGCCTCTCCGCGTTTTAACGCCATTAAGCCGCCCATAGAGCCTACATATACAGCTTTGACGTTATGTTTTGCAAGTATAGAATCTAGAAGCGGGTCGTGGCTACCTATGAAATATAGCTCTGCTGGTTTATACCGCTCGAATAGATATACCTCTACTTCTTCGCCCTCTTGTAGAAACTCTACATTTTCTGGCACTGTAATATATCCATCAGATCTAGCTAGGACAGATATGGCTCCAGATTCAGCATATAGAGGGTATGCTCTATATTCATTGTCCCCTCATAACTAACACTACGGGGTAAAGTGCACGTCTACCTTTGGCACCCTCTATACTATATGCGAGTTTTGCCCTCACTACCATCGCCGACTCTGGCTCTAGACATTGTAATTGTAAGAGATATGGCCGTACTATTATATGGAAGATCATTAAAGCAGAGGAAGGATACCCAGGCAACCCCACTACTACCTTATCGTTAACAACAGCCGCCAGAGTCGGTTTTCCAGGTTTAACCATAATCCCGTGAAAAAGCACTTCGCCAAGCTCTTCCAACACTCTATATGTTAGATCTGCGACTCCCGCCGAGGTACCCCCGCTTATTAAAACAACGTCGCTTGTTAAAAGAGCTTTTTGTAATGTAGTTCTATACTCTTTTTCGTCGTCTTTAACGATGCCGTGTAAAATCGGTATACCGCCAGCCTCTCTTACAGCAGCTGCAAGAGAATAACTATTTACATCGTATAGTTTACCAAAGCTAAGCGTCGCGCCGGGGGGTATCAGTTCGTTGCCTGTAGATATAATAGAGACACGTGGCTTCTTAACTACAGAGACTCTTCTAATGCCTAAGGCGGCTAAAACGCCTATCTCTCTAGCCGTTAGTCTTGTACATTTTTTTAAAACAACTTCTCCTGCCGATATGTCAGATCCAGCAGACATAACATTCTCTCCTGGCGCCACAGAGCGGAAGACACGGACTTTGCCGTCCCTCTCCTGTGAATACTCAACCATAACGACGGCGTTTGCTCCCCGCGGCAATGGCGCCCCTGTGGCGATTTCTACAGCCTCTCCCATATGTACTTCGACACTTGGCCACTCGCCAGCCTCTACCCGCCCCACAAGCTCTAGCTCTACTGGCGTAAGCTCTGACGCGCCATATGTAGATTCGGCAATTACGGCGTAACCATCTACAGTAGATCTGTCAAATGGAGGTACATCTACAGGCGCGACTATGTCGGTTGCTAAGACTCTGCCATAGGCCTCTGTAATATCTACCTCCTCGCTTCCTAAAGGCTTTGCAAATTTCAAAAGTCTCTCGATAGCTTGTTCAAGTGTAACCAGATTGTGGAAGATTATCCTCATCTAACTATGTTTGACAGCTCTCTTTCTAAAAGCGCTGCGGTGCCCTCCTCTATATATCTCCTAATCTTCTCCTCTAGATCAAGTGGTATTTTCTCAAGCGCAGACCCCTTACAGTCGATATATATAAGCTTTACAGCTATTTGAAAGCCCCCCTCTCTAAATTTGTGTTTTACAAAACCAAAAATCCAATCGTCGCCAACTCTAATTCTAAAGACTTTTACCGAGCGTCTAAGGACGCCAAGCTTGCCTAACGCCTTTCTTTTAGCAACTTTTTCTGCAGTCTGCTCATCTACACAAGTCATAGTATTTCACATAGTTGCATTTATTAAACTGTATAGTCTAGACCGCCCGTGACGAAAGTCCCCGTTTCTGATGCGTGAAGACTTCACGTACCGGCTGAAAAGTTTTTAAGCTGAACGTGATAAGCGGAACATGTTTCCAATATTTGACCCAATAGCCTTTGGTTTATACCTCCTAGGCTATATAGCTATGATTATTATTGCTGTGGTTATTGCGCCTAAGGTTGCTTCATCTATATCTGGACGTTTCACTCTATACGGTGCCATGGCACTTACTGCTGTACTTATAGTACTAACCACAGCGTTTGTTATATACCTAATTGTAATAGTGGCGGCTCCTGCGTTGGCAGAATACGGCTGGGGGTTTATCTTAGGTATGATCTTCTTTGTTGTTCTCATGAACTTAATCACGTATATTGTGTCTCCGTTTTTAATAAATGTCACATATGGCGCTAGGCCTGACCCAAGATTACAAGAAATCGTAGATGCGGTGGCTTCAAGACTCGGCGCCCCGTTTAGAATAAAAGCTGTGGTAGTAGACGGTCCCCCAAACGCGTTTGCATATGGCAACTTCTTAACTGGAAGATACGTGGCGGTCACAAGTAGTATGTTGGCTCTAACAGACAGGAGAGAGCTTGAGGCAGTGATAGGACATGAGATTGGCCATCACCTTCACAGAGATAATGCGCTAATGCTACTCTTTGGAGTATTGCCGTCCATATTGTATTACCTAGGTGTATCTTCTGTACGTATTGCATTGTCTTCTTCAAACAACAGAAATAACAACACAATGTTATTGGCAGCCGTAGGCATTTTAGCAGTTGTCGTCTCATTCTTAGTGCAATTGTTAGTCCTTGCCTTTAGTAGACTAAGAGAGTATTACGCAGACACAGCTGGAGCAAAAGCAGCGGGTAAGGAGGCTATGCAATTTGCACTAGCCAAGATTCATAAGTTCTACTTCTCTAACCCGGAGGCTCATGAAACTATCAGCGGAGACAAGTTTAGAGCGCTCTTTATATACGCTCTTGTAAATGCAGTAGCTAATCCATTTATAACTGTGACAAGAAGCGAGATAGAGGAAATTAAGCGGTCTAGCTATTCAGTAATCCAAGAGATATTTTCCACACATCCACCCATTCCAAAGAGACTTAGATTTCTCGACCAACTACAAATTTAATTTTTTCAATAAACGTATGTAAGGCCACGTTTGAGAAATCTCTGGAGTAGCACATAGAGTACAACCGGCGGAATAGCATAGAGAAGTGCCGCTGCAGCGAATCTATTCCATTGTACAGAATAGACATTTGGTATGAGAGAATATATCCACAGTATTAACGTCCTATTTTCGCCAGACAGAAAGAGATTAGCAAGTATTAATTCGCCCCACGCCCCTATAAAGGTCAGAATCGCAGAAACTGCTAGGGCTGGCGCCATTATTGGAAAAACAACTCTGGTAAGTAGCGTAATTACGCCGGCACCGTCTATAATTGCCGCCTCTTCGGCAGATTTTGGCACGGTGTCAATATACGTCCTTTAGCAACCATGTGTGATACGGAATCGCCCCGGCGGCATATATTAACGCAAGCGCCAATAGATTATTTCTAAGTCCTAAGGCTGATACTATTGCAAAAAGCGCGATTAGTCCAGCTATTCCCAAACCTCCCGAAACTTGTGTAAATACCACATAAAACGAGAGAAGCGAGTTACGGCCTTTAAAACTATAGCGGCTAAATGCATATGCTGCAGGTAATGCCAAGGCTATAACGATTACAACAGTGGTTCCTGCAACTATTATACTATTGAGCAACCCCCGCCAAAAGTCTGGTTGTTGAAGTACCCATTGAAATGACTCTATAGTTGGTATAAATTCACCCCCTATCCTAAGATATGGTATTTTGTTTAAAGAAAGCAACACTATCTGAAGTACTGGGTAAAACAAGAGAAATGTGGCTGTTGCGGCGGTTAAAGTATAGAAAAGTTTAACTTTCATACATGCCTCTCATTAATCCAGAAATTCTTATAGCTAATACCATAAAGATAGAGATTAAAAACGCAGATATTGTCAATATAGCTGCAGCTAATCCGTATTCTCTAAATGGTGAACCGAACGCCCAGTAGTAGCCATATGTAAGCATGAAGCGGTCATATAGCTGTATAAAGTTCCATAGAAATGCCACTAGGAAAAATTGTAATGACGCCGCCGTGGTCATAACAGTAGCATAGATAAGAGGTCTTTTTATTAGCGGAAGTGTTATTTCTGTAAAAATAGCCCATCTTCCAGCGCCGTCTATTTCTGCAGCTTCGAAAGCCGCCCTAGGAATGTTTGCAAGGGCTCCCATTACAACGGTCATTATAAATGGATAAGCTAGCCACGTCTCTATCACTACCATTGCCATATATGCATAGTCTTTATCTACAAACCAGTCGGGGGGTTTAGAAACTCCTATTGTATAAAGTATTTGGTTTACAACACCGTATGTCGGGTCAAAAATATAGCGCCAAGCCACTACAGAGAGTATTAGGGGCAACGCCCACGGCACTATTAACAGCGTCCTCATTATAGATTTGCCTAACACTTTTTCAGAAGACATCAAAAGACCTAGAAAGACGCCTAGGGCTATTTTTGTAGGGACAGAAATGGCTGTGAAGATTAAAGTCCAGATAATTGCGTTTAGAAATCCAGGAGATGCCGGCCCTATAAAAATTGAAGCATAATTCGCTAGACCGACAAAATCTGGAGGTGGCCGGGCTTGTTTTAACTCTTCAGGGGCCCACGGCGGTGGGGGTGGAAAATTACGGATATTGGCATTTGTAAAAGATATGTAAATTGAGTATATTATTGGCCAGAGGTTAAAAAAGAGAAATAGAAAAAGGCCTGGGAGTATTAATAATAGCGGCCGCATTAACAAAGTCCTCTTGCACAAAGGTCTTTTGCTGCGTCTTCCGCAGCCTGCCTAATCGTCTTTTGGTCTGACACTATAGAGTTCTGTATTACAAGAGTGACAGCTCCCCACACTGGTTGCATTTTTGGAGAAACTGGCATAAGGCGTACGTTTTTAATAGCTTCATAAAAGCCTTGGACTACGGGGTCTTGGACATCTATGTTTTTTATCACGGGGATATAGCCTAGTTTTGTCACTAATACCTTGGCCACTTGGGGATCTGTGGTAAACCACTTTATGAAGTCTATAGCCTCCTTAGAGGCGTATATAGTGACGTAAAACATCTTTAAGCCTCCGTATGGCTTAGGCACATATGTGTCGTTAACTGGCGGTAATGGCGTCACGAAGAAGTCTATACCCGCTTTTTTCACAGTACCTATACTCCAGGGGCCGTTTACCATACATGGGGCTTGCTCGGCAAGAAAGATACTTATCTGAGTATTATAATCGGTGGGATTCGGCCCTATATAAGGCATTATGTTCTTCTTGAAAAACTCAAAACCAGCAATTGTTTTTGGATTTGTCAACCCTTGCTTTTCTGTAACATCATCAAAATAATAACCACCAGCCCCGTGAACCCAAGCAGAGATGAAGTAGGGGTCTACAAAATATGCTATGCCATATGTCTTTGGAGGATTATAGAACTGTTGCATTATCTTGACCAAGTCTGCAAAAGTTTTGGGCGGCGTTTGTATTATTTTTCTATTGCATATAAGGGCGACAGTTTCGGCAGTAAATGGTAGGCCGTAAATATGTCCTTTATACTGCGGTATAGGCACTGCGAACCTCTGTATTATGTCTGCAACCTCATTATCGATAGGTTTCAAAACTCCGGCCTCTACCATAAGGCCTATCCAGTCGTGTGCCCATATAAACAAGTCGAATTTCTCGCCTGTAGATATAGCCGCAAGAACAGCGGTTTGGAGATCTGGAGATTTATTTTCAAACACTATCTGAACGTCTGGGTGATTTTGTATATAAAGTCTAGCCACCTCTTTAAAGACGGCCTCTTCTTCTGGCGTTAGAACGTGCCATATTCTAACTATCACTTTCTTAACAGGAGTGGTTTGTGTAGGTGATGGCGTAGTAGTCGACGGTACAGTCGTTGTTTTTGTAGTTGTCTCTGGCGGAGGAGTATACGTCGGTGTTGTAATCTGTTGAGGTGTTGTTTGTGTCGTAGTTTGCGTAGTAATCGGCGGCGCAGACGTAGTCGTAGGCGTTACTTGCGGTGGTTGAGTTGTATAATAAGCGGCTATTCCCAAGAGAATGATTACAATCGCTACGACACCAATTAGCAAGTTTCTATTCATATCTAAAAGAGATATATTTAGTTTTTATATGTTACCGCTCTCTTTTTGCCAATAGGCTAGGTGTTAAACCAAGTATAAAAGCTAACACTGAGACTATAGCTGTAGCTACCCAATTAACTTCTCTTACAGTTTCTTTCTGAGTTTCCGTTAAGTACTGTGTTGTAGTAACTGTAGTAGTAACTGTCTCACGGCTTGTCTGTGTTACTGTAGTGGTGATTGTTGCAGTAATTGTCGCGGCTGGCTTTTCTTGTGTGTAAAATATACACACAGAGGCTGGTGTGCCTACGTATGTGCCATTAGGCAGTCTGGACACTTTGTAGGAAGTTAGTGCCCTAACCTGGGCATCTACAGTAGGTGCTAATACATCAAACACTCTCGGGGCCACTCCTGCCAACACCGCGGCGGCGTCTGCGCCGCCGACAGTCCACTCATCTTCTACTACGCCAAATCTCCGTATATTGTCTGGGCCGTAGCCGTCCCACGATGTGAGAAACACAGTTAATTTCCAACTTTTTTCAAACTCGCCAATGTACTTCTTGGGAACATCTGCGATAATTGTATTATTAGGGCCTGGCCTTATAGCCATAGCATCATCTATAAATGAGCCATCTGAATAAACTATACGATTACCGCCGCTCCAACCAGGGCCTATTAATAAGGCCACATCCCACATCGCCTCTTTACAAAGAGTCACTCCTAGACCAAGTGTGTCATTTCTCTCTCCACGTCCTCTATTAATATAGACGTGGAAAAACTGTAACGAAAATCCTGCAGGCCCGCTCCATGGGTTTCCACCAAGTTCTCTCACTCTAAACATAAACCTTAGCCTATCGCCCAGGTCATATAGCGTAAATCCTAATAGGTCAAAAACTCCGGGTTTAAAGACGGGGTTCTTAGGATAGCGGTATTTACCAGTGCCAAAGTCGTCTCCAAGCGGATCAGCTACTTCCATTAACAATTTTTGTTGCACTGGGCTTTCAGGTATTGTGAGCACATATACAAGGCCATTAAACTCTACGTAGAGTTTGTCGCCAGGTTGCGCGCCTATAAAGTACGATCTAGCCGCTTTCCCAACTGGATAGAACTTACCGCCGTCTGAGAGATATACTGTGTTATTACAGCTATCGATAGCCATATCGGCATATATGTGTAATTTCTCGCCATGTATTCCATATACAGCGCCTCTGAAGAAATATGGCGACCTCGGAAGTGTTGGATTTGAGAAATAGACTACGCCACACCCCGCGCCCTCTATCCATATATGTGTCGTATTTACATAAACCGTAAGCCCTTCGTAGAGAGCTACTTTTCCATCGCCCCTTCCAACTATTTCGCGGGGGGTCCCGCCGGGATACGCCAAGGAGAAAAGATACATAGGCGGCTGTAAACCAGCCCGTCGGTAAAATGCTATCAGTGCAGATTTTGCAACAGGGTCAAAGGTCTGTGGTGAACCCATTTCGCCGCCGTACCAAAACGGCCAGTCACTGGCTTCAGCTACTAACAATGGGAAAAGTACATCCCACTTCAAATTTAGACCTACATCTTCTCTAGCCTTCTTTAGCCACATCCACCAAACATTTTCGTCTACATCGCCAATCCAAATGGCTAAACTACCCCCACTAGACCACGAGCCTTCTGCAATTCTACCCTGGACAATACGGGTTGGTAGATCACGTATAGAGGTATATACGGATATATCTACTTTTAGGTTGAAATATTCAAATTCACGTTGTGGTAATGGCGTAGCTTTTTCGCTACATCTCTTTACAAAGTCTGTAGGTTTCCATAGCTTGATGGTGCCGTTTTTCTCCAATTGTGCGAGTCCTCCAAAGAATTTAATAAAAAAATCATCTCCAAAATTTGGATAGTTTTCCCACGGATTTTCGCCATCTAATGCAACTACGACTACTGAACACTCGTCTCGTGGCACCCTCTTTAGATAATTCATAAAATCGGCCAAGGCCTCTTCTGGCTTCATAGAGGCGTATCTAAAACCTAGGCCGTCAGACAGTGTTTTATCTCTAAAGAAAACGTATATACGTCGTCCTCCATAATCTACATAGTAAAGACCGAAGTGGCTAGCTCCGGGCATGGTTGCCTTCAATACGTCCTCGTCTGTTATAGTCCATAAAAAGCCGGATTCTGTAAAAAGTCTGAGCACATCATCGTTAACTGCTAGTTCAGGAGGCCAAACACCCGTGGGCGAAACTCCTAAATATCTTTCAAAGAGATTCTGCGAGAGTCTTATGTGAACTTTTAGGTCTTCTAAAGCTCCCATGTCTGCCAAAAGAGGCATTAGAGGATGTGAGTATGGCACTAGCACGAGCTCTACCCTCTTCTGTTGTGCCAAAGCTCTATATAAAGGCAAAACTTTTGAGATTAGGTCCATGTGTACCTCTAAGACTCTCTTAAGGTCGTTGCGCGTAAAGGAGGTTTTATTTCTCATAGCCCAAACGTCTGGGTATTGTCGTGCTATGTATGGGTCTATCCAGAGAAGGTTAAAAAGCGTGGCTAGGTCAATAAAGTCTTGCTCGCTGA
Organism: Pyrobaculum organotrophum; assembly: GCF_055384425.1. Classification (NCBI taxonomy): domain Archaea; kingdom Thermoproteati; phylum Thermoproteota; class Thermoprotei; order Thermoproteales; family Thermoproteaceae; genus Pyrobaculum; species Pyrobaculum organotrophum. The sequence continues at coordinate 740,164 of NZ_AP042430.1, forward strand.
ACCTAGACACGATGCATGTTATATTTCCAGGTGGACATTTACTAAATGCATCATTTCTTATCCCTAACAATACAGTGTATCTTGGGTGTTTATACACAATATTTTGCCAATTTATATCAAAGAATCCCCCGGGCACTAACAACATGGAGTATTTCTCCTCCAGAGTCAAAGGCTTCCCCTCTGCGATCTTTTGCGATATCTTATATCTAGCGTCGACGTAAGTTCTGTTAGCGTACCAATTTATCTGTTCAATTAAACTCCCAGAAAGAGTATATGCAACGGAAACGCCGCTTTGGTTTACAAGAAGGGGCACTTTTAGATAATTTCCAACAGAGTGCATTCTCACCCATGGCAGTAGTAGCTCGCCTTTTTCTAGGTCTATATACCAAGGCTGGTGGTTATGAAATACAAATATTATATTTATTGGCTGGGCTAACAGAAATAAAGCTAAGACTAGAAACAAAATTATCCGCCTCATGTAGTAGGCCATGTAGCATATTTTAAAGATAGATGCTATGAGTTGTATGGTTTTGTTTGTTATATTCGCCGGCGGCCTTTCTTCGAGATTTGGTAGAGATAAATGTACGTTTGTATATAGAGAGCGTCGCCTAATAGATTACGTTATTGAAGTTGGTCGACAAGTGGCAGACCGCGTTGTTATAGCAGCTGGCCGTAACGCAAATCTCTATCCAGGCGAAACCGTCCTACCAGATAGCACTAGATTCTCGGGGCCTCTAGCAGCTGTAGACTCTGCGACGCATTTGTTTGACGATGAGCTTCTGTTTGCGCCTTGCGATATGCCATTTCTAAAACCAAAGGTGTTTAAAGAGCTACTGACGGTAGACACGCCATTTTCAGTATGGGTTTTTCCCAACGGGAGAGTAGAATCTGCGGTATTTAAGGCATCGCCTGCGGAGTTGAAGACAATACTAGATTTTTTGGCGCGAGTCAGGAGAAGTCGTATAGATGATATATTTAGGCTGGGACACACAACGTTTTTATCTACTGAGAGACATGGGATAGATCCCGTCTGGTTAAAAAACATCAACAGGTCCGCCGACCTTTCAGAGACTGCGCCCGTGGTGAGACACAGGGTTTATACCCAAGATCAAGTAGTTAAATGGAGAGATTCTCCACTTGTGAGATGGTTAATAAACAACGACGTAAACGCCCTGAAACAAGAGTTGCTACACTATATTGAAACCGGTCTTCTCTCTATGGCAGCTCACGTAGCTAAAGACCTAGCCGTAGTATCCCCTAGTTATAAAGCGCTGGCGGAGGCTCTCTATGAGATAACCGATATTGAAAAGGCGTGACAAGAGTTCACAAAAAGTTTCAACATACTTAGGGGATAATTGTAAGCTGTAATACCTGGGGGTTATAAACCTGTGTACGTATACGTATATGTTCCGAGTATATCTAAACCCTAAGGAGGAGAGGGTCCTTGTGACAAAACAAAGAATTATTGAAGACGGCTGGGTACTTATAGCGAAACACACGTCATGGGAAAAGGCGTATAAAAAAGCTCTGTATATAGCTAGTAGGCTTGATTACGTGCTGGAGTGGTTTTTAGAAGACCAAATAAAAGAAGTTTTTCAAATTTATAAGAACTAATTATTGTGTACTTTAATGCGCAAGTTTATTCTCCTACTCCTTCTTTCCCTTTTGTTATCAGCTGGATATATTGATAAATTATCAATATCGTTAAGACAGTGTCTGTGTATGGCGCCACAGTGGCTCTACCTAGATATCTGGGCTCATACAAACGCCGAGCCGCCAGTCAGCCTCAAACTATATTGGTATGACGACAGTTGGAAGGGCTTTTGCAACGTTGGCAACGGCGTAGAGGTCTATAATATATGTTCTGTGCCATATGGTGTAAAAGCCATAGCGCTTTCTCTCATCCAAGGCGACAGGGAGGTGGATAGGATAGAGATCTGGGGCATAGGACCTGCAAACGTCTCTTGTGTTGTGACGCCAAGTCTCCGAGTTATAAATCGTACATCGTCTATAGAGCCTCCCATGGCTGTCGTCTCTCTAAAGAGTACAATGATGAATAACATCGCTGTATACTTCCAGGCATACAACTACAGCGTTGAGAGGGTCATATCTATACGAAATCTCAATCCCTGTGATGACTATGTAATAAGGCTGTATTACTATGGCGTATATCCCCCCTGGAGAATTACTGCTGTTGGAAACTACACGCCGGCGATAACTGTGACAAAGACTGAAACCACTACCTCTACAATAACTGTGAGCGTCCCGGTAACTACTACGTATACCTACACAGTGGTACAAACTGTTACAGAGAGGGAGGTTGTAACTGCGACTATTACAACAACACGCGCCTACACAGAAACGGTATTTATAAGAGAGATAGACTTTCGTAGCATAATCTTGGCTTTCCTCGGCGTGGCGATGTTTGCTATGTCATTAATACTTTTTATGCTGGCAGGAAAGAGGAGATAATGTATAGGAGATTTAGCGAACATAGAATTTCAACTCCGGGCCCCTCTGAGATATCTCATGCCGTCAAGGTCGCTCTGGTAAGGGAAACTACAAACCTAGACCTAGATCAACTTTTCCTGTCTACCTCTTTCGCTCTATCTAAAGCGTCCCTACTGACAGCCATTATTGTCAATCCCGGTGGCGAATTTAAGGCCTTTTGAGACCCTCCTATTAATACGCCAATTCCCCGCTGGTCAAACTTTATTTCGTCAGCCCCTATTGAGGATCCCGCCATACATTCTCACAAACTCCGCAAACCCTGAGCCATAGACCCCGTTATCAATAACAAGAACTTTTGTACCAGACTTTACAGAATTCGCAACTGTGGCTTCTAACTCCAACATCGCCTCGCCGGCCCAAATATAAACCTGGCTCTGCGAAGCGTTAATCAAATGCTCTAACATACTAACAGTCTCTTGATACTCCTGAAAAAACTGTTTCTTATGAATTACATAGTCTGGAAGGAATGGTTGGGTAAAGGTGGTTTTCCCTGCACAATGCCGGACCTAAGAGATTTAGGAATAAGCGTTAACGTGGAAAAAGCGATAGAACATGCTATAGAGACCTTTAGGTGATTTAAAGGACGGGGTTCTTATAGTCCTAGCTTTTATTAGATTTCTGGCTATATACAAGGCTTGCGCGAAGACCCTATATGATAAAAAAACCCACGTTTCGCAGAAGACTGATAAATGCAACAGTTAAAGGTTTCAAGCTACTAAATCCACCCTCTTATTTTCATGGCGTTGTATATTCTTTCTAATGCGGTTACTATTGCTGCGTCTCTCATTGTCCATCCTTTTTCTCTCTGCCATCTCTTGTATACTCTCTCGACGTTGTTTACCATTATGTTTTCAAGTCTCTTTCTAGTCTCCTCCTCGTCCCAGATATACCACTGGAGATTCTCCACCCACTCTAAATACGACATAATCACGCCGCCGGCGTTGGCAAGGATATCAGGAACTACGACAACCCCCCTCTCATACAAAATCCTCTCAGCCTCAGGAGTAGTAGGGCCATTAGCACCCTCAACAACAAGCCTAGCCTTCACAAGCCCAACATTATCACCCCTAATGACATTCTCAATAGCGGCGGGGACGAAAATGTCGACGTCTAGTTTAAATATGGCATCTGGGTTTTTAACAAATTCGGCATTGTCTTTTGTCGTAAACAGTTCCACGAGAGCAGGCCCTGTAAGTTCCTTGTTTTTTTGTATCAATTCAACATTAAGTCCCTCCTTTCTATAAGCTACGCCATTTATATCAGACACAGCTATCACCTTAGCGCCCATTTTTTCTAGCCAATACGCTGTCCACCTCCCCACATTACCCATACCCTGTATCGCTACTGTTTTTCCTTCTATTCCGCCCCATAGTTTTTTTGCCATTTCTCTTGTCGCTACTGCTACTCCAAAGCCTGTGGCGTATTCTCTCACTGGGTTTCCCCATAGCTCTGGTGGTTTTGAGGTGAATACCCCGGGCACGTTGTAGCCTTTTATTTTTGAATATTCGTCTACCATCCACGCCATGATTTGGGCGTTTGTCCCAACGTCAGGCGCTGGGATGTCGACTACGTCGCCTATGAGGGGGGCTATGGCTCTGGCATATCCTCTAGAAAGCTCTTCAAGTTCTCTCTGCGAGAGTTTCTTAGGGTCTACACGTACTGCGCCTTTAGCGCCGCCATACGGCAAGCCAGCTAGGCTATTTTTCAACGTCATTAAAATAGCCAAGGCGACGTCGTCGGCAAGAGTAACCTCAGGATGAAAACGAACCCCACCCTTATACGGGCCGAGAACATCACAATGCTGCACACGATAACCCTCAAACACCTCAAAACCACCACCATCCAACCTCACAGGAATATTAACAACCAAAACACGCCTAGGCCTAGACAAGATCTCATATAGTTCTACAGGCAATCCAGCCAATTCTACGCCGCGTTTTATGGTTATAAGTGTATTTTCAAGAAACGCATTTATTATGTAAGAACCAGTTATGTAGACCATAGGCATATTTTTTTCCCTATTTAAAAAATTTATTTACATAGTTAAAATGTAGATCTATATATACCGGTGGGCAAATTTTTTTATTCAGCGCTGAAACAAATATATGTGCGTCTATTTCTTGGAATAGATATAGGAGCTACTTGGACTAGGGCTTTATTAATAGACGAATATGGTAACATAGTAAATAGAGTTAAAGTTAAGACTAGTGTAAATCCTGTTGCTGATATTGTTGATATAGTAAAGCGATGGCAATTTCACGCCGTGGGAGTAGGGTCTATAGGGCCGCTGGATCTTAAGAGCGGGTGGGTTGTAAATTCGCCAAACTCCCCAACGCGTAGATTTCCACTGGTGGAACCTTTAAAAGAGCTTGGAAAACCTATAGTAGTTGCCAACGATTGTGTAGCAGCTGTATGGGGCGAATACGTGTTTAAGTATAATGTTGAAAATATGGTTTATATAACGCTGTCTACTGGAGTTGGCGTAGGCGCTATAGTAAATGGTAATTTGCTATTGGGCAAAGATGGTAATGCCCATGAGCTTGGACATGCGGTTATAGACTTTAAATCGGCGAGGAGATGCGGCTGTGGGGGGCGTGGCCATTTTGAAGCTTATGTAGGCGGCGCGCATATACCTAGGGTTTATCAAGAGACTACTGGCGACGCTCCGGCAAGCCCAGAGGAAATATTTAGAAGGTATAGACATGGCGACGAAAAAGCCAGAAAGTTTATAAATCTATGGCTAGACGCGTTAGCCGCCGGAATTGCTACTGTCGTAGCTGCCTACGACCCCGAATTGCTCATAGTAGGGGGCTCTATAGCGTTAAACAATTGGGACATAATATCGCGTGAACTCCCCGCTAGGCTAAGGGATTATCTAAGCCTACGAGAGCCAGAAATTTTAAAGGCCTCTTTTGGAGATGATGAAGTAGCTGTGGGCGCAGCTGCCCTAGCCTATAAAACACCTGATACTTTAAAGAAGTTCGGATACCCCATTACGGCCTCTTCCCAGTCTTAGCCCTCGGAAGAGTTGGGCGTTGCGTAAGAGGGACTAAAATCATGTCCTCTCTTCTCTTATGTACGGTTTCGCAAGCCACCGCGGCGCTTTGGCCTTTCCTACAACTTTTTGTGCAATAACTAAAACAGCTATGGAAACAACGTAAGGAACCGTGTTTAATATATGTGGCGAAATAGGGATATACCTCTGCATTATATATGTCAATGAGATAAAAAACGAGGGTATTATTGAGGATGCCGTTGCTAAAAGAGGCGACCATAGCGAGATCATGGCGGTTGCAACAGCAAGAGAACCCCATCCCATAACTAACTGCTCTGTCCAACTACCGTAATACAACAACACTAGATATGCCCCAGCTAAAGAGGCCAATACGCCCTCTAAAAATCCAGCCATTTTTCTTACCTTATAAACGTCTACGCCCATCAAGTCCAACGAGACGGGGTCGTCGCCCGAGGCTCTTATGGCAAGTCCTATTCTCGACTTTAGAAACACGTGTAGTGCCACAGCCACAGCTACTGCAGCTAGATAAGTCTCTATTCCAGAAACTATAGGCTTCTCTATAGGCTTTCCCACCATGCCTTTAGCTATTTGCGAACCCACTCCATATCCCACCATTGTAAATGCAAAGCCTAACAATATTTGATTCATAGCTAAGTCATTTGAAAGCACGTAATAGAGGAGGTTATATAGAGCACCTACTATAACTGCTGTTAGGAAGCCCCAGGGCGGTCCCGTAATTACAGCAACCGCCGCCGAGAGATAAACCACGCCCTCAAGACCTAGGTTTAAAACCCCAGCCCTCTGGCCGACGATGGCGCCGAGTGTAGCTAATAACATAGGCGTTGCGCTTTTTAAAGCTTCGTATGTTATTGAAATAGTCTGCTCTAGCGCCATACTATTTTATACTTATGCATAACATATCCAGCGATACCCCAAGCCATTGCAATACCAACTAGCGCATTGGCCACAAGCGCGGAAAAACCCATAGTTTTTAGATTGACCGCAATTTGGCAAAGCCATGCGATATACAGTGATGCTACCACAACGCCCAGCGGGTTGAGACCGCCGAGCCAAGCCGCCGATATTCCATAGAGGCCAAATCCTGTGCTTACCTGTTGTAGTGTCATATAGCGGCCTGTTTCTCTTGTCATTATTTCAACAGCGCCCCCCACTCCTGCGATCGCTCCGCTAAGAATAAGTGCAAAAAAACTGTAGAATCTAGGCGATTTACCCGCGTATTTGACAATCTCCTCTCCCGATGATAGAAGACGTAAGACAAGACCCAGCCTTGTTTTATATAGGAACATCACAGAGGTTATAACTGCGGTAGTAGTTAACATAGCAGAAAAGATGTCGAGACCTGGGGCTTCCATAGTGACAATAAAGCCTTTTTTAGCAGGATCTCGTAGTATATCCTCTACAAAGTAGCGAGCGACGTATATGGCAACTATAGACATTAAAAATGTGGTAACTGCCTCATTTACATTAGCGAATGTTCTCAGGGCCGCTGGCAGTAACGTCCATGCCGCCGCGCTGGCTGGCGCAGACATAAGCGCTATTGCGGGATCTCTTGCGGCTATGGCCGCCAAAGCTCCTACGATTGCCTGTCCCTCCTGGCCGATATTCCATAGGCCGGCTCGATATGAGACAACGCCGGATATACCGATGATATTTACCACTAGGAAAACTCTAGAGATGTAATAAGGATCTATGGTTGTTAAGGCGTTTATAGTTTGTCCCACGTCTCTTGTAAACGCCAACACTATAGCTAATATAAATGCTAAAGAGCCCAAAGTTGCGACTCCGTAATAAATAGGAGAGGGGGACGGCCTTTGTATTAATCTCATGTCGCCATGGCTTCAGCTATATCGTCAATATCAAAGGGCGGCGTGAAAGATGAAACAATTTCACCGCGTGAGATTATGTAAATTCTATCGGCTCTCTCCACGGCCTCTTCTATATCTTCAAGAGTTATAATTGCGCCGCCTCTGACATACTCTCTTATAAATGAGTAGAATTTTTCTGCCGTTTCTACGTCAAGCCCACGTGTAGGATATGAAGCTACCAATATATAAGGTCTCCTAAGCCAGACCTCCCGCGCAATTAGCATCTTCTGTTGGTTGCCGCCGGATAATGTAGCTGCCCTCGCATGAGGGTCTGAAAAATCTATATCCAGAATCTCCTTTGCTTCTAACAATTTTTCAATACAACGATCTATGCATCTAATTTTGAAATTATCTAGTATACTTAAGTCTTTAGCTAATGCACGACTTCGCTCCTCAGGTAGATAAGATATTCCATTTTTTAGAAATTCCGAAAACGGCATGCCAGTTATCTTCCTTCCGTCTATATATATGTCTCCACTCCTCGGTTTTTTAAACCCTGAGAGAAGCTCCATGAGCTCTTCTTGTCCGTTTCCTGCTACGCCGAGAATAGCCACAAGCTCGCCACGTCTTAACTCTATTGTGGCCTCACGTACTTTCTCCCCTGTCAGCCTTTCGGCTTTATATATCACCTCACCAGAGACCGACGGCTTATCCAACCGCCTCTTTACCACACCCTGAAACATAGCTTCTAGAAGAGACGTTTCGTCAAACGGTTTTTCGTATGTTCCCACCTTCTGCCCCCTTCTTAAGACTGTTATCCTATCTGCAACTTCTATAGCTTCTCTAATCTTATGAGTCACAAATACAACTGTTTTACCCATGTTGGCGAGTTTCCTAATTGTCTTCAGAAACGTTTTCGTCTCCTTGGGGCTTAAGAGCGATGTTGGCTCATCCATAAGCAGAATTTTGCTATTACGAGCTAATGCTTTAATTATTTCTACTTTCTGTCTCTCTCCAACTGTAAGTTCTTCTATATATTTATCAAAAGGAACTTCAATGCCAAATTCTTTGCTTATTTTTACAGCTTTTGAGACGTCTATGCCGGCCAATTTCAAGTTTTCTCTTACTGTAAGTGTTTCCACTAGCGCAAAGTGTTGAGAAATAAGCGTAATTCCAAGCTCGGTTGCGTGACGTGGCGATTTTATAACAACTCTCCTATTGTCAATATATATTTCACCTTTATCGGGAAGGTACACACCATAGAGAATCGCCAACAGAGTGGACTTCCCAGCTCCATTTTCGCCGAGGAGACAATGGACTTCGCCGTTCTTAACTTCAAAATCTACGTTGTCTAGTGCTATAACACCGGGGAAAACCTTCCTAATTCCTATAGCCCTTAAAGAGACCATTAATTAGGTCGGTAGCTGTCTGTAGCCTTCTACAAACCAGTCCATGTTATAAAGCTCGTCTTTGCTTAACCGTTTTCTATCTGGAACTCTAACTACCCCCTTAATGTCTCTAACGGGGCCTGTGAAGGGGTCCCAGACCCCTTCAATAATTTCTTTCCTCTTCTGTTCAACATAGGTTTTTACATCGTCGGGTACTGCTGGGTTAAGCGGAAGAATAATATCTGCAGGATTTCTCTTGTAATCGTAGTATGTATAAGAATTCTTCATACTCCACCAGTAGTCCCGTGGTCTCTCAGGCGGCCACTCTGACCATATAGACATCTCGCCTGAGACCCATGCGAGATACGCTCTTATAGCCATCTCTACATATAGAGGTCCCCAGTTTACGATTTGGCCTGTCAAATGGGCTTTTGGCCCATATTGTGACATATCGCTGTAGTGTGAAAAAGACCACACAGTCCTCCCCTGTTTTTGATAGTCCTCAGCTGTTTGTAATACAGTGGGCGAATCTTCCGTAAATGCTAAGACATCTGCGCCGTTAGACTCGACTAACGTTATCGCGGCTTTTTTCGCGCCCTGGGGATTATACCACGAACCAAGTTGTATAACGTCCATGGTCACTTTTGGATTCACCTCTCTAGCGCCTATTAAAAAGGCGTTCATGTGACGTATTACCTCTGGAATTAAAAACGCGGCAACGTAACCCAATTTATTTGTCTTTGTCATCTTCCCTGCAACAATCCCGTTTAAGTAGTAAGCCTCGTAGAGGTCTATGAAATATTCGGCGAAGTTAGGGAGAGCAGCCCACTCGTCTTGGTCTTTGAAGAAGCCAGAACAATGGGCAAAGAAGCGATCTGGATATTCTCTTGCCGCCTTTTTTGTGGCATCCATAAAACCGTAAGAGGTGGTAAATACCATATGGGCGCCGTCAGAGACAGCCCTCTTTATATAGACATATGCTTGGTCTTCAGGGACGTTCTCGGTATACGCTGTTTCTACGATACATAATTTGTTTGGATTTGGACATAGCTTCTTCTCGAGATACCTCCTGCCCATTTCATGTGCATGAGTCCAGCCGTAGTCGCCGATGGGTCCTACGTATATAAAGTGTATCTTCATCTTGGGAAGTCCTGTTGTCGTACGCGCAGCTTCCCTAACGTTGGTTGTAGTAGCACTGGCGGTACTTCTTTCAACTGTAGACTTAATACTTTGTAGCGCCAAATATGTGCCTCCGGAGCCTAAGACGGCGCCTACCACGAAAGAAGCCACAATTTTTAACCAATCTCTTCTATTGGTAGCCATGAGTCATAAAGTTAATTCCATATATAAGCTTTCCTATCGGCGTTTCTTAGCTTTATTAAGTAAACTATTAAAGATCAGCTACCCCAGGATCAGGCATTTTGCCTTTGGGCATGATTCTCATCACGAAGTTGCTGAAACAGAAGATTATATCTGTTATCGTCTGTCTCTACGCCTAGGGACTTTCTTCTCGCCTACTCTCTCATCGACATATGAGATGTCTCGGGCGTGGGCGCTGGGGACATTACTCCTCACAAGTCTCTGTACCGCGGGCAGGTGAAAGAGGTTCCTCTTGAGTCTATCCTTACCACCGGTATCCCCTTTCCCTCGCCTTACGTATAATCTCCCTAGGCATGTTCTTAAAGTCGGCTCGGCATACTCCGTCCCTCAGCTCTAGGTCGTCTACGTCACGTCCTTCAGCCTCCTAGGCAGATTTTCGACCACGATTGCGGCGCCGAGGCGCTCCACCCCATAGCGACGTGGTTTGCCGCTCTCCTACAGACACCGCCTTCTTATCCAGCTCGTTGCGCTTAAGAACACGTGGCTCGCGTGCCGATTCCCTTTCACAGACTGCATAACCTCCCTACGGCTGTGGTAGCCAAGTGTGATGTCTCTAATCCTCGTCTCAAGGATGTACACTCTACTGCCGGCCTTCACAGTGACGTTGTTCTCGTTGAGGTCTACGGCGACGACGTCCCCCCCCCCCCCCCCCCACCTTCTTGAAGACGAATAGGACGTAGACAACACGCCTTTTCTCGTCTAGCCTGAGCCGGGGTTGCGTTCTCAACGTCCAGTTGCCGTTGAAGTCACGCTAGAGTAGCTTCGTTGGCCTGAGGGAGATTGTTATTTACCCCCTGTGGGTGGCTACCCTCACGGCTGTGTAACACTTCGGCTTCCAGAGGTGGTCATCGACTCAAATGTTCACTCTCCTCACCTTCGGCCTCTCCGTCTTAGCCCTCCCTTCCTGTCTCAGCACGAGAAAGCTCTTTATGCGGGTAGCCGCGTCCTGCGCCGCGGTGTAGACGTAGTGAGAGGGGAGGGTTGGGTACTCCTCCCTCAGCTTTCTATACAGAGCCTTCCTAAGGGGAGATCTGCCTTGTCATGCCGTGCCGAAAGCCGTAGTCGACGAACTCAATGACGAATTCTCTGCACATCTTCTCAAGCACCTTAAGGAGGTTAGTTACTAAACATATGTAGCCTTCTATGCCCGTGCTGAAAATACCATCAATGCCAGAGATTCCCAGAACAGGAGACGGACCCGAAAGACCCACTAGTTCGATAGGCTCAAGAGCGTGGTGACGCGTCTCTCTCTACTAAAGCCATACAACATTCTGTAGTACATCGGATTCTCCAAGCCGATCTGTTAACCCAAGAAGCCCCTTATCCTGCCGAGGGCTAATGCATGTGCTTGCGTCTCGGCGTTTAGTAGTAGCGTAATATACGTCTCGTTACGTTCTGGAGTAATTCCCAATATATCTAGTGCAGTATCGATTTCTTTTGTCGCCTCTCCGCCGAGGATTTTTTCAACTCTTTTTCTACAATAGAAAGACGTCTCGTATTTCCATTCGTGTATGAGGGCGGGTAATGTGCGGAGTATTTGGTCTATTTCCCCTGTCTTATATGCCCATATTATAAATCGTGCATCTAAGAGTGCGGGGGGTAAGCCTATGAAATACCATGTTGCAGTATACACTATTGCCCTGGGAACCTGTAGATTATTGTCTAACATTCTACCGTACTGTTTCCAGCTGACTCTTTCTCTCGTCGATGGGATAGCAGAAGAGAGTTCTACCAACTTAGGTATATGCGGTCTTATGAAATCTTTATACATCCTTGACGCCACCTCTATCCACTCTCCCCTGACTTCCACTTTACGCAAACTTGGAGGCTGTAACAAAGCGAGTTTAACTTTTTCAAATTCTGCATAAGATATGTCGTATCTTACTGCAGATTGTATTGTGACAGTACGGTAGCCGGAGTACTGGAGAGTTTCATATGGCGCAAGTCGGGGGTTATTTAAACCTCCCCTAAATGGCGGAGAGCCCATGCCTAAGATTGGCCATACTCTGTATTCGCTGTCTCTATTTATTTCATCTATTTGTTGAAGTGTGTGAATAATTGCTAGAGAAGACGCGATATGTCCATGTCTAACGGCTGAATCAGACTTGCCTAGGAATATTCGCATATTTTCAATTATGTGGCCACTATTTGCAGCCACGCGGAAAAGCGTTTTTACAAACTGTTTAATGTGCAGTTGTTTGGCGGCGTCTTCTATCAATGGTATAAGCTCTATTGGCGTCTCCTCCTTTATCGCATTTAAATCTATTAGATTTCGTATCTTAAGATCAAGAGCCTTATATACATATGCCAAGGTTTCAAAATCTTCGGTCATCGGGAGAATAACCCATCTAACTGCACTTATTCCTGCAGTTCGTTGAGAGTAGCTGTTAGCCATCACCGCCGCCTCTAGCGCAAGCATACTTCGTTCAAAATCTTCTAGACGGGGGTTGGGAATCCTAGGTGTAATGAAATATCTTTCTCCAAGAGGTATACCAAGAGACAGCGCTTTGGCGACTATATCTCTGGGCTGAGAATAAGGGGTTGCTTTACCTTCATAATCTACCATTACTTCATCGCACTCATAGGCTAAATATGCTATAATAGCCTCCTCTATCTCTTCTACTGCAGTTATTTTGACTGTAGAATCAGGATGTTGGGTACACATGAACCTAGGTATGTACATTAAAATAACTACATTAGTGTAGCCATTTATGCTTATTCTTATCAATATGTCTCAGAAAAATTTCGCAAGTCCCGTAATGCCAGGTATTGTATACGCCCTATAACCAAGTCTTCTAAGATGTTTTGCAAATCTCTCTGTGAAGCCATAAACGGTATATATTAATTTAGGAGACGTCTCTGTTACAAATTCCACTAGGCTGGGAAAATCGCTATGGTCGCTTAAAGGGATTCCATATACTCCCCTTTTAGCTGCTTCTCTCTTTGTAGTTTCTTCTGCATACCAACCACTAACCTCTACCTTGAAATACCCAGTTGGTGCAGACCTTAAGCTTGGTACTATTACTACATTTTTTTCCATGCCAGTTGGAATACCTAAGGCTCTATTATATCTTGCCACCGTGATGTGCGCTCCAGCTCTGGTTCCAAATAACTTTGCGACTTCCTGTGCTTTGCCTAACGGATATGCGACTATAGCCACTTTGCCGCTAGTAGTATATCTCTCAACTACATCTAGTAACTCATTGTATACCTCGGCTCTATTTGGAAATATATAGGCTGGGTCTCCATAAGTGGCGTCCATGACGAGTATATCTGGCTTATCCACGGGCTCAGCTGCGTCTGTTAAAATTGTGCCTGTGGTATTGAAATCGCCTGTAAAAAGCACTTGTAAATCGTCTATCTCTACAAGATACATAACACTGCCCAATATATGTCCTGCCTCCAACACTGCTATATGTACACCGTCTAACTCTAAGAATTTGCCTGGTGCGACAGTTATACGCCTTGTAGGTAGACTGCCCAAACGGATATACATGGCAACGAAAGTTTCTTGAGTTGCGACTACCAACTGTCTTAAGACATAACGAGATATATGGTCGCTATGACCATGTGTAACTAATACAAAATCTACATCTCTCTTTATCGGCCCTGTTGGATCTACAACAAACCTAGTTTTACGGCCCTCAACATATATACCGCTGTCGTAGTAAATATTCACATTGCATAAATTATGAGAACTTATATACGTCAATTATATGCGATATGTGATGTCGTGTCCCTTTGCCGACTGTGTGACGAGGTACGCCACAGTCTGAAAAATCAGACTTGCGAGAAGTCGTATCTCTGCGATGAATGGCAAAAATGATTTGTCTCGTCGCGATCGGATACCGACTGTCTAGAGAGCTGGGGAAAGGATCATTATGTTTGGATGGTGTGACGGTGATGGTTCAATGATATGATGAACTTACAACACCAAAGAGAAACAGGAGGATGCTCTACTCTGTTCATAATCTAACGACGGTCGCAACAATGTGCTACACATATAGGCAAGAGGGCTATATCGGGGACGGAAAAGACTAAACAACACTTTCACTCTCATTATCACTATCTTTATGAACGACTTCTCCGACTCTGAGGTCTGGCGCACTGCAGAGGGTCGTTGCCGGGCTCCAATGATTCAACCGCCTCGTCTGCAGTTGCCAAAAGGCGTATCCGCGGGCTGGCTATCTGGGAAAACCAGACACCATATATGGGATTTCAATAGTCTATTTACGTAGTTTAAGCGAATACGCCTTTACTCCAAATTTGCGGAGACTCTCGGCGACGTCTAGGCTAAGACCTCCGCTGTAGCAGTAAAAGACGTAGGTTTTATCGTGCCCCAGTCTATCTACTAATGTTAGTACGTCGTCTGGGTCAGCTCTTAAAGCTCCTGGGAGATGCCATTTTTGAAAAGACTTTTGGTCTCGTAAGTCTATCAAAACGGCGTCTGGAGGCAAGCTTTCTATCTCTATGTCTTGCGGGGGGGATAGAGACGCTATATAGCTATCTAGTTCTCGTTTCTTGACAATTTTTATATTTTTCACAACCTCTATTACTGCGTCGTATATCGCTAAGTCTATCTCCTCTATCTCCTCTCTAGTGGCCCACTTCTTAGGTCTCTTGCTAAATATGGCACAATACTCCGGTATCTTTATAGACAGCTCGTATGTGCCTATCTTCCTGGCCAGTTGTATAATTTCATCTTTATCCATCCCTACTAGGGGTCTCATAACTGGAATATCTAGCCCTCTCTCAACCGCAGCTAGGGCTTGTAAAGTTTGCGACGATACTTGCCCTAACGATTCGCCCGTCACTAGTGCAGTTGCCCTAACTATGTCTGCCACTTTGCGGGCTGTGAGATATAATGCGCGCTTAAAAGCGATATTCCACAGCTCTTCTTTAACATTTCTACGTATCGTGCGGCCTATAGGTGCACAGTCTGTAATAACTACGCGGGCGTTATAGCCGTAGGACCAAGAGAGAAGTCTCTTTATAACTTCTACGACAAGCCTGGCGACAAATGTACCGCCTAGGTTACAGTAAAAGACATCGACATGAGCCCCCCTCCTCATCATCATCCACGCGGCGACAGGCGAGTCTATTCCGCCTGATACCAACGCCAAGACCTTTCCCTCTGAGCCTATGGGAAGGCCGCCAGGCCCTTCTATAACTTCTGTGTATAGAAACGCGCGGTTATTACGCACTTCTATAAAAAGCTCAACTTCTGGATTTTCCAAATCCACTTTGCCTCCTGCTTTTGTTAACACGGTGCCTACTGCAATAGCTATATCTCTAGACGTAAAGCTATGCTCACCAACTCTATGCACTCTCACGGCGAATTTTCTCCCCGCCACCGCGCTACCCCAGAGTTTTAACGCTGCATCTACAATATCCTCTATCTTTTCGAAAATAATTACATACGCCGGACTTACAGACTTTACGCCAAATACTCTCGAGAGCTTATTTCTTAAACAGTCGATATCGCCGAGTGCATATATCCTCCCGGGTTCTCTGACAAATCTAACGTTGCCGCATTCTGTTGCCGCCTCTTTGGCGGCTTTTAGCAAAAGTCTTTCCATTTCTACACGTGTCTTGCCTCTCTTGATGGTTAGCTCGCCTACCCTCACTATTAAGACACGTTCCACAGTAGACTTTGTTGTATAGGATAAAAGCTATATGTAGCTGTATTCTTTAAAAAGACGGTCCATAGAGAAATACTGTCTAAACGTTGCGTATGTGTTGTATGCAACTTCCCAATACTTCTCACTGTTGTAGACATTTAACACCTCTTCTACCTTTTTTCTAAACTCGTGGTACTCTCTCCGGTCTATATCTGGGCTGTCTAGCGGCAACAGTCTATCTCTATCTTCGCCAAAGAGCCACCCGTTGTATCCATCTCTTATAACTTCTATAACTGCGCCATCGCGAGACGCTACAGACGGCACTCCATTTACGCCGGCCTTCATAAAGGAGGTGCCTGACGCCTCCCAGCCGCTAAATGGCGTAAATAGCCATATGTCTGAGGCCCATATTATCTTTTTGGCAGTGTCGATGTCTAGGTCTGGGAAGTAGTATACGTTGTCCATGTTTTCTGCGGCTTTTTTAAACTGGTTCATCATTTCAACGCCATATTTGTCATTGGGATGTGCGCGACCCCCTAGTATAAATACGACATCTTTATTTATGTCTTCTATAAGCTGAAGCACGAAATGTGGCCTTTTATAGTGTGTGATACGTCTAGCCCACGAAATTACTACTTTGTCATGTACATTTATTCCCAAAGCTTTCAGCGTCTCTCTTTTTACAACCTCTCTAGCCTTTCTTAATTGCTCGGGGCTATCTACATTTGTAATACTGGGGTGTTCCCACCTCGTAATTTCGATGGCGTTTGTAACCTGCTTGATTTTATGACAATGGTGGGGAAATGTGTTACACGTCACTTTCTTCATCTTTTTTGACACAACGATGCCCTCTGAAACCATCGCAAGTCCTACCTCTGTTAAAACGACAGGATTCATAGCCATATCATATCCAAATTCCTCTTGGAAAAACCTCTTGTTAAATGTCGGGTGGCCCCAGGGGGCTGGTGTATGAATTATAAGCCTGGCCTTTGGATGTCTCTTGTAGAGTAGGGTAAATACTGTGTATGCCTCTTGCAAGTCTAGATATTTGACGTTGTCCCACCCCACGAAGCGCTCTATATAATCAACTGCGGCTTTAGCCAAAATAACATACTTATAAAAACGCTCAGCTTCCGTATCTTCATAATATAGTCTCCTAGTTGCTTTAACAGCCCAGTCAGGCTTTTCAACTTTTATAAATACCGCCGTTGCGCTGTTTAGCCGATATGTATAGTAACTGACTACAACTTTGTCTCCTCTAATCTCTACTTCAGAGTTGTCTAAAAATGACAGTTTATCCAATGTATTACCTTCGGCAGTTGGGATTAACTCTCCGTTTTCCTCTCTATATTTCACATATCCCTCTGGGTAGTAAAGTGTAATGACTGTATATGGCACCCCGAGCCTTGCAGCTGCATAGAATTTGTCGCCCTCTAAGACGCCGAGTCCTCCCGCGAAATTTTTTACAACCTCTATTCCAAGCTCTGGCGTAATTGAAATAATCACATTGCTGGGGAAACCCCCCTTTAAAACTATTGAAGATCTATTACTCTTTCAAGTTGCGGTATTACATATTCTAGACCCAAACTCGTCAAAGTCTCTTTTGTAGGCACGCCGCGTTTATCCCATCCGCGTATCTCATAGTAATAGTCTAGGAGCTTATTATACCCCTCGTAATCTAGGCGTGAACCTTTCAGAGGACCTTTATTAAGCGGTTGTTTAAACCACTTAACTGGCGGCATATCTAGCTCTCTGCTCCACCACCCGTATTCTCTTATCCAAAACGCCCGGATAAGCGTATAAATTCTATCTCCCACCTTGTTGAAATACTCCGGTGTTGCGTCTACGCCTGTTGCAGCTTTAAAAAGTTTGGGATACCAATCTAGGGAGAGCCCAACTTCTACCCAAGGTAGTCGACATCCGACAAAAGTCTCAAACCACCCTCCTCTTATCCGCTGTAGTTCTATAACTTTTGCCGCCTTCTCTCTGGTGTAGCCAAATCTATCTGTCTTAACCTCCCAAGCTATTACCCAAGCGTCTTTATGATGAGCCCCTATGGGTGATGTGGCATAAGATAATGCCATTGCAGGCGCAGCGTGGCAGTCGTATGCAGAGACCTCAAGTCCCTTGACGTGCATGGCGAATTCCTCGCCGCCTATCCTCTCAGCGATTTTCTTTACGCCCTCTGCTAATAAATCGCCAAATCCTCTCCTATACGCTATATCATATGTTAGCTGCTTTGCAACCTCGTAATCGCCCCATTCGATTATAAAACCAAGTTTGTCGCCATAGCCTTTCTCAGAAGCCTCCATGACATAACCCAAGACGTTTCCAAGAGAAATAGTGTCTATGCCCATAGTATCTGCAATTCTGTTAAGTTCACCAACTTTGTACAGGTCGCCAATGCCTATGTTAGAGCCTAACATAGCTAAGTTCTCATAATCTACTTCTACAGTGCCAGATTCGGCAGGAACCCAGTGGCCGCATGCCATAAAACAAAGTGGACAAGACTTGAGATCTGTCTCAAACTTCTCCACCATATTGCCGCCGATTTTAGAAAATTCATCAAACTGCCCCTCGGAGTAGTTGTATGTGGGCAAGACGCTTGCCTCTTGTGCCCACTCTACAGTTGAGGTAGTTCCCTGTCTCATCCAAAAGCTGTAGCTCGGGCTTGCCATACCCTCTTTCACTGCTTCAATGGCTACCTTTTGATACAATGCCTTATCTGCCAGAGGTATTTCGCCCTTGCCCTTTATGACCACGGCCTTTAATCTCTTAGACCCCATAACGGCGCCTATGCCTGGTCTACCTCCTGAACGCCCCTTGTGTGAAATTACAGTGGCATAGCGTACTAAGTTCTCTCCGGCAGGGCCGATTGTAATCACCGCGGCGTCTTTCCCATGTATTTTTTGTAACTTGTCTTCCACAGACCAAGTGTTAAGCCCCCAGTAGTCTCTAGCGTCTAATATCTCTACTTTTTCGCCCTCTATGTATATATAGGACGGCTTTTCTGCCCTGCCTTCTATTACCAATGCATCATATCCAGCTTTTCTCAAATTTACAGCAGCCCAACTGCCTATATTACCGTCGCCATAACCCCCTGTGAGAGGGCTTTTTGCGGCGACGACAAGTTTCCCAAAGTTAGGCCCTGGCAATCCGACAAGGGGGCCTGCGGCAAATATTAATTTGTTATATGGTGACAGCGGGTCAACGCCAGGAGGCAATTCATCCCATAGTAACTTTATTGCAAGACCCCGCCCGCCTATGAAAGCCTTTGCAACAGAGGCGTCTAGCTCTTGTACAACAACTTTCTTTTTAGTAAGATCAATTCTTAGGACTCTTCCCTGCCATCCGGCCATGTTGTTGGCTTTGGCTAGAGTTAAAAAACATTGCCATTCTACATAAATCTGCCTGTTACATTGCCTAAAGAACTTCATTGTTAAATATTTAGCGATCTGCGTTGATGATTCTATGGATGTGGTGCTCTTTTTCGAAGTTCACCAGCCCCGCCGTATAAGGCCAGACATCTACCGAATTTACCCGAGGAAGCCTAGCGATATAGAAATTTTCTATGATGAGTTAAATATGTCAATTCTTAAGAGGGTCGTTGAGAGAGTCTACCGTAGGGCCACGGATATTTTAGTTGATATAGCGAGAGAGATTCCGGGGTTTAAGGTCACCTTTAGCATAAGTGGTTTGGCATTTGAACAGATACGTAAATTTGCCCCAGATGTTTTAGAGCTATTTCGCGAACTTGTCTCACATGAGGCGGCTGAATTTATTGCACAGACTTATTACCATAGTCTTGTATGGTTTATAGATAGGGAAGAATTTAGAGAACAGATAGAGTTACAGGCAAAAACTGTGGAGGAGTTAGTTGGCATAAGACCGAGGGCTGCTGAAAATACAGAGTTTATTTATAACAACGACATTGCGTGCTTTCTATACTCAATGGGTTTTGAGACGGTGGTTACAGAGGGGGTAGACTGGGTTTTGGGATGGCGCTCTCCCAACTACGTCTATAAAGCATGGGGTTGCGACGTAAGAGTTCTAGTCCGTAATTACAGACTTAGCGACGACATAGGGTTTAGATTTGGGGCACGGTGGTGGGATCAGTGGCCACTCACAGCAGATAAATACGCAACTTGGCTAGAGGCCACTCCAGGCGATGTAGTGTTTATAGCCGTCGACTACGAAACCTTTGGAGAACACCACTGGCCAGAGTCAGGCATTTACGAGTTTCTCAGGTGGCTCCCGAGAGAGATAGCGAAAAGACCGCGGCTCAGGTTCGCTACAGTTTCTGAGGCGGCGTCTCGCCATCCGCCTCGCGACATATACGACGTGCCCCCTTGGGCCACCATCAGTTGGGCAGACGAGAGAGACCTATCTGCGTGGTTGGGCAACGAAATTCAACGCAACGCCTTTGCCCTCCTTGCATGGCTTTACCCATACGCCAAGGCTCTCGGTGGCGAGACGCTGAGGCTTTGGAGAGAGCTCTCTACGAGCGACCACTTTTATTACCAAGCCACAAAGACAGGGCCTGCAGGAGAGGTACACTCTTACTTCAGCCCATATGGCTCTGCATATAAGGCGCATGACGTCTATATGGCTGCTCTAGTTGCGCTTTTGATAGAAATAAGAGAGAGGTGGAATGTCGAAGCAGCAGAGAGACTTGTGTTTAACGATGAGAGATGTTTCTATGGCCAAGGCGTAAGGATATGCTCGTTGAAAGAGCTAAAGTCTGTAGATATGAATTTCAAGAGACGTAACTATGAAGACTTATTGAAATGGCTTGTCGACATATTTCTTCTTACGCCAGACGAGGCTAGGAGGATACTTAGCTGATATGTACGCGCCAGAGCAGATAAAACGTGTCTATATCCTGACAATGGAGTTTAGCGGATTGGTAAAAGTGGGGGGTCTTGGAGAGGCTGTTAGACAGTATGCTGTTGGTTTGGCGAGAAAAGGCTATGACGTAACAGTACTAATGCCTAGCCATGGCAGACATTTAGATCCCAAGAGAGGTTTTGAACTATACCCTCTAGACTTTAAAACATGTGGAGAGCGCAGAGGGTTAGACGGTAAGCTATACCCCTATTGCCTAGGCGCAGAGATGACGTTTATAGAAGGCGTGAAAGTAGTGATGTTTAAAGGCCTTGACTATGCCACAGGCCATATATTTGACAAATGGGGTGTTTATGAATATACAGAGGAGAAAGCATCTCTATTAACTAGGGCAGTTACGGCGTTTGCAGAACGCTTTGGATTACCCGACTTAATACATATCAACGACTGGCCTACAGTATTGGCGGGAGTAGCTCTAAAAGACCTAGCGGAGAGAAGGGGCTTGGCGTTGCCGCTTCTCTTCACAATTCACCTATCTTGGGATTATAGATTTCCCTGGCACTACGCTGAGTGGAGCGGGCTGTACAATAGACAACACCCAGTTTGGAGAGTTTGTTGCCACAGCTGGGAGTATTACAACGCAGTATGGGACGAGGGGTGGGGAAGCGTTGAAAGATTTGGCGTAGTGGAAGCAGATGCAGTGTCTACAGTTAGCTACGGCTACTTAGAGGAGCTTCTACGTAAGTATGGAGGGTGGCTACGTCCAAAAACTTGTGTTGTATATAACGCCACAGATTGGTCTCTTAAAGACGTCGAGGGGATTTCTGAGGAGGACACATGGCGTCTTGTGGAGGAGGTAGAACGTATGGGCGTAATAGGCGGTCTGGAAAAAGCCGGCGCCCTCTTTCTCACAGTGGGGAGGCTAACATATCAAAAGGGCATAGACTTGGCTCTGAAAGCCCTAGATTACGCCCCCAGTGCCCGGCTACTTATACTAGGTCTTCCAGCGGGAGAGCGGGATTATGAAGAATATATAAAAAGTTTGGTCTGGGAAAGACGGGGAAGGGCGGCTCTTTCTGTGGCAAAGATACCGCCGAGACTTTATAAAGCATTACATTATGTAGCAAAGGCACTAATTATGCCATCTAGATGGGAGCCCTTCGGTATTTCGGCAATAGAAGCTATGGCACTTGGCACGCCAGTTATAGCGACAAAAACCGGCGGGCTACCCGAAATTGTAGACGGAATGGGTCTCTTAGTTGAGCCAGAGGATGTTGAAAACTTGGGAAGAGCTATAGAAGCGATAGCCGTCGGTCGTTACAAACCGCCGCCGCGACACTACATAGTTAACTATGTAAATAGGAAATTTAGAATTGAACATACGGTAGAGATGTTGGAACAATGTTACGAGAAGGCTAGACAATTTGCATTTTTTAGAGCTCTTAGCTAGTGTGGTTTTCTGTAGAAAATTTAAAAGGAGGAGCAAAATAATACATGGTAAAAATCGCTGTGATACCAGTAGGAGGCGAGGCCGTTAGGCTCAAGCCTCTAACTGTGGAGACATCAAAAGCTATGGTGCGTTTTCTCAACAGACCGCTTATCGAGCTTTCAATTTTACACTTAGCGCAACAAGGCGTAGAAGAGTTCTACTTCGGTGTACGGGGTTATCACAACTACCGCGATATATATGATTACTTTCGTGAGGGGGAGTGGTTTTATATAAGATATGGTAAAGGAATAAGGATTAGATATATGCCTAGGGTGGAGACTAGAGGCAATGCGGAGGCGGTTCTTACGACTCTAGAATACTACGATATTAACGAGCCTGTGCTTGTAGTACAGGGTGACAACATCTTTAGACTAGATATACAAGATATGTATAACTTCCATGTGTCTAAAAAGGCGTTTTTAACAATAGCGCTGAAGGAAGAGATAGAAAACTTGGAAGAGTTCGGCGTCGTTGCGGTAGATGAGGACATGCGCATATTAAAATTTGTAGAGAAGCCAAAGAAGAGAGAGGAAGCTCCAAGTAATTTGGTAAATACAGGGCTTTATATACTTTCTGAAGACTTTAGAAACTTCTTCAGAGGGGAGGTAGGACAGAGACTTTACGTAGAGGGTAGAATGGATTTTGGAAAAGACGTTATACCAACTTGTATTGAAAGCGGATTGCCTGTATATGGCTATGTTACCAAGGGCTATTGGTTTGACATAGGAACTCCAGAGCGTTATCTCAAAGCAGTGCGATACTTGTTGAGACATTTGAACTCTAGCGAGTTAGAAGCCGAGGAGGTAGTGTCGCATGTATATATACAAGGATCAAGTTTACAATCAAAGGCTCTAAAGGAGAAAATCGGTGATAACATCAGAAGTAATATAATTAGAGCAGAGGGGCCCTTATTGATAGGAAGACACGTACAGATAGGCGCTGAGACGTATTTAAAGGAGTCTGTTATAGATAACTACGTAATTATCGGAGAAAAAAGCTCTATTGAAGAGTCTGTAATAATGGATCGTACATACGTAGGCCGTGGAGTTTCAATAAGACGCTCAATTATTGGTAGACATGTCTATATAGGGGATGGTGTAGTGATAGAAGATTCGGTAATTGCCGATAACGTTTCTGTGGGGGAGGGCGCCTATTTAAAAAATGTAAAGGTGTGGCCGCATAGAACTATTGAAAGAGGTGTTAGGCTAGAGGGGTTTTCGCTGATTTAGCACTTTGACAAGTTAAGAATTGAGAGGACGATAAAAACTGCCTCTTCTGTTCTAATACTTTCAACGCCTTGACGTGGGACGAAATTTATAAGCTCGCCAGGCGGTTCAACGCCAGCTTCTTTGTATATCTCATCAACCCCCTTTCTCGGGCCTCCGAATACAACCAACGTCTTCTTCCCTACCTTTGGCTTAGCTTCACATACAGACCTCCCCTCCTTTCCTGTCAAAATTATGGCGTCAAATCCCTCGGTTAAACTCTGTAAAGGCCTTACCTCAACTTTGTAGCCCCAATACGCAGGGGGGGTGCCTCTATACACAGAGGCTCTATAGGTATCAGGTCTTTCCGTTGGCGCCTCTATTTTTACCAGGAGACGTGAGCCCACCGGATAAGGCTTTGGAATTTTTGCATACTTCCCACCGCCTATATACACCAGCGAAAAGTAACCGTCCCATCGCTCGACTACACCTTCGCGTATTTCGCCAACTCTTGGCTCAAGAGACACGGTATGGCTCGGTATCTTCAAAGGGGGGAGAAGTCCTGCCAACTTAAGCCGTCGATCTAGTTTAAAAAGTCTCTTCCTAAGATATGGTGGTGTTACGACATATTCTAGGATTGTTTTGGCGAAATCGATCTCTTCCCTAAGTGGACTACCGTAGTAATATATTATTATTGTCTCAACATTAAATATAGCCGCAGCTCTAGCTAAGTAACCTAGTTTGCGCACTTTGCTAGCCTCGTCGGGGGCTTCTGAAAGAAAGTCGTGGGGTACTGCTATTGAAAAACTCACTTCTTTTTCTGTTTTTCAGATTTTTTCTCCTCTTTTTTCTTCTTTTCTTTTTCCTCCTCTCCTGTTTCCAAGCCTAACTTCTTTGCCTCTTCTTCACTAGTCATAAATAGTGTTGTCCTTTGCCGTCCTCCCATAGCATTCCGATAATCTGTAGTTTTAAAAATTATTTGCCTAATACCTCCTTTAGACCTGGATACATCTCGAGGATCTGTTCGCGCATAACTAATGCATAGTATTGTAGTGCGATTTCGACGAGAAGTATAAGTCCGGTCCCGCTACCCCATACGCCGAGGATGTTGCCAAGTGCTGCGAAAGATCCAGCAATAAACCCGCTTATTATTGTAAGCGCATTTATAGGTCTCTCTAAGATTTTTGCCAGTATTTTTTCACTTTGTCTAAAGCCAGGGACATGCAATTGCGACTGGGTAAACTGTTTTGCCTGGTCCTCTGCGCTGAGACCAGCCAACTGAACCCAGATCCAAGCAAAGGCTATAGCAAGCGTTACGTAAATTAAGTAGTGTATAATTAGCAACGGTATGTCAAAGAAATATCGGTGCGGCAGAAATATGACTCGTACGATGTAATAAATTACAGGGTTATACTGGCTGAAGGGGAATAATAATTGGCCAAGCAAGAGAAGGGAATACGTTGTAAAGATTATTGGTAAAACTGAGACGTAGACGAACCTAAGTGGGATGCTAAACTTTATCCCCCTATATTGTCCAGCTGTTACTGGAATATTTACCTTCATCATTTCAAGATATAAGATTATATACCCCAGAAGGACGGTAGAGAGTAGTCCTAAGATATCTGGGAGATAGGTGACGGATTGTTGACCCTGTAGCACTACCGGCCTATTTATTAAACTAATTAGCGAAGCTACATTTCCATGAGCAAATAGATCATAAAACGCGGCGCCGAGAGCTGGTATTAGCCCTACAACATGCGCCTGGCCGTTGACATCTACTACGACATCCCAAGAGAACAAGCTGAGAAATATCTGGCGAGCAACGCCTAAGAATATTATAAGACTTATAGCGCTACCGATACCCCAGCCCTTAGACATTAGGTCATCTAGGAGAATTATAATCACTGTCGCTATTAGTAGCTGAATTACGATAAAAGCTCCAACTAGCGGCGACACTGGGCCGAATTGTCCTCCTAGTACATATGCCACTGCCTCAACTGCTGCTATGCCTAAGGCTGTCCATTTTAATAACAGCGTAAACTTAAGCCGGTCTTCGCGTTTGTTTAAATCTAATCCTAATATACCTGAGAAAGCAAATACCTCCAGTAAGATTCCTGCAATAACTATAGGGCCTATGCCCAAGTGGGCAAGCGTGCCATATGCTGTGCCGAATATTATGGAAAGTAGTTGTTGTGCTTGTTGAGTCCCCTGCTGAGGTTGATGTTGTACTCCGTAGAGTGGCGTGATCGTCATTAGGATATATACTGCGGCTACTACTGTAGTCCAGAAGAGTCTTCTAGAAAGAGGTACTCTACCCGGCGGCCTTGAGACCGTTGGTATAAATGTTAGAAAATCCATTTATTTGTGTATGAGTGGAATTATTCTCACCTCTCCGCCAGCTTTTTCAATTTTTTCAACTGCTGTTCTACTGGCGGCTGGAGTATAAACTATAACTGGCACATCTATATGGCCCCCGCCTAGGAGCTTGTTGTACCCAAGTTCCAAGAGTCTGATGACGTATTTGCCCCCCTCCTCTGCGATTTTTCCCTCTTTTTTAAGCTCTTTGATTATGTCGGAGAGACTGCCAACATTTATAGGCCTCCACTCGATGGCGATAGTGGGGGGTTGTTTAAAGCCGTGTTTTCCGTAGAAGGGCCATCCTGTGCCACTTTCGCCGTATTTCATAACTAGAGACCACTTGTGTTTGTGGAAGCCAACCATGCCTTTACCGCCAGAGCTCCCGCTTTTTCTATGTTGGCCTACTCTGCCCCAGCCGTGTGTCCTGCTACCGCGTCTATATTTAACAGCGGGTTTAAAGCGTCGAACCATACAGCCCTTGCTTCTGACACATTTTAAAACTTTTCTGCAAATAGTCGCTATTAATGGCTAAAACTTTATTAACATAGAGGATATTTAGTTTAAGCCCCGGTAGCTCAGCCCGGTCGGAGCGCCCTGGGGTAACGCCCCGCGTATGCCTCGTATCTGTCAGCGAGACAGCGGGAGGTCCCGGGTTCGAATCCCGGCCGGGGCTTCGTCATTTTTTATTTTGTCGCAGCCATATGCGCCGGTGTTATATTATTCTATTCTTCAGTTTTCCGCTAAATATTCTCAAGAAGACTTCTAAATGGCATGTTTTGAGATTCGCGCTAGGGTTGACGTAAATTCTTGAAATTCGATGAGAGATTTTGTATTGGTGAGTTTTCCTGAAAAATTCTGTGCTAGTAAAGAAAGCGTTGAGTTATAGACGGCGATAGTCCAGCGACTCCACGCTTAAGACGCCCATGTCTTAACTCTAGACCTCCTAAGCCACTCTTTAACATTTTCTAAGGGGTATAGAAGAGGAGATGTCGCCGAGATATTCGGCAGAAGATTGAGAAAGATAAAGGTGTATATACACAGACTCATGCTGTCGTTATGCTTGACACGCGGCTTAAATTCACTATAGAGAAGGGGTAGTCCTATACCCGACGACCACACCCGAAGCATCTCAACTACCAACGAAGGCTGAGCTAGAGAAAGTCCCTAGGCGTAGGGACAGACGGCTTAGAACAACAATGTCTTGATAACTCTTCTAGCGTATGCCCTCTTTTTCTGTAAGACGTAGAGTACCAAAGCGATGGTAAACAAGATATTTATTATAAATGAGGCTATTTTTAAAATCCACGTCAATAGGCTTATATCCACAGGGGGGTTTAGAGAGCTTGTCAGTATCTGCAAAGCTGTTTCATAAAACAGAAGGCCTATCAGAGGTATTACGGAGAGTACAAGTGAAATAGATAGCATAAATCCTATTACCCCGTTCCATAACAGAGATGAAGGAGCTGTGGTAACGCCAAGGGTAAGAGCGATAATATATATCGCCGTTAATACAGCTAAGGAGAGGTATAGTTTCATACCTCTTCTAGCTTTTTAAGTAGCCACTCAATTATATAGTTGTGCGCCGTGCCCGGTTTGCGAGGTAATTGTTTTAAGCATTCCGCCACAGCGTTCATATACTGTAAATCAACTTATTTTTATATTTGTTTCAAGCATTGTGGAACTAAAAGTTTGGCCTCTCGACATTACTTATGCCGTAGTTGGTAGTGTTCCTGAGATTAGGATTTTCGGTATTTTAAGCAGCGGTGAGCGTGTTGTACTTATCGATAGGTCTTTTAAGCCGTATTTCTACGTCGATTGTGCCGTTTGTGAACCAGCTGCTCTAAAGACTGCGTTGTCGCGAGTTGCACCAATAGACGATGTACAAATAGTTGAAAGGAGGTTCCTCGGAAGGCCTAAGAAGTTTTTGAAAGTTATTGCTAAAATTCCTGAGGATGTCAGGAAACTTAGAGAAGCCGCAATGTCGATACCAAGGGTTTCTGGCGTTTATGAAGCAGATATTCGTTTTTACATGCGATATATGATAGACATGGGGGTAGTGCCCTGTAGTTGGAATGTGGCAGAAGTAGAAGAGGGGGGTAGACTTGGCGGGATTCCCACATACGTTGTCTCTCAGTGGTACGGGATTGACGAAGGCTTTCCCCCTTCATTGAAAGTTATGGCGTTTGATATCGAGGTTTATAACGAGCGTGGCTCTCCCGATCCTATCAGAGATCCCGTGGTTATGTTAGCCATAAAGACAAACGATGGGCACGAGGAGGTTTTTGAAGCTAGTGGGAAAGACGATAGGGGGGTTGTGCGCGCTTTTGTGGATTTTATCAGAAGTTATGACCCCGATGTAATTGTTGGCTATAATTCCAACGGCTTTGATTGGCCTTATCTAGTAGAACGTGCGAAAGCCGTTGGCGTGCCGCTCAAAGTTGATAGACTGAGCAATCCCCCTCAACAGAGCGTGTATGGACACTGGTCTATCGTTGGTAGAGCAAATGTAGATCTCTATAACATCGTGGAAGAGTTCCCGGAGATTAAGCTAAAGACTCTTGACCGTGTTGCTGAATATTTTGGTGTAATGAAAAGAGAAGAGAGGGTGTTGATCCCAGGCCACAAGATTTACGAATACTGGAAAGACCCCAATAAAAGACCTCTACTTAAGCGGTATGTTCTAGACGACGTACGATCCACTCTAGGACTTGCCGACAAGCTCCTACCGTTTTTAATACAACTATCTTCTGTATCTGGGCTACCGCTGGATCAGGTGGCAGCGGCGAGTGTGGGCAACAGGGTGGAGTGGATGCTTCTTAGGTACGCGTACCGCCTGGGCGAGGTGGCTCCGAACAGAGAGGAGAGGGAGTACGAACCATATAAGGGGGCCATCGTGCTTGAGCCAAAGCCCGGGATGTACGAAGACGTGCTTGTGCTCGACTTCTCTTCCATGTACCCTAACATCATGATGAAGTACAACCTATCGCCGGATACGTACCTAGAGCCCGGCGAGCCGGATCCGCCCGAGGGTGTAAACGTGGCCCCCGAGGTGGGGCATAGGTTTAGGAGAAGCCCACCAGGCTTCGTCCCTCAGGTGTTGAAGAGCTTGGTGGAGCTTAGAAAGGCGGTAAGAGAGGAGGCGAAGAAATACCCCCCAGATTCGCCAGAGTTTAAGATCTTAGACGAGAGACAACGTGCCCTCAAGGTTATGGCCAATGCCATTTATGGATACTTGGGTTGGGTGGGGGCCCGGTGGTATAAGCGGGAGGTAGCCGAGTCTGTGACGGCTTTTGCCAGAGCGATTCTAAAAGACGTTATTGAACAAGCTAGAAGGTTGGGCATTGTGGTTGTATATGGCGATACAGACAGCCTATTTGTCAAAAAACATGGAGACGTGGACAAACTGATCAAGTACGTGGAGGAGAAGTACGGCATAGACATAAAGGTGGACAAGGATTACGCCAAGGTGCTTTTCACAGAGGCTAAGAAGAGGTACGCTGGCTTATTGAGAGATGGGCGTATAGATATTGTGGGATTCGAGGTCGTGAGGGGAGACTGGAGTGAACTTGCCAAAGACGTTCAGCTAAGAGTTATAGAGATTATACTTAAGTCAAGAGATATTGTGGAAGCTAGACATGGCGTTATAAAATATATTAGAGAAATAATAGAACGACTGAAAAATTACAAGTTTAACATTGATGATTTAATAATATGGAAAACTCTAGACAAAGAGTTAGACGAATATAAGGCGTATCCGCCTCATGTTCACGCTGCGCAAATTCTCAAGAGACACGGCTATCGAGTGGGCAAGGGCACTACGATAGGCTATGTCATAGTTAAAGGAGGCGAAAAAGTATCTGAGAGGGCGTTGCCGTATATACTCCTTGACGATATAAAAAAGATAGATATCGACTACTACATAGAGAGACAGATAATACCAGCGGCGTTGAGAATAGCAGAGGTTATAGGGGTGAAAGAGTCGGATCTTAAAACGGGGAGAATGGAAAGGTCGCTTCTAGATTTTCTAAGTTAGAAAACTACGTTTTCTGCGTTATTTGATCAAAAGTCACTATCTTCATATCTTCAGGCACTTTTGTAAGAGGGCCAACTCTAGCAGTTATAATAACTTTGACTCCCCTTTTCGTGGCTAAGTCCACAATTCTTTGTGTGACAATGCCATCCATTACCACAGCGTATATAGAATCATTTGAGTTGGCAAGAAAATCGGGCAACTCTCTAACTGGTAATCTCTTCAATAGCGTCCAATTTGCATCGTATACCTCGGCCTCTAAAGTACCTAGCATCTCTTCTATCTTCTTGGATAGGTCAAAGGGAGCTTGCACCTCAGCAGTCGTTGGCTGTGTCTGCGTAAGCTGAGGTTGTTGAGACGGCATTTGTGACTCTGTTTTCTCTCCGGCCGCTTTTTGTTGTGCAAGCCATTCTTCCAGCGTTATTTTATTCCTAAGCGCTTTCGCTATTTCCTTAGCTGTCAACTGTTCTACTTCTTTCCCTGGCGGCGCCCGGGCTATATAGTCTATGTGCGCGACTTTTATTAACTCTCTTAGTACTATCTCGCCGCCTTTATCGCCGTCAATAAACACAGTTACAGACTTCTTTTTACTCAGGTCTATTATAGTTTGGGGAACTCCCTTGCTTATACCCTCTATTGCGATGACATTTCTATATCCATGTTTTACTAGGTTAACTACATCGGCTCTGCCCTCCACCACTATTATAGAATCTGATTTATCTACATCGGGTCCCGCTGGGAGTTTTTCTGGGCCATATTCAATTATCTCAGCCTTTGCTACATCTTCCTTTAGTCTCTCAATAATCTCTTTAGTATCTGGTAATATCTCTTCTTCTATTAATTTTACAAGTTCTTTAGCCCTTTCGATTATTTTCCTTCTTTTCTCTTCACGGAGATCCTTTATCTCAAGTACTTTGACGTTGGCAAGATACGGCCCTACTCTCTCTACGCTCTCTATAAGCGCGGCAACTAATGCAGTTTCGTAACGATCTAAATTACTCGGTATGTATATCCTGGCTTTTGTCTTGCTATTTTTCTCAGATATTTCGACTTCTATCCTACCTATACGTCCCATCATTTGGAGTTCTCTTAAATCCATATCTTTGCCTAACAACCCTTCTGTTTGGGAAAATAAAGCGCCAATTATATCGGATTTATCCACACTGCCATTTACATCTATTTGTGCCACTATCATGTATTTGGCTACAATGGTTAAAGCTCCCATAGGGGTCTCTCTCTTCTTCAGGTTATAAATTCTTTCTTCTTCACGTATTTAAACTCCGTAGCCCTATGTTTCAATGCTAAAGACTTTACGTCAAATAGGCGACGTAGTGTATAAAGCACTTAAATATGCGCTAGATCTAGCACAGCCGGATACACCTGTGCTAGAAATTTGTGAAAAAGTCGAGGCTTTTATAAGAGCTAGCGGTATGAGACCGGCATTTCCTGTTAATGTAAGTATAAATGAGGTGGCGGCTCATTATACGGCGAAAAGAAACGACACTCTTAGGCTTCCAAAGACAGGTATTGTCAAAATTGACATAGGTGCACAACGTGACGGCTATATTGTAGATGCCGCAGTGTCTGTGGCTTTAAGCCCCATTTTTTCAAACCTAGAGAAAGCTGCCAAAAAAGCTTTAGAATCTGCCCTAGGAGCTATAAAACCTGGGGTAAGAGCGTGGCAGATAGGAGAAACTATAGAAAAAACTATCAAGAGCTTTGGCTTCAATCCCATATATAACTTAACTGGCCACAAAATTGAGCGTTATATTTTACACGCCGGATATGTAGTACCAAATTACTCAGACAAATCTGCATCCCAAGCCTTTGCGCCTGGCGATGTGTATGCAATAGAGCCTTTTGTCACAAATGGGGAGGGATATGTTGCTGACAGAGGAGAAGTAACGATATATCGCCTAGCCCGTATGCGACATAAGACTTACCAATACATAATAGATATAATAAGCGCAGAAGCGGGACCCTTGCCCTTTTCTCCACGTTGGTTTCCACAGATATCAGATGTAGAGATAGAAACAGCGTACAGAAATGGTATTCTACATGGGTATGAGGTTTTGATAGAGAGATCAAAGGGGTTTGTTGCACAGTTTGAGGACACTGTATATGTAGCTGAAGATGGCGCTATACCTTTGGCGCAGACACTAGACTTGATATAGTAACGACGAAATATCTTTCTGCGAAAAGTTTTTATAGACACAATTTTTGTCAAGCCATGAGTCA
This sequence comes from Pyrobaculum organotrophum, assembly GCF_055384425.1. NCBI lineage: Archaea > Thermoproteati > Thermoproteota > Thermoprotei > Thermoproteales > Thermoproteaceae > Pyrobaculum > Pyrobaculum organotrophum. The sequence goes on from NZ_AP042430.1 coordinate 772,071, forward strand.
AGCTGTATTGACTCAAATAGGAGGAGTGCCAGTGCTTGTATTAAAGGAAGGTACGCAGAGGGCTTTTGGCAAAGAGGCGCTTAGGCTAAATATAATGATTGCAAGAGCTATAGCCGAAGTTATGAGGACAACACTAGGGCCAAAGGGCATGGACAAAATGCTTATTGACTCTCTCGGCGATATAACAATAACAAATGATGGTGCCACTATTCTCGATGAAATGGATGTTCAACACCCCATAGCTAAGTTACTAGTAGAAATTTCTAAATCTCAGGAAGAGGAGGCTGGCGACGGTACTACTACAGCGGTTGTGCTAGCCGGCGCTTTACTTGAGGAAGCCGAGAAACTACTTGAGAAAAACATCCATCCAACTGTAATAGTAAGCGGTTTTAAGAAGGCGCTAGATGTGGCCACAGAGCATCTACGTAAAGTTGCCGTTCCTGTAAGTAGGACAGATGTAGATACGCTGAAAAAAATAGCTATGACATCAATGGGTGGGAAGATTTCTGAAACTGTAAAGGAGTATTTCGCTGACTTAGCTGTAAAAGCGGTGTTACAAGTGGCAGAGGAGAGAAATGGGAAATACTACGTCGATCTTGACAACATCCAGATAGTTAAGAAGCATGGCGCATCTCTCCTAGATACTCAACTTGTTTATGGTGTAATAGTTGATAAAGAAGTCGTTCACGCAGCAATGCCTAAGCGTGTTATAAATGCCAAAATAGCGTTACTTGATGCGCCATTGGAGGTAGAGAAGCCGGAAATTGATGCTGAAATTAGAATTAGCGATCCACAACAGATGAGAGCGTTTTTAGAAGAGGAGGAGAAAATCCTCAAGGGCTATGTCGACAAGCTTAAATCGCTTGGCGTAACTGCGTTATTCACTACAAAGGGCATTGACGACATTGCTCAGTACTACTTAGCTAAAGCTGGCATATTAGCCGTGAGGAGAGTAAAACGTAGTGATATAGAAAAATTAGTGAGAGCTACAGGCGGGAGACTAGTGACAAATATTGAAGACTTAACAGAAGCCGACCTCGGCTTTGCGGGACTTGTTGAGGAGAGACGTGTAGGCGACGAGAAGATGGTGTTTGTAGAACAATGTAAAAACCCAAGAGCAGTCTCGATCCTAGTACGTGGAGGCTTTGAGAGACTTGTCGACGAAGCCGAGCGTAATCTTGACGATGCTCTATCTGTTGTTGCCGATGTAGTTGAGGAGCCTTACATACTTCCTGCTGGCGGCGCGGCTGAGATAGAGGCTGCGAAAGCTGTTAGAGCCTTTGCGACAAAAGTGGGCGGAAGAGAACAATATGCTGTAGAGGCGTTTGCAAGAGCTCTTGAAGCCATACCTAAGGCTCTCGCCGAAAACGCCGGGCTAGACCCCATAGACATACTGACTGAGTTGACGCACAAACACGAGCAGCCAGATGGTTGGAGATACGGCCTTGACGTATATCAAGGCAAGGTTGTAGACATGATGGCTCTCGGCTTAATTGAGCCGTTGACTGTAAAGCTCAACGCACTTAAAGTAGCTGTTGAAGCCGCGTCTATGATTTTGAGAATAGACGAGATAATCGCGGCATCTAAATTAGAGAAGGAGAAAGAGGAGAAGAAGGGAGAGGAAGAGAAGAAGGAAGAAAAGAAGGAATTTGACTAAATTTTTTCAGGTTTTCCCCCTAGTATAGATAAACTATTTAGAGTAATATTTTTACACAATTTTAGTATAATCGCTGTGGGGGACGCGTAACTTACAACTGTCACGTCTGTCATATATATGCCAAGTTTTATCATTTTTTACATATTTTGACAGTCTTTGTTATTGTACATTGAGGTTTATTTCTCCGTTTATATGCAGTATGTAGCATCCGCTAGACGGTGCTCAGATGACTCTAGCGGAGATACAGCCCTATCAAGATGCCCCCGTGCGGACTATCCGCCTTCTCTCACTAAGGTCTAAAAGTGGAAGCTACACTGTCTTGCATACGCCGCCGCTAAGCTGTGGAACGAGGTGAACCACCCCATGTTGTCCAGCCTATTAACCCTTGCGAGGGATAACGTCCAAGGTCTCCATACTGCGGGCTCCGCCGTTAGCAGGTCATTAACTTAACTTATTTTTTCCTAGTAGTAAAACTATAAGTACAATAATTCCAAAGATAAAATCTTTTGTCACCATTATATGTGGTACTGTAATTGCAAAAGATGTTGCAAAAATTACAATCCTTGCTCTGTTTTTTAAAGCTCTATATTTTGCTCTAAAAAGCGGCGTTGATGCCTCTATGTTTTTTCTTTCAGCTCTTACTACGATATCGTCAATAAGAGGCTCTGAAATCAGCTTGTTAAAGTAGTTTCTTGGGCTATACAGATCTTTAAGCACTGCAAAATATCTCTGAACTAACGGCTCTCTTGTAAAATTTATGAGAACTTTCCTAATTTTGTTTTCGCCTTGTCTTAGTATTATATATGACATAGCTATGCCGATTGTTAGAGTTACTATAGCTAAGTATTTTAGCAACGGGTTTGTTACTAAGGCTATTCCACTAGTTATGACACTAATAGTAGACATAGATGATAAAATCAGTACAGTTTTTACATACGTTTTCTCCTGAATCTCTTGGATCTTATAGGCTATATACTCATTTAACATATACTTCTACGACTTTTCTCTTGACTGCCTCCTTAGGTTGTTTGGCAAGCTGTATTATGGCAATATTTTTCAATTTAACATATTTCTCTAGTCTCTCTATTGCATCATTTACAGATGTAGAATGCATAGTTGCTAAAGTCTGTATACCTATCTCTGTTGCAGTTTTAAATGCGTGAAAATGATTCTCATATTGTAACTCTCCGATAAATATGACATCTATATTTCTATTTAGTGATGCATATACTTCTTTTATCTTGTCTACATTTCTTATCTTTATCTGGTTCTTTTTTGGATCTTCATCAAATTCATCAGCCTCGTCTATGTAGACTCGCTGTAGGTTTGGTGGTATTAAATCATCTAACGCTACAAGAAATGTTGTTTTTCCAGAGCCGGGCGGCCCTGTGATTACAATATGTTTCCCCTCTTTTATCAATCTATAAATTTCATGTAATTGTTCCATAGTTATAAACCTAGAATCTAATAGTTTATCTATAGTGATTTTAGACTTATGTATCCTAAGATAGGCTTGTGGATTTGGAACCACTGGGGGCAGATCTAGCGAAATTCTCATTCTAATTGGGCCAAATCTCACGCCATATCTAATCGATGGGTTTGCCGTAGTTAGTTCTATTCCTTTCATATGTGCCAGTTTTAACATATTCTTTACTAGTGTAATATCAGCAATTTTAGAAGTTCTAAGTTTTTCAGCATGCTTTGTTATGTATATAGGACGTCCGGGAATTACAAGGATATCTTCTATGTCGTTGCTTTCTACAAATTCGGCGATCTTTAACAATCCAATAGTGGCCAGCGTGGCTCTTATGGCAATTTTTCTGTCTATTTTCTCAAATAATTTATATCTGAGATCTAAAGTAGCATCTATGTCTCTTGAAAAGATTCTTGATGCCAGTTCTATGACTGAAGAAAGTTCATGTTTATTAAAACTACAAAGTCCCTTCTCTTGACAAGAGTATTTACATGCTATACACTCTAGGATCTTAGTGAGTAGTAGAAACATGTCTCCTTAATTTCGAAACTGTATCTCTAATAGTAAATTTACTTATATTTACTATCTTCGCGATAGTCTGTTTGTATATCTGAACCCCCATAGCCTCTGCGGCTAGGTAGACAACCGAGGCTGCTATCACCCTAGGGTTTTTGCCCTGATAGACCCTTTTATCTAGCTTTTGAAATAGATCCCATGCTACCTCTCTAATATCTTCTATAGCTAGTTCTGTAGAAATTTTACTAATATAAAATTTTACTATATCGCTATATTTCATATTGATAGTTTTTTTGTTTTCTTTTTCAAGACTTAGAAATATAGTACGTCTTCTTATAACTGATATACTCTGCTTTGGTACGGGCGCGACTACTTCAAAACCAAGTACTGTTCCGCATTCTGTACAGATGTATTCGCCGTCTTTTAATATAATTTTGTCAGATCTGCAATATGGACAAATCATGTGTCCATGGACATTTCAATATTTTAAAATATGTAGTTATATCTATTTCTATTGAGAGAGAGTTAACTAAAAGTTTCGTAACACCGCCTATAAACGTTTTTATACTATATACAAAAGTGGCGCTATGGAATTTTTGCTAAAGGTTGAAGAAATATCAAATGACTTTCCAAACACTATAAAACTGAAGGGCGACGTAGATATAACTATAGAGTTACCACTTAACATACTTGGCATAAAGTTATCTAAAGGTGAAAATGTAAAATTAGTATTACAGCAAGAAAAGGATAAAGAATTACATAAGTATAAGGTATATGCATGGGGCATAGTATATTACGTGGGGAATAATATAACGCGGATATCTATCGGTGGTCTACAACTAGATATTATGAAAGAACTTCCGCTAAAAGTTGGTGAGAAAGTTTACATTGGCATCATATAAATTTTTAAGCCCGTTCAACGCCTCCTCAATATGGCAACAACTTTAGCAGAAGCTAGCAAGAGGTTTGTAGCTGAGCTCAATAACGTCATAGGTAGAGAGGTACAAGTTGTCCTTTCTAACGGGGAGGTATATAAAGGCATACTACATGCAGTAGATAACCAGCTTAATATAGTCCTTGCAAATGCTATTAGTAAGACTGGGGAGAGGTATACAAGAGTATTCATTATGTATAGATATATTGTCCATATAGACAGCATAGAAAAGAGAATTGACTTACGGGAGTTTGCAAAACAAGCAGAAAAAATATTTCCAGGGATGGTGAAATATCTTGAAGAGACAAACACCGTCATCATAGGCGACAAAGTTCGTGTTAGTGAAATTGGTGTTGAAGGTGTAGGGCCGGTTGCCGAACGCGTCAAGAGACTTTTTGAAGAATTTCTAAAGTCGAAGGGTATCGAATAAGCTAATCCCAAAATGCTTTAGTTGTCGCATACTGCCTCTCTGCATCTAATATGGCGAGCCAGAGGTCTTCGCCTTCAAAAACCTTGTTTAACACCTTTATAGCAGTTTTTGGCCCTATTCCATGAGCAAGTTGTATAATAACGCCAACTTTTCCATGTTCAAGCACTATAGCCGCACTCTGTTGTAGATTTTCCAAGATCTTCCTCTCGTCTACACTTAGTCTCTGCTTAAGCCTAAACTTATTCAGTATATTTCTTGCCTTCTCTAGATTGACTCCTTTTATTACAGCTAATGCTCTAACGCCACACTTTTGGCAGTGTATATCGTCTGGAAGTGCGGCTGCTCTTGTCATAAGTGTCCAACCACAGTTAAGGCATAATAAAGTGACGTATTTATTCAAAATACGCCTCCTAACAATATCGGCAAGAGACTCCCTAGAAAGTCCTCTAAATGAGAAATCTAGACGTAACGCCTCTTCTAATATGGGCTTTTCTAACAACGTAGGTCTCTGCAACTTCCTAACTACAATAGGGATGCGTCCATTGGATAATTTCTCAATTAAAGATATCATTGCTTTAACATCTACTCTTTCTACAAACATCTCATTTAGAGTTTCAAGCCCTGGCAAATCATCTAGGTAGATCTCGATTAGTTTCGTAGGGATTTCTTGTGCATCTTTTGACACAATTCCAACTCTCCTAGCTACTTGCAAAAATCTATATCTAAATACTTTAGAATTTTTTATAGCGTTTCGTAAAGTCCTGTATACAAACTCCTGAGGCTTTCTAAAGACTTCTTCTATTGCGTTTATAGGAACGTAATCTCTAAAAATGAGGAGAACTCTATACGCATCTGATCTATATCCAACAGGCCCTACATATCCAGAAAGTGCGTGAGAAAGATAGAGACCCAATGCCTCATTGCCCTTGGTTCCTAAACAACTGTGTATTACTGCATACTTATTACCCAATACATGTATATGCAACCTTTCAGGGGTTGGCACAAGCTCGGCCTCTAAACCCTCTAAATCCAACCCCAGCTCGTTTTCCCCCGCCAACGCTTTTTGCAAAACCTCGGCTCGCCTTATACAGACCTCTTGAGCTACCTCATATGGGACGGGTATCTGTTCGCCTAGCCACGCAGGCAAAGCACCCTTGACATCGAAATCGGGGTATAAGTACACAGCGTCATTTTCCTTTCTGGAAAAAACCCAGACTCTGCCAGAAAGTACAATCTTTGTACCCGGCTCTATTGAGTAGACAAACTCGCTGTCTAACTCGCCAACTATCCTCCCAGTGGTTTCATCAAGAGCTTTATAACTCTTCTCATCAGGTATTGTAGATACGTTCTCAAAATAATATCGTATACTATGTCTCCTCGGCTTTAAACCCCTTAAGAGTTTGTGTCGCTCTGCAAAATCTAGCACAAGCCGTATGTCCTCTTCGGTCAAGTTTCTATAAGGATGTGCTCTTCTTACTACCTTAAGTATGTAGTCTAGGTTTATCTCTTTACCATCAATTTTAGCTTCCAGAGCGATTCCAACTATTTGGTGAAGTAATATATCAAGCGCATTTTCGTGGTATTCTACCTCTTCCTCAAGTCTACCTTTTAACGCTCTTTCTACAATTACTTCGGCCTCTAACAAGTCTTCAAAATCAGACGCCACAATTATGCCGCGGGAGATTTTGTCTAGTCCGTGTCCGCTTCTGCCAACTCTCTGGACTAGTTTCGAAACTTGTCTTGGCGAACCATATTGTATAACCAGATCGATGTGTCCTATATCTATCCCAAGCTCTAGACTTGAAGTGGCTACGACAGCTTTTAACCTACCTTTTTTAAGACGTTCTTCAACAGAAATTCTATGCTCTCTAGAGAGAGATGAATGATGTACTTCTACGCTATCGCCTAAAATACTCCTTAGTTTTGACGCGAGAAACTCTGCGCCGTCTCTAGTATTTGTAAAGATTAACACGGCGCCTTTTGAAGACCTTAGGTATTCGGCGATTTTTCTAATTCTAGCTAAAGTCTCTGGCGTTACGTCAAATTTCTCAGCGTCTATATGATCCTCCTCTGACGGCATTGGGAGTACTGTATCGATCTCAAGTCTCTTCTCTCCCGACACATCGACTATTTCTACTTTTCTACCAACGCCACCAAGAAAATCGGCCACAAGCTGAGGGGCTCCTACTGTTGCAGAAAGCCCCACTCTCTGGAACTCCCCCGCAAGTTCGACCAAGCGTTCTAGTCCAATAGCTAGTTGCACACCTCTCTTACTATTGATAAGTTCGTGAATTTCGTCGACAATTACAAAACGTACATTTCTTAAATGCTCTCTAAGTTTACGATGCAATAGTAATATTTGTAGAGATTCCGGAGTTGTGATAAGGATGTCGGGAGGTCGTACGGCAATAGCCTTTCTTTCTTTCTGTGTTGTATCGCCATGTCTTATGGCTATGGAGAGACCAACGGCATCCGCCAACGCGTAAAGCCGTCGCAGTAAGTCACGATTTAAAGACCTCAATGGCGTAATGTAAATACATCTAATACCACTAACGTTGCTTGTTTCTATCATTTTTGAAATTATGGGGAAGAGAGCCGCCTCTGTTTTGCCAAAACCTGTAGGAGCGATTAGGAGGACATGAGAACCAGAAAGTATTCTGGGAATGCCTTCTGTTTGTATAGGCGTAGGCGTTAGATATCCCAATTCTTTTATCGCCTTTTGTAACTTGGGGTGAAGTAGATGAAAAACCACAAAAGACAGGCCTATGCAGATTAAAAAATTAATAAGGCCACTCCATCAACTTTAGAATCTCTGGTACTCTCCTCCTCGCCTCCTCTCTTTGCTCATCGTAGTAATTCCTGCCTGTTGGATCTATCATTATGGTCAACGGCCCAAAATTCTCGACTTCGAGAACCCACATAGCCTCTGCAATCCCCAAGTCTAGCCAATAGACGTCGATCACCCTCTTTATAGCCTTTGCTGCGAGAACTCCAGCGCCGCCTGTAAAAATTGCGTATGCTGCTACGTGTTTTTTCATAGCCTCTGCAGTCCTCTTTCCCATGCCGCCTTTGCCAACAACTAACTTTACGCCAAATTTCTCAATAACATCAGCTTCAAAAGTCTCCATTCTAGCCGACGTTGTTGGACCCATGCTAATAATTTCCCAACCTCTATCGGTTTTTTTAGCGACAGGCCCTGCGTGGTAGATGACGCCGCCTTTTAAGTCCACTGGCAACTTTTCCCCGCGTTCTACATATTCTAGCATTCTCTTATGAGCTGAATCTCTAGCACTGACAATTACGCCGCTTATATATACTGTATCGCCTATGCGTAGCTTTGCAATATCTTCTGTAGAAAGCGGCGTCTTAAGGTAATACGTTGGCATGTTTAACTCCATAAGCTTATTTTTAAACATGTTATACGACCTAATATGCAAAGGCCTTAGACATCGGTACGAGAAACAGATTTTTAACACAACAAAGAAGGTTGTATGCTTGACCAAACCGTCCTTAAAGTTGCTAAAGAAGTCATTGTACGCGCAAGCATAGGACCTGCTCTTGACGTTACTTCGGCATTGAAAAAAGCACAAGAAACCGAAGAAAATGAAGCTGCTAAGGTCCAATTAGGCGCTATATTAAAAAACATAGAACTTTCAACAACAGAGAAGGCGGCGGTGTGTCAAGACACAGGATTTCCCAACTTTTTCATCAAACTTGGCGATCGATTTCCGCTGAGAAGCAAGATATATGATATATTAACACAGGCTGTACGTGAAGTTACAAAAGAACTACCACTAAGGCCAAACACTGTCCACCCGTTTACAGAGAAGAACCCAGGCGACAATACTGGAGTAGGCGCCCCCTGGTTTGAGGTAGAGCTTTTCGACGGCGACTACCTAGAGTTCTACTATGTGCCAAAGGGAGGAGGCACTGAATTACCAAGTAAAGCCTTTACGCTGCCGCCCGGTGTTGCGATGAAAGAGCTACCCCGCCTAGTGTTAGAGGCTGTAATTGACGCAGGCCCCATGCCTTGCCCCCCTGTAATTGTCGGCATAGGTATAGGCCCCTCGGTAGATATAGCAGCAAAACTAGCTAAGAAAGCTGCAACACTCAGGCCTGTGGGATCTAGACACCCAGAGCCAGAGATAGCCAAAATGGAAGAGGAGTTGTTAAAGGCTATAAATAAACTCGGCATGGGAGTTCACGGAGTTGGCGGCAGAGTTACAGCCCTTGATGTACACATAGAATACGTCTATCGACATCCTGCCACCTTCTCTATTGGAATAGTATTCTCCTGTTGGGCAACCCGTAGAGCAGGTGCCAGAGTATATTCAGACGGGAGGTATGAGTTTATCTAGACGGCATATTTTTTAAGCAAGTTTTCTATAGCATATTTTATCACATCCCCCCGGCTTCTGAAATAGCCTCTTGTAACTAGCCGATCTATCTTCCTCACTAAGTGTTTTGGCAAAATCACCGTGGTAACTACAGACTTTTCGTATTCCACATTTTTTACTCTAAGTCAATCTTAAAAATGTATGTGCGAGAAAGCGCCGCTTCCAACTCCAATTCTAATAATAGTAGTGGAGAATCACGGTGCGGTAGTCGGATGGCCCCTCGTAATACCTGGAGAGACCACGCTTATCGCACTGCCGTTTTATAAAGACCGAAAGACTCTGGCACTTATAAGACAGAAAAAAGCGTTTTCTATAAATCTCGTAAATGACGCTCAGAGGGCTGTTGAGATATTTGGTAAGCCAGGCGAGAAAAAACTTGAGAAATGGGGCAATGTCGTTAATTGTAAAGTTGCGCCTTGTTACGCTTTGGGAGATGCGTCAAGAGTAATAGAATGTATATACCGAGGGGAGTTTGGAATAAAAGATCATGTAGTAGTCCTCTGCAGTGCTGTGGCAAGTTATGGATGTGGCAAATTCACAATGTGGGATCCCTGCGCTAACCTCCAGCTGCCGGCGGTATAAAAACCACTTCGTCGCCATCTTTTAATTTTGTAGCTAGACCATTAAGCCACTCTATAGCTCTTCCGTTGACTAAGATGTTATACATAGGTTTTAAATTACCAGTTTCGTCTAAAATCTCTGTCTCTAGATTTCGATAGCGCATACTCAAGAGACTTATGAGTTCCTTTATTGAAATTCCGTCGGGGACGTCAAGTTCCGTTTTTAAAACTCCTGTTAACTCGTATAGAGACGCCAAAAACTTAACTCTGATTTTCACATAATATACTTCAACTCACTATTTTTCTTTAACTCTCGTAGTAAAAACAGGGAGATCCAAACCCACTTTCACATATCCTGACCCAAGAAGCCCCCATAAGTTCTGCTATATGTCTTGCTAAACACTCGCCACTGACGCCAGATAGGCTACACGGCACTATATATACATCTTTTATATCGGGCGGCAGTTTTTCAAATGGCGATGCCAAATATCTCCCGTCCATAGATGTCAAGACTTTCCTAAATTTTTCGCTAACTTCTGCTGCATCGACTACAACATCTGTGTATCCGTCTCTACATATACCTACGGTGATTATGTAGTCGTGGCCATGAATCCGTGCCCACTTTGGAGAAAAAGAGGGATTATGTGCTACCGATATACTACCCCTAAGTTCAACACATGTACGCATATCTACAACACGCTATACGCTTTTTAACCTTCATATTTTGCCAAATGTGGAAGTTATAGATGTAGATAGAGCCGAGGCTGTTGCTAGTGTAATAAGAAGACTAGAGATAAAACGTGAGCAATATCTAGACCAACGCTTCTATCCTCCGCCCGACGATCCCTTGGAGAGTCAATTGGCATATTTTGTATCTATGGTCGCCATAGACCATAGAACTAGTCTCTGGGAGCCATTTGAAGGGGAGATAGAGGGGGAATTCTTCCACGGAGCAGACGCGCTTTATAGACTTGGGAGAATAGCCTACGACAAGGGTTTTTTCAAAGCTGAAAAACTCGCCAGACTTACACCGTCTGAAGCAGAGCTTCTCCTTTCGCTTGGGGGGAAAAGGGTGTGGGACTTCCACACTAGAGTGTTACTACTTAGAGATGTGGGACGTAAAGCTATGTTACGTGGCGGTTTTGAAAAACTAGTCTCAAGAGAGAGAATTTCAGATCTTCAAAAGTCACTAAAAGACCTCCGAGCATATGAGGATCCGGTAGGGAAGAAGGTTATGTTACTTGCCAAGTTTCTAGATGGGAGAAGGTTAGCCGATTTCAGAGATTTAAACGAAGCAGATGTTCCAGTTGATAACCACCTCTCCAGAGTGGCCTATAGATTAGGCATAGTTGATATCAACTACGATTTTTTAGAAAGTGGCGTTGAGGTAACGCGGGAAGAAGACATTAGACTTAGGGAGGCTGTCAAAACGGCATGGAGAATAGTTGCAAAATTTGCAGACATACACCCATTCGCCCTAGACGACTACCTATGGTCCTTTGGCAGAAAGATCTGTATTCGTGAATCTCCTAAATGCGATATTTGTCCACTTAAGGAGGTTTGTAAAGCTTATTCTCTGTCGAGATTTCCGCCAGAACATTTACATACAATCACGTGGTATTACTAGTATGAGAATTAGGGCGGTCACTCTTCATGTAAGGTGGGACGACGACTTCTCTATTGTAGATAAGTTTCTCCAAGTTACAAAAGACATTAACGCTTTAACTATCCGTATATCTGTATCACCGCCGCCTCCTGGACAAGTCGAAAAAGTTATAAAAACTCTTAAAGACCGCGGCGTAAAGTATATTTCGGCTCTACATTTGTATTACAATGCAGAGGATATCTATAGGCTTGTTTCTCAGTACGAAGTCTTTGGCACTCTAAACGATGTATTAGAATATGTGAAATTTTTAAAAAATATATATTCTAAAGGGGAGATACATCTCTCTCGCTACATTTCTCTCATAATAGGGGGACATGTTTATAATTCGCCGTATTTTCCAGCATCTTTATCAACCGAGCGCGGACTTTCAGTATCTCTTTTATATCCAAACGATATAGAGAACGTAGATGATATTAGCTTTATTTTAAAAAAAGGAGAAGAGATGGGTAGATACATCGCCGAACTAATTGGCGTCAAGTTCCTAGGGTTAGACGGCTCACTATCGCCTTGGGGAGAGGAGAGTGTGGCAAAAGCCGTAGAGAGGATTTTTGGTATGAGGCTTGGCAATGTGGGTTCACATTATGCAATCTACAGACTAAACAAGGCGATTAAAGAAGCGGAGGTTAAAAAGGTCGGCTTTAATGAAGTCATGCTCCCTCTTGCCGAGGACGAGGAGCTTAAGCGACTTATAAGAGAGGGTGTTCTTGATCTTTCCAAGCTTATTAGCTATATCTCGGTGTGTGTGCCTGGTCTTGATATGGCGCCGATAAAGATAAGCCAGTGGGATAGGTTGAGACGACTGTTATACGACTTACTGGCAATAGCCGAGGTAAAGAAACGGCCAATTGGCGTGAGGATTTTCCCTGTGGATACAGACGAGTATTACATAGAAGGCTTCGGAAACACTCCAGCGCTAGTCCTTGGATAAATTAAATTAGGCAGTGTGTTTTACAAAGCGTGATACGTCATATAATGCTTTCCCCTAAATACGTAAGGCTCTTATTCAGGGGAGAGAAAAAGAGTACTGTCAGACCTGGTTTACTACGAGTTGCAGACAGAGTATATATCCACAGCAGAGGTAAAATCGTTGCTATTGCCGAAGTTGAACAAGTATCGTATAAACGTCTCTCTGAATTGACAGACGAAGACGCAATACTCGACGGTTTCAAGTCAAGAGAAGAGTTGATAGAGTATCTAAGGAGGAGATATCCAGGTATTAAAGACAGCGCTATAGTGACTATCATACGTTTTAAAAACATTGAGAAAACAGATATGCCAGAGGATTTACAATATGGGGGATTGACACCTGTAGAAATCGCAACTTTGGCATTAAACAAGCTCAAGCTCAGTAACCGCGAGCAACAGATACTAAAGGCAGTTGTTGAAACAGGGAGTATACGTAAGGCGGCTCTCAAGCTTTTTGGAACTGTTGAAAAGAGGGGGGTCATTAGGCGAGTTTTAAGGAGAGCAGCTATAGCGTTATTTAAAGAGGACGTTAAAAGCGGCTAAGTCTTTTCTGCATATTAGTAGGCCACATAATATACGCGAGAGATTCTGGAGTTTTTGTTAATAGTGAGGTTAATACAGCTTCTACAAGATCTGGGCTGACTCTGACGTATTGATCTACAGCATCTAAAATCTGCGGATATCCTGTCACTGTAGAAGTTGTCGCTGCTAGATAAGATACAATGTTTTCCACGCCTAAGTTTCCAAAGTCTAAGACCTCAACGCGGACAGCCGTCCTATGGCCAGGAGGCATGTAGTACACGACTTCTATATCTCCGAGATGGCGGAGGTATGGATATTCATGTGTTTCTAATACAGTTTTAAAATTTTTATCAAATTCCTTGAGCCTACGGCAAAGTCTTTCGCCTTTCTCAGACAACTTTGTAGACTTACCACTGTAACACATGAGGATAGAATCCCTCTCTCTGTTACCCTCACAATCGGCGTAATGTATCAACACCCATTTGGGTAAAACATCTCGTAGTTTGCCGAGACTGAAATATTCGCCAGGTTTTAACATTGTAGATGCGGTTATTTTGTCATTAACAGGAAGACACTTGTTAGCTAGCACAGACAGATATTTTGATCTAACTCTTTTGGCTACTCCCACTATAGTTGTTCTACTTTGTGCCGCCGCTTTTAACATCCTATTTACCACACGGTTTATCTCCTCATATTTCCCGCCTTTCACAGCAAGATTATATGGGAGCGGATGTATTGCGATTTCGCCGTCAAGCACCAATAAGTCTATGTTTTTTCTACCTTCGAGCTTAGTCTCAAGGAGTCTCGCCGCCAGACGTTTCTCTAAGATGGCGGAGAATCTTGAAAGATCGGCTTCTCTGCTGTCACTGAAGTATATAGCACCAGATACATACCTGTCTTGTATGCCATAGGAAACTCCAACATACCCATATGCAATGACTGTAAATACGCCGCCGACTAACTCCAGTGGTGGAGTGCCATATGACGAATCCACTGCGTAGACATTAAAATTACGAGGAGATACGATTTCTTTTACTACGACTTTTTCCCTAAGTGAGACGAGTTCATCTATTATCTTGTGGAGTTGCATAATTTTTTCTGAATATTTTTCAATGTCATGTCTAAGCGCGATTATTAAATCAGGCTCAATCCAATAGTCTAGCGTTTCCATTACTAAACTTCGCGTGTCTTTATTAAAACGGGTTTACGTAAGGGGTTCATAAGTCCCGCGACGAAAAACTCCCTGGGCTGTAACTGCGCTAAGATGCTTTCGTTTACATCTGCTAGATCTAGATACATGGAGATCTCTCTTATGTCTGTAGGCGCTGTAAGTCTAGAGAAAAATATGGTTCCCAAGTTAGCCCTAATAGAGGGGTCTATATCTCCGACAATTCGCTGGCTTGCAAGCACGATAGAGAGTCCCCATTTCCTCCCCTCTCTGACAGTCGTCTCTATGGCGTCCTTAGATATTGTCCATGTCTGAGGGGCGTAGTTTTGAGCTTCATCTACTACAAACACCACATTTGTGGAAGTCTTCTCTCTCTTAACCTTGTTCCATGCTGCCTCAATTACAGACGCCACAATTGCTTGTTTAACTGAGAGATCGGTGTCATAGCTTAGATCAATTACTATAGGCGAGACGTCGATAGAGAGTATATCTCCAGGCAATTTCACTCTGGCGTTTAACTCTTCAAAAAATGTATTATCTACAAGCTGTTTGATGTAAAGTTCGACTTTCTCAATGGTTGAGTCTCTGGCGTTTAACCTTTTCATTACTCTCTTTACATGGGCTATAAAAGTCTCTTTTGACCACTTCCCCTCGTAAGTCATAGTCGCAATCTCTAGATACTCTCCATGTGTCTGCCATTGCAGTTGTGCAACTCTTGCTATAACCGAGGCCAGTATATTTGGTGGTATTTTCACTTCTGTAGATTTTATAACTGTTTGATAATAGGGGGCGTAATCAACTCCCGTGTGGTCAAATACCACGACCTTGTACCCTCTCGTTGCTAGCTCATTTATAAGCGCTCTCACAAGTCGCGATTTACCCATACCAGTGGCGCCGAAGACACCAACGTGGTGAGTTATATATCTAACATCTAGGGGTAACGCCCACCCTGAGTACTTATGTGTCCCGATGTAGATGTACTCGCCTTTGAAAAGCCCCTCGAGAATAGAAGCGTCAATTAGATAGACCTTAGAGCCCGGGGTTACGATATTAGTTACTTCGCTAATTTTTCCATCTCTAACAGCCACATACGGTTTCACGATAGCAGATGTGTATGGCAATAAAATGCCATGATCTACCATGTCTGGCCTGTCCACGTATGGCGTTCTAACTCTATCTTTTATGACAGGTTCAAGTTTTGTCACCCTCCGTAGGAAGCCAATTACCATCTCTCCTGGGTTTTCTCTATCGACAACGCCAACCAATTGCTCTTCTACTGCATAACGCTCGGCAGAACGGTATATTTGCACCGGGATGGCTCCAATAGTAGCTCCACTGACGACAATTCCAAGCTCTTTCACATCTCCTACTTTCATTCGAGATAAATTTCTATCTCTACTCTATCGCCGTCTCTAAGGCCAAGTATTTCGCGGAGTTTAAAAGGAGCTATTACCTCAATTACGTCGGCGGGGTGATGTGTTCTCTCTGGCATTACAATAGCGCCCTCTATATCTCTTAGTTTTGCTCTAAAGGCCTTTACTGCGCCGTAAGTCCTCAACCCGTTCGAAAAACCTGGTATAAGTATGCCAGGGAGACTATCTAGATATCTCTTGTATACTACCGAGGGGGGGTCTAATTTTATATTTAGCGTACCTGGATATGGCGTAAACCCAAGTTTTTGTTCTATAGCTCGTCTATAGCCCTCTAGCGACATGTAAAATGCGCCTTCGCCAAGTCCGCTAACTACACGCCCAGAGAGTCTTATAGAGAGTATGTTAAAGTAACGCAGTAAATCCTTAAGTACAATGCCCAATGTGTCTTTGCCCTTCTGGGTGAGCCTAATGGCAGGTCCCTCCGCTACATAACCCTCTTTTTTGAGGTGGCGGAGTAGTTTGTATAGTCCCTGTCTAGTGAGACAAAGTTTTTCTGCAGCGTCTGTCACAGAGAGCCCCTCTACAGTTGAGAGAGCTATTAAATCGCCGATAAGTCTACGATCTATACACTTCATAACTCCAAAAGTTGTTTGTAAAACACAGCCTTGGCTAAGTCTACTAGGGTCTCTACTCTATTTACTGCCTCAGCTAAGTCTCTACCTACAGCTACTACTCCGTGGCGTTTTAAAATAGCTACGTTATTTCTTTCTAGTGCTTTTGCAACACTTTCTGCCAACTCTACAGTGCCAGGTTGGAAATACTCCACTATAGCTATTTCTGAGCCGAGATATATCTCAGCTTCTGAAAGAAGCGAACTGTCTAACTTATCGGCGAGAATTATAGGTAAGACGTCGTGTGTATGCACTACGGCGTTTACATCGCCCCGTCTCTTATATACTGCCACATGCATTCGCCACTCGCTTGTCGGCATTAGACGACCTTTAATAACTCTGCCCTCTAAGTCTATCCAGACTAAGTCGTCAACTGTGAGAAACGGCTTTGGACGTGACGTAGGCGTCACTAATACTCTATTTCCCGCACGAACCGAGACATTGCCTGACAAGAGAGTTAAGTGACCTCTTTCGTAAAGTAGGCGTACGTACCTTAGAAACTCCTCCTCTATCTCCATTTACGCCGTCGGCAAGGGCCCAAGCCCTATCTTTTTACGGTATTCGTTGTATTTATTAACTACTTGTGTATACCATCTATCTAATTCTGCTTTCTCTCTTGGATATGCTAGGTATAAATCTCCGATCTCCTTAGCATATTGAATAGATAGAGTAAGTTTTCTCAATAGTGCAGGTCTGCCAACAAATTGCATCAACACTTTAAATTTGTCAATCAGTGACAGATCGGTACCCCTGGCGGCTAGGTGGTAAATTTCGTCTTCGTTTAATATTTTACGTGAAAGTCCGAAGTTAAGGTCGTCGTTGTCTAATGTCTGAAGCATAAGCCGTAGCACGTCAAGTTGTGCCTGTCTAAAGCCCCACTCCTTCATGTAGAGCAAGTTGTACTCCCACAGCGTTTCTTCAGAAAAATCGCCGGTTTCAAAAGCCTTTGTTATCGCTTTTGAGGCCAACTCAGCAGTGAGCAAAGCCTGCCCTATTCCGCCGCCATGTATTGGATTAACCGCGGCAGCGGCGTCGCCTAGTACTACAATTCCATTGCCAACTAAAGTCTTTAATGGTCTCCTAGTTGGGATAAAGCCGCCGCCTATGTGGTATTTGCCTCTAATTTTAAACCGCGGCAATATGTATTGTTCATAGTTAACTCTAGGGTTTCGTCTCAAAACCCCCCAGATCCCCAGTCCGATGTTCAACATTGTAGCGTTACGGGGGAAGATCCACCAATAACCGCCTGGAGCTACTGCCATATCTAGGTATATCTTTATATACTGTGGATTTTCCAAAGGCTCTTCTACATACACAATCTCTCTATATGCATGTGAGACATCCTCTGGGTGCAACGGCTCTGAGACTGCCCAACCTGATAGTTTAGTTCTTAAAACGGCGGCAGCTCCTGTGGCGTCTATAGTAACCTTAGCTCTAAATTCTTTAACAATGCCGCTTTTCCTCTCTACCGCCTTTACTCCAACTACAGAGCCGTTTTCAACTATGGGAGATGTTGCCGTGTGCCCCTCATAAAGTGTTGCACCAGCTCTAATAGCCTCTTCCACAAGCCACCTACCCCAGGCAAATCTATCTAAGACGTAGCCTTCTCCTTTAATTATCAGTTTAGTCTTTTCATCAGGGCTTATAAGCTCCACGCCCTCTATTTTGTTCTGAAAAACCTTGGAGTTCGGAGTAAGGTATCTTGACATCCTTTCCACATGGTGAAGACCTAGCCCATCGCCGCAAGTCTTAACTCCTATCTCATTGCCACTTTTAGATTCTAACAAGGCCACTCTAAATCCGCTTTTTGCAAGAAGGTAAGATGCGTAAGCTCCCGCAGTGCCGGCGCCGGCAATTACAATGTCAAATTTCTCCACCATGAGGTTTTGAAAATATGTGATTTTAAAATGTCAAAATTGTCTGAACTAGCCCCCTTTGTGGCGCCCGGCCCTCTCCGGGAGGGCGCGGGGCCCGCTCGCAGATACGCCTTTCGGCGGCCGCGGGCGAGGGGGCTTGGGTCGTTGGGGCTGGCTGTGCCTCCAGTCGCCGAGACCCAAGGCCGGAGATGTGGCTCATGAGAGAGTTTTTTACGAGATTAAAAGTAAGATGGCCACCGAGAGGGAGAAAGTGGGTTGTTTTGTCTTCTGGAGTAGCTCCCAATAGCGCTTTTTGGCCCATATCAACGGCGCCCACTCTCAACTGGACGTCAAGGAGGCTGCTCTAAAGAACGCCATGTCGCGCCAGAACATCTTTCCTTGCTTTATGAAGTGCTTCCCTAACCCGCACTTTGGAAACGTCTCATCAATAATCCGATGCGCCAATTCGCGCTTGTCTGGCATCAACAGAGCGTCTAGCTCCTCCGCAGTCAGCTTGGACTCCTCCTTTCCTGTCAATTCTTTCAACAGCCTTTTGACGTACTCCTCCACCGCCGAGTGCATCCTCGTGACGAGGTCGAGGACGTCTGGACGCTTCTCCACAAGACGCCATGGGGTCGTGATCTTCAACGTCCTGTACGTTTGGCTCATGGGCGCATATGGCGTGGGGGAGAAAAACTAGCTGAAAAGACATATCTTGGCTTTCTTTCTACTCCCTCGAAACACCTGCCTAACGGCGCCGCCGTTAGGCAGGTGTGATGTGTTTCTCGCTTTTCGTGCTCTGAACCCATGGGGCGTGTGGCGGATTAAGATGATGGCATATGTCTTCGCCGCGTCGGCCGCTCTCGACGTTTTGACAACGGCGGTTTGACTAACCATGGGCTTTGTCGAGTTGAACCCGCTCTTTGCCGGCGCGCCGTGGCTCGGCATAGCGTTTAACGTTGTGTTAGTCGTCGCCCTGGTCCACATAGCGGAGAGATACATACACTAATTACACGCTGTTGTGCGCCACCTCGCCGCAACTCTGCTGATCGCCGCTTCGGCGCGCGCTCTCGCCTCCGTCAACAACGTGCTCCACCTCCTCGGCGCCGTAGACACACCGCCGTTGACGTCACACGTCGCGTTTCTATTCGCGATCCCATTAGTCGCCATTACCGTTGATGCGATATGGAAATAACCTTTTCCACGTATTTCTCCCCGTCTGCACCCTCCTCCATGGGCGAAGCCATCGTTGAACTTCTGTCTTTAGGCAAGAAGGAATTGAAGAGGCGAATCAGAGAGTTGAAGAGACGCGGCGGGGCGTCTTCTGCTTGCGTCTTTCCGCCGTCTCATGCGCTACGTCCGCGACGTAGTTGAGTTGGCGCCCATGGCAGAAGCCGTTCTAGAGAACAAGATTCAATGGTGTAGAGAGGCGGCGGGGAGAGCGCGAAGTCATGAGACAGTACGCTGAAAACGTTATTCGCCGTAAAGATGCTAGACGGTGTAAATGTCTCTGTGAAGAGGGGCGCAAGGGGCGTCGCGCCGGCGTTGCTCTGCTACACTGTCGTAGTCAAGCCGGCGAGATGACTCAGCAAAGAGGAGTTCCTGTCGCTTAGTAGACAACTCGCGACGCTTGGATTCAAATACTGGAGCGGCAAGTGGAAGCGAAGTTTCACTAGATATCTCTATGGCGATTGTTGACAACGCCAATGATGTCTTAGAAAATGCGACGGGCGCCACCTCGGAACTAACACGCTCTTCTTACCAACATTGACACTAACTCATGAGCCAAACTCCAAAAGTAATAATATACACAAACCACAAACAAACCGCAGAGTTAATCGTCTCCATCTTGCCGGGGACAGAGGTGGTGGTGCCGGACAGAAGCAAACACCGGTAGAGGAAATAGCAAAGTACCAACTGGACACCTCAATCATAGGAATGATGTCGCTCAACGCGGCGGCCGACTTGAGACAGAGGGTACTACGTGTACCTCACTAGGCTAGACGGCAAGAACGCTGTGCATAGCCCTGCTGTAGTGAGATTCAGGGCGGCCAATAAGTTAAATAATCAGCTGTGTCTCTTTCTGTGAAAATCGTGGTTACAAATGACGACGGACCTAATACCTCTCTCCTAGAGTTGTTAGTAGAGGCATTAAAATCAGCTGGACATTCTGTTGTTGTAGTAGTGCCAGAGCGGCCTAGGTCTGCTGCCGGTTTAGCCAGGACATACCACAAGCCTCTTAGGGTTAGAAAATTTGGCAACTACTATGTAGTCAATGGCTTTCCTGCAGACGCCGTATTTCTCGCACTTAAACTTATAACTCCTGACGCAGATCTAATACTCTCCGGTATAAATACTGGTGAAAATATAGGAATAGAGGCAACATATGGCAGTGGCACAGTGGGGGCGGCTATACAAGGGGGTGTGCTCGGCGTACGCTCACTAGCTATTTCAATGGAATTGGGTGGCGATGTTAAATTTGCCACAAAAGTTGCTGTAGAAATGGTAGAGACATCGGCTTTAATACCAAGAGATGTGCTGGCAATAAGTATAAACATACCTAGCAAGTGGAGAGGCGGGCTATACTGTGTTAGAAAAATAGCAAGGACAGTCTATAAAGAAAAGCTTTACGAAGGAATAGATCCCAGGGGGGAGAAGTTCTATTGGCGTTGGGGTCCGCGTTCTGAGAGTTTTGAGCCAGATACAGACGCATACTACTTCTATGTTGAAAGAGGAGTGACAGTACTGGGGATTTCGGAATCAGGTGTTGCGAATGTGGGAAACTTTGGGAGAGAACTTGGAACTAAGATAGGAGCAAAACAAATATACTGCTAGCTATAGTGCCGTGTGGATGTAGTAAAAGTAATGAGGTACAAATTTACCAGATACTGCGTTAATAGAGCATACGCTACAATGGATCTACAGGGGATTCCTGCAGAGGTGCTAAACGTTTTTGACGATGTTGTAAATCAGATAAGAGACTTAGAGAAGTATTTCACATCTTTGGAATCTATTATAAAGGTGCTAAGAGTAGATCTCCCAGAGAAACTAAAGATTTTAAAAGACCGCGATCCTGCATTATTAAAATCTTTTGTAAAGAAAATAGTAGAGAATTGTCTAGAACTTGATGAGATAACAAATTCAAAGATTAAAGAATACTTAGAGGAGTTGTTAAGGAGCTTATAACTACTTTTTCATAAGTGAGGATACTTCTCAATGCGCCGCCTGGCTACGGCAAATCTAGAGCTATAGCGAAAATTGCAGCGCAGAAACGGCGGGCCTTGATATTTGTTAGAAGCCATCTAGAAGGGCTCCAGATGGCTAGATATGTCGAAGAATACGGCGGTAGTGCTGGGCTACTATTTGGCAGAAAGACTCTTTGTCCATTTGGGGCTGAGAACCTACTGCAATGTTTAAAACTAAGAGAGGTGGGCGTATGTAGGGCTAAGTCGCGGAGACTTGAAAAACCAGCTTTTGACATAGACGAAATTTATAAACAGGGGGCATGTCCCTATGAGGTTTTACATGTCTCAGGTAGACACACTAACGTAATTATACTTCCCATTGCCTATATTTCGAAGATCTCTAATATTGTAGCTATAAGCGATTTATTCGAAGAGGTAGACTTCGTAGCTCTCGATGAAGTGCATAATTTACTTACAACAGTATCTGTACAAGACGACGAACTGTATTCAAAACAGTATTGTGTAGCTGACGAGACGCCAATATGTCTTGCCTTGCCTTTAATAGGCGAACTTGTAAAAAAGACTAAAAGTCTATTAGCTGCCAGTGCTTCAGTTCTACGGCACTTTTCTCAAATTTTTACATATTTTCTCAATGCACGCTTTGTTGAAATAGAAAAAATTCCAGGTATTGAAAACTTAGAAATAGACCTTATACCAGCTAAAATACGTTACAACACAAGAACAAAGAGCAGATACGTAGAATTAGTGACAAGAGAGGTGAAACGTGTATATCAGGAATATGGTCAAGTTATCGTATTTTTCCCTAATAAAGAACTCGCCATGTATTATCTTTCAAAAATGAGCGACTTGCCAGTGTCTGACCAACCTCTTGGCGATATAAACCACGTCATAGTAACATATTACGGTAGCCCAATTTCAGAAGGTATAAATCTAAATGTCAAGGCTGGTGTTTTTGTTGGTTTCCCAATACCTAATATTAAGTCTAGAGAATTGTGGTTAAAGATAAAAATACTATACCGACTTGGTTTTAATGGGTATAAATATGGCATATTATTCACTGCGGTAAATCACATAGTACAAGCAGTTGGGAGGGTATTAAGAGATTTAAACAGAGAGAGAAAATACATTCTCTTCATAGACGATAGATATACTAAATACAAACATTTACTTCCTCGGTATCTTTCGCAAACTCTTCAGCCTTAAGGCGGTTATATTTAGTAGTTGTAAATGTGATAACTTCTGTATGCTACAGATACTTATACAACAGGGGTCGGATATGGATAAACGGAATAGCATAGAAAAGATACTAAAGATTTTAGGTTTAAAAATAGATGAGATAACTAATTGCGATATTTACATAAACTACTTTATGCAATATATTGCAAATATTGAAAGAGAAATTTTTGATATAAAAAATAAATTGGAATACCTAGAAGAGAGATGTTCTCAAACATCAAAGAAATGAATAAATAGCTAGTCTTTCTGTAAATGTATGGCTGATATCCGAACTCTCTCACGTACTTATAGCGATAAAATCGATTCTGTCCGTATCAAGTTAATAACAATAAAATTCCTTAGAGAACAGGTACAAAATGCAAGAGGAAACCTAATCACATTTAGACCTTCCAAAGTTGCACAAGACCTTCACATATATGATAGACAAGACCTCCGTGCAAAAACTGTCCTAATCAGAGCTTTTCTTGACGACTTAGTTCAGAGAGGTTACATTACAATAATAAAACGGAGTGCCAGAGGAAAAGTATACGGCCTTTATAAAAGTAACAAGTTCTGGGATGTGTTAATGGTTTATGAGCCCGAGAAAATTCTAGAACTTATCGAATCGGAAAAGTTAGATATAGCATAATTACTACCTTTATATTGTCTCAAAGACTTTTCAAAGTGGATGCGGTTGAAATACTGTACTTTCTGCGTAACAGGTATAAAAGCAATAGCTTTAAGACAGCACTGGTAGGCACTTATAAAGAGGGTAGATATGTTGACCCTCCCTTGTTGAGAACAGATGCATACTTGTTGTTTGTCCCGTTGGCATTGTCAATATTTCCAATTTTCCTAACAAGAGAGATAATATCGCAGTGGATCGCAGGCATTACTATCATAATCTTGACGTATTTAGCTCTATATATATACCTAAGGAGAGGCTGTTTTGTACCTGATGAAGTTAGAGTTTTGAAGACTAACCATGGAGATGTAGAGTATCTTCGGAGAAATAAGCTAGAGATATTAGAAAACCCCTCTCTGTTGTCAGACGATTATGAGATATACTATGTGCGGCCAAATGTATGTGTAACACGTGATAAAAAGGCAAACGCCTTCACTTTAGATGGCCCAGGAGGGCCGATTATGTATTTTACCACTGGCCTTTTTGCAAGACTCGAGCCAGAGGAGCTTCAAGCGGTGCTGGAACATGAAATGGGACATATAAAGTATAAACATACATATAAGTTACTGGCTTTTTTAGCAGCTGAGTACACTCTAAGACTCCCCTTGGTACATTTAGTATATGCTAAATACTCAATTCTTTTATTAGCTGTCCATATGATAGGCGCAACATTTTTATTTACCGCATTATTACAAGCTTTTGAGTTTGAAGCCGATAGACATGCGGCTATGAAAGATAGGAACCGCCTAATTGCCGCGTTGGTAAAACTAGACTGGAATGGAATTGTTGAATCTGTAATTAACCCACTTGCGGCTCGATTGACACTTCTAGCTAGGACACACCCTCTTACGATAGATAGAATTAGGAAGTTAAATGCGCTTCCTAACTAGACTCGTTAGGACAATAGAGCAGTTGGAAAGAGTTTCTCAGAAATGTGGAGATGAAGATCTTAGATCTCTAGTAGCCGACCTCTATAGACAGTTGACAGTTGTGGTTAACATACTGGAGAAAATATACAGTGTATATTCAGAGCTGGACTTATTGATTAAGACAGATCTGAGACTAGAGCCGGGTCTTTACATAGAGGCGCCGCAACAGCCGGAGAAACTATCAGAATACCTAGAGAGACTTAAAAAAGAAGGGTACGACCCAAATAAAGTCATATCTTATTTATTAGGAACAGATGTGGCACAGATAGAGCTTCGAAATGGCGAAATATACATCAAGCCAAAAGTATAGGTTGGCGATTAAAATCCTTCATAACGCTGATAAAGTACATTGCGAAGCTAGACTACGCTTGTTTTCAGCGCTATTAACCTCGCTCACTGCTCACCCAGCCTGGTCTCGTCATCTAGCACATTTCAAGATATTCTATATATTTTTTTAATATCTCAGCCACCTCCACCCCCGTTCTATACTTTTTTCTAAACTCGCCGACTATCACAATTGCCCTACCTCCGCTCATTACAATCTCTGCAGTAGAGGTGGGAGAGATATAGGGTGTGTACTTAATTACGTCGCCCTTTATCTCAAGAGGCCCTGTGTATGTATAATACCTAGATTTCACAGCTTTACCAACTCTATCCATAAGCTTGACAAGTAGCCATGCGACTTTTCTCAATGTCTCATCATCAATCTTACATTCGGTATTACGCGTCACCACGGCGACGTAAGAAGACTTTGCATACATATGTACTGCGAGGACTTTATCTCCTGCAGTAATTGTAAGAGCTTTTACCCCCGGACTTGCTGTGATAGAGAGCAGAAGTTTAGACGCGTTCAAGGGGAGTCACGCCGTCGGGACATTTATACTGGAGTTTTCTTGCACAAACTTCACAAAATACATAATTGCCTCTTCTACAGATGTACCTATCCTCAAATAGATAAAGTCTTTTTCCGCATCTAGAACACCTACCTATCATTAAAGTCTTTGGCGGATATACCATAGGCGAGGAAAATTAAACTTGGTTTAAAAAGATTAATATGCTAATAGGAGTTTTACACCTACTTCCAGTAGACGACCCCAATTATTTAGATCACGCGGTTAGAAACGCCAGGAGGTTAGAGGAGGCTGGGGTAGACGCCATATTAGTTGAAAATTTCTATGACGCCCCATTTAAACCCAAGGCAGACTTCAAAACCGCTATTGCTGTGACAGTAGCTATAAGAGATGTGATACATACGGTATCAGTTCCCGTCGGGGTGAATCTTCTGAGAAACGCTTGTCGCAAGGCAGCGGTTATAGCTAGATACACAGGTGCCCGCTTTATACGTTGCAACGCCTATACAGACATAGTTCTCTCCGAATCTGGCATATTACTCCCAGAGGCCCCTTATGTTAAAGGAGTAAAAACGCTGGCTGATGTACACGTAAAACACGGCGTGTCGCTGTATCCTCCGACACTAGCAGAAGCCGTAGAAGTAGCGTCGACAAGAGCGAAGCCTGACGCTATTGTAATAACTGGCAGAAAAACAGGCGAACCGCCAGACCCTGTGGAGCTTGCGACTGCAAGAGCTTACACCGACCTTCCAGTGTTAGCTGGCAGCGGCATCTGTTTTAATACGTTAGCCCTATTGAAAATTGTAGATGGAGCAATAGTGGGGACTTGTCTAAAAGAGGGGAAGGAGGTGGATCTAGAGAAGGCCAAAAAGTTTGTTCAGAACGCCAGGGCGGTACTAAAACCTAAGAGACCGCTATTGCTAGGGTAAAATCTCTCCGTCTTTTACATCCTGTTCTACCTCTCTATTCGGCCCCACCGCAGCGCCCCGGCCTACATATACTTCGTCTTTGACATAAACGCCGTCCGCTACTACAGCCTCTATTAAGCGCACCCACTTGCCTAAAACAACGCCTTCACCTACAATAGAGCGGTAGATATATGCCCCCGCTTCGGCCACAACCCCCTCCATTAGAACACTTTCCTTAACACGGACATAGGGCCCTAACTTACTCCTGGCTCCAATAACTGCGTAAGGCCCTATCACGCTTCCAGGCCCTATTACAACGCCTTCTCCTATATAGACAGGCGGTATGATTTTCACACCGGGCACCTCTGGACTACAGAATTTACAATTGTCAAGCGCTGCGAAATTAGCCTTTAGATAGTCGTTGTAAGTTCCAATGTCAAACCACAGCCCCCGGTGTATATAACCATATATGTCGAATTTTTCCATGAGGCGTGGAATTATGTGTTTGGCTATTTTCACCTCTCCGGAGTTTGACTCGGGAAATTCTTTCACTGCCTCGGGCTCGAAGATGTAAAAGCCGGCATTAGCTAAGTTGCTTCCAATAGGCTCTCTGGGCTTCTCTACAAATCTCTTGATGTGGCCTCTCTCATCTAATACCGCTATGCCAAATCTGCTTATTTCATCGGGAGGTACCTCAATTAGTGCTATAGTCACCGCGGCGCCAGACCTCTTATGATATTCCCATAGGCTTTTTACAGAGAGGTCTGTAAAAACATCGCCATTAGCCACAATAATAGGGCCTCTTAAGCCGAGACTTTTAACTACATTTATAACAGCACCGCCATCGCCCAACGGCTTATCCTCCTCTATAACTCTCACTCTATCTCCCCATCTGGCGGCCACGTAGTTTTTGATTATGTTAGACAGATATCTTGCAGATATCACAGGCTCTGTAACTTCGGCAACTTTCTCAATTACCCAGTCAAGCACGGGCCTCCCCAGGATGGGGAAAAGCGGTTTAGGCTTTGTATAACTGAGCGGTCTCAATCTAGTGGCAAAACCACCGGCTAAAATAATGCCACTCTCAGCCACGTAGAAATTACAACGATCTTATAAATTCATAGGCCACGATTTCCGCCTCAGTTACTTCGGCCTCTCTACGGCGTATGACATTCCCCCCTTCGCCAGCTATGAAGAAAACCTTCTTACTACGGTCAGATGTAGCGTTTAGGTAAAACTTTGCCACAATATACCTATTTCCTTTTGTCACAAAAATTTCATATGGCATAAGCCCCAATCTACAAGTGCAGCTCATACTTAACTCTCCAGCTCTTTGGAGAACGCCGGCAGTTGCCAACACCTTCTTAGCTAGCTCTACGTCTGAAGGAACCGCATTTATATGGAGTAGCGATCCGGCTCTTGACGCGCCAATTGCTACAGTTAGCCCAGAGGTGGAGAGGTATATCGGTTTATTCCATACGGACTCCCACTTTCCGAACTCTCTAGACTTAATGCTGTTAAGTGTAACAACTTTTTGTGGAAGAGGCTTAAATCCGCTTAAGTCAAGCACATAGGCAGGTTTGCCTATGGCTACGGCTTTAACGATAGTTGTAGAAAAAGAGGCAAATGCCATGTGGCCGCTTAGGAATTCGCCATGTACTCCTGGCTCAACAGAATCTATGGAAACGCCTACATACTCCTCTACTCTCTTTCCACTTTCTACCTCTAGGTAAATTGCCTTTCCTGAAGATATTCCTAGAGCCACTACACAAGGCGTATTAAATGTGGCCACGGCCCCATATCACGACTAAAATTTTAACATATCTCGTATCTCGCGGCGGGGATTTTGCACGTTGGTTTGATATATGTAACTGCTTATATGTCTGTGGATATCCGTGTGCTGGCTAAACTAGTAGCCTCTAAAGTGGGAGAAGAGCCAGTGGACTTGGATAAAATATTGGAATCTATTGGCGTTGAAATGTCTTGGATAGATAAGATAACGCTCGTACAAAACATGGAAGATATAGAGGCAGTATACCATGCGGTGTCAGGAAAAATTCTGATACGTAGGATAAATCATTAAAATAACCTTTGGAGCTTTACTGTGTGGATTTCCAGGTGATATACGCTCCCTGGCGCTATAGGTACATACAGAATTTAGGAAAGGACGAATGTTTCCTATGTAAAGCGGCTAAAGAAATTGAAAGAGACGACGAAAATTTAGTACCAGCGAGAGGGAGACACGTCTTTGCTATACTCAATAAATACCCCTACACTTGGGGCCATGTGATGGTGGCGCCGTATAGACATATTTCACAATTTGAAGAACTGGACTACAACGAGTGGGTTGAGATGATTCAGATGGCGAAGAAATTGGTGCACGCCCTGAGAAAAGTCGTAGGGGCTAGAGACTTTATAATTGGGCTAAACATCGGCAGAGCAGCAGGCGCTGGGTTAGAGGGCCATCTACACCTCCACATAATCCCCCGAGATAAGATGGTGGAGGTTGAGGAGCTATCTCAGGCTCTTGTTAAACTTACTAGAGAGTTGAGAGAGACGTTATGATTAAGCGTATATGTTTAGAAAAATTCCGCGCCGTAGTCAACAAATGCATCGAATTGGGGCAATACACTTTACTCTTTGGCCCTCCTAACTCCGGCAAGACTACATTTATGGAAGCCGTAGCGCTTTTACTACAAAGCCGTGGAGAACAGTGGCTAGCGTTAGAGGGCCCCCTCTTAATTATCCATGAGCCCGAGGATATACACCACGGCGGCGATTTAAGGATTCCCTTTGTTATAGAGATTACTGTCGGATTAGAAGAAGGCGATATAATTTACGGTTATAAATACGCCACGGCAACAAATTATGTAGAACAGTGGGTTGGCAGAGACAATAAACTTTTGGCTAAGATGGCAAAAAAAGGTGAAAGAGGCGCTCTCTTATATCCTGTAGAGATAGAGCTTTGTACAGCGCCATATGCCGTCATGAACGAAGACGTATTAATCACATGTGGCGCCGTGGAAGACGAGCGCGTCCGTGCGGCTGAAAGAGCGCTCTTAAGTCTCCGGATAGGGGTAAAAGACAAGTTCTACTTTATCAGTGGGAGGAGACTGGCGGCGTGGAAGTATACATATGAAACACACGTAGACTTGATGCCGGCTACAAGCGTTGGTCCGGAGGGTCAGTTTACTCCACACCATATATCTCGTATTTTGACGCAATCGTCCTATGAGAGAACTAGAGAGGAGCTTTATACTTATCTACATATTGCAGATGTAGAAGATGTACGAGTTGGGCTTGTAAAAAGCGGGAGAATAGCTATGTATGTAAAAAAGGGCGGTCTTTGGACAAATGTCTACAACGCTGGAAATTATACCAAGGCAGTGTTTCCAATTCTCCTCCAGTTAATTTTAGCAAACGAAGGCTCCGTTGTGTTTATCGACGATATAGATTTGGCAGTCCCCAGTGATAAAGCCGAGCCTTTAATATCTACAGTGCTAGAGATAGCTAAGAAACGAAAACTCCAGTTAGTTATGGCAGCCAGAGATCCAGCCTTTGCAAAAATTGCGCATAAGCTTGGCGTTCAAACGACAGCTCTGTGAAACTTGTACTTGATACCTCCGCCCTAATATACATAATAGAACAAAGAATTAATGTAGAACAGCTACTAGAACACGAAGTCTATATACCGACAGCTGTTGAAGAGGAGCTAAGGCTTTTAGCAACTAGAAATAGAAAAGCGCGTGTCGCCTTAGAACTTCTACAGCTTCTTAGGCCAAAGCGATATAACAAAGAGAGACCTGCCGACAGAGCTGTGTTAGAAGCAGCCCAAGAGCTTGGGGCAGTTTTAGTGACGGGAGATTCTGCACTTGTAAAAAAGGCGAGAGCTCTTGGTATTCCTGTGGCAAAATTTCACAAAGGTCAGCTAGTCGTCTATTAGGTAAAGTATATAAACTGCAATATGCCAAACATCGTGCCATTTAGATTAGTTGAGGCTGAGGACTATGTTAGAATTCCGCCGACAGAATTTGGCAAACCTCTTGAAGATATTGCATTACAACAGCTAAGGAGTAAGTACGAGGGGAGGGTATTAAGAGAAGTGGGTTATGTCGTAGCGGTTCTCACGGCAAAAGTAGGCCGCGAGGGAAGGATAGTATTTGGCGATGGGGGAACCTACCATAGGGCCGTTTTTACAATGCTTGCATATATGCCCCTAGATGGCGAAATTATAGAGGGTGTCGTAGAAAACGTCAGAGAGATGGGGATGTTAGTGAGGATAGGGCCTATTCTTGGTTTTATAAACAAAATACATGTCATGGACGAACCTAACATTTTCTTTGACGCAAGTACAAAGAGCTACATCGGAGAGAGGAGTAAAAGAAAGGTAAGTGTTGGCGACATAGTAAGGGCGCGTATCACTGGTGTTAGCTTTACAACGCCTAGAGAGGGGACAGACCTACTTCTCCGTGTTACATTAACAATGCGCATGCCGGGGCTTGGCAAGATGGAATGGATTAAGGAGAAAAAACCGGCTGTCAAAAAGACATGAGTACGAGAAAGAGAACGCTTGCGGGGTACAAGGCCTGTAAACAGTGTAAGTTTGTAGTGCCAGAAGATGCAAAACAATGTCCCAACTGCGGCTCGGAAGAGTTTGTATACAAATGGCGAGGTATGATAGCAGTCATAGACCCAGCAAAGTCTTGCATAGCGAAGAGACTAGGCATTGACAAGCCAGGGATCTACGCCTTAGAACTCGTCGAAGAGTGACACCGTAAAACACGCTCAGCAATAGAAAAAACGTATTTCCTATAGAGCTCTAGCTCTCTCATTAATAGGTCGTATTCCAACGGCTCTGCTGGGAGATCTTCTCCCAGAACTTCTCTAATCACAGCCCTCAGAGACCCCCTGCTGATTTTATCATAGAGTTCGATAAGACGTCTAAGTCTGGACTCAAAGATATAGTAATTATTTAACATCTCTTTAGCCTCTCGTTCTGAGATACAAGAGCCACATTGGAACGCCTTTACTAACGTCTCTATTGCTTCAACAACTCTAATGCCTACGGCTTTGCGGAATGACTTGCTTCTAAGTTTTTCATTAAGCAAAAATATGGCATCTTCTAATTCCATACGGTGATGAACAAACTTATAAATAAAACAACAACGCTAGGAGATGCTGTCTGCCAAAGTTCTACTCAATTCGAACTTCCTAAGGAAGCAATGCCCCCTCTGCAAATCCTATTTCTGGACTCGCCGGGCAGACCAAATATATTGCGGAGATCAACCTTGTGTTCCTTACGGCTTCATAGGTAATCCGCCGACTAAGACGTCGATAGAATCGCCGGCGGAGCTACGGGAGAGATTCCTAAGATTTTTTGAGAGAAACGGCCATGTTAGAATAAAGCGATATCCCGTAGTGGCGAGATGGCGTGATGACGTATATCTCGTCGGCGCCTCAATATACGACTTCCAACCGTGGGTTACCAGTGGCGCAGTACCTCCGCCTGCCAATCCTCTTGTCATTTCTCAACCCTCCATTAGGTTAACAGACGTTGATAAAGTTGGCCGTAGTGGACGCCATTTAACCGGTTTTGAAATGATGGCTCACCATGCATTCAACTACCCAGACAAATATGTGTATTGGATAGACGAGACCACTCAATATGCCTACGAGTTTTTCACAAAGGAGTTGGGGATCCCCCAAGACGAGATAACTTTTAAGGAGTCTATGTGGGAAGGCGGCGGCAATGCTGGAGAGTGTTTTGAAGTATTGGTAAGAGGTCTAGAAGTGGCTACGTTAGTCTTTATGCACTACGAGGTAAAAGACGGAAAATACGTCGAGTTACCGTTAAAGATCGTAGATACGGGATATGGACTTGAGAGAATATACTGGCTTTTAAAAGGAACGCCAACTATATACGATGCAGTCTTTAGCCACTACCTTGCCAAAGTAAGACAAAAAGTAGGTATTCCAGAGCCGCCGGCGGACATAATGGGTAGAGCCTCTATATATTTTGGTCAGATGGACCCCGAGGTTATAGGCTTAGATAAGGCCTATGACATTATTGCAGAGAAAATAGGCGTAGACCCCAAATGGTTGAGAGAGGTGGTGAGACCCCAAGAAGCGCTCTATGTTCTGGCGGACCACAGCAGGACGGTCTCCTGGATGATCGCAGATGGGGTGATCCCCTCTAACACAGGCGCCGGCTACCTGGCGAGGCTGTTGATACGGAGGATACTCAAAAACCTCAGAGTAGTCGGGATAGACGCCCCCCTTGTGGAGCTCTTCGACATGCACCTAGCCGAGCTCAAGAGGGAATATCCCGAGATCTGGGCTGCCAGAGACCTAATTCTAGAGCTTGTAGACCTAGAGGAGAAGAAGTACAGAGAGGTCCTCAAGTCCGCCCCCGCGGCGGTGAAGAAGGCCCTGGAGGAGGCCAGACGCCGCGGCCGCGCTGGGTTAGACACAGATGACCTCGTGGCGCTTTACGACAGCCAAGGCATACCGCCTGAGATCGTGGCCGAGGTGGCCAAGTCGCTGGGGGCCGAGGTGAAGGTGCCCGACGACTTCTACGCCAAGCTCGCGGCGAGACACGCCAAGAGGGAGAAGAAGCCGGAGTCCCCCTTGGTGGAGATGAGCAAGGTGGCTGACCTCCCCAGGACGCGGGAGCTCTTCTACGAGGACTCCTACATGAGGAGCTTCAAGGCCAGGGTGCTCCGGGTCATAGACGGGAGATATGTGGTTCTGGACCAGACGGCGTTTTATCCAGAGGGCGGCGGCCAACCGGCGGACAGAGGCGTCTTGAAGTTCCAAGGCGGCGAGGCCAAGGTAGTCGACGTGCAGAGGGTCGGCCACGTCGTTGTACACGTGGTGGAGGGGCAGTTGCCTCCCGAGGGGGCTGAGGTCGTCGGAGAAATAGACTGGGAGAGGAGATACAGCTTGATGAAGATGCACACGGGAACTCACGTCTTGATACAGAGCATAAGGAGGGTGCTCGGCCCTCACATATGGCAAGCAGGTGCTCAAAAGGATATACCCTCTAGCAGGCTAGATGTAACGCATTACAAATTGCCGACAGCTGAGGAAATTGCCAAGATTGAAGAGTTAGCCAATAAAGTAGTTCAGGAAAATCTGCCGGTTTATGTCAAAATTATGCCTAGGAATGAGGCTGAGGCTAAATACGGCTTTATACTATACCAGGGAGGCGTTGTGCCAACAAGAGAAATTAGAGTATTGCAGATCGGACCTGACGAAGAACCCTTCGACATACAGGCGTGCGGAGGGACACATTTGAGATCTACGGGGGAAATAGGCCTTATAAAAATCCAAAGAGTCGAGCGTATTGCAGACGGCGTAGTACGATTTGTGTTTACAACAGGGATGCACGCCCTTGCCTATATACAAGAACTAGAGCGCAAACTAGCCGAAGCCGCCTATATAATAGGCAGTAGCCGGGAGGAGTTTGTGGAATCTGTGAAAAAACTTCTTCAGAGAGCCGAAGAGGCAGAGAGAAGGGCTAAACACTATGCAGAGCTTTACGCTACGGTAGTAGCCGAAAATCTAAGGGCAGAGCAAATAGGGAAATACAGAGTGGCCGTTGTGGAGCTTAACGATGACGAGTTGGCTAAACATATAGCCCTAGCGGCTACACGTCGCGACAAAGACCTCGTGCTAGTTTTTGTCGGCGGCGACCGCGTGACTATATATACAGGAGGTGTGGACGTTACGCCGATAGTTAAAACGCTAAGAGAGGCGGGGTTTAGAGGCGGCGGCTCTAAGACTTTTGCTCAAGGTCTTTACAAGGGCGATATACAGACTTTAAAAGAGGCTTTAAAGAAGGCGTTGTCATGATTCCTACAAATATCAGAGAGCTAGAGAAAATCTTGAAGAGGATGGGCATAAAAGTTGAAGAGATAGATGTGGCATATGTAGAATTGAGGTTGAAAAACGGCGATGTGATTAGGATAAACAGCCCAACCGTGGCCCTTATGAAAATGCCTAATAAGATCTTGTTGTATCAGATACAAGCTTCTGAGGGTGCTGTGGAGAGAATACAACCCACGTCTCAACAACAGCCAGCCGGATATCAACCAAACGAAGAGGATATCTCACTAGTTATGGAACAGACTGGCGCATCCCGTGAGGAAGTGATAAAGGCGCTAATTGAGACAAAAGGCGATTTAGTACAAGCAACGATGAAACTCCTCTCTAAAAAACGGGAGGCTAATAAAATCTAGCTAGAACAAGAGCTAAATTTATAATACACCTCTATTTTTACGGCATGCCGGTTAGACCTGCACGTTGTTATAGGCGGATAAAGGGACCCCCCTATACGAGGGAGGAGTATATACATGGTGCCCCAATGATCCAGATACCTAAGTTCGATATGGGTGTCACAAGCGCAGCCGCCAGGGCGGCGTTTTCAATGGTTGCAAAACTGGTAGTAGAGGAGAGGGGGCAGATCAGAATGCAGGCATTAGAGGCTGCTAGACAGATGGCATATAAATACCTCTCTAAGTATGTTGGAGACGCCAATTACTACCTCAGGCTCAATGTAGTTCCACACCATGTGCTAAGAGAAAACAGAATGTTGGCCATGGCCGGCGCCGACCGTCTACAGGAGGGGATGAGACTAGCCTTTGGCTCTCCCGCAGGGAGGGCCGCAAGAGTAGAGCCAGGGCAGGTGATATTTTATGCAGAATTTAGGCCGGAGCATATAGCCCATATAAAGGAGGCTTTGAGACGCGCCGCTTCTAAATTACCGTTGCCAACACGCATAGTTATAGAGACTAAGGACGATGGAGGTGGTAAAACATCTACACAAAAGTAGAGTTGAGACAGCCCTAGTCCTACTTGAGCGGGTTCTCACAGGCGTTATAACCTCCCGCTCTGACCTAGTAGCCGAGCTACAGACACTATATAGAGAAAGAGGTATTGAACCATTCCGCGGTTTCTCCAGAGAAGGGATTTATGACAAAGAGATAGCTACTGTATATCTAGTAGGAGTCCACGGCGTGGGAGTTCTCTCGCCAGGGGATTTCGATAATATATTCTACATCGAGAACAGATCTATGGAAGCACTAGAGATAGTAAAGTCTGTCACAGAGATTCTGTCTCCAGAGTTGAAAGAGTTGCTTAGGAAAAAGACAGAAGACATAAAGGGCAAGTCGCGGGAAGATAAAGTATTTAGAGTTTTACGGCTGGTATTTACAGGAACGATTCTTGGGTATTACCCAGAGATGTTACTTGTAAAAGCTATAAAGACGTATGAAATAGCATATCCAGAGCTCTCCGAACGTCTTGTCAACTATGCAGCATTTTACAGCGCGTATAAAATAGCCGAAGATATAGCTCTTGGCAAAATAAGAAGCCCTGAAGACCTAAAAATACAGAAATATGCATATTGCCTAAAACTCGGCTTTCAAAAGTGTAAACCATCTGACAAATTAATAGCCGAAGTGGCCACTGCAGTGTATAAAGTAAACAAAGCAACACTTGCTAGACTATTTGCTAAAGGCGTACTTCCAAAACTTGAGTAATACAGACATATGAGAAAATATACAACTACCTCAGTAATTTTACAGCCACGTCAGTTTTCTTATCATCAGAGAGGCACTTGACATACATAAACTGCCGAGCCACACTTGAGAAACGCCTCTCTAATAACAGCAGACTCTCTCCAATCTCCAGTCGGTAGGCGTCTATCTCCACTGCCGTGGGTTTAGATTCTTTCTCTAACCATTCTCAACATCTGTGCATTAACTAAGGCGAAGAGTAATCTATAAATAGAACTATTTTCTATTTATTTATGAATTCCAAACACGTAGTTCTGACAGTTATATTGGCTGTATTAATATATGCGCAAGGGATATTTACTGTCCAAACAGCTACAGACCTCGCAGGGGATTTCAAAGGCCCTGGTTGGTACGTCCTGCCACAAAACCCAGTGTTTAAAAACGGTACCGTGTTTGATCTCACAAAGTTTGAGGTTCTTTATAACGCTACGGCAGACGCCCTTATATTTAGAGTGACTTTTGCAGATCTAGGGGGAAATCCCTGGAATTCTGAGACAGGCTTTTCGCTCCAGTATGTGCAGATATACATCAGCAGAGGGTTCCCCGGCAATCCCTGGGGCACAGTATCTTGTAGTATACTAAGGCCAGACGACGGCAACCCAGCAGTGGGCAACGCCTTTTTTGATACGGCCACGCGCTTCTTCTGCCCAGATCCGGCAAATCTAACTCAGTTTAAATACACGCCGGGGGTTAAATTCTCAAGCTCCGCTCCTTGGGATGTAGCAATCTTCATAGGGCCAAAGTGGGGTAACGAAACTGTCAATTTTGTCGCCGTGGCCGACGTCACAAGCGGCACGATAAGCGTATCTCCACTGCCACGTGTATATGCCCAAGGCAACTCTATCATAGCCGTGGTACCCAGAAAACTAATACCGCCAACTACGAGACTTATGAGTGACTTTCCACAACCTACGTGGAGATATTACGTGTTAGTCACGTCTTACGACGGCTTTGGGCCAGGTAGAATAAGGCCATTTGGGCCGTTGGCGCAAGAGTGGACTGTTGGCGTCGGCGCTGCCAACGCCTCGGCTATTCTAGCTGGCACATTGCCTAGAGTTCTCGACGTCTTAGGTTCTAACGCCCAGCTAAGGGCGTTTTCAAAAGACTCGCCGACAACTTTAGAACCGCAGGCATTAAGCTGGGGCAACTTTCCGTTAGCCTACACTACATCGACAGTCAATAGAATGATCCCAGTGACAGTCACAAAAACAGACACCCTAACTGTAACAGAGACAGTAACTGCGACAGAATACGTGACAACAACGGCGACTTCTTATGTTACACAAACACAACAAATTTATGTGCCGTATGTTGATCCCATGAGCTATGTCGTCCTTGGGATAGGAGTGCTCGCGGGGATAGTGGGAGCTCTTGCAGCCGCTAGACGTAAGTAAAAAATTAATCGCCCTAGGCTTTTTCTTACTGGCTCTCTCTTTTTCTATCGCTTTGCAACAATCTTATGTACAAGCCCATTGTATTGAGGACAGGTGTCTAGATCCTTTGTTAGTTCTAGTGGCACTTCTACTATTAATAGCAGGTGCTACAGTCTTATTCTACTCGGTCACGCTCTTTATAAATGTAAAAATAGAGGAAAATTTAAAAAGGAAGCAGAATATTTAACGTATGAGACTCAGAACAGTTCTATTAGCAATGCTATTGGGAATAGTCCTATTTGCACAATATACCCCGCCTCATACAAACCCAGGTCCTGCAACTGATAGAATAGTCGGCAAGTCAGTCCCCATAGCACAAGCGGGAGCGGCAGTTAAGGCAGGCGATATAGACGTCTATATATTCGGTATGAGAGCAGCTCAAGCGGCCCCCCTCAAGGGAGACCCCTCGGTAGTTCTCTACACGGCTGCGGCTGGCTTCAACGACATTGTTCTAAACCCAGCGCCTTCAAATCCGCCTTGTGCCAACCCCTTCTCAAGCCGGGCGATTAGATATGCAATGCAGTTCGTAATAGACAGAGACTACGTGGCAAACGAGATTTTCAAAGGCTTCGCAGTCCCCATGTACATATGGCTCTCCCAGTACGACCCCACCTACTCAATAGTTGCAGACATTATTTCACAACTCGGCATTAGATACGACCTAGACTACGCAAAGGCGATAGTGGATAGCGAGATGCCTAAGCTCGGCGCCACCAAGGGGCCAGACGGCAAGTGGTACTGCAATGGCAAGCCGGTCACGCTGATCGGCCTAATCCGTGTAGAAGACGAGCGTAAGGACATTGGCGACGCCTTCGCCTCTGCGCTTGAGCAACTGGGCTTTACTGTAGACAGGAAATATGTAACATTCGACGTAGCTATCCAGACGGTCTACGGCACAGACCCAGCCCAGTTCCAGTGGCACTTCTACACAGAGGGCTGGGGCAAGAGCGGCATCGACAGATGGGATACGAGCTCCATAGCGCAGTACTGTGCCTCATGGTTTGGCTATATGCCGGGCTGGGGCACTACCGGTTGGTATAATTTTGCAAATGCGACAATTGACAAAATAACCGAAAGGTTGTACAAAGGCAACTACACGTCTTTCCAAGAATATGTAGAGCTATATAGAAAGGCCACCTTGATGTGTATTCAGGAGTCTGTGAGAGTCTTTGTTAATACAAACCTCAACGCGTTTATAGCATCTCCACAGCTTAAGGGAGTCACTGTCGACTTAGGCGCTGGCTTGAGGGCTTCTGTCTATAACGCACGCAATTGGTATGTCCCAGGCAAAGACGTAGTAAACGTAGGACACCTGTGGGTCTGGACAGCCTCCAGCGCTTGGAACCCCGTGCCACAAGGCGGTTTTACAGATGTCTACTCTGTTGACTGGTTCAGAATGATGTACGACCCCGCCGTGTGGAATCACCCATTCACTGGCGAGCCCATGCCATTTAGAGCGACATATGTCGTAGAAACCAAAGGCCCAGCTGGCTACTTCGATGTTCCTGCAGACGCATATAGGTGGGACGCCAAACAGAAGGCTTGGGTAAGCGCCGGGGGAGCCAAGGCGAAGTCAAAAGTAGTAGTTAACTACGCCAAGTATATAGGCGCCAAGTGGCACCACGGCCAGCCTATCAAGCTAGCTGACGTGTTGTTCATTTACGCATTCCTATGGGACATCGCAAATGATCCGCAGAAGGTTGCCCGCGAGTCTGGTGTTGCGTCATATGTCAACTCTACCATGAGCTTAATCAAGGGTATACGGGTGGTCAACGATACAGCTATAGAGGTGTATATAGACTACTGGCATTTTGACCCCAACTACATCGCGTATATGGCAGTGTTAACGCCGGATATGCCGTGGGAGATCTACTACGCTACGGATCAGCTCGTCTATGTAAAACAGACGTTCGCCGCCTCCAGGGCGTCTGCGACTAAGTACAACGTCCCCTGGCTGTCACTAATACTGAAAGACCACGCCAAGGCAGCAGCCGACGTACTACAGGACGCTCTGTCTAAGGGCGTATACCCAGAGAGCTGGTTTAAGATAGGCAACAAGACCTTGTTAACAAAGGACGAGGCTTTGGCGAGGTATAAAGCCGCCATTGACTGGTTTAACAAATACGGCCACTTGATAATATCGCAGGGGCCTTTCTACCTGTATGCGATAGATACGGCTAAACAGTATATAGAGCTACGCGCCTACAGAGATCCCACCTATCCCTACAAGCCAGGCGCATTCTACTTTGGTGTAGCTACGCCAGTGTCTGTGAAAGCAATAAACGTGCCTACCGTTGTCGTGGGCCAGCCGGCCACGATTTCAGTCTCTCTAGAGGTGCCCGGCGGCGCTGGCAGAATATACTATAAGTGGGGTATCGTAGATCCCACCACTGGCAGATTTCTCTATATGTCTGAGGAAGGTACGACAGCCGCCGCGCCAATTAACATAAATGTACCAGCTGATGTGTCTTCAAAACTAACTGCAAATAGGGCGTATAAGTTCTGGGTTCTTACATATGCTGAGAATGTGCCCATAGTATCAGAGGCTACGCAAGTATTCATACCGAAGGCCGCCGCCCCAGCTACGACTCCAACGCCAACTCCAACTACGCCACCTCCAGCAACTACGCCAACACCGCCCCAACCCACTGTAGTGACTACAACTGCGCCAGCCACAGGCACCACCGAGGCTTTGGCGGCGGCTATTGTAGGCATATTGGCTGTACTCGTTGCGTTGGCCTTCGCCTTGAGGAAGAAGGGCGGCGAGACTAAGCAAGAGACTAAAGTCTATAGATAGCTATATAAAGACGTCAAAAGTCTTTTTAAATACTGTTTTTTATCTTTCTATGGCCTCTCTTGTAAAAACGCTTATTGTCAAAGCTATAACTCTTGTAATAGTCCTAATTGGGGTATTGGTGCTACTGGCGGTGATTCTCGGAGCGACTGGCCTCTCGGATAAATTATTAAAGTCTATACTCGTCGCCGAGGTACAGGAGTATAAGCAACAGCTTATTAGACAAGGCTTCGACCCTGCGTACATAGAGAAGGCTGTTGCAGAGTATAACAAAACAAGGGCAGAGGCGCTTGGGCTTGACAAACCTTGGTTTGTTAGACTACCTCAGTTAATACAGCGTTTGTTACTTCTAGATCTCGGTACGTCGAGAACTCTACAATCTTCTTGGGGGTCAAACAGAATCTCAGACCTCATTCTAGACCGTCTGCCTAATACGATAATTCTAACGACGACAGGGATCTCTCTTACAGCTCTCGTGGGGATATGGCTAGGGCTTTATATAGGATCTAATGTGGGCAGTAGGGCAGATAGAATAATCTCAATACTCTCAGCTGCCTCATACGCCTTACCTCTTTGGTTTGTGAGCCTAGTATTAATCCTCGTTTTGGCATACGCGCCAAAGATCCTCTGGGGTATCCAAATATTTCCGCCAGGGGGTATGGTCTCCACGCCGCCCCCCTCAGACCCCCTGGCTTATGTATTAGACGTATTATGGCATCTTTCATTGCCTCTGTTGGCATCTTTCATCGTGTTTTTTGGGAGTTGGGCATATGGCACTAGAAATATTGTGCTCAGCGTTTCGCAAGAGGACTTTGTCGCTTTTGCAAGAGCTAAGGGCCTGCCTGAGGGTTTGGTGAGGAGACGCTATATCCTCCGCCCCTCGTTGCCGCCTATTTTGACAAATTTAATTCTTAGCTTGGCTTTTTCTATCTCTGGCTATATCATAACTGAGAGAGTTTTTAACTGGCCCGGCATGGGTTCGCTTTATTATTCTGCAATTACTGCGTTAGACGAGCCAGTTATTTTTGCCTTGACCTATATATTTACACTGGTTTATATCATTGCTAGATTTATACTAGAGATTCTGTACGTGATTGTAGATCCAAGAATTAGGTTGACATGATGTTTAAAGAATTTATAAGAAGCCCCGCAGGCCTTGCCGGGACTCTAATCCTTTTGGTATTCTCTCTAGTCTCAGTTTATGTAATAATTAGTTTCCCACTTGATTATGGAACTAGATATTGGTCTAATCCTAAATATTGGGAGGATTACCCAAAGTTGGTGCCGCCGGAATGGTTCAACTATTTTGTGCCTTATAAATTACCGCGGCATTATGTAAATGACTTAGATAAACCTAGTGAAGAAGTAGAGAATATAAAGAAATGGGTCTTTATATACAATTTCGATGCAGATAAGTTCCCAACTGGAATAATCCTTAAATATGTAAACTTGACCTTCTATAGAGATATTCCAATTATCTCTTTAAAAGTAAAGAGGCCAGATGGCGTAGAGATTGTGTTAATGGATTACGACGGCGGGATACCGCCTCCTCGCTCCGGCGAACAACCGCCTTATGTTAGATTTGTAGAAAGCCCGAGAACTATAGTGTTAGGAGCCGAGCCACAAGTCATTAGAAAAGTCACAACGTTTGCCAATACCCTAGGTGTTAATTGTACAACTTCAGATGTAAGAGATGCCGGCCTACTTCCATATATAATATTTGGGAGAGCTGTGTCTAATAAATGCGTCGCTGAGTCTTTTAAGCCGCTTAAGGGCATATACGTCTTCGAGGTCGAGTTGGTCGGTGATAAGAGAGACAACATAGGGCTCGTTAGACTTGTTATACAAGGTGCTGTATATGGCGCAATGGGCACAGATTACCTAGGCCGCGATTTGGCCCAAGGTTTACTTTTTGGCTTTCCAGTCGCGCTTTTTATAGGAGGTGTCGTAGCTATGTTGGCTACTTTAATAGGCGTAACTCTTGGGATAGTAAGTGGGTATATAGGTGGTAGAGTAGATGAAGCTGTTCAAAGATTTGCAGATGTTATGAATAATTTGCCGACACTCCCCCTCTTGATACTGTTTGTCTTTGTGTTGGGGAGGAGTCTCTTTAATATAATTTTTGTGCTTGTCTTATTTGGTTGGGCGGGTGTTACTATAATAGTAAGATCTATGGTCTTAAGTATAAAGAGTAGTCAATTTGTTGAAGCCGCTAAATTAGCTGGCGCAGGGAGACTATGGATAATGAGAAAACATATACTGCCACCAGTACTTCCCTATTCATTTGCTTTAATAATATTTAACATTCCAGGCGCCATTTTGTCTGAAGCTGGCCTAAGTTTTCTTGGGTTAGGAGACCCCTCGATCCCCACGTGGGGTCAGATATTACAACAGGCGTTTGATAACGGCGCTTTACAAAACTTCGCCTGGTGGTGGATTCTTCCGCCGGGCTTTCTTATTGTTTTAACAGCGGTGGGCTTTGTTCTTGTGTTTTTTGCTCTTGAGCCGCTTGTAAACCCGAGGCTTAAGAGACAGTAAATTTAAAAAGCGTCTCTTTTAAGCATTCGTGTCTCAAGAGATACGCGCTATAGTACGTATAGGGGATACGGATTTAGATGGTAATAAACAAGTAGCTTATTCATTGACTAAGATAAGAGGCATAGGCATCGCCACGGCTTACGCCATTTGTAGAAAACTTGGCATAGATCCACACGCCATATTAGGCGCTTTAAGCGAGGAGCAGATAAATAAACTTGACTGGGCTGTTAGAAATCTACACGAGCTGGCCCCCGCTTGGTTTTTAAACAGAAGGAAAGATCCAGAGACAGGTAAAGACTTACACTTGATTGGCGCAGAGTTAGTACTAGCAGCTAAAAGAGATGTAGATCTTATGAAGAAGTTAAAGAGTTGGAAAGGCGTAAGACACTCGCTAGGTCTTAAAGTCAGAGGCCAGAGGACTGTGACTACGGGTAGACTCGGCCCTGTGGCTGGCGTCACTAAAAAGAAGGCGGCAGCCGGCGGTAAGTAAAAATTTAAAAAGCGGTATATATAAAGCGACGGTATGGGCGGTTTAAAAAAGCCTAAGAAGAAGTACCTAGAAGGCAAACCGAAGAAAATCTGGAATAAGCAATTGTTGCTTGAAGAGCTACAGCTTGTGGGCGAATACGGCTTGAGAAATAAGAAAGAGCTCTGGCTCGCCAGGGCTCATCTCAAGTGGATAGTTAGACGCGCGCGTTCATTGCTTTCGATGACGCCAGAAGAGAGAGCCCCTTTAGAATTGCCATTTAAGGAGAAACTATACAAAATGGGCTTTATAGAGGATCCCAACGTCCCACTTGATAGAATACTTTCACTAGACGTAAGGGCAATACTAGAGAGGAGACTTCAAACAATCGTATATAGAAAGGGGCTTGCGAAATCTATCTATCACGCAAGACAACTAGTAGTGCATGGCCATGTGGCTGTAGCCGGGAGGAGGGTCACCTCTCCTGGGTTTTTAGTTCCACGAGATTTAGAAGACAAAATTACGTTAATAGAGTGATTGTCGCAGTACACGGCGGCGCCGGTCTCTGGAAAATAGGCGAAGACGAGAAAGAGAGAGTAAAAAAGACGCTCAGGGGGGCTATCGAGGAGGGTATCCTCGCTGCGCAGAGAGGCTCTGCACTAGATGCAGTAATTGTATCAGTGGAATATATGGAGAGTAGCGGTGTTTTTAATGCAGGCTATGGGGCCGCATATGCGATAGATGGAGGTATATATTTAGACGCTGGCGTGATGGACGGAAAGACAAAACGCGCCGGCGCCGTTGCTGCAGTTGAAGGCGTTAAAAGTGCCGTGAGATTAGCTCGTTATGTGATGGAGCTTACTGACCACATAATTTTGGCAGGAGAGGGCGCTAGACTTCTCGCAGCGAGAGTGGGCCTACTAGAGGCGCGGCACAAGTTCTATACAGAGGAGAAAAACAAGAGGTTTCTAGAGGTTATCAACGAGGCTAGACAGGGGAGGTGGCCTTATAAAAAGTACTTAGTCTTCTTGGCGATACTGTAGGCGCTGTTGCACTTGATAGAGACGGCAATCTAGCGGCAGCGACGTCTACAGGTGGCGTATGGCTTAAGTGGCCGGGCAGGGTGGGAGACAGCCCTATACCTGGGGCTGGTTATTGGGCTGAAAACGGCGTTGGGGCATTTAGCGCCACGGGGATAGGCGAGGTAATTATAATGTCGCATCTTTGTCTCAGAGCGCGAGACGAGCTTATAAAAACAGGCGATATAACAAAGGCCGTAGAGAATGTTGTAAAACAAACCACCGAAATCTACGGCTCTGGCACTGTGGGAATCATTGGGATAGACGCTAGAGGCAACCCAGCGTATACATATAATACGAGGGCGATGGCGAGAGGCTGGGGAAAACCAGGTGAAATTTATGTAGACCTCTAGACCTTCTTCCTCCAAGTTTTTGTATCGGGATCAAACTTAAATCCCATCTTCTTTAACTCATTTATAGTCTCTCTAAACTGCGACTCCGGCAACCTCTTACCTTTGCCTACTTTTACCACTATTTCGCCCTCCTCCTCTCTATAATCCACAGGCAGTCTGCGGAGAAACTCTTCGACACCCTGTCTCTTT
Source organism: Pyrobaculum organotrophum (assembly GCF_055384425.1). NCBI lineage: Archaea > Thermoproteati > Thermoproteota > Thermoprotei > Thermoproteales > Thermoproteaceae > Pyrobaculum > Pyrobaculum organotrophum. The sequence goes on from NZ_AP042430.1 coordinate 816,485, forward strand.
TCCTCTTTTCCGTCCATTACAGCCTTAGAGACGTAGTATATAAAGGTTTATACTACATTAGACGAGTTACTTTAACGATTTTTCTTCTAGCTTGTTCAAGCGCCCACGTCGGTAGTTCGTAGTTTTTCAATACGTAATTTACCAACTTCTCTATTTCGTCACAGTCGGAGCCGCCTTGCTCTCTACAGAGTTTAACTAGAAACTTAGATCTCGCCTCAAAAAGCTCCGGTGTCATCTTTATACGTCTACATTCGTGATCGTAAGTGAACCCCCTTTCCAAGTCTCTCATATGTAGGTATAGGTGCGCGGCGGCTTTCGCTAAATCCATTCTGCCGCCTTCTACGTAGATTCCCTCGGCAATAGCATAACAGCTCTGCGGCCCTGAATATATCGATCTCTTTTCCACAGTCTCAATTTTTAATAGACTTATAACTTCATTACATGCAATTTTTCGTCGGTACTTGCGGATTTCCAAAATCTAGACGATACATATATAACACATTAGATGCGGTAGAACTACAAGATACTTTCTACAATATGCCAGACCCTGAGAAAATGGCGAAGTTACGGGAAGAGGCGCCCGAGTTTCACTTTACAGCTAAGGTGTTCCAAGGTATTACGCATCCCCCAAATAGCCCAACTTTTAAGAGAACGAGGGGGTTTAAACCCACTGATAAACATGGCGTTTTAAAACCCACGAAAGAAAACCTAGAGCTGTGGCAACAGTTTGTAGACGCTATAGCGCCGCTTAGGCCAGAGGTACTTGTTGTTCAAACGCCACCGAGTTTAAAACCGGAGCCATATATCTACGATTTCTTCGCCTCTATAGTTGGCAAGTGGAAAATTGCATGGGAGCCTAGGGGAGAGACCTATAAAGACCTAGCGCTTATACAAAAAATAGCAGAATTAGGAGTTGTAATTGCAGTAGATCCCCTAAAGAAAGATCCTATACATGGACATTTTTACTATTTTCGGCTACATGGGCTCGGCAAGGGCGAGGTTAATTACCGGTATAAATACAGTTCTGAAGATCTAGAGAGACTCGCTACCATCGTGAGACGTTTAAGCGGAGAGAGCGTATACATAATGTTTAACAATGTATATATGTATGAAGACGCCGTAGAGTTTAAACGCTTGTTGTACCAACGGCAAAAAATTTAAAAAGTTGGCCATAGAACATTGCGGGGCCCGTAGCTCAGCCCGGTTAGAGCGGCGGAGGACCCGGCTAGGTCTGCCGAGGCTTTTAACCCGTAGGTCGTGGGTTCGAATCCCACCGGGCCCGCCACTATCGTCTTATAGTGATAGAGGTGTAAGAAGTTCGTAAAGACTGTATATGACTTTCCTTGCGCCGTTGCAAACATTATATCTTGCTATACAGACCCCATAGGCGCCTGCTCTCCTAGCCATCTCCATATCGTAATCGGAGTCTCCTATAACGATTATATCTCTGGTGTCGACAGAAAAACGCCGACTTATAACATAGAGGGGATCTGGCGCGGGTTTTCCTCTTGGAACTTCATCGCCGCCTAGGACAAAATCTATGAGACGTGCTAGACCTACTACTTCTATTACTCGTCGTGCCACATAGCTGCTTGACGAAGTAACAATCGCTATAGGTCTAGGCAACTTCTCCAGAATGTATACATCGTCGTAAGGGCGCACTAGAGACAGATACTTTTCCAAGAAGAGTTTGTTTTTTAACGCCACGAGCTCAAATGCGCGATTTGGTAAAAGCGCGGTGGCGATATCTCGCGCCGGCAACCCCATCAGAGGCCTAACCTCTTCATATCTCTTCTCAACTCCAAGGAGTTTAAGAGCTTCTAACCAAGCGGCTATGTGAGCGTTGACAGATTCAACTAACGTCCCATCTAGGTCAAATACGTACATGTTGTTGTAAAGGTGTGGATTTTAAAAACTAATGGTGGGGCCGCCGGGATTTTTAGGCCGGCTCCGCCGCGAACCCGGGATCACGTGGGCTCTCGCCGACATCGGTCCCAAGCCACGCCTCAGGGGGCGAGACCCAATCCTACCAGGCTAGACTACGGCCCCTACTTCCACTATTAGACACTATATTTAAGCTTTCTAGGGAGGTTCCGCTATTTTACATAGACGAAAGATTTGGTGGGCCCGCCGGGATTCGAACCTTATCCCAACCCCCCGGCGGGGGGTTGACGGGACCACCCGCGCTCCTAGGCTGTTGCGGGTGTGCCTTGTAAGGCGGGCATCATACCGCTAGACTACGGGCCCTCTCACATCTTTTTAGAAGGGTTTTAAAAACTTGACGCCATGTAAAATAGACTTTACAAAGTTCACCCTTTATATATAGAGAGTTTGACAAGAAGACTTTTGTCTAACGCCGAAGAGCTAGCCATGAGCTTCGCTATTGGCGTCGGCATATATAAAAGGTTTATTACAAGAGAACGTCTTGGCCTCCTTAGAAGTAGACGGAGGATAGTAGAGGCCTTGAGAGGGGTGGATATAGCTGTAGATAGGGGGCGACTTCTTTCTTTAGTGGGGCCGAACGGCGCTGGCAAAACCACGTTGGTTCGTATATTTGCGACTTTGTTAGTGCCTGACAGAGGTGAAGTGTATATAGGCGGTTATGATGTAGTTAAAGATGCCCATAGGGTAAGACGGATTATAGGACTAATGCTTTATCCAGACAAGGGCTTCTTTGGCAGACTGTCCGGCTTGGAGAATCTAGTGTACTACGGAATGTTGTATGGCTTTAGTAGAAGAGAGGCGCGCCGCCGCGCTCTTGAGCTTATTGAACTAGTGGGTCTTTGGGAAGCGCGGGATAGGCCTTACGAGGAGTATAGCGCCGGGATGAAGGCGAGGCTAGGTCTTGCAAAGGCGCTTATAAATAACCCAGAGTTCCTACTACTTGATGAGCCCACGGTCGGCATAGACCCCGTAGGCGCTAGGAAGATAAGAGAGGTGATAAAGAGCTTGAAGAATGAGGGAAGGGCTGTGTTACTCACTTCACACAACCTCTACGAGGTCGAAGAGCTTTCTGACGAAGTTGCTGTGATTGTAGACGGTCGAATAATAGCCAGGGAGACTCCCATAGAACTTAAAAGCCGCTTGGGCTTCCGACCTGTAGCTGTCGTAAAGGCGATTTGCAACGGCGAAGAGAGAATTTTCACTAGAGACGGCGCTGGCGGAAGAGAGCTTGGGATCCTCATAAGGGAGGTTCTCGATGAAGGTTGCGAAGTAGTAGAGGCAAGAGTTCATGAGCCTCCTCTAGAGGAGGTCTTGGTAAAGACATTGGGTGGGGCATGAGAGCCGGCTTATATCTAGCGGTTAGGCTCTACCTCCGTCTCTACGCGCTGTCTCTCTCAGTTTCTCTGCTTATGCCTTTTTTCGCCTTGTTATTCTACGCCGCAGGCTGGGTAGTGTCAAGGGGGAAGGCGGACATTGATAAGTTCGTGTATCAGCTTGTCGGCGTTGTGATAGCGGTAATTGCACAGATAGCCACAAGTGAAGCGCTTTGGGATTTATATATCTTTATGTCCGGCGGCCAACTGGAGTATTTAATAGCTTCGCCATCCTATCCTCTGGCGGTGTTAATGGCCTTCTATGTCACACAGTTTATGTTTTTTGGGCTGGGGGTTGCAGTAACTGCAGCTGTTGTTTTGGCTGTGATTAAAGGGCCTGTATACGCCGCCGCCATGACTCTTGCAGCGTTGACAGCAGCAATCTTCTCACTGCCACTTCTCGGGATCGCCTTAGCGCTGACGTATCTACTGCCATATGTACGGAACCCTGGCCCCCTCTCTTCAGTTTTGAATGCCGCTGTAATGTTTTTCGGCGGCGCGTTATATCCAGCGTCTATCCTCCCGGGGGCGCTCCAAGCTATATCTCATCTACTTCCCTTCGCCACTTGGGCCGAGGCCGTTAGATCTTTAGCGCTGGCCCTTGAATTGCCTATACGTCTCCTCGGCCCATTGTTAGGCTATATGGCCTACTTTGCACTAGGAGTCGTCGTGTGGAACTTCTACGTCAGAAGTCTTCAGAGGTCTGGGCGTTACCATGTTTGGTAGCTTAATACGCGAACTTTGGCGCGTTTTCCTTTTCAATTTTAAATCGCCGCTTTTCCTTGCCACAAACGCCGTGGCAGATGCAATGTGGTTCCTGGTTGTTATACTAGCTGTGGCTTGGTACGGGGGGAGTATAGTTGAGACAGCACGTCTCTTGTTCTGGGGGTCTCTGGCATTGATGATGTTTTCAACACAGACATGGGGAGCGGCTATGTTTAGTAACTATGTCAGAAGCGGGATTATGGACTACGTGGCTGTCACCCCAGAGAGACTTCACGTTTTTTTAATTTCGACGTCGGTAGCTATGGCAGCCGCGGCGGCGCCTGGCATAACAGTTCAATATGCCGTATACTACCTTGTATTTGGAGAAATACCACTGCCTGCGCAACCTATGTATTTTGCCGTATCTCTCGCCGTCTTTATATTCGCCTCAGCATGTATAACGTCGCTATCAATTCTGTTTTTTATTAAGTTGAGAAACCCAGTTGTGGCGGCTAATGTCATCCAGTGGGGCATTCCGCTTTCTGGCGGCATGATCCCGCCCACAGCGATGTCTCCCGAGGTCGCCCGTTGGTTCTTGTACTCTCCATTTCACTACGTGGTTGCGCCACTTGTATACTCCGCCATGGGGATTTGGCTTTTAGATCCGATTCTTATGCTTTTAATAGGCGTTTTAATTACTGCAGCATTTTATATGTCTTCTATCTATGCGGCTAGATCTGCGTTGAGTAAATACCGACGTGTGGGGAAATGGGGAGCAGAGCTATAGCCCTCTACCCCCGGCCCACGTAACTGTGTCTGTCTCGGGGTCCCACACGACGGTATAGCCATCTACCCTCATTCTTACCCTCCCCTTTCTTACGGCAATTATATAGCCTCTTACTCTGCCTGTCTCCACGTCGACTATGAGTCTATTTCCGACTACATCTACTCTTAACGCTTCTGCAAGCTTTGATTTTCTAAACTGCTCTGCCGCCTGTGAGAAGTCCGTCGCCATCAGATAGCTGGGATTCTCTTAACCATTGAGCTCCTGACCTTCATGATAATTTTGAAATTGCAATAGGGGCATCTAATTCCAGGGAGGATCTCCATTTCAGACTTAGAAAACACTCTGCCGCATCTCATACAAACGTATATCTTTCTTTCTTCAGCCACGGCGTTTTTAACGACCATCTTTATAAACTTTGCCATATAAAAGCTGTACTCTTTCAACTCCACCTATCTCATCTATATACTCGGCCACAGCTGGGGGGACGAGATCTCTCCACTTTTTATCTCCCTGAGACATCAACTGGCGAACTACAGTAGCTGAGTAATTCCCAAACTGGGGGTGGCTTCTGACGTCGATATTCCAGTGTTTTAGCGTTGCAACGACCCAAGGGTTGTTTGAATATACCACGTGGTGCGGAGGACACCAGTGGCGTAAGTAGGCCCCCCACAGGCTGGAAGAACCTCCGGTGTCTGGCACTGTACAGTAGAGGAGTCTACAATTTGCGCCGAAGTGTCTCCTAAACATTTCAAGTCTCTCCCCTGGCGTAAATGGATTATCTTGGGTAAACGCCTTGTCTGCCGAGCCAACCGCCACAATAACTTCATCATAATGTGTCAAAAGCCACTCTACTACTTTTACATGCCCCCAGTGTAGCGGCTGGAAACGTCCTATGAAGAGAGCTCTCATAGCTAAGAGAAGATTTGTTTTTTAATCTGTGGTTTCTATGAGTGTGTGATGTAGTAGCTCGCGGCTGAGTATGAGGAGAGGCATACTGGCTGATTTTTATTCTCTTCCCAAAAGCGTTGCTATATGCATGAGAAGTCGTATAACTTTAACCGCGGTGACATCTGAAACATCATAGGGAGGAGAGTACTCCATTATGTCGACGGCCACAGGTTTTAACGTAAGTATAAGGTCGGCTAGTAAATATTCAAGTTTTCGAAAACTCAACCCCCCGGCCTCGGGAGTTCCCACGCCTGGCGCCTCGGAAGGATCTAATACATCTATGTCAAGGCTGAGGTATACTCTGCCAGAGACTGTAGATATTGCATTAGCCACGTCACTTCTAGTAAAATCAGACCCCTCTATTATAAACGACTGAGTCTCTTCAGCGTATTTATACTCTTCGTCGTCATATGCCCGGACGCCTATATATATAGCGTAGAAACCCAATTTCTCATGTGCTCTTCTTACAAACGTAGCGTGTGACAGCTTTTGGCCGGGTGGCCACTCGTCTCTAAGATCAAAATGTGCATCGATATGGACATAGGTGTCTGGTCTTATTACGTTTAATACAGCCAGCGTGGCTGTGTGCTCTCCGCCGAGCATAATAAACGGAGGCTCCACCTTCTGTATAAACTGTTCTATCCTCGCTATATTTTCCGCAGGGGCCCCCTGGAGTAATTCCACGTCACCTAAGTCACATATAGGTTTTGCCATATTTCCAAAAACTGTGGTGTATTCTAGATATGGCATTATCACACGTATTTTCTGGGGGGCAAACCGCGTTCCAGGTCTAAAGCTTACGGTATCTTCCATAGGTGCGCCAAATAGCTTAACGTCGCGTGGCGTACAGACATTTTTAAGCATACCGACTCTTCTCAATACGTTTATATCTCCTCGGCACGATTTTTACATCCACATGGACAATAAGCGGATGCGTTCTCGAGATTGCCTTAATAGCTCTGGTTCTCAACATGTGGAGTTTCCCCACAGTCATGTCAGAACTTACTGCAACTAGTGAATATACAACGAGAAAACTGCCTGCCCTCCTAATTTTTACAACGAGAGGCTTCCCCAACTCTATGAGTATTTCTCTGATTTTTTCCTCAAGGACTGGGTCTCTATACAACGCGCCTAAGATTCCATACATTGCCTCTTTTGAAAGTCTAGCAAGTTCATAGATCACATATCCATATATCACAATAATTGCTATAACTTCAGCAACTATGAGGTGGAACATATTGCTTATAACTACAGCTATAGTTGACGCAATAGACAACGCGGCATCTATTTTGGCGTGAAGCGCATCTGCCCGGAGTATTTCAAGTTTGAGCATGTCATAGTTGCGCCTCTCCCATAGATACATGAGGTATGTAAGAGCTCCCCCAATTAGTAATAAGGTGGTCATCCACAGCGGCGTCGGCTCGCTGTCGAATCTTATCGAGGTGACTAACATATATGTATAAAAGCCGAGTACTACAAACGCAGAGAGTAGAGTAAGCAAACTTTCCAGCCGGTAGATCTCCCAGGGGAAAGATCTTCCTCTTTTTGATGCGTAGTAAAGTCCAAAGCCAGAGACATATGCTATAGCGGCATCTATAAAGCCGTGGAAAGCGTCGCTAGTGACTAAAAGACTGCTGTACATTATGCCAAGTAGCAACTCCACTAGTGTATACGCCAGCGAGATTGTGCCCATGATAAAGAGGTAAAGAGATGCAAGCCACAGCCTTACGGAAGGTCTCACGAAGTTTTTACAGAGAGTGTTAATATATGTGGCACTTGCTTGTGTCTAAACGCCAATCTAGTTAAAAATACCGGATTTTTCTCTTGTTAATGCGCAACGCTGAGATACTAGAGGAAATAGTAAAAAGGCGGCTTTTATACTGGCCGTCGTCTGAAATCTATGGAGGCGTCAGCGGATTTTACGACTACGGCCCTCTCGCAGTTCAACTTAGACGTAACATTATTGATAAGTGGAGAAGGACTTTTGTCACTCCTTATCAGGACCTTATTATAGAAGTAGAGACGCCAATTATAATGCCCGAGCTTGTTTTTAAGGCGTCTGGACACTTAGACCATTTTACAGACTATGTAGTGACGTGTACAAAATGTGGCAGGAAGTATAGAGCTGACCATTTAGTAGAGGAGGAGCTGGCGAAAAAGGGAATAAAGATATCTACCGAGGGCCTCTCTGCGCCCGAGTTACAACGTCTAATAGAGGAGTATAGGATCGTGTGTCCGGCATGTGGAGGGCCGCTAGGCCATGTGGAGAGATTTAACCTATTGTTTAAAACCACTATAGGTCCCTATAGTGAAAACGCCGGATATTTAAGGCCGGAGACTGCACAAGGAATTTTCGTGGCTTTCCCACGCCTGGCTGAATACGTTGGTCGTAGACACCCGTTTGGAGTTGCACAAATTGGTAGAGTGGCGAGAAACGAAATATCGCCAAGAGGCGGCTTAGTGAGACTAAGAGAATTTACACAGATGGAGATAGAGCTATTCTTTGATCCACAAAATCCTAAATGTCCCTATTTTTCAGATGTGGAAAATCTAGAAGTACCAATTGTTCCAGAGGAGTTTGTAGCTAAGGGCCGTACAGAGCCTCTATATCTCACAGCAAAACAGATAGTAGAACGCGGCTACGCTAACGAGTGGATGGCCTTTTTCATGGCTCTTGCAACAAAGTTTCTAAAAGAATTAGGCGTCCCGGTGGAGAGACAGAAGTTCTTAGGCAAGCTACCCCACGAGCGAGCCCACTACTCAGCCAAGTCTTACGACCAGATGGTTCTCACAGAGAGATTCGGCTGGATAGAAGTGTCAGGACACGCCTACCGTACAGACTACGACCTCTCTGGCCATAGTAAATACAGCGGACAGGAGCTAGTCTTGGAGAGACGGCTTCCAACGCCGAGAGAAATAGAGATAGCCCGGCTCTATCCAAATCCAGTAGCAATAAGAGAGAAATATGGTGAAAAGACCGGCGAGGTAATCAAAGCGTTAAAAGAAAATGAAAATATGGTATTAGAGGCTTTTAGAACAGGAAGACAAGAGGTTGTCCTAGGTCAGTATGTGATTACACGTGACATGGTCTTCATAAAGATTGAGAAGAGAAAGACAGATATAGAGAAATTCGTACCACACGTCGTAGAGCCATCCTTTGGTCTTGACAGAATTCTCTACGTAGTTTTAGAACACGCCGTAACTATAGAAAATGGAAGAGTATATCTAAGGCTACCTCCCGACATAGCGCCAGTAGCTGTATGTATCTTGCCCATTGTAAAGAGGGCAGACTATGTTGAAATAGGGAAGAGGCTAATGCGGAGATTGGGAGACGAGGGGTTTACAGTCATATATGAGGACGAGGGTACGATAGGCAGTAGATACGCCTATTGTGATGAAATTGGTACCCCCTTGGCTGTTACTATAGATGAAAAAACTCCAGTTGATGAGACAGTTACAATTCGCGACCGCGATACCAAGAGACAAGTAAGAATAAAATTGGAGAAAGTTCCCACTTTTGTCGCAATGGTTAAAAGAGGTATGACATTTCAAGATGTTGCAGAGACGCTGGGAGCACACCCAGTATAACAGCTTGGTATTAAGCAGGTTGACATTTTGAAGAGGCATAACTAAAGCCTACTTATGGGCCGTGAAGAGGGCTAACGCGACGATCATGCCAAATATCAATCGTATCATAAAAAGCCGCCGTTAAAGCTGTTGACCAATACACGGCGTTCTGGTTGTAAGGGTAAATCCGAGGGGCGCCCCCTCCCTCTGCCCACGGTACGGGAAGAAACTCGTGAAGGGCAACGCCCCGAGACTCCGCCGGTGCTCACGCTGCGGGCGGGAGTGGGGGAGGGACATCGCCGCCGTCATAAACATCGAAAGGCGGGCACTCAAGGAGGGCCACCCGGCCCCACACCCGAGGTATCTTAGACGCCGGTGAAGGTGCAGACGAGGAGAAAGTCCCTAGGCGCAATAGCCTAGGGACAGACAGCTTATTGTAGCCGTTATCCCTATATCTCTGGTATTAAGAGTTTTAAAAGGCTATAAACAGTTATTATTATGACAGAGAATAAAGATATAGAGAGAGGGAGGAGGTTACTTATACCGCCTTATTTGACGCCGCAACAAGAGAAAAAGGAACAGAAAAAGGGAGAACGTAGAGTTAGAGTAAAGGCGGCAGAGGGCGTAGAGGAGGGTGTGGCTAAATTACCTACTGATGTATACGAGGAGCTTGGCAGGCCAGAAGAGGTTGAAATCGTGGCACCTGGGGGTTCTGCACATGAAAAAAAGAGAGTTTTCAAAGTTGTTCACGACGAAAAAGTGCCAAAGGGCGAGGTTCATATATCTATAGACGTTCTTAGGACACTTGGCATCGCCGATGGCACTGTGGTAACTATAAGGAAGAAATGAAGGGCGTGCTAAAGGGGCTTGCAGTAGTAGTAGAAGATGTAGAATTTGCTAGGAAATTATACAAAGAAGGTTTCTACGGCAGGTTCTTAGGTTATGATAAAGTAAGAAGAGAGGAAGTTGACAAGATATCCGCTCCTTTGATATTGGCGCTGTATGAAGCTCTTTATCTAGCTGAGAGAGGTAAGCTAAAGGTAGTGTCAAAAAACGGCACAGAAGTACTGCCGGAAAAATTAATAGAATTAGGCAGAGAAAAGATAAAAAATTTTGATGATATATACAAGATCTATAAGTATTTCCGAGATCTTGGATATGTTGTTAAAAGTGGACTTAAATTCGGCGCTCTCTTTTCCGTCTACGAGAGAGGCCCAGGCATAGACCACGCTCCTATGGTTGTAGTGTTTCTAGAACCTGACAAAGGGATTTCTGCCACCGATATAACAAGAGGGGGCAGGCTGAGCCATAGTGTTAAAAAGACCTTTACTCTAGCAACAGTGTCTAAACAAACTGGAGAAGTAGTGCTACTTGGTTTCTCTTGGGCTAAACTTTAAAAGTGGAATTCGAAATTGGTTCATGATAACGGCAAGTAGAGCGGCACTAGAACAAGAAATATACCTAAGGTCTCTAACAGGATATCTAGTTGGTCAACATATGTTGGAAGGGTATAAGAGAGTGGCGGTGATAACATATCCAGATAGGATATGTAGCGCGATGGCTGCCGCACTCATTACGTCTTATGTTGCAAAAGACAATTACAGAGACGAGGTTGCAATCGTCTTCACATACGAAGACGGAAAGGAGGCTGAAGTGGCTAAGAAGGTAATAGACTACAAGCCGGATATAGTATATCTATCTTTCGGAGGCGAGCAGAAGCTCAGCTACGTCGCCGAAATCACGAAGAAGATTCTATCAGCTCTATCGCAAGCCGGCTATAAGGGCGCCATAGGTATCCACGTGAGAGTGTGGCTAGCTACCAAGCAATTGTCCGCCGTGTTGGCAGATAAGAAGCTTGCAGACTATCTCGCATCGCTAAAGGAGATACGACTCTTCACAGCCGACGTTCCAAACCACAAGTTCTTTTTCCACAGGGTGAGAGGGTAACGTTGCAAAGTTAGAAAAATATAGAGAGGTCGATATTACCTCAGAACACGCAAAATTGCTGTCGATAAGCTTGCCGCCGCCCGAATAATTAGTCTATTTTTAATTCTGCTACTCCGTATTCTCCCGCCTTTGTCACTACTATTTGTAAAACGCCCTCCCGGTAGATGGCCCGCGCGCTGTCTACCCTTAGTCTGTAGGGTAGCTCTATTTTTCTAGATACTGGAAAGTTAGAAATTCTTTCTCTTCTTATAGGCTTCCCTCCCCCGTCTTGTGTCGGAGAGGCTACTATTTCTACTGCTCTATCATATATCCTCACCTTTATGTTTTCTTTCTTCACCCCAGGTAAATCGACATATATGACGATGTTGTCTCCTAAGTCGTATATGTCTACATCAGGTTGTCTCTCCACTTTGCCGACGTTAGTATCGTATAACTCTTTTAGTCCCTCTTCGATTTTTTTAACAGGCTCCATAAATTAATAACGCACCTAGCTAAAAAACAGAGCCTAGTATTATCCGAATTATTTTGGTTGCACCACGCCGATTACTTCGCCGTACGCGTTGACCGGAAATGAACGGCCGCATTTGGGACATGTAATACTAAAGCCAATATTATACCAACTCTCTCCTATCTCTATCTCAAACTTGTGTTTACAATATGGACATGTCACTCTCACTTTCAGAGTCTTTTCAAGTTCACCTCCTGAATATTCCCAATCTTCGGGAAATTCTTGAGCAACCATAGTCTCCGAGTTGATAGCCTTATATATAATTTTCTTTAGAAGACGTGGACTTTTTCGAAGTTGTCCAAAGGAGAAGATCAATTAGGAGGTTTAAGAGGGTTAAGATACCAGAAGAAGACGTTGTAAAAATCATGGAGGCCGGTAGAGCCGCGCCTACCGATGCCACTCTCCACCTCTGGAGCGCCATAAGGGTAGTAGATGAGACAAAGAGGGCCGAGATAGCCCGTTTAATAGAGCAGCCACATGTTGAGGAAGGTGCGGAATTTTTCGTATTTCTAGCGGATCTATACCGCTTAGGGGAGCTTCTGAGGTATCGAGGCAACGACATAGTTGAACATAGACTTGCGTTGTTCGTCTTCGCCGCTATAGACGCTGCGTTAGCAGCTGAAAACATGGCTTTAGCAGCGACAGCGCTTGGATATGGCTCTTGTTTCATCGGCGCTGTACAGAATGCACCACGTGAGCTTATAAAAATTCTGAATTTACCTAAACTCACCTATCCTCTCTTTGGGCTTGTAATTGGCGTTCCTGACGAATACCCACCACCACGGCCTCGTCTACCACTAGACATGTTGTTTCACCTAAATGAATACAGGAGATATACAGAGGCAGAGTTAAAAAATGCTTTTACAGAGATGTCAAGAGTCTCAAAGAGCGGCAATTGGCTAAGACTATTGATTAAATATGCAGGGAGAGGCGGATATTTCGATAGCCGTGGTACAACATTAGAAACGCTTCTTAAAGAACTTGACTTTATCTGAAAGTTTTTATATATAGGATAGGTCTAGGCGATATGGCCACAATTAGGGGCGTAGTTATTTCTAAACAACTTGTCTATGACCCCACTGGTGCAAGGTATATAAAAATTGATATTATAGAAGAGAAAGAACTACCAGGGCCTGTTGCGGCTTTTTCCACACAAGACGAACAAACGGCACAGTTGATGCGAGAAGTCATGCCTCTTGTAACGCAGATAGTGCGATCACTCCCGTTTGGCGGAGGTAAAATTGCTGTCCCGAGAGTTACGCTGTGGTTAGCAGATGATGAAGCTGAGATGTTTGGAGATGTTGATGTCGGCGATATAGTTTTAATAGTTATAGAGGGTGGGGAAATTAGGATAAAGCCAGAAAGTTAAAATAGCTATATAGGGCTTCTTCTGTGATTTCAGACGCGTATAGGCTCAAATATACCTTCGGCGTTGACTATGGTACTAGTTATATTAAATATGGCCCAATTACACTTAACGAACCGAAGATTACACAGACGAGAGGTCTCTTTCTTAGAGATCTTCCAGAGTCTGTAAAAATGCGGATACCCCCAGAAGTATTGTCGAGGGGTCTTGTAGTTGGAGATGAAGAAGTACGTAAGTACCTCTCTAGCGTTAGAGATGTTCAGCGTAATCTTAAGTATCCTCTAAAAGACGGCATAGCTAGGAGAGATGATGAAGACGCTTGGAGAGTTTTAAAAGAGCTTGCAAGGTATACTCTGGCGCAGTTTCCAGTATCTGATCCAGAATTCAGAGGTTGGCTTATCTCTATTGCACTATCCGCCCTAGCGCCCGATTATATGTATAAATCTTTTTTTGACATATATACAGAGCTTGCAAACGAATTTAAAATATATGCGGTGACGATATTACCTCAACCATTGGCAGTCGCTATTGCAGAAAACGCTGTTAACTGCATAATTGTAGAGGGGGGGCATGGCAATATACAAATAGCGCCAATTAGCTTCGCGCTCATTAGAGAGGGGCTTGTGGCGTTGAACAGAGGAGGAGCGGAGGCCAACGCGATAACTAGGGAGATTTTAAAAGATATAGGCTACAGTGACATCGCTAGAGAAGAATATGCGGTTGAAGTAGTGAAGAGGGCTGTTGGCCTAGTCCCTAGGAATTTAAAAGAAGCTATTAAAACGGCAAAGTCTAACCCAGATAGATTTGTGACTAAGGTCAGACTGTCTCCTGTTGTAGAAGTGGAGTTTCCAAAAGAATACGCATGGACTAGGTTCTTAATTGGCGAAATAGTCTTTGACCCCAACCACGAGGAGATAAAGAGCTACATTGAGCAGTCACGTCTCCATATAGAAAACGCAGTTATAGGCGATGTTACTCTCTATGGAGAGATGGATGTAGCAACAGCGATTATCGCTTCACTTAGAAACGTCTCTGTAGAGATACAGGATAGAGTGGCCTCTCAGATAATTCTCAGCGGAGGTGCCTTTAGCTGGCGTGTACCTCCAGGTTTAGAAGATGTGGCTGTAGATAGTGTCACCAGGGTGAAAATAGCGCTGGAGGAGAAGAACCCGGTGTTGGCGTCTCGAGTAAACGTGCGCCTTGTTTTAGAGCCACAATATTCTGTCTGGAGAGGCGCTGTAATATATGGCTATGCCCTGCCTCTCTCGCTTGAATGGTCTGATTCAACAAAAGAGGGTTGGTACTTTATTAAGTAGGTGTGGAGTTTCCAAAACTATTAGTTATTAGATACTTTTCTGAAACTCTTGGGATGAAATATATTGGGGAAAGCGGGTGGATTCTTCTTTTTGAAGAAGGACTAAATAAAGTGGCAGTAGGGGTCTATTTCTCTGAGATTTATGAGGAGGCCGAGATATATAAGCGGGTGGGCGAATTATTGACAAAAGAGGTCTCAAAGATATATCTTGCTATTCTGCCAGAGGCTACTCTATTTATAGATCCACGGTACTTTAAAAACCAAGGAGTTGGGGTGGTTGTAGTTGATCCATCTAGAGGGCTTGAGGGCGTCGAGATTAAGATATTTGCAAAACCGCGATTAACAGCTACTACTGTGGCTGATACTAACAAGTTCGAAATTCTAAAGTCGACTATGCTTGAGTATATAAATTCTCAATTGAAAAAACTAGAGGAAACGCTTTATGAAAAATTAAAGAGGTATATAGATCAGAGAATCGAAGAAGTAAGACGACAGACCGGTGGACAACCTCCTAGAGAGACCCAAGTTACACCAGGTTCTGTGGTGGAGAACGAGTGGGTTAGAATTTTAAGGTCTAGAGGAAAGAGTGGGAGTTAAATAATATAAGTGTCTTTATAGCATTATATACTGTGGATGTACTGCTTGAAGAGGTTAGAAGAGTATTTGGAAATACAGAAGAGGGGAGACTTGCGGAGTCTCTAATAGTTGCGTATAGGCAAGGCGGCGTAAAAGCTGCTAAAAACACGTTAGTAGAATATCTCAGGAGATTAGGCATCGATGTGGAGGATAGAAAAGATTGAACTAGAAAATTTCAGGTCATACAAGGGGAGACATGAGGTAAGCCTAGGGGATGTTACAATTTTATTGGGAAGAATCGGGGCTGGGAAGACCTCTCTCCTATATGCCATAGAATATGCCCTCTTTGGAAAACAGCTTGAGGTAAGAGAGAGAGTAGCAAAACTTGTAGATCTGATTAATGTAGACGCTCAGGAAGCCAATGTAGCGCTAGAATTACGCAGAGGCAACGACAAACTTCGTATAGAAAGAAGACTAGGGCGGCGGGGATCTGAGAAGCTTGTTGTACTTTATAACGGCATTAAACTAAGAGATAGAGATGCTGAAGAAAGACTAGTTGAACTCATAGGAGCCGACGAAGACATATATGAACGACTTGTATATATTTCGCATAGGACTCTAGAGGGTTTTATATATGGCACAGCACAAAAGAGAACGCTTTCAGTAGACCGTCTATTTGGTATTGACATAATTGACAACATTTTAAGAGTTGTATCATCTATAGAGAAATATCTGTTGGAGAAAGCCGAAAATTTGAGAAAAAGACTTTCTACATATGAAAAATATAGAGATATAATTAAGAAATATGGTGGCTATAAAGGCGTTGTAACTAGGTTAGAGACTATAGAAGGTGAGTTGGCGGCGTTAAAAGAGCGCGAGGTAAATCTTACTAAAACAGTAGAAGAGTTAGCCAAGAGAAGAGCCGGCTATTTGGAAAAAATCAGAGAGAACGAGAACATTTTATTGGAGTATTACAAAACGAGATCTGAATTAGAGATCTTGGAATCAACTACAGGCGAAGATGTTGGTTTAGACGCCGTTGAGAAAATTAGAGACGCTCTGCAAGAGGCCTTAGAGGAGTATGAACATATACTGGGGCATGAGCTTCTTGAAAAACTCACAACTAGAGACCTAGAATCTTTATCGGCTGCCATGGTTGAAGCTTATGAGGCCCTTGTTAGATTATCAAAAGATTTAGAGAGTCAGATTTCTGAAGTACGAAAGACATACGAACAATATCTAGCTAGGGTGAAGAAGCTTGAAGACGAAATTAAAGAAGTTGAGACTAAACTGAGGAGACTTGAAAGGTCATATATACGGTTTAAAGAGCTTCAGAAGTCGTTTCAATCTCTAGAAACGGCTAAAGCTACCCTCAACGAGTTGAAGAGGAGACTTGAAGAAACTGAGAAATCTATGGCATATATTTCGGCTCTTAAGACAGTATCTCTCTATATTGCGGAAATAGGCGTCAACAGATGTCCTATATGCGGCTCTCCCATAAGTCGGGAGGTTGCGTTAAACATAGCTAGAGAGGTAGAGAGCAAATTTGGCGAATTAATACACGAAGTAGAAGATCTAAAGGAGAGGGTTAGAGAGTATGAAAAAGCTGTAGACGAAATGGAAATATTAAGCGGCGAGGTTGCAGAGTATTTATCCACAAAGAATAGACTAGAGGAGTTAAAACTTGAGAGAGAAGAAATCATTAAGAAAATGATACAGGCTGAAAAAGCACTTAAACAACTAGAGAGACGTGTTGAAAAATTACACTCTTTGATAACTAGGGTTGACAAACGCACGATTTTAGATGCGCTTTCTAAATATGGAAAGATGCTTAGAGTTCGAGAGCTAAAACGCCGCCTTAAAGAGCTTGAGGAAATGTTAAACAAAGCCGGCGTCGTTAGAGAAATCTTAGATGTGGAAATGCGCTGGAGAGAGATTACCGAAGAGCTAGAGAGAACTTCTAGCCGTTTAGCAGAATTATACAGAGAGAAGGCTGTATTAGAAGAGATTGTAAGAGAAGTGGGGGGAGATGCGGAAAATTTGAAAAAGGCACTAGATAACACGCTTTATGCCTATAGCAAGCTACAAGAAGTTAAGGCAAAGTTTGAACTTGTCAAAGTCAACACGAGAGCTCGGTTAGTGGAGATTGCAAAATCTCGCTTTAACGAAGTATTTCTAACGCTCTATAGATATGGCGATATTTCAAAAGTAAATGTAGATCTAGAACAACGTAAGGGCTACTACGACTTCTATGCGATATCTCCCACTGGCGAGAGATACGGTATTTCAAAGCTAAGCGATGGACAAAGACTTTCGATAGCTCTAGCCCTAGCTCTCGCGCTTAGGGAAATATCTAATATACAAATTGGCTTTATAATATTTGACGAACCTATTCCATATGTTGATGTAAATATCAGGAGAGCTTTCGCAGAATTAGTTAGATCTCTTTCTTCACGTTATCAGATCTTAGTAGCTACACAGTCTGGCGATTTTGCAGATATGATAAAAGACGCAGTTCCAAACGCAAGACTATATATGGTAACTAAGGAGGAAAGTTCTAGAGTTGCAGAGTAAAGTAACGTAATCTTCAGAGCTCCAGACCTTACTCATCTTTCGTAGGCCCCACGTATTTATCATCACTAGTGAGCAATTAGGATTACAAATAAAAACAATGGCTTCTTTTCAACGCTTAAATAATTAACGGCTTTCTATCTCATGGATTTCTCAATTACTATTATTACCTTATTGACTGCAACTATTGTCACTATTTTGTCATTCTTCTTACTTTTATATTCTATAAGGAGATTGTTTCTAAAAGTTATTTCAAGTGAACAGTTTTATTTAGTTAAATTTCTAATAGTTTTATTTTCTATTTCGCTTTTTCTCGCAATTGTTTCCCCAATGACACAATTACACTATCTTTTCTACTTAGTGTTAGTTGTTTTTATAGTTGCCATGGGAGTTTTAACTCTTGGAACTAGGCGTATATTAGAACAATATCTTACAGGGCTGTTTATTGCCAAAGTATTAGATCTTCATATCGGAGACTATATAGAACTCGACAATATACGCGGTTACATAACTGCACTTGAAGATGTGTATATAGTTTTGAGAGATCCACGAAGAGAGTATGTCTACATACCATATACAGTGTTATTACAGACGCCATTTAGACGTATAAAAGCTCCTGAGGGTCATGAAGTTAGAATAAGACTATTTATACCACATCGGCAGGAGTTGAAAAGAGTTAGAGAACTTGTAAACGAAGTTGCTAAAGAGTATGGACTAGAGCGACTGAGTGTAGATGTCGAAAAAATAGGCGTGAAGGGCATAGTTTTAGTTGTACGAGGACTTTTGAGAGATCCGCGACAAGAGGATGAACTAAAGTATGCAATACTAGATAGAGTGTATACAGAGTTAGGCCTACGTTGATATTTACGGTGCAATTTTCTATTCTGTGAGTTCTTGTAAATACGCCCGCGGGCCTATTGCGATGAGATAATCACCCTCTTGTATCTCTGCATCTTTTGCAACTACAAACTCGCCATCTCGTATAACCGCTACCTTGGCCCCTGTATCTTCTTCTATTTCGCCTATTGTTTTTCCAAGTAACTTGGAATCTGACGTAACTAAGATCTCTAACATAGCAACATCTCCTCTGATTTGTAGCAATCTTACAAATTTTAGATTGAGTAGTCTAAATAGCCTAGATAACACGCAGTGGTATGTAACAATGGCAATTATACCCTCCTCTTCCGCTGTCGTTGCAATGGCGTCACTTCTAGTGGTTATAACAACGATAGGCACTCCCTGGGACTTGGCTACTTTTGCAAATGTTAGGTTAAACATATCATTTGGAGATGGAAAAATCGCTATTTCGACACGAGAAAAATCTAACTCTCTAATTATTTTCTCGTAGTTTTCTGTCAGGTTGTGTATATAAACCGGTTCTCTCTCATAGGCTTTCCCTCGCTCTGGTGTCGCTAGTACTCTCACTATATACCCATTTTCTACAAGTACTCTAGCTAATTGAGGGCCTAAGTCGTCGTTGCTATCTAGTATTAATGCCTCTTTAACCACATGACCTTGATGACACAAGGTTTATAGATTTTAAGCATAAGTACATATGTATAATAACAATAAACAATCTAAGTGTCTTTACAATAGAATTCTAAAAGAAAATACTTAGTTTTTATATATGATCATTGAAAATAATGATATAGAGCTATAAAAATTTATATAGCAAATTGATAAAGAGACAGAATGCGCAGGGCGACTATAGCCGTAAGGGGTTACAGAAACTCCGACCCTTACGGCTCGCTTCAGCCTCCTATTTATCAGACTGCATTGTTTAGAATGGAGGGAGAGGCCCAGAAGTCAGACAGGGGATTTGACCTCAAATATAGCAGAGAAGAAAATCCCACTCTACGTCCTCTTGAAGAGGCTTTAGCTTCTCTTGAAGGAGGCGTAGACTCACTTGCTTTTAACAGCGGCATGGCTGCCCTATCTTCTGTGTTTTTATCTCTACTGCGTTCAGACGCAAAAATATTAGTAACGATGGAGGCCTACGGCGCGACATTACGGCTTTTAAGTTCTCTAAGTAAATTTGGCGTAAAGATGCAAAAGGCGTATCCAAGCACAGACGTATATATTGAATTTCTAAAGGAGAGCAAACCGAATGTTGTATTTTTTGAAACAATTACAAATCCTACGTTGAGAGTTTTAGACACTCCAGAAGTTATTAAAGCAGCAAAAGATCTGGGGGCTACCGTAGTTGTTGACAACACTTTTGCAACGCCTGTATTAATACAGCCTATATCCCACGGCGCGGACTTTGTTGTACATTCTACGTCTAAATATATCGCTGGCCATAACGATGTAATAGGCGGTGTGGCTGTGGTATCTAAACGAGAGCTACTTGAGGAGTTGTGGGTCTGGAGAGCTATGCTTGGCGGCATTATGCAGCCGTTTGAGGCATTTCTCACGCTACGCGGTCTTAAAACGCTATTTGTAAGATTTGAACAGCAATGTAGATCCGCAAAGGCAGTCGCAGAGTTTTTATCTGAGCATAGCAAGGTAAGCGAAGTTATATACCCAGGCTTGTCCAGCCATCCAGATCATGCTATTGCAAAAAAACTTTTTGGCGATAAATTTGGCGCCGTAGTTTCCTTTAGGGTAAAGGGCGGCAGGGAGGCAGTTATTAAATTCTTTAAGTCGTTAAGATTAATAACGCCAGGCCCGAGTCTTGGGGGCGTGGAAAGTATTGCCACATACCCTGTGGCAAGCGCGGCCTCGCCTATTCCCGAAGAAGATAGAAAAATCCTAGGGATAACAGAAGATTTAATTAGACTTTCCGTAGGACTTGAAGATGTAAATGATATAATCAACGACTTAGCTCAAGCTCTTGAGAACGTAATACTATAAAACGATATAGAGAGAAAACTATTGTCTAGGTAAGTTAAAGCACAAGAGAGTTTTAGATCTGCGTTAAAGCATCTAAATATTTAAAAGTGAGGGAATTAAATGAGCTATGTTTAAAGTCTTCTTCGTTAATTTATCTAAGTTAACGTGGTACATTGAAGAGGTGAATATTAGAAAGTTCTTGGGAGGAAGGGGACTTGGCTCTTGGCTTTTTTACAAACTTGGCGGATATCAGGTAGAGCCTTTCTCGCCGGATAACCCGCTTATAATTGCATCAGGACCCTTGGGAGGCACACGTATACCGATGGCCACACGTGCCTACGCTGTTTTTCGATCTCCTCTGACAGGAATCTTTGGCGGCTCCAATGTAGGCGGAACACTTGGGGCTGTCATGAGATACGCAGGGGTAGACGCAGTTGTATTTACTGGTAGAGCCGAAAAACCTATCTACGTGGTAATACACAATGGGCAAGTGGAGTTTAAAGACGCCTCTCATTTGTGGGGAAGAGATGCCATCAATACAGAGATAGAGCTTAAAAAAGAGTGGGGGCGGAGCGCGGCGGTTCTAACAATCGGACCCGCTGGAGAGAACTTAGTTCGATACGCCTCAATTAACCATGAGTACTGGAGACAGTTTGGGAGAACAGGGGGTGGAGCTATAATGGGATTCAAGAGGTTGAAGGCCGTAGTGTTTGTTGCAGATAGGAGAGATGTCGAAGTTGCACGTCCGGAGGCATTAGATAGGTGGATAAGAGAATTTATGCCACAGTTTTTACAGAAAACCGCGGCTCTTAGAGAGGGGGGAACTCTTAGACTGATAGACTTAGGGAATCAAATGGGCTTCTTTCCAGCATACTATTGGACACGATTATCACTTGATGAATGGGAGGCTCTCTCGTGGAGTAAGAAGATAAAGCTTGAGTATTTCCTAAGGCCAGAGGCTTGTCTATACTGTCCTGCGGCTTGTCATAGACCTGTGAAAAGTACCAAATTTGACATTATCGTAGATCTTGAATATGAAACTGTATTTGCATTAGGTGGTCTTGCTGCTATAAGAGACGTAGATTGGGTAATCAAACTAAACGACTTAGCAGATAGGCTAGGGCTAGACACCATATCTCTGGGTAACGTCCTTGCTTTTGCAATTGTTTTATCAAAGATGGGTAAAATACCCATAAGACTTGAATGGGGCGATGGAGAATCCTTAGCTAAGTTAGTCGAAGACATAGCCTATAGAAGGGGGGTCGGCAGTTTGCTTGCAGAAGGCGTTAGGTTAGTTGCTGAAAAACTTGGCGTGCCTGAGCTAGCTGTTCATGTTAAAGGGCTAGAGCCAGCAGGATACGATCCCCGTATGTTAAAAGGCATGGCGTTGGGCTATGCAATCGGCTACAGAGGTGCCGATCATCTCGCTACCATGGCATATGCGCTAGATATACCTGGTAAATTCGGGGGTGCCGACTATCTAGGGCCTGAGAAAGTGGAAGCCATAATACACATGGAAAACGTCTCTGCCCTAATGGATTCCCTTATCTTGTGCAAATTTGGTAGAGATGCATATGATGCGTATCCAGGAGGCAGGTTTTATAACACTGTTGCACAATTGTTGACTTGGGTCACAGGCGAGGAGTGGAAAGAAGAAGAGGTTAGAGAAGTTGCGGAGAGAATAGTGCTCATAAACCGGGTACTTAACGTAAAAATGGGAGTTGACATTAGGCATGATAGTCTACCGGTAGCGTTAGAGAAACCATTAACTTTTGAAGGCAAAGTTAAGAGAGTAGATAGGAACGAGTTAGAAAATGCTCTTAACTACTACTACCACTTGAGAGGTTGGGATCGAAATGGTATCCCAAAGAAGGACACCATAAAAAAATTACTTCCAGAGCTTATTGACATCTAAGATATATATAACTTACCTTCTGCCGTACTACCTATTCTTAGTAGGCCTTCTGTTCTGTTTATCTGGAGAACTTTATCTCGAGGCAACGCCAAGCCGCACGATAAATAGACGTGTTTTGTATCGTTCCATACCTTAAAACGTCCATATACGTGAATTTCAGAACCGGGAAATTTTAACACTGTCTCAGCTACTTGACATACGTTAGGCGTGGAGTATGTATAGAGTGTTAAAAATATTGCTAGAGTAAATAGGGCAAGAGTATTAACTGCTATAACCTCTAGAATATCTTCTACCATGTGTTAAAGCGGCAGATAAGCTTGAGTACTTTAAAGGAAATGCCGGGAGGCGCCTCGATTACGCCTTTAGAGAGACATGTAACAAGCCCTGTAATACGATATATAGCTGTTGGATCTCCCCTCTCTGCATAGTATAGAGACTCCGGCCAGTAGATAAATATCGATGTCAAGTCTATTGAGTGAAATTC
Organism: Pyrobaculum organotrophum; assembly: GCF_055384425.1. Taxonomy (NCBI): domain Archaea; kingdom Thermoproteati; phylum Thermoproteota; class Thermoprotei; order Thermoproteales; family Thermoproteaceae; genus Pyrobaculum; species Pyrobaculum organotrophum. The sequence continues at coordinate 839,323 of NZ_AP042430.1, forward strand.
TACAGGTTTTAGAAATGTCAGAGCGGCCGTTGCCAAGGCAAATATGATAGGGATTAACGCTAATTCAAGCCGCATATAGCCGTCTCTATCTCTCGGGAAAAACTTTAGCAATTTACCACAATGGCTCTGACCCTAATTGTAAAATTCGCATAGATGTATTTCTGTTCTACAACCTCTGTCTTAAAATCTGTGCCTGTGAGACAGAGAGGTACTACATGTGTAAATACAACTGAGTTATGTATCATTTCGATAGACGGCAAGATAATAGAACACTTAGATATATGTACTGTGTTATTAGTAGAGCTGTAAGTTTTGTTAAAGAAGACATTTATAGAGTCTGGACATACGCCTACGCCAACTGCATAGAGCGGTATGCTGCCTCTATTTGTTAAAACCCAGCGGCCTTCACTATATGTGTAGTCCACCTTATATTTACGTAGCGAGATTGGAATTTCCGACTTGGCAGACTTCCCGCTTGCCAACGACGTTGCAACGCTCTTTATCAAGGGGTCTGCATGTTGTAGCGCATACGCCGCCATAAGAGACACAATAGCTGTGGCTAATACAGCTGCTATAAGCGATAGTAAATACCTAAGCGTTAACATTTGCCTAGTACTTCTAATGTACTAGACACGCCAATAGAATATCCCATTGCGTCAGCCCAAGTTCTAAAGAAAAGCGACGGTTTTGGACGCCATAGCACTACAACATCTCCAGCCCGTGCCTCTATGTGGTATTTAACTATAGGCAATACGAGTAGTGGATCCCAGGGATATATTAAAGTAGCGTTAATTAATACGCACGACCCCAGCGCCTCTCCTACTTTTGTCCATATGCCATTACGCATTAAGTAGAACGCAAAACCTATGACAGGTCCCTCTGCGTTTATTTTTACAACTCCTCTTGAAAAATCTACTATTTCAAAGCTCGGTATAACAAATTTATCGACTAACCTAATTCTGTCCACTATATCAACTTCTCCCCAGAATTCACCATTTGTTGTAAGTTGCGAAGTTTGTCCAACGCCGCCAAAAAACGAATGTGACAATATATCTACAGTTTTACAAATATATGGCCTGACTCTCCCTCCCTCTCCTATTACAACATAGCCGTGGAAATAGGGAATTCTGTTTACGTATAGCGATAACGACACGTTGAGGTATAACGTGGTGAAGTTTTGCGGCGTTGTCGAAGTTACGTCTATTCTATACGAGACGTTGTTAGAAATGAAGAAGACGTAACTATAGCGTTTAGACGCGCCCTCTGAAAACTCCTCAATCGTCAAGATCAGGGGACCCGCCCAATCTGTTGGAGTGACATATATCGACTTTTCACCTAACGATAAGTATTGACATGAAACAAGAGGTTTATACTCTGTCCACCAGCCTGGACCTACGTATACGCCGTCCAAGGGTTTCCAGAGTTTTTTAACCTCTGTTAACATATAGTTTTCCACTGGTTTATATATCACACCTTTCTGTATATATGCTACAAATCCTCTTTCTATAAATATACGTATAGTTATATTTTTAATAGTGCCTGTATATATAATTAGAAAAGAGTAACCAGCACCAGGGAGAGCTAGATCTGGAGTAGGCCCCGGCGTAGGCCCCCAGAGAGTTACATCTAGGCTTGTACATATGATAGATCTACACGCCGTAGTTGGCACTAGAAACACAAGCCAGGGACTTGTCGTATTTGTTGTCATAGACGGTATCCCCAGTGGCAACACGTCGGTCCAGCCCGCCGGGTATTCATACCCATTTACGCCTTCAAAAACATAGTTGTAAAATGTACCGTTTCCTTCAGCTGTTTCGAAGTACAACTTCTCAAATCCACGTGTTGTGTTACGGTAGAAGGCCGTATTGTAAACTGAACTTAACATAGATACTTGATGCGGCGGTGGGTACTCACACTCTCTTGGTATATCCCAATCACCAGTCGACGGGTTAAATTCGTAAGTCCTAAGTCGGTATGTATGCCAGAAGTACAGAGCTGGATCTCCTACAACTAAGCTCATAAAGTCGCTAAACCTGTCATGTCCGCATATACGTGGGATTTTTGGAATTAACCAATCGATAAGCGCTAGGTGTGTGACCGGCCATTTATTTGTTGTCCCGACCCTGGTGTAACTTAGGAAAGTGCCATTTACTTTTGTATATACATGTTGTAGATGTACACAGTTGAGCAACTGCCTAGGCCATTGGCTACATGGATTTGGTGGCGAATACCATGCAGTATAGACTTTCCGAAATGTCTCATCTACAGCAGTCTCAAAGACAGCCCATTTGGTATTGGAAAGTGGCATATTCGTCACACGATATTCTAATTTGCCACGCGAGGCAGCTTCTTCATAATCTACGATATTGCCTCTATCATCTACTACGCGGAGGTATGTGCCAGGAGTTGAGCCTATCCAAACAGACTTATTTCCCATCTCTAAACGCCATAATACTGTAGTTTTTAAAACGGCGACTGAGCCTAAAGGCATATACACCGACACGCCTCTACCTATCGCAGAATATTGTCCATCTTGGACAAGTCCCACGGCTACATATGGCACCAAGATGTGCGGCGTTTTAACTGCGATAGACGCTAACGTCCAGTTCCAAACCCAATTTTTGCCTATCCATGTTGCATTGCCAACTTCATCTACTATAAAGCAGTCGGGCGGTCTGCATGAAAAACCCCCCATTTGTACTACACGTGAGACATACAGCGGAATTTGTCTCGGCGGCCTAACCTCAATTTCGCCCCATTCAATAGGCGCTGCAATTATAGAGATGTCTACTCTCTTAGAAAACGGTATGTTATATACATCGCCTATATAGACAACAATCCCCCTGTCTGTAGATATAGACGCTGAGCATCTCCCTAGATAACACTCTCCATACAGCCACGGGTTTGGAACAACAGCGTAGACATTTCTCAATACGACCATCTCGCCAGGCTTCTTACTATTTATTTCTAACGCCTTCCAAACCCTAGGCGAGGAGGCGCTGACTACGTAGTTATCCCTCGTATAGGGTGTACACCGGGGCCACGTCAGACTGTCTGGCAGTTCTTTACAAAGGGACGTAAGCCATGAGTAGTAGACATCTGGGCGTAGAGAGACATAAATTCTCTCCTCTGTTCTATATAGAACTTGTGTCTGCGACACGACGAATGATATTTGTCTAACTTCACGCGCCGGCTCTTTCTCTACCTTGTAGTAAATCTGTATAACCTCCAAGCCGTTGTCATACCTAGCTTTACAGAAGTACTCTCCAATAACCCAACTGTCTCCCGGCTTAAAGTATTCTAGAGTGAGAGAGTAGGTCAGATCTCTATCCCATAGTCCAGATGTGGCAGTAGATGCGACTAATAACTTAGATAAGTTGAGAAACCTCTCTCCCCATACTTCAACCCATTGTTGACCCTCTGTAAAAACTACAGTCTGACCTCCCATTCCAAGCGGAGCTAACGCACTAAATGAAAAAGAAATTGTAACAACTGAGGAAGTGTCTAGTTGAAATTCAAACTCTTTCTTACATGTTACAGAAGTTACAACTTGCGAATATACTAATATAGAGAGGAGTAGTAATATTACAATACGCATAGTAAACAATATCGAAGATAGGAAAAACTTTAGTTTTGGGAAAATGCGTTAGGACAAGCCAGTGGGAGTTCGAGCGGATAATCAATGATATATATCACTGGAGATGGCGCTACTACGTAGAGCTTTACATCGTCCTCTCTAGTGCTGTAAATTAACGCCTTTGCTACTCTAACATATGTCGTATTTGGGGGCGGAGAGAGACCTAACACAGGCGGTTTGTTAGTAGATTTCCACACGTCATAATAATGCCGGAAGAGACTATCACTAATTGGCACAAGCGCCTTAGTCTCTAGCCAAGGCAATATGTCTATCGAATGTCTTATTTTAATTTCGTACAGATACGCCAATGTGCCACTTGGCAAGAGAGTAGGTCTACACCATTTGATATCTACATATAGTTGATAGACCACATTTCTCTCCCGTCCTAACACCTTATGGCCAAGTGGAAACAACAATGGATATTTGACAACAGACCCGTTGTAGCTAACTGTTATATTTACTACTCTAACTCTTGTAATATTTACATACTCTCTAAATATTTCTATATTTTGGGTATAATTTAATGAATTAAGGCTTTGATTGAGGTAAAGTTTTACATTATATAGTTGATCTATAACATCTATATTAGATATATGTGGCACATGTAGCGTGGCATATACAATAGCAAAAACCACAAAAGCCAACGTAATTATTCCAAAAGCTGTTGACCACATATCACCACTTGCCTATCTTTGGCATTTCGTCGTCACAACTTACGTAGACAATTCCTCCCACTACATAGATATACATTGGGTCACACACAATCTTTTGTCCTACTTCAAGAGGCTCTCCTCTGTAATAAGCCCATCCAAATTTTACAACAGCTTTAGTGCCTAAGTAAAGTACAGCTGAGTCATTCTCCTGAACTATTACATACCCGCCCCTTAGCTTTAATTTACAACTAGAACAGGCAGGTAGTGTAACAACACCCTCTCTTAAAGGGAAGAGAGACGAGATAACTGCCGTAGTTAAGACGGCAAGACCTACAAAAACCAAGACATCTCTTACAAAATGCATGTTATGGACAACGGTATTGTACCAATAGCCAACGTCCGCGTGAGGTGATTCCTATTGGTATACAATAGGGCTTTGTCTCTGTTTTAAAAGGCGGTGGACACCAAAGCCCAGTATATGGGTCTGGGCCAAGCTTAACCGTATAGTTGGCATAATTTACGCAACGATATCCACCAGGATATACTTCAAATATTGCAACTAGAGCGCCGGGTACACCCATGGCTTTTCTAAATTCCTCTACATCCAGCCCCTCATACTCTACCGCATATAGTCCAGAGACTGAGCTATAAACATAGATATGTCTCGTCGGCAATTCTTTTGACGGCGCTATTGGTACTTCGACGACATTTGTAAATATAAACGGCTTTAGCACCGCTGCCGTATACACGACTAATATAGAGAGGGCAATTACAAAGACGTACGCGGCAATAAAATCTTCCATAGTCTTAACCCTCTAAACGACGCCTATAGATGAAGAGAAATATCACTATTGCTGTAAGCGCGATTACAAGCAGATAGATTGTGGAGTTCCCCCCTTCTTGTTTTTCTAGAGTGTTCTGACTTAGTTGAAGATACGCTTTACTTAAGTTTGTTAGTTTTAATGAAAGAGCTTTATTTAACTCCTCTAGTTCTGCCAATTTTCTCTTTAATATCTCATTTTCAGAAATACACATCTGTAAATTTGTAGATAGGGCTGTTACCATGTTTTCTCTCTGTCTAAGCAACTCCTCTAGTTTTTGTTTTTGTATACTTAATACATCTATCTGGTTCTCAAGTTGAGCTAGTAGAGTACTCGTTTTGTTATATTTTACTGAGTATTGACTAAGTTGTATTTTCATCTCCTCTATTATCTTGTCAAGTCTGTATATCTCCTCAATTAACGTTAAGTTGAAGCTGGGGAATTTGAAAACGGTCTTCGTCCTCCTATCTAAATACCACCCAGCCGGGATGTAGCCGGCGTACGTTCCAACCGGCGTTATAACAGTGATATTATCTGCATTCATAAATTCGACATAGCCTCTATACGCCATAAACCTCAGTGGGAGCCACCCTAGCCACATCCACAGAGTGCCATCTTTAGAACAATAGACATCGGCTAGCCATAGCTTTCCATTTGCAGTGACGTTTTTTACATCTAAAGCAATATATTTACACTGTTCAATTAGGTATTGATAGGCCGCTTTACTCTCGGCGCTAGTGCCATTAAAAACTACGCCGATCTGTGTCACATATATAGTGTCTCCATCTAAATACACTAGAAAGTGTGTAGCGTTGTAAACATAGGCTTGGCTTAATTGTGCATAAGGCGGAAGCCAACTCACTATCTGACCCCACGTCGCTACCGTCAATAACAAGAGTATGTAGATCTTGTCCATGAAAAAAGAGAGGAAGTTAGTGGAAAAACCTTAGGATATTCCTACTGTTACAACTCCCTTAGCTATTTGGATAGATTTTCCGCTATTTGCATCTATTGCATAGACCACGTATGTATATTGGACACCTGACTGTAACGTAGCTGTAAATCTACAAGTAGCCGATTGGCCTGCGACTAGGAGCAAATTAGTAGAGGGGACATTTGTTTGTATTTGGCTGTTTTGTGCAACAATACAAGAGCCGACGATAGGCGCGCTTAATTGTCCGCCCGAGGGCCCATATCTAACGTATACTGCAGACACTTTGCCGTTAAGAACTTCTACTGTTACGTCAAACCCCCCTCTGTCTGCCGTAACAATGGCATTTGCTCTTAACGACTCGGCAGCAGATTTGCCTATACCTTGAAATGTCAACACGCCTATGACACCGACGATTATAAACGCGGCTGCGATAAGCAGAGACTCAACGGTCGTAAGTCCTCTAGCTTGCATAAAGACCTTTGCGACAATAGTGGAAAAACTTTAGATTAAGAGAGCTATGATATGTTGTAATACGACGCCTACAGCGCCTCCCAACATTGTCGAATAGTGTATACCAAGAGGCAGTAAGAACACAGAGATGTAGCTGGCGGCAATGAGAGACATTGCAGTTGTCAATACTTGTCTTACTTCGTCGTAGGGGGGTGGGAGGAAAAACGGGTTGTAACTTACGTCTATACTTGCCAAGTGTTTTACAGCAGATGACACAGCCATAGAGAGAATTATTACTGCCACAATAAATAAGGCGAAATATGCAGAAGATAGCCTTGCCATACGTCTAATAGATGTAGTCTCTATGTCAATTATCGACTGTATGTATTCAACTGATTTAATAGCTGTTGAACCCCCAGCCTCTACTATGGCTTTATACATCGCCTTAGCTAATACAAAATAACGAGAAGGCACATAATAGCCATATGCTATTTTGGCTGCTGTTTTAAAAACTCCCATTAGTCTACTTAATATAAGCTCAGGCGGCGCCCCCTCTTTAAGCATAGCGGCCACAGATCTTAACATCGGCGGAACTTCCCTCCTTATGTTAAACCACCACAATCTATTTCTGATCTTTAGCCATAGCCATGTTGTTAAACTAAAGGCTAAAAAAGCTACGGGAAGATTCCACAACATGGCTATAGTCGCAATACCAATTCCTAAAGGTATAGACCATTCATAGGTCTTCCATATGTCTAAATCTGTCGGAGTTATAACAATCGCCATGATCCCCAACGCCATAGTTATGCCATAGACTAACGCCAAGAGGATGAGGGGATCTATGACAAGTATGCCTATTGCCCAGAGAAATAAAAGAAAAAGAGGTAGTAAGAATATTGCACCTAATGAAGAGGCGATAGACTCATACAACCTCATTTTAGCCTCAATTTTTGAAGACGCAAGCGCCTTCATGCTTTCTAAAAACGAATGTACAATCGTAGATCTGTCTACTCCAGCCTCTTCTTGTGCTAAAGCGTATCCAACCTGTCTAGCGACATCCTCCTTATCCTCCAGAAAGAGAGAAGATGGCGAAGACATTAGAGAGGATATGAAAAGCCGACGCGACTCTTTTTCATCAAGTTCGGCTACGTTAAAAGATGTATATTTTAAAGCTTCTGAACCAGAGACTGCGCCTAGATATGTCGCAAAAATAGGCGCTGACAAGATGTAGAAATCTTCTCTACGCATATAAGTGTCAAAGCTTGTGATGAAAAAACTTACAATAGATTTGACAACACCTCTCTTATATGCGCTAGCTTTCCAGCCTTTTCTACGGCCTTCGGCATTTCTTTCACAACTCTTTCAGGAGACTCCCCTGATGTCACTCGACGTATGATATAGTCTATAGCCATGTCTAAGTGTTTCGATAAGTCAAGCGCTTTGGCAATAATATGCCAATCTTCCTCCTCTAGCCAAATGCCATGTTTTGCAAGTTTTAATACCGCTTTGAAAAATCGTTTTTCATCTACGCCTAGCTCTTTAGACAACTCACATATCCACCTGGCCGTTGAAGCCGTAAGCCCCTTCTTTATAGCTTTCTTTTCTATCATCTCCTCTTGTTCAATAAGAGTAGGGCTAGTTTGATATATGGATCCTCTCTGCTCTGCAACATGTTTAACAAGACTTCTGGCGGTAGCGCCGATATGACTTTATCTGCAATATCAGAAGGCATCTCTACAAGCGCTTTGACTAGACATTCTTGCCAACTCTCCTCTCTTTTAGTCTCTATATTTTCGCCTTCTCCATATGCAATAGAGTCTATAGCTTCTGCCAAAGATTTTCTTTTTAACATCATGTATCACGCCGTATAGTTATGAGATAAAGTTTATACATAGCCAAAACGTTTTGCCTCTTCAAAAAGCAAAGCTTTAAAATCAATACGATTTAGCCATATCATCTCCTCTATTGTCTTTCTAGCAATAAGGAAATCGTCTATTTCAGACGCTTTTAACAAAGCCTTTACTCTCAACGCAAGCTCGCTCTTTAAGTCAGTTTTATACATCTCTTTGACATATGCCGAAATCTTAGGCGTCAGCTCTACAACATCTCTTACCTCAACACTCCCCCTGGTTACTGTCACCGCCCTTGCCTCTTTTACAAATCTAGCGCCGGCTATTGCGGACAGTTGAATTACTAATATGCCGTCAAGACCCTCAGGCGGAGCTTCAGCTTCTATAATACGAACCACGGCGTCTTTAACTGTGTCTGCGTGTATTGTCGTCAAAACGCCGTGGCCTGTCAATTTATAATTAATCAACGTCTTTAGTTCGGCCGGCGTTCTAGCTTCGGCTAACGCAATAATTGTATGTATAGTGCCATATCTCAAAGCCTGGTCTAAAGCCGCCCATAGCTTATCTTCGTTTGGCACAGACAAATGTAATAACTGCCCTTCTAACGGAGCCCAAATCTCGCGGGCGCCTCTCTCTATTACCACCACTTGAAACCACGGCGGAATTAAGTAAAGAAGTTGATTTAGCTGAGTTGTCTTTCCTGAGCCCATGCCGCCTGAGAACATCACACTTCCTTTGGTCTCCATTATTAATGAGGCAAATGCCAATAACTCAAGACTCTCGGGGTTTACCACATCTACATCTCTAGTCTCGTTATTGACTTTTGGCTTTAAGACATACGGCTTTAATAATGCCTTAGATGGTTTAGGATATGACGAAATCTTACGTATGTTTACATTATACTCAAGTAAATCCGCAGCTATCCTCGCCCTGTAGATGGGGTCCTCTCTCGTAAGCATAGGTCTGTCCATAGTTAACGAAGGCAACAACTGTTTGACGACGACGTACATCAACGGCTCAGGTATCACTATATTCGTCGGCAGACGTATTTCATTTCTAACAGCAATAACCCGCCTGTACCTCCCTAATTCTATCATTTGAAATCTTAAATATTCTAGCTGTTCTTTTAGATTCTTAGGCACATAGGTATATTTAGCGCTTGGCGCCACAGACTGCGGAATTACAATCTCTGTCAACATGGGATCTCTCATCAACGTCTCTAACGCACCATAGCCCATGTAATCCCGCGCTCCTGACCAACGATCAAGGAGGTAATGTACTACATCTCTATAATCTTTGTAAAGAGACCATATAGTTCTATCTCTAAGGCCTTCGGCAATAGATTTCATAACCCTTGGATATTCTCTCTCATCGGGAGGTACAGCACCTCTAAACATAACTAGAAGAAGCGCTGTTTGTAAATCGTCTGGAATCTCTGGATCTATCACTACATACATTAGGTCTTCTGTAATACAGACGTCAGTTCTAACGCCACGGTCTACAATTACACCCTCTTTACGTAGCCAACATCTAGATCTTAATGTTTTATCTGTAGACGCGTATATCATGACAATTTTATTCTAGTTAGAATATTATCAATAGACTTCCTATTATCTCTATCTCGTAATATTGAACTAGCAATAGACTCGCCATAATAATCGTTAATAGTCACCCTCTTTAAGACAACCGGAGCTATCTTCTTAGCCATCTTAAGCTCGTCTTTTTCTACCATATTTACAACTACTAGAGTAGAATACGCCATATAACGCCTATAGTGTTCGGCTTTTATATCGGAAATTCGAGAGATTAAACGTCTATCTGCCATAAAGATGTTGAATACTCCAAAACTTTGCAACTTAGATAAAAGTTCTGTTCTTAACGCAGCTGACGTGTCTATTACTACCGTGTCTACTGGAATTTTTAGCTTACCGATAAATTTCGGCATGTAGCTCACCCACTCAAGCATTGCCTCAACATAGTCTTTAACTACGTCTTCTCCAAACCTTTGGTATAGCTCAAAAGCTTCATAGCCCGGCATTAAGTAGAGTATTGGCGATATCTTATGCACATACGGAAGGCCGCCCTTTAAAAAAGGCGCAAGCCAGCCTGGCTTTTTGGGGACTCTAAAGAGTTGTGAGAGATCTGCCTTTTCCCAATCCATATCTATTAACAATGTATATCCCTTAGCCACAGCTAAAACGCTTGCTAAGGTAGTCTTACCAACTCCGCCGTCGAGAGAAGTAATAACGACGAGTTTTACCGGCCTCATATTAGTTCAACAAGCTTTTTATATACCAGCGAGATAGCTGCTTGTCTTAAACTCTCGCTATCGGCAATAGGCCCAACTTCTTTTTTCAACTCTTTCAGTATATAAGAGGCCACCTTCTTATCTGATAGGCTATCTAGTTTTATCAGAGATGGACGAAGTTTAATACCTTTGCCCTTTATATTTAAAAGTGCTATCCTTACAGCAATACATAAGTCCTTATGTCTAGAGTAAAAAACATCCTCTTTACACATCTCTTGAATCTTCTTTAACAGAGTTAAGGTATGTATGTCAAGCATAACATATCTGTAATCTCTCGGGGTCTTCTACCACTTTTTTTACAACTTCGATAAACTTACTATCTACTTCTATCTTATCTCTAAGGACTCTTACTAATTCACGTAGGACAAGCTCCTGAGACGTAAAGACAGAGACTGGCTTATTCCTATTTCTAGCTTCGACTTTCTTTAGGGCATTAACAATTACAAGCGGGTCTTCGCAAATAAGGGGATACTCCTCACAGAGACCGGCAAAACGCACAACCTCTGGATTTATTTGGAAAAGTGGTAACTTTTCTACTAGTAGTGCAAATTCTATTAATGTCTTTACTGCAGCTTTTATATCTCTTTTATTAAAGTTCTTTATAAAGGTGGCAACAGGACAGTTAAGGGGTCTTGGCTTAACTCTCCCATAGACTATGTTAAGACCTCCAAATGTCGCTGCTATATATATCACTATGTTGTCTCCAGACTTGCAGAGATGTTCTATATCTTCAGGATCTGCCATATACGCCTCCTTTAGTAAATACACGCCGTTTGGCGGAAGGCCCCAGTACATCTTCCACCCCTCACCAAGTACATCTATGACATCTTCTAGTAGGGGCTTCATATCGTCACGTTGATACGTACAAAACTTCGGCGCCTTGGTTTTTTGTACAATACGGCATTTCGCACCTTCTGCTTAATATAGCATCTATATGCGCCATTCTCCCAGTATCAAGCCAGTAGAGCCACTCAGCCAGATGTTTATTATGTCGATCTCTCCACCTACTCCAAGCAACCCACGCATAGCCGCGTTTTGCTAACTCTCTCAACTGGGCAGGAAATGCTTTTCTAAAAACCTCCAGAGGCTTATAACGCGGTATATCAGAGATCCAATGAAATAACGATGACGCTCTATTTCTCCACACATACCTACGGCTTGGTTTGTCTAAAGATGTAAGTAGATAACATGGCGAGGCTTGGATTCTAACGTCTAGGCTTGTATCATTTTGCACATATGGCCATTTCGTACGTGCACCAGGCGAGAGGTAGCCGCTTTCAATAAATAACATCCATTCATCTCTATAGTGACCGCCTATTTCCAGCCCTCTAAGGCCTATGTTTACTGCGCCTGGATTTTCCACCGAATAACGAACTAAGTCGTCTATATCTCGCGCCACATGTCTAAACCTTCTAATTAACTCTCCGATAAACTTCTCTCCTAGTAACAAAATCCAGGCGTCTGGATCTCCATGTAAGAATATACATGGGTCTACCCTTGGCTTATACACATAATTACTATACTTTTTAAAAGCATATTAGGAGCGATTAGTCTCCTCAACTCTCTTATCACACTTTCGTCTGGAAGTCTCATCCGCTTGACGATTTTGTTGTCCACGATGAGACCCACCATGATGTTGTGGTCAAGGCGGTTGACATCGACGACGATAGCCTTGGACTCCACTGGCATTACTTCTCTAGCGAAGATGGGGGCGACGTATAGCTTGTCTTAGGTCGGCTTTTTCTTGCCCTTCCGTCTTCCTACGCCCAAGAACGCCTACTTGAGTCTGACGCCCTCTTCCAACCGTTTTCTGATCTAAGAGATGTCGCTCTTCTTCAATTTTACAACAAACGGCGGTATGCCCAACTTCCGCACTCTGAGAACGCCGCCTGCGAGATCATAAAGCTGGCAAGCCGCGATCGTAGTTGACGCAGTGGGGGACGAGACGTATTTGGCGAAGAAGCAAAGCGGCGTCTCAGACAACTGGGGGCTAGAAACAACCCCCCGGCCATCACCACCCAACTCCAACTACACATGAACGACGCTTGGCCCCCCGGCGGCAACCTACGGCCACATAAGACCCCCCGACACACCCAAAACAGACCCCCCAAGCCCCCCAGAGAAAGGCCAAGAGAGAGGTGGGGAGATACACAAAACCCCTATGGTATCTCAACTTAAAAAAATACAGTTGTGGTACGACGTGCGCGGTGTAGTTTTGCCACTTCGACATGAAAAAATCTTGCTATTAGCAGATACCCACGTTGGTTACGAAGTTGAACTTAGAAGAGAAAGAGGGATAAACATAATCAGTCAAACTAACAGACTGGTAGAAAAGATCCTAGAACTCGCGGATTTTCATAATGTCTCTTCTGTTGCAATTCTTGGCGATGTAAAACACGAACTTCCCATCCCGCGGGAAAGCATAGACGAAGTTAAGACATTTCTCAGAGCTATAGCAAAGAAAGTCCCCTTGCTTTTGATACCTGGAAACCATGACTCATTACTACAGGAAATAGCAGCTGACATAGAAGGTGTCGAAATTACTTCAGCACACGGAGTGTTGCTCAATAAGTTTCTACTTCTCCACGGCCATGTAAAACCGGCGGCACAAGACTTAGAAAAAGCAGAAGTAATCGTGATGGGACATACACATCCTGCTGTCGTAATTAGAGATGAGATCGGATACACAGTTAAAGAACCTGCAATACTTAAAATATACACATCTCGCACAAAACTTTGTAAATCTCTATACGGCGAGCCTTGTAAAAGAAGGGGTAAGATAAGCATAGTTATATTGCCGGCCGCTCACCCACTTATAACTGGAGTAGACGTTAAAGAAATACCACAACTAATCTCTAGCGGACGCACAATTCTTAAACACATAGAGTGGAACGCAGAAAATATAGAAGTGTATCTTACAGACATGACATTCTTAGGAACTCTTGCTGATTTACAAAACGTAGCATAACACAATTTTTCGCCTCGAGATGAGATCATCAACCCTCAGGCGCTGCCCGCTACGCACATCTACGCATCATAATATTCATAGTGTTTTAAATATTTTAAATAAAAAAGATGACAGCCTTACCAATGTGGCAAAAGCTATATCTTGAGCGTATCTCCTGGCTTCATTAGATAGACTTTTACACGTGAAATAGCTTCTACCCGCGATTTGAAATCTTCGGGATCTTGTTTTATAAGTGGGAATGTATTATAATGCATCGGCACAACTTTTTTAGGTCTTAACAACTGTACAGCTATTGCGGCTTCACGCGGCCCCATGGTGAAAACACTTCCAATCGGCAATAAAGCCACGTCTATGTCGTACAACTCTGCTATAAGTTCCATATCTTTAAAAAGCCCTGTGTCGCCGGCATGATAAACAGTGCCCTCAGGCGTTGCTATTACAAAACCAGACGGTGCGCCTCTATTTGCTGTATGTAAAGCTTGAGTCATATATATCTCTACGCCATCGCCTAACTTAATAGTACCGCCGATGTTCATAGGCAGAGTTTGAGCCTCGGGTATACCCTTCTCAGCCACCTCAAGCGTTAGCTCATAGGTGCCAACAATAGGCGCTCCAGTAGCTTTACTTATATCTATGGCATCGCCTAAATGATCAAAATGATCGTGTGTAACCAATATATGGGTTGGCTTTAGATTTTTTACGTCCTGTAGCGAAACCGGCGAAAGAGGATTGGAGATCCATGGGTCAATTAATATCTTTAAACTACCGCTTTCTAGTATAAACGCAGCATGACCGAACCATCTAATTTGCATATAGCGTACAAGTCCCGAATTAATAAAATTTCTCACTTCTTCCTAAGATCTAACCGCAACACGCGAGCATGAGGAACGTATATTTTTACCGAAAACACCCTTTCTACCTCTTTAATAATTTCACTAAGAATCCTCCATTCTAACGGCTTTACTAGATATATCTTTACATGGTATGTATCTGACGCAGGCGAGTAGCTCCACTTGACATACTTAACAGATCCCATACCGGCTCTTTTAGCTAAATCTACTACCTTCTCAAGTTCCTTCACAGGTTATTGCATATTGCGAAGTTTATAAATAGTGTTGAAAGAAGTTTTCGTTACTTTTCAAGCCGACGAAGACTAACCTGTCTATAAACGTTCATTGTCTCTCTTAATGATGAAATCCTCCAGTTTGGCCGTAAAGAGAGATTCTATAAACGTCCTTAAGTCCATCGCTTTTTCGTACTCGTCCCGCCCTACCCTGTCTCTAATCTCTAGAACTTTCCAAGGGTTCCTCCCATATTTAATTAAAAGTAAAGCCTTGCCTCCGGCTCGCTTGGCAAATTCAATTAAGCGCTCTAGCTTTTCAGTCTCTATCTTAATTGACGTATGTTTAGACCTATATTTAACTTCAAATACTAAGACGGTCCCCCGACATATAACTACTAGATCTGGCACATACCTCTTTCTAACGCCACCTCCTGATGAACAGCCGCGTAATACAGCACAGCCACGTTCCCATAGGTAGTTTGCCAATTCTCTCTCCTTTGCAGAACCCTTTCTCTTTGTGTTCATAGTATCTCTATCTCTTTATATGCATTGCATAATAGTCTCTCTACGATGTCACACCTTTCGCATTCACATTCCATACCTCCCTTGACTACCTGTTCCACAAAAAGTGGGTCAAATCCTCTGACGTCTAGTAGCACGCCATCTATAGCTTTCCCAACAAGTACTTCAAGCTCAGACTTATTTCTCGCATAGTAAATTCCACGTCCTCGATATTCAACCGCATGATATATCGGTATTATATTCCTCCTTCTTATAGAGAGACCCCATATATAAATAGGCAAGTCTAGCCTAATTTCGCGTGCAAGAGATAGCCAGAGTCTACTTCTAGTTTTTAAAACAACTCCTTGACTTGCTTTGCGGATAGCAGTATAAAGACAGCGTAGATCTTCTGACACAAGAGGAATCACTCTGTGATCGTAGGCTTCGCACGTCGGCACGACCTGTACAAGGTCTACATCGAGGATTCTCTCACTGTATAAAAATATCACAACTCTTCCAACTCTTCCTCTTCCTCTCTGCCACCCTCCTCTATATATAGTACACCTAGATCCTTCAGCTGGTTGTAAAGTTTTTGAACGGCCGTAGCAACATCTCTCTCTGACTTAGCCCCTGTACAGACAATTTTACCAGAGCCAAATATTAACATGACAACTCTAGGCGATGACATCCTATATATAAGGCCAGGAAATTGCTCTGGCTCATACATAGCATTCTCTAGCATCAATACTGCCTGCTCCAAATCGACTTCAGCATGTAGATTACCGCTAGCTACAATATTCTGTACCTGAACTTCAGGATCAAACGGAACCTCGGCGCCGTGGTCTCTGAGCAACTTCACTAATGCTCTAACTGCGTTTTTTAAATCCTCTTCGTTTTTTGCGCCTGTGCAAACCATTTTGCCCGTGCGGAAGATCAACGCAGAAATCCTAGGTTTTGTTAACCTGAGGATTAAGCCAGGAAATTGATCTGGGTTATATTCTGCCATTGCAAGTCTTTCGGCGAGTTTCTCCAAGTCTAATTCCACACCTAGATTTACCGTTGCCACGATATTCTCGATACGATAAGTTGGTCCGCCAGACTCCATATGACAATTTATAAACCTCTATTTAAATATGCTTGGTTTAAAACAGTATAGTTCTCAGGAAAATCCCGGCTACAGAAGCCGCGAGAATTATATTGCAAAGGTTTTTTATAGGGATACTTGTTTTAGCTTATGGGCGGAAAGAAAAAGCCCACATTAAGCCAACTTGCCAAAAAGGCTGAAAAAGAAAAAGAACAACAAGTTCAAAAGTCAAAGAAAGAGACTAAAAAAGAGGAGACACAAACCAAAAGGACAATACAAATACTTGACGAAAAGCTGTTTCAAACTATTGCCAAGGATATTCAGAATATGAGAGTTATCACGCCATATGAAATAGCTTCTAAATATGGTATTAAAATGTCGGTGGCGTTTAAAATATTAAGAAACTTAAGCGAAAGAGGGGACTTAGTCTTGGTCTCTAAAGGCCATCGAACTGAGATATATATACCTAGGAGGAGCTAGAGTGGCAATTCTCCACGTCTAATTTGTCTCTTCAAATTCACTACCCCCTCCTCCTTTAAGTCTATCAAATCTGCAGATCTTAAGATTTCTAACGCGGCTCTAACTACTCTGCCTTCTACCTTTGTCATTCTTGCAATATCTTCTATTAGTCTTAATACGCCTACGCTAGGATATACGGATAAGTAGTTAAACAAAGTGTTTATTACACTGTCTGCCTTTGCCTTATCTACTTTTGCCTCTTCTGCCAGTAATGTAGTGAGTTTATCTAGACTTATGCGCTCCTCTTTTACAAGCTCTACCTTAGTTTCACTCTTAGGTTCCTTAGACTCTACAGACTTAGACTTGTCACTCTCTAATTGTACTTGGACTCTAGAGGATCTAAGGTTCTCCAACTTAGGTTGTTGTAGAGTCTTCTCCTGTTTAAGAGCCTTAGGCTGAGCTTGTTTGGACTTTGATGTAGATAAAGACTCAGCAAGTTGTAGAACTACATTGCCAAAGATAACCTCAGGCCCCGAGGGTAGACACCCGATCTTTATGCATATTATAGTCTTTGCAAGAACTCCAAGTGCCTCTTGTTTGATTTTTCCGGCTTTATACAACTCTGAGAGCACTAAATTTACATATGACGTCGTTTTAAAAGCCTAAGCCTCTTTAGCTTCAACAAGTCTCCAATATGCTATTTTACCCCTCTTAATCTCCTTCACTACATTTTCTTTCTCTAACAACTTTAGTATGTAAAACACTTGAGAGTGACTAAGCCCTGTTAACTGAATAAGTCTACTGGTGGTAAGTTCACCGTACATTTTGAGATATTCTATAACCTGTTCCTTCCTCTCAAAGATCTTATCTGTTTGTCTTCTCGGCATGTAAAAAGTAATGTACGCTATTTTTTCACGATGGTTTAAGTAGCGTGTTATTCAAATAATTTTATCATTTTACGCATTTTTAGATACTGCGCATAGTCTATGTATATCTTGTCACGCAACATCTGCTCCACAGTAGGCACGTCCGTTTTTTGTCTTTCTAGAATTGTATCTGTGACAGTAAATACATATGCATTAGACCCAGCACCGCTTCCAAACGGCACAAGTAATATTTTGTCTCCGGGTTTGGCCATGTCAAGGATCTTGGCAAATCCCATTAATGCTGAGGCGTTATACGTATTGCCTATGTGTGTAACTACAATTCCTGGCTTTACCTTCTCTATAGGAATGTTTAACATCGATGCTACACGAACTGGAAATCTGCCATTTGGTTGATGAAATACCGCATATGTAAAGTCAGAGGGCTTATATCCATATTTTTCCATGAGACCTCTAGTAGCTCCTATAATGTGACGAAAATATGCAGGCTCCCCTGTAAAACCCTCTCCGTGCATAGGATATGGTGATCCCTCTCTTCTCCAAAAGTCGGGCGTATCCGATACAAACGAATACGCAGCCTCCAGCTCTGCGACTATACCATCTCTCCCCACAATTAATGCAACCCCTCCACTGCTGGCAGAGTATTCTAAATGCTCGCCGGGCTCTCCTTGCGACGTATCCGCACCTACCGTCATACCATATTCAATTCTACCAGATTCTACAAGCCCCATAGCTGCCATTAGGCCCTCGCTACCTGCCTTACATGCAAATTCCATATCGACAGCAAACACGTTATTGCTAAGCCCCAACGCGTCTACTAGTATAGAAGATATTGGCTTTACGGCATATGGCTTAGATTCCGTACCGACATAAATCGCCCCTATACGCTTTGGGTCTATCCTCGCCCTCTTCAAAGCTCTCTTAGCAGCCTCAACCGCTATGGTTACAGCATCTTCGTCTATTCCCTCTACACTCTTTTCATCAACAAGATACAGATCTACAATTCGTAGAGGGTCATCACCCCAGATTTTAGCCACCTCCTCTGTCCTAATCCGGTATTTTGGTATATACGCGCCCCAACTTACTATACCAACGCGGCTCATACCCCATCAACCGGCCTAAACTTATAACCATACATGACAAGCCCATATTTCCCATCTACCATAACCCTACGAAATACAGCTTCTACTTTCGCTCCTTGCGTGAGCTTTTCCGGCTGAACATCTACTATCTGGCCTACTACCTTAACGCCATTAGAAAGTTCGACAAGCCCTATTACTAAGGGCTTTTGTTTGAGAAAATCTGTGCCAACCTGATACAATACTGTAAACTCCACGAGTTTTCCCTCATGCGGAAGTTCAAAGTCTTCCAACTCCTTAGAACCACATCGGCATTTTATAACTGGCGGAAAGTAAACTGCACCACATTTTTTACATCTCTTAGCTACAAGACGATAGTAATGAGGGATATTTCTCCAGTATATTGGCACTGACTCGTGTTTCATATTAACACATTATCACTCTCTTTTTATATCTTGTCATACTCCAACAACGACAACTGTCGACACTTTATCAACACCCCCCATATTGTGCACCAACCCATAATCTCCGTCTACACGTTTGAATTCTCTGCCTATAAGTTGCCAAGCAACCTCCACTAATTGGTAAACCCCAGTGGCGCCGAGTATGTTACCTCTGGATTTAAGGCCGCCGCTGAGATTAATAGGTAAATCGCCTTCTCTTATAGCCGCTAACGCGCCACCTCTTTTTACAAAACCGAGACTCTCTAGTGCAAGTATACCAAATATAGAGAAAGAGTCGTGTACCTCCGCCGTCGCTATATCTCTGGGAGTGACTTTTGCTTTTTCAAGCGCTTTTTTCGCTGCCTCTTGTGCGCTATAGAGGATGTCATAATCTTGCCTTAGGTTAAATGGTATGGCGTTTGTAGAAACAGATGCCGATAGTATGCGTGGACCATCTTTTTTGTTGTTACACAATACGGCAGCTGCAGCACCGTCTGCGAGGGGGCCAATATCATATAGGCGCAATGGCTCACTGACAAGCTCACTATTAATGGCGTCTTCAATTTTTATCTGCCTTCTAAGATATGCGTAGGGGTTGTTTGCACCATGTTTATGCATTAACACCGCCCACTGTGCCAACTCTTCATACCTGTATTCATACTTTCTCAAGTATACCTTTGCCATTAATGCCGCATATGCCAACGGGGTAATACCGAAGTATCTCTCAAAATAGGTATCAAGAGTTGTAGCGTAGATATCTTGTTGTTGGTTACTTAATACGTCGTTTGGCTTATCGACACCCACAACAGCGACACAGTTGTACTCCTCCGATTTCAAGACATGATGCGCCAAAGCTATGGCAGCCCCTCCAGATCCATCGCCGTTTTCTATTCTAAATACGGGTATTTTATCAAGACCGAGAGACTCCAGTACATACGCGCCCAAGATCTGCTGTTTGTTTGCAAGCTCGGCAGTTGATGATGCTATAAAAACGGCTTCAATATCTGTCTTTGCTTCTGCTAATGCTTTGTCTAAAACTTCTGCAGCCATGTCATCAATATTTTTACCATAATGTCTCCCCGCGGGATATAAGGCCCCTCCTACAATGTATACGTCTCTCATCGAAGAGTTATAAAGCCAACTTATTAAAATGTTTTTAATGGAAGTTAAGTTACACGAGTTTGAAAAAATATATGGCGACGCCAATAAAGCAGCCGAGGCAAGACGCCAGTTTTTAGAGAGAGTAACAGGTGTAAAGTTGGAAAATATAGGCAAGACGACGATAGATCTAAACACTGTTGTCGGAAAAAATATAGAAAACGTCATAGGGGCTGTGCAGATACCAGTTGGCGTCGCAGGCCCCTTATTGATAAAAGGCGATTATGCAAACGGCCATTTTTACATCCCGCTCGCAACTACTGAGGGGGCGCTTGTCGCCTCGGTAAACAGAGGGGCAAAAATAATTACAGAGTCTGGTGGTACTAGGGTAAAAGTCTTAAAAGATGGCATGACCAGGGCGCCTTTGTTTAAACTACAGTCAGTTATAGAAGCCATAAAATTTGTAGAGTGGGTATATCAACATTTTGACGAATTGAAAAAGGTAGCAGAGTCTACGACTAAACATGGGAAATTAAAAGAAGTACAACCCTTTATAGTTGGGAATTACGTGTGGCTAAGATTCGTCTTCTCTACGGGGGACGCCATGGGTATGAATATGGTTACTATAGCCACAGACGCTATTGCGAAATATATAAGTGAGAAGTTCCCTGAAGCAAAACTTGTGGCACTTAGCGGAAATATGTGCGTTGATAAAAAAGCCAATGCTGTGAACTTTATATTAGGTAGAGGTAAAACTGTAATAGCAGAGGCGTTGATAAAGAGAGATGTATTGAAAAAATTTGGAGTCTCTCCTGAAGATGTTCACAACGTAAACGTCGAGAAAAATCTCATAGGCTCGGCATTAGCGCATTCATACGGTTTTAATGCACATTTCGCCAACATTATAGCAGCAATATTTATCGCAACAGGGCAAGACGTAGCACAAGTTGTTGAGTCTAGCATGGGCATAACGACGACTGAACCTAGAGAAGAGGGCTTATACATATCTGTATTTCTGCCCAGTCTAGAAGTCGGCACCGTAGGTGGTGGAACAGGGCTACCTACGCAACGAGAGGCTTTAGAACTGTTAGGGGTGGCAGGCCCAGGGAACCCGCCTGGCACCAACGCTCTAAAATTTGCGGAAATTGTAGCCTCAGCGGTGTTAGCTGGGGAGCTAAATCTGCTTCTGGCTCTTACACGAAACGAATTGGCTTCAGCCCATCAAAGATTGGGTAGAGCTAAAGGGACATAGAGAACTTTTGAGTTTAAAAAGCTAGATACTAAGATTTGAGATGGAAAAATGGAGTGTTTTTGTTTTGCCTTTAGTTAATCCTCTTCTTTCACCTTGACTCTACGTCCTGGACAGACAGTGATGAACCGTCTCTCTTCCGGATATGGAAGATTATACCACTGGGTTAACGTCGTCGAACTCCTCCTCCACTGTCTTAATCCACCGTAGATATGTTTTCCTATCTCCGCTTTCGTCGCTCTGCCTCTGCTCTAGGTAAGTCTCATCGCGCATCTTGTCAACAACAAAGACGATGTTGTTTCTCTAAGGCCTGAGTCATTCTTATAACACCAGCGGCAGTAACTTAGCTTTTTCCCAGAGCTCTCTCTTTCCCGTGTATCACACCCCCAGCTCTGGGGTCTGATTATCACAGGGGCTGTCGCTAAGCCCAGACAATTCAGACTCTCTTGCCCGGGGTCAAGACCCTTCAGGGGCTGCGCACAATGGAGGAGGACTAGAGCTAAGAAGTAATGCTTTGGCTAATTCTATGGGCAAATTGACGTATTTTTGGTAATAAATTCTCTATGTGCCAAAGAGGATTAACAAACACAATTAACCAACCTTTCTTATTAGGAAGTTCGAATATTCCAACTTTATAATTGGCGTACTTTATGGTGACATAATTAAGTTCACCTAAATTTTCGTCATGATTCTGCTTTATTATACTTATTATCTCAATGAGGTTTGACACTTGCCGTAATGTTTTTGCAGTAAGAGTATTAGGCAAGTGGTGTATAAGCGGTACACCTCGCTCGTCGAGTATCGTCACACCGTGTATAGCCTCATTTATAATCTCTGTGATTATAATCCGCTTTAAATCTGTAGCAACAGACGTCCTATTATCCGTCTTATGTGGAGAAACATAAATTACCACGTAACTTCAATAAGGTATAGTTTATAAGTTTTCGTAGAAGTAAAAACAGCGACTTAGGTTAAATTCTGACGCAAAAATTTGAAGCCGTGGCATTCAGCCTTATCAGAATGTTGGCACATATCTTGTTCTTAACATCATTACAACCGTAGGTCTCGCAATCATGGACGGGGGCTGTTGAATCTCCCCCGATGTAATACTGTTGTTAATTTTTATTCCTCGTCTGGATATAGCTATGTGTTAGAGTTCGAGGAGGAGGTAGAACTCGAAGAAGAGGAAACTAAGGAATATGAAGGCGAGGCAATAGAAGAGGGGAGGGTAAAGGGCGTCGTCTCTAATACAGTGCCGCCCTCCATCGTTTTAGCCGTTGTATATGATGGATCTGAGGGTAAGGCACTAGTGAAGTTTTACGATCCAATAGGCGATGTTATATATTACTGGTATGATAAAACGGGACATAAACCCTATCTTATAACTAACAAGACACCAGAAGAGATAGCTGAGAAATTTCCCGAAGTTTTACGTCATCCGGGCTTCAGTCACCTTGACGTAGAGGAGAAATATAATGCTCTATATGATAAAAAAATCTTGGTAACTAAAGTATACGCCAAAGACCCGCTTTCTATCGGCGGCGGCAAAAATTCGCTAAGAGATATCCTAGGAGAAACATGGGAATCTAGAATAAAGTACCACCATAGCTATCTCTTTGATAGAAACGTCATACCAGGAATGTGGTATCAGACAAACGGCAACGGATTAACTCCCGTAGAGATTGTAATTCCGCCTGAGGTAAGACAAACACTGAGTAGCGTTTTCAAGCCAGAACATGCAAAAGTTGCAGAAGAGTGGATACCACTTTTCCAAGCGCCTGTACCACACATAAGGAGAGTAGCAATAGACGTAGAAGTTTACACACCTCAAGAAAATAAGATCCCAGATCCAAAGGAGGCTGAGTATGAGATTATTTCTGTGGCATTAGTAGGAAGCGACGGGCTTAAACGTGTACTAATGCTGAAAAGACCTGAAATTGAGGCTGAGCTCAAATATAGACCTGATTACGAGATACTATTTTTCGACAGCGAGTATGAGCTGATTAGAGAAGTATTTAAGACCATAGTACAATATCCAATCGTAATAACATTCAACGGCGACAACTTCGATTTACCATATCTGTATAATAGAGCTATTGCACTCGGCATACCAAGAGAAGAAATACCCATAACTGTGAAAAGAGATTACGTCAGCGTGGCTCCCGGCGTTCATATAGACATGTATAAATTCTTTGCAATAAAGGCTATAGAGGCTTATGCATTTGGCGGCGTCTATAGAGGCGAGAGAGGGCTTGATGGAATAGCTTATGCAATACTCGGCGTGGGCAAGGTGGAAAGACAGAAAAACGTGTCTAGAATGGGGTACTGGGAACTTGCAGAGTATAACTACAGAGACGCTTTAATCACTCTCTATTTCACTCTATACAACAGCGAAATGGTCATGAAGCTGATAATGTTATTATCCAGAATCGCTAAAATGCCTATAGAGGATATAACAAGATCTCAAGTATCTGCTTGGATTCGGAATATGCTCTATTATGAACACAGAAAAAGGGGATGGCTTATCCCCAATAAGGAGGATATCTTAAAGGAGAAGGGGGCTGTTCACACCAAGGCGATTATTAAGGGAAAGAAATATGCAGGAGCTGTAGTCTTAGACCCGCCCCTAGGCATATTTTTCAACGTCTACGTCTTAGACTTCGCCTCTCTATATCCATCTATCATAAGCAAATGGAACTTATCTTACGAAACTGTAAACTGTCGCCAAGATGCCGAAAAACCAATCCCAGAACTTCCTCATACAGTATGTCGCGATAGGCCAGGGCTTACAAGCACGCTAGTTGGAATCTTGAGAGATCTCAGAGTCCATGTATATAAGAAACTTGCGAAAACCGCATCTTCTCCTATCGAGAGACAGTTATATGATGTAGTTCAAAGCGCAATGAAGGTTTTCATAAACGCATCATACGGCGTCTTTGGCGCTGAGACGTTTCCGCTATATTGTCCGCCAGTCGCTGAATTAACAACAGCGTTAGCGAGGTATATAATGACAAGTACAGTTCTTAAGGCAATAGAGCTAGGGCTAATCCCGGTCTATGGTGATACAGACTCGCTATTTCTATGGAATGTTACTGAAGATAAGATTAAAGAGTTGATAAAACATGCAGAAGAAATCGGCATAGATATCGAGCTTGACAAAGTATACAAGTTTGTTATGTTTAGCGGCAGAAAGAAAAACTACCTTGGCATAACAAATGATGGAAGCGTTATAGTCAAAGGCATTGTTGCTAAAAAGCGTAACGCTCCACCTTTTGTAAAAGAGCTTGTTGAAGACATTATAAATAACTTGAAAAATATAAATAGTGTAGATGATATAATTAAAGTGAGAGATATAATTATAGCAATGGTGAAAGAAGCCGAAACAAAGATTAGGGAGAAGAGAATAACACTAGATAAGCTAGGTATAAAGATGGTATTAAGCAAAAACTTATCTGAATACACTAAGAATAGGCCTCAGCATGTAAAAGCCGCTGAGCAACTATTAAAGTACGGAATACAGATAGGCAAAGGCGACGCTATAATTCTAATCAAGACTAAGGATTCTGTCGGCGTTAAACCTATACAACTTGCACGGATAGATGAGATAGATGAAAAGAAGTACTTAGAGTACATAAGCACTTCTCTCGAACAAATTCTAGAGGCTATGGGAGTCTCTATCGAAGAGCTAAGAGGCGCAACACGTTTACTCTAGCTCCTCCTCTTCAACGCCAGATAAGCCTGTTAAGACGCCTTTTAAAACTTCCTCTGTTGTAACATCGTCAATATATGGAAACACCACCGTGGCATTATCAACTTGAAGACTCTCTCCAGCCCATCTGGCCTCGTAAAAAATTTCATATATTGGCAACGTCACTTCAACTCTATCCTCTATCCTTTTAGGCGAATACTTCCTAACCTTCTCCAAAAGCTCTTTAGCTAATGGCGCTGGATATGATACTGAGTAGAAATCCCTTAGAATTATGAAATCGGAGCTCGTAGGATTCCAAGACTTTAATAACTCCACAGCTATCTCCTTCACCGCCTCTGTTACATCTTTATTCACCACCTCTTTGCTTACTACAGAGTTTTTCGAAATCTTTGCAACGACACTCATTGTCTCTCTCCCTTCTAGGTTATTTAAACTTTCTAAAAACGGTTAAACCACGGTATAACGCTGCAATATTGACCAACGACACATATACATAGAGCAAGTATTTCGTATAATAATGAGCAACCTCAATAAAGAGCGCTGTTAAAAAGAGGTAAGCTACACGCTCTCCACGTTCCATAAAGCCAATCCCCCTAACCTCTACGCCAAGCGTTTCACCTCTACATCTGGCGTAGCTAATTGCAAATGTGCCAACTAGGCCAATGTATAGCATCAGAAGATCTAGGTACGGTATAAAATACAAAAGATATGCCGCATCTGAGTACCTATCTAGAAATGAATCTAAGAATGCGCCTTTTTTTGTCACAGTGCCTCTACTTCTAGCTACTGCTCCATCTAGGCCATCTAAGAGCCCTGATACCAATATAAAAAGCCAAGGCGGGCAGTTAAAAAGCAACACAAGCGGCACACCACCCCATGCAACTAGCGCAGAAGCTATAGTCAATATATTTGGGTCAAGCGGTATAAACCTGCCTATTCTGTCTAAGTTTATGAACCTTCTTAGTTTTTCGGAAACCATAGCAAATAAATCTTGTTATTTTTGAAGTTGAGAAATTAAATATGCCACATATGCTGCGGCTTGCCAAGACATATATGGGACAGGCCCCAGCGATATCCATACAGCGTGTTTTGATAATATCTCTTCATCCTCTTGCGAAAGACCATCGTGATCGCCAAAGATATAAAGCCCGTCTGACGTAAGAGCAATTTCAGACACATCTATTCCCCTTTCATGTAAATAATAGACGTGTCTAAACCGCCCAACTATAGTCTTTAGATCGCTTTTAAAACTTGGTAACGAGAGGAGCCAGCTGGCCACCGCATGCGTACGGTCGGAGGGGTAAGACGTGACGCGATATGTCGTTCCTTCACATAACATAATATATACCTCGCGTGCACCGCCACGTAGAGACTCTACGAGAAAGTCTATAAGTACGTCAAATCTATTCTTAACAAGATTATGTAGATCTACGGACCAAGGACAAGCTACGTCGCTCTTTATTAAAAAACTCAAATGACCTGTTGTAATGGCACTTTTTTCTTTCTCTCCTCTCGAGGTCTTACCTTGATTATACCAAAGAATACTGCGCAGTTAATGCAGTAAGTCTTGGTAACTAGATAACGTGGGATTATCGCGCCCTGTTTTTCCAATTCTCTGGCTAAGTCTGGTGGCACAGGGGAGTAAGGAACTGTTAATCTAACGGCTTTAGATCTCGGCATAATTTTCCCACAGTTATCACAATATACATATGGCTCCCGTCCCTTATCGCCCTTTTTACGACCTCTATTTTTCCTCTTTTTAGGCACAACGCCTTTACTTAAGTAATTTTTAAATTTTTGCCTATTACCCCCTTTGCAGTACCCAACCCTCTAGACACATATACATTGCAAGGTCTAGGACGTTTGATCCCTCCTTGATGAGACGCCATGGTATCTTCACCTTTAGCGTTCTGTAGACGTACATGTGAAGCATATATGGAGAGGGTGAATTTCTGTTAGTGAAGAGTACATGCGACAAGCCAAAAGTTTTTAGTGTTGACTACAATTAGGCGTAGTCGCCCCCATAAATTAGCTTACGCGATGAACCAACCCCATTCTTCTGCCATAACCTGACGTTTAGCTACCCTTAATGTTAGGTTATATTTTCTACGTCGGCATGATCTACGTGACAATTCAGACTCTCAAGCACTTTTCAACACGTCTCTTTCACACTTTGTCTTCTGAGTCTATAAGACCATGAACCGACCGACGGTATACGTGGCCATCGGCACGGGATTTGGCAAAACCGCCGTCACTCTGTCTGTGGATTTTGGGTGAACCCGCTCTTCGCCGATGCGCCTTGACTCGCCGTCGTTGCCAACGTCTTCATGGCCGTGGTAGTGCTTGATTTAAGCGGTAGGGCCGCGGCGACGATACTCGGCACACATCTTGACAATGACGTCAATCTTTGCCGCCAGTAAAGCGGTCGTCACAAGCGTACTAATTCTCTTCGGCAGTCTGTCTCTCGAGTCGGCTTATCTCCTTGTGGAGTCTCCTTAACTCTTTGGCTATTGACGCATCTGGAAGTCTCAACCGTTTGACGATTCTGCCGTCCACGATGAGTCCCGCCGTAACGCCGTGGTCAAGACGGTTCATATCAACGGCGACAATTGCCTTGGGCTCCACCGGCATCGCTTCGCGGGCGAATACAAGCGCTACATACAACCTTCCGTAAGTCGACCCCCTCTTGCCCCTCCGCCTCTCTACGCCCAAGAACGCCAACTTCAATTTGGCGCCCTCTTCTAGTCTCTCCCTTATCCACTCGACGGTCTTTCTCCTGAGACGGACGGCAAATGTGCTCTGCAACCTCCGCACTTTGAGGACGCCGCTCTTTAGGTCGACAAAGACCGCTCTGCCCATGTCTCTTTCGTTTTCCACTCTCAGTTGGGCGTTTAACGGAACCGCCCTGTAGAACACCACATCGCGCCAGAACACCTTGGCTTGATTTACGAAATACTTCTTGAGTCTATGCTGTCTGTTGGGGTATAGACGACGTTGGTAAGCTTAGGTTAGGCCTAGTACCGCTCCGAAAGTCTAAGCCAAAACTCGGCACGTTTTTCTTTACATGCTAGGTCACGCATATCAAAACCGCCTATTGAGGGGTCTGTATCCATAGGAATGCCAAGCGCATCCGCACCTACGAGCTCTTGCAACTTAACTCCACACTCATCGTCACCACTCCAGGGGACTTCTACAACCTTGCCCTCTCTAATGGCGTTTTTTGCATCTTCGACTTTCTCCACTTTAACTAATCTATTTCTTAGATCTTCCCAAGCCCTCTTTCGTAAATTGTCTTCTACGACGCTCATAAGTTGTTTGACCGCATCTACCAGCTCTCCAAGCGATACGGCGTATTTCTCTAGCGTATCTCTCCTGGTTACAACAACTTGTCTCTTTTCTATATCCCGCCTACCGACCTCTATGCGTAAAGGCACACCTTTTAACTCCCAGTAGTAAAACTTCCATCCAGGTGTTTTATCTCGTCTATCGTCAATATGTACACGGATACCTACGTCTCTCAACATCCTGTATACTTCGTCTACAAATTTCATAACCGTTGGCATCTCTTCTTCTCCGTAGAATATAGGCACTATAACTACTTGTATAGGCGCCAATTTTGGAGGCAATGTAGTACCTCCATCGTCGCCATGTGTTATAAGCATGGCGGCAATACTTCTCTCTGAAATACCGTAGGAGGTTGTGTGGGCAAGCTTTCTCGTGCCATCTATATCTAGATACGTAACTTCGAAAACTTTGGTAAAGTTTACGCCAAGGTAATGTACAGTGCCTATTTGTAAAGTTCTACCATCAGGCAGAATAGTGTCAAATGCTATTGTATATTCAGCACCAGCAAATTTATCCCAGTCGGGTCTCTTATTTATCATATATGCTAGACACATTTCGTCAAAAATCCTCTTATAGATCTCCACAGCCTCCCGAATCTGTCTCTCGGCATCTTCTCTAGTTGCGTGTACAGTATGAGCCTCTTTAAACATGCTAATCTCCCTTAGGCGAATCATGGGGTGTGTCATTTTTGTTTCCGCTCTAAATACACTAACTATTTGATACAACCGGAGAGGTAGATCTTTATAGTCTTGTATCCATAGCTTCACCATAGGCATAATTGCAGTTTCTGAGGTGGGCCTCAGGATTAATCTCTCGCCACCTTCGCCGCCTTTTGAAACCCAAAAAACCTCCTTTTCAAATCCTCTTATGTGTTGCGACTCTTTGCTGAAAAACTCATAGGGTATAAAAACAGGAAATAACACTTCTTCGTGTCCTGTTTCATCGTGAATACGCCTTATCAAGTTCTCCACGTTACGCCTTAATTTCATACCATAAGGACGCCATACGTAAGCCCCCTTAACCGGATATCTTACATCATACAGCTCCGCTTCTCTTAAAAGCCAATGGAACCATTCTATTAAATTTGTTTTAAGTTTATCCTTTGTATATGGTTTAGCCTCTCTTAAAAGTTCCATAGCGCTTCTTACAGAGAGCTAATAAAAAGATTTAACCCCGAAGTATCTATCGCTATATCGAAACCAAGAAGTCGCACTTCTTTGAAGGCGTTAAGCTTTTCTAGCTGTAATAATCCACCCGGTGTGGACAACATCAAAAGTCTCAGGCCTTAGCTCGCCTACAACAGATTTCCAACGACGTAGAAGTACCTCTTCAATAGAAATGTTGTAGAAGTTATATGTCTTAAGCATCTCAACGGTTTTTGACATGTGCTCAATAGTCGTAGAGAAGACGGCCAACGTACCCCCTGACTTTAGAACTTCTACGGCTTTTTCAATAACGTTCCAAGGATCCCCCATGTCTAATATTACGGCGTCTACTTTCATAGAGCCAAAGCCGCTTTTAACAACGTCTCTTAATTGTAAATCAACATATAGATCAAGCCCCACACTCTTTATATTTTTTATAGCGACTCTTATGTGATCGATTCTTTTTTCAAAACTATAGACAATCCCCCAGGGTCTCACATACCAAGCCAATACGGCGGTTAAAAAGCCGGAACCTGTTCCAGCTTCTACTACTCTAGATCCCGGACCTATGGCTGTAGCTTTTACAATGTATATAGCGTCTTTTGGATATATTGCCTGGGCTTTAATACGGAATCTATGTTCAATTATGTCAAATATAGTCGCAGGAATAGCCCTAAACTTCGCTCCTAATGTAGATGTTACTACTGTACCATATGGCGCACCTATTAGCGTATCTGTGTCGATATATCCTCTAATAGTTTGGAGTAAGCCGCTACCGACTTTTGCCACAATTTTGTAATTTCTGTCTTCCTCTATTAACAGCGTCCAATCGTTTTTCTTAAACACTAAAAGGTATATCGACTTTATTTAAAATCTAGCGATGATATACCACTTCTTAAAGTACCGCATTACTGTAAATATATCCCTATCTCTTCTAACTGAGACAGCTCTATAACTGGTTAATAGTATATCGCCTTCTTCATAACCGGCAACCGAGGCGACTACAGCAAGAGGAATAATAACGTCTCTAGCCACTTTATATATTGGCTCATGACCGTTCTTTTTTAAAGCTAAACATAGTTGATAAAGTTCTGGCAGTACCTCTGTCAACAAGTCACATTTAGGGATCCCACCTAATCTGATGCCTAAAATAGAGTTTGTAAAAACGTTCAGATTGTCGCCGGCAATTCTTACAACAAGATACGAAAACAACTCCGGTGGTATTACTTTTATAAGGCGGCGTCTTAATAAACTACGCGGAGGAATAACCGAAGATCCAATTATGGCTAAGTATGCGAACTCCGCAGCTAAGCCTCTTAGTATACGTCTTATTTTTATATCAAGTGTGTAAAGCACGACTATAGACATCGTATAAAATATATAGACGATAGATAGGCGTTAACGTGAGTAAACGTCGTCTGAAAAATTTTAAAATACAGCCGGTTAAGGAAAGCGGGGCCCGTAGCTCAGTCAGGATAGAGCGGCGGAGGACCCGGCTAGGTCCGTCGTGCCTCCTAAGCCGTAGGTCGTGGGTTCAAATCCCACCGGGCCCGCTCTACCTTTCAACATAGCGGCCAGATGCTCTTATTCTGCTTACCTCACTTTCCACAACGCTTGACCTAACACCCATCTCCTCTCTATATCCACTCCAAAAGAGTGATTTAAATTCCTCAGATTTTGCACCGTAAAGCTCTAACGTCCTTAATAATACATTTATGTCTCTCGCCATCAATATGGCTGTTTTACGAGTCCACCCCCTCCTCGTCTCGCCCAGGCCAAAGTCTATGAAGTAAAGCTCTCCCTTTGAAAGAATTATATTTGTGGGCGCAAGATCGCCATGTATCAACCCAGCTTTATGCATCTTGCCGATATATATGCCTACATCTTTCAGGTACTTATGCTCGCCTCTGCTTAGTAAATCGCGAAGGCTCTCGCCTTCTACATATTCCATTAGTATAGTTGTTTTCTCAGGATCAAAAAAATATACCGCAGGAACCCTTACGCCTATTACGTGGGCTATGTACATATTGCGAACTTCGTTAATTGTTCTTCTCCTCCTTATGAGATAGTCAAGTGTATGATCTCTATACGCCTTGGGCTTTCTCCATTTTAACACCGCCTTTATTCCGAACCAATCGACAAGGTATATTTCGGCTTCTGCACCTTTCGCAATCAGAATCACAAAGTCACGAGTTTAATAATTTAAATGTGCATACAGAGTTGAGAGATGTATTGGATCTTTTATAGACCTGACGCAATATCCATATGGGAAAGCGCTGTTATAAGGGAAAGGCTTGCATGGTACTCTTCGGTAATGCGTAATAAGGCGCCTGCTAAATATCATATAGCAGCCAGGCTTGAGGCTCCACAGGATTATACCGAAATGAATGAAGAAGAACTTTGGAAACTCCACAATGAATTAGGGCGTGTTTTTGATGAGGAGTTAAGTCGCCAGAGAGAGCGGCCGGACCCATCTCTTATAAAAAAGACACTACCGCCCGCATCGTTTCTTGACGTAAAAATAGAACTTGCTAAAAGACAGCTAAAGCATTGTATGCTCTGTGAGAGAAGATGCGGTATAGATAGAACCACAAAGAAAGGCGCTTGTCTTCTAGATTACAAACCCCGGGTTGCAAGCTTCTTTCTCCACCTGGGCGAAGAAGCCCCATTGGTGCCTTCGGGCACAATCTTCTTCACAGGGTGCAACTTCCGTTGTGTATATTGCCAAAACTGGGATATTTCACAATATCCAGAAGCCGGAGTGGAAGTTACAGCAGAAGCCTTAGCTGCTATACAAGTAAGGCTAAGAGAGGAGGGAGCCAAAAATATAAATTGGGTTGGCGGAGAGCCTACTCCTAACATACCGTATATTCTGGAATCTATGAAGATTCTGGCAACCAAAGGAGTCAATGTACCTCAGCTCTGGAATTCAAACATGTATATGACACCGGAGGGTCTTTCTCTTGTTCTCCACGTAATTGACATATGGCTTCCCGACTTTAAATACGGTAATAACATGTGTGCTATGCGCTATTCGGTAGCTCCTAGATATTGGGAAGTGATTACTAAAAACTTTTCTGTTATATGTAGGCGGCGGGAGGATATAATAGTTAGACATCTAGTCCTCCCAGGCCATCTTGATTGTTGTACAAAACCAGTATTAAAGTGGCTGGCAGAAAACTGCCGCCACGCCCTTGTAAACATAATGGATCAATACAGGCCAGAATATCTCGTATCTAAGCTGGATAAATATAGGGAGATTAGAAGAAGAGTTTCAGAAAGAGAAATGGAGGAGGCCTATAGATATGCCGATTCATTGGGTCTAACATGGAGAGAGGTCAGCAGATAACTGCCCTCCCTACCCTTGGGGTGAAGTTCGCTGTGAGTATCTCAGCTAATATCTTTCGTCAAGGTTGACGAGCGGACATTTTGGCTATCCGCCTCAGTACTAAATGGCGGGATTTCTTCTTGCCCACGCCTTCACTAACAGCACATGTCTCCGACACGGGCATGGGCCGACGACCACAGCTCCCCCAAAGACAGAGCCCCTTCGACAAGCAGGGCATATCTGTATTTAGATATCCTCTTCTCTGCCACAAGATTATATTAGAACCCCGCCTTAAGGGGTGAGACTCTCGGTTGTAAGTCTCGTTAACTAGGCTTACTAAACATATAGATTCTAGCAGAACGCGTAGCGTCATATTTTACCTCAACTCTGCCTGTGAGTATAAAAGTCGCCGGTATATACGGGCTCTCTTCTATTTTTCTCCTCATTTGCGGCTCGCTAAGCGCATTACGCCAAGCATCGTGTATTTTAGCCGGAGGCACAAGTTTTAGCGCTCTCTCAAGAAGTTTGACCGTCGTTTTGATACATCTCCCCTGGGGACAGTCTTGCCCAGAAGCCAAAACTTTTACAGCATAATACACCATAGGTATTGTTAAGCCAAGATCAACAACAGGGTCTTTAAAAACTATTGTCGAGCGGTTTTTAAACTGTGACACGAGACGCCACATTAATTGGGAAACTGTATCTGGATCGTCTACGTCAAATATATTACTTCTCAGGATTTTGTCTGCTATATCTTCTTCATCGTCTCCCTCCACCCTAAGGGCTCTAAGTTTTGTTAATATGTCGAAATAACGTCCGTCTCTGCCGCCTCCTAAAACTTTTGAACTCACTAATTCTATCGGCTTGCCAGTTGTAAGAAGTTTCTCTAACCATTCAGCTTTTGTACAGGCGTACACAGCTATTGAAGTAGATGTCCCAACAATGACAGATCTCACAAGAGGGGGGCCGGCAATCCAACACTCCCTCCCGCCCACGAATTTATACAACGATGTGTATAATCTTGGCGCGTATCTCACCTCAGCACCAAAGTTGTCTATAGCTTCTAAAACCGCCACTTTGTTAAACACAGGTCCTGACGTCACCACGGCTAGTTTTACTTGTTGAGCAAGTGACAACACTCCAAGACCTCCCAATGGCGAAGATACCGCCAAGATCTGTTTAGGTTTTATAGATTCTATACACTCAGCGATAGATGCGCAGATCATAGTTACGCAAATGAAAGTGTTTTAAAAGCTATAGAACTCAGAGCTTACATCGTTTTTTTAGCTAGATACTGAGCATAAATTGGACATCCGTTACCTCCGTTGTTGCAATATCTTTCTAGTTGCGTTTTTCTAATACGCCATTCTTCAGGCGGCATTAAAATACACCGAAGGCCGTCGGCTGTCGATCGATACATAGGACAGCGCATATTCTAGGCACACAGTGAAGATTTTAATATCTTCACGACATGTAGATAAATCATATTTTATGTTCATCTATGCAACTCCTTATACAAAGTTTTTGCTATGGGGTCTTGGGTATTGTTTCTTGACGGGGTTGAGCATTGTGACAACGTATTAAGCATGTCATTACCCAGTCTCTTCGCCGACTTTGAAGTAAGAAATGCAACTGAGAAAAACCCCTACTCCCCGCCCTAGAGGATACAACCTTTATTTGTATTTTTATACATTCACATTTTAGCAATTGTGGAATGCGACGTTATTCTTGATTATCTTAGAGAGCGTGGTATAAGCGGAAGTAGAAAAAACTCGGAGCTCGTCATAGCCCCCGTCGGATCTCTTCAGTTAGGCTTTTGGTGCCCCCGTGACGATTTTCCAAATATTGACGACATAGAGGATGCCAAAAGGGTTTTGGGTTTGGATAACCTAGACGTGTTAATAGTAGTATCTTACAGACCTTATGTATTAATAGACTTCTTGAATTCGCTCATAGAGAGAGCAAACCGTTGGTATGGTCTTCAGTTTAACGTAAAACTTCTCGGCGTCAGTTCCGTTGAACTTGAAACAGGGCTTGAAGATGCCCTAGGCCGCGCCTTTGTGGAAAAACCTCATAAACTCTCCCCCGGGGTTAAAAGCGAATACATATGTCCACAATGCGGCAAAGATCCCCTCTACCTCTACAGAGAAGAGAGATATTTCTCTAGGAAGTACCGTGGAAGAGTTGTTGAGAGAATATATGCATGTATATCTTGCGGATTCAGGACAAGGAAGATCGATCTAATAGACTAGAGAGGTTTTGCGTCTCTATCTATCAACCTAATGACGCTCCTTAGAATCTTCGGCAACTCGCTTTTTTTAACTCTCTGGCTTATAACCGCGACAGCCGCCCCCCTATGTCCCCCTCCAGTTCCCACAGACCTTGCTAGACTTGCTACATCAAACTTATTAGATCTCATAATGATATGGACTCCGTCGTCCTTTAGCGAAGCCACAAGGGCGATGTCACAGCCGACAGAAATTAAAAGCGATGCTAGATCTGCCTCATAAGCTCCGACATGCGATATACAAATAATGCCAATAGACGATTCATATATCTCTAGACGTTGCATGCCTTTTAATAATGCTATAATACGGTGCCTCTCGCCCACGTTCTCCTCACTCCCACCTATAACGTCATAGAGTGTGCCCCCTGTTTTTTCAAGTAGATATGACAATATTTGTAAAGTTTTGGCATCTGCTCTCTTTAACTTTCCAGTATCTGTATAGATGCCCAATATGGCCAGCTTGGCAATATCAGGAGTTATCTCTACGCCTGCCTCCTTTGCCAATTCCAAGGCAATTTCGGTACAACTAGGCCTGTCTATTAAAATCCCTGGAATATCATCGCCAAGATAGTGGTGGTCCACTCTGATAATTCTCTTATCAAGCGGGGGCACTTGGCTTAGTGAGGCTACGTCAGCTAAGATGTACACGTCTACATCGCGAGGCGGCTCCTCCATACAGTCTCCTAGCGGCGAGCCCTCTGGACATACTATAGCAACAACTTTCACACCAAGTTTTGTAAGCACAAGCTCTAACACTCTGGCACAAGCTAGGGCATCGGCGTCTGCCCTCTTATGGGTTACAATGGCTACCTTTTCTGCGTCATTTAATAACTCCTTTAATCTCTCCAACATTTTGCAACCTCCCTGTGTTCTATAGGCCACCCCTTTTCCCTTATAAGGTCTGCAATACAGACGCCGAGCTCTGCCGCTTCGTCGGCAACTCTTTGTAAATACGTTTCATCAACCAACACACTTGCGTCTATATCTACATCAACTTCTACGCCATTCTCCGAGAAAGAAACTGAGACAACTACTTGTTTAACGGCCCTCCCCAATTTCTTCTCTATATACCTAACAACCTCTGAAGATATAAACTCGACTTCATCCATTTACTTATCCCCCGCCCTTCGCCGTTTCCACACTCCCTTTTAATCTGCTTAGTTCTTTGTTTATCTCCTCTCTCAGTTTTTCTATCTGTTCTCTCAACAAAGACTCTTGCCTAGCCAGAGTCTTAGTATGCAACTCTAACAACTCTTTTCTCTCCCTAAGCTCTTGTAAAGCGGCATCTCTATTTTGGGGGATGAGGAAGTTACCTACGCTTTTGTATATCTTGGCATCTTGCGGAAGCTTCTCGATCTCTGTAAGCGCTTTTTCGACCTCTCTAAGCTCAGCCTCATATTGTTGTTTTCTTAGAAGAACGTTTTGTAACTGGGCTTGCACTTGGTTAAACCTGTTAACTAAGTCTTGTAGAGATGGGGGTATTTGCGCCATCAGCTTTAAGACTGCATCTACTATATAAACATTATCTAAAAACGGCGACAGACTCGGCTATATACATGGCACGGAAGATTGTATGTACTAACGATCTCAGACTAGAAGCGTCTGCTGCCTCCGCTACAATTTTTCCGTCTTTTACATAAAGACAGCCTCTGGGGAAGCGAACTTCTTTTTCTAGTATTTCAAAAATTTCCAGAATAAATATATCATTATTTATATCTATTTCTAATTTATACACGTACATACCTATATATGATTTTATTTATTCTAAAAAGAGGGGCCCGTGGGCCTAGATCTTCGCCTAGAAACTCAACTATGTAACCGTCACCGTGTCTAACTAAAATTATAGTGTCAAAACGCCCTCTGACAATATCGAGGTCATAAAGCAGGGGGTATTGAAAAATTTCGACGAAAATATCGCCGAGTTCTCCCTTCGTTAAATCCACAATTGCCGCAGTTTTTGCACGGGGTCTTCTAGCAATAAAAACTGGAAAATCTTCTCTAGTTTTTACTCCTGATATTTTAAGTATATAAGGCTTCCAATTTCTAATTGTTATGTCGTAAAATAATAAAGCCGATGGCATACCTCTTCTATCCCATATAAACATTATGTAACGTGCTCCACAAGCTACAGCCTCCTCTAAAATAGCAAAGAGAGACTTTTTACCTCTGACGATCTTCTCAGAGCCAGGCAGTGAGTAGACTAAGTCGTTGACTATTTCACGCGTTTTTTTAGAGGGGTTACGCGATGTTGTTATGACAACACGACACACCACAATTGCCTTAACCTATTTGCCGGCCTCCCTCCAGCGTGCTTTCTGAATCTCTACTTCTTTCAACTCCTCTGGTGTTAACGTCTTGCCCATTACTGTCTGAGGAACCCACGCTCCACCAGCAAAAGTAAATCCGCATTTAGGACATTGCCAAATTCCAAAGGCAAGTCTCTTGAGTCTTACTAACGATCTGCAGCTAGGACATCTGTGTTTACCTCTTTGCTTTATCTCTATTGCGGTGATCTTACGTCTAAGTCCCATGCCATATCTAGCGCCATATCTCCCCGCAGGGCCTACAATCTTTGTATGACTAAAGGGCATAAAGTCCGTAGATAAGATACTTTAAAAAACTTTTATAGTCTACACCCCTAAGACCCATCTCACTGCTGTAATAAGTTGCTCTTTGCCTTTCCAAGCTAACTCTAACGCCATCTCTAGTTCTTGCGAAGTAAACGTCCCTATTGTCTTCTGAACAGCCACTATACGATCCTCCGATATTGTAAATGTAATCCGCCCATCTAAGCTTAACTCCTCTTCAAAAGTTGGGTCTAGAAACAGGACCCCTCCTATTTTACCAACTGAGACCGCAATAGGGGCCTTACTTACCTCAATAGGTAAAGGCGTTTTATTACTGCGATCTAGTTTTACACCTTGTTCGTCTTTTACGACTACAGGTAGTTGAGTATCTTTTAATGCAGCAACGGCGGCAAGATTTGCCGCATCTATTAAATTTCCATCGTCGTTAATAACATAAAGGTCAACCCAGAGAACATACGCTTTACCTCCCTCTACGACCAATTTCTTGAAATCTACATAGCCACAGTGTCTAATACCGCGGTCAATTACTCTGGCAAGCTCTATTGCAAACTCATCAGGGGGACCCACCTCAGTATAAGGCGATGCATGAGGCAAAACTTCTGCATTTACTACTAACACACCCTCATCTGGTGCATCTGGAAACGGTTGTCCAAGACTCACTTTGACGCCAGCTACAACATGTGTTTTTCCAAGTTTTACCTCGGCAGAGCCATCTGCTGTTTTAATAACACTAGTCTTAATTTCGATATTTCTAATTCTCTCGGGTTCTCTCCCATCTATTCTATATTTAGTCGCTAACAGTTTCCTAATCTGTTCTTTTCTTAGATAGGAGATAAAGCGTTTTCCATATGGTGAAATAGACGCCATAATTACCTCCCGTAGATATCCTCAGCTATTGTCATATATTTGCTCTTTAGCGCGTCACGAGCTTTTTGATATACAAACTCGGCACCTTTAATAGCAAGGTTAAGAGCCTCTAAAAACTTGTCTCTTGTCCAAGCTCCATCTAATTGGAGTAGGGTGAACCTCTTTAAGTTCGGCATATAGCCCACGGGGAGGTCTCCCTCGCCATACTGATCCTCGAGACCATTTAAATCGAGTACTACCGCGCCATCTACAAGCCCCACAGACACTCCTATTACGAGATCTCTCATATACACACCAGCATCTGCAAGAGCTAGCGACGCAGCAGTAAGCGAGGCAACTCGTGTAGAGCCGTCTGCTTGAAGAATTTCGATAAAGACATCTATCCTAGACCTAGGGTATTGCTCTAATACGACCGCGGGTTCCAAGGCTTCTCTCAAGATTTTACTAATCTCAATCTCTCGTCTAGTTGGTGTTGGGCTCTTACGTTCATCTTTTGTACTAAACGGCGCCATGTGATATCTAACACGCATCACTCCTCTATCTGGTAAAGAAAGATGTCGTGGATGCATTTCTCTAGGCCCGTATACGGCGGCCACAGCAGTAGTTGCGCCGTAGGAGACCATAGCAGAACCATCCGCGTTACTGACAATACCAACTGTAATGTTTACCTCCCTCATTTGGTCAGGAGCTCTTCCATCAGCTCTTACACCGTTTTGAAACAATGGCACAGGAGGTTTCTTCATAAGACGCCTTATTATTAAAATTACTTATAGTTTTCGGACTCTAGGTCTTGCCCGTCTTCCACTTCTCTATCTCTGTTTTTATTCTATCTGTGAGCCCCATCACATGGCTCTCGGCCTCTATCTTCTTAACTAGGCTAGCTAGAAATACTTCGTCTTTTACATCTTTACACCTAATCCAAATTCTGCCGTTTTGACCTACGATGATGTCACAACCCAACTCCATTAATGTGTTTAACATGCTTCCTTTTTTCCCAATTACACGGGGAACTTTCACAGGGGATATCTCTATAACCGTTCCACGCTCTACCTTTCCCACTTTCTCCTCTTTCAAGGTAAGTATGATAGGGTATTCATCTGTTAAATCCACATCCTTAACTTTTGCTATTATTACATCTCCGATATTGAGAAAAGTTGTGAGCGGCGTGGTCTCTAAGTCGACATGTTTATGCAACGCCTCGCTAACAGGGAGATATGCCGGCATAAATGACCTCACATCGACCTCCCAACCTGTAGCTAACACATCTGTGACATACCCCACGACTAAATCTCCTTTTTTAGGCCTGTATGTGCCCTCTAATGGAACTATGACCACAACATCCTCTCTAAATTCCACAAGACCTACAACAAGGCTTCTATATTTGCCGTTGTCTAAGTA
Organism: Pyrobaculum organotrophum; assembly: GCF_055384425.1. NCBI lineage: Archaea > Thermoproteati > Thermoproteota > Thermoprotei > Thermoproteales > Thermoproteaceae > Pyrobaculum > Pyrobaculum organotrophum. The sequence continues at coordinate 879,471 of NZ_AP042430.1, forward strand.
CACCGGCCCTTCTACTCTACTCTCTGCAGTGGCTACAACATCGCCCGGAAATACTAACTGGCGGGGAACTACGAGATGCATTAGTACACAATTTCTAGTATTCTAATATCGGCATCACCATGAGTAATATCATTGACTTTAGAAATTAACGCATCTTGTAGACCTGCAGGCAACTCCAATACAGCTTCCCATGATCCATCTGGTCTATATCTCTCGTTTACTATCTTCGCCATTTTTACAACCAAACCCTTTACTCTTTGGGCATAAGTAGACGAAACGGAAAGAGAAATACGTGCAGTAGCTATCTTAATAGGGATAATCCTCTGGATTTCTTTTAAAATCTCCTGTACTTGCTCCTCAGCTGGTTTGAAAGGATCTATAGACACTCTGGCTTGTTCTATAGCGTTTTCAACTCTCTGAGGAGGCACAGGAGTCCTCGTCCTAACATCAATACAATTGCGTGAAATCCACTCGATAATCTGTCTCTTCTTATCTTCAATAAGTTTCCTCCTCTGCTCCGCCGTAAGAGGTATTTCACCTTCCTTTATGATGATCTCAGCGATTTTTCTTATATCGGTAGTGCCAAAAACTTTTTTCAAAGACTGCTCCGACGCGCGAAGACCTTTTTTTGCGTCTTTGTATATCTCCTCGTGGACAAGTATTTTATCTATCCCCAGGGGCTTCCCCAACTTTAGCTCTAGCGCGGCATCTGGGTCTACTAGGATTTCAAAATGCTCGCCGCCTCTGTCAAGTTTTGCAACCGCCACCTTCTTCGTCATCACCCACATCTCCCAAAGGTATTAAAAATTTATCTACACTCTTTACGAGATGCAATTGGCTATTTCCACGATCTTTGTGGCAACATCTATGGCGTCTATGCCAAAAACGTAAGCGTTTGGCTCTATCCCACGACCTCCTGAATCATAAATGACGTCGAATACTTCTCTACGAAATACTGAAACAACGTTAGATATTATTTCCTCCTCGCTATTGCTAGGCCCTACCTCTGCTACATTTAGTTTATTTTTAATACATTCCTTAGCCACGTATGCGATATTTGCAACCGCCTTGATCTCGCCGTGTATTTTATTCACCTCTTGTAATAGAGCTGTCAAAAATCGTGAAGCACCCGGCTTAGGCTTCCCCCTCACCATTAGTTGAGTTCCTTCTACATATATTCTACCTGGAAATCCAACTCCGACTCCTAGGTCTAGTTCTATTATATTCATTAAAACCTTTGGCACCAACTTGTAGCAGTTATTACACCTACGCAAAATCTCGAAAGCAGTTTCTACTCTTTTTACAACCTCGGTGTATATATGGATATCTTTACAAATCTCACAGCTTTGTAACATTGGGTGCATTACTCTATGTAATTGACATAATCTAAGTGTTGAAAGTAGAGTTAACGCATAGTTGTTGAGATAACGTAGTGCTTCTTCCACACTTCCCAACTCGACCAAACTCTTTGTGGATCTTATCAATCTCCCCAGTTCTCTCCTGTCTATTATCTTAAGAAGTTTTTCTTCGTAATATGTCTTCGGGTTTTTGAGATATGCACTGACAGCAGGTTGCGAAATACCTAAGAGTTGCCCTATTTTGCTTTGTGAGTATCCCATTTCGGCTAGTTCGTGTGCCAACAAGCCTTTTAAAGGCGCTATGAAGACCTCGACTACGAATTCGACAGGTATCATAAAGCATATTTAATTACTTAATTTTAGAGTTTAGGCAGATGGTAGATTACGTAGAAGTAGGAATTGGAGATTCAAAAGTCTCGGTTAGGCTCGTAGATGTAACTTTCGTCACAGGAGTGGGGAAATCGACATTTCTTGAGGTGTTGTATAGAGTAATTTCAAATATTGGTAAAAAGATACCTAAGATAAGAGAAAGTTGGAGCTTTTATGCTCAAAGTGGAGACATCTCCTATTCAATAGTTGTTAACAAATGGAGAGTTAGACAAACTATATCTGTAAAGGGAGAGGATATAGTATTTGAATATATTCCGTCAAAGCCCCTACATAGGTTAATAAAGCCTATAGAAGTAACTATCGCAGAGGCAGATGTCATAATCCCCAATATTAAAACGGAGGAACACCTATCTATTGTGGCTGAGGAGGATATAAATAGATTCAACAGTCTCCTGGCCACGGCCAGGAAGAGCTTAGGCGTTAAAATACAGATGTTAGGGCCCTACATAAGCCCCAAATCTCTCGTAGACGCTAATGCACGCGTAAATACGCTAGATCGCTATGCCAGGAATTTGGCAGGAGTTTTATCATATTTAGCTCTTTATAGACCATCTGCATACGACTCTATAAGGGCTAGTCTCAAGAGAGTGGGGGTTTCTCTCTCAGTAGGCTTGGCCAAACCTGGTAAAATAGGCGCATTTGTTATCTCTAAGGGCTTGAAAATGCCTTTATCTAAAGCGCCATGTTCTATAAAAAGTCTGCTTGCTCTTACTACAGCATTAGAAATTAAACCAAATATCTTGTTAATAGATAATTTTGACTACTGTATGACGCGTAAAACTGCAGAAACTATAGCAATGATGCTTAGACAAAAACCTACAAGAGTTGTAGCAGAAATACACAATGAGGGAATTGTAGATTGGTTCGATATTCCCAACAAATCTGTTGTAGAGGTAATGTTATGATCTCCTTCCTGCCCTAAAGGACAGAATTTTCAGTTGTAAACGTGTTGTAAACGTTTACACAATAGCCTTTCTTAACTCTTCAATTACCTTTATCACTTCGTAGAGCTCTTCAATTTCCTTCTTTGCCATTTGCTCAGCCTCTTCTAAGACCTCGAGCGATTGTCCCCCAACCTCAAACTCGTAAATGACGTAGTTAATTATTGACCTAGCCCCCACGCCCTCTAGCTCTTGGGCCATTTTTCGAAGTTTTGTAGTTAACTCAAGCGGCAACCTCTCCATGTGGCTTATATTGACTTAGGTTTTTAACGCTTCTCTTAAAGACATTAGAAAATTTCTCATATCCCCTACAGCATATGTCTTTCCCCTCACTTCTAAATATATAGTATCGTCTCCATGTGAAATTTTCAAAATTCCTCTATATGCTTGTTGTTTATCCAGCTTTAAATATAGTCGTGTTTCCTCTACTCCTGTCAACATAAGCGTAAATTCGACATCGTCGAGTCTCACCAAGATGGACTTCAACGCCTCTAAAGCCTCACATTCGTATAGCCTTATCTCTACTATCTGTATCACATTGCCATAGTGCCCTCTTACATTTTTTACAACATAGCGTCCCCTTATTACGTTTTCTAGCGCATGTAGGACTTTCTCAGGATCTTCTGTGGCGTGTATGTATACACGTGCATAAAGGAGGGAAATTGGGCAAGACATGGATCTAATATGACATACTTAAAAATGAGTATATCGAGCTAGTAACATGAGCACTTATATTATTCAAATCGACAATATACACATAGAGTGCGATATGGAGTACGGCGTAAGTAAGGACATTGTATGTAAAGTAGTTGGGGTTTCACATGAGTGTTTAGATGACACAATAAGAAAGATAGGGCTTGAAGATTATGTAAAAGTGGAGGATAACACGCTCTATATATTAACGTCAATATTTAAGACAGGTAAGACACCCGGAGAGGTAATAAAGGAAATAGCTATGTTGTCACGTTTCTGCTAGGTCTTCTTAGGTAGTTTTGTCAATAAAGTAGCAATTTCGTCTTGTGTCATTTTCCGTATTTTTCTCTCCTCAATTGTGGCATATGCAACTTCGATATTGTTGCTATCGGAAATCTCTACGGCGGAGGCCAAGGCTTTAGTTGCAAGCTCTATGCACTCTCTGATATCAATGTCGAATTTATAGTTCTTTTCTAGGTATTCCGAAATTGTGCCGGCATCTGAACCTATTGCTGTAGCAAAATAGCCGATGTAAACTCCTGAAGGATCTGTCTGAAATAGACGGGCGCCATGTCTATCAACTCCGGCAATTAATAACGCGACACCAAAAGGCCTAGCTCCACCGAATTGTGTATATTGTTGCTTTAAGTTACATATAGCCTTTGTGAGAAGCTCTACGTCGATAGGCTCATCATAGATGAACCTGTGGCTTAACGCCACATCGCGAGCGTAGTCTATTAAAATTCTGGCATCTGCCAGAAGTCCTGAGGGAGAAGCAGCTACATGTTCATCGATAAGATAAATTTTCTCTAAGGAAGATGGGTCAAACAGAGCGGATATTTTTCTCTTTTCTGCAACTAATACAACGCCGCCTCTACACTTTACGCCGACGGTAGGCCAACCTCTTTTAACAGCCTCTCCGGCGTATTCTACTTGATATATTTTTCCCTCAGGTGAGAATATAGTTATTGCTCTATCGTAACCCGCCATGGCAGGTGGGAACATGATACGGCCAAGTTGCGTCTTTAAATACATTAGCGCCGCACTAAATCTAGCCAGAGAGGCCGAAAGCTTAAATAACTTTTAGCACGGGCCGTTGTGTCTTCAATATATTCTTATGAAGCTTTGCCGGTAGCCGAATGGTTTAGACGCAATAGAGAGTTGGCGGGATTCCACAATCCAGCAAGGGCACTTTATCAAACTATTAGAGAACTTGTTGAAAACTCTCTAGACGCCACGGAGACCTACGGCATTTTACCTAACATATACATCCGGATTAGCATAGAAGATGAGCAAAAGGGGTGGGCGTCGGTATATGTAGAAGACAACGGAATAGGTATTCCAGGCAACGAAATTCCGAATGTCTTTGGCCGCGTCTTTTATAGCAGTAAATACAAGATAAAACAACATCGCGGCGTATTTGGCCTAGGCCTTAAGATGGTGGTGTTATATTCACAAAGTACTACAAATAAACCTGTATATGTCAGATCTTCAACTATTAAATCAGATAAAATATATGAATACCAAATAATGATTGATACAAATAATAACAGTCCAATTATTTTAGATAGACGAGAGTACCCTAATAAATACAAATGGCACGGCACAGCTGTCAAAGTATATTTAGAGGGCAACTGGCCTGCTGCAAAAAAGAGAATCGAAGACTATTTAAAGAGAACTGCCATCATAGCGCCGTATGCCGAAATTATACTCAAGAGTCCCGATTTAGAGTTGTGGTTAAAGAGGAGAACCACGAAATTACCGCCACCGCCTAAGGAAGGATTGCCGCATCCAAAAAGCGTAGACGTAGACACTGTAAAACAAATGCTGTTAGAAAGTAGGAACATGAGTCTCTTGGAGTTTCTAACGGAAAATTTTGATGCAGTTGGCGAGGGCACAGCCAAGGCTTTTCTTGAGTGGGCAGGTTTCAACCCAAATACGAAGACTACGGCGCTAACTCCTGAGGAAATCGTAAGACTGGTTGAAAAAATGAAACAATACGAAGGTTGGCGAAGGCCTCGTGCCGACTGGCTCTCTCCGGTCGGCTCGGAACTCTTAGAAATAGGCGCGAAGGCTATTTTGGGCGCTGAGGCTGTCTTCGCGGTTACGCGTAAGCCAGAATCCTACAGCGGCCACCCCTTTATAGTTGAAGTGGCTGTGGCGTGGGGCGGCCAGATACCGCCGGTTGACAAACCCCTCTTGTTACGTTATGCTAATAAAATCCCCCTACTATACGACGAAGGTGCTGATGTTGCTAGAAAAATAGTTGATGAGTTTAACTGGCAGAACTACAAGATAAAATTCCCAGCCCCCCTTGCTGTAATTACTCATATATGTTCAACCAAGATACCATATGCATCAGCAGGTAAAGAGGCCATTGCGGAAGTACCAGAAATAGAAAAGGAGATAAGACTTGCGCTTAGAGATGCGGCAAAGAAGTTGAGACTATACTTATCACGGAAGGAGAAGGAAATGGAACTATTGAATAAATACATATCTCTAGCTAAATATGTGGATGAGATAGCACATAATCTATCGATAATTACAAGGTTAGATAGGGAACCACTAGAGAAAAACCTCTATAAATTAATTGAGAAGAAAATCGGCTTAACAATAGATGAGCTAATTAAACATACATTATCGACTCAATTAACACAACAAGAAGAGACTATAGCTGCTGCTTGAAGGAGATTACGTCAACATATTGTCTGTTGGACTTGCGTCCCGTTCCATTTTTGCTACGAAGAGTCTACGTTGCCGATGTATTGCTAGCGGCACAAGAGTCCGCCCGGGTACGCTGGGGCGAGGGGCAACTCTCTGCCCCTCTGCACCTCCACGCCTAGGGACGCCAACTTAAGCTCGGCGCCCTCCTCCAACCTCCGCCTAATCCAAGCGACATTATTTTTCTTAAGTGGTATGGCGAATGAAGCTATACCGGTCTTCCGCGGTCTGAGGATGCCGCTCTTTAGGTTGACGAAGACCGCTCTACTCACGTCTTTTCGTTTTCAACCCTAAGTTGTACGTCAAGGAGGACTGTTCTGAAGAACGCCACGTCGCGCCAGAGAAATTTGGCATAACCCACAAGGGCTTTCCCAAGTCCGTACTTTGGAAACACCTCCTCGATAATCCGGTGCGCCAACTCCTGCCTGTCCGGCGTGAGCAAGCGGTCGTTCTCACGGCGTCGCTGCCAACGCCACGATGGGTATTGTCAATTGAACAAGACTTGGGGTGGCAACGGCGGCGTATGACGCCGGCGAGTATCAATATGTTGCTTATGACAACGATTGCTCTTGTGGCTGCGAAGGTCAACAACATGCCTCCCAACGTCGCCTTTACGACGGCGCCGCTCAGCGCCACCGCTGCCGTGGCCAACACGGCGGGCGTCATGTATATGGCCATCTCTAGTTGGCCCGTACTGGAAAGGGCAACGCCGCCCGCGAGATCATAAAGCTGGCAAGCCGCGATCGTAGTTGACGCAGTGGGGGACGAGACGTATTTGGCGAAGAAGCAAAGCGGCGTCTCAGACAACTGGGGGCTAGAAACAACCCCCCGGCCATCACCACCCAACTCCAACTACACATGAACGACGCTTGGCCCCCCGGCGGCAACCTACGGCCACATAAGACCCCCCGACACACCCAAAACAGACCCCCCAAGCCCCCCAGAGAAAGGCCAAGAGAGAGGTGGGGAGATGTATGGTGAGGAAAGGTACGTCTCTAATGAGTCTTCGATTATATAATATACACACTTTGATATAACGTTTTACATCTCACTAGACCCATAAATTTCCCTGTGTGTTATACGCGTGACATATGGGAGCCGATCTATGCCATGTCTATTGTAGCCCCCGTTTACGTTTTTAGGTTTTGTATATTGTACATGATCTCTATCCTCTGTCAGTAGCTGTACACATCCCTCTTGGCATGAAATCCCCTGCCTCTCTCATTACTTCAGCAATCGCATGAAAAACGAAGATATACGCTCTGAAAAACTCCAGTGAACAAACGTCAGGTGCCAACTGTCCAAAGCTCAATCCTTTTCGCGTAGTTGTATGCATAAGCGGAGACGGCAACAGCGATTAAGCCTCCTATTAGCGCCGCAAAAACTGTGGAATAAAGATCGCCGCTTGCGAGATATATCGCTATTGGAATAGCTGCGGTTGGCTCAAGCGTGACAAGCATTAATATATAGCCTAGGTATTGCATAGCAAGAGGAGCTTTTGCAGGACCTGTCTCTGGATTTCCAGCTTCATATCTCATTAATTTTTGTGGCGTAGGTCTCCTAGGTGCTATTAACATTACGCCATATATAGTCCCTACCATTAAGACAAAAAGAACTGCAAAGGCCAATACTATAACCTCTGCATCACTCATAGAGATGAGAAATATACATAACTATATAACAGTTATTGTCTCTGTGTTTCATACAATTCTCGCCATGTTGTCTGCGATAGCATATGGCACCGCTCCGCTCATCTATAGACGGGCTCTCTTCTGTACCTCACAATTCAAGGCTATGTTGATATTTTCTCTATATTCAATAGCTTTAGGCCTTTTGTTGCCATGGGGGGAGGTTTCTATAGATGGCGTTTTCCACATAATAATTGCAGCTCTATCGGGAGGCATCCTCGGCTCGTGGCTTTATATTACAGCAGTTAAGAAAGGCGGCCCCTCTATTGGCAATATCAGTAGCTCGTTCTATATAGTTATGTTGCCTCTCATAGCTGGTAAATTTTTGTTAATACCGGCGGCGTTACTTCTACTGTTAGGCATAGCAATAGCCTCATGGTCTGAGTCTAGTTCTAGACGCGGAGCTTTATACGGAATTTTTGCGGCGTTTGTATGGACATGGAGTATAAATTTTTACGCCCATGCAGTAGCTTCCCTAGGGCCTGGGGGAGCGTTGTTCATAAGAGGCCTTGTTGTGTCTCTAGTAGCCCTAGTGCTTAGTATAAAAGCGCCTATTTGTTACATACGTCGTCTTGCTATTGGGGGATTTCTGGATAGTTTTATAGGCTTCGGTGCCTATACATTAGCTGTTTCTGTAGGCGACTATGTAAGTGTTACTCTTGTAATGTCGTCGTATCCGCTGATTACAACACTTTTAGAAAGGCCTGTATTGGTGAGGAGAGTATTTGGCGTGTTAACAGCAGTTGTAGGTCTCTATTTGGCTGTCATATTTGGCTAATATTGTGAATCTCCTCCGCTTTTAGCAGATTTGTCACCCTTTCAATTTCGTTGAAGTTCTCATCTAGTCTTACAAATCCCAGCCTTATACATTTCACCTCTCCTATTCTCTTCTCTACATCGCTTGATGTATAAACTATAGCTTTTCTCTTATCGTAATATATCTTTTTTAAAACTCCTAAACTGACGAGAAAACCTTCCCGATCCTCTAAACCGACAAGTAGCCCCTTTTCGAACTCCTGCGGTAAACATATCACTTGGAATCCACCGACTCTTTTCACAGCCCATGTAGTGCCGTGGACTAGGGCATATACTCTATTTCCAACTTGAAAAGCCCTCGTTATTGACACCCCAGTAGCCCTCATAAGCATTCTTCTCAAATCCTCTGATAGTTCAATCCCTTTAAAAAGAGGCAAATTACACAAAGGGGTTTTGTCTAGGGAAAACGCAATTTCTACAGGAGGGAATATATATCTGCCGTATCCCATTTCCCTGTGTATTTTCCTATCCTCTCTACTTCGTGTTCTCACATGGGGAGGCGGGGGTAAGATCGTTGTATTAGTATAGCCATCTAGTATAGGCATAAGCTCTTTCTCTACTTGTATCGCTACAATGTGCGTAGGTTTTATCTTTTCTATAAGGCGCCTTTTAAATACCACGGCCTCTTCGTCTAAGACCCAACCGTCTGTATTTATAATAATTGTGTCGACACCCCATTTGTTTTTTGCATATTCCACAGCCTTGGCTATTTGTTCCACAGCTCTTGGCCATATCCTCTCTAAACTTGTAGATTGGAGAAAAATGCTCTTCTCTGCTATTAGTTGTCTGAGGTGTGTGATATATTTCGTAAGTCTAGCTATAGAAACTGTGGTTGGAGGGCCTAGGTCATTTTGACCAACGTCCGCGTCTATAATAGCTACTTTATATCCATGTAAAAGTGCTTTATTGCCCAGCATCGCAGCCATAGTGGACTTTCCGACATCCGTCATCCCAATTATAAGGATGGCCCCTCTGGGATTAAGATTTGAGATCCGCCGCTCCCACTCCTCTATCACTTCTTCTCCTGGCATAGCTTTCTCTAACAAAGCGCCGGGGCCCAGTATAAACTCCACTTCAGAGTCTGAAATAGCTTTTATGACAAGCCTACGTGCTCTGAGTACTGTAAAGCTTTGACCTTCGCCATATATCACGCCTGTAGCATATATATGTCCCCTCTTTACAATCACCTTGGCAGGCCCCTCTATGCGATATACGTCGCCAGCTTTAATCACACGAGTAGGCATACTAAACCGCCAAGATAGCACATTTTTAACTATGCCTCGCCGACCTCTACAGAGTTTATAAACCTAAGGCTTGTTTAACTACTGTGAAATTGTCAGAGTTACTGCAAAGACAGCCTATAGACGTCCCAAAGCTTATTAGAGAGAGAATTAAACAGATAGGCATAGAGGAGATTAAGACAAGGGTTAACCGCGTGTTAAAGGGTTTTGACGAAGTGATTTTAGACGTATTAAGCGGGCTGATGATAGGGCGGCCAGTGGTATTAGTCGGTACGGTCGGTCTTGGAAAAACTACGCTAGCTGAAACTATAGCAGAGATACTCGCGCTGGGGGATCCGCCATATGTTGAAGTAGCTTGTCATTCACATATGACTGCAGTAGATCTAACCGGCGACATAGATATAGCCGTGGCACTACAAGCCGGCTTTGACCACCCTCTCTCCTACATCCCAGGGCCTCTCGTAATGGCGCATGGAACTGTATTGGTTATGGACGAGATAAACAGACTCAACCCCTATGCGCAAGCTGCCCTATTGCAAGCAATACAAGAGCATTATATATACATAAGGGGGTATAGAATACGTACAGATTTCGCGCTTTTAGGCACGGCAAACCCTAGCGAATATGAGGGCGTGTATGAGCTCTCGGAGGCACTTGCTGATAGGCTTAAATTCGTAGAGGTGAAGATGCCAGATAAGGAGTTACTAAAGTCGATACTGCTCTGGAAAGCCAAAGAGACTTTAGGCGACCTCAGCGCTGAGGTGCCTCCTAGACTTGCAGACATCTTAGCAAACTTCGCCCATGAGGCTAGGAAGATGGGCTACTCGTTGTCTGTTAGATCGCTTAGCTACGCCTTGGCAGACGCAACGGCCTTTGCTTGGACACAACATAGAGAGCCGAGCATACGCGACTTAAGAAAGGCCCTTATCTCAAATCTTTCGTATAGTATAGATGTAAAAGAGTCGCTGATTAATATATTCGATAAAACGTTAAATGAATGAACTAATAGATATATTGGCTTCACTTTATGAATGTCTCGGAGGGATTTCTGTTCGTAGCTTAATCTACGCTATCGCAGATATATATGCCAGGTCGCATCTTGGGGTGCTGGATAGAGAGAAAATCCTAGAAATCTTGGCCCAGAATTTAGCTGGCTCGTTACGTACAAGTCCAGGAAATGCCAAGAAAATCATAGAAAGCGCAATAGACTGTATACCGAATGCTAGAGTGATTTCTCCAGCGCCAGCTATAGGGTCTGTAGGCGTTGAAAAAGCGCCGACGCTCGCCCATGTAGTAAATAAATATGTGTCTCCTGATGCACCACCACGCGTAAAACTTGAAGTTATAAGGAGGATAAATCTTCCACAAGAGGCTGTTAAAGAGGTTGAAGCTAAAATCACGGCACGTAGTGAGGGATTTGCATATATAAAATCGGCTGTAAAATCAATCAAACAGTACTACCCCTATGTCTCTATCTCAGATGTAGATTTGATTAGAACCGCCATGTCTATCGCTAGGAAAGCTCTACAGAATAAACCTATTTCGGACACAGATATCTACATACGTGAATATATACACATAGTAGATAAACCTATCTATATAGCTCTAGATGTCTCAGGAAGCATGAAGGAATATATAGGAGCCTTGACAAAACTTAGGGTCGCAAAAAATGCCATAGCCAGATATCTACATCAAATGGCACATCTCCGCGGCTTAGTTTCTCTAGTCTTATTCAACACAGACGCCGACTTTATGTGGACTCCTCATCCCGTCAACATATACTTAAGAGATATGATAGAGATACTGAAATATATATACGCTATAGGTGGCACTGAGTTGGCCTCTGCGCTTGAACTCTTACAAAGCCATGAAATCTCTCGTGATATTGTTATAATTACAGACGGAAGAACACACGATCCTGATAAGGTTTTAAACTTAGCCAAGAGATTTAAAAGACTTCATATAGTGGCGACAGAGAAAAGTCAATTCTTAAAATCGTTAGCTAAAACAACCGGTGGGAAATATAGGGAGTTGACACCCACACTAAATATACTTGAGGTACTTAGCTAGTTTATAAAAGCCGAGGTAAATACATTTGTGAGTTGTAATATTTCCATAAGCGAATCGGCATGCTATTTCCCATTTCTTAACAGATCTATGGCCTATCTCTCTAGAAGAGGTTTCTCTTTAGATTTCGTACTTACAAATAGCGCTTTTATTGAGAAGGCAATAGAGCGGTTTAAAAAATCGCTGGGACGCGAACCGTTTAACCCTCGCCAGTGTTTAGACACACCAGAGGATATAGCTGTAGCTGCTAGGTTAGCTTTATATATCGCAGCTGCTACAAAAAATACATATATATTACGAAGGTTTATAGATTCAGAAAGTAAAAACTTTACAATATTGTTGAGAAAGATACCAGGAGTACAAGATCCTAGATGTAAGATAGAGATAGCTAAAGACTTGGGCATATATGCAAAACAAGCAAGTGAAGTTGTCTCAGGCGCTATAGTGGCTGTATATAACCTACCCATGGCTGTTAGATGGGTATCTTACCTCAGATATGCACCGCAGGATCCCTACTGGGCTATGATAAATAGGCCGGTGATTAAAGGCTGGGTTATTTTACCTATGGAGGACTTTGAAAGACTCCTTGAGGAGGCTTATGAAGAACGCATGTTACAAATTGTGAGAGAAAACGAACTAGCTGTAGGTAGAATCGCTACAGCAGTCGACATGACACAGCTTGAGGACGTAATTAAAAAGTATGCCCAAAGACCCGTACAGCTGTCTTACCAACAAACAGAGGGGAAAGATCCTCCATGTATGCAAGCAATAATAACTGCGCTTAAAAATGGCGAAAATCTTCCTCATACAGCAAGATTTGCTATAACGACGTATTTAATTAAGAGAGGATGGGATTTAGAACAGATAGTTGAGTTATTTCGCTCATCTCCTGACTTTAACGAAAAAATTACGCGGTATCAGGTAATGCACATAGCCGGCCAAGTTGGAGGGCGAAAGGAATATGCAGTACCTAGTTGTGAAACTATGCATACGTGGGGGCTTTGTCCAACAAACCTTGGTTGTGGAGTGAAAAACCCGCTTCAATATGGACGTAAATCTATAATTAAGAAGAGTCCATAAACTTTACTGCACTACTTTATATCGCTGACCCTGCATCAACAAGAGCGTCTCTCTGCTGTTGTAATATCTACAACCTTCGCCGAGAGAGAAAGACGAGGACACATCACACTTGACCTTCAGCGACGCTGAAGGTCAAGTAAAGCAGGAAAGACAAATACTGAGGGAGGTGGAAAAATGGGGGTTATTCTATAAAGTCCGTCGCATGGGCAACACCGGCTGTTGGTGGTTGTCTTCGCCACTTTCGTGATTGAAACTTTTGGCTTGTTCACATATGTTTCCATTAAATTATAAATTTGAAACTGCTCTATAGCCAGCTATGGGAGAAAAGCAAGAGTTTAAACAATTAGTAGATACATTAGTTAAATATATAGACGTTATTTTACAGCTTGAAAAAAGAGATCCGCAATATCATGCAGTATGTCGCGTAGTCCAAAATAACGACGAGCTAACCGCCGCAAGACTTACGATGTTGAACGCCCTAGTTAGCTACCGGCTTACTGGAAGGGGGGAGGAACATTGGAAGTATTTCGGCTGGTATTTTTCGAGAAGGGTAAAAGACGTCTGTGACGATTTCTTAAAGTATATAGAGACGAGTCCTTATCTTAAAATTGGCATAGAGACTAGGAAAAAGCGCGTAGCTAAGGCTTGTGGTTACGTGCCAAATCTAGAAGATTTAGAAAAGACACTCAATGACCTCTCTGTTTTACTTAATGCAAAACGTGAACAAAAGACACTTGTGTTTGCCATAAAGATGTTAAACTATGTCTACATGTGTAGCAGGGGCGTTAATAGACTTCTGCCATTTAACATACCAATACCTGTTGACTACAGAATCGCATATTTAACCTGGTGTGCAAAGTTAATAGATACCCCGCCGAAAGAGGCTATAAGACGGTATAAAGAGGTGCAGGGTATTTGGAATAAAGTTGCAGAAAAAGTGGGGATACCGCCTCTACACTTAGATACATTGCTTTGGTTGGCCGGACGGACGGTTATCTATGGCGAAAATATACACGGTATTCCACAAGAAATTATTGCCGTATTTCAGAAACGAGAAGATTGTACGCCTCTTTCAAAATCGCGCGGAGAGATTTCTGAGGAGTAAAACGTTTTAGAAGGACGATATACTCACCGTCTGGTTTTATATAACCGCCCTCTACTAGCCTGTCTACAACCCTTTGCGTGACATCTTTTCCAAGCCAAAATACTGACATCCTGTAGGTTTTCCAGTACTTAAGCTTTATCTTGCCCTCTTTACGAAGCGCCAATTCCTCAAGCATCAGGAGGGCCAACTTTGACAGCGTCTCTCTACTTACAGATTTCATAAGCCCCGGTCTCTAAGTCAATATTTATACATTTGGCATCTACACGCCCCTCAAACAATGGCACGCCTGCTAGAACACATGCAGTCACCAACATTAGATCTGGCTTCTCTGCCACAATAGCAAGCGGTGATTTCCCCCTCTTCGCAGCACTCCATAACACGTAGGGGCCTACAGTCGAGCCTTTCACATATGGAAGTGCTAAGATTTTTCCAACTATATTTATGCCAGCTAAAACTCCAGTCTTTGGATCAAGATCCCCTAGAAACGAGACCGGCTGTTCCAACTTCACTATCTCAGCCGACACGTGGCCTCTCCCTTTTACCAGTGGCTTAAGCCGCTGGTCGGCAAGGTAGTACATGTACATATAGGGCCTCGAGAGATATAAGTTTTATACCTAGGTACCTAGAGGGAGTCGCTATGTTTAATCAACCGTAGATACCTCCTGTATGCCCTTCAGAAGGCCTTGTTATGCGGTCTCGGCAAGTCGCCTGCTGTGTCAGGAGTATGCGTCGGCTCGTGAGTCACAACCCTAAGCCTATCCTCGCAAATAGGCTAGGCAAAGAGGGAAACGTGTACATGTTCACACCGCCGCAATACCCGAAAGAAGAAGAAACGTGTAACCTAACCATCGGCAATGACGTACGTCAAGCTACGACGAAAAGACGGGAGGTTATTTTACGGGATTCATTGCATGAGCTACGCAGACAGTCGCAAAACTGCGAGGGCGTTCTGAACGTGGTGTAGACCGATGTTAAAGCTTCTGGCTTGGTCTTGTGTATTGTAATTAACAGAAATTTTAATCACGCCACTAGACCCCGAGGTCTGGCTACTGGGGGACGGGCGAACGCGAGCCCCCTATGACCCGTCCCTTCCAAGTTGCCCAACGGTAACTGCGGACAAGCCCAAGCCTATCCAGAGAAGGCTGGCTCGTGAAGGGGGCTAAGCGTAGGCAAGCTCTATACATTTCTCTTTTCTGCAGGGGATTACTCTCACCCCGTGGAGCTTCGGTATGTAGAATGCCGCCTTCAGCGAATTCGTGGCAATAGACTTAAACCTCCTAGTGAATGGCGATACTACTAAACATGTCCCTGCAAAGATTATTATATTAAGGCGCGAGGCCGTCTCGGCCAGTTTACCGAGTTGTTTATAGACGTGTGGAGAAGTCGAAATATAGATCGGCCTCTTGGCAGGCCCCCTCTTTTTCACCTCTTCCAATACCCACAGTATTGTATCTGGATCGGCGAAGGGGCAGCCTATATATACTGCGTCTGGCGTCTCCACATCGCCTAGGTATTTCGCAACGTCGTCTCTCGAAATCGTGATCTTGTCGCGGAAGTCCCCCATATGTAGATACTCCCACCAATGCGGCGTAACCCCCTCGACAACTGCGAAGACCATGGAGGAGTAGGTAGAAAGCGCAGCGGCGAACTCCCTCCGGCTTTCCTCGTCTCGGAAAACAGCCCCGCTGAGGTAGGGCACCCCGGAGCCTAGGCGCTCGCCTATTAAGGCTCCCACGACACCAGCCTCCAGCGAGTCTAAGGGGCCTACGTTGATTTTAACATACGCCGTGGGACGTCTGCCCTCGAGGGTATATAGGGGGGTCTTAGGCACAAATCCTGCGATTGCACCCAACAACGCGAGAGGACCAGGGTTCTTGTCTGACCACGCATCTCTGAAGGTGTTTATATAGGTGATAGCGTTTGACTCCGCCCACGCATGAAACGTCCGTGGCCTAGTTAGGATAAAGTCATAAGGAGTACACGATGATATAGTAGATACACCCATAGCCCATAAGGCTTTATATATCCTTCTCTGTCCCTCTAAGGTCTCTTTATCTATCTCCAAAACTCCGCCTAGGTCTGTCGCGGCAGGGTTTGAAGTAGTAAATACAGACACCTTGGCCCCCAGAGAAACGAGAAACTCTAGAAACTCCACGCCATGCTCTCCGATGGTTAAGTAAGAGACCCCTGATATATGTGCCGTCTCCACTGGTACTACCTCGCCGCTAGAGATAACATCTGCGATTTTTAATATCGCCTCTTTAGCATACTCTTGTGCCACCAGTTTCGAGCATACCCCCCTATATATCTCTTCAATCTGGAATCTTCGCTTTTTCGAACAGAGAGGGATCTGCGTCTAAAGGTCTAGTGGCATCTATGCCTATTTTATGAGTTAAACCTTCCTCATTGAGAGCGACTGGGTCAAGTGTTGAGCCTCTTACGTAAGGCACTACAAACAAACCTCTGTCAGCTCTGAGTCTTGTGGCTATAGCCCACTCTATGGCGACAGGGTCCTCCGGATCTATGTCACTATCTACGGCAATTGCTATTTTCAAACTGGGGTGAGCTGCAAACGCGGCTAGAAGCGCGTTTTTTGCGTCACCTTCTACAGATTTGTCTAGTGAAATCACCGCCACAAGCCAACCAAAGCCGCCTTTTGTTAACCTGACTTTCTTTACCCCAGGTGTGACAGATTTCACAGCTCTCCATATCTTTGCCTCTCTTTCAAAACCCATAAGTAACATATGCTCTAAGCCGGCTGGCAGTAAGTAGTGTAGATATGCCTCTTCACGTAACACGAAAATCCTCTCTACCCTTACAACGGGTTGAAGCCGCACTCTGTCATAAACGCCGATTATGTCAACAAAGGGCCCCTCTTCAGCATACTCCCGCGTTAGAAACCCCTCTATTATGACCGACGCCATAAAGGGCGCCACAGCCCCATTTTCTAGTTCAACTACCTTAATACCTCCCATAAGACGAGATGCGACCTCTAACTCAAAAACTCCATAAGGAGGTGAAGACGCCGCAGCTAATAAAACCAGGGGATGTACTCCCCAAGCAACTGCTATGGGAACTTCTCTGCCCTTCTCAATACTGGTTTTATATATTTGGTAGAGGTGTCTAGGTACTAGTCTTACCACTGCCTTCTTATTTCCAACAGGAGAGAACCTATGTATAGATGCATTCATAACGCCGTCTATCCCTACGCCAATTATCACAGCAGATGTTATATAGGGCTTTGCCTCTTTTTCATAGTAACGTACCATTGGCAGATCATATAGAGACTCTAGTTCTCTATACATATCTCTCCACGTAGATACGCTCTCTAACTTAGCAGGGTTCTCCTCCGCGTTTAAAAGTTTGACATATGCCTCCTCGTCGTTTTTAACTCCGAGATAGAAGTAGAGCTTCTCTCTAGTGTCTATAACATTACCCACTCCGACAAAGCCCTTGCGTACATTCTCAAAAACAGGGGTCCACCTCCCCTCGGACTCCTTTAGAATTTTGGCAATAGTAAACTCGCCATATGGAGGGTGGTAAGATCGGACGTTAGAGAGACTCTTTATAATAACGCCAAGCGACATTTAAAAAGGACTTTCGGCGTAGAAAAAACACCTTAGGCCATTTCAAGTACTATCTCAACGGCAGCAACTGTCCTCTCTCTGCCACCTTGGCCTTGCACTTTGTCACTGAGCAACTTAATATCTTTTATCTGAACTTTACCGGGCAGGAATCTGTCTCTTACCATAACTGCGGTTGATACGGCCTTGGAAATTGCAGCGCCTCTAGCTTTTAACACAACTTTTTTAACGCCGGCGTTGAACGCCATTACTGTTGCAATTACGTAATTTGTCGTTGGCTTTTTACCAACTAGTATTGTCTGTTCTGTCGCCATAGGTGAGCCTCCATAAATGGGGTTTTTAACAATTTCGCCTTACTTTAGGCGTTTGAAACAAATATTACCGAACCGTAACTTTCCATCGTGGAACACGTTATATATGAAACAGCTAGAGGTAGAAGGCGGGAAATAGTGCTTCTTTTACATAGGGAGGGGCCTATGACACTTACAAAACTCAGAACATCGTTGAATATTTCGGCGTCTGTACTATTGTTTGAGCTTTCTGCGCTAGAGAACCTAGGCGTTGTAAAAAGAGAAGAGTCCCTAGTACGTTTAACTGACCTTGGAGAGAAGGTTGCATCGATAATT
This sequence comes from Pyrobaculum organotrophum, assembly GCF_055384425.1. NCBI lineage: Archaea > Thermoproteati > Thermoproteota > Thermoprotei > Thermoproteales > Thermoproteaceae > Pyrobaculum > Pyrobaculum organotrophum. The sequence continues at coordinate 897,781 of NZ_AP042430.1, forward strand.
TCAACGCTAGAACCTCTTAAGTCACTTACACTCCCCCCTACGGCCAGTCTTAGACCTTTGGTCATCTGGCTTCTCCTATCGCCACATCTGCATATAACTACTCTTGTAATACTTACAACATGGATCCTCGCCTTAATAGTTGGAGCTTTACAAAACCCCCCGTTGACCTTGTTCGGCGTTACCTATATTGGATATTACCTCCCACTTTCGATAAGACTCTCTATATATCATTCTCTTGCGATTTCACTTTCATCAATCGCTGTCATAATCTTGACAACATACATACTCTCCAGGAAGAGAATAAAGCCTCTTAAGACCATAGTCGGCGTAATTCCATTGGCCTTATATCCCTCTACTCATCTCACGCTTGTACAAATTGCCTATTCACTAGAATTTGTATATTTAATCACTCTTTCGCAAATACTGCTTTTCCTAACTCTACTGCTTACAGCTACTATGTACGCAACTATGTACTCGCTGGAAGTAGGCACGACATATGAGCAGACGCTTATCCATGCGCTTATAGTATTTTTTGTAATACCGGCATTGTTGTATATGATCCCCATACGTTAATGACGTATAAACCGGCCGAGGACAGCTACTTGACTTTAGAAATGCTTAATGAGGTTAGGGGAGATGTGTGTATAGATGTTGGAACTGGTTCCTGTATCCTGGCTAAAGCGCTTGTCGAAAAATGTAGACTCATAATAGCGGTAGATATAGAAGAAGAAGCATGTAGAACATGTCCAAATAACATAGACGTAATTTGTAGCAATGCGACAGAGACGTTAAGAGGTGGTGATGTTGTAGTATCTAATCTCCCCTATTTACCTCCTGAAGAGCCCATAGACCTAACAATACACGACCTAGGTATTATCCCAAGAGTACTTAGATGGATATCAGCGAATAGGCCACATACTGTGATTCTCACCTTTAGCTCACTGGGGCGCGCCGACTTTGTATTTGAAGCACTAAGATCTACATGTGTAATCTTAAAAATAGCAAAACTACACCTTTTCTTTGAGAGTATATTTACTGTCGTTGCTGAGTGCCAGAAACCTCGCCGATGACTATCGCCTTATCTTTAAGCCTAATACGGCCGAATGATTCTACGATATCACCTATGTACTCACCTATTCTAATTGCACTTTCTTTAGCTACAGAGGTCGCAGGGTCTGGAAACGCCTCTTCACGTCTTACCCTATGACTCCACGAAGTAATCTCACTTTGAAGTTCTGCGATTTTCTGCGGCGACGAGTCGCCTGTTAATAATGCCTCTGCTTGTTTAAGAAAGCCGGCTACATTTGCCAATATAGGTAGAACAATACGCATGTCAATTTTCTCCTCTTGGCTTACATATGCAATTCTACAAATGTGATCAGCCATTCTCTCGATAGATTTTGCAATTATTACATATTCAACAATGTCTCTGGGATCGTCAATCTTTAATTCGAGCATTATGTATCTAGACATGGCGGCCCTTTTAAGTTGACGCTCCATGAGCCAGTATAATCTGTCCACCTCGTCGTCGCGTTCAATGATGTCTCTAAGCATTGCGACGTCGTCTTTCTCCAGACCTGTTATTAGATCACTTAACATATTTCCGACTAGGCGCAACATCTTTCCAGCAATATCCGCCACAGCTAACTCTGTGGCAGATACCATAGACTGAACAATAAGCTTGTCGCTAGCCTCTTCTACGATCTCCATATCGACGACTCTACGTCGGATAAAGTCTTTAATCTGCTTTCTAAGCCCCATAGTCGCTGGCGAAAACCTGACAACGACTGTCTCAGCCCCGCCTATATACAGCGCCATAAATAACTTCTCCACTTCCTCAACGGCTACAGGCTGGTTTATAGTAAGTTCGGCAACTACACCTACACGCTTACCTAATTTCTTAGGGATAACCACTAAAGTGTCATCTGGCTGTGTTACGATAATTACCTCGTCTCCTGGCAGAAGAGATATCCGCTTGGCCCACTCCTTTGGAAGGCTAACTATAAGAGTTGCCCCGCCTGTAAGCTGGACTTTTCTGACCTCGCCTTGCATATATCTAAATAGACGCCATATATAAATATATTTAGATCTGCAAAAAAAGAGTATTCCATATCCTCTATATAACTCGGATACACCAGAAGTTTAGAACCTAACACAATACAAGTCTCGGCTAGACGAGTTGTTAGTCGATAAATTTCTGGTTTCTTATCTTATCCCGTAGATAGTCGTGTAAGAATTTTAGGCCGTGTGTAGATAGTGCCTCTATTTCTACTTTTTTCTTCTTCTTTAGGAATAGGTTTATCTCCTTAGTCCATTCCGGTTTTTGAAACCAAGGATATCTGAGCAACTCTTGTGCTCTTTTGATATCCCGGTCGTTTGCAGCTATGACATAATTGTCCGAGATCTTATAAGCATCTATATCAGTCGCGGTTAGTCCAAGAAATTTGGCATTTGGCGTGGCGAGTCTCTCACTCTCATAGCTAAGCTTTATAGAGCCGCTCTTATATACAGAGTAAATATACCACCCATAGGGATCGCCGTCGGTAAGGACATAGACAGGAAGTTTATACTCCTCATTGAGTCTCCTAATGAATCTCCGCGTAGCTCTATCCGGCATGCCCTTTGCAGTGACCAAAATTGCGTTTTCCTGGCTCCAAAACTTCTCTCTAACTAGGCGTTGAAATATTGCGTCTTTCTCCACAACCAGTACATACGCGGCCTCTACTTTTATAATCTCCAGCGCATCTACATTAACTGGGAGGCTTAGTGCTGTTTCGCCAAATTTACTCGCATCTAACTCGTAGCCCTGTGATCTAACTACGATAGGCCCTACAATCTTTCCCTTTACATCGGCAGAGATCCCCATCTCCTCTCTAAGTACGTTTGTCGCGACTTCTATATCCTCAATTACGGTGTTAGACTCTGTTTGCTCATCCCATGTATTTTCTCTGTGTACCCTCCCTAACGGATCTTTAAATACTATAGTATGTTTGCCGTTGTAGTAGAGGTCACGTATAGTGGGATATACATCTTCTCTAATAGCCTCCACAATTAGCCGGAGCATTAGAACTGTTTGCATAAATTTACGCGACTCCTTAACATCTAGGAACCTTCTGTGCATTTTCTCCGGCCCTAATTTTAACATCTTAGACTTCTCATCCCATATGGTATTACTGAGAGTTCTAGCTGGTATCTCCATAACGGGCTCTCTTAATTCGAGAATTGACTTTGCTAAGTCATGTCCCCAACTTTCCAAGCGTTTGAGAATTTCAACTCTACCGCTCACGCCCGTTTCTGGTTCTCAGTATAAAAATTTCTCCGTCACGTCCCCCTACCTCTCTCTTGGCCTTTCTCTGGGGGGCTTGGGGGGTCTGTTTTGGGTGTGTCGGGGGGTCTTATGTGGCCGTAGGTTGCCGCCGGGGGGCCAAGCGTCGTTCATGTGTAGTTGGAGTTGGGTGGTGGTGGCCGGGGGGTTGTTTCTAGCCCCCAGTTGTCTGAGACGCCGCTTTGCTTCTTCGCCAAATACGTCTCGTCCCCCACTGCGTCAACTACGATCGCGGCTTGCCAGCTTTATGATCTCGCAGGCGGCGTTCTCAGAGTGCGGAAGTTGGGCATACCGCCGTTTGTTGTAAAATTGAAGAAGAGCGACATCTCTTAGATCAGAAAACGGTTGGAAGAGGGCGTCAGACTCAAGTAGGCGTTCTTGGGCGTAGGAAGACGGAAGGGCAAGAAAAAGCCGACCTAAGACAAGCTATACGTCGCCCCCATCTTCGCTAGAGAAGTGGCGCTGGAGGTAGCCCAGCTGTCAATAAAAACGTGGACGGGGTGAAAGTCCCTGGTCGCAATAGCCTAGGGACAAGCGGCAAGAAATTATGAGGTCTCTAAGAGATAAAGAGGGAAAGGCCTTATGCAATTCTCTTTTAATAAGCTTTGCAAAGTTCTTTTCTTGAATCTATTATTTTTTAACAAAAGTTTTGCTATTATTTATAAAAGAATATTGTTATCTATTTTCAAGTGCTGCTTTTAACAAGCCTAGAAACACCGGCCGCGGTCTTGTGGGTCTAGACTTAAACTCTGGGTGGAACTGTGTTGCAATAAAGTAAGGATGTCTTGGTAACTCTATAATTTCTACTCTCTTCACATCTTTTCTCCATCCAGACACAACTAATCCTGCTTCGATAAGTTTAGGCAGATAGGAGAGGTTGACTTCATATCTATGTCTATGTCTCTCGGTAGTTACTGAAGTATTATATATAGACGCCGCCAGCGTATTCGGCATAATTTCCACCTCTCTATCGCCAAGAATCATGCTACCGCCCATTACATTTACCTCCCGTTGCTCAGGCGCGAGGTGTACCACAGGATGTGGGGTCTCTGGATCAAGCTCTGTAGAGTTGGCCTCTCTGAGGCCTAGGACATTACGGGCGAACTCCACTACTGCCAACTGCATGCCGAAACAAATGCCTAAAAATGGTATTTTTTCAACTCTGGCATATTTTATACATTCGATCATGCCCTCGGTGCCTCTTTTGCCGAAGCCAGGTAGGACAACCATGGCGTCTATGTTAAGTTTGTATAACATGTCGGGGTTCTTCTCTACTTCTACAGAGTTTATCCATACGAGCTCTGGTTTTGTATCTAATGTAGCGCCAGCGTGTTTAAGTGCCTCAATAATACTGAGATAGGCGTCTGGAAGTTCGACATATTTTCCACACATGCCAACAGACACCTTATACCGAGGCGATGTAAGTTTTGATATAAACTCTTCCCACTTTTTATGATCCGGCTCTTTTGATGCCAAACGTAACCTCTTGACTAAAAAGTCTCCCATGCCCTGTTGTTCAAGAATAAGAGGCACTCTATAAATCGTGTCTACGTCGTAGGAATTAAATATCGCATGTGGAGGTACATGAGCAAATAGCGCGATTTTCTTCACAGAGTTGGCGTCGATGGGTTTCTCTGATCTGACAACCACAGCGTCTGGCTGTATGCCATACCTCCTAAGTTCTGCTACACTATGTTGTAGAGGCTTAGTTTTGAACTCCCCTGTCGTCTTTAGGAATGGCACTAGTGCCACGTGTATAAATATCACGTCATCGCCAAGTTCTAGCCTCAACTGTCTCACTGCCTCTAGAAACGGCAATTGTTCATAATCTCCTACAGTACCCCCTATCTCCACTAGAGTTACATCATAACCTCCACTAGCCTCTATAATTCTTCTCTTAATCTCGTCTGTTACATGGGGTATTAACTGTACTGTTTGCCCCAGATATTCGCCTCTTCTTTCTTTTTCAATTACAGAGAGATATATTTGGCCCGAAGTTATATTGTTCTTCTTTGACAGCTCTACGTCGAGAAACCTCTCGTAGTGGCCGAGGTCAAGGTCTGTCTCACCGCCATCGTACGTCACAAATACCTCGCCATGAGCATAGGGATTCATTGTGCCAGCATCTACATTGATATAGGGGTCTATCTTTATAGCGTTTACCGATATTTCACGCGCCCTCAGTATTCTTCCTATACTTGCCACTACAACTCCCTTGCCTACTCCAGAAAGCACGCCGCCCGTGACAATAATAAGTTTCGGCACCATATAGAGGAGATATGAGTATAAAAACCCGGCGGTCTTGTTTATCTACTATCAAGATACGTAGCCAGACCGGTTACGACTACTCCCTGCGTCACAAAGAGCGAAATTTGCTCCCAGTAATGAATCCTTGTCCTTAGGCGATTGACAAAACTACAGAGGCATGACTCCCTGTATAGAGTTGTCCATCTCGATTATAGTCGAGTTCTTGAGAGACAACTAAACTATTATGAAGGGGGCATTATTTTTATATTTATGGACTTCCATAGTTATTGGTGGAGAGTTGAACCCACGCGGTATTGATGACGAGAGCCTGCCCAACGGTGGCGGGCGCTGACACGTGTTTTTATACCTCTCCAACCCTTCATACATGCCTATTATCGAGATAGGGGGAGTAAAGGTGAGATTTATCTCATGGCCCGAGGGGATAACTTTAAGCGAAATTTTAGCAAAGAAAATAGAGGAGTCTGGATACAAGCCTGAGGTCATCATTGCAGTTTCTCGCGGCGGTCTTGTCCCAGCGCGTATAATAAGTGATGTTTTAGGGATTGACGATATAATATCAATAGGAGTAAAATATTGGGGGCTGGCTCAGAGACGTGCTGAGAGACCGATAGTCTACCATAACGTAGAGCCAGGCGTAGTTAGAGGTAAGTCTGTCTTAGTAGTTGACGAAGTAGCCGACACAGGGCATACTTTGATGACTGTCAAGAATATTCTTGATTTAGTAGGCGCTTCGGAGACAAAAACAGCGGTGTTACATCTAAAGACAACCAGTAGTTATGTGCCGGATTACTATGTGGAGAAGATTGAGGAATGGGTTTGGATTTCGTACCCCTGGAGTCGCTATGAGGATCTCCGGGAATTCAAAAAACGAGGATTTGATATATCTAGGTATGTAGAGAAGATCTGTTAAAGATATAAACCATAGCCCAGGGTATTTTAAATGAAGTGGCTTCACCTCGCTGATCAATGATGTGTCCTTTAAGTACGGATCTAGATTTCTCTTATCTCTTCGTATCCACAGTTAGAACAATATAATCTTTCTGTAACCGTATATCTGCTATCCACTATTTTCGCCGTTCTCTCTATCACCTTTAGGCGGGAGAAACACCGGGGGCATGTGTAGACGCTAGGCCGATAAACGCCGGCTTTAGATAGTATTCTTCTGACTTCATATAAGGAAAGTCCAAACGCTCTGGCGGTTTCTCTTAATGAAGCGCCTGAAGTGTACATTTCCACTACAGCTTGTGTTATGTCATTTCTTTTCTCTGCCACATTCCAGATCTTGCCTCTTGCTCTCGCCCTTTCGAGTGCGATTTTAGTTCTTTGTCGTATGAATTCTCTCTCCATAGTGGCCACAAATGCAAGAACTGCGCGAAGAAACTGACGGTAAACTCCGTCGAGATTCTGAAGCGCTTGTTCTCTTTCCGACGCTGATACAACTACAAGACCCAGCTTGTTTTCCACGAGATCTAGTAGTGTGAAGAGTTCTTGAAAAGAGCGAACTAATCTCGAAATTTCATATACTAAAAGCACCTTGGGTCTCGGCTCTAACTTATCCACTTCTGCCGCCATCTGTTTAAACGCGGGTCTTTTCCAAGGCTCAACAACCCCCGATACCCCTACATCTATATAGTGTTTAAGTATGTATAAGCCGCGTCCACTCGCCCATTTCTCTAAGAAGTCGCGTTGGTTCTCTGGGTCTTGCTCCTCGGTAGATACACGTATATACGTGATTGCGGTAATCAAGACCTATGTCTGCTCTCCCTTCCCTCTTTTAGATTGTCCACTCTTAGGTTTACGTGGCGTTTTTACTTCCTGAGGCGGCTGTAGAGGCGCAATAAAATAGCCAAGAGGCCAACCATAAACCCGATCTCTACCTTCTGTAGATGTAGTATGTACGTCTATATATAGCGTATTTCTAAATATAAGAGGCTCCTCTAACCACACCCCAATTCGCTCTGGGTAGTAAGCAATAGGTTCGACAAACCATTCATATACTCTTCCGTCGTGTATAAACCGTATAAAATCTAGATACTCATCTGCGTTATAAAACCCCCATATTACAAGAGTTGATGCTGGCGGTAGAGTTACAGTTATTCTGCCAACCTGCAGAGTATAGCCAAATTTATCGGCCTCCCCCCCGTAGATATGTTTTGGCTGTATAGGCTCTAATCTCCCACCGGCTTTTCTCGCATGTTCCCGCGCAATTTCATACGCTCTTTTTATAACTTCTACTGCCTCGCCTCTATTAAGCGGGAGGAACCACACGACGTAATGATTATACACATATTTAAACAATACACTGAGTGGCGTAAAGACGTTCTGAGATGCCGAAAGTAATATAATAACTTGCCACATAATAACTGATAAACATATAATAGACGAGGTAGGCGTAGCCTATGACTGGATTAATTGCGTTAACTATAATAGCTATACTAACAGCACTTGCTCTAAGAAGAGTACGTGACAGAGTATTAACCGCTTTAGCAATTGCGGGTTTAGTCTTAATATCTATCCCTGCCGTGACTATAAATGGCGATATTGTAGAGAGGTTAGTAGCGACAATCTACATGTATGCACCCTACTGGGAATATTTAGTACCGGTTGTCTTCTTTACATTAACGCTACTTCCTGGTAGAAAAAGCGGCCGCAAAAAAAAAGCGACATATCAGCGGCGAAATAGTTACCGTCTAGAGGAGTAGACTAGAGCTAAAGCGGCCAATAGTGCTAATACGAGAGGTAGCCAGAGACTTTTCCCCTCTACATCTTCTCTAGTACTTGCTGTATATATAGTTGAAGCAGTTATATTTTTGCTTTCAGACGCTGAGAAAGTCGGGCGTTGATATACCACTTCGCTCTTTGAGGTACAAGCGACGTCCCCCATGGCTGTCGAATATACAGATGCCATAATATAGTAGGTCAAGGCGTATTGCGTTCTAGTTGGTTGCTGGCTGTAATAATCGCCAAATTGGAGATAGCTGAGAGGCAGTGTGTTTGTATAGCCGCACCGCGCAGCACGCGCCATATTTATTAACGCCCTGTCTTTTGCTATAGAAAGATACTTGTCTGATGCAGATGCCATGAGAGCGGCGGCAGATTCGGCAATGATCTCTATAGAGTTAGCCATAGACGCGAGATATAGTCTCTTGCCGTAAAGATCTTCGGCGAGCTGTACAGCGGTTGAATAATCGCCAATAGTGACGCCATATGTCGTCTCTAAATACGCATACATAGCTTTGGCGTAGTCTAGATACATCCTGGCCGCCTCTGCTAATCCACTCTCATTTACAGCAGGACCGTAGGCCATTTTACGAGCTTCCTCAATCCACGGCTTTAGCGTGACTGCGCGGGCATACATGTCACCTGGTTGAGGCGACGTTGAGTTAGCCTGTAGATATACCTCATATATTCTGGTGTACGCCGCTACTACGAGATCTATGTTGTTAATAGTTACGGGGATTTTAGAAAGCTCCCTCTCGGCCTCTTTAGCTAGCTGGAGAGCTTGATCATAAAGTGTTCGAGCCATCCTCCTAGAGGAGGCGGCTTGGTCTCTGTAGTAATTCACAATGCCTTGGTATATTAACGATGCTGCTGTGTAGTAGTCGCCTTTAGCCTTTAACTCTTCTATTAGGGATGTGTCTACATACCCCCTACCTACTGTCTGGTTGTAATATCGGTATACTGCATCAAAGAGGTTTCTAGATATCTCTCTAAACACTGTGTCATCTACCACCGACGGCCGTGGTGTTTCAACTCTATAACCAGTTAGGTAATATATGGCCTCTTCTACAGTTCCTACCTCTATCACTCTGATGCCACGTATGCCACTTGGCTTTTCGCCAATTGGAACGAGAACGGTCTTTATTCCTCTCTCCGCCGCTGCGGCGACCTTTTGTGAAACGCCGCCTACGGGGCCGATTAGCCCGTCGGGTAGTATTATACCAGTCATAGCCGTGTCGTTTCTAAGCTGTAGACCATTCATGAGGGCAAACATAGCCACAGTAATATAGCCGCTGGCCGAGGGGCCGCCTACTTGTGCATCGCTTGCGAGCACTCTCAATAGAGCTGTATAATTTATATATGGCTTGCCAGAGTATCGAGCTGCAACATATAGGGCTATTTGAGCAGACGGGCCAAATCCCTGTCCTGCTTCGGGAACTCCCGCCACATAGGCCCTCCCGTCGCCTGGCGTCAGAAGTGTGACCCTTATGGGCAAAACGGCGCCCCCAGAGGGCCCTACTGCTAAGGCATTGATCTCCACTGAGGCGATCCTTACGGTGTAAGCTTGCCATAAAGCCAGCGTAAGCGCTGTGGCGATTAAAGCTAGCACAAATGCCTTTCTCATGTCACCACCTTCCGCGCACTGTATAAAAAAGTAACTCACTGCACGTCCTTAAGTTTATCAGCGTTGTAACTCAGAGGAGGTCGTGGTGCGTCACATTTCCGTATTGCCTGGCTCATCACTTATATATTTATCATAGGTGGCTTTATATGGATGTAGCTGTTTTAAAAGCTGCAGAGTTGGTACATAAGTCGGCGTTTTGTATAGCATTTACGGGGGCTGGGATCTCTGCTGAAAGCGGCGTACCCACTTTTAGAGGTGCCGGAGGATTATGGGAGAGGTATAAACCAGAGGAATTGGCCACACCTGAGGCTTTTGAACGCAATCCAGAACTTGTCTGGAGATGGTATAGATGGAGACAGGAGTTAGTATATAATGCCGAGCCGAACCCCGGCCATTTGGCTTTAGCAGAGTTAGAGAATTTAGGAGTTATAAAAGCGATTATCACACAGAACGTAGACGGGCTCCACCAGAGAGCTGGTAGCAATAACGTAGTGGAGCTACATGGCTCTCTCTGGAGAGTTAGATGTGTAAAATGCGGCCTAACGTATAGATTAGAGCGCCCAGTGGAGGAGATACTCCCCAGATGTCCCAATTGTGGGGGTCTATTGAGACCAGACGTTGTATGGTTCGGCGAGCCATTACCTCAAGATGTGTGGAACAAAGCCGTAGAACTAGCGTATAAATCCGATGTAGTTTTAGTAATCGGTACTTCCGGCGTTGTATATCCCGCGGCGTATATACCACACATCGCAAAAAGAAATGGAGCATTAGTCGTAGAAATTAACACAGAAGAATCCGCTATTACCCCAATCGCAGATATATTCATCAAGGGGAGAGCTGGTGTAGTACTTCCGGCGTTGGTTAGAGAAATAAGGAGGAGGCTCAGCACCCGCCATGGGTAGCGTCACGTCTCACGCCAGCCATCGGCTCTTCACAGCCATGGCCCAAGGCTATTTAGTGTTTTTTAAATGTCCAAGTCAGACAATAAATACAAACACCGCTAGGTTTGTGATTGAGACTGGCGTATATACTTACGCCGGCTCTTGTGGCGTATCGTGTAAAAAGCGTATACTACGACATCTTGAACGGCCGGCCAAAAAGAGGTGGCACGTAGATTATCTACAATGTGAGACATTATATGCGGTTGTTGTGCCTTTTAGCGAAAGAGAGTTAGCGAAGAAGCTTGCGGAGGTTTGCGCTTATGTGCCACACTTCGGCTCTACAGACGATCCGGAGTCTCCCAGCCATTTATTTCGCTGTAACTTAGCCGAAGTCGTGCGCTATATCGGTTTGACAGTATAGGGTAAAGAGTTAATCAATTTGGCTAGGCCATTCTCTACGAGGTACTTAACAAAGGCGATGCCTTCCTCTGATAATCTAAGGGGGTCGCCCCCACCTCTAGCGCAAAGAGCTATCTTATATGGGGTTTTTTCACCTAAACATTCGACATATCTCCTTACTAATCTCTTGAATGTAGCATTGAGAATATCTATATACTCCTCTAGAGGTTTCCTTTCGCCGCGACCTGTATAAGCTATGTAATCTCTTAGTTTTCTTAGAGAGGCTAGAACTCTTATAAATGTGTTGACGCTAACGATCCAACTGTCAAGGTCGCCTACAAATATAACATTGTCTATACTATAACACGTGTGTCCCCAAGTATGAGAACCGCAGGGTATCACTCTAACCGACAAATCGCCGAGATCCACCCACCCTGCTGTGAATTTATATACCGTGCCGTTGAAAGGCGCTGTAGACACGAATGGCTTGTAATCTCTTGGCGCCCCAGCGCGTTTTAGTACAACTTCTGCGTACCTCGTCGCTCTATGGGCATTTGCAGCCATCCCGTACTCTATCGGGTTTATTATCACTATTTTTGCTTTGCGCGCTCCTGACACATGTCTCTCGTGGTGATGCGTCACTAATACGATATCAATGTTAACATCTTCAGGTGTGTCTACACCAAAAAATCCGTCACACGCCCATCCAACACCAGCTCTTGAAAACACCGCTTTTTATGTAAACCTTATTTAAATAATGCGTCAACACATATGTGAGTTGGGTTGAGAAGTTTCTCGTAGACGCTGAGAAAATGTTCCAAATTCCGCGAAGTGAACTAGAGAAGTTTGTTACATATATGACAGAAAATCCTGAGAAAGTCCAAGAGTGGGTCGAGAGACTTCAAATATCGACCATCGACTTCATAATGCTGGTCGCGGTTTATACATTATATAAAACAGAAGATAAGGTGCTAAGCATGCTTTCAGATATGGAACTTAAAGTAGATGAGACAATAGGGCTCGTGTCTACAATCATAGCCAACCTACTTAATGTACTCCCGCCAGAGGATAGAAAGCCTATCCTTGCTCAGTTGATACTGGCAACAGCCCTTCAGTTAGAAGATGCTGAGGTTAGAACCTCGCTTGCGGAGTATGTGAAAACTCTTCTCGAGAGGTGAAACCAAGAAATTTTTAACTCACCTTAGCCCAGTGGTTAGCCGCCGTACGGTGAGAAGATGGCAACTGAGACGTTTGCTTGCCCCTCCTCAAGTGCGAAACGACCTCCTCAGCCAGCGAGGCGAACTTAGAGCCGAGCTCTCTCAGCGCTCCGGCGGCGCGGGCGAGGGCGCCTTCGACGGCCTCTCCGGCAGACCTCAGCGCCTTGGCTAGAGAAGACAAGAGGCTCCTGTAGTAGCCGACGTAGTTCGCCGCCTCTGCCTCTAGCCTGTCGGTGACGCTGTGGACATATAGGGCGAGGTAGTGCTTCCTGCCTCGACGATATCAGCCAGGTGAGACTGCGCCAACTCGAAGTACTTCGGATCCGGCGACGTCTGCAGAGCAAGCGACGCCGTGTGTACAAGCCAAGCGGCGTTGTAAGCGGCGGCCTATCGCTGCAGAGCCTAAGGCCGAAGGTCTGCCCCGGCGGTGTTGTGTCCACAGAGGCGCCGTCAAGACGGCGCTTGTCGGGGGTAGCGTGGCTTCATAGGGAGAGTTTCACCAGCGCGTGCCGTATAATTAACTAAGAATTATTATATCGGAGACCTTTGCGTATATCTCTTACGACAGCCTTGTATTATGGGACAAATTTTTTAAAATACAACTTTTTCTATCCTGCCGCCGTAGCTCAGCCCGGTTAGAGCGGCGGAGGACTCGAGCGGGTCCGCCGAAGCTGTTAACCCGTAGGCTGGGCTTCAGGCGGAAGTCCCGGGTTCGAATCCCGGCGGCGGCGCTTTCGTATTTATATATGTGCCCTAAACTTATAGTGTCTTGGAGTAAGATACTAACTAGAGAGGGCTGGGCTGTTATTCAACGTGGTTTTGTAGCAACTCTATGGCCTCCAATCCCAGTGCCTATAGATAAGTTGGCCACATTTACAGATAAAAAGGTGAGGGCTGTTATAAACTACGTCACTCTTGCAAAAGACACATTGATGCCTCCAAAACTAATTATAAAGGCAAATGACAGAACATATGAGGTGCAATTAGTTGAGATGTACGAAGCCTATGGCTTAGTAGACGGAGTTCCGCATCTAGCGATGGTAAATTGTTGGTCTGAGAAATGCGACTTGTCTCCACTCTACGCACTAGCATATCCCACAGGTATAAAAGAGGTAGTTTATGGTTATATAAATGCTGAAGTATATGAGCGTTGGAAGCCTTTAGACCGTCAGCCAGGCCCAAACGCGTTGAAAATACTAGGCGATGTAAAATTAGCACAGTGTCTAGTTGAAAGTCGCTATATGTCTATAGAGTGTGGCGAGTCTGTAGAAGATGCGATTCCTCTAATAGCGCACTTTTTGCCGAGGATTTAAAAACTTCAACTCCATATTTTGTGTGAAATGTAAGATTTTAGTGGCAGATTTAGATGGCACGTTGACTCTGAGTAGAAACACCTACGAGCTTTCCGTAGAGGCGCTTTTGGCTTTACGTAAAGCCCGCGACAGTGGCTTAAGAGTTGTACTAGCCACGGCTAACGGTCTAGATTTTGCGCTTACTATAGCTAGGTATTTGGGTGTTCGTGACGTAATTGCCGAAAATGGCTGTCTTATTCACCTTGATGGAGTGACGTACGAGCTATGTTCCGGCGATATGTCTATAGTAGATAAGGTAATTATTTCAACAGGGGCTGTTATACCGAGTCCTCAGAATAGATGTAGAAAGTACGATATGGCATATATACCTCTTGTTAAAGACGCGCTAGAGAAAGTAAGAGCTGTTGTTGGTACTGGCTACATTGTCGAGTCTAGTGGATATGCAATACATGTAAGACCTGCCGGAGTAGACAAGGGAGTTGCTGTCAGTTGGCTCTGTAGAAAACTCGATGTCTCGTGCCATCAAGTTGCTACGGTTGGAGATAGTGATGTAGATGTAGGGATGTTAAGTATTGCATGGGGTATTGCCGTTGGTAATGCCACAGAGGCTGCCAAAAAAGCTGCACGTGTGGTTGTCGAAGAGCCAAGCGGCCTTGGCTTTAAAGAAGCCGTCAACCTAATTCTCTCAGGAGACGCTTGTACCCCTTAGTATATATACGTCGAAAGGCCCTATTTCTTGTCTTTCGGCATTTTTAAATGTGCTTCCCTTGTAGTTAGATAGCCCTAGAGCGTCTATGAGTGCGTTGTTTAAAAACGTCACTATCTTGTCTCTTGGAATTATGTAATATATCTCGTTTGCAACATTCTGTAATAGCGCTAAATCTGCGCCTCTTTGACACACAATAGCTGTTTCAAATTTTCCATATTTTTCAGAAATCTCTCCCAACTTCTCTAGAGACATGTTCTCAAAGGCGTAGAAACTGGCTGCGGCGAGCTCTCGTCCAATAGGTGCTGTGGCTAAGGGAATTAGAGAAAGTCTATCTATCTCTAGCGCAATTATGTCGTCTCTTTCTTCTACAATAACTAAGTCTCTTCCAGCAATAGACATAAGCTCAGAGGAGAAGCCGCATGGGAACCACCCAGCTACGAGAGTTAGGCCGCCGTATTTCAATAGCTCCTGTACTATAGTTATACGCATTGTTTGAAAAGCCGAGGTGTAGATATAGAGCGCTCTTTGAATATCCTGGTTTATTCTATCGAATTTCTTGCCAAGTATTAGATATGGAAAAATTAGTTGTTGAAATAATGTCGATACAGCTTCTGCAAGCGGAGATAACTCTTGAGGGGATACACGTACCCCCTTTCTATATTTATCCCACTTTTTCTGAAGGACGCCAATATCTACAAAGAAGTCTATGAGAGATTTAACACGGGGACTTGGCTTTATCTCCTCTAACTCTAAGAGGAAAGCCGATATAGGCGTGGAAACTATACCTGCTATAATGTCGTCACGTGGGATCATACGTTTTCCTCTATTGGTCTGTATAAAATCTCTATGTTGTCTTTTAGAGCAGATATGTAGTATATCTTAGACGCGCCGACTGCAACTGCTATCTCATCTCCCTCTACGAAAAGCCCTAGCTCTTCTGCTAAGTCTCGTTTATTGCCGACTAATACTACTTTTCTATATGGCGTAATACCTCTATCTAGCAGTGCGCTGTGGAGTTCTGCAATAGCATAAAGCGAGGATTGATCAGTTAAGTCGTACATATAGATCATTAGATCGACGTAAAACGACCAAGCTCTAGAGAAGTTTCTCGCCACCTCAGTAGCCACTTGGCCTGGTACATCTATAAAATCTATCTCTTTGTCGCCTAGATATAAGCGGTATATGCCGGGCCTAAGAGTCGCCCTGGGTTTAAGTGAAAGACCTAGTAGTCTAAATACGTAGGTAGTTTTTCCAACTCCGCCGACGCCTAATACAGCAACTGAATACCGTCTCACGGCAAAGATTGGAGCAAATTCTCGACTCTAGCTCTTAGCTCTTCTAGTGTGTTACGGATAGTCTTTAGTTTGATACAAAACTCCCATTTTGTCTCTCCCGTTATACATCTCAAAGTCTCAACGTCTATTTTTGCAACTGACACGTATTAGCCAGAGACCAAAGATATATATGAATAACCCATAGGATAGAACCGCTACTATTATAACCACATCGCCGACTGTAAAACCGCCGATAATCCTCTTTCTAAGAAGCGGTAGCATTATTGAGCCTGTTGTAAACAGTAGGAGAAGAGCTGCGTAGGAGGTTAATACAAGATACAGAGCTCTTTTCATATGGGAAGTTGTAACGCCTTAGTAACCACTACAAGTATCAATGTTAACGCCGAAGTTACGCTAGTTATTAAAACGAGAGATTTGAATATATCATATTCCGTCATAGGCCTATCAGCTACTATTAACCTCACTAGCGATATTATGGGCGAAGAGCAGTCCTGCGAAACCATACCGTTAACGAGCATGGTCGGCCTTTGTATCTTCTCACGCCTTCTGATACCTCCTGAAGAGAATATAATTAACGCCCCATTTACCACAAAGGGGAGGGCTGCCAAAATTAGGTAGGGAACCATGTCATATATCACAGCTAGAGTTGACAAATTGGCCCCCAAAAAATAGCTACCCACATTACCATTGAATGTCTTGGCGGGATAGCGGTTATAGAAATACAATGCGGCAGAGGCTGCCACATGTACTGCATATAAAGAGACAGCCTCTATCTGTCCTCTGATAATAGAAATAATGGCTAGAGTACTCCCAATTACTATATTTGCAACTGGAAGAAAGCCATTAACAGGGTCTAGCATATTAAAGGCATTTGTCAAAATAGGTATAGCTAATACAGCTAGCCACCCAGTGGAGCCGTAGAAAAGCCCTATAAACGGCATAGTTAACCTTAGTTTATTCTCTAAAGCCCGTGCCAACATCAATGCTAGAAAGAAGGGAACAAACACTCTTACATATTCACTAACTCCTTTTATATCGTCTAAAAGGCCTAATATGCCTGTGAGTATTATGATAATGAGTAGGGGCAACACATCTCTAGATTGGGGTAAAACTATCATGTAGCCAGAGACGGCGGAAACCATAGCGATAAGGCCGCCGGCGCGAGGGACGCCGTCGATACCTTTGTAGATATCTCGCGACGTCAGCCCTATCTTCCTCTGGTAAGAGATCCACCAGTTGCCAAAAAGAACACCCATGACAAATGTGATAGCTATGGAGAGAGTTTCAATTAACATATCACAAAGCCTTAAGTAATATCGGTAGCACTAATGTTGCCTCTGCGAATATATACACGGATTTTGCCGTCGGTTTAACTTTCCCCCAACTTATAGCTTCTTTCGGTCTAGCGCCACTAAGTGAGCCGTCGTATTCTACGGCAGTTGAGATATATACGACATAGTCTAATCCTCCCTTAAACTGGGCCCACCAAATTACGTGATGCTTACTAATGCCGCCGCCTACGATTAAGGCAGCCGATTTCTTACTGTTGTACACCAATTCTCTCAACATTTCCTCATCTTTTAAAACGTCTATGTGTAACCTAAGTCCCCCCCTTCTGGCTCTTGCCAGTTCGTTACATGTTAACAACGCAGTGCCAACTGCGCCATCTACAAGTCCTGGCACAAATATCCTTACGCCAGCTCTAGCCGCAGATCCCAATATCGAGTCTTCAGGCATTTCTCTCCCAAATTCCTCGGCTATTTCATATGTGCCAAGAGATCTACCGCCTAGCTTTTCACAGAGCTTAAGTACAAACCTCTCTACAAAGGGGCCATACTCCTCTCTCTTGATTACAACATTACCAAGCCTGTGTAATCCTCTGTTTGCCAACTCTACATCGTCGAGGTCAAAAGAAGCTGGAGAGTACACAGCCCCCATGGCTTTTGCTATATCGTGGTCAAGCGCCCCAGCTGTGGTTATTACTACGTTAAAAAACCCTTTTCTCAATGTCTCGGCGATAATTTCCCGTAAACCTGTGGCTACTAAGTTGCCTGTAAAAGAGAGAAAGCGTAAATCTGCCTCTTTAATAGCCTCTTTTAGTATATCATAGGCCTCTACAACGTGGAGAGCTTGAAATCCGCCAACTTTTCTATATAGCTCTATAATCTCCCTCATTTAATGATCTTCACCTCTTCAACAACACCTATTTTCTTTAGTTCTTCTATTGTTTCCCTTATTTTTCTAATTGTAACGCCCAGCTTCAAGGCAATTTCTTCGAGTGAATGTACTCCATCTATGAGCTCTGCCACTTGTCTGAGCCACTTGTCCTCTAGAGCTTTGTTTTTACCTGGGAGTGGTATTTCTTTGCCAGGTATCTTGTAGAGGAAGAGTTTGTGACTACGCCAATCTTCATATATCTCCTCTATGACAATAGGGCGCCACCCTGGCACTTCAAAATCGTGGGTAACAACTCTTGCCGCAGGTCTTAACTCTTTCTCAAGCTTAGGTCTTAACCGCTCGTTGACGCTAGTCAAAAGGTACATTGTTACTACATCTGCATCAGTGAGAGGTACATCGTAAAAACTCGCGTTTATTATTACCGCTTTATCAGATAGGCCTAGGTCTTTGATACGTGTCATAGACTGTTCGTATAGATCTTTCCTAATTTCAACTCCCACAGCCCTAGCTCCGAACTCTTTCGCGGCTATAATAACAACTCTCCCATCGCCAGACCCTAGATCATATACAACCTCTCCTGGCTGGACTTTAGCTAATTGAAGCATTCTACGGACGACTACCTCCGGTGTTGCTACGAAAGGCACATCGTACATAAAGCCAACGACGTCAGTATTATATAAATTTATTAAGGGGAGATCCCAGAGCCAAGGGGGTGTCTCGCTCATATATCGCCTTAGGTTGAAAACTTTATAAGCTGTAAAAAACTTAGCGACGTGCCACATAGATCTCGTCACAAAAAGGGGCGTTCGAGATCTGTAAGACCCGCCCATCCAACAGTGCCTACTTGGATACAATATACACCAGACGAAGTTGAGCAATTAGTTGTGGAGTTAGCACGTCGCGGCTTTCCCCCTTCGCAAATTGGAATAATCCTAAGGGATCAATATGGCATCCCTCTTGTAAAGCCTATAACTGGCAAAAAACTTACAAAAATTCTAGAAGAGCACGGTATAAGACAAGAGATTCCGGAAGATTTGTTAAATTTAATAAAGAGAGCCCTGAGAATTAGAAAACATTTAGAGGAGCACCCCAAAGATATGGCGTCTCGAAGGGGGTTGCAACTTGTAGAGTCTAAAATACATAGATTGATAAAGTATTACAAGAGAGTTGGTAAGTTACCAAAGGAATTTGTCTATAACCCTGAGGCTTTGTCTCATCTGGCGACCTAGCTTTAAAAGTAC
Organism: Pyrobaculum organotrophum; assembly: GCF_055384425.1. Lineage (NCBI taxonomy): Archaea > Thermoproteati > Thermoproteota > Thermoprotei > Thermoproteales > Thermoproteaceae > Pyrobaculum > Pyrobaculum organotrophum. Next base: position 916,952 of record NZ_AP042430.1, read on the forward strand.
TTGGGCTATTTCTACGTGGATTTCAAAAACTTCGTCATCGACCACATCGACAGGGTGCTAGAGTATCTAAAACAAAATCCGCTTATTATTTACACTAGAAGATCCGTAGACGCATATCTCGCTACTTATGCTTTAATAGAAGCCTTTGGCGAGACTGCACAACTATCAGTTGTAGATTGGCCGCCCAAAAGCGGCATCTGCATAGGATTCAAATGTGAGGGGATGTATATAACAGAGCGTGAGGTTGGCATAGACAACGATAGATACAATGTCGAATTTACATCTATAAGTCATCTTGTTGCTATAATCATACAATCACTTTCTCCGCTTGAAGAACGTATACATAGAGCGCTCTATGCAGGTCATTACTCTTGGTCTGTTGACTATTGTGAATATAAATGTCCAATTCCCAAAGAGCTTTTAAAAGGAGATGAAAAACTGGCAATAGTCTTTCCATTTCTTGACACTTTACCTGTGGAAAAGGCCTTATCGCTATCTACCCTGCCTATACTCCCGGGGATCACAGGGCGTGGAGCAGAGAACTCAAAGTCTATAGCTTCCATGTCGTCTGAGGAAGCGGTCTCCCTTTTAGACCGGGCTCTTGGCGTGGTTTATAACGAGGGTTTCCATACCGCCGTTTTTGACAAGGCAATAAAGCCTTATTCATTTACGTATAAACCGGCAGATATTGCGATAAGAATAGAGGCCGATTTAGCAGGCTTTATCAACAGAGACATAAGCGTCTACGTTTCAAATCTTGCGGAGACTTTCTATCTGCTTTTGAAAAAAATAAAGGATAGCGTTATAACAATTCAAAATCCATTCTATATCTACAAAATTCCGCCATATTTATCCTATTATATGAAATTAACAGAGTGGATTATACTAAAATACGAAACTACAAGAGGCTTTATTCTTGCAGTGATACCTCCTATGAACAAGAGAGATATGCTAAAGAATTTTGCAAATGTGTTAAGCGAAATCGGCCAGACACTAGTATTTCCAACGCACTTCATAGCTTATATCGAATCAGACAAATATGCCGATTTTCTAAAGATATATGAAGAAGTTAATAAGTAGAATAGAGACGCCACTAGATTGTATCTTTAAAGACGCGCTAAGTCCAGATGATATAGAACTTCCAGAAGATATGGAAATACATTACGTTTGTACAAACGACCGGCTCCATATACTCATTTACTATACCGTTGAGAATCCCGAAGATATTTTAACTCTAAAGAACACAATAGACGACATAGTTAGGGCTCTTCAACTTATCGAAAAGTCTATTCCTCGGTAATCTTGCCGCTTGGAGGCCGTATGTATTTTCTTAAATCTTCGGCATATTTCTCTAAGTTTTCAGAAATATAAATAGGCGCACCTACTCTTACAGCAAGTGCCACAGCGTCGCTGGGCCTTGCGTCAAAAGTATGCGTTTTTCCCTCTTTGTCGCGTATGTATACAGTAGCTGTATATGTATTAGACACCAACGCGTCAATAGTAACTTTCTCAATAACCACGCCCAGAGCTTCTAGGATATCAACGAATAGATCATGGCTTAGGGGGCGGGGGAAGTCAACCTCTCCAAGCCCTTTTTTTATAGATAAAGTCTCGGCAGATCCTATAATAATAGGAACCGCTCTATCACCCCACTCATCAGCCCCTATTAGCATTATGCCCACAAGCTGTCCATAGGAATCAACAGTCTCTATAACGCTGATAAGCTCCGCCTTGAGATATCTAACCATTGCATAATAAGTATTACATCTTTAAATCCTTTTACCGTCTGTCCCCAGGCTATTGCACCTAGGGACTTCCTCTCCGCCTACGTCTTCATCGGTATCCAAGACACCTCGGGTGTGGGGCCCTTCTTAGCCTGCGTTTTCTTCCATTTCTTCTTCGGCCCTTTGCCATTCTCTTCTAAGTCTTCCATAGAGAATAGTCGGTTTAAAGTCAGCAGAAGAGCTGTCTCCCCACCGCCTTTCTCTAAACCACGGCGTTAAAACGCCATAGGAGTTTTATTGGAAAAGCTCAGTGGGCAGACACGCCGCCCGGCATGTACAAACGGGGGATGGCCTAATTGTACAACATGCGACAGACTTAGCGGACTAGAAAAAAGTACAAGATGTAGAGGGGGATGTAAGTATGACAGACATGCTAACGGTAATTATTGGGTGCGGATCTTTACCTCAAGAATCAAGTTTAATATAACGGGCCCTACCTATGTCATGACGATAGGTGATGAGAAACGGCTTATGACATGGTGAAATGTCCTAAACCAGGCTGATTAATCGCTCTCTCTCTCGGCTTCTTGTAGATTTTCGAGTAATTGTCTTCTTAACTCCTCTACCTCCTCCTGGTCGTACTCAATTTTTCTCTCTTCGGCGACCATAACTCCTCTCTTTCTCTCTTCCGACACTTCTGACCGTTGCCTATAAGCCTCTTTTGTTTTTTCTGTAAGTTTTACCTCATAGCCGCATTTTGGACATTTCAGTACCGTGATGCCGTCTTTTTTCTGCGGGATCATCAAAGTTCCGTCTCTAGGACAAAACCGCATTCCTATGGTTGTAATATTAAGTATTTAAGCCTTACCTCTTCCATCTATAAAAACATTTATAGTCTATATATCATAATTACATATGAGACTTCTCCTCCTCGGCAACGAGGCTCTCGCATATGGCTCTTTAGCTGCCGGCGTCGCCGTCGCCACAGCCTATCCAGGAACCCCCTCTACTGAGGTATTAGAAACGCTGGAAGAGTTTAAAGACAGATTTGTATATTGGGCGGCAAACGAAAAAACGGCATTTGAGTTGTCCTACGGCGCAGCGCTTGCAGGTGCAAGGGCTCTAGTTGCCATGAAACACGTAGGTCTCAACGTTGCGTCAGATCCTCTTCACAGCGCCGCTTATACAGGAGTGGAGGGCGGCTTCCTCATAATTACCGCTGACGATCCCTGGATGTACTCTTCTCAAAATGAACAGGATACCAGGTGGTATGGTTTACAAGCGTATATACCTGTGCTAGAGCCATCAAATCCTGTAGAGGCTTATAAAATGGCAAAAGATGGTTTTGCCCTTAGCGAAAAGTTAAAGCATCCAGTTATGTTAAGAAGTGTTACTAGAGTTAGCCATGTAAGAGCGCCTGTAGAGATAGAACATCCAGCTCCGCCAAAATGGGGCAGATTTACAAAAGATGTAAAGAGGTTCTGTCTTGTACCTACAAACGCCAGAGAGAGAAAAAAGGCGTTATTAGAAAAGTGGGAGAAAATACAAGATATTGCAAGTGAGTATATACAAACGGAGGGTTCTGGCGATGTATTTATTGTCACATCTGGCGTTGCGTATAATTACGTCAAAGAAGCTGTAAGACGCTTAAACATCAAGGCGGTAATTGTGAAATTAGGGATTGTCGTACCCACGCCCAGGAAAGTAGCCGACATAGTTGACAAATCCGCTGTTGTGGTCGAAGAGGGAGATCCCGTGTTGGAACTCCAGCTGAGAAGTCTAGGCATATCCACAAGAGGGAAGCTAAACGGATATTTCCCTAAATTTGGGGAACTTGATATAAATAAGGTCGCGATGGGAATCGCAAAGGCAGTGGGAGTACCATATAACCCACCTCAACCTCCGAGACCCCCTCTTGAGCCCCCTCCAAGACCGCCTGTTTTATGTCCCGGTTGTCCACATATGGCTACCTTTTATATACTTAAGGTTGCGACTGCTGGATTAAATCCGGTGTGGTCTGGAGATATTGGCTGTTATTCTCTTGGCATTAACATGGGCCAACAGGATGTAATAACGCATATGGGTTCTTCGGTGGGGCTGGGCTCTGGGATTACGGTTGCGGGGCGACACTTTGTGGTAGCTACAATAGGCGACTCCACTTTTTACCACGCCGCGTTACCCCAACTAATTGATGTGGTGGGGAAGTCGATACCTATTCTCATTGTAGTTATGGATAACTCCTATACGGCTATGACAGGAGGCCAGCCTAGTCCCAGTAGATTTTTACCGGCTGAAAAGATAACAGAGGCGCTGGGTTTGCCTACTTTTGTCATAGACCCCGTTGACGTTAAGAGATCTATAGAGATTGTTAAAAAGGCTGTGGAGATTGTAAAAAACGGCAAGCCCGCTGTTGTCATCTCTAGGAGGCCTTGCGTATTAATGGCCATTCGTAAGGCTAGAAGGTTGGGAGTTCAGATACCTAAGTATCAAGTTGACTTAGAGAAATGTAAATCATGTGGTTTATGCTATAATTTATTAAAATGTAGCGCTATTTCGAAAAGACCGGACGGGAAAGCGTATGTCGACCCTGCGTTATGTGTAGGTTGTGGTGTATGTGCGGAAATATGTCCGTTTAACGCCTTTAAACTTGAAGGTAGAAAAGAAATTTGGCTAGAGATATGGAAACAAGCATAGTTATTGTAGGAGTTGGTGGACAGGGAGTATTAACTTTGGCGAGATGGTTAGGCGAGGCGGCAATGACAGAAGGCTACGACGTGAGAATTGCTGAAGTACACGGCATGAGTCAACGTGGCGGTTCTGTGGAAGTTCATGTGAGAATAGGCAGAGAGGTGTACGCCCCAATAGTTGAGGAGGGTGGCGCAGATTTTGTCATAGCGCTTGAGGCCCTAGAGGCGCTTAGGGCATATCGTTATCTTAAACCAAATGGCATACTAGTTGTCAATAAGAGAATAATTCAGCCGCCTGGGAAATGGTATAACTTAAATGACACATTAGACGCAATTAGGAGATCTGGCATAAAAACATACATCGTGCCTTGTTATGACATAGCTCTAGAGCTAGGCTCTGTCTTATATGAGAATTCCGTAATGTTAGGCTTTGTCTCTAAATTGCTTGGCCTCTCTATGCCGCCATCTTTAGATGAAAATAATAGAAAGGCATTTTTAAGAGGTATGTCCTTAGTCTAAGATTCTCTTTCCCCCTATTAACAACCACCCCTCCTCATCTATATCAATAGAACCTCGCCAAGCGCCCCTCTCTACAAGTCTCTTAAAGAGATCCTCTGGAGGAAGTGGAGTCTCAAAAAACTCCAAGACTCTCTCCACGTCGCGTCTGAGGTATTCGAGTTCTTTTGGATGTCCGCGTCTGACAGCAGAGCCCCAGTCGATAATCCACGGATCTTTCCCGTCGTATAATATATTAAATGGACTTAAGTCGCTGTGTACAAGTCCTGCAAATATATATGTTTTCTCAAGATTTTTCACAACTTCGTAGAATACGTGGTCTGGATCTTCAAGATTTTCTAATCCCACATCTGCTAAAAGAGGGGCGGGAGTTTTATCAATGCCAACAAATTCCATTGCCATAACATTTCTATAGAAGCCGTACGGCTTTGGCGTTTTAACTCCAGCGGAATATGCCCTTGATAAATTTCCAAACTCTTTCCTACACCATGTTTCTACCAAGTGTAACTGGTCGCTTATCTTTAGTCTTCTAAATCTTGGATCTCCCAAGATATAGCCGTATCTACTCTTTACAAATCTTATTAAGATAGGATAAAACACCTTTAAAACAGCGTATGACTCTCCTCTTTTTGCTAGTATTATCTTTGCTTCCTTTCCCTGACCTATGGCGCCTAGCACATCATCGATAACTTTCCTCTCCTGTAATTTAACTATAGCAGCCCATGTATAGGCATTTATGGCATCATCTACAATTTTGAAATAGTCGCTATCTTTCTCAGTCTTAAAACGTCTCACGTGAATCTTTGTAAACGAATTTAAATTTCTTGCCTAATTATAGTGTGGCATCAGATTACTTAAGAGGAGAAATACTACAGCCGATTGAAAAAAAGAGGATAAAAGCGGCGAGAGAGTTTGTGAAACTTGTAGATGGCAGATTTGGAGCTAGGGTAGAATTAGACGAGAAAGAGCTCTATATCAAAGTAAAGCCAGGCCCCGATGTAACAGTGGATTCTGTGCTTAAACTAAGGGAGATGATTAAAGCCATAGCGCTTGGATTCACGCCAGAGCAAGCACTTGAGTTAGAGAACGATGAATATACACTCGTCGTAATAGATCTAAAAGAGTACACAGATAAACCAAATCACTTGAGACGTATTAAAGGCAGGATAATTGGTGAAGAAGGTCGCGCAAGGCGCACGATCGAGTATCTAGCAGAGGTACATATGGTAGTGGGAGACAACTACGTGGCTATCTTAGGCAAGATGGAGGATGTTGAAATAGCAAGACGTGCGGTAGAGATGTTAATCGAAGGTAAGAAACACAACACGGTGTATAAATTTATCCAGGCTACAAAAGGCCGTGGTAGTTAAGAAGCGGCTACTGTTTCTGTTGTTAATTCTTTTACCGTGGTTTGCTCCTCCTCTGGCGGGTATTTTAACACCTTTATCTTAGCTATCTCAACCTTTCTCAGCGGGGCGATTTTCTTTCCTGCCACAAAGAGATCAGCCGTAAGTAAGCCTTCAAGCACCTCCTTTAGGAATTGGCCTATGTCCATTTCAGAGGCTTTTCTAGTCAATACATCAAACATTCTCTTTCTCATTGCCGACTTTTGGGCAGAGCCTATCCTATGTGTGGTTATTGCCAATACCGCAATTCTCATAACCCACCCATCTTTTGTCTTTACTTCTACAATGGCTGATACTTTACTTGTGCCTTTTCTTACAAGAGATCTTATATAATCTCTTGTAAGCTCTAACCCTTTAAATCTAGTAATGGCCTTTAAGCCATCGACTTTACGTATCTGAAACTTCAATTTAATAGGTAGATGTGACAAGTCCTTGGTGATGTCAAAAAGCGAAACTTCAAGAGTTCTTAACAACAGTTTCTGAGGTTCTGAGGCTGGTACTTCTGCTAAAAATACTCCACCAAGATACGAAGGCGCATATACGCTGAACCATTTCTTTAATGCCCAAGGATCTCGTTTAGAAATTGTAACTCTCTCCTGTGTGGCTACAGCTTTCTGCTTCTCAGACATTGAAAAAAGCTGTGTACTATGGAATATAAATTTTACGACCACCTCCGTGTTTGTGCAGGATTACACGCTAAAGCCACAACACCGTTTAGCCAGAGCCTGCCGGTATACCACACAACAAGGTTCGTATAAATTGGTAAACAATAAAATCAAGAACACTCTTACAAAAAATGACTTCTCCACGGCGAGTTTTGTCCACGGTATCAGCAGGTATTTAGATATCACCTTTTCTATCTGCACCTTTTGTTAACAAGTCATACTACCTAGGCTAAGACAGGAGGCAATACCTAGGGACTGTTAGATTTTTGGTTTCGAGAATACTAAGTAGTTAAGAAAAATTTCCAACCCACTAAGTTTACCCTTTGTAAATGTAAATAAGTTGTGCTAACGCCATATTTATGCAGTCGTCAAGTGTTTCAAATCCATATTTTTTACATATTCTTGTTATTTTTTCTAGCTCATTTTCAGAAATAGGTATGATAATCTGTTCCATGGCTTAAGCTATGGCCAAAGTTTTATACCCCCTTTACAAAAAACGTACACGTAAACATATATATACGACTCTCTTTACCCCTCTCAATGAGGGGGTTTTCGCCTAGGATTTCCGCGTTAAGGGAGTCGCCAACTCGGAAGATCGACGAGTTACGTGAGAGACTAAAAAGAGAGAACCGAGACGTGATTCTGTTGTCTACAGGCCAGCCTAGTATTCCCCCTCCTCGAGAGGTGAGAGAAGTAATGAGAGAGCTTCTCAAAATAGATTCTATGGAACTCTATAGTTATACGCCTTCTCAAGGCATCTACGAGGTTAGGCAAGCGATTTCCGAGGATTTGAAGAGGCTAGGAGGGCTCGATATTCCTCCGGAGCAAATTGTGTTAACCGCGGGCGGTCAAGCCGCTATGTTTTCAACGCTTGCCACGCTGTTAGAGCCAGGGGATGAGGTCGTTGTGACAGATCCGACATACTTCGGCTACAGACCTCTTATTGAGTACTTCGGCGCCACCGTAAAACCGGTTAGGACAACTCTTGAAAACGGCTTTCAGCCGGAGCCTGAGGTGCTGAAGTCTGCAATTGGTAGGAGAACTAAGGCCGTTATCTTAGTCTCCCCAGATAATCCAACAGGCAGAGTTCTAAGAGAAGATATTGCAAAAGCTATTGCGGACTTGGCAAGAGACTACGATTTTTGGATTATTACAGACGAGGCTTATAAGACATTAATATATGAGGGGCATCATGTCTACATCTACAAATTCGCGCCTGAACATACAATTTCGATAAACACATTTTCTAAGGACCCGGCTATACCTGGATGGAGATTAGGCTATGTATACGGCCCCCCAGAGGTAATACCGAAAATAAAGCTAATGAATGAAGAAATGGTATATTGCCCCCCGTCTTTTGCACAGAGATTAGTGTCTATATATTTACGTTCTGAAGTCAGAATGAAGTATATCAGAGAAGTTGTTGAGATATACCGCCATAAAAGAGATATCGCTGTTTCGGCGTTGAGAAGATATGTGCCAGAGGCTAGATTTATTGTACCTTCGGGCTCTATGTTTATATTCGTCGACCTTTCTAGATATATCTATGATGGTGAAGAGTTTGCCAAAAAACTACTGGAGAAGTACGGCGTGGCAGTAGTGCCTGGGTCGTATTTTAGTGAAATATATAGAGCTGCTGTGCGTATATCCTTTGTAACCGAAACTCCTGAGAGAATTGAGGAGGGTATTAGAAGAATAGGCGAGGCTGTGACTACCGGTTTAGAAAAACCATAGCTATTTTAATATACTGGCCAACCTTTCTTTTATTTGCGTTAGCTCTCTGCGTAGTTGCTCTATTTCTTGTTTAAGTTTTGCATTCTCATCAGCCAGCTCTTGGCACTCTTTCGGCACCGATACCTGGTGGCATCTGTCGCTTCTCACCCAGTAGTAGAATTCTGTTCTGTCCTTATGCCATTTCAACTCTCCCGTCGTTATATCTAACTCTATTTCTGTAATTATCATAAAAATATCGCCTTTGTCTAACCCATACTTTGGCGCAAGTTCGTTGAAAAACCAATCTTTTAAAGCGTCAAAAATCTCCCTACTACTTTTCCTAAATTCGCTTGAGTCTCTAATCTTATTAAATATCTCGTCCCCCTGGGGGCCGAACTTCTCCTTTAATGAGCCAGCAATGGCTCCAAATAACAGCCTAAAGAAATCTGGCCTTCCCCCCACGCCATATCTGCCGAAGAGACGGCCTGCTGACGTCTTACCGGTATTCCATCTTAGAACTAATACTTGCCTACCGCCGCGTTCCTCTATGTGAGCGCGCTCTACAGTTTTCTCTTCTTCTGCCATAAGTTTATCAGTGTGTATTTAAATAAAAATCCGTTTATAGACCGTGTATTACAACAGGGTGTTTCGTGGAGAATTTGCCAGAGGTTGCGAGCTCTGTTTACTAGGCGCTAAAAGTGTTATATTTATAACAGGTTTGTGCCCCCTTAGCTGTTTCTATTGTCCTATTAGTAAGGAAAGGTTTGGAAAAGACGTAATATATGTCAACGACATCCCCGTGGATAAAATAGAGGATATACCAAAGGTGGTGGCTGAATACTCTTCAGAAGGCGCGGCGATAACTGGCGGAGATCCGTCAGTTGTTGCTGAACGTGTTAAGATAGTTGCAGACCTCTTAAAGAGGGAGTTTGGCGAGGACTTCCATATCCACATGTATACACACATACTAAATCTCGATGGAAAGAGAGTTGGAATTATAGCGTCAAGTAGAGTAGATGAGGTGCGGATACACATCACATCCGTTAAGCAACTTCAGGGCAGAGAAAAATATGTAAAGGCGTTGGTCGCATCTGGTAAAACTATTGGTGCGGAGGTGCCAGCGTTGCCGGGCTTTGAACAACAGATTGCTGAAGCTGTGAACGCCCTTGTGCCATACATAAGTTTTGTAAATATAAACGAGTTAGACATCTCTGAGTCTAACTTAGAAAGGCTAAAGGCTATGGGCTACAAAATCGAAGGCCATAGTGTATATGGTAGTTTAAAGGCGGCAGAGAGGATAGCGGAGATGGTGAAGGCGCCTGCACATATATGTACTAGTAGGTATAAAGACACGATACAGATTGGCACACGACTCTTTAGACACATGATGACTATAGCAAAGCCCAATGAATACGTCCAAGATAACGGCACTGTGATATACGACGAGGACGGGTACCACCCCAACAGCTTAAATGCGAAGAAGATAAGAATTAAACTAAGCGTTGGCGTAAAAACGTTAGAAGTCCTCTAGGTTACAACTGAAAACCTTGTCCTTTAGGACGGGAGCGCGGGCCGTACATTGTTGCGTAAAGCCGACAGTTGGTTTTTAAGGGTAGTAGTTATATTGTGAAAATTGCTATTGTGATGTTGCTCCTCGTTTCGTTAACATTTGCAATTTCTAATGCAACAGACCCTTTCGTAAAAATATATAAGACAATAGATAGTATCTTATCGTCTGTTGATAATTTTCTTCAAAATCTAAAAGATATCTTGAAGATACATATAGCCTCTATGGCAAAGACGTTATCTGTAATATTGGGGCTAATTGGTGCATTTCTATACTTTTCCGGTATTAATAAATACGGCGGACGTGGTATGATCATGGGCGCAATCGTAATGTATCTATTAGCAGAATTTGTAAATAATCTATGATTATTTTTATATAATAAATTAGTACCTCAATTTAAAATATTTGTTAACAAACTGTCTATCCGCTTGTGCAGAATCCGCACTATGAGGTCTCGGGCGTTATCCCTTTCCGAGGTTAATGGTCGGTTTGTCGTAACGTAGTAAGACTCGATTTTTGTTGGCAGTGGAGTCTTATATCCAATGTAGTTATGTTTTGGTTATGTTTATTGTAGTGTTGAATTGCTTGTGGAGTCTCTCTGAGTACTCCACCGTTTCTGTGAATTTCGTTGCATATCAATGTCTTTGACGTGTCGTTCTTATCTACGACATACTGCCATACCCCATATTCCGCTAGCTTCATTGAATCTCTCTACTGTTGTCGGCGATTTCGGATGTTTACGGCGTCTTCATTTTATGTATCCTATACAACGTCCTCGGTATACCCAGCGTAGATCTCGGCGACACCCCTATCTTCGCTGTCTCTGTTTAGTTCACGTAGATGGCTAAGAGAGCCTTACAGTTATAGATTATTTAAAAATTTTTACTAATTTAACCTAAACTTATTTCATTTCTCTATGTGATATGAGAAAAAACATTAGTGATGCAGTACCTACCAGCGAATTCCTGACGTACTGTGTACAAAGTACAAATAGATAGGTTTAGATTTAGTCGTAAATACGCTCTAAAAGACGTGTGACCATAGAACGCTATAAAGCTTATAAAGTAAGAAAATCAAGAAACAAGGGCCGGTAGTCTAGCGGAAGGATGCCCGCTTGGCGTGCGGGAGATCCCGGGTTCGAATCCCGGCCGGTCCACCTTTACGGGGGGAAAGTCTCGTCTTTCAGGGCTGGAGAGGTCGTTGTCCGTATTTTCATACGGTAGATGTATAGACTGTGTAGATCAAAGAGGCTTTACTCTTCAAGAAGGGTTATAGTCGCCTAGCCCTGCGCCCGACGACTCCGAAGTATCTTGGATACCCACGACGGCGTGAGCGAGATTGTCACTTTCTTCTATCTTGTGAACAATGTGCTATAAAGCGTTTTATCGCGTCTGCTATGGCTTTTTGATGTTCAGGTGTTTGAGGGCTATGTCCCATGTTTTCGATTTCCACAACTTCCAAAGGGAAGTTGAACTTGTCTGAGAGACCGGCTAAGATATCTATTTGCGTTCTAGGGACTACACGGTCTTTTGTCCCCCTTATATAAAGTACAGGCGGCATACCGCTACCTATAAAACGCGAAGGAGATGTTTGTTCAAGCTTATTTCCCAGTGCAGCTAATTCGTTTGCTAGTTTATTCAGGTAGGGGTCTCCAGACTGAAGCATATACTGAAGTTGCAGCCTTCTGTCTACAGGCGCCGCGATAGCTACTACACATCCGACGGCGCCAGGATTCTTAGCTGCAAGAAGTAATGCCACAGTTCCGCCCATGCTGTGGCCAGCTGCTATGGCTACAGGCAACTCCTTAAGACCAGTCTCATAGCCGTCTTCTACGTCCCTAATCTGAGGCGCCACGACCTCATGTCCGGTCTCCTGTAGAGGTTGTATTAACCACAAGATATTTTCTGGAGAACTTCCGCGTCCGTGGAAAGCCAACGCTTTCGGCATAACAACGACTATTTTACAATCTTTTTAAAAACTTTAGCCTAAACCTAATGTTTAGCAACGCAAAGAAGGTACATTTAAAAGCCAGGGGTGGACTATGGAAACTTGGCTTAGATCGCCGTTATTAACATGCGGAAGTTGTATTAAAAAACTCCTTTAAGATTGCGTTCTCATGCTACTCTTGGGATTGTCGCGTGTAGAGACTGAGGAGCGGGAAATATTTATATAATAGGCACCGGACATGTGCATGCGGCTTGAGGTAAAAATGAGTAGCTTGCCTAGAGACAAGAAAAATATCCTAGTTATGGCATGTCCCGAACCTTCTCTCGCTGGTGTAGTTGCCGTGGAGTATCTGATAGATGCGCTATCTATGGAGGAGATCGGCGCTATTAGGATAACAGAAATGCCGCCTGTTATTGCCGTTGTAAACGGCGCTGCGAAGTTACCATATAGAATCTTCTACTCTAGACAAGCTGGTATTGTGGCCATTCGACAACATGTCCCAATCCCTCCGCAGATATACGCCGAGTTCATACGCAGGGTATTAGACTGGGCAGAGGAAAACAAGATAAAACTGGCCGTCTGTCTCTCGGCCATGCCTGCCGTAGGCGAAAAAGAAAGCGACGCTGTTTATTTCGTCACTGAGGAAAACCTAGTCGAAAAGTTTAGACAATACGGTTTTGAGCCTATAAAAGAGGCCACCGTGACTGGGCTAGAAGGTGCTTATTTAGACGCTGTATTAGGCCGTGGTATAGACGGAGCTTTGTTAATTGCAGAATCCAGGCTGCTCACCGCAATAAAAAGACTTGTAGACAGCGGCAAGATTTCGACACACCGCGACGTTATGCTAATTTTAAACGACCTAGTAGGCCGCGTTGGGCCAGACGTAGGAGCAGCTCTTAAGCTTATAAACGCCGTGGCTAAACTAGCGGAGACCCAGATAGACACGACAAGACTACAGGAACACGCCTCTAAATATGCGTTTCTCATAGAGAAAAACATAGAAGCGATATTTAAGCCGGTGGAGACAACCGCCCGAGTCCCCGGGAAGGAGATTCCGCTTGTCTTCTAGAAAAAATTTATTAAATCTAGCGAAGCTCTACCTTCGATGCCGAATTGGAGGGGGTTGGTGTTAGTGAAAGAACACCCTATGCAGAGGATTTTCATTGAGAAGGTTGTAGTAAATATAGGCGTTGGAACAGGAGGCGAGAAATTAGAAAAAGCCGCCAGTTTGCTTAAGGAACTGACAGGAGCTGAGCCATCCAAGAGGAGAGCAAAACGTACTATAAAAGACTTCGGCATAAAAAAAGGCGAACCTATCGGCGTTGCTGTAACATTGAGAAGAGATAAAGCGGTGGAATTCCTAATGCGCGCATTACAAGCTATTAACAATAGAATAAAGCGGTCGAGCTTCGACAACAGGGGCAACGTTTGTTTTGGCATAAAAGAACACATCCTTTTACCAGGCGTAAAGTACGACCCGGCGGTCGGCATCTGGGGTATGGACGTCTGTGTAAAGCTAGCTAAGCCAGGCTTAAGAGTACAGCTAAGGAGACGTAGAAGGGGGAAAGTAGGCAAACGTCAACTAGTGACAAGAGAGGAGGCGATAGAGTTTTTCCAAAAAGTCCTAGGAGTACAAGTAGACTAAATTAAAACACTTTTATACTGTCTGTTTCGATCTCTCGTGCTAATCGGCGTTTTGTCAGACAGTCACGACAACATTTGGGCAATTAAAAAGGCGGCTGAGGAGTTTAAAAAGAGAGAGATTAGGCTAGTCCTCCACGCTGGCGATTGGGTCGCGCCTTTCTCAGCCCGTGCCCTCAGAGAGGCCCTGGGAGAAGGCGTGAGGGTAGTTGGAGTCTGGGGCAACAACGAGGGGGAGAGGCTCTACTTCATGGAAGTAGCGAGGAAATACGGCGTTGAGATAGCGGGCGAGGCAGCGGAGCTGGAGACCGGGGGGAGGAGGATCGCCCTCTACCACGGCGCATCTTCGGTCCTGCTGAAGGCCTTGGTCGAGTCGGGGCTGTACGACGTGGTGATCTATGGCCACACCCACCAAGCCGCCATAGAGAGGCGCGGCAAGACGCTGGTGGTCAACCCAGGGGAGGTCTGCGGCTGCCTCACTGGCCGCTCCACGGTGGCTGTGGTAGATCTAGCCAAGCTAGAGGCGGAGCTGCTCTTCCTAACGTGACCTGGACAGCTGACGAGCTAGTTGCCTTCATTGCCAGGGTGCTATACGAGGTCACAAAAAACGGACTCACGCTGGACTACGCCTTCCAGAAGGTGAAGCAGAGGTGGAGGAGACTAGACAGCTTCAAGGTCTTCTACGACGCCTCCTTCGACGCGGTTAGGCACTACTACCTCCTCCGCCACTTAGCCTCGGCGCTTCTGGGCTCCACAAGCGCGAAAGCCGTGGCGCGGACCTGGTTCGTGTACCGCGCAGACAAGCTCCTCTACAACAGAGACCTCGTGGAGAGATACAGGAGACGGGTCCTAAAGAGGGCCAGGGCGAGGCCCGAGGAGGCGCTGGCCTCCCTTGAGACCCTCAGGGGCGACCTCCCCCGCTACCTGTCGGTGAAATACAGCTACCACCCGGCGATAGTGGAGACTCTACTCGCCAACCTCCCCCCGGAGGAGGTCGAGAGGATACTAGACGCCGGAAACAACACCTGGATCTGGCTCAGGGTAAATACCCTAAAGGCAGACGTGGACAAGGCGCTGAAGATGCTGGAGCGGGAGGCCGAGGTGGAGCCCCACCCCAGGATACCCTTCGCCCTCCTCCTCAAGAAGGCCAAGAGGCCCGTCCAGTACCTAACCGCCGTGAGGACCTTCGCCGCGGTCCCTCAGGACCTGGCCTCGATATACGCCGTGCTCTCCCTCGACCCCGCCCCCGGCGAAAAGATACTGGACCTAGCCGCCGCCCCCGGCATGAAGACCAGCCTAATAGTCCAGCTGGCGGAGGGCCGGGCCAAGGTCGTGGCGGCCGACTTCTCCGCCAAGCGCGTGGCCAGGATGAAACACCTCCTCAAGGCCCTGGGCGCCGTCGACGCCGTAGAGGTCGTACGGGCGGACTCCAGAAGGCTAAAGACGAGGAGGTTCGACAAAGCCCTCCTAGACGCGCCCTGCACCTCAAGCGGCGCCTTCACCAAGGAGCCGGCCGTCAAGATATACCCCAGGGTAGAGGAGGCCCCCAGATACGGCACGCTCCAGAGAGAGCTCCTAGCCAACGCCCTCTCCTTGGCCGAACAAGTGATATACGCCGTATGTAGCATAATGCCCCAAGAAGGCGAAGAGGTCGTGGCCAGCGCCCCAGCAAAAGCCGAAAAACCACACCCAGACCTCGCCCCAGCCTACAGAGGCGGCCCAGGAGGAAGAACCTTCCCCCACATACACAAAAGCGAAGCCTTCTACATAGCCCTGGTGCAAAAAAATTTATAAACTGTTTTTTTGTTTTATATGAGAAAGGTCTGGCTCATCGGCATTCTTGCCGCGGCGTCGGTAGCCACGTTTGTCATATCGTCGACGGTTGGAGATCCGCCCGGCGTGCACATTAGGCTTAAGCTGTACGACGGAGGTAAGCCCGCCGACTACCTTCTCCAGAGGGGCGACGTGTCGGTGGTGGCTCTGGTGTATGGGATCGACCCGCCAAGCCGCAACGAGTCTAGGGTGGTGTTTTTCAACGGCACCGCAAGAGGCGGCTCCATCTACATACCGGCGGCTAAGCTAAGGGAGTGGGCGAGGCGCTGGGCCGAGTGGAGGAGAGGCGACGTGAAGGACTTTAGAACCGCCCTCTTCATCACGGTAGCCGTTGTCAACAAGACCTCCCACAAGCCGATCTACCTGGTGATAGACAACATCGACATAAGTCCAGCTGACGTAGAGATGGTAAACATATACACGATACATATGGAGAGGGGGGTGCGCAACGCGGTTAAGGTGGAGAAAACACAGAAACCTCCCCCTTGATACCTGTAGGTACAGTAGCGGCGTATGTGGCAACTCCGGAGCCCACCCTTGAGTATTTTTACCGAGGTGTTAATCTACAGAGTCGCTACTGAAGACTTGGCAAGGCTGTATCCATCCACCTACTTCAAAACAGCGGATGGTAAGCTCTATATGAAGATACCCGCCGTTGTTGCATATAACAAATATACCTACAGCGGCACGATCGCGATATCGTTTCGCGCCGTTAGGACAGATGTACAATTCGGCACCTACCCAACGTTTGGATTTGGGGATAACCTCGCAGAAAAGTTGAAAAACAATATCCTGCCTAGCGTAACAATATGGAAGGGCAACGTATTTAGTTGGAGAGACAGAGCTGTATACAGTGCCAGTCTCACTTTAGATCCAGAGAGAAGGGGGTGGATATGGCTTTGGGGAAGATGGTCTCTGAGGGCTATCAAGTGTACTATTGTGCCGCCATTATGGGGTGTGAATATTTCGGCGATAAGATAACAAACTATGTCTCCGAGGTGCGGACATATCTAGGATCATCTAAGTACCCCAATGGTGGCTTTGAATATAGCTATCTCTCAGAGATCATGTCGAGGTTTTTCGACGGAAACACGCTGACTCTTGTTGGTACCACAAGCGGGGCTCTCGTAGATACTTTCTTATCTCCGGGCGAGACGGCAGAGTTCACAGACATATTCAAGACATTTGATACACGTGGAGCAGATTTTGAAGTAGGGGTGCCAGTCGGCGCTATACTATCAGATGCCGCATGCGGGGCTATCACCCGCGGCACGGCTAGCACAGCTTGCCGCGTGCTATTAAGCGGCTTCGACGTCTCGTTAAGCGCCAGCGGGCCATCTATTTATATAGACAGCTGGGTAACAAACTACGGAGACCACCCGACGTCTCCAATGATTATAACGTCCGCGAATATGTGTAAATAGCCACAAGCGGGTTCAAGTACAGCTCTGGGTCGTGTCAGTATGGGGTACCAGCCGGTCTGTATATCGAAACTCACTAGCCTTTTTTTGAGCCTTTCTACGGCCGGCGGGGCGGTTCCTTTTCTTCTGGCGAGGGGATGTCTCTGTATTTCCCCAAGTCCATCACCACTACTCTGCCGTAGAGGCCGCCTAGGTCGTAGACGTCTCCCGGCTTCGCGCCGGGGATTGGGACAAGCCTGACTCCAAGCGCCTTGTCTAGGGCTACTGCCGCGGCCATGACGTCTGCTATCAGGGCCGCCACGGCGTCTGGCGGCGCATCGCCGGGTATGCCTGCCATGTCTATGCCGGTGTTGCAGACGGCGAGGGTGGACTTGAGGGTGTCGAAGGTGAGGGCTCCCTCTCTGGCGGCTTCGGCCATGACGGCGTCTTCGCTCACTGGGATAAAGGCCCCGCTGAGGCCGCCTATGGTGGAGGTGGCCATGGCGCCGCCCTTCTTTACGGCGTCTACGAAAAGGGCTAGGGCGAAGAGGGTCCCAGGCGCGTCCACCCTGGGGAGGCCCACCGCCTCCAGTATGGCGGCTACGGAGTCTCCCACCTTGGGGGGCCACGCTGAGATCTACAGAGCCGAAGGGGACCCCCAGCTCTTTGGCTACCTCCCGCCCAACGAGCTCGCCGAGGCGCGTGATCTTGAAGGCGGCTCTCTTGATGGCGTCGTGTAGCGTTCTCACGTCGGCGTTGGGCATGTTCCGCACCACCGCCTCTATTACGCCGGGGGCCGCTCACAATTATGTTCACCACCGCGTCTGGGAGGCCGAGGCCGTGGTAGGCGCCGGGCATGAAGGGGACGTCCTCTGGTATGTTGGCGGTTGCGGCGAACCGCGCCGCGGCGTGGGGCTCCATCTTGAGGACCGCCTCGGCGGCGGCTCTAACCGCGTCCATGTTCACCCCGGTGGCGGTGGAGGCCACGTTGAGGAAGCCGGCGAGTCTCCTCGTGGAGTTCAACGCCTCGGGGAGGGCCTCCATTAGGGCGGCGTCTCCCCTAGAGACTCCTGCGTGTACAAAGGCTGAGAAGCCTCCCACCATGTCTACGCCGTGTTTCTCCGCCAAGCCGTCTAGATGCTTCGCGATCTCCACGGCCGCCTCCGCCTTCCCGATGGGCTTCAGCATTATGGAGACGGGCGACACGGCGAGCCGCACCGTGACGATCCTCACGCCGAGTCTAGAGGCCACCAGCTCCACCGCAGGTCTAAGCCTCTTGAGGAGGGACTCCAGCGCCTCCTCCAGCGCCGCCAGGGTATCTCCCACGGCGGGCCGTATGGCCGGTAGCGTGTTTACGCTGAGCGTGACGGCGCGGATATCCAGCTCGCGGAATAGGAGCATCTCGAGGACCTCGCCGATCTCCGAAGGATCGAACCTCATATCCTCTGCACGTACCTAATCACGTCAATGTGATAGACCCCTACCATCACCCCCAGTCTCTTCCCCTCTTCCTCGAGCTCCTTCCTGAGCTGGGCAATATCGATATCCGCCTTAGACATATCTACCACCATCACCATGGAGAAGATGTCTCTCACCACCGGGATATGTCGATTATATTGACGTTGTGGCGTGCTAAAACACTCGCAATCCCTGCTACGATGCCCACTCTGTCGGCTCCTAGTACAGAAACAACAGTAAGCTCCATAGAGAACGTTATAGGCAAGAATTTAGATATACATACCCAGAGCTGCTGGCACATAGTGCAGAGAAATCGAGGTTTTCAATGAATAAATTAACGATTTACCAGGGAGTTTTATGTTATATAGACTTAGAAAACCCAGGCATGAAGGTATGTTGTACGAGATATTGTCAAGTACTGATTCTTACTGCGCCTTATGGATTACAAAGAACCTAGATACCACCCGGCTGTGTTAGAATTTGAAAAACTAGTAGCCGACAGAGAAACGTACAGAAAGACCGTCGAGGAATGGCTTCGATATTCCTGGCGATGGGCCCAGTCGGAGAAGTACAAGTTGGTCTTCAGGGTGCAGGCGGCTATTGTCAAAGCGATTCGGGAGTACTTAGACGAAAGGGGCTTTGTGGAGGTTCTGCCTCCAATCGTGGGCCCGGTGACAGACCCCGGCATCCGCGGCGCTAAGCAAGCGTCTATTGACTTCTACGGCCATGAGTACAAGGTCATGTCCTCGGCAATCCTCTACAAGCAGTACATGGCGGCCTCTCTAGGCAAGATATACTTCGTGAGCCCCAACTTGAGGCTCGAGCCCCCCGACAGCATCTACACAGGCCGCCACCTAGTGGAGTTCTTCCAGGTGGATATAGAGATGTACGGCGCGGACTACGGACAGGCCATGGAGTTGGCGGAGGGCCTCGTGGCCTATGTGGTGAAGAGGGTCAGGGAGGAGTATGGCAAGCAGCTCGAGGAAGTCCTCGACAGGAGCCTTCCCGAGTTCAAGCCGCCCTTCAAGCGGTACCCCCACAGCGAAGCGATCAAGATAGTCAACTCCTACGGCTGTAGAAATGACCCCAGGTCGGAGCTGACGTGGGAGTGCGAGAAGCTCATGTCTGGCCTACACGCCCAGCCCTTCTTCGTTTACGACTATCCCAGGGGGAGCAGGGGCTTCTACGACCGGGAGGATCCGCAGAGACCCGGGGTTCTGCGTGACTTTGACATGTTATATCCCGAGGGCTTTGGCGAGGCGATAAGCGGCGCTGAGAGGGAGTACGAGCCGGAGCGTGTCATGGCGAGGATAAGAGAGGGC
The DNA here is from genome assembly GCF_055384425.1 of Pyrobaculum organotrophum. Classification (NCBI taxonomy): domain Archaea; kingdom Thermoproteati; phylum Thermoproteota; class Thermoprotei; order Thermoproteales; family Thermoproteaceae; genus Pyrobaculum; species Pyrobaculum organotrophum. The sequence continues at coordinate 936,831 of NZ_AP042430.1, forward strand.
GGGGAGGACCCCAGGAAGTACGAGTGGTTTCTTCAGATGCTCAAGGAGCTCTACCCACTTAAGACGGCCGGCTTCGGAATAGGCGTTGAGAGATTTACCAGGTATATATGTGGACTGAGAGCCGTCTGGGAGGCCAGGCCGTATCCTAAGGTGGCAGGCATAGCGCCCACACCCTAATTTGTAAAAGTCGCGTTAGAAATATACTATGCTTGTTTTTTGCGATCTCTGGGGTTGTTATACAAGTGACTAGACTGCTTCATAAGACCCACCAAGAGATATATGGGACAAGTAGGGCTTAGATATTGTGCCAATTGAAGAAAGAGGTTAGTTGCATAGCTTAAAGTCACAATTTAAAAACAAGTGGAATTAACTGCCTTATGAAGGTTGCCGTGTTAGTCAAAACGGCGTTAGACACCGGCCAGTTGAGAGTTAGAGATACTGTTGTAATAGAAGAGACGCCATTTAAGATAAGCGACATAGATAGGAACGCTATTGAAGAAGCCGTCAAACTCAAAGGCCAAGATAAAGCATATGGTGTCACCGTAGTAAAATGGGGCCCCCTACAGAAAAAAATACAGGAAGCAGAAAACGTCTTGAGAGAGGCTCTTGCAATGGGCTTAGATGAAGTCTATCTAGTTGTAGACGAGAAACTACTAAACGCTAGCCACACTGCTACCGCTAAGGCCATAGCTGCTGTGATAAAGAAAGTTGGTGCAGATATTGTATTAGCGGGCGAGGCCACCGTAGACAACTATACTGGCCAAATTCCGGCGAGAGTAGCGGCGGAGTTAGGTTGGCCTGTAGTGACATATGTAAGAGAGCTTAAGATAGAAGGCGGCAGAGTAGTGGCAAAGAGAGACTTAGAAGACCATGTAGAGGTGGTAGAAGCGCCGTTACCTGTCGTGGTATCTGTAACAAGGGAGATAAATCAGCCGAGGATACCAACGCTTCTAGCTATCAGAGCTGCCATGAAGAAGCCGATTAATAAATTAACGCTTGCCGACTTAGGAATTGATATTACTCCGAAAATTTCAGTGTCTTACAGACCACTTGTCATACAGAGGAAAAAGATTATTATTAAAGAGGGCACTCCAGAGGAGAAGGCAGAAAAGCTTATACAATACTTACGCCAGGAGGGAGTAATATGAAAACACTTGTCGTATATCCAAATAAAGAGCTTCTCTATGCCGCATCTACATTAGGTGGCGAGATCACCGCTTTAGTATTCAGTCAGAAAGAGGCAGAAGCATTAGCTGGAAAGGCACACAGAATTCTAGTGGCTGAGATAGACCCCAAGTCGCCAGACGCTGTAGCTGAGGCTGTTATCAAAGCCTTCCCAGGGCATGACCTCGTTATGTTGCCATCTACAAAAAACGCCAGAACTGTCGGAGGCTTAATTGCACAAAGACTCGGCGCCGAGTTTTTAACTGATGTGTTGTCTCTGAGAGCTGAGGGCGGAGTTATAAAAGCGGAGAGATACGTCTTTGGCAATAAGGCGGTGGCTACGGTAGAGGCGCAACTTCCTGCTGTCGTCTCTATAGCCCTTGGGAGATTCCAAGGCGAGCCCCCTACTGTCCAGAGCATAGTAGAGAGAGTAGAGGTCGCGATAGCGCCAAAGGTTAAGATACTCTCTGTAGAGGAAAAGCCCAGAGGCGCCGTAAAATTAGAAGAGGCCGAGATCATAGTGTCTGTAGGCAGAGGATTTAAGAAGAAGGAAGATCTCCAGATGGCGTTTGAACTTGCTAAGGTGCTCGGGGGGCAAGTAGGTTGTTCCCGTCCTATCGCAGCAGACCTAAAATGGTTGCCAGAGGAGCACTGGGTTGGCCTCTCCGGGAAGAAGGTTAAACCTAAGTTATATCTGGCAATTGGAATATCTGGCCAACCACAGCACATAGCTGGGATATTAGACAGCAGAATTATAGCAGCAATAAATAACGACCCGTCGGCACCTATATTCCAAAACGCAGACTACGGAGTAGTAGAAGACCTCTACAAGATAGTCCCCATATTGATAAATAAAATTTCAAAACTAAAAGCGAAGTAATCTAAATAACCATCTGTATTTTTACTTCTTCTTCTCTTGCGCCGTTGTTATCTACAACAGCTAGGTCTATGCCGCCGCCGGACACGGGATCTCTCTCAATAGCCGCCTTAATTGCTTGTACCGCCAGCTTTTTAGCTTCTTGAAGAGATATATCAGGCCGGTATGTGGCGTCTAACAGAGACACTGCAAGTTTAGCCCCAGTGCCAAGCGCGGCGTAGTTATCTTCGATAAGACTCCCCAAGGGATCCATAACAATTAAATGGGGGCCTTCCTCGTCCACGCCTCCCACAAGTACTTCTGCATAGAATGGTAAAAGACGGCGGCTAAACATAATAATTGAGAGAAGTTTTGCCATAGCTCGTACGGTGGGTTTCTTTCTCACCTCAAGCTCATATGACATGACGTTGAGTTTTAAAATCCTTGCCAACGTCTGCATGTCGGCTATAATGCCGGCAGAGGCAATAGCAAGTTTATCATTTATAATAAATACTTTCTTTCCCGCAGAGCTTAACGTATAGAAGCCATACGACACCCTCTTCTCAGCCGCTAGAACAACGCCGTCTTTTGCTTTAATTCCGACGGCAGTTGCGCCAATTTGAACCTCCTCGCCCATGGCAGATCCATACCTCCTCTATATAAACATTATAAACAGATCTATACGAAGGCTCTGTGATTGTCAAAATAGATGGCTCATATGGAGAGGGGGGCGGGCAGATACTTAGAACCTCTATCGCGTTGTCTGCACTATTAGGCAAGCCCGTTGAGATAATCAACATAAGAGCCAAGAGGACCAACCCGGGTCTCCAACCTCAACACCTCACCGGCGTGTCAGCCGCCGCACTGCTGACAGACGCTGATATAGAAGGCGCCGCCAAGGGATCCACGAGGCTCTACTTCAAGCCAAAGACGCTGAAATGTGGCACGTTCAACATAGACATTGGGACAGCCGGCAGCATCTCTCTCGTGATACAAACCCTAGCCCCCATCCTCCTCTACGCCCCCTGCCCCACTAAGTTAGTCATCACCGGCGGTACAGACGTGGCATGGGCCCCGCCTATAGACTACATGAGGTATGTATTTGTAAAGGCGCTTTCTCTCTTTGGTGCAAAAATAGCTATAGAGCTCGTGAGAAGAGGGCACTACCCGAGAGGCGGGGGTAGAGTCATAGTCTATGTCGAGCCTATTAAAAAACTGAGAGCCGTGCACTCTGTTGAGTTTGGCAGATTGGTAAAGATTTCAGGCATTTCACACGCTGTAAATCTTCCTACTCATGTCGCAGAGAGACAGGCCAAAGCGGCTAAAGAGACGTTAGCTAAGCTGGGCTACGTGGCGGAGGTAGAGGTCGAAACGAGAAGCGACGGACTGGGCCCTGGTAGCGGCATAGTGCTCTGGGCTGAATCAGACATTGGAAATGTTGTTGGCGGAGACGCCCTGGGAGAGAGGGGTAAACCTGCAGAGGAGGTTGGTCGGGAGGCGGCGGAGAGACTTGCCGCTGTATTAAAAACCGGCGTCTCTCTAGATCCGCATATGGCCGACATGGCTGTTGTTTATATGGCTCTGGCAGAGGGCAGAAGCAAGATGTCTACCTCAGAGGCGACACTGCACCTACAGACAAATATGTATATCGTAGAACAATTCCTCCCTGTGAAGTTTAAACTAGAGAAGACAGGGGCAAGATATATAATTGAGGTAGATGGCATAGGCTACAGTAGATAAGCTTATCTCCTCGCCGCTTTTAGTTTTTCTAAGGCTATAGGTACGTAGAATTTGTTGAGTACATAATTAACGACCTCGCTAGTACCTCTACAATTTATTGTCGAAACCTCGCCGATAGGCGTAAATAGCGACCTCGCCCGCTCTAACTCCTCAGAGTTTGCAATATCTATTTTGTTAACCACCGTCACTACGGGGGCCGAGAAATTCGCCGTGATTTCGCGATAGAGATTTAACTGCATCTCTATTGAGAAGCCGCTATGCGGTGTGGGGTCAATCAGAAAAATTATTGCACCTGCAAGATGCCGCAACGCCAATATGGCTTGTTTCTCAATTACGTTGCGCTCGCTCAAAGGCCTGTCTAAGAGACCTGGCGTGTCTATAATCTGAACTATATCTCCCCTTAAGCGAATGTGGCCTACATGTATCTGCTTTGTAGTGAAAGGGTACTCAGCTACTTCAGGCCTTGCAGAAGAGACACAACGAACAAAACTACTTTTTCCAACGTTAGGCGCTCCTGCTACCACTATGGTGAACAGCGTAGGGTCTATGGCGGGTAACTTCCGTAGAAAAAGTACAATTTCTCGTAATTTGTCAAGCTCAGGTCTTAAATCGTTGATAAGATCTATAACTCTACCACGATACATCTTCCGTGCGGCATATATGCCCCCCTTATCAGAGGCGGCACGTACAGCTGCTATACTCTCTCTTGCTATAGCCTTTATAGCCACGTGAGCATTGCCTATTTTTGCAACAGCATGTTTATAGGTCTGTGTACCAAATACTACGTCAATAAGATCTCTGTAGAAGGGGTGGAGTCTGTCTAGAAACGGCATAGCAAGAGCTATTCCCCTCAAGACAGACGCTAAAGATTTTCCAGAAGACACAATACGTCTAATTTCAAGTCTTTTCTGCTTTATAAAGGCAGGCTCGACAACAGACCCCCTAGACTCCTCCTTCTCATACGTGGCTAAAAACATCGAAATTAACTCATCTGCTGAATAAACATACGGCAATCTGGATTTATTAACGACTTCCACAGCGAGATTAGCTATTTATGTATAAAAACCTTAGAATCCCATTGACAGCTCATAATAGCACATTTTTAAACAACACGGACATTAGTGAAACGTTTAAAGGTCTCGCCCTTTGGGGTGGTCGGCAACTTATATTTCTCATAGCAGAGTGGTGAAGAAAGACTTAGAGGTGTGCCTCATACGGTTGGGCAGGTCAACTCGAAGATGGCCCTGGCGGGGGACATCCACCGCCCTCGACGAGGGGCAACGGCCGTAGAAACCCCGCCCTCTAGGGCGGGAAAGGGGCCAGGGGGTTGCCCAATTTATCATATTAACTTGTAGTGAGTTTGGCTTTTAAACAAAGTCTACGCTGAAAATATATGAGAAAGACATTAGTAATACTAGCGTTGATATTCGCGCTCGGCGCCGTATTGACATACGCTAGTCACTGGGGTTGGGTTGGGGCTGAAAACCCCAGGTACGTCCACAACCCGTCTCTGGTTTACGGCCCTAGCCACTGGGTGCCCCACCGCCCTAGCGGTTGTACGCCTACTAGGGGCGAGCGGCGTAATTCCACGTTATATGTCTCTACAAGACAGTTGTATATCTCTGGAAGTGGGATAGACGCGGTACTTACGGTAGATCTGGTAAGTAGAAACGCCACATCGATCTACGGCGTTGTGGTATATGGCACTGGCACTGTAAAATTAGGCAACAACACCTACGTCGCAAAGTCTGTATCTGGAGTTGTGGCGCCTAAATTTGTCATGGTCAGGATCTACACGGGGAGAGAGCTTATATTCATTACTTATCACAACGGCAGATATAAAGCAGTAGTCAAATTGTTAGGCGCCCCAGGCGCCCAAATCTACAGTGGGACTGCATCTCTATCGTAGTTAAAGGTCGTAATACTCCTCCCCGCCTTTTTCATACCTCCTAACAAGGCCCTTCTCTAGTAGATACTGGATAGCTTGTGCAACCTCGGCGGGGTCTGCGTTAAGCTCTCTAGCCACGTCTCTGGCTGTGAGAGGTCCCTTGGCCCTTAGTATACTTAATATCCTTTTAGCGAGGGGCGGGGGTCTAGTGGCTATGTACTCAAATAGCCAGAGTGAACCGACGATAATGAGGGCAATAGCAGATATGCGGAGGACTAACGGCGCTATTCTCACAAATGCTATAGATACCGTTGTAGCAAAGGCGATAATTGCAAGAGCCGCGGCGAGGTATTTATTCATCTCACCGGTATCACAGGCACAATCTGGCCTCCCCCACCTGTAATAGCTACAATTTGGACGTTTCCTGTCTGGGCCACCTCCCGGAGACCTGCTAGATAGAGATAGAGTTCCGCGATACGTGTTGCTTCTGTAGCGTTAGCTCCTGTGGCTTTTATGATCATCTCTATGGCGTTTTTCGTGGCGTTTGCCACAAGCATTATCTGCATAGCTTGAGCCCGGGCGCGTGTGATAGTGGCGTTAGCCTCGGCCATGGCGGCTAAGACAGCTCTAGTGTAATTCGCCCTAGCTAGCTCCTCCACTCTTTGTCTCTCAAACTGCGCCCTAATAGCGTCCTGCTGGGCTGCCACCTTCCTATTTATTGCATCAGTAATCTGTTGGGGAAGGATGAAGTTCAACACATTCACATCTAAGATATCTATAAGACCGGCCACTGCCGGGTCCTTCTCTATAGACTCTCTGTACTGTTGTTCAATCTGTTTAGCTATAACGTCTCTATTTTCTATGAGATAGTCTAACGACACCTTAGAAATTACATCGCGAATAAGCTGTCTCGCTTTAGGCACGAGGACTTTGTCATCGTAATCCACCTGAGGGAACTTCTTAACTAGTTCGTCAAAACGCTCTGGCCTAATCCTATATCTAACTACCATCTCTACAGTCACAGTCACGCCATCTTTCGTAAGTACCTCTGGGGCTGTAAAAGTCCAGCGGCCTGCCGCTTTCTCCCTCTGTACGAACTCTATCACCTCTATGGCGTAGGTGTCTTCAATTATATAGGCCCAAGGGGCCTTAAAGCCTATAGCCGGCCCAGCCACAGGCTTGCTTATAGTCCCAGAGACTGGGTCGACAACCACTGCTACAACCCCTGCCGGCAGAGTGTAGACGGAGAGAGATACCAGCACCGCTACGGCGACTATGGCCAACACGGCTATTACAAAAACTGTCGTAGCCCTCTTTGGGATATTCGGCGTCCTTCTGATCTCTACTGGTATATACGCCATAGTCCCCTGGGGGTCACATTTATAAAAGCTTTACCACATTACTGTATGGGGCTGAGGGCTCCACAGGAGGAATGGATGGTGCCTAAGTCGTGGTACAATATAGTGCCGGATCTTCCCACGCCCCCTTTCAAAGAGTGGCGCCCCGGCCCTCTCCCGGGGGCTTGGGGCCCGCCTCCGCCAGACGCCGCGAGGGCGGGGCGGAGGCGAGAGGGGCACGGCCGTGCCCTGGCGTACGGGCGCGGCTGACCGGCCGGGCCCCAGGGCCGGGGGATGTGGTTCATGGGAGAAGAAAATTTACGAGGTTAAAGTGTTGTGATTGCCGGGACGGGGGAAAAACTATTGTTTTGCCCTCTGGAGGATCTCCCAGTAGCGTTTTTCGGTCCACGCCGTGGGCACGTCGTCTCTGTGTGCCGCAAAGCCGCAGGAGGGGCAACGCATGGCGCGCCCCGCCTCCTCCATCTCCGCGCCGCATCTGGGGCGGAGGGTCGAAGGCAAGCGCTCCTCTACATAGGGCAGTCCGTGTAGTTGCGCCAGCCTCCTCAGCCTCGCCCTCAGCCCCCTGAGACCTTCGAACAACAACCTCTCCGCGAGGTTCCTCGGACTCGCTATGTCCTCCTCTGCGCTCACCACGACCGCGGCCCGGCGCGCTCTGGGCCCTCCGCCGGAGTTGAAACATTCACCTGCCTCACGTCGTCGCTGTCAGGCAGGTGAGTCGAAATAGTTGAAAGAGTGTCTCTTTAACTAGTTTTTCTTCCCCGCGCCGGGCACACACATGAACCAAGCATACAGGACGCTAAAGATAGAAATTCCTTGGCGCGTCGTTGAGGAGCGCCCCGACGTCCTAGACCTCGTGGTGCGTATGCGCCAAGCGGCTGAGGAATTCGCAAGGAAGCTGTCGAAGGAGCTGACTGGGAAGGAGAGGGCCAGGCTCGTGCCGGAGGAGTTTGAGATCCTTTTTGCAAAAGAGTTAATTTGGCAGGAGTTTTCCCGGGAGAGGTGGATCCCCGTGCCACCCCCCAGTGAGAGACGTGTACCTCCTCTGGCGCCCGACGCCGCTTCTGAGGGCGAGGAGGCTGGAGGAGCTCCTCAAGACGCCGGCAAGGATCTACTATAAGTTTGAGGGGGTTTCGCCGCCGGGTAGCCACAAGCCAAACACGGCGGTGGCTCAGCTGTACTACGTGTCGAGAGAGGGGGTGGGGAGGGTCACCACGGAGACTGGGGCGGGCCAGTGGGGATCCTCAGTCGCCTTCGCCGCGTCTCTATCCGGCGTAAAGGCGATAATCTATATGGTTAGAGCATCCTATAGCCAGAAGCCGTATAGGAGGGTTGATGGAACTGTGGGGAGCGGAGGTGGTGCCCAGCCCCAGCGACAGGACCGAGGCCGGGAGGAGGTTCCTGGCTGAGGACCCCAACCACCCGGGGTCTCTGGGGATCGCTATCTCGGAGGCTGTGGAAGACGCCGTGAAGACTGGGGCGAAGTATGTCCTCGGCTCGGTTCTCAACCACGTCCTTATCCACCAGACTGTGATTGGCCTTGAGGCGGCTGAGCAGATCAGGTACTTCGGCGACTACCCAGACTACGTGGTGGGGGCCTGCGGAGGCGGTAGCTCCTTCTCGGGCCTCTTCTGGCCCTTCTACCACGAGAAGAGGGTTGGGAAGGCCGAAAAGGATGTGAGGTTTGTGGCTGTGGAGCCTGTGGCCGTCCCCACCTTGACCAGGGGAGAGTACATATACGACTTTGGGGATGCCGCCGGCTTGACGCCCTTGATTAAGATGTACACCGTGGGCCACGGCTACAAGCCGCCTCCCATACACGCGGGGGGTCTGAGGTACCACGGCTGCGCGCCTACCCTCTCTCTGCTCGTGGCAGAGGGGGAGGTGTCCGCGGTGGCCTACAGGCAGAGGGAGGTTTTCGAGGCGGCGAGACTGTTCGCCCAGGCGGAGGGGGTGGTGTCGGCGCCTGAGTCTGCACACGCTGTGAAAGCCGCCGTGGAGTTGGCTCTGCAGGCTAAGAGGGAGGGAAGGCCCGTCACGATACTCTTCAATATGTCGGGCCACGGCCTTCTGGATCTGGCGGCTTACGACGAATATATGAGGGGGGTTCTGCAGGACGTAGAGCCGACTGCGGAGGAGATTATGGCGAACATCGCCAGGGCTAAGGCCCTTCTCCGTCAGTAGACGAGGGCTAGGAAGACCTCCACCTTGTGTATCCTCTTCCTGTGGTGCCTGTAGGTGGGCTTTATGTTCAAGACCGCCCTCTCCAGCACCTCCAGCCTCCTCCCCAACCTCGCCGCGGCCTCCCGGACGTAGGCCAGAGTGGGGAGCTTGTGTATGGTGTAGACCACTTCTGCGTGCTCCACTGCTGCGTGGAGAAAGGCAATGTCTGTCCCTCTGCCACTCCATATGCCAAAGGGTGGGTTCTGGAAGGCCACTCTGAATTTCTTGACAATAGGGAGCGATGGCACAGCTGCCGCGAGAAAATCTACTGCATCGAGACCGTGGGCTTCAGCGGCCCTCTTCGCCACGGCCAGAGCCTCTACATCTACGTCTATGCATAAGACGCGGCGGGCGCCCATGGCCGCCGCCGCTAAGGCGAACCTCCCTGTGCCACAGCCCAAGTCTAAGACATCTACAAGGAGGCCTCTCATATATGCATCCCAGACGGCTGTCGCAACAATTGCCGCATCTGTGGGATACTGCTCTAGCTTGAGTTTTGGCTTCTCGAACGTGGGGAGCGACTCGACGAAGATCTCTAGCTCCTTCTTGTCTCCGGGGATCACGGCTATTTTTCACACTGGTTTTTTATGTTTAAAAATGGAAATCGAATTTGGTTCTATGAAATTGAAAATAATAACGGCCATGACGCTGATAATAGGAATAGCGGTAGGCGCACTTCTCGGGGGTTACGCCGCTCCCAAGCCCGCCCTAACCACGGTGGTTTCAACGGTGACACAGAGTTCGGTAGTGACGCAGACCTCTGTCCAGACCGTCACCCAGACGTTGGTGCAGACCACGACTGTCGCGCCTCCTGCCCCCAGGCTGTCGGCGGCGGACGTGGAGCTTAGGAGGTCGGTGGGGTCGCTGGCGGGCCGGTACTTCCTCAGCCAGTTCCCCACGGTGGCGGTGGTGACTCAGTCAAACGTCCTCTGCGGAGCCCTCGCATCTGCGTCGCTTGCCGCTCTGCCCAGCTACTCCAGGGGGTACCTGGTGCTGTACAACGCCACATCGCCCGAGGTCTCCGCGGCTAGGGCCGCCGGGGCGGCCGCCGTGTTTCTAGCCTTCGGCGGGGAGGAGGCGCCGCCTGTGGCGGATAGATCCATGAGGGACTTCCTGGCGGCTCTCACGAAGACCAACTTCACGGGGGCGCTGGTGGTGAACGGGAGGGCCTTCGCCGCGACTGACAGGTTCAAGACCGTCCTCAACGACACGAGGATCTCCAGCTGGGTCAAGGCGAGGCTTGTGTATGTGGTGTCGGCCAACGCCACCCACGTGACGGTGTCTAGGCTAAACGTGACGACAGGCGCGCTAGCGCCCGTGTTGGTGGCCGACAGGGAGACGGGCGAGGCCGTTAGGAGGTACACAGACTCGGACTCGCTGTTTCTGAGATCTGCCGTGGGCAGAGTAGCCGGCGGCGTGCTGTTTAAGGGATACGGCAGAGTGGCCATAGTCACGGGCACCGACCCCGCCTGCGCCGCGTTAACGGGCGCGGCTTTCGCCAGCTCTAGGGCCAACTCCACCCGCATCATCGCTTACACAGGCGACGGCGGAGCCCTCGCCAGGGAGATGCCAGACGCCGTGTTTATCGCCTTCGGCGGAGATATGCCCAGCTACGCCATATCCTAAGCCACGAGAGGCGCTGGCCTCCGCCAACTATACAGGCGACGTGTTGCTCCACGCCTTCGTGCTGAGGGCCACTAACCTCCTCGCCACGGCGCTGGACGACAAGACCGCACAGTGGCTCTCCCAGAGGACAGTAAAGGGCATAGTGCCCGACCTAGCCAACAGGAGAGTCAACATTGTTGTGTTTGCCGTAGCCGACGGCAGACTACGGCCGGTGAACGTAACAACCACACTCCCGATGCCGGAAGCGGTTGCACAAGCGTTAGCAAAGATACTTTCTTAAACCCTAACTTTATTCGTGAAAATAAAACTGGCCTTGGCACTTTTCATAGTTATGGCGATTTCTCTCTTACTCTACTGGGCTCTAGTTCCACAGACTCCAACGCCGACGTATAGGTATCAACTTGTCGTAGTTATAGAATTAAGAGACGTAGGCGAATACATGTGGCTGTGTGGCGCGTCTGTAGAATACCCTTTCAACTATTTCGACTCACCTGCCTGACGGCGCCGCTGTAAGGCAGATGAGTCGAGAAAGCCGAAAGAATGCTTCAAAGCTTTTTCTCCCCCACGCCTTCGCATATGGGCCCATCCTTCAGAGTGCAAAACAATAGTTTTTTCCTCACTGGTGGCCATCAAACTTTTAACTTCGTAAATTTTCTTCTCCCATGAACCACATCCCCCGGCCCTGGGGCCCGGCCGGTCAGCCGCGCCCGTACGCCAGGGCACGGCCGTGCCCCTCTCGCCTCCGCCCCGCCCTCGCGGCGTCTGGCGGAGGCGGGCCCCAAGCCCCCGGGAGAGGGCCGGGGCGCCACTCTTTGAAAGGGGGGCGCGTCAGTAGGGATCAAGTTCTTTACGTACCCCCTGGTCTTCTCCTCTATCCATCTGTTTATCTCGACAAGCGCGGAGCGATCCGCGAAGTCCGCCCGCCTCAGCTCCGCCCCTAGACAAGACAGCCCCCGCTCATACTCCTCCCTCAGCGGGAACCCGCGTTGTACCCATGCGGCCACGGCCTCCTCGACTCCACGCCCAGCCTGAGCCAAGGCGCAGGCGTCGTCGCCAAAGCCGAACACCCTCCTGATCTCTTCTCTGGTCTCCCCAGCCGCGCCCGCGTAGGCCATGGCAAAGGCTTTATATACGGAATACGGCGAGAGGACAAGGTTTTCGTGAAGTCTCTCCAAGGCTATTCTCTTATAGAAACTGACGGCGAAATCGCCATAGCTACCGCTCTCCAGAGAGATGGAAGAGGGGGCGCAGGAGCAGATGTGGAAGACGTGGGAGGAGAGTGCGTGGACGCCTCCTTAAGAGACATGATGAAGATCAGCAACACTACCAAAGCCACCGCAACCGGTAGAACAGCCCACAGCCTCATGGCAAAGACCCATTTTTAGCCTTTTATATCTAATGTACTGACAGTACATACCTACACCCCCGCCTATGCTACATGAGCCATCTGTTGGCGCCGCAATATTAGCTACATGCAGTTGGGTGAGAAGTTTAGGAGAGTGAGCCCGTGGTGTCTTTACGCGGACGTCCTTGACGTAGGTGTGGAAACCCGTTGTGTCCAACACAGATGTCGGTCTTGGGCAGACGGTCTATGGTGACGTGAGGCTAGCTGATTGTCATCTGTGGCCGGAGGCATGTGCTATGACGTCTGCCAGTGTTTCTACATACCTAGCCCACTTTTTCAGCTCTTGGAGTGGGGGTGGGCTGAGACACCGCTTGAAGTACGGCGGCGGCTCTAGCCCTCTTTCAGCTAGACAACGAGCGGCTCTTGCCCAGGTGTAGACCTGTGCCGCGCCGCAGAGCAATGCCGCGGCTGTAAAAACTAACCCCTTGGCGGATTTGCAGACGGCCACCGGGTCGCTGGATTTTAGAAAGACGTGAGCTCTTGCTTTGGCTACCGCCACCTCTTCTTTGAGTGCTTTCTCTAGGTCTATCACGTAAGTCCTGCCGCATATCAAAACGCCGGTGTGGGTAACGAAATAGTGGAATAGATCGTCGGCTGGCGTCGGCAAGATTTGTGCATCATAGCCCGGCGGCAAATCCCCGCCGAAGCCGTACACGATGACATCAACGTCTTCTCCCCCCTCCAGCGCGCCGCCGAATAGATAAACCGAGGAGTTCGTGCAGAGTTTCTGGAAGTCGCGGTAGACCCTTTTCACCAGGTCGAGAGGTGGTGGGTTATACATTCTGTAGCATGGCGTTGGGACATGTCTCTCCTCGCCCACCCTCCTGATGTGTACCACCTCAAGCCCCTGCCGAGTTAGATAGTCGGCTAGAAACTGCCTATGGCATGCCCGCCAGTTCTCCTCTCTACATAAGATGGCCACGGTGTGCCGCTTTGCCAGAGAGACAAGCTCTTCGAGTTGGAAGAGGGCAGGGGCGTAGTGGTAGAGCCGCCACACGTAAACGTCGAAGGTGTGCGATTCAACGCAGCCGGCCCGCGGCCCCCTCACACCTAGAGCTCCGAGCTCTCCCAGCCATACGTAGTTTATGCCTGTCTCTGCCAGGGCAGACCTCAAGGCATCGCCTGCGTAAAAGGGGTACTTTGACCGTGGGAACCTCCTAACGTCGACCACGACCTCAACCCCCCGTTTCTTTAGCTCTTGCATAAACTCGCTAGGTGTAAACCCGGAGTAGCCAATAGTGTACACTATGTACCACCAGTACTTACATTTATAAGTGGTCTTGGATAAAACCTGTTAGATCATGAAGAGACTAGTTACGATGTTGGCGATCTCCACGGCGGCAGTAGCGTTACTGTTATTCCAGCTAATGCTACAGTCGGCCCACCGCAGCGAGCTGGGAAGGCCGGAGCCGTATGTCGTGGGAAACGCCGCCATTACGCAAACCATTTACCCCTACGCCCGACACGGGGGATCTCCCCTGCGCCGTACATCTACGTCTCAACGTTAGCAAACCTGACGCTTGTAGCGGGCTTCGCCAACGTGAGTTTGCACAACCGCTCGGCTGTCGCGCTATCCAACACCTCGTTCCTCAACGGGTTCGGAGCTGTTTACGACGTCGCCATCTCTGCAGGCAAGGCGTCTGTCCCTCCGCCTTGGGCGGTCGCGCTGGGAGGGGCTGGGGTTGCCCTGTACGGCTACGGCCTCTACCTATCTCTCTGCCGCGGGCCCCTCTGCAGGTGGAGGAGGTTCAAGGCCCTCCGCCCCCTCTCGGCGGCGGCGGTGGCCACGTCGCTGGCTCTGCTCTACGTCTCTCCCCTCTACCTCGTCCTCTCTATCCCCGGCGCCTGGGGCATCGCCCACTACTACAGGGCGAGGAGGAGGCTGGCCACATGGCTAAGTTCGACCTTGACGTAGTCGCCAAGATCCTCCTCCTACTGCTAAGGGGCCCCATGGGGAGGACGGCACTTTACATGAGGACCAAGCTCAACTACCCGAGATACCTGGAGTATCTGGAGTACCTAAGGGAGAGGGGCCTAATTGTCGAGCGAGACGGCGTAGTGACGCTGACTGAAAAAGGCGTAGAGGTGGCTAAAGCCCTAGACAAGGCACTAGGCGAGCTACTGTAGCTCGTCGAGCACAGAAACGTCCGGTGTTGGGCTCGCAGACCCTGCCGTCGTACGCGCCTATGCGTCATAGAGAAACGCCTCTACGGCGGTGTTGGACAGCTGTTGAGAAGGTTGTAAGAGTTAGCGCAGTGGTATGGCGGTGACCGCGCCTTTGTCCGCCTGTTGGACCAATGCGGCGTATTTTGCGAGGAGTCCTCCGGAGTATTTGGGGGGTGGCGGCGTCCAGTTTTTCCTTCTCCTCTCCAACTCCTCCTGGGGGATCTGTAGAGTTATGCGGCCTGTCTCGCCGTCTATGGCTATTCTGTCTCCGTTTTCTACTAGGGCTATGGGGCCACCCACGGCGGCCTCGGGGGCGACGTGTCCCACCATTATGCCGCGGGTGGCTCCCGAGAAGCGGCCGTCTGTCACCAGGGCTACCGCCTCGCCGAGGCCTGCGCCGACGATGGCTGCGGTGACTTTAAGCATCTCTGGCATGCCTGGGGCGCCCTTCGGCCCCTCGTACCTTATCACTACGACGTCTCCGGGCTTTATCTCGCCGGCGGCTACTGCCTTGAAGGCCTCTGCCTCTCCGTTGTATACCTTGGCCTTCCCCTCGAACTTCAGCTTGTCGGCGGCGCCTATCTTCATCACAGCGCCGTCTGGGGCTAGGTTGCCCCTGAGGATTCTGATGCCGGAGTAGGGCTTGTAGGGCTTCTCCACGCTGTAGAGGATGCCGTCTTCAGGCACGGCGGGGGGTTGCCACCTCTCCAGGAGTTTGCCTATGGTCTCACCCTCGACGGTAAGAGCCTCCGGCCTGAGGAGGCCGGCTTTGTAGAGCTTCTTTAATATCCTCGGCGCGCCGCCTATTCTGTCAAGGTCTTGCATGGCGTAGGGCCCTGCCGGCCTTAGGGCGGCTATGACGGGAACCCTCCTGCTTATCTCGTCGAAGTCGTCCAGAGTGAACTTCACCCCCGCCTCATATGCTATGGCCAGGAGGTGGAGTATCGCGTTTGTAGAGCCCGCAGTGGCAAACAATGTCACGGCGGCGTTGTAGATGGCGTCGTATGTGACCACCTTACGCGGCGTTATGCCGAGCTCGGCGGCTTTTAAAACGGCGCGTCCAGAGGCCACGGCGTAGGCCTTGCGCCTGGCCGAGGTGGCGGGGGGCGAGGCCGAGCCGAGGAGGGCTAGGCCGAGAGCCTCCGAAAGTATCGCCATGGTGTTGGCGGTGAAGAGGCCTTGGCACGTGCCGTAGGTGGGGAAGGAGAGCTCCTCTATCCTCTTGAGCTCTTCCAGCGTGATCTTCCCCGCCAGGTAGGACCCCACTGCCTCGAAGGTGTCCTCTATGGTGAGCTCCCGCTCGCCGAGCCATCCTGCCTCTGCAGTACCGCCATACATATAAACAGCGGGGAGGTCTAGCCTAACCATAGCCATCATTATGCCCGGTTGTGTCTTGTCGCATCCGCCTATGCCCACCCATGCGTCTATGCCATGGGCGTTAAACTGCGCTTCTATTGTGTCTGCTATTAAATCTCGGCTGATTAGAGAATACCTCATGCCCGGAGTCCCCATGTTTATCCCATCGTTTACAACTATTGTGGGGGCTATGAGTCCCACGCCGCCGGCTTCTTTTATCCCCTCTTTTACATACTTAGCTAGCTCTAGCGTGTGGTAATTACAAGGCCCTAGCTCAGACCACGCCGCTAAGACTCCGACAAGCGGTTTTGTAAAATCTTCGTCTGTAAAACCAATGGCACGAAGATACGACCGATGGGGTGTGTTGTCTATGCCGTCGTACCACGCCGGAGATCTTATTCTGACCTTTACCATATATATGGAACTACTTGGCTTTATATAGTCAACGGCTTGGCGATGTAGATGTTGTGTTTGTTTTCTATCACTTTCACCTTTACTCTACGCCCTATTAATTCGTCGGAAGCCCTCCAGCCGTAGGCCACTGTAAAAGTCCTATCTAACACAGCCGTCCCTCTTCTTGTAATCGGCACGCCTAACATCTCCCCCTTGAATATACCTCTGGCAGTTACTTCTACGGTTACTATCTCACCTACTTTATATGGCTTTGGAAGCTCCGGCGCTTTATGTATGTTATACTCTCCACGTTTTGGAACTAGAGACACGCCAAGTTCCTTTTCCATTTCTCTTAGTTTTTTCCAAAACTCGCCCCAAGACATAGGTCTGACTCTAACCCGTCTCCCTCTTTTATGCGGGATATATTTCTGAATCAAGACCGGGGTGTAGACCCCCCTCCCCACTCCGTGCTCTACAGCCCATCTGACTATCTTTGGCAACTCGCCGTCGTTTAATCCAGGTACCCATACGGGGCTTATCACTACGTTTATCCCGGCGCCAAGGGCCGCCTCGATTAAATGCAATACCTTTTCGACATTGTACCATTCGGTGTCTGCAAGTCTTTTTGCAAGGTTTGTATCTAGTGCATCTAAGCTAACGTTTATTCTATCGAGACCAGCCTTCGCTAATTCTTTAATTTTATTCTCGTCAAACATATAGAGACGAGTTTGCATAGATACAATTGATACGCCACGTATAGACTTTGCGCCTTTTACTAATTCCACAAGCTCGGGGTAATGGCCCGGGTCTCCCATTCCATCTATATGTATTTCTATATCATCTAGTTTTTTAAAGTGGACAACTTCCTCCAGAGCCGTTAATAAAGCATCTAACTCTACTTCATACTCAGCCCATCTAATTTTTGACATAGGGCCTGCGTTTACAGAGCAAAAGATGCATGACAAGGCGCAGAGACTTGTAGGCCTTACTTCTAATACATTAGTCCCTCTGTCAACTATTCCAAAGGCTAAAGTGCCTACCTGTGGCGTGTCAGCCTTTAGCCTATATACCGGGCGGCTATTCATTGCCAGATAGAGAATTCGTCTTGTACCATTTATATCTTTACAAATTGTCAAAGCTATCTTTACCGTTACTAAATTTTTATAAGAGATTTTTAATTTTAGAAAATATTACTCAATATACGTAAAGAATAGGAATACTTTAAAATATTCGTTAAACAACAATGTATGGTTGTATTTAGAGTAATACGAGTAGATCTATCTACCGAGAAAATAACAGAAGAGGTGTATAAGGAAGACGTCTTGAGGAAGTTCCTAGGCGGGAGAGGATTAGGCTCTTACCTAGCTCTGAAGGAGATCCCCCGGGGGATAGATCCGTTTTCGCCTAGTAATAAACTTTACATATTCACCGGACCCCTAAGTGGTTTGGCAACACTTGCCACGAGCAGGGTAACTGTCGTTACAAAATCCCCCTTGACAGGATCTCTTACACACTCAAACGCCGGAGGTAATTTTGCATACATGTTGAGGAGGGCTGGCTATGATGGCATTATAGTAGAGGGTAAGGCAGAGGAGCCAGTCTATATATTGATTAAAGAGGGTGAAGTAAGTATAAGGCCAGCTAAGCACATTTGGGGCAAGTGGACGGGCGCAGCGACAAAGGCTTTGCTTGAAGACGCTGGATTTGAAGGCGATGAGCGTAAGGCAGGCGTGGCCACTATAGGCCCAGCTGGCGAGAATCTGTCGAGAATAGCCGGAATTAGATTCAGTGATTATGAGCGTTTTGCCGGAAGAGGCGGCGTAGGGGCTGTCATGGGCTCGAAAAGACTCAAGGGGATAGTGGCATGGGGTACCCGCGACTTGTATTCACTAGTTGTAGACAGAAAGAAATGGATAGAAGAAACTAGTAAGCTAGCGCAGAGAATAGCAAATGGGCCTACTGCTAAGACGTTACATACCTATGGTACTAACATACTTATGAATATCATAAATTCAGTGGGGGGACTTCCTACGCGGAATTTTGAAACTGGGTATTTTGAAGAAGCAGAGAAGATATCTGGTGAGTATATCAAACAGAACTATGTTGTTGAAGTACACGGCTGTGCCCAATGTCCCATTGCATGTACACAGATGGTAGAGGTGAAGTCCGGCCCGTACAAGTTCATTGGCAAGGCTAAGTATGAGTATGAAAATACATGGGCTCTCGGCGCAAATCTCGGAGTTGGAAATCCAGAGGCTGTTTTAAAACTACAGAAGTTAGCAAACGAATTGGGGTTTGACGCAATTTCTCTTGGCAACACCCTAGCTGTTGCAATAGAACTCGCCAAGAAGGGCAAGTTAAACATACCGCTGGAGTGGGGCGACCCAACTCCGCTTATCGACTTAGTCTACAAGATGGCGTATAGAGACGGCATAGGCGAGGAGTTGGCAGAAGGCGATTATAGACTTGCTATGAAATATGGCGAGCCAGAGGCCTTTGTCGGATCTAGAGGACAGGGCTTCCCAGCCTACGATCCAAGAGCACTTAAGAGCTTTGCAATTGCGTATGTTACTGCAAACCGCGGCGGCGACCATCTCGAGGCCTACGCACCCACTTGGGAGGTCCTCGGCGTGCCGGAGAAGGTCGATCCGCTTTGTGAAACGTCAGAGTGTATAAAGAAGAAGGTGGAGCTTGTTGTATATGCCCAACACTTAATGGCGCTTGCAGACTCTGTAACATTTTGTAAATTTGCCACATTAGATAAAGAGGGGCTGTTTGAAAAAGACCTTGCACATTTATTTAATCTGGCGTTTGGATGGGACGTGACGCCTGAGGAGATGCTTATGATAGGCGAGCGTATATTTAACATAGAGAGGCTATTTCATGTAAAAGAGGGGAGGTGGGTAAGAGACGAGCTGCCACCTAGGTTGAGGAAAGAGCTTCCCACGGGCCCGGCTAAGGGCCACGGCGCATTAAAGACATTTGAAGAGGGGATAAAGGAGTATTACGCAATAAGGGGCTGGGTCGATGGGAAGCCGACTTATGAAACTTTGAAGAGACTTGGTCTAGAGGAGTTTCAGTACCTTTTGTAAAATCTCTTTTTTCAACATATATTAACCTAGATTACCTAGGGGGAGTGTATGCAGTATTTTACAGACCTGATTTAAGGCCTTTGGCCGAGGAGTTTAAGAGGAAATACGGCGCTGTGGAGTTGACATGCGATGGTGATTATAGCCATGTATTTATCTTCGGCGGAGATGGTACACTACTTGAGGCGTTGCGTACACGTTCTTGTATCTTAGACTCAGTAGTTATACACTTAGGCATGGGGAGGGTTAACTTCTATAGGAGCTCTGATTATACAATTTCTCCTGATGAAGCCATAAGGAGGGTGGAGATGGAAAATTACAGAATTCTAGAGTTTTCAACTCTTGAGTCTGAGGATTGCGTAGTACTTAATGAGTTTTTAGTTTATAGGAGGGAACTTGGGAGACTCCTCAGTTTTAAGTTGCAGAGCGATGGCGGGGAAGTAATGGGAAGAGCCGATGGAATAATTGTGTCTACCCCCCATGGCGCCTCTGGCTATGTTGTTTCTACTTTTGGCCCAGTTGTTGATTATCGTGCCAATGTCATGGTGATATCATTTATAGCCCCATTTACGCTATATCTTCGACCTCTTGTAGTATCTGCTGACAGTCTCACTATAGAGACTGCAGAAGAGGCTGTGCTTGTGTGTGACGGTAGGGAAAGACGACGTGGGAAGAGTTTTGAAATTAGGAGGGGAAAGAAGAAACTCAAACTCGCCGTTTTTGGAGAGTTTCGGTTTCTTAATAGAGTTGTGGAGAGGTTAAGAAGTCTATGAATTGTTTTGTACTAGACGCTTCAGCGTTTATACATGGCAGAGACTTGAGAATATTTTCTGGTATATTGTATACAACTAGAGAGGTAGCGGAGGAGTTGAAAGACCCCAGAGCCCAAGCTGTTCTAGACATCTTGCATATAGAAGTCGTAGAAGTAGATGAGAAGAGAATAAGAGATATCGTAAAAAAATTTAGCCACCTCTCTCGTGCAGACGCTTCGTTAATTGTCCTGGCCTTAGAGAAGGGATGTGTTCTTGTCACTGACGACAGCGGATTAGCTACTGTTGCTAAAAAATTAGGCATAAAAGTGGAGGGCGTCTTCTACAGGAGGTCGCAGAGATAGGAGCCAGCGGCAGCGGCGATAGGTATTGTCAAATTATCTTCATAACTAAGTGCATCGGCAATTACTACAAATATTGTGATTACAGTAGCTTTGAGCGGAGGTACTTCAACAGCGGTAAGAGCCAAGATGTTGCAGATAGCGCCAGAAAAGGTCCCCCATATAGTTAATTTGCCAAGTGCTCTTTTTCCACCAAACACAGTTCCCGCTATGGCGCTAATGGCGTCATAAACAGCCATGCTCACAAGCGAGACGGTGATGTGAGAACTTCCAAATATTGTTAGAGTGATTAAGAATCCGACAGCGCCCATGAGTATGCCCAGATACCCATGTCTCTTTTCGTAGTCGCGTTCCGCCGTTACTATAAGTTGTTCTAGCTGTCTCACAGCGTTTTGATACTGTGTCTTAAGCTCCGGTTTGTCTAGCGGTAGTAATATCTCTAGTCTGTCGAAAATCTCTTCTATAGTCCTGAAGAAGTTTTGTCGAAACTCCTCCCACATATACGGCTTTTTTACTTGTATTGAATACACTATCCCACTTACAAAAGCGAGAAATGCAATATAGGGCTCCGCGGGGATTTGGGCAAATACCGGCACCGCCAAAAGTAATACAAAAATAACGTGAAAAATCTTCCTGGCGAGAAGAGCGCGTAGCTCTGAAAACTTCGACATAGAGCTAGCTAACGGTGCTATTTAAAAATCTCGCTGTAAACAAACGCCAACTGTGATTTTAACAGGGACACCCCTCTTTAACATAGCCACCAACGTCTTGTTCAGGTCGGCCGCCGCCTTATTTACTGCGATAGCAACTGTGGCCTCGTCTACATATCTGCTTTTTCTCACCACTATGCGCCATAGAGATGTGGGAATCGCACGAGGGGTTTCGCCTACGACTATATCTAGTGTGTTTACAATTTCTATCATGATTACAACTACGCCGTCTAAAGCTAAGGCATTAAGAACTTCCGGCTTTAGCTCTCCTGCGGCTTTCTCGGCGCAACAAGCTACGATACAATCGCCGCGTTTTGTAACATAGGGGTCTTTTGTAAACTCCAGCGTCCTCCTATTTCTGGCAGTTATGTTCTCGTGTCCTCTGGCTATAAAGGAGTCTTGAAAAGCCTCTCCTCTCCGAATTTTTTCAATACACTCTATATAGATTGGAGCTATCCCATGGCACTCTTGTAGACAAAATCTTAAAAGAGGTTGTTCTTACACTCCATGGATATTGAAGAGAGAATATCCCTAGTCTTAAAATATCCCACTGAAGAGGTTATTACAGTTGAAGAGCTCAGAGAGCTGTTTCAAAGTGGCTACAAATTAAACCATTATATTGGATTTGAAATAAGCGGGTTTATCCACATAGGGACTGGAGTTGTCAGTATGTCAAAAGTAGTAGACTTACAGAAGGCGGGTGTGAAAACGCAGGTTTTCCTAGCTGATATACATTCTTGGCTTAATAATAAGCTAGGCGGCGATTTAGACATCATAAGAAAAGTCGCAGTTACATACTATGTTGAGACATTTAAGAAGATTATTGAGGTGTTAGGCGGCGATCCCGACGCCACCAGGTTTATACTTGGATCAGAATTGTACCATCATAATGACGAATATTGGCTTTTGCTGATGGATATAACGCGACATTTGACGCTGTCGCAAGTAAGACACAGTTTAACAATCTTGGGGAGAAAAATGGGGGAGTCCATACCGCTTGCTTATTTAGTGTATCCGCCCCTCCAAGTAGCCGACGTTTTTGCACTAGAGGCGCATATACCACATGGCGGTATTGACCAACGGAGAGCGCATATACTCGCGCGACAGGTAGCAGACAAAATAAGGTTCTACCCCCTGAAGGTAGATGGGAAGAGAATTAAGCCTGTGGCGCTACACCATAAGTTACTGCCTGCGCTTAATATTACATCAAAACCTAGTAGCAGAGAGGAGCTTAGTGAGATGAAGATGTCCAAGAGTATTCCACAGAGCGCGATTTTTGTTCACGATAGTCCAGATGAAATACGGCAGAAGATAGCTAAGGCTTATTGCCCGCCGCGCGATACCGAATACAATCCTGTACTAGAACTCCTTCGTATATCTGCATTTCGCGAAAAAAGGAAGACGCCGCTTGTTATAAAACGCCCCGCGCAATATGGTGGCGATTTAGAAGTATGGAGTTACGAAGAGTTAGAGGCGTTATACCGTGATGGCAGAGTACACCCCGCTGATTTAAAGACTGCGACAAGCGAGGCGCTTATTACTCTTCTTGAGCCTGTCTATAGATACTTCCAAGGGCCTGGCGCTAAGTTACTAGAAGAGATGAAAAATATTACGATTACTCGCTAGGTATCTCAACAGTTCTTTTACAACACGTATAGATCGGGGGTCTGTCAAAGCCGCGGCTAAGAGAGTCTTTATGTGGTCGTCATAGTCCACTGCCACATACTCACCACCATTTAGGAGATGTATAGCACGTTCTACAAATCTCCACCCATAGAGGATTCTAAACGCAAGGAAGGCAGTTCTAAGCCTTAATCTAAGCAATAAAGTGTCGTCTTCATATAACGTAGGAGTTCCTCTTGCTATAGCTTTAGCTGCCATTTGGCTACTATAAATGGCGAGTGTAATACCGCCGCCGCTAAGTGGTTTGACAAAACCTGCGGCGTCTCCTACCAATGTCACACGGCCAGTTATTAAACGTTTCAATGGGGGGCCTGCTAGAACCCCTCCGCCAAATGGTTTGTCGATGGGTTGTCCGTTGATAAGTTTAACCAGCTTGTTTAATTTCTCAACTGTGCAACAGACGTCGGCAAGTCCCACCCTGAAGACGCCCTTGTCTAGTTCAACTATCCAAGAGAAGTAAGCCTTAGATAGTTTCTGATTATACACAACAATAATGCCGTGTATGTCAATACTGCTTTTGACGTCGACCTGGAGGCCGGGTAATCTTACGACATGGCCGTATGCACGTGCAAACCTTCTAGCAGAGCCTTCAGCCAACACGATGTAGTCGTAAGGGCCGTGTTTAGATCCGTCGGATGTGTATATGTAATTTTTGCTTATGTTAACGACTCTTTTACCTAAATATAATTTGCGTACTCCTTCTGCAAGCCACTGTTCTAATCCAGGTCTGTCGACTAGAAGTACCGAATCTCTCATTTTGAAATAGATACGCCGACCTTCCAAATCTGTGACTGTTAATTCTCTATATTGGTTTAGAATGAGGCTGTTGGGTATGCCAACCCTTCTAGCGGCAGAACCACTTACAAGACCTGTACAATGACGTGGAAGGCCTACTTCTTTATGTTCCTCAAATACATCGGCATCGCCGTATTTAGATGCAAAAGAAAGGCCGGCCGGACCTGCGCCTATCACTGCTATATTCACATAGGAAGATAGCTAAGTTTTTTGTATTTTTATACACAAACCATTTCGATTATGCAGTATAAAAAAGCGATTAGAGACCCTATACATGGATTTATAAAACTTACAGAAGAGGAGGTGAAACTGATAGACGGCGAACCGTTTATACAAAGGCTGAGATATGTAAAACAGCTTGGCTTTGTCTATTTGGTCTATCCTACTGCTACACATACTAGGTTTGACCACAGCCTGGGGGTTATGCATATAGCGACTTTGATAGGCGAGAGAGTCCTTAATATAACCGGCGATTTTGATGAGGATGCACTTAGACATCTCCGTGTCGCAGCGTTATTACACGACATAGGCCATCTCCCCTTTTCTCACTCCTTTGAGGTGTTAACAAGAGAGTTATTACATATGGCGTCTAAGAGAGGTTGTATTGATATAGATATAGCACAGTTTGACGTAAGTAAACCACATGAGGTGACTACTAAACTTCTTATAGAAAAGATAGCACCTAAGCTTTCTGAATTGGGCTATGATCCCAAACTCATAGAGAGTCTACTCTTCAAAGAAGATAGGAGATACTCATTGTTGAGTTACATATTATCTGGAGTGTTAGATGCCGATAGATTAGACTATATAATGCGCGATATGTACTTTACAGGCGCTGCCGTGGGCACAAGTTTTACACATATAGACCTCGAGAGAATTATTGAAAACCTAGAGGTCGTCGATGGTAGATTTCAATTTAACGAAAAAGCCAGAGTAAATCTAGAGGGCTATCTCATAACTAGGTATAACCTTTATAGGCATGTGTATCTTCATCACAAAACTGTCTTATTTACAGAGGTTGCACGTAACATAGTGGCGGACAATATTGCAAGATGTACAGAGGGTATAGGCGACGAAATCATATGCCAATATCTCTGCGATCTCGCACGTTTTATCGCGGGCCAGCTTAACGAAGAGGAGCTATGGAAAGCTACAGACGATTACTTCATATCTGTATTCACTCGCGATACGAGATTTAGAGATCTTCTCTCTAGAAAGCCGCTTCAATATATTCCCTTGTGGAAAAGAGAAAAGGACTTTATAGAGATTTTTAAAGACCCCGGCAGACTCAATGAGACGATTGACAAGCTAGGGCCGTTGCATTGGGCTTTAGTAGATAGGCTGAAGAAGAAGCTTGTAGAAAGGCTAAATGTAGAACTCGGGGAATTTGAAAAGTGCAGACTCTCTTATGACGATGTTTTAATTTCATACGTAAGCTTTGACCCATATGCCGAGGATCTGTATATAACAACAGCCATGGGTCCCATAGCTATTTCAAAAATCTCGCCACTTGTAGAAGCTATTAATGAGGCGTGGAAAAGGGCGCCGCATATTTTTCTCTATGTTAAAAAAGACGTATTCAAAAAGTGTGGAAACTACGCTATCGAAAGCCTAAAGTCTGTGTTAGAACCTTTAATGGATCTTACAGTAAGGAGGATCTTAGCCTAGATCTATCCCAAGAGTCCTCTTTATGTACTCTGCCACCTCCTCGCTTGTCTGTTCGAAAATCCATCTACCGAAGTGCGTTATTTCAACTACGCCGTCTTTAATAATAACTTCTTTCTTGAGGAGCTCCGGCCAGATTCGCCAGTCGTATTTTATACCAACATTCTGAACAACCCTCTTAGCCAATTCGTTTATTTCCTCTATCTTGGCGGGTCCCCTCGAAAGTCTCCTGAGAATTACAAGTCTTAGGTACTCGCCGATTGGAGAGAAGCGGATGTATTGAACATACATACGAGAAGTAATAGTGTCCAAATATATTTCCAGGAGTTACAAAGAGTGTAGGTGGGAGAGTAGGTTGAAAATATTAACTTCATCGTAGTTCTGTGGGTCCTGTAATAGTGCCTGTCATATCTAGGTGGCAAATAGAGGATTTGTACAATAAACGTGATGTCGTGTCGTTTGATCTAGAGAGGTCAAAAAGCCCAGTGAGATATGTTGGCAACGCCGCCCGCTTCTCTTACAACGGGATTGAATATGAGATTTCTCTTGACGAACTGCCTGACGTAGATGAAGAAAGTTGTGAGGTCTATGCTTTGATAGAAGACAAATGGCGTGAATTATCTATAGCGGGGGCGCGTTTTTATAAACTGTGTGTGTTTAACAGAGGGTGGGCCCCTACGTTGATGATAGATGGAATAACTATGCACAGCGTGTTGGAAAACCCACTGACAATTACGGCGTATAAAATCGAAAAGGCGCGGGGACGCGTTTTTGAATGTTGCACAGGGCTGGGCTATACGACGATAGAGGCCTTGAAAAAAGGCGCGAGACACATAATTACTGTAGAGCTAGACACAAACGTACTGACTCTTGCAATGTTTAACCCATATAGCAGAGAACTATGGTCTCCGCAAGTCGATATAGCCGTGGGCGATTGTATCTCTTTTGCTGAAACACTTAGAGATAGTGCATTTGACTATATAATACACGACCCGCCGCGGCTTAGTTATGCAACACAACGGCTCTATTCAGAATCTCTATATAGAGATTTTTATAGGCTGTTAAGAAGAGGCGGAGGGCTCTTTCATTATGTGAGTCAGAGCGGTATGAAATATAGGGGGTTAAACCCATACAGAGGAGTCGTTGAAAGGTTGAAACGCACAGGCTTTGTCATAGAGAAAGTAAAGGAGGGCTATGGTATATATGCAAGAAAACGCTAGAGGATGTGGGGAAGTTTATTGAGGACTATGGCGCTACTGTCGATATATACCATATCCTCTATCCTCACTCCGCCGACGCCCTCTATGTAAACTCCAGGCTCTATGGTGATTATGTTGCCTCTTTTTAAAACGTCTTTAGAAGCGGCATAAAGTCTAGGCCTCTCGTGTACCTCCACGCCAACGCCATGTCCTGTCGAGTGAATGAAATATTGAGAAAATCCATACTCGGCGATTACATCTCGTGCTGCTTTATCTACATCGGCAGCTGAAACGCCCTCTCTAGCTGTTTTCTCAGCTGCTTTAATAGCTTCATATACAGCATATATGGCGTCTTTTAACACCCCTGTGTGTCCTGTTGTAAATGTCCGAGTCATATCTGAGCAATAGACTCCCCTCTTCGCGCCAATGTCGATAACTATATAATCGCCGTATGATATCTTCCTATCGCCAAACCTATAGTGCGGATATGCGCCGTTAGGCCCCGATGCTACGATTGGATCGAAGGCGACGCCGTCTGCACCGTCTTCCACAAACCACTTATATATCAAGGCAGCTACATCGCGTTCTCTCATGCCGATTAATTCCTTTTCAGACAACTTCCTATAGACACCCTCAGTGATTCTCAAGGCCTCTTTTATGAGCTCTACCTCCCAATTCTCCTTAATTGCTCTTAATTCTGCAATACTTTCAGAGACATCTACGCCTAACTCTTTGTTATCAGACGCCACTCTCTTCCCCTTTGAGATCTCTTTTATAAATTCGGCAAAGTTTTTTACAATAACTAACTCCTCTCCTGGCCTCCTAGGAGGCACCTCTGTAGATGATATAGCTACCACCTTGTCTACCTGTGCTATGGCTTTAGCCCGTGTATAGTCTAGCCGCGATACATAGAGTGTAGAAAACCCGGTGTTTAACTCTAGAAGTAGGCCTACGGCATCTGGCATGCCAACGGCGTATGCAAGATTGGGGCTTTTTGTTAAAACAAGGTAGTCGTAATTGTCTGCAAAAGCCTTTACTAGTTTTTTCAGATTATTCACTACAGCCTAGTACATACGGTTATTAAAAGTCACCTTTTCTGTAGATGTGAAAGAGGAACAGGGGCGTTGTATCGTCTGACAACTGTGAAATAAATAACAGAAACTACTTCGTTTTCGTTAACTTCTCCATATATCTCCTTCAGCTCTGTGAAGAGCTCTTCTTTTGATTTAAAACCCTCTGCTACTACTACATCCTCGCCCAATTTCCCTAGTTTAGTGTAGTAGACTTTAGTTATAAATGCTTCAGCGTATATCTCATTACAACATACAATATACACAAGGTTAAAGCGGGGTTTTACTACTCCGTATCTAACTGTTACGCGTTTTCTGCCTGAAAGCACGTCGTCTAAATACTTCTGTTTAAAGCGTAAGTAAGGCCCTAGATTAACTTCTCTCTTCACGTCTTGATACAAACCTTTAAATTTTTACATTACAGATGTCGTGTGTGTGAAGTTGTTACAGAAGGCGACATTATAGTCTTTTCTGCTCCAGAGACTGAGCTCACAATGGCGTATCTCACCGTGAGAACGCTTGCAGAACACATAGAGTTTGTAAACGGCACACTTCGTATATCACCCGCCTTGCCTGAGATAGAGACTTCTCTAAAGTCGTTATGCACTACAGAGACTAGTACAGTACTGCTAGATCTAAAAGAGTCATTGTTACATCTGGGGTGGCTTGTAGAGGGCGGCAGAGATGTTGTTAAAATAAGGAGGAGTTGGCGTGCGGGGGTCTCCGGATTTTTAGTAGTCGAATATGACAAAGCCGCCAGAGCTTTAACTATTGTAACAACGCAAATATGCCTAGCAGAGACACTACGCCAACTCGGCTTTAAAGTTTCGACCGCAAAATATCTTGTCGAAGCCGTGAGATATGTCTCAACAGTCGCAGAGGCTATAGAACTTGGAGAAAGCTTATCTCAGACGATATGCTAATACTCGTATTACTTATACTTCAAGTTTTTACAGTTCTCTTTGCCGTATATACCGGTAGAGCTAAGCTTAAGAAATTAGTTGAGAACAGACAAAATGACATTTCGACTAACGTAGACCCTACGACTAGTGAGTTATCAGATATCGATAAGGCAATCTTAAGACTGTTAGTAGAGCGACAAGGCGCAGTATATCAGAGCGAGATAACGAGAGAACTTGGGCTTCCCAAAAGCACTGTACATAAGGCTCTACGTAGGCTCAGCGAGGCTGGATATGTAGAGATACAAAGGAGGGGCCGTTTTAACCTCGTCGTTTTAAAAAGGGTTACTTCAGAGGTCTCAGTAGTTTAACACTTCCATACTTTCTTAGCGTGTTTATTATTAATGGAAGAGGGTCGTCTTCTAGGCTTCTGTAGCCTGCCAACTTAACTCCATCATCTACCACCCTTATAAACCCCGTCCCAACTCTAATAGTGACCTCCCTAGGCCCGAACACGATTTTAAACACCTTTTTAGCTTCTCCAAGTAACTTAGCTACCTCCGCCGCTAACTCCAGCTGCTCTTTTGTGGGTTTGCCGCGGGGTTTTCTTTTCTTTAACTCGCTTAGCTCTTCTTGGGAAAACTCCCCTTTTACAATCCCTTTAACTTTGTCGATAAGTACTACATCTCCCTCGTATCCCAAAACTTCGAGATTTTCTCCATTTTTAATACGTGATATAACCTCTTGGAGAGATACTCTCTCCACAAGTAAGCAAATTATCTTAAATAAATAAATTGTATAGGCTATGGACAGCGAATATCTTACATATTTAACTAAATGTCCCTCTTGTTGGCGAGACATGGAGGTTGTAAACCAGTTTCTTAGAATAGATCAATTGACTGGAAGGAGAGTTCTAGAACGTGCTATGGTTTGTAAGACATGTAATATAAAAATCCGTCAATATGTCCAACTCACATGAGTAGGGCAGTTTTATATAAGCGCTCTGAGGAGTTAAAACGTCGCTTCTCTCTATACGGCATGTTAACAGCTTTATTCCACCTAGTGACTCTATTAGTAGGTGCTGTTGTGTACGCATCTAGTAACCTGCCGGTGTATCTTAGTACAACTGCTGCAACGACAAGTCGCTACGGTATTTCAATATTTTTCCAAAGTATGTTGACGTTACTCTCTTTCATAATGCTCGCCGTATCTGCATTATTAGTGTTCCTATCTAGAGCCACCACCGTCAGGGGGGAATTTTCATCTTCTTCAAAACTCCTCTTTTCTTCTACCGTAACCACGGGCGTAGCGCTGATTTTCGCAGTTACCTCCCTACTCCCACCAGCTTCCGAAATTATAAACGGCATGTATTATGTCTATATTGCTATGATTATAATTTGTATAGCGCTTTTATTTTACGCCATAACGTTGCTAAAGGGTGTTGTGAGCTATTACGCGCCAAGACGGAAATAACGCCTGGGGTCATTTATCTTTTCAATAAGCGACAGGCTTACAAGAGCATTCAGAAGATTGTTCAAAGGTACTTCCAGCCCTACGCAGTTAAATACAAGACAAAACTCAGCAAATGCGCGATATGAGTCAATTTTTACAATGTAAGGAACTCTTACAAGCTTAGGCAAAACGTCTTCTCTAAGCACAGCGGCAACCCAGAGAGGAAAAGCCCTCTCCTTTCTCTCTTTTCTGAGGATGTTGATAAGTCCCATGAGATTTTTTAAAAAGACCACGCCGAGCTCTACTCTATCATAACGTTCTAACTCCTTTGTAATTTGTTTTCCAAGATCTATATATACGTCAAGTTTTTGCTCCAGCGCCTTTAGAAATCTCAGCCCTTCTACGGCAACATCACACCTGGGCTTGTCTGGACACATGTCACAACGCCTCCCCAATACATTGCGCGCACATATTACACACGTCTCAGTAACTTTACACATGTCTAATCCAGGGGCCGCAAATCCACAAGACTTGCATATAGCTACCCCTCTCGCAGCGTAGAGATTCGCCATTAGTATAAATAACCTGTATGTAGCTAAAACTATTATGGACGTAGCTATAGTCGCCGAATCTCAGACGCCTGACGAACCTACTAGAGACATATATTTTGAGACGAAGAGACGGGGGCTTTCTGTACGCTACATACCTATACAAAGACTCTCTGTAAGAATAGTCGATGGCAACGTCGTTGTTGAAACTCGAGGAGGACGTGTCGATGCGTCTGTAGTTGTAATAAGGGGTATCGGCTATGTAATAGATTCAAGCACATTTATGAGGAGGGTATCTATACTGAAGATTTTGGAAAGAGAAGGTACCGTAACTATAAATCCTGTAGATGCATTACTAAGCTGTAGAAATAAGCTAGAGACAATATATCTCTTAAGTAAAGCCGGCGTGCCGGTGCCGCCTACTGCTGTCACCGAAGATCTCTATTATGGGTATATCACAGCCAAAGATATGGGAAAGGTGGTTTTGAAGCCTATTCAAGGCAGTAGGGGGTTTGGTGCCATGATGTTTGAAGATCCAGAACAAGCTTTTCAGGTAATGAGAACTCTATTAATTACGCGGAACCCCCTCTACATTCAGAAGTATGTCGAAAAGCCTAATAGAGATATCAGAATTATAGTCGTAGATGGGAGACCAATAGGTTGTATGTATAGAGTGTCTACGACTTGGAAGACAAATATAGCACAGGGAGCTGTAGGCGTGCCGTGTAAAATCACGCCTGAGCTAGAGGAGATAGCTGTAAAAGCGACTAACGCAATCGGGCTTATATACTCTGGCGTAGACATAGGGGAGGGGAGAGAAGGGTATGTGGTATTTGAAGTTAACGCAAGTCCGGACTGGAGAGGCTTTAAGCAAGCAACTGGGGTAAATCCAGCAGTACATCTTGTTGATTACATACAGCGCATATTAAAGAAATAAATAGGACGTTTCTCTCTTGTGTGACTAAGTGGGTTCTTAAATGTAGTGTGTGTGGAGAAGAGAGGATATTTGAAGCTGGTTTCAACCTTGCGGTTTTCGGCGGGAAGTTATATCTATACTGCCGGAGGTGTAAGGCAAATAGAGAACATCTAGTACTCGGTTGTATAGAACAGGATGAGTTGTGCCCCACTGCAGAGATCTCCCTAGATGTCGCAGATTAAGTCTCTCGTATAATGGCTATTTCTTTAAGGAGTCGTGCTAAATGGGGCATTGTATGTTTTAACTTCTCAACAGCTGTTGTGATGTCGTCATGTGGGGATATGCCATATCTCTGGAGTATATATGCATGAGGCCCCAACATTGTGTAGACTGTTGCCATGCGCATTTGTACATCCAGTTTAAAAAATCCTCCGTAGTGCCGTTTAGCAAATGAGGCGTAGCTGGATTATGCTGCTTGTGATTAGGTGACTCAAGGCGTTTATACTACCGAGCGTATTGAGAATTTTGCCTAATTCCTCGGCTTCAGTCTCGTCGAGTTTGTCAAGTAGCCGCTTAGCTTCCAGTCGCTCTCTCTTCTTCTCTAATTCCATCCTTAACTGCGCCAGGGATTGACCTACAGAGGCGATACTCTTCTCCATATCTATACAAGCGCTTCTCATCCTCTTCTCTCTCTCTTGTAAACGTTTAATCTGTTCGTTATATACATCCATCCCGATTACGCCCTTTAGAAGCGCTTCCTCAAGCTTGTGATAGGATTTATCTAGCTCGGCCCTAGACCTCTTTAGCTCGTCGATCATTCTATTTACCTCTCTCATCTTGATTTCAAAAAACTTGGGAAGTGCCGCTACGTCTAAATCTACATACTCTTTGGTGATTCTAACCCTTATATTTGATGTATCTAAGTAGTAACTTGATCCGCTTGCATCTCTTATCTCTATCGAGAGTAACTTCTTCCTTTTTAAGTCGAACTCGCCCTTCTCGGCTATGCCAACTAATAATACGCCGCCTATATACACCGGCTTCCCCCTTACTGTTGGCAACTTAACCTCCTTCTTCTCTTGGCGTGCTACTGCAGAGAAAAATTTCCATATCACGTATCTTCCTAACGTCGTATTAAAACTCCAAGACTTAAGATAGAGACATATTTCTCTTGTGGACTTGGAAGATCTAAACGAGAAAATTAAGAGGTGCACAAGATGTCCACTACATCTATACAGGAAAAATGCCGTACCTGGCGAGGGGTCTCTAAAACTTGGTATAATGATCGTGGGAGAGGCCCCTGGGGCTTCTGAAGATGAGGAGGGGAGGCCGTTTGTAGGAGTAGCTGGACAGCTACTTACAAAAACACTTGCCAAACTTGGCATCTCAAGAGACGATGTGTATATAACAAATGTCGTAAAATGTAGGCCCCCCGGCAATAGAACTCCTACAAGAGAGGAGATAGAAGCTTGTCTTCCCTACCTTCTACAACAGATAATGATTTTGAAACCAAAGAGAATTGTTGCGCTAGGTTTAATCAGCGGGAAGACACTCCTAAAGCTTGTAGGGAGAGAGGTAGACAAAATTGGCAATGTAAGAGGGAAATGCTTCCGGGGACAAGTGGCTGGAGTAAATCTAGAGATATGTCTAACATATCATCCAGCAGCTGTGTTGAGAAATCCCCATCTTAAGGAAGTTTTTGAAAACGACTTAGCGACGTTTTTTGGCGGCGGTTTGCCGCCTTTAAACAAATAACATCTTTCCGTCCACGCCGCTTTAGAGGTTGAAAAGTCTGAAGTTCGTAGGGATTGATCCATTGTTGTGAAAACATTTATCTGACGTTTAAGGGGTTCTCAATGTTAAGTCACAAAATATAGTGGTTTTATATTGGAAAACGGAAGAGTATGAAAGGGTTGTTGTTTTGTCATGTGGACTGTGTCGGTGTTGCATGCGCGGTCAGCAGACTTAACAGCGCTAATCTTTTCCATCTTTGCGGCTTAAGCTTTCGGTTCGCTCTCGTATACTCCCTGTGACTAACCTGTTACACCGGCCCGGCCGACCCCTCTTGCCCACCCCCGTAGCGTCTCTGCAGACAAGCCCCGTCCTCCCGAGGAGAACCAGTGATACAAAGGGGCTAGAACGCTATTTCTAAATTTATATAGAGGGTTTTGTTTGTGGATTTCTTCTGCTTTAGGCGTGGATGCACGGCATTTGACCATTTGAGAGAGTATGAGTACTGTACTTCTCGTTTTAACATTGAGAAAATCAGAAGAGCTCTAGTAGATCTATCTGCTGAACATATGGCAATATTGCAGAAGATAAGACTAAACTGGATTAATACAAAAAACCCGGTCTTTATGTTTCTATCAGGGAGTATTGTAATAGACTGTATATGGGATGAGACGTTGTGCAAACACTTAGAGACTATAAGAGCTTTAGGCATTGCTGAAAAAATGGGTAGTACCTATTACGTGCCCCACACGCTTTTATCAGACGAGATACTTGAAAATCTGCCTTTACCAGAAGTCTCCGAGGAGGAATATGAGATAAAGAAATTCTATATAGTCAGTTTAAAGGGATTTGCAAGAGAGGAGAATGACATTGATGCTTTTGCTAAATTTTTAGAAGCTACGCCTGTGTTCCTAGGGAGGAGGATTGCTAAGTTGGTAAAAAACGTGCCGTATATACCTCAGCTAGCTAATAAATATACCGAAAAAATAGATCTCCTCCTTAAGTCTGTAGACGGCTCGTTAATAGGCCTCGGCTATGTAGACGTTACAAAAACTCACCATCTGGGCTTTTCAAAGGCTAAAAACTTCCTCCTATATGGACTTGACTATGTAATTATACTACATCCATATGTGGACCAAGCCTTTCATAGAGAAGTTGCAAATAGGGTTAAGAATAGGTGGGATATTTCTGAGGTGGGATACGCTGTGTTGAACGCCATGGAAGAGGAGTTGTACTTTTATAAACTACCCAAGGTCAACAGATATCTCCAGATGAGCGTGTCAGCACAGAGATATTCGAGTATAATCCGTAGCTATATGGAGACGTTATGAGGGCGTTTGAAAAGGGGTATTCTCTTCTCTTTGGTAGATCGGCAAAGAAGCTAGCGTTATACGCAACGTTGCTACTCTCAGCGTTTATTATATATAAAACGCTTGCCTATCCTACGGCGCCATTCTTGTACATATTACTCGGCGGCGCTATTTTTCTCCTTCTATCGGCCATAGATAGTGAAGTTATAAATTCGCGTAGGTCATACTACGTCTCTGTAATCTCCACACTTGTAGTTGCTTTTTTTGACTTAGTTTTTCAAAAGCCGCCGCTTACATTTGCTTTAATTGGCGCTTTGGTAAGCGCCTTGGTTATCCAATCTCTTAGATGTAAATCTATAGTATTCGTACTGCCGATAGTGTTAACTGCTGCAATTTATTACATGATGAAACAAATTGACTTAGCTCTTCTCTCTCTTTTTTATGCAGTTGTTATGTATAGCCTAAAGCCTGTGGTTAATAAGATGACCGGCGGGATAGATGCCGTATGTATGTTCTCCAGTTTTATATACGCTGTATTTGCAGAAGACGATATAATTGAAGACGCTTTTAGAGAATTAGGTCGCATAGAGAGAGTCCCTGTACATGTGTATCTAGTGGGGAGACGCCACGTTGTTGTAGTTTCAGATTTCCACCCAGGCCCTTTTAGACACATAGGCGGCGGGGCGTTGGTAGATGTGTTAACCCAAGAAGTAGAAAAAGCCGGCTATAAATTCACATTTCTCCACGGCGTTGGTAGTCACGAGCGAGACCCTGTGACTAAGGAATCTGTGAAAAAGATTGTCGTTGCTATAAAAGCGGCATTAGAGAGCATGAAAGACGGCAGTAATCCTATCGGCATTCGTCCCATGGAAATTGCCTTAGGAGATGTGAAACTGGCGGCGTTTAGTCTAGGTGCTATGCCTTTTCTTGCTATAGTGGGCCGGCTAAAGTCGGCATCTGACGACATACCGTTGTGGGTTGCTAGACAAGTAGACACCGGCCATTTCATATTAGTTGACGCACAGAATAAATTTGACGGCGTTGTACAATGGCGAAACGAAGATGTAAAAGCTCTTTCTGATGGACTTAGAAAGATACAAGAGTCACCGCTGTGTAACTCATTTTCTATCGGCATAGGCAAGACAAGCGCAAAACACCTAGATCCATTTGGCTATGAGATAGGGCCTGGCGGCATTACGGCGATAGTAAATGAGTGTGATGGAGAAAAAGCGTTGTTAGTAGTTTTTGACGGCAACAACTTAAATAGCGCCCTCTATACAGAGATAGTAAATACATATAGGAAACGTGGGTATAGAGTGGTAGAGGTTATTACGACAGACACTCATAGAGCCACTGGCGTGGGGCTTGGACGTGGGTACAGAATTGTTGGCGAGTATATTAACCACCGTAGCATAATAGAGACTGTGGATGTGGCTGTTGCAGAGGCAGAGCGCTTTCTTGCCGCACACTCCGTGTCGTATAGGAGAGTAGAAGTTGAAGCAGAAGTACTGGGCGAGGAAGGGTTTAGGAAAATTCAATCTGCCGTAAGGATCTACAAGAGGGTAGGCGGCTTGATACTGAGTGCCATCTTTCTAGTGCCTGTGGCGTTAGTTGTGCTTTTTACATAAGGTTTATATACTGCTACCGGATTATGACTTATGTCTCATAAATCTCCAACTTCGGAGGCGGTTCTTGAATATCTGGAATCCATGATGGAGCGGTTAGAGCAGTGGATAAGAGAGCAGGAGAGACAGGTAAAAGAGCTTGAAAGTCATGGAGAAGCTATGAAAACAGCCGACAGACTCGAGCTACTCTATTCTGCCCAAGCAATGTTAGGATATATAGCCAGAGTGTTAAAAGATTTTGAATCTTGGTTAAGCAATCCTGTCGTAACGTCTGTAATGCCTGAAGACATGTTAAGAAGACTAGAAAACATGTTAAGAGAAGTCGCTATAAGGTTTGTCCAAGTAGATATAGCACACACTTCCGAGTATAAGGAGCTTCTCTCTAAGTTTGCAAAAGAGGGTAAAGTGCCTAGCGTCTTGCTACTCTATATTCAGCAAAAGCCGCAGATTCCTCAAAGAAGAAGAAGTGAAGAAGGAGAAACCCCAAGGTTCTTCTAGGGCTTATAGATATCAACTCTAACCTTGTATACCCCCGGTGCGTAGTCTCTAACAATTCTTCTTCCAACTATCTGACATGTCGGGCATGTGTTTTTTACAATCTCCTCGGCTTCTCTAAATGGCTCTTCCTCTCTACCTGTGTGATAGAAGTGTACGACGCCTCCTCTGTCTATACAGTCAAGCGCCAGAGGAAGGTACTTATAGGCGCCTAAAGGGAGAGTCATAATAACCCTGTCAAACTTCTTCCTAAATAAAGGCGCAACTGTTGCCACATCTCCATGTATTGCCACTGCGTTTTTTATCTTGTTTATGCGAAAGTTTTCTAGCATGTATTTAAAACCCCAAGGATTTAGCTCTACGGCGACTATGATCTTCGGTTTTGCAAATTTCGCTATTGCCACAGCATATGGGGCGACTCCGGCAAAGAGGTATAGAACTCTTTCTCCATTTCCAACTCTGCTGGCTATATCTAACCTGTCTGTTTGATCTCTAGAAGAAAAGAAAACTTTTGTGGGATCTACCTTGATATAATATCCATGCTCTTTATGAATAACCTCAGTGGGTCCCTCTATTAGAACTTCGAAGTTATAAAGCCTATATTCGCCTGTGCGGCTTCCTATTTTTCTTAGGACAGCCTTAACATGTTTATTAGTCTCTGTAATTGCTTTAGCTATCTGATATTTATATACCTCTAGCTCTGGCGGTATTTCTACGATAGCCACAGCGCCGCTTCTAGAGCCAATAATCTCAAATGAAGTTGGAGTTTTATCTAATAGCTCTGGAGGTATCACGTTTTGAAGTCTACGTTTAAGAGACACTGTAGGGTTACGGCAAGTGTCTTAAAATATATCCGTCCCTGACCCCCTCA
This sequence comes from Pyrobaculum organotrophum, assembly GCF_055384425.1. Taxonomy (NCBI): domain Archaea; kingdom Thermoproteati; phylum Thermoproteota; class Thermoprotei; order Thermoproteales; family Thermoproteaceae; genus Pyrobaculum; species Pyrobaculum organotrophum. The sequence goes on from NZ_AP042430.1 coordinate 974,172, forward strand.
TCACTTTTCTGAGTGGTAAGTTTTCGTCATCTGCCTTATATAAATCCTAAAAGTATATCACTTTAAACTCGTTAAGAATATATACCCCAAGCCCAAAATCTATACGTGTCTTCTAAGAAGAGAAAAGATGCCGAGGTTGCTCAAGCCAGAGTGGAGATAACCCCCGACCTCGACGTAGAGGAACTTGAGGGCGTAGGGAGGGTGACTGGCGCTAAGCTGAAGGAGAGGGGGTTCTTCACCGTTAGAGATGTGGCTTTTGCCTCTGTTAAAGAGCTGGCAGAGATTGTAGGTAATGAGGAGAGGGCACAACAGATCGTGGAGGCGGCTAGAAAGATGCTTGGTCTTCACTCATTTGTCTCGGCTCTTGAGGTTTATGAGAGAAGAAAAAAGATTAGGCGTATATCCACTGGCGTTAGAGCTCTTGACGAATTACTAGGCGGAGGCATTGAGACGCGTGCTGTGACCGAAGTGGCTGGGGAGTTCGGCTCTGGGAAGACGCAACTCTGCCACCAGCTCGCCGTCATGGTGCAGTTGCCCGAGGAGAGGGGCGGCCTTGGCGCAAAGGCCATATACATCGACACCGAGAACACCTTCCGTCCCGAGCGTATAATGCAAATAGCGAAGGCCAGGGGGCTAGACCCCGACCAAGCCCTCAACAACATCTTCTACGCCAGAGCCTACAGCTCAGACCACCAGATGATTCTAGTGGATCAAGCCAAGTCTATAATTAGACAACACAACGTGGCGCTTCTCATCGTAGACTCCGTCATCGCCCATTTCAGATCCGAGTTCCCGGGGAGGGAGAACTTAGCCGAGAGACAACAGAAGTTAAACAAACACGTGGCTGACCTCCTGCGTCTGGCGGACGCCTACGACGTGGCCGTGGTGATTACGAACCAGGTGATGGCTCAGCCGGACGTCTTCTTTGGAAATCCGCTGAGGCCGGCTGGAGGCAATATTTTAGCACACGGCGCCACTTATCGTATATGGCTTAGAAAGTCTAAGGAGAACATCAGAATTGCAAAGATCTTTGACAGCCCATATCACCCAGAGGGCGAGGTCTCATTTAGAATTACAGAGGAGGGTCTTGTCGACTAACCGTACATAAGGAGGAGCCAGTTGTATATAGGCAAGTACTTAAAATTCGCCGTCGCGAAATCCCAAAACTGCCTGTAAATTTTGTATATTGGATGTTGTGATAATTTCTTCAGAAGACGTAGCGCATCTGACATATGTCCAGCTACTGCAAGACTGACAGAAGAGTCCACGGCCAGAGTTCTTACAAGCGTAGAAACTAGGGTTTCGTCTTCGACAACTTCGACGTTAGTTCTTTCTAGCACTAAATCTGGGCGTACTTTAGCCACAAAAACATCTACAAGCCGTCTCAAAAGAGCTAGAGAGAGCTCGTAAGCAAGACCATCTGGCTTAACGTCGGGAGGCACAGACCACACCTCGGCTAACGAGGGGTCGCTGAAGATTTGTGCAAGTGCGGTCTCTTGCATAACTTTGTATATGTCCACCGGCAGTGAAACTTTAAGTATATACATATCATTAACCTCTAGCCTTGTCTCTTCTGCGCCTACAATTACAATATCGATAGGCGTATGTCCGAGCGACTCTATAGCATCCTTTATCATCTCAATTGTATTCTTATCTACATCGGTGAGAGTTATGAACTCCACTACTACATGCTTCTATAATGCTTATAAATAGAAAGCCGAGGTAATTGTATGCCATCTCTCAAATTTGACGTGATCTTAACTACAGATCGTTCGATGATGTCAAACTACCACAGAAAGGAGTTCCTCGGCTTTGGCACCACGGGGCCTGTTTTTGTAGAACTCCCCTTTGGCCTATCTGAAAGATTTCACGCGTTTCTCTTTGCGCCTAAGGTAAAAGTAGATAGGTGGGGTAGACCGCTAGAGGCGCCTTACGGCATGAGAAAGATAGAGGCAAAGTTGTTAGACGAGGGTATAAACGCCGCTGTAATAGATCCAGATTATGTACATAGATACATCCCATATGCCAAGGTTTTGATGTTAAGCCACCATGACTACTTTGGATTAAATCCGCCTAGTAGTACCTGGAGTGTAATAGTAGGGAAAGAGCCCATGAACGCCATGTTTTTCAAAAGATTTATGGAGAAGATATCTCCACTTGTAAGAGAAGCGAAGACGAAAAATAAGTTAAAAGTAATCGCCGGAGGCCCCGCCGCGTGGCAATGGCTCTACTTTCCGGAGCTAGTTGAGAGATGGGGGATAGATACAATATTTGATGGGGAGGGAGAAAAGCTAATAGTGGACCTTGTGAAAAACGCGTTGGAAGATAGGCCACTGCCAAAGTATATCTATGTGGGTGTGCATGAAGCTCCAGACCTATCAGAAATATCTACGATAAAGTACCCAAGTATAAATGGGCTTGTTGAAATAGGCCGCGGCTGTCCAAGAGGCTGTGCCTTTTGTCCAGTGACACTAAGAGCGTTGAGATGGTACCCCCTGGATAAAATAGAGGAGGAGCTAAAGGTAAATGCTAAAGCCGGTGTAGTAGATGGTATATTACATGCAGACGAAGTGCCGCTTTATGGCTCTGCCGGAGTTGAGCCAAATCCAGAAAGGTTAATTGCGTTACATAAGCTTGCAAAACGGTACTACCGGAAGGTGGGGTGGAGCCATTCTACATTTGTAGCAGTGTACCATGGCGAGAAAAAAATGGGAAGACTCTTTACAAAACTCTCAGAGATAATAATAGATGAACATCAAGACTGGTGGGGGGCGCAGATAGGTCTTGAAACAGGCTCTGTCCGTCTAGCACAAAAGATAATGCCAGGTAAAGCAGCGCCTTATAAAATCAGCCAGTGGCATGAAATTGTGACAGAGGCTGCGGCCATAATGCACGAAATTAGACTTATACCCGCTATAACGCTCATCGTAGGACTTCCCGACGAACAACCAGACGATGTTATAGAAACTATAGAGCTTGTCGAAAAGCTCAAGCCCTACAGAAGCCTTATTGTGCCATTATTTTACGTCCCAATGAGCCATGTGAAAAGCGAAAAGACAGGTTGGTTAGACAAGGTTAATCTATACCCCGAACACATTGACTTGCTAAAGGTAGTCGCTAGGCATTCTATCTTCTGGGCTAAAGACATTGTAAACAAATTCTATCTAAAGGGACCGCAGTACGCCATAGTGAAATTCCTAATAAACTACTTCATAAGTTATGTTGAAAAAAGGATAGATAAGATTGAAGAAGATATTGAACAATACAAAGAAATTCTTAGACAAACAAGAGCTAAGTCGAGGAAGGAAGTGCTAACATATACCTAAAGTTTGTCACGAAGCTCTCTTCTTATGTCCGCTTTAATTCCCACACGCGCAACGCCAAGTACCTCAGCTAGTAGACATACAAAGCCGCAAGGTTTACAACAAGAAAGCTCGACTTCTTCACCGCACTCCACCTCACCATTTTGACAAATCAAGCGATCTAGATACGCCCACGCCTTTTTTAAAATCCCGGCTCGTGGGGTCTGTCTCTCAAATGCAAGTAAATTAGCGATTCCGTAAATATCTGTTATGTAGAGCACTGACTTTACCCCTAGTCTCGATGCTAGCGATGATAGACATGGCAAAGTCCTTGGCTCTACTCTCCCGCCACATAAATCTAGGATTTTTCTAAATTCTTCAACCGCTTTGCCATCTGCCTCGACATAGGCTAGTAACCCTGTCTTCCAGTCCACAAGCGCCACGCCCCTGTACACATTGCTAAGTTTGAGTTTTTATAAAACGGTTTCTTCTCTCGAAACCATGGAATCCGAGTTATGTTTCGCTTATGTTGGACAGGGATATGCGAAACCTGTAACTACAGTAAAGTGCAGTATATGTGGAGAAGAGGTAAGTTGGAGAGCGGTTGTATCTCACTACATGGGGCATGGAAAGAAGAGCGGCAGTGATATGGCGTGTCCCATTTGTAATTCCAAAGTTAAAAGCCAGGAATATAGAGAACACGTTAGGAAACATTTTGCGGTAAAGAGGGAGGCCTTTTATATCTGTGGTGTCTGTGGAAAAAGCTTTGTTTCTCTGAAGTCCCTGCTAATACATATAATGAAAACACACGAATAATGGATTTACTATATTTTTTTCTCTTAATATGGCCACCCTATGTTGCAAACGGCTCGGCAGTCTTAGCAAATAAGTTCAAAATAAGACATCCCATAGATTTTGGCAAAACTTTTGTAGATGGTAGACGTATCTTTGGCGATGGGAAGACTTACGAGGGGTTTCTGATAGGTCTTTCCACAGGTACGTTTATAGGATATGCGCCAAACCTCTTGTACAAACACCTCTCTCTTCTGGACGCCTTTGTTCTGTCAATTGCAGCTCTTCTTGGCGATTTATTTGGCGCGTTTATAAAACGACGTCTTTGTATGCCAAGAGGCTACCCCGCCTTTCCGTTAGATCAACTTGATTTTCTTCTAACTTCGCTAGCCGTATACACCCTTTATAAAGACATATCTGTAGAGTATATAATCGCTGCAGTTATCATAACGCCTCTTATACATAGGATTACAAACTACATTGCGTATTACCTCCGTTTAAAAAAGGAACCTTGGTGATGTGATATTGTTATAAATCGAGGAAATGTCTCTTTTATGCATATAGTAATAGGCGATAGGACTACAGTTGCTCTCTTTAAGCTCATGGGGTTTGAGGGCAAAACTATTGAAAGTCCAGAGGAGGCATTAAAGTTTATAAAAGAACGCTTGGATACATACGATGTAATTTTTATAACTTCGAAAATAGCGAAAGCTATACGGAAGGAGCTTGACGAAATTAGAATGAGAAACCCACGTAAGCTTCTAGTAGAGGTTCCCAGCGTGGAAGAGGGAATGGAGCGCGAGGTTAACTATTTGCAAATAGTAAGGCAAGTACTCGGCGGATAATTTATAAAATGTTCTGAAAAGAATTTTCATGTCATTATTTGAAGACCTAATCAATTCAAAAATTCGTGAACTTGAAGAACTTAAGTCAAATCTTCTTATAGATATAGAGACTAGAATTAGAAAAGAAGCTACTGCGGTCTTAAACAAATACTCTACGCAGATAACAAACATAGAGAGTGAAGTAGCCCTAGAGCGTGAACGTATTCTTTACAGCGCGATTATAGAGGCAAGAAGAAAAATAGTAGAAACCTATGAACAGATATTAAATGATTTTATAGAGACAATATATAACGAAGTAGATAAGTTAAGAGGTAGCGAGAGATATGTAAAATTTCTGCGCTTTCTTATAGAAAGCGCTATAAATTACACTCAAACTAAAGACGTCATAATTTATGCATCGCCCAAGGACAGAGGAGTAGTTGAGACACTTGCGAAAAATCTCGGAATTACAGGTTTTGTGATAGAAAAAGACTTAAAAGGCGGCGTGATAGTAATGACAAGGGACGGCTCAATTACAGTAGACTACTCTCTAGAGACTCTACTCTCTAACAAACTTGAAGAATTAAAACACCTCATATATTTAGAAACACATGAGCGGTAAAATAGAGTATATTTCAGGACCCGTTGTTAAAGCCGACCTTCCAGGTGCGAGACTATATGAACTTGTATTTGTTGGCGAGATTAAGCTGTTTGGAGAAGTAGTTAGAGTACAGGGAGATAAAGCCTTTATCCAAGTATATGAGGACACCACTGGTTTAAAACCTGGAGAGCCCGTTGTAAGAACAGGCGAACCTCTTAGCGCATGGCTAGGCCCTACAATAATGGGCAAGATATATGATGGAGTGCAAAGGCCATTGAAAAACATAGAGGAGATTTCTAAAAGTCCATTTATTGCCCGTGGCATAGGCTACGACCAAGCACCACCACTGGATTTAAAAGCTGAATTTGACTTTAAGCCAAACGTCAAACCAGGAGAGGAGGTTTATCCAGGCGATGTACTTGGCTCTGTAAAAGAGACAGAACTTATAACCCATTACATTCTATACCCACCTTTACCGGAATATGTCCCAGGCGCCGTTGAATGGATAGCAGATGGAAAATATAAGGTTGATGATGTAATTGCCAGGATTAAGACTAAACGCGGCGTAATTGAAGTCAAAATGTGGCACAAATGGCCAGTACGTAGACCGCGGCCATTTAGAGAGAAGTTGCCGCCTGTAGAGCCGTTAATAACAGGAGTTCGCACCATAGATACTATGTTTCCCATAGCTAAAGGGGGCACAGCCGCTATCCCCGGTCCCTTTGGATCCGGCAAAACTGTTACCATACGCACATTGTCTATGTATGCACAGAGTAGAATTATAATACCGGTCTTATGCGGCGAACGCGGTAATGAGGCAGCTGATGCCTTACAGGGACTGCTTAAGTTAAAAGACCCGAACACAGGAAGACCACTACTTGAGAGAACCACAATTATCGTCAACACATCAAACATGCCTGTAGCTGCTAGAGAAGCCTCAGTGTATATGGGTACAACTATTGGCGAGTATTTCCGCGATCAAGGCTATGACGTATTAGTACTTGCAGATTCTACATCACGTTGGGCAGAGGCTATGCGCGAAGTAGCCTTACGTATCGGCGAGATGCCATCAGAAGAGGGATACCCAGCGTATTTGCCGACAAGACTCGCAGAATTTTACGAACGCGCAGGCCGCGTAGTGCTCATGGGAAGCAAAGAGCGTATAGGCTCGCTTACTATCGCGGCCTCAGTAAGTCCGCCAGGTGGCGACTTTACGGAACCCGTCACATCTAATACTCTACGTTTTATCGGCGCGTTTTGGCCCCTATCGCCGAGGTTAGCGTATTCAAGACATTATCCAGCTATTGACTGGCTTTTGGCATTTTCACGTTATGTAGATACCGTAGAAGTGTGGTGGTCAAAAAATATATCTCCTGATTGGAGGAAAATTAGAGATACTCTACAGTCTATATTAGTTAAAGAGGCTGAACTACAGGAGATAGTGAGAATCCTAGGGACAGAGGCTTTAAGCGAATATGAAAAACACATTCTAAATGTTGCATACATGATTAGAGAGGGCTTTCTAAAGCAAGATGCTTACAACCCTGTGGACACGCCTTCGTCACCAATTAAACAGTATCTACTTATGAAAGCTATATATGCCTATTACGAGGAGGGGTTAAAGGCTATAGAGGCAGGAATTCCCGCCTCGGTATTAAGAGAACTAGAAACTGTTAAGCGCCTACCAAGACTAAGAATGGAGATTACAAACGATGTAGCTAAAGAGGAATTGACGAAGTTTATAGAGATGCTAATTTCTGAAATTAGAACAACAATCAGTAAGAGACAGTAACTCTTTTAAAAGTATCGAATATTTGTCGATGTGTCAAAGGCCTCCTTAGGGGTAAAAGAAGTTGTGAAAATCCCCAAAGAAGAGGCTAAAGAATTACTTAAACAACTTAGGCTTAAGCCCTGGCAATTACCCTGGATAAGATCAAGTGATCCATTGGCACAGTCAATAGGAGCTAAGCCAGGCGACGTGTTAAAAATAGTAAGAGAATCCCCCACAGCGGGCGAATTTGTGGTATATCGATTGGTCGTACCTGGGTAATTGTTACACAGTATGTTAATTTTTTATATACCACCACCTCTGGTGGAGCGATGGTAGATCTTCTTCCACTCCCCGTCATCACAAGCCAGCAGGATGATTCATTCCCCACAAAAGATGACAGATGGACTTTAGTAGAGAGATTTATTAGAGATAAAGGACTTGCTAACCATCAGATAAAGTCTTTTAACGACTTTTTAGATAAGAAACTCCCTAAGATTGTAGAAGACTTTAAAGTTATTGAGACGGAAATTAAGGGCCTTAAGCTAGTTTTAGAGCGTATTGAAGTTGGCTGGCCTAGGATTAAAGAAAGCGACGGCTCTGAATCGTTAATCTATCCCATGGAGGCCCGGCTACGTAATGCGACATATTCCGCTCCACTATATTTAACCGCCACTCTTTATGTAGACGATGAGCCATATGTCACAGAGACTTTTTACATAGGCGAATTGCCCATAATGGTTAAATCCAAGAGGTGTAATCTAACTAGACTTAAGCCTAGTGAGTATGTAAAGAAATTTGAAGATCCGCAAGACTTCGGCGGCTATTTCATAATAAATGGGAGTGAACGCGTTATTATCTCTCAAGAGGATTTAGTAACCGATAGGCCTATTTATGATAAGGGAGATAAGCCATCGGTAAAATATATTGCAAAAACCATCTCAACCGGCATAGGCTATAGAAGTACGCTTGTTGTAGAACTTAACAAAGACGGCATTATATACGTCACCCTTTCTGCCATGCCTGTAAAAATACCGTTTCCAGTATATATGAAAGCTCTTGGTCTTGAGACTGACGAAGACGTTGTCAAGGCGGTTTCTGACGACCCAGAAATACAAAAAGAGCTACTGCCCTCTCTTATAGCGGCTAACCAAATTGCCATAACAAAGGAGGATGCGTTAGATTTCATAGGCGGTAAAGTTGCCGTGGGCCAACCTAAACCTATTAGAGTTGAAAAAGCGCTTCAACTACTTGACCGTTATTTTCTCCCTCATTTAGGCACTACTGTACCTGATGAGAAAAAACAACAGGAAATTAGACTGAAGAAGGCCCTCATGCTGGGCCAAATTGTCAAGGGCCTTATAGAGTTAGACCTCGGCAGAAGAAAGCCCGACGATAAAGACCATGTCGCTAACAAAAGAGTTAGACTAGTGGGCGATTTGATGACTCAACTCTTCAGGACAGTCTTTAAGCAGTTTTTGCAAGAGTTAAAAAGCCAGTTAGAGAAGTATTATGCGCGGGGTAGAATTCCGCATATTCAGACTATAGTGAGACCAGACATAATCACAGAACGTGTGAGACAAGCGCTCGCTACAGGGAATTGGGTTGGTGGTAAAACAGGCGTATCCCAGATATTAGATCGCACTAATTATATGTCAACTTTAAGCTACTTAAGACGTATTGTATCATCGCTTTCTAGGACACAACCTCACTTTGAGGCGCGTGATCTTCATCCAACTCAATGGGGTAGACTTTGTGCCGTGGAAACGCCAGAGGGACAAAACGTCGGTCTTGTTAAAAACTTGGCGCTTCTCGCAGAGATAACTACAGGTGTTGACGAGGGGGAGGTAGAGCAGTTGTTATATAACCTAGGCGTTGTGCCTATTTTAAAGGCCAGAGACGAGGGCATCCGTGGTGCGGAGGTCTACATCAACGGGAGATTAATAGGTATACATCCTAACCCAGACGAATTAGCCAGGACAGTAAGAAGCCTAAGAAGACAGGGGAAAATAAGTGATGAAATAAACATAGCTGTCTTAAACAATGCTGTATATGTCAACTGCGACGGAGGCCGCATTAGAAGGCCTCTCTTAGTCGTAGAAAATGGAAAACTCAAATTAACAAAAGAAATTGTTGAAAAAGTTAGACGTGGCGAATTGACGTGGGACGACTTAGTAAAAATGGGAGTTATAGAGTACCTAGATGCTGACGAAGAGGAGAATGCCTATATCGCCACAGATCCTCACGATGACTTAAGCAAATACACACATGTCGAGATTATACCATCTGCTATACTTGGCGCCGTGGCGTCTATAATACCCTATCTTGAGCATAACCAATCGCCGCGTAATCAGTATGAAGCTGCGATGGCTAAACAATCTCTCGGACTACCGCAGTCTAACTTCCTCTATAAACTTGATTCACGAGGCCACATGTTATATTACCCCGAAAGACCTATTGTCACAACAAGAGGCTTAGAGCTTATAGGCTATTCAAAAAAGCCGGCTGGACAAAACGCCGTTGTTGCACTTCTCACATACACGGGCTACAATATGGAAGACGCCATTATTTTAAACAAAGCCGCAGTAGAGCGTGGCATGTTCCGTTCGGTCTTCTACCGCACTTATGAAACAGAGGAACAGAAATATCCTGGCGGAGAGGAGGATAAAATAGAAGTACCAGATAGTTCAGTTAAAGGTTATAGAGGACCTGAAGCATACAGCCACCTAGACGAAGACGGCATAGCTCCACCAGAGGTCTATGTTAGTAGTAACGAGGTTATTATAGGCAAAACGTCGCCGCCTAGATTTTACACGACGCTAGAGACAGAACGTATTTTAAAAGAGAGAAGAGATTCCTCTGTTGCTGTAAGACGCGGCGAGAAGGGCATTGTAGATAGGGTAATTATTACGGAGTCTCCAGAAGGCAATAGGTTAGTAAAAGTGAGACTGAGAGAACTTAGGATTCCAGAACTAGGTGATAAGTTTGCCTCTCGCCATGGCCAAAAGGGCGTTGTTGGCATGATATTGAGACACGAGGATATGCCATTTACGGAGGAGGGCATAGTCCCAGATATAATCGTTAATCCACATGCGTTGCCATCGCGTATGACTGTAGGACAGCTTTTAGAAAGTATAGCAGGGAAAATAGGGGCGTCTCTTGGCGCATTAGTAGATGCAACGCCGTTCGAAGGTGTAAAAGAAGAAGAACTAAGAAAACTACTAATGAAGCTAGGCTATAAGTGGGATGGCAAAGAGGTTATGTACAGTGGAATAACAGGCGAAAAGCTTGTGGCAGATATCTTCATAGGCGTAGTCTACTACCAGAAACTACATCACATGGTTGCCGACAAGATCCACGCAAGAGCAAGAGGGCCTGTCCAGATCTTAACTAGACAACCAACTGAGGGGCGTTCGCGCGAGGGCGGCCTTAGGTTAGGCGAGATGGAAAGAGACGTCTTGATCGCACACGGCGCCTCGGCGTTGCTATATGAAAGACTTGTCGAATCTAGTGACAAATATACGATGTATGTATGTGAGCTGTGCGGGCTCCCGGCTTATTTAGATGCCAGAACAAACAAGCCGAGGTGTCCGATACACGGCGACACTGGGCAGTTCGCTAAAGTAATAGTGCCGTATGCATTTAAACTACTTCTGCAAGAGCTGATAGCCCTTGGCATATATCCAAAGCTTGAGCTTTCTGAAATTTTAGAATAGCTGGCTTATAATCTTTATATATTAACTTGTATCTAACGCCGTGTCGTTAAGGGAGGAACTTGACACAATCCCCCGGAAGGTAATAAAGTCTATCAGGTTTGGGATTCTCAGCCCAGAGATGATAAGAAAGTACTCGGTAATGGAGGTTACAACCTCCGAAGTTTATGACGAAGGCGGATTGCCCGTAAGAGGGGGGGTTGCCGATCGTAGACTTGGCGTTGCCGAGCCTGGGGCACGATGTGAAACCTGTGGTCAAACACATGACGTATGTCCTGGGCATTTTGGTCACATAGAGTTGGTAAAACCTGTTATACACGTCGGATTTGCGCGAATTATCTACGATATTTTAAGAACGACGTGTCCCAATTGTGGCCGTATTATGTTAAAAGACGAAGAAATACAGCGTTATAGAGAGAGATTGACAAAATTAAAAGGCAAATGGAGACTATTGGCGTTGAATTTACATGAGAAGATTCGTAAGAAGGCTTCAGAGAGAATGACTTGTCCACATTGTGGCTACAAGAGGAATAAAATTAGGTTTGAACGGCCCTACTACTTCTATGAGGAAACAGAGGAGGGGGCTTTGGTAAGACTAGATCCAGAGACTCTAAGGGATAGATTAGCTAAAATTCCAAATGAGGATTTGGAACTTCTCGGGATAAACCCCTCTGTCGCTCGGCCGGAGTGGGCTATTTTAAAAGTTCTACCGGTCCCGCCGCCACATGTAAGACCTTCTATACAGCTTGAAAGTGGCGTTAGATCTGAAGACGACTTAACACATAAACTTGTCGATATCATCCGTATGAACGAAAAGTTAAAGATAGCTATTGAAACCGGCGCGCCGACTAATGTGGTAGATAACTTATGGGACCTCCTACAGTACCACATAGCCACGTACTTTGATAATGAATTGCCAGGAATACCTGTGGCAAAACATAGAGGAGGTAGGCCGCTTAAAGGCATTGCCCAACGTCTAAAAGGCAAAGAGGGTAGATTTAGAGGATCTCTCTCTGGAAAACGTGTAAATTTCTCGGCACGTACAGTCATAAGCCCAGACCCTCATATAAGTATAAACGAGGTGGGTGTACCATATGATGTGGCTAAAATATTGACTGTACCCGAGAGAGTTACGCCGTGGAATGTTGACATACTGCGAGAGTACGTCATAAGAGGACCTGAGACTTGGCCAGGTGCAAATTATGTAGTTACTCCAGAAGGGAGAAGAATAGACTTACGTTATGTAAAAGATAGAAGAGCTCTCGCAGAAAGATTAGCGCCAGGTTGGATCGTTGAAAGACATTTGATAGATGGCGACATTGTTCTCTTTAATAGACAGCCGAGTCTCCACAGAGTGTCCATGATGGGACATTTAGTAAAAGTATTGCCGGGCAGAACCTTTAGACTGCACCTAGCTGTTTGTCCGCCATATAACGCCGATTTTGACGGAGATGAAATGAATTTGCATGTGCCCCAGACTGAAGAAGCTAGAGCTGAGGCGAGAACTTTAATGCTTGTAGAAAAACACATTATTACTCCGCGATATGGCGGCGCTATTATTGGCGCTAGACAAGATTATATAATTGGCGCATATATCCTTTCACATAAGTCTACATTTCTCACAAAGAAAGAAGTTGCGTACCTACTTGGGGCTGGCAAATCTGTAGAGGACCCCCCTGAGCCGGCGATATTACATCCGGTGGAGCTTTGGACAGGTAAACAGATAATTTCGCACTTCCTGCCTAAAGATTTAAACTGGGTTCAACCAACGGCGTTTAAGAGTAAATGTCAAGACGCATATAAATGTAATGGCGATGAATGGATTATTGTCATAAATGGCGATTTGGTCAAGGGTGTCTTAGACAAGAAATCTATAGGCGCAGAACAAGTGGATTCTCTATGGCACAGAATTGCCCGCGATTATCCACCAGAGATAGCAAGACAGTGGTTAGATTCTTCGCTGAGAGTATTCCTCAGATTTTTAGATCTACGTGGATTTACGTTTGGAATGGACTCAGTATATCTCCCAGACGAGGCATATAAAGAATTAAATATGATAATAGAAGAGAATCTAAAAAAGGCATATACATTAGTAGAAGAATTCAGAAGTGGACGTTTAGAGGCTATGCCTGGCTTCACAGTGGAGGAGACTTTTGAGAACAAGATTACAGAGATCTTGTCAAAAGTGCGCGAAGATGCCACGACAGTCGTAGAGAAGTACATTAAAAGAGACGCCGAAGGATATCTAATGGCTAAAACAGGCGCAAGAGGTAGCATTGTAAATATTGTACAGATGGTTGCAACGCTAGGCCAACAGACGATAAGAGGAGAACGCATAAGGCGCGGATATAGGACTAGGGTACTACCTCACTTTCCGGTGGGTGATATAGGCCCCTTCGTAGGCGGCTTTGTAAAACGGTGTTTTAGATGCGGCTTAACTCCAGTAGAGTACTTTTTCCACGCAGCTGCAGGTAGAGACGGCTTAATAGATACAGCTGTGAGAACGGCGCAGTCAGGCTATATGCAGAGACGGCTCATTAACGCACTACAGGATGTATACACCGCGTATGATGGCACCGTTAGATTCGGCGGAGCTATATTATTACAACCGCTATACGGCGAAGATGGCGTAGATGTAAGTCGTTCTGATCATGGAAAAATCGTAGATATCAAATCGCTTAAACTTTGGATAAAATGATTTCAAAACAAGAAGTCCTAGAAAGAGTTGCCAAAATCTTGCCACAACCTATTTACAAAGAACTAGAAAATGTAGTAAAAGACCTAGACGAAGAAAAAGCGCTTCGAATAATATATCGCGTACTAAAGCTCTACATTACGTCGTTAATAGACCCAGGAGAGGCCATAGGTATTATAACAGCTCAATCTATAGGGGAGCCTAGTACACAAATGATATTACGTTCCTTCCACTATGCAGGGCTGAGAGAATTCTCAATGGCAAGAGGTCTGCCCAGGCTCATAGAAATTGTAGATGCCAGAAGAAACCCCTCTACGCCGCTTATGTTTATTTATCTAAAGCCGCCTTATAACCGGGATAGAGAGAAGGCAGAGACTGTCGCTAAAAAGATTCAACAAGTAACTCTTGAGATGTTAGCTAAAGAGATAGACGTAGACTATATAGCTGGGACTATAACAATAACACTAGACCAAGAACAATTAAAGTACCGCGGCTTAAGTCTGAAAGATGTAGAGAGAGTGGTGACAAAGACCAAGGGAAAGGACTTTACAGTGTCTATGCGTGGACATACAATTACAGTATCTTTAGCAACGCCAGACGTGCTTAGAATTAGGAAAATACGTGATAAAATCCTCCAGATAAAAATTGCCGGCATAAAGGGAGTGAGAAAAGTGGTGCTCCAATACGATACAAAAAACGGTGAGTGGTACATAATTACAGAAGGGACGAATTTAGAGGCTGTGCTCCAGCTAGAGGAGGTAGACGCTACAAGAACTTACAGCAACGACTTACATGAGGTAGAGGAGGTTTTAGGAATAGAAGCGACAAGAACTTTGGTTGCACAGGAGATAAAGCGTGTGTTAGACGAACAAGGACTTGACGTCGATATTAGACATATGTACCTAGTGGCGGACGCTATGACGTGGTCAGGCAAGTTAAGGCCCATTGGGCGTCATGGCGTCGTAGGCACGAAGGAGTCTCCGCTTGCTCGTGCAGCATTTGAAGTAACAGTAAAAACCTTGATAGAAGCTGCAGTAAGAGGGGAGGAGGAGAAGTTTAAGGGTGTTGTAGAAAGCATTATAGCTGGTAAATATATCCCTGTTGGGACAGGAATAGTACGTCTCTTAATGCAGTTTTAACAGCGATAACTTTATAAATAGTTTTTTCAGCTACGCGACGTGGTAGATATCAGTAGAGAATTGCAAGTAGCCATAAGCACAGGCAAGGTTGTAATGGGTTTCAAAGAGGTTAAGAAAACAATACTTACAAGTACTCCAAAATTGGTGATATTGGCTGCAAATACTCCTAAATGGGCAAAGGAAGACATTGAATATTATGCCAAATTAGCAGGAGTACCTGTATTTATATTCCCAGGCTCAAGTATAGAACTAGGCGCAGCGGCTAAAAGACCTCATAAAATCATGGCGCTAGCTGTAATAGATCCCGGCCAGAGCGAAATATTAAAGTTGGTTGAACATGCCTGAGATAAGATTGACTGAAGAGGAGATCCGATACGCTACGCTTTTCGAAAGTATTACAGGTATAACACCAATAGATGTAGTTCTCGATAATGAATATTCCAGAATCATTTTCGTAGTTCAGAAAAATCAAGCGGCCTTAGCTGTGGGGAGAGGCGGCTCTAATGTCAAAATGCTAAAACAAATCTTGGGCAAAGATGTAGAAATAGTAGAAGGCGGAGATACGCCGGAGGAATTAATAAAAAATAGCTTATATCCCGCCAAGGTTATTATGGTAAAAATTACAAAATCTCCCTCGGGGTCAAAAGTGGCAATAACTACTGTAGCTCCCGAGGATAAAGGTATAGCTATAGGAAAAAACGGCCGTAACATAGCACGCGCCAGGATTCTAGCTAAGAGGTATTACGACATTGATAAAATCATCTTGGCTTAAAGGCAAAAATTTATTAATAGTCAACATAGGAGAGGTGTGCCTGGTAAGAAATCGCCTTACGGACTATTTGCTGGGGGTAAGTTAAAGAGAAAAAGAAAGAGATTCAAATGGAATGACATAACATATAAGCGTAAGATGTTAGGGCTTGTTGAGAAATACGACCCCTTGGAAGGTGCGCCTATGGCACGCGGTATAGTGCTTGAGAAGGTCGGCGTAGAGGCTAGAAAACCAAACGCAGCAGTACGAAAATGTGTAAGAGTTCAACTTGTAAAAAATGGTAAAGTAGTCACTGCATTTGTTCCATTAGACGGCAGTTTAAACTACATAAATGAACATGACGAAGTCATTATTGAGCGTATCGGCGGCCCAGAGGGCAGATCTCTCGGCGACATCCCAGGCGTTAGATTCAAGGTTATTAAAGTAAACGGAGTTTCGCTCTGGGCTATTTGGCGCGGAAAGAAACAGAAGCCAACTAGGTAATGCCAAAAGCAACTATTATAGAGAAAACACCGCTGTTTTTAAAGGCAGTAATTGAGGGAGCCTATCCCTCTCTTGTAAATTCTATTAGAAGAGTAATAATATCCGAACTCCCCGTCATGGCAATAGACTATGTTGTAATAGTAAGCAATACGTCTGTAATGTATGACGAAATGTTAGCACATAGACTGGGGCTTGTCCCCTTGACAACGCCGCTACAAGCCCTTCCGCCGATAGAAGATTGTGAAACAGGACTTGTTGATCCATCGGAGTGTACCGTTAGGCTTATGCTCCAGATAAACGCGGAAAGTGATAAAATTGTTTACTCAGGTGACTTGGTGTCAGAAAGGCCAGATGTGGTGCCCGTATATAAGGATATACCAATTGTTAAGCTTGTAAAGGGCCAAAGTATTATATTAGAGGCCTATGCTAAGCTTGGCCGTGCAAAAGAACATGCAAAATGGCAAGCCGCACTTGCAAGCTACTATTACTATCCCAGAATTAAAGTGCTAGATGAGAAATGCAAAGAAGAATGTAAGGATATCTGTAAAGAATTGACAAATCCGTTTGAATGTACTTTTAATAAAGCTTGGACATGTAGAGATATTTGTGGCGATAGGCTAATAGTTGAGTGGGATAGGTATAAATATGTCTTCTGGGTTGAATCATTTGGTAATTACGATGTCGAGACAGCACTAAGGGAAGCCTTTAGAATCTTAAAGAAGAAGTTTTCCGACTTTATAACCACCTTAACTCAGAAAGCTGGTAGTCTAGTAGAGACAAAAGTTTAAATATAGAAACTCTCGCAGAAGCGGTATGCCTCCTAATCCGACCGGACCTACAAATAGACAGCTAAGGATGTTGGCAAGATTTCTTAGAAAAGCGGCTACGGCTAACTCTGCTAATATATGGAGGGTAGTAGCAGAGTTCATAGAACGACCTAGGAGACAGAGAGTAGTAGTAAATGTCGGTAAGTTAAATAGAGTAGCTAACGATGGAGATATAGTAGTAATACCGGGGAAATTACTAGGCGGAGGAGAGCTTAAGAGAAGGATAATAGTTGCGTCTGTAAACGTATCGCGCAAAGCAGCGCAGAAGGTAATTGAGGCGGGAGGAGAGCTTTTGACAATCCCGGAACTAGTGAGAAGAAATCCAAAAGGAAGCAATGTAAAGATAGTGATATGATTATCGAAAAGAGAGAGCTTGAGCAATTGCCAGAGAGAGGCGAGATAATCATCGACGCAGATGGCCATATAGCTGGCAGGTTAGCGACATATGTTGCTAAAGCGTTGTTAGAAAGACCTAGTCTTAGGATTGTTGTTGTAAACGCCGAAAAATTAGTAATCACGGGAGATCGTAAAATGGTAATTGAGTGGTTTAAGAGAAAGATAAGCGAGTGGCGTACTCATTACAACCCAGAGAAGGCTGGGCCTAAGATACCGAGAAGGCCGGATAGAGTTTTCAAGAGAATTGTAAGAGGAATGTTACCCAAGAAGAATATGCGTGGACGTTCTGCATTAAAACGCCTAAGGGTCTATATGTCTATACCACTGGAGATGTTAAACAGGAAAAAACTAGTTTTATATGAGGTACCTTTGGCAAAGCTCAAGGTGAAGCCGTTAGCAAAATTTGTAACTCTTGAAGAGGTTTGGCGTAATATAGACTTTGCTGCTTGGGAACAATGGAAACGCGCGCAAGAGATATGGCAGAAAAGAATTAAACAAGTCACTGGCGGGTAGCTATGGAAGTTAAAATCCAGGGAGCCGAAGTTCTACAAGAGACGCCTAGGGTCGTAATATCCGTTGGAAAAAAGAAAACAGCTGTAGCCAGAGCAATTATAAAGCCGGGAATAGGCCGTGTTAGAATCAACGGATATCCGCTGGAACTATGGCCTATTGAGATGGCCAGATTAAAAATGAGTGAACCTTTGATTCTTGCCGGCGAATTAGCAAAAAAAGTTGACATAGAGGTAAATGTATCTGGTGGGGGCTTCATGGGACAAGCAACAGCGGTGAGAATAGCCATTGCGAGAGGACTTGTTGCATATTTCCAAAGCCAAGAACTAAAAGAGCTTTATGAAAAATACGATCCGTATATGCTCAAGGGCGATCCTAGGAGGACAGAGCCCAAGAAACCTGGCATTAAACACGCCAGAAGCAAGAGGCAGAAGGCTTATCGATGATTGTACCAGTCAGGTGTTTTACATGTGGTAAACCGCTTGGACACCTTTATGTAACTTTCAAGCACAGAGTCCTCGCTGGAGAGCACCCTGGACGTGTGTTAGACGAGTTAGGGGTTCATAGGTATTGTTGCAGAAGAACTCTCATAGCACATGTAGAATGGATAGATGACTTATTAGTTTACGAAAAACGTAGCTGATGAAATTCGGAGAATAATTTTATATACTGCGGAAATATGGCCTTTTTATGTCTAAGGCGTCACAGCAATTAAAATTACCTTCTCCAATTAAGGTATTGACAAAAATGCTAAACAAAGAGATTGTTGCCCGACTAAAGGGGGGAGTTGCAGTAAAAGGTACTTTGACAGCTTATGATGGCTGTATGAATCTGGTTCTTGACAATGCTGCAGAGTTAAATAACTCTGGCGAGCCTGTCACACGATATGGTAGAATTGTGGTTAGAGGGTCCCAAGTAATTTATGTCTCGGCATTAGAGGTAACACCATGATAGTCATAGAGAAGGTAGACAAAACGCCTGTAGTAAAGCGACTTGTAGAAATTGTAGAGAGAAAAGGCCAGGGACATCCCGATTATATTGCAGACGGTATTTCTGAGTGGGTAAGTAGATACTTATCAAGATATTACCTAGAACATTTTGGTATAATTCTCCATCACAATGTCGATAAAACTCTTGTAGTTGGCGGTCAGGCGGCACCGCGTTTTGGCGGCGGCGAGGTCTTACAACCAATATACATACTAGTCTCCGGCAGAGCAACATATGAGGTAAGAACTAAGGATGGCGTGGTAAAGGTGCCGTTAGGCACATTGGTTATGCAAGCAGCGAGAGATTGGATAAAACAACATTTCCGTTTCCTTGACCCCGATACACACGTAGTAATTGACTATAAGATAGGCCAAGGTTCTGCAGACCTGGTAGGAATATATGACTTGGGCGTAAAGAGCGTGCCTTTAGCTAACGACACCTCTGTGGGCGTTGGGTATGCACCACTTACGCCTCTAGAACAGCTTGTATATAAGACTGAAAGACTCTTGAACTCCAGAGACTTTAAGGCGAAATATCCAGAAGTCGGAGAAGATGTTAAAGTCATGGGCGTTAGAGTTGGAAAAGAGGTTAAACTAACGGTGGCTGCCGCTATGATTAGTAAATTAGTGAAAGACAAGAGCCACTACTTATCTGTAAAAGAGGATGTAAAAAAAGCTGTCGAAGATCTCGCCTCTAAAGTAGCCCCTGAGTATAACATAGAAGTTGTAGTCAATGCCGCAGACAAGCCCGAACACGGCATTTTCTATCTAACTGTGACGGGGACTTCTGCAGAGCATGGCGACGATGGTATGACAGGCAGAGGCAATAGGGCAAATGGCCTTATAACTCCCATGAGATCTATGTCACTGGAAGCGGCAGCCGGTAAAAACCCTGTGAGTCATGTCGGAAAAATTTACAATGTTGTCGCACAGAGAATCGCAGATAAGGTGTATAATCAGGTCAAAGATATTATCGAAGTATATGTGGAAATTGTTTCACAAATAGGAAAGCCCATAAACGAGCCTAAAATTCTAAATGTTGAAATTATAAAAAGTGGCGAGCTCACAGGCGAGGTTAGAAACGAGGTAGAAGCCATTGCTAGAGAGGAAATTGAAAAGATTACACAGATTACCGACTATATCCTAAGAGGGGAAGTGTCTCTGTATTAAACCTCGTCTGTATTGTTCCACAATCTTTCTAAGGTCGATTTCTTTCCTCTCCTCTATCTTACGTCTTATGTCTTCGACTAGTTTCTTTACAAGATCTTGGTCAATCACGTAGAACTCGCCTAACTGTAGCTTAGCCACTTGTTTTAAAGGCACTCCAAGAGTTTTCCGCGCTACAGCCTCTTCTACTGACTCGATATTTCTACAGATTGTGCCCACAGGTTCGTCTCCTTTGCACTCTACAGTTTCGGATGTGTGTATTAGTTTGTACTTCGAACCGTAGTTAGATAGGATTTCTATAAACACTTTCTTAAGCTGCTCCAATTCTGCTTCCTTTTTTATTAACTCGCTTGTTAACGTCTCTACTCTTGTTTGCAACTCTCTATATCTTAAATCGCGCCATTTTTCGTCTTCAAGTCGTTTACGTAATTGTGTATATTCTTGTCTCAGGGTTTCCAACTCTTTACGTAACTGTTGGTTTTCGTATTCAAGAGCCCTTATCTGTGTTTCTAATGCGCTCTCCCTTCTTCCACATGGTTTCTCCGCCGTAATGTATACTACACGTACCTCTTTCTCTTCGCGTTTCTTTAATGCCTCAGATACAGCTTGAGCTATGGAGTATCCACGTACTACGAGAGCTTTTGCGTATTCCAACTGTTCTAGATTTAAAATTTTTCCAAATTCTTTTTCTATTTTGTCAAATTTAAGCTTATACTCTTGGTAGGCTCTGTAGGCTGCTACCAAAGCATCGCGCTCATGGCTAGATTTTACACGCCAATTTATTTTGTCAAGTATCTCTGTCTTCTCCTCAGAAGACAAGTCTTTACCTGGCGTATAGAGAACTGCCCCGCTCATGGCGGCAAGACGCTTTACAAACTCTGGCGCTTCTGCTACATCTGTGGCAATAAGCACCGGTATACCCCATTGGCGTACATACCTTAATATATCACCTCTGGAAAGCCCCCTCCGTGCCGCTGTATCTAAAACTTCTCCATCTAAGGTAAGTATTGCAAGACCTGTGACGACACCTGGATCTACGCCAAGTATTAAATAACGCTCATGTGAGGGAGTTCCTCCTCTTTTTGCAGGAGCTGAGTAAATAGTAACTGCGACATCTATGCTGCGCATTGGTTTTATATATCTCCTTACTACCTCTTTGTTAGCATAGACTACAAACTTTGCAGATGTCACCTCGCCGGACTCCTCCTTTATAAATAAGTCGTAATCTAATTTAGCTTCTTTCAATTTTAACTCTATCTTAGACGCAATAGACTTTATTCTATGGGTGATATTTCTCATAAAACGATTTCTGCTCATGCCGCCCGGCGTCGTGGATATTTTCCTATATATCAATATGATGGTCTCTTCTTCAAAAAGCTTTACCGGAGTGCCAATGCCTAGACTTGCTAGCAGAGCCAAATATTCCGCAGTTTCTAGAGGTGTCAAGTGGCTCTTGGCAACTCCGAAATATTCCTGCACCAACTCCTCCATTTTTTTGAAGCCCAGTTTGTCTCTGGTAACTTCAATTACCTCAACGGTGTAGGGTAGCTTGCTTAATAACTTTATGAGAGCTCTACCATATTGAAATAATTCACTCACGTTGTCTACAGCCAAGGTTCTTATGGCATACTTTTTAAATAAGGATGGCAAATTACGTGGATTTACAATACCCTTTTCTAAAGTAGTTTTACCCTCTACAACTATGTATGCAAAGTTTCCGTCAGGCGTTATATCAATGCCAAGTATAGCCACAAGCTATGAGAAGACATACTTATTAATCTCTATCATGAAGTTTTTACTTCTCTCTCTGCCTTCTTCGGCTATTTTAAATAGCTCATCAACGGGTATTTCAACGCCGTTTTTCTTGAAAAACGACGAAATATTCTCGAGATCGCGCTTGAGATATGTGCTAGAGTTGGGATAACTTGCAGGAATCCATTGTGGCCAATCGATTATATAACTCCTTTTGCCTACAAGTATGTTATATGGCGAGAGGTCGCCGTGGATAATACCCAAGCCCAAGGCCTTACGAAGTGTTTCAACTATATCGTCTGCGACTTTTTTAAAGTCGTAATATGTAAGTCGGTAAAGCTCAATGCCATCTATATATGCCATAACTACTACATGTCTATTATATGCAATAGGCTCCGGTACTAATCCACCCACTCCAAAGATTTTATCTAGGGCAAAAAATTCGGCAAATGCCGAAAGCCTAGTCTCATATATCTGTCGAAGGTGTTTATATTTACGCAACCGCGATATAAAAGCCTCTTCGTATCTAAACACAGATACTCCACCACGGTGGAATTTAATCGCTACTTTAAATCCAGAGGGAGTTTCGCCTACATATACCACAGATTCTTTGCCTACTCCTATAGGCGTAGGAGATATCTTTACAAGTTTTCGTTTAACTCTTAGTGTATGTATAGCGAGTATATCATAGCCTGCCACTGTAATTTTCCACCCTAAATATGGCGAGAGGTTTCGCCGCAATAATCCAAAATAGTGAAGACGACGTATAATTTCAGAAACTTGCTCTTTTCTAAGCCTAGACCATCTTTCTATCAACTCTTGTGGGACAAATTCATACTTCTTATGTCCAGCCTCTATGATCCTAAGTACCCTTAGCTCTCTTTTTGATAATTTATCGTAAATCTCGACCAAGCTTTTAAGCACAATTTAAAAAGATATACCGTGGGTTAAAAATGTGAGGAAAATTATTACCTTAGTTTCAAGAGAACAAGCTGTAATAGGCCACAGATTTCGCGTAGTAAGTATTCCCGACGAGTGCAAGTCGTGTAAACTATATGCTGTGTGTCTAGGAAAATTAACGCCAGGTAGGAGTTACGAAGTTATCGAAATAAGACCCTCTCTTGGACAAAGGTGTAAAATCACTGGCGAGGAGGTCGTACCAGTTGTCGCCGCGGAGTTGCCTATCGTTGGGTTGGTACCCCTTAACAAAGCACTGGAGGGAGCCATAGTGACTTTTGAAGGAGAATGTAAAGGGTGTAAGGATTGTCCAGACAACATAGTTAAACCTGGCGAAAAGATAAAGATAATTAGAGTGTTAGGAAGGACGAGATGTAAAGATAGAGATTTCGCTACTGTTGAGTTTTATATCTTAGAAGCGCCTTTACCCTCAGAATTAGGTGCCGTAGGGACTTATCAAGACCCTTCTCGCGTGCCTCTTTTACGACGTCCTTTAAAATAACCTTTGCCTCTGAGATTTTGCCTTCAGACGCTAGCTTTTCCGCCTCTCTTAGACGTGTTATGAGTCTTGCAGCTATCGCTTGTAGCTCCTCCGCCATAGCCCTGCTAAAATCCTTTCTTTAAATGTTTTAAGCTAATAACACCACCGTCCTGTGGATAGAGTTGCTATATATATTAGAAATCTCGAAGAGGCACTAAACAGTCTCATATTAAGAGACCAAGCGTATAAGTATATTGTGGATTTAGCACAGGCTTATCTCAAAGACTCAAAATATTACTACTCTATAGGCGATAGAGAAACTGCCCTGGCAACTGTATCTTATGCAGAGGGGCTCCTAGACGCGTTAAAACTAATTGGAATTGCTGACTTTGTATGGAAAAAGCCCAGCGAGATTAAGAACAATAAAGTTGTAATGGTTGCAGGTACATTTGAAATCTTACATCCTGGACATCTTCTGTATTTAAGAGAGGCTTGGAAATTAGGCTACGTCACCGCAGTTGTATCTTCAGATGAAAACGCAGAAAGGACAAAGAAACGTAAGATTATAATTCCACAACAGCAAAGGGCGGAGATTCTCTCATCGATATACTACGTCCATAAGACAGTTAAGGGTAAACCTGGTAACATCTTTGACATTTTTTATGAAGTAAAGCCAGACATAGTTCTCCTAGGGCCTAACCAGAACATATCTGAAGACGTTGTTAAGCAAGAGGCGAAAAAGAGAGGCGTAGACGTGGAGATTATTCGTCTGCCAGAGTTGTATAAGTGCGAATTATGTAGTACAACAAAAATTATCGAGAAGATAATAGCCTCGTTTTCTCAATGCCGTTAAATACAGAGGCCGCCAAGAGAATACAGGAGGTTTTGGCTAACAATATAGTGTTTTCTCCACTTCCACCGCCAGAGACCGTCGCTGGACTAGATGTGGCCTACAGTGGAGATCTTGCATATGGAGTTGCAGTAGTGGTCCAACTTTCAACTCTTCAAGTTATAGACATTGCATGCGCAATAGTAAAAAGCGTAGTCCCATATATCCCAACGTTTCTCGCATTTAGAGAGCTCACGCCCATGTTAAGAGCTTATATCAAGCTCAGAGTAAAGCCGGATGTAATACTCGTAGACGGACACGGCATAGCTCATCCAAGAAAATTTGGCATTGCGTCACATATAGGAGTAGTATTGAAAAAGCCAACTGTCGGAGTTGCAAAATCTAGGCTCTACGGAGAGGAGCAGAGAGATGTTGTGACGGATCCATTAACAGGCGAAGTTATCGCAAAGGTCGTTCGATGCGGGGGTAAGAAATACGTCTCGGTAGGCTCCTATATTACGCTTGAGGATGCGGTAAAACTTGTAGAAAAGTTATGTATAAACAAAGATGTATACCCTCTTAGATTGGCCCATAACATGTCGCAAAAGTTAAAACAGAAGAAGCCACATGTCTTTGATCAGTGGGGTGAGGCACCTGTTAGCCCCGAAGAATGTACTTAGAATAAAAAGGCAATGGCGCCGGGGGTGGGATTTGAACCCACGCCCCCTAGACGGGGACGGGATGGCCCGGATTTCTACTCTCGAGTCCCGCGCCTTAGGCCGCTCGGCCACCCCGGCCTGTAGTATCAACGCCTTAGTTTAAAAGTTTTTATGATAAAACACACAAGGAGACAAACTTTATATATCTAGGCCGTTTCTAGCGCTTATGTCAATTAGAGGCGCAAAGTTTCACGGACCCTCGCCGCCTTCTGATACAGTAACAAATTGGGTACTTGCGCCGTTAGAGAGAGGAGTTATTTTTGCATGTCCTAACTGTGGAAAAACAACCATAATACGTAGCGCAAGGTCGCGTAAGTTGGGCGTGCCATACCGCTGTCCGGAGTGCGGATTTGTAGGCCCCTAGCACATTAAGTTTTAAATAGAGGTCACAGACTCGATGTCATGTCTGCAGAAGTGGCATTAGTATATAGAGTACTCCCAGAAAGCGTTGAAGTAGATATAGAGAAGTTGAAAAACGCTGTTGTAAACAAATTGACGCCTAAATATAAAGTTGATAAAGTAGAGGTAGAAGATGTGGGATTTGGTATAAAAGCTCTTAGATTTTTCATTAGAATGCCTGAGTCTGACGAATATAGCTCCGACGAAGTAGAAGAGCTTCTACGATCCGTAGAAGGCGTAGGAAGTTACGAACTCGAATATTTCTCAAGACTTAGTTTTTAGTCAAGGTTTTTATACTCTAGATTATTGTTTTTAATCGTGTCTGAATGGATTGAACTTAGGGTACTTGAGAGTAAAGCTCGCGATGCTAACCGTCCCATCGTTAGAATAGATCCTGAAGTTATGGAAAGAGCCGGCATTATTGTCGGCGATGTTGTAGAAATCGTTGGACGGAGGAGGACAGCGGCAAAGGTTTGGAACGGTCTCCCAGAAGACCGCGGCAAAGGCGTAATCAGAATGAACAGCATTTTAAGAAAGAACGCTGATGTAACCCTAAACGAGACGGTGAGAGTGAGGAAGATAGAGCCTAAGCCTGCCGCCTTTGTAAAGCTCGCCCCTGTGTCTATGACTATTGCAGTAGATGCCAACTTCCTTCAATACATCAAACAGAGACTTAGAGAATACATCGTAGTAGAGGGCGATATGCTACAGATATATGTGCTGAGCCAGCCGCTTACGTTTCAAGTGGTTCAGACAAAGCCGGCAAACGCCGTGTTAGTCATC
Organism: Pyrobaculum organotrophum; assembly: GCF_055384425.1. NCBI lineage: Archaea > Thermoproteati > Thermoproteota > Thermoprotei > Thermoproteales > Thermoproteaceae > Pyrobaculum > Pyrobaculum organotrophum. The sequence continues at coordinate 1,000,064 of NZ_AP042430.1, forward strand.
ACGGAGGACACCCAGATCCAGATTTTTGAAAAGCCGGTTTCGGGCGTTAGGATACCCCACGTTACTTGGGAGGATATTGGTGATTTGGAGGATGCTAAGCAGAAGATTCGTGAGCTTGTGGAGCTTCCTCTTAGGCATCCTGAGTTGTTTAAACATTTGGGTATTGAGCCTCCGAAGGGTATCCTCTTGATTGGCCCCCCTGGCACGGGCAAGACTCTCCTCGCTAAGGCTGTGGCTAACGAGGCTAATGCCTACTTCGTCGCTATAAACGGCCCCGAGATCATGTCGAAATACTACGGCGAGTCTGAGGCGCGGCTTAGGGAGATTTTCGAAGAGGCGAAGAAAAACGCCCCAGCCATAATCTTCATAGACGAGATAGACGCCATAGCCCCCAAACGCGAAGAAGTCACAGGAGAGGTAGAAAAGCGAGTAGTGGCACAACTACTAACCCTAATGGACGGACTACAAGAGAGAGGACAAGTAATAGTAATAGGAGCAACCAACCGCCCAGACGCAATAGACCCAGCACTAAGAAGACCAGGAAGATTCGACAGAGAGATTTGGATAAACCCGCCGGACTTTAAAGGTAGGTATGAAATCCTTCTCATACATACTAGGAATATGCCTCTTGCACCTGACGTAGATCTGAGAAAGCTAGCCGAGATGACACACGGTTTTTCTGGGGCCGATCTCGCCGCACTTGCTAGAGAGGCTGCTATGTCTGCTCTAAGAAGAGCTATTCAAAGCGGTCTTATCGACCTTAACCAACCCTCTATCCCGCCTGAGGCTCTTGAAAAAATCAAAGTTACTATGTCTGACTTCATAAACGCCATGAAAGAGATAATACCATCTGCTCTAAGAGAGATACACATAGAAGTTCCCCGTGTCCGTTGGGAGGACATAGGCGGCTTAGAAAACGTTAAACAGGAACTCAGAGAGGCCGTGGAGTGGCCTCTCAAATACCCTGATAAGTTTAAGAAATTCGGTCTCCGTGCTCCTAAGGGCATTCTCCTATTTGGACCACCTGGCACAGGAAAGACACTACTGGCAAAGGCGGTGGCCACAGAGTCGGGGGCGAACTTCATCGCCGTCAGAGGTCCAGAGATATTTTCCAAGTGGGTTGGCGAGTCGGAGAAGATGGTTAGAGAGATTTTTAGAAAAGCCCGCATGGCTGCACCAGCGGTCATCTTTATAGATGAGGTAGATGCACTTGCAACAGCAAGAGGTCTAGGCGGAGATTCCTTAGTTAGCGAACGCGTTGTTGCGCAACTATTAGCTGAAATGGATGGTATAAAAGCGCTTGAAAATGTAGTAGTTATAGCAGCTACCAATAGGCCGGACCTTATAGATCCGGCGTTGTTAAGACCAGGCCGTTTCGATAGAATAATCTACGTCCCACCGCCTGATTTTAAAGCCAGGCTTGAAATATTGCTAATTCACACCAAGGCAACTCCTCTAGCTAAAGACGTCGACCTCGAAGAGTTAGCACGTAGAACCGAGGGCTACTCTGGCGCAGACTTAGAGCTATTGGTAAGAGAGGCAACGTTCTTGGCATTACGCGAGGATATAAACGTCAGAGAGGTTTCAATGAGACACTTTGAAGAGGCACTTAAAAAGGTCAGACCCTCGATTACTCCAGAGATGTTAAAATTCTACGAAAGTTGGTTAGAAAAAGCGAGACAGTTGACGGTAGCTGTTAAGACTAAAGCGACGCCTCCACTATATCTATGATACTAACTATTATAGGTAATATTATTGACATGTTATTGAAAAGACAGGAGACTACAACAAGCGAAGATATAAAAGCGTTGTTAAGACGTGCAAATATCCAAATATCGGACTCTGAACTCGTTAAAGTACTTATGACGCTTGAAATACATAAGAAGATCTATGTGAAAAAAATCAAGAAAGAAGGTAGAGAAATCTTTCAAATTTCAAGGCGTAAATAATATATAGACAGTTTCCACATTAAATGTGGGTGTTACAGAATTGGGGAAACTTATAGGCAAAGATATACGGCGTGAGGTAAAGCTAGAAAACTTAGCAGGTAAATGTATAGCCCTAGACGCGTATAATTCATTATATCAGTTTTTAGCATCAATTAGGCAACCAGACGGCACCCCCCTTATGGATCGCGTAGGCAGAATTACAAGCCATCTATCAGGTCTCTTCTATCGCACTATTAATTTAATGGAAGCTGGAATAAAGCCCGTTTATGTATTCGATGGGAAACCCCCAGAATTTAAACTTGCTGAGATAGAGGAGAGAAGGAAAGTCAAAGAAAAGGCAATGGAAGAGGTTTTGAAAGCGATAAAAGAGGGAAGAAAAGAGGATGTAGCTAAATATATGAAAAGAGCCGTTTTTCTCACAAGCGATATGGTTGAAGACGCGAAAAAACTACTTACATATATGGGCGTGCCGTGGGTTCAAGCGCCCAGCGAGGGAGAGGCACAAGCCGCACATATGGCCAAGAGAGGTCATTGTTGGGCAGTCGGGAGCCAGGATTACGACTCTCTACTATTCGGCTCGCCTAGGCTAGTACGTAACCTAGCTGTATCGCCCAGGAGGAAAATTGGAGAAGAGGTGATAGAACTGTCACCAGAGATTATAGAGCTCGATGCAGTGTTAAAGTCTCTGAGATTGAAAAATAGAGAACAACTTATTGACTTGGCAATACTCCTTGGCACAGATTATAACCCAGATGGCGTGCCAGGAGTGGGGCCGCAAAAGGCGCTTAAATTAGTGTGGGAATTTGGGGGGTTGGAAAAAATGCTAGAGACGGTCCTTAGGGGCGTTTATTTCCCCGTAGATCCTCTAGAGATAAAGAAATTCTTTCTCAACCCGCCAGTAACCGACGAATATTCAACCGATATCAAAAAGCCAGATGAGCAAAAGCTTATTGACTTCTTGGTAAGAGAGCACGACTTTAGCGAAGATAGAGTCTTGAAGGCCGTTGAGAGATTAAAGAGGGCGCAAACAAAGTATAAAACGTCGTCGTTAGATAGCTTTTTCTAACATGGCATTAAGGCTGGTAGAGGAGTTGACGAACGAGGGCATTATAAAGACCGAACGTGTAAAAAAGGCTATGTTAGCTGTACCACGCGAAGAGTTTGTAATGCCTGAGTATAGAATGATGGCCTACGAAGATAGGCCTCTCCCCCTGTTTTTTGATGCAACAATATCAGCGCCGCACATGGTCGCCATGATGTGTGAATTAGTTGAGCCAAGGCCAGGCATGAAGATTTTAGAAGTCGGCACAGGCTCTGGATATCAAGCGGCAGTATGTGCAGAAGCTATAGAACGGAAGGGAAAAGTCTATACTATAGAAATTGTAAAAGAGCTAGCAATATATGCAGCCCAAAATATAGAGCGGCTAGGCTATTGGGGCGTTGTCGAAGTATATCACGGCGATGGGAAAAAAGGCCTTGAGCGTCATGCGCCTTTCGACGCCATTATAGTAACTGCAGCAGCTAGAACCATTCCTAGTGAATTAATAAAACAGCTTAAAGATGGGGGGGTCTTGGTAATCCCTATTGAGGAAGGGGCTGGCCAAGTTCTGTATAAAATAACTAAGAGAGGAGAGAAAATCGAGAAACGCGCAATTACATACGTCTTATTTGTCCCATTACGTGACAGCTAGGGCTCTACTCTATAGCGATCGCGTGGATATAGAGTCGCATGTCTAACATTATCTAGACCTAGTAGAGCTGTCAATAACCTATTAAAGCCTAGACCAAATCCTGCATGTGGCGGCATGCCGTAGTCAAACACCGCTAAATGACTCTCAAAAAGCCTGGGATCTAAACCCCTCTTTCTCATCTCCTCCTCTAGCTCGTCTCTCTTGTGTATCCTCGTGGCGCCCGAAGCCACTTCAATCCCATTTACTATCAAGTCGTAAGACTCGCTTCTATCATTCTCCTTCCGCTTGGTATAAAATGGTCTAAGCGAAGCTGGAAAATCTATTATAAAGTAGACAGGGCCGTAAAACCTCATCAATGCCTTTTGCATTTCCACTGTAAAGTCGTCTCCCCATTTGACAGAGTAGCCAAGCTGGCCCAGTTTTTCAATTGCTTCGTCATACTCCACCCTGGGTATTTTGTCAAGCTCTGTTACTACAGGCATAAGGCCGACCTCTCTGAGTCTCGCAACATTCTCTGAAAGCACTAAGACCACGCGTTTCATAATTTTCTCTAAGATATCCATCACATCATGGTAATTCATAAAAGCGGCTTCGGCGTCTACAGAAATAAACTCGTTTAAGTGGTAGTCTGTATTATGTTTTTCAGCTCTGAACGCAGGGCCTATTTCAAACACTCTCTCTAACGATGCAGTCAGCTGTTCCTTATATAGCTGCGGACTTTGTGAGAGATATGCGACTCTTTCGAAATACAACACTGGGAAGAGCTCGGCGCCTCCCTCTGTACTTGTGACAATGATTTTAGGCGTAAAAACCTCCACAAACCTCTCCCCATAGAGAGTCTCACGAATTTCACGCAAGATTTTAGAAGCTAAAGAAAATACAGCCAAATTGCGGGGTCTTTTTAGATCTATAGAACGCCATTTTAATCTAGTCGCCAAATCTGAGGTCTCAGACCAAATATCTAGCGGGAGAGGCTTCGCTTTATTTAAGATAGTTATGTCAGTCGGAAACACCTCTACACCTCTCTTAGCTATCTTGCTCGTCTCTACAACACCTTTCACAACTATAACGTCTTCTCTATTGAGTTCTGAAAAGACTCTAAACACGTGCTCTGGTGTTTTTCCAACTTTAAGCGTCAGTTGTACAAACCCCTCTCTATCTCTAAGCACTATAAACTTCACCTTCCCAAGATCTCTCAACTCCCACACCCAACCGGCAAGCGTCACCTCTCTACCGTGGAGATCTGTCGTAATATCGCTAGTCCAGTGGGTCTTCTTAGGATACACACAGTAGGAGAAAGATCTAGTAAAAAAATTACGCCCTTAGCTCCCTCTCTCTCACTAATTCCACTTTCACATTAGTTCCAGATATCCGGCTAATTATAGCCTGTAGTCTCTCTGGCTTAATCGGCAACCTCCTCACCTCTCTAGACGGAATTTTAACCACAGTCTCTGTAGTTCCGTCGGGAAGCCAAGACGTAGATATAGTCAAGAGCTTAGCCGGCGAGACAAGTTGTGCAATCACCTCGTTAATGCCGCCGTACTCCACTACTTTTACACTCCTCCTCAACAATGACGTGAGCTCTTTTTCCAACTGTATAAACGCGCTACGAGGTATCCTTTTGGTATTCCTCATAAGTATAATAACCATATCGTCTACCTCATAGGATTTTACATATTCTACATCTGTGAGATTTATCTTCTTCTCAACCTTCAATAAGGCGTCAGACACTTCTACATCAAGCCATTGGTACCTCTCACTGTCTATAAGCGATTGACACTTCTGACATAGCACACGCGTCTTGACACAAAATTCACAGAACGGAATTTTAACCATCGCCAAATATAAAAACCACCTTTAAAAATTATTTTTAACCTCCTTAAAGCTCTATGTGCGTATAGCTATCGTAGACGGCTATACAGACGAGCCGGCAGGTCTTGGAGTGCCGCCGTATCTAGATGTATATGCCAGATATGTAGCAGGCGCGGCTGAACTCGGCGGCGCAGACGAAATACACTATTTTACAATAGACCAGCTGAGATCCGATTGGATAAACTCGCTTAAGAGACTATCAAGCTATAACATATTGGTCGTAATCGCCGGCGTAACTACACCAGGTAAATACCTCGGCGGAGCCCCTGTAGAGCTGGATGAGATTCTAGACTTAGGTCGTATCGAGGGGCCTATAAAGGTGTTAGGCGGCCCTGTGGCTAAATTTGGCTATGGTATAGTTGGCGGCTCTATAGCAGTGCCCCCCTCTAAATTCCGCAGGTATTACGACATTGTAGTAAGCGGTGACGTCGACTTAGTTATATATAGACTTCTGAAGGAGGGCCTAGGTAAAGTCTCGCCCTCTGAAACACATAGAGACTTCAAACTTGTAGACGAATTCGCATGGCGGGGGGCGAAGATAGTTATTCAACACCCCAACTATGGCCGTAACTTAATAGTGGAACTTGAAACATACCGCTCTTGTCCTAGGTATCTATCTGGCGGCTGTTCGTTTTGTACAACAGTAGCATATGGGCCTGTTGTTACGAGGAGTATAGAAGGTATAGTAAGAGAAGTTGAGGCTCTATATAAAGCCGGCGTTGTACATTTTAGACTTGGTAGACAAGCCGACTTCTATACATATATGGCGCGAGATACAGGACGCGAGGAATTTCCACGCCCGAACCCCTCTGCAATTGAGAAGCTCCTAGTTGGTATTAGAAACGCAGCACCGGACTTAAAGACGCTTCATATAGACAACGTAAACCCCGGCACAGTGGCACGGTGGAAAGCTGAATCCATAGAAATTACAAAGCTATTAGTTAAATACGGCACACCTGGCAATGTCGCTGCTATGGGCATTGAAACAGCTGACCCGAAAGTCATCAAGATAAACAACCTCAAGGTATATCCAGAAGAGGCATTAGACGCCATAGAAATATTTACAAAATATGGCTCAGAGAGAGGCTATAATGGCATGCCCTATCTTTTAGCTGGTGTAAACTTTGTTGCCGGCCTCCCTGGAGAGACGGCAGAGACCTATCGCCTAAATATCGAATTTTTAAAACAGATTCTTGAAAGGGGGCTGTTAGTAAGAAGGGTTAACATCAGACAAGTGTTGGTGTTTCCAACGTCACGGCTATGGCCAATGGCGAGAAAAGTTATGTATAAACTTAGACAACATAGGAGATATTTCCTCCAGTTTAAGAAGTGGACTAGAGAGGTTTTCGACCGCGAGATGTTGAGACGTATAGTACCAAGAGGGACTATACTGAGGGAGGTATATACTGAGGTTTATTACCATGGGGGCACATACGCTAGACAAATCGGCTCATATCCATTACTTGTCTATATACCGACGCGGCTACAGCTAGGCAGATTTATCAACGTAGTTGTAATAGACCACGGGTCTAGGAGCGTCCTCGCTCTACCATACCCCGTCAGTATAAACACAGCCGAGAAACGAGTACTTAAACATTTGCCAGGACTCAGCAGAGAAAAACTAGATATAGTACTTAAGAAACGACCATTTAAATCTCTCGAAGAAGTCAAAGCCGCTGTGGGAGAAGGCGAGTTTCTTAACTACGTCTCTCTGTAAGTCTATAGATGACGTAGAAAGTGAAGATTATAAACGCCACAACCACAAAGTCAAATAGATTTATGTACACAGCGCCTATCGGTATCTCGGGCGTTCTTAACCCTCTTGTAACTAAGTAAAATAGATATACTGCCACACCTAGTGAAAAGCCGGCATATGCATATATCAGTTTCATGGCTCGAAATACTGTACCTATTTATATAGCTTTAGAGACCCAGTCACTGCGTCTACTAACTCATCAGGAGCCGGCCCTACGCAAATGGCCGTGGGAGTTCCCGGCGGCACCTCTGTCAGTCCAGCGTCTACAACAACTGCTGTCGGTAAATCTAAAGACCCGGCCTTTCTATAAAGCTCATATAAATGTTCCAAATTCTCTGCGGCTAAGACAATTTTCTTCTGGCCCTCGTCTATCCACTGCTCAAGCCATTTACGCCACCTGGCGTTTTCAAGCGCCTTCATTACACACTCAACAGCCGCATGTCCCGCCTGAGCCGCCGCTTTTCCACACGAGATCTTGAGATCTCTCCTTATAACAATAGACATCTTCACAAGCGGCGTATAAAACTAAGATAAAAACTAAAACTAATGTAATACTTAAAAAACCAATTTAATTTCTCTATATGGGTATAAGATCTCTCCTAGCTGTAATACCCATATTTACAATAGTTGTATATGCACAAGTTGTCTCTGGCGTAAATCCGACGGTGCTTGACACAGATATGCCGGTGTTGGCAAAGGTCGTGGTTTCAGACTTATACTCGTTTGCGTCTCAGTGGGGTGTAAAGCCGGAATTTCAACAATTAAAAGTAGTTGGAAAAGAGACTAAGATAGTCACAATGGTGGTCAACGGGGTTTTTCTACAAGGCAGATTTGGCAATACGGCTACAGAACTATACTATAAAGGCCCTGCCAGATCTCTTAAGGCTGTAATTGAATCTCCATATGTCAAGTTTGTCTATATAAAAGCCCTCCCCGAAGTTCCTCCACGTGAGTTCTTTGCAGAAATTCGCTCGCTGGCTGAAACCGACATGGGTATGCCACAGCCTAACCTCCCAGTCATGAGAGAGATCATAGGGGCTACAAAGGTGGAACAATTATTTGGCGTCAATGGGACAGGCGTCGTAATTGCTGTTGTAGACACCGGCGTTGACTACGGACATCCAGATTTACAAGACGCCCTCGCCTGGCTTATAAAAACTACCGACGGCAGAGAGATAATTGCGTCTACCATAGCGCTGGTCGGAACTACGCTTCAGTACAAGACGTTGAGAGGCCAGGCGGCGGCGCTTCTACTTAGCCAAGTCCAGTCGCTTGAGCCTCTCGTCTTAGACGCAGACGAGTCCCAAGTCGTGTTGCTCATTCCTGTGACGGCCTCTGGGGGGTATCTCCCCGTAGGCGGCAAGACCTTCTACGTAATCGACGGCGTGTTTGTCCACAACATAACAGCGAGGTGCAACTACGCGGTGGCGGGGCTGGTCAGCCGTAGCGGCGTCTTTAAATTCGGCATGACCAATCTCTACATCCCATGGTATGGCGGATATGTAAACGTCGGCGTTGTTATGTACGACCCCGACCAGCCGGGCGTATACACGGCCGCACGTGTTGATATAAACGGCAACTGCAACTTCGCGGACGACCCCGAGCTTAGGTACTTCGGAAATAGGCTCATCGTGGACAACCCGACGGCACCGACGGTCAGCCTGGGCGTCGCCGGCGGCTACTTCTACGACTGGGGCCGGTGGTTCGACTCCTACGCAAAGTTCTACCCGGGTTGGGATTTAGCTGGTAATTACCTCAGCATATTCTACGATTTCCACAGCCACGGCACGGCCTGTAGCTCTGTAGCCGCTGGCAGGGGGAAGGCGGTGTATAACCTCGGCTACCTAGGCCCACAGAGACTGATTGGCATAGCACCGGGCGCCAAGGTGCTAGGGGTGAAAGGCCTGTGGTGGGGCATGGTGGAGGCAGGCATGATGTGGGCAGCCGGCTTCGACGTGAACCAGAACGGGCAGTGGTACTGGACTGGCCAGAAGAGGGCGCATGTGATTAGCAACAGCTGGGGGATCTCTACCTTTATCTATGATTACGCCGCATTTGGCTACGACTTCGAGTCGGCAGTAATTAACGGGCTAGCGGCTCCGAGGTTTTTAGACCGGAACTACCCAGGTATAGTGATTATCCAGGCAGGCGGCAACGGAGGTTACGGCTTTGGCACAATAACTAGCCCAGGTGCCGCCGTTGGCGCAATAACCGTGGGAGCGGCGACCAGCGGACACTTCTGGCTCGCCTTAGGCACACCGTTTTATGGCTTTAGATGGGGCGATATCATCAGTTGGTCTCTTAGAGGGCCTACGCCTGCCGGCTATGTGAAGCCCGATGTTGTAAACATTGGAGCTTTCGGAATAGCGGCGTATCCCGTCGGCTGGGGCAAATATTACTATGGCATCGCGGAAGATTGGGATATCTTTGGCGGGACTTCCCAAGCAACGCCGCTTACAGCTGGCGTTGTTGCTCTAGTGTTGAGTTCGGTTATGGACAAAACCGATCCGGCTGTGGTGGATCCGTATTTAGTTAGACAATTTATTACAAGTACGGCAATTGATATTGGGTACACACCGTTTACCGCAGGTCATGGATTTGTAAATGCTACAGCCGCAGTGATTGCCGCTAGAAGCTACTACGGACTGCCGGTCCCCAAGGCGCCTGTAGCTCTGTTCAGGACGGACTCGTCTGTAAATCTCGGCACCTCGTGGGATTTCCAATGGAGAGTCAACATACCGCTTTATTTCGGTTATCTAATGAACAATCTATTACCCACACAATGGGCCACTTATCTACAGACCAGAGTTACGCAACCAACTATCGGCATGACGAGTTTGTATCTAGCAACTATCCCCGGCGGACAAGCCGTGGGCTTTGTCTATGTCACATCGCTCAACTCCACAGTCACTGTATCTACATATGCGGCAACACTTACCCCAATTTATAAAAAGTTGGTTACCTTGACTATTCCTGTAAGAACTGTGGGTGGTTACTTTACAATGCAACAACTGGGCTTTGATGAAAATATAATTAGACAGGCAGACCTAGTTGTGTTTAGACTCTCCTACAGCTTCTCAGTTTTTGACCCAGAGTTTAACTACGCCGAAAATGTAAGACCTGTCCTCTGGGCATTTGGCTGGACAGACTTAGATAACAACGGCGCTATTTCCATAAACGAGCTGACTTGGCTCAACTACGGATATCAACGTGGCACAGCCGTGGAGGTGTCAGTTACAAAACCCGGCGTTAGACTTGCGCCAAACCAGAGACTTATCATAAGGATTGATATTAGGCCCGTCAGAACGCCATATCCACCATCCGTCCCTGTCACAGTAGAGGTTATAGCCTACAAGAGGGCGCCGGCAACCGATGTACAGATAACGCCGGCAACTATCACACTGAGGCCGCGCCAGAGCTATATGTTTACAGTACGCGTGGTGGCGCCAGCAACTGCGGCCCCCACAGTATACGAGAGACTGATCGTATTTAACATAAATGGGACTAGCTATGTGGTGCCGCTGAGCTACATAGTTAGAACAAGCGTACGTATAAATGAGGTCTATATCCTCACTGCTGGGAGGTCGGACAGTTGGTATAACGCCAGCGAGGTCAGGGGCGCAAATGACTGGCTTTGGAGATACGAGTCTGGCGACTGGCGCGTCTACTATATCTCAACGCCGACCTTAGCAAGGGGTCTCTACGTAGACTTCGGCTGGAAATGCGCCAACACCTCCCTGATAGTCTATGCTATAACTGACGGCGGCTTCTTCGCTGGGTACTTCTGGAACCAGGGAATCTCCTTCCATCGCTACCTAGGCTCCGGCAGATTCGTCTGGACTGGGACTAATGGACGGACAAAAATTGTGACTCTACCCTCTGTCTCATTTGCTGTGCCCGTACCAGTGAGCGGTCTTGTATATACGACAATGTCGGCGTCGTATCCGGTGGTCACAAGCAATAGCTTTGCAATATTGGTTAGAACATCGCTTTATGGCGGCTGTGGCACAAGTGAGCAGATAAATGGCGTGGTTAGACCATTCAGAGACCCACGCGATATGCCGGTGTTGTCTACCGTGTCGCCGTATGTAAACTTCATGCTTAGCCCGCCGCCGATTGGATACGACCTCGTGTATAAGACTGCAAATGTGCTAGGAGGCGGATTTGTGGTGCCTATGGTAGCCGTCGGTTCCGATTTAAGTTTCAATATGTACTTTATAAGAACGCCCCTATTTGTCGACTATGTGGCGTTGATGTACTCGCCGAGTTTTGCGACTGTTTATAGAACCAGCGGAAACAACTTTGCAAAATATCCATTCTACGTAGTTGAGGGCGTGTCCGTAATTAGCTAATTTTTTCAATTTCTAGAATTTTTCTCCAAGCTCTAAGCAAGACCGCCCTTGTTTCGTCTCTAGTTATTAGTCTAAGTGCCTTTTCTCTAGCGGCCCACACATAAGCGTCATGTTCTCTAGATAACTTGACTGTTCTTTCGCGGCTTTTAGCTAAGAAATATATGACTTCTCTATATATTGTGTGTCCCCTTTTAGAATACTTGTACCGTATCTCCTCTCTAAATGAGGGGACTAGCTCCACCTTCAGCCCTGTCTCCTCTAATATTTCTCTGAGTGCAGCCGCCTCGTCTGTTTCACGTAGACGAACTATACCATGGGGGAAGTCCCATCCATATCTCCCATGTAGTAACAGATACAATACCTCGCCGTGATCTATGGTATATACCACTGCGCCAGCAGACTTTTCATAAAAGTACACATTTACTAAATACTTGAGGTCTTATATATTTTACTTTACTGTATTTTTAGCCCGTGTGGACAGAAGTATTCTATACCTAAGTCTCTATATACGTGCGAAACGGCGCCATACATAACCACTGGCTTGCCCAATTCTTTAGCTTTTCTCGCCAATTGGGCTATATCGATACGATCTAAAACTCCAGGAGCTACAACTACAACTTGCGTCTTTTCTAGCCACTGATATGGATTTGATACATCTACAAAGTCGTAGGGAACAAGTCTACCCTCTTCATCAGCAACTATGCCCTCAGATAGAGAAAATAAAACACTGGCAACTTTTTTGTTAAATCCGACGAGTAATATAGGGCCGCCGTATTTAGTTAGTACATACTCAGCGAGTTTTTTAACACATCTTTCGGCATCTCCAGATTTACAAACTTTTAATGCCTTTATACCCCTCTCCCTCTGCCTAGATAATACATCTATACACACTCTTAACACAGGGTCTCTAGACGCCGTTTCCAAATCATAGACACCTGATCTAACGCTTGCATTAAGTGGAATATCTGCACATATGTCATCTATGCAACACCTAGCTAATACCTGCCCTTCGCAAACATCTACCCCATCTTGTCTTATTATGGATACACTTAGCCTCACTTTCTTTTTTGGAAATGTAGTTAAAAACCTTGTAGCCTTTAAGTAAGTTAATATAGCCTTAGACTATAGTCGAAATATAATAATATATACCGGCTACCTCTGGATTTCCATGGAAATTTTAAAATACGACCTCGTAATAGTGGGGTCGGGAATTGCCGGCTTGCGTGCTGCTACAGCTGCTGCTTGGACTAGCGGCGGCAAGATCTCCATTGCAATATTGTCAAAGGTACAGGCAATGCGCAGCCATAGCTTATCTGCCGAAGGCGGTATGTCGGCAGTTCTATACCCTGAAAAGACAGGGGACTCTCTTGAATTACATGCCTATGACACAGTTAAGGGTAGCGATTTTCTCGCAGATCAAGACGCTGTACAGATATTAGTAGAATACGCCCCCAGAGAGGTGCGCTATTTAGAGAGAATCGGCGTACCTTGGAGCCGAGAGCCAGATGGGCGAATTTCACAGAGACCTTTTGGTGGGATGTCAATACCGCGTACAACATTTGCCGCCGATAAGACAGGCTTCTTCATTATGTCTACACTCTTTTCGGAAACCAGAAGGTTTGACAATATACATGTATTTCATGAACATTTTGTTACGAAGTTTATAGTTGAAAATGGCGAATTCAAAGGAGTTACTGCCTACGATTTAAAAACCGGCGAATTTAAACTCTTCTATGCCAAAGCCGGTATCATCGCGACAGGCGGTGCGGGCAGGCTATACCGCTTCACCACTACGGCACATTCAACCACTGGGGAAACTCTAGGGTATGCACTAAGAGAGGGCATCGCAATTAAAGACATGGAATTTGTCCAATGGCATCCCACAGCTCTCGTCCCCAGCGGCATACTTGTTAGTGAAGCCGCCAGAGGGGAGGGAGGTTATCTCATTAATAAAGAGGGAGAACGGTTTATGAAAAGATACGCCCCACAAAAGATGGAATTGGCGCCAAGAGATATAGTATCAAGGGCGATACTAACCGAATGTGCAGAGGGGAGGGGCTTCCAACATGAAACAGGTATGTGTTACGTAGGTCTGGATCTTAGACACTTGGGAGAGGAGAAGATAAACAAAAGGATACCATTTATACGCGAACTGGCACATAAGTATGCAGGTATCGATGTATTCTCAGAGCCAATCCCGGTAAGACCTGCAGTACACTACACAATGGGAGGTATACACACAGATACGTGGGGCCGTGTATTGACCGCAGACGGCAAGTGGATTAAGGGCCTTTGGGCCGCTGGCGAGGCGGCAGCCGTAAGTGTTCACGGAGCAAACCGTCTTGGCTCTAATTCACTAAGCGAATGTTCAGTATGGGGGCGGTTGACAGGCGAACAAGCTGCAAAATACGCAATGGAGACCCCGGCTCTTGCATCTCCTAGCGAAAAACTGTTAGATATAGCAAAGAGAGAGGAAAGTAGAATCTTTGACGTGTTACTTCACAAAGAGGTCAATGCGCCTAGTCCTTATGAGGTTAAAAGACAGCTCAATGACATAATGGAAGAACATTTTGGACCATTTAGACATGCGTCCTCAATGGCCGAGGGGCTCGCCAAACTTAAAAAACTTAGGGAGTATAAGTCGTTTAGAGTGATTGATAGCAGTAAAGTCTACAATCAGAATCTAAAAGATGCCTTAGAGGTCGATGGAATGATAGACCTAGCGCTCGTCATAGGAGTGGGCGCATATACAAGAACTGAGTCTAGAGGAGCGCATTATAGACTTGATTACCCGAGGAGAGACGACGTCAATTGGCTGAAACATACAGTAGCTTATCTCTACGGGGGAGAGATCAAGCTCACATATACTCCGGTTACAATAACTAAGTGGAAACCAGAGGAAAGGAAGTACTAATATGAAGTCAGTAGTAATAAAAATAAAAAGATACGACGGTAAAAAGAGTTGGTGGCAGGAGTATAAAGTTGAGGCGCCGTCGGAAAGAGTCTCTGTGCTAGATTTTCTACTTAAAGTCAAAGAAGAACAAGACCCTACACTTGCAGTACGCTATAGTTGTCGCATGGCTATATGTGGCTCATGTGGCATGGTTATAAATGGCGTACCTCGCCTGGCGTGTCAAACATTGCTCTCTGATTTAAAAACGGACGTAATAACAATAGAGCCCTTGTGGAATCATAAAGTGATAAAAGACCTAGTTGTAGATTTAGAGCCTGATTTTGAAAAAGTTAAGAAGATAAAACCCTATATAATTCGTGACATAAAAGAAATCTATGAAACAGACAGAGAATTTGGGCAAAAGCCCGAGGAGTTAGACAAATACTACAACTTTGCCTATTGTATTCAATGTGGCTTATGTATGGCCGCTTGCCCTGTTGTTGCCACCCACGAGAGATTTCTCGGGCCTATGGCACTCAATGCTGCATATAGATGGAGCGCGGATAGCAGAGACCAAGGCTGGAAAGAGCGAGCTAAAATCATCGACGTAGAAGAGGGCGTATGGGGTTGCCACCTGGCTTATACGTGTAGCGCTGTTTGTCCACGTGGTGTCGATCCAGGTTTTTCAATACAATTACTGAAAGCTGCATTATTAAGACGTGCAAAAAGGCCTTAGTATGTTTAGACATATGGCTAAAGAAGGAATTAATAAAAATACTGAAGTTGGTACTATGAGATCTGGCATGGGGTTAGGCGAGTGGTTTAGATATGTAAACTATGAGAGGCTCTTCTTCACAATACAAAGAGTCAGCGGCATATATCTAGTCTTGTATTTATTTGGACGTGTATTTTCAGACGCATTTTTAGGGTGGGAGGTTACGGAGAGTTTTGACGCAACTCCGTTGGGTAAGCTACTCGGCGCTCTCTTTTTTATATTCATCGTATTCCATGGTCTCAACGGCCTTAGAGTAGCGTTAGTAGAGTTCGGAGTCATAAAGGGCTGGCCGATTAGAGACCCGATAAAGCCGCTCCCAGCTTTAAGAACGTCAAAACTTCATAAACTATATATAGCCTTTATGATATTAGTGGGCCTAGCCGCTGTGGTATATATGCCATATTTAACATTCTTTGGACAACATTTCTACGTGGGACCATGAGAGAGAGCACCATTAGGTTGGTTTTCCTCCTAGCAGCTCTTTGGGTGTTGGTGGCAATACCAGTGCTCTTCATATCCACGTTACCGCTAGATGTTATAATGACTACAAACCCCATCACTATATATCCACATGGGTTTGGAAAGCTAAACTACAACCTTAGATACGTAGAAGCTACTATAGCTACTGGTTGGGTAATCCACGGCGGACTAGGAGTTAGGAGGATACTTGCTGAGTTTGTAAAAACTAAACGAGGGATGAAAATACTTGACGCATTTACAGTTGTCTTAATAGTTGTAGTGTGGATTTCGGCAGTATATGCATTATTTAAATAATCAGTTTTGGTGTCTATCTTCACTTTTCAGCAATACCAGCTAACATCACGTTCTTCTTCAGAAACAGAATTTTATTTTTTAGTCTACTCTAGGTGCTATAACCGCCGTAAAAGTCCCCGTGGTGAATTCATACGTCAACTTAAGTGGTTTATTTGATGAGAGCTCAACTTTAACACGTTTAGACAAACTCTTCATCTTACTGCTGATGTCTTTAAGCGTCTCTACGCTATATTTTGAAGACGCCGAATTTTCCAACGAGATATTGAATATAGACTCACTCTCTTGACTTAACTCAGCCTCAGCAACTTTTCCGCCTTCACCAATGCCTTTAAATATAACTTTGTCTGGCGTCGCCGTTATCTGTATCCAATCAGATACCTCCTCTACCATAGATAATATGTCGTCAAAAACGCCGGAGTCTATCTCAAAAGATGCTTCAAAGGTTAACGCGAGCTCTGGAACTTCTTCTTCAACTACCTGTACTATTGGAAATGAAAAACGTCTTGTTAAGCCGACCTCCTTCCCTCTCTTTGGATATACATATAGGGAGAATCTATTATTCTCTTTATCGACCTCTAGCTCTAGTTTTTCTGTCGCACCTATACGCTTAATGACGTCTTTTATTGTGGTAAAGATAAGGCCTACCCTTGTTTCCTCCTCTATAAAATAATCCTCAAGAGATGCGGCGTGAAATATTAAATCAAATAGCACGGTCTTTGTAGGATCGAGCGCTTTGAGTACAATACCCTCTTGGGAGAAAATTAGGGACGCCTCTGGTAGAGTTTTAACGAGCACCTCAAATGCATAGCGTGGCTCTTTCCCCTTTGGAAATAAAGCCCTAACAACCATATTGTTTTTGCCGCATGAAAATATATAAGTATTGGCATAATACTCAAGCGAAGATTTTTTAATTCCAAAATCTTGGTCTCCTAGAACTGCTTGTTCACAAAACCTAAGGCTTACTTAAGCTACCTTGCTACTTTTATGCAATAGTTGGCTTATTACACCCCATTTCTGGCTCATTACACTGTTGATAGTACTCACTCCCAAAGATGTCGACAAAGACGGCCGTACTCATGTCTCTCTCGTTCTCAACTCTCAGTTGGGTGTTTAACGGAACCGCCCTGTGGAACGCCACGTCGCGCCAGAATACTTTGGTTTGGTTTATGAAATACTGCTTGAGTCCGTACTTTGGGAACGTCTCCTCGATAATCTTGTACGCCAACTCCCGCCTGTCGGGAGTAAGCAAGCAGTCAAGCTCCTCTGTCGTGAGCTTAGACCTTCCTGCCCCACGACCTCCTTTAACAGTCTTCTCACATACTTCTCCACCGCTGGGTGCATACGCGTCACGAGGTTTAGGATGTCTGGCCTCTCCTCGACAAGACACCAGGGGATTTCAACCCTCAGCGTTCTGTATGCGTACATGTGCATATATGTGGCGAGACAGAAATTTCTGTTAGTTATAAGGAGTACAAGAGAGTAAGCCGAAAGTTCCAACCGCGAGGACGGGCGCGGCCGGCTGCTCGCAACACCGGCGCCGTCGCTAAACTGCCTCAAGCCTTACTCCCACTGGCAATACCCGTTGCACTGTTGATACTAGACGCCGTGAGGAGAGTAAAACAAACTAGTTTTCCCACTAGGAATGAGATACGGAAGGAGTCCGTACTCTCCTAGCTTTTCTTTTCTACACCACATGTGCCTATGAACCAAACGTACAGGATGCTGAAAGTAACGATACCGTGGCGGTTTGTGGAAGAGAGACCCACGTCCTAAACCTTGTGACGAGGATGTACTTGGCTGCAGAGGAGTATGTGAGAAGACTGTTAAAGGAAGTGATGAGACAAGACGAGCCGAAACTCACGACTGAGGAGCTAGACGCTATATTGACTAAAGACTAACGCCGGCGGCGTAAAAGCGCAATGAAGAAACCAGGCGTATTATGTATGTGAGGTAAGAATCTTCTACATTCTGGACATCCCCACCCAGGGGCGCCTATTTCTAATCCTGTATCAACGGGCTCTGCGCCTACTTTCCTTATAACATCCTCATTTTCTATATACGTAAGTGTGCAGGTGGAGTATATGACCGTCGGTGCTATCTTAAGTGCTGTCTTGAGAAACTGGATCTGATATCTAGATAACGTCTTAGCCATCTCTATAGTCACCTTATGATAAATCTTGGGGCGCACCCCTATGTCTGTACAAGGCGGGTCTACTAGAGCCAAATCGGCCACCAAGCGGGGAAAGTCTCTATCTAAATATCTACTGTCATGTAAAACGACGTCAATTCTATCGGCTAGACCTAGTCTCTCAACCTCTTCTTTTAGCTTTTCTATTTTTGGCCAAGATCTATCTACAGCTATTATACGTAGCCCTATCTGAGCTAAATGTGTAGCCTTTCCGCCTGGCGCAGCGTTGAGATCTACCGCTGTAGAAGCTCTTACCCTCTTTGCCACATGTCCCACAGCTATTGCCGGAAGACTTTGGCTATACAACAAGCCTTCTTTATACTCAGGTAAGTCTCTTATCTTTGGTGCTTTGTAAAGAGATTTTTCTACCTTTATATACAACCCCCTCCGGGTCTTTAAGATTTCATCACTATCTACAACAGCAGTTCCAAAGGCAACGACTACGCCGTTGTCTGACACTATATTTACTTCGTCGCCTTCCTTGACGTGATCTGTCTTTACGATACCAGGTGCGTAAAGATCCGCACCTAGCATTACGCTTTCTGCAGCTTTTTTATCAACTATGACTTGTTTCCTGGCTGTCGGTATGTCAAAAGGCCCCTCTATAGGAAGCCATAGGGCATCGTCAAAATGTTCGTCCGGGTATGCCTGAACTCCCCTGGAGTTTAATCTCTTAATTAGGTCTCTACGGCTTATCTTCGTAGTATTTACCCTTATATAATATCTAGAGGGGGGCTTTGTGACAGAGTGAAAAAGCGCATCTATTTCGTTATCGGAGAGATATTCGAGAAAGTGTTTATAGAGCCCATAATCTATTTCTATACCGTATAGGTTCATTCATGTAGTATTTTTATGAGAATTTCCTTTGCTCTTTCGGGATCTCTACGAACCAGTTGCCACAGTTCGTCATCGGCTTTTAAAATATATCTATATGTCTTATTTCTCTTTGATTGATATTCTGTTGATAAAAATTTATATCTTGATAATTTTTGTAGGAATCTTGCTGTCTTTAAAATAGCACCATGGTCGGAGCCTAGTCCCGCCAATTTTGCTAATGACGTTGCTTTTATACTTACTACTTTCCCTCTTGCGTTAATTAGAAGAAGAATTAAAGCTTCGACAAGTCTTTTTTCTAGGATTTCGAATCGCATTGCAATATAGGATTTGCATTACTTAAAAATTTTATCACATTTGTACAGTATATTTACGAAGACCGTACTTTAAAATACTATAGGCGTATCTTTTCGCCATTTTTTATATTACATATTCAACAATTTGCGAAGGTTTTTATATAACGGCTGTGTCGCTATGCCTTTTTCTGTAATGATCCCAGTGATATACTTAGGCGGTGTGACGTCAAATACTGGGTTGTAGACAGGGACTTCTTTTAATGTGACATATACTATGCCTTGGTTAGATCTAGCTGTACGTACCTCATCTGGATCTCTCTCCTCTATCTCGACGTCTTCTACTCTACTTTTTGGATCTATTGTACTTGTCGGCGCTAGTACGTAAAATGGAATTCCAAATTCATGAGCAAGTACGGCCTCATTGAGCGTACCTATTTTGTTGTATACATGGCCGTCTAAAAGAATGCGGTCTGCGCCGACCATGACGATATTCACAAGGCGCTTAAGCATTACAAGACCCACGGCTGTATCAGCTATGAGTTTTGTCGGCACGCCGTTTTGAATAAGCTCATACACCGTAAGTCTGGCGCCTTGTTGCCAAGGCCTAGTCTCTGGCGCAACTACGGATACCTGTTTTCCTAACATCATAGAGACATAGATAGGGGCAGTTGCAGTACCTAAGCCGGTTCCTGTCGCAAGTCCTCCTGCATTGCAAATCGTAAGCACTGTGTCACCATTTTCTAAAAGCTCGGCGCCGTAAAGCCCTATCCTGATTTCGGCATCGAGTTCTTCTTCGAAAATTCTTTTGGCTTCCTCCTCTAGGGCGGATTTAAGCTCGTCTACTGTTGCCGTTGATGTAGCTATTTCTGTTGCTTTGTTATACATACGTTCAAGTGCCCAGAAGAGATTGACAGCTGTGGGTCTAGTTTTAGCTAGTGTCTCCTTTGCTGACATGAGCGTGTTTAACGCCTCCTCTACTGTCCTGGGCTTTTTCTCAACTAGCGAGAGAACCATCCCAAATGCCGCCGTTATGCCAATGGCAGGTGCACCTCTAACTACCATGTTGCGTATAGCTTCAGCGACATCGGCGACGGTTCTTGCTTCGAAATATCTGGTTTCAAATGGCAGAAATCTCTGGTCTAGTAGTACTAACTTGTCACCTTTCCACTCTATTGGCTTAATCTTTGGTCTAAACTTCCTTTTCAGTTCCTCCACTAGTTTCTCCATAGGCGGAAAACTATAATAGTAAATATCTTTATTATTGCCAACTGAAGTAGACCACCGTAACCGTCATGACAACGTAGAGCGTCACAGACAGAAGCGTTGCTAAGTTCGCCGTCCATATTTCGACCAACGGCGGGTTTTAAAAGCGAGAGAAAAGCATAACTTGACGTTCAACGTCTCCGATTGTCAAGGTTATGCATTTCTCGTTTTCTGGTCTTCGTTTTGGGAACAATGAACACAAAACGTCTCGGCCGCAACCCTCTACGACGTTAGACAGATGAGAAAGAGGCTGAAAAAGTTGGCGCAATGGTATTGACTGTCCTATCTTAAGGAGCATCTTCGAAACTCTTTAGAGCACCTAGGAGGCCCGGACGGCTGGCGCCCTTCCTAAGGGGTGACCCGCCCTATGTCCATAAGATATCCCTGTCCTCTACCTGATGCCAGGCTATGAGGTCTTTGAGCTCTACCAGAGGCTGGAAGAGGACGTGGTGAGGGATTTCGGCGAGGCCATGCCCGAGAGAATGAGCTATATGCTCAAACTTGTCACAAAGGTCGGGATCCCCGTGGACACTGTCGTGATTAACAACACGTGGAGCGACACCAGGGCCGTGTCTACAATGCCGGGGATGAACGCATTGCTTATAACAACAGCCTTGATGGCGACCAACAACACCAACTCTCACTTGACGAAAGCTAGTACAGGTTGTAAACTCCGGCAAGAGACGACGTCCAAGATTTCTGCAATGATAATTTTAGAGGGGAGAGTAGCCGTAATTAAGCAACTTACAAAGCTTCGGTAAATGCGTTATTAATCTGACAACTGTAGTCAGTAGTTCGTAATTTCTCGCTTCTCTTGGTATTTTGTTGAATAGGTTATCACAGTTTATTTTCTCACAAAGACACTGGATGTCTGGACAGTTTTTTATCGCCTCTATTTCGTGTCTCTCAAGGGCTGTAGCGGTCGTAACAACTGTGGTTAAGAATCTCGCAAAAGCATTTGTAAATACGGTATATAAATCATCTATTGAGAGAAATACGTAATCGGGTAGAAGGACGACCTCTACGCCCAATTCTTTTGCAAGTTGTCGTGCGTTTTCGTCGGCATATCCTCGCGCTATAATAAGAGGTTTTGCGCCAATTAATTTTGCATTTATATAGGCTTGCCGTATCCCGCTAATATCTACTCTGCCAGCCTTTACCTCTATGGCGTAAGTATTGCCGTTTTCGTCTGTAGCAAGTATGTCGATTTCTCCAACTTCTACTCCATTACGATATATCTTATAGCGTATAGTTTTTGGTATAAGGCCTAATGCTGGAAGTAAATCTACAACATAACGCTCAAAACGCGCCCCCATGTTGCCTATGAGTATTGTCTCTTTTTATTCATATGTTACATCGGCTTTACCTCTTTTTATACTCTCATCGGCTTGTTTTAATGCATTTACCAACATTTTGACAAGTTCTGAGTTCCGTAATTTTACTAGCCTAATACGGCCTATTCGTCTCTCTTCAACTAATCCATAACTAGCTAAAAGCTTTATGTGGGAGATTAGCTGGCTATAATTTGTCTCTAACCGCTTTGCCAGTTCTGTGGCATTTATTTCGCCCATTTCCCAGAGGGCCAGAATTATGCGTATACGGAGCGGGGAGCCGAGGATCTTCTCTATCATCTAAGTTCCTCGTTTATCATCCGTACGAGAACTGCTTCTAGAGTCTCTAAAGGCTCTGTGCCTATGGATATCAACGTAGTACGTCCGCGCACCCCCTCGCCTTTTTTGTTCTGTCTCGTCTCAATTATTCCCTTTTCTTTTAAATCCCCAAGGTATGTCCATAGTTGGCTATGTACTCTAGGTCTTTCTCTATATTCTTCACATATCATTTTATAAACTTCTTCTGCTTCTCCGAAAGTTACATATGGGGCGCGTGTTGACTTAAGCGTTCTAACGATAGCTAGTAGGAAAATTTTCTCGTGGAGCGGCAGCCCTTGTAAAACTTCTTCTGAAACGCCAAATAATACCTCTTTAGACGACTTTCTCACATCTTCTGGCATTATCTGTCTTCTGCCGCTTTGTTGAGCAATATGTGCAGCACGGTAAAGTATATCGATTGCCAACCTCGCATCTCCTCTGCTAGTATCTAGGTGGCTTTGGGCACCAGTTATATCGGCTATCATCTGAATTATCTCCTCGCTGTAGGACCCCTCGGCAAGTCCTAATTGTGCCCTCTCGTATAAAATATCAAAGATTTGGTCTTTAGTATATGGTGTAAAACGTATGATAGATTTGCCCATGATTCCTCGGGTAGACGGGTCTAGGCTGTTGAGTATAGTGTCGCTATGGCCTACAACGGCTAGGGCAATTCTAAATGCGCCTAGTTTATCAGTCTCTTGTCCAAGCCTTATGAATGTAGATAGTATATCTGGTGTAAAATTAAAGGCGTCGTCTAAGACCAACAGAAGATATAAATCTCTTTCACGTAGGTGTTCTATTAAAAGTGCTAAAAATTCGTCACGGCTTAGCCCACGTCTTGGAAATGGGATGTTGAGCGATTTAGCAATTTCGCCTATTATAGTTGTAAAATTTCGATATAGAAATCCATTTATGTATACAAAACGTGCTACCGCCTCGTTTTGCCGCAACTCCCATAATTTACGTATCGTTACAGTTTTTCCTGTACCAGGCCTGCCCAAGAGAGTTACTCTGGGATAGTAGTTGCCGGGGTTTCTGAGCCAGTTGCTAAGCATTTCATCTAGCTGTTGAAGTTGTTGTTCTCTATGTGGAAGTTTGGGAGGTACGTAGCTTGGCGAGAACACAGTCTCATTAATGATAATACCCATGTTGATATAAACGGGGCTTATTTAAATACTTTCAGACTACATATGACTCAATATAGAGGAGCATACTAAAAGTTTTTGTTAACACCGTCTCTCAGGCTTTTTAAATAAGGCTGTGATACGTCTCCACTATATTCTACTTTTTTAATTAGTGATCTGAAATATTTCATATTTATACAATAGTCTAGATATTCTACATATGTATAAACATATACTCTACCTACGGTAACTACTTTACATACTACCTCCTGATCATAGTAATATAAACAATCGCATAGATCTCTCGCAACTATAGCTTCTTTTTTAGGTACGGTATGTATAATAACAGCTTTACGCATCTCAAGACTTTTTAAAGTAGCAAATTCTTTATGTCTAGCGCACTTATCCCCAACGCCTTACTTAATCTATCTATTATGCTATGGTCTTTTTTTGCTATGGCCGAAAGAACATATATGAGTTCTGACTTGACAAAAGACTTAGAGACGTGTAAATTTTGTGCAAGATACTCTACTAAAGCTTCTCGTCGTCTTCTTGCCTCCTTAGATTTAGCAAGTAGTAAAAGTCTTTGTGGGAACCCATACTTAATAAATGGCGGTAGTCTTGGCTTATTTTTTACTTGAGATATGCCGCCTAGAGAGAGCTCCAAAGCGTATGGCAGAAGCTCCCATTCTTGTGTTTTTTTAATCCTTCCGAGAAACATGTCGGCTTTACTAAGCCTGTCGTACGCAATAGCCATAAGTTCGAGGTCTTTATATACTGTTGGTATTGTCTCAAGGGCCCACAAGAAATACTGTTCCCAATCAAAAGAGGGGTTAAAGGAGATTGCGCGTGCTTCATCGAACCATCTCGCTCTATATACCCTATCGAGAATTTCAAACATCGACAGCTGCGGGTTTCGCTCGCCAACCCGTTTTATATCGTCTACCGTAAGTATCTTTTTCCCACTTGATAAATACATCTGTAGGTCGTTTATTGCAGCTCTTAAATCGCCGAGGGAAGATTTAGCTATGCTCCTCAAGGCCTCTTCTTCACATTTAGCCCCCTCGTTGGCACATATTCTCCTAAGTACTTCTACTACATCATCCTCCGAAAGCCGTTTTAAATTTATAACCAATGCTATATCTCTCAGAGGTCTAAATTTGGGATCATAAGGATTATTTGCAGTCATTATCACGGGCACTTTTGCGATCTCTATGATTTCGACTATCGTCTCAAGTCCGCCTAGATCCTCTTTTACATGGAGCCCATCTACTTCGTCAAAGAGAACTAGTTTGCCTTCATAGCCAAATAGAGAGGCCTCTCTTAATCCCCTCCCCACCACCTGTTTAATTCTTTCGCCAGTTCTTACGTCGCTGGCATTAAGCTCTATAAGTTCGTACTTAATTTCTCTAGCTAACGCGTGGACAATGGTCGTCTTTCCAATGCCAGGGGGGCCAGCGAGTAGAACCGCTTTGGCCTCAACAATTTCTTTATCTTTCTTCTTAGCCCACCGTGTGCAGAATTCTCTAGGAGCTTTGAATTTAGCACATATCCAGGAGGCTAGCGTATATTTTGCCTCCTCTTGGTTTACAATTTCCTCAAACGTCTTCGGTCGGTATTTTTCAACCCAAGGAATTGCCATTACCTCTTTTTAGGCGGGGGGCTTGCGGCTCTTATTTTTTTACCTATAGAGCCAAGCTTGGCGAGGAAATATGATAATTGGATTTCCTCGTCGGCGCCTTGTGTTAATCTATAGTCAACATCGGCTAAAAGCTCTGCTACCTCTGCCTTTGTTTCATCGTCTAGAGACATACGGATAAGCTCTCTCTGAAACGCTCTAATGAAATCTACACCAGCTACGCCCTTGACGTACATAAGCTCTCTCATCTTTTCACGTGCCTTTAAATAATCGCCGCTAAGCGCTAAATTAAAGAGTTCCACTATATCGGTAGGTCTGATGGCGGCAGCTGCAGCGGCAACCACATTTCTATCAACTATCTTATTTGTTGCTGCAGCTACTTGTAATATGTTTATAGCTTTGCGCATATCTCCCTCAGAAAGCTCATATATCAAATCTATGGCATCTTCTTTAACTTCTACGCCCTCGCTCTTGGCGATATACTTAAGTCTCTCTGCCATTAAATGTCGCGGCATTGGAGAGAATCTAAATACTGCACATCTTGAAATTATGGGGTCTATGATACGTGAGACGTAGTTTGCCAGTAGTATGAATCTTGTGTTTTGTGCGTATATTTCCATTATTCTTCTTAGTGCTTGTTGTGCATCGCTTGTCATGTTGTCTGCTTCGTCTAGTATGACTAGTTTGAAGGGGGCTTTGCCTACTGGGGCTGTGCGGGCGAACTCCTTCACCCTCTCCCGTATCACGTTTATACCTCTCTCATCTGAGGCGTTGAGCTCTAGCGTATTCTCACGCCAATACTCGCCATAGAGCTCTCTCGCCAAGACAAGAGCCATGGTAGTCTTCCCAGTCCCAGGAGGGCCGTAGAAGAGGAGATGCGGCATATTACCACTCTTCACAAACTCCCTAAGCCGACTCTTAACCTCCTCCAAATCAACCACCTCATCAAACGAACGAGGACGATACTTCTCAAACCAAAACAACTCGGCCATGGTCTTATGTATATAGTGGTTAAAAACAGTTAGCGCGAGGCAGCGGCAATACGTTCAAGCTCTTCGCGCTTTCTAACTGCGTAACTTCTGGGGTCGTTTGATGCCGCTGCAATAATTTCGTCTGCAAGACACTCCTCTATAGGTTTTGGATTATTGAAGGAGCACGTCCTTGCACCTTCGGTAATCCAACGGAGGGCAAGATCTAGTCTTCTCTGTGGTGAGACATCTACAGAAACTGTGTAAGCAATACCGCCCATGATTATTCTCGTAACTTCCTCTCTAGGCGCTACGTTAATTATAGCATCTACCAATACTTGGATAGGATTCTGTCCAGTTTTATAATAAATGATATCAAAAGCTCTCTTAACAATATTATAAGCTTTATGTTTTTTGCCAGTATTACGTCCAGGTCTCATCATTAGGTTTATAAGACGTTCAACGATAGGTATTCTAGCCTTTCCAAACCTATGCTTCTGGTAGCGCCCCTCTGTGTGAGGCAATAGCACCGGCTTTAGACAGATATACCTTCGTAAGCCCGGGTCTTTCACTACGACATTTTCAAAACTCCACTTTCCAAACAACAGCACAGGTTCGCCGTTGAGAGTTTTTATGTCACGGGGGCATTCCTCTATGATGGGTACGTCGCCTATATACTCAATCTTAGTATGTTTTGGAAGTTGTTCGCCAAAGATGCTAGTCGACATACCATCGCCAATGAATTACCTAGTTTAAAAACTTTTGAATAAGCGATATGGCTAATAACCTTAGATTTGTTTTTCAGAGAGAAGCATATCAATCTTACGCTTTGTGTTTCTATACATATCTTCCAGACTGTTTACTAACCCCCTATATACCTCTAGATATGGTATATGTTCTATTTCCGCTATTTTTGTAGCTATGCTTAGTAAAGAAGAAGGTGAACACTCTATTCGATACTTTTCTCCGCGCCATGCAACAGTACACAAGCCCACGTAAATAAAACGCCATAATGTTATATTAATTTCACTTATGTTTGTGACTAGTAGGGGTAAATTGTAACTAATTCATTTTAAGTCTCCATTTAGTATTGCACCTATGACCTCCAAAACAATAACCTAGATATTCAACTATACCTTCTCTTCTTAACCTAGCTAATATAGCAGTTACAGAGCGTCTGTTTACGCCAAGTATTTTAGCTATATCTGCACTACTTAGTTCACCGTATTCTCTTAGCAAATTTATAATCTGTTCTGCAAGTTTATTTGCAGTAATATCGCGCATATGTTGCTTAACATATAGATATTTATATCTTTCGTAAAAATTGTAACCGCCGATGAATGCGGTCAGAGGATCGGAGCGGTGAAGAGCGGCTATAAATGAGGCAAACCGTTATGAGAGCCATAACAGGATTAATATGGTTATCGTACACCTTTCTCCGTTCTATCTGTGTGATCAGGTTGACGACAGTTATGCACAGAACTATGATAAACCCTATGTAGATACGTCCCCCAACCTCTGGCTGTGGCTTCATGCAGCCACATACTACTTAGCGAACGCCCTACATACCACACTTGGTTGGATTTTCTCATATTACAAGAGACGTCTTTAGCCCTAGGCCTTAACGATTTGAGGTTAAACGTCTGTGACTATAGCCACAAGACGTTTCTGTAGACAGTCCTCCTAGAATAGCCGAGACTTGGAAAGAAATAGGAGCTTTAGCGCAGCTTCTGCAGCTTGCGAAAATTTTGCCAGTTCTCCAAAGAACTTACGGGCTCTCTCTAAAAGAGGTAGAGGAGGCATTTTGTCAGGCTCGCCTTCAAACCACGTGATGCATCTATTAAACCAACAGATCTGTAAGTAATACAATACGCCATCTTCTAGGTCATATTCAGCCTCTGCCTCAAACAAGCCACGCCTCACATATATATACTCACCTATTATGGAGTTGTTATGTTTAATCAATGTCTTTCTTACCACTAAGCCTCTCCGACGTATTAACAACACGGGCACCTCAGACACGTATACGTATAGTAACAGAGCTATATCGCCATTACCTATAGATTTAGAAGACAAGTGTAATATTGGAGGGAAGCTTTATTTGGCTCTTTAAATAAAGTTTATATTCAGGGGTTGTGAGTTATGATGAAGACGGGATATTATGACATGTGGTGAAGATACGAACCCCTCTGATATTATAACCGTAGTCTCTCGGGCGGGGTTTTTAATGACAGACGTAGGCTCTTCATGTAAAATGTGTATTATAATTGTCCATTAGAGTGAAATGGCGATTATAGAGTTGGTAGGTAGGTGACCGGGACTAGAGGCTCTTTAACTTGGCCTTTTACCACAACGCCAATTTTTGGGACAATCTCTATTTCATAAATCCCCGGGTGGACAGGACTCCACCGCATTTTTCTTATAAACATTACCCTCTTGAAATTTCCGTCACGAGTTTTCGCTATACCCATTATAAACACTCCCGTCGCTAGAAACTCCTCAACTCCATACCTACTTATTGCGCCAGAACCAGAGGGTATTTCGGTAGTAATGATATTGGTCGTCCCTATCTCTCTCTCTATGCTCATAACTAATACCCTGATATATTCCCTAAGTACTTGTACATCTTTGTCAAGCGAGACAAGCGGCGCGATAGGGTCAATAACCAGTCTCTGGGCGTTTAGTGCAACGACGTATTCACGAATAGATGCAACTAGCGACTTGGCAATCGCGGTCGGATCTTTCTCTCTAATACGCTCTACAATATCCATCTCCGGCACTAAAACCTCGATAAGTCCTTTAGCTCTTAGTTCTTCAATATCCCATCCAAATCTCCTAGCGCCTTCTACAAACTGCTCGTATGTCTCATCTACGGATATATATATGCCGGGTTCCCCATATTTTAACGCACCTTGTATGAGAAACGTGAGTGCGGTTAAAGTTTTGGCCGTCCCTGTTTCGCCAGAGATCAAATACGTTCTGCCCCTAATAAATCCGCCCCCTATTGTAACATCAAGCCCCTCAATTCCTGTGGGTGTAGTTTCATAGTAAAGATGTGACTCGCCCACGGCACTTATTACCAACTTGTTTAAATACTCAACGTCCTGTATATAGCTTTGCTTGGCGCTCTAAAGAGGGCATTGTTTTATTGACAACTCTATTTTAAATACAGATGCTGCATATCTAAGTGGTGAACGTACTTGAGGAAAAAGTGAGGAGTCTAAATAAGCTACGTGTATACATGTTGATAGAATCTACAAGTTCTGAAATAGGCAGAGAGATAGGGAATTTTTTCTCAGAAGCGTTAATAAAACCCATAGAGGTAAGAGCCGGAGGTATCCATATTGCTCTCTCTTTCCTATGGAGTCTCTTAAGCCGTGTTGCTAGACAACTAGAAGAGGTCGGCGAGCAAGTTATTGACATAGAATTTGACCACGGAAAAACCACTGTAGTGACTAAAAGCGGCTACGCCATAAACATAGTAATTAAAGTGAAACAAAACCAATATGTGTCAGAGATAGAAGGTTTTGTCGATGTGGAAGAGTCTCCCTTCAAGATTGAGGACTTCTAGGCACTCTTTTACCATCACCCAGAACCCAAAATTCGCCGTCGTCTCTACGTTCGAGTTTAAATATCGGCACTTCATGCTTTACTCTCTCTAGCGCTTCTCGGGCGACTTTAAAAGCTATATCGCGGTTTATAGCAGAAACAAAAACATATATAGTGGTATCCCCTGGCTTAAGCGAACCAACCACGTGGTAGATTCTTACATCAAGAACACCCTCTTGCTCTCTAGCCCATTTTTCTATCTCATCTATCTTAAACGATGCATATGGTTCATATGCCTCATACTCTAGTGTGTTTACCCAAGCGCCGTTTACCTTACCTTTGACATAGCCTACAAAAATCACCACGCCGCCACCGCCTTGCAGTGCAGTTTTTCCTATGATGTCCGCCACTTCACGGTTTAAATCCAGAGAGCCCTGTATGATTTTTCCGCCGCCGCTTACCGGAGGCATAAATGCAACTTCATCACCATCCTTTAGTATATAGTTATTGTCAACAGTACGGCCGTTGACTAGTATCAAAAGCTCTTCTCTAAAAACCTCTGCCTTGGGATATGTCTTAAAAAACCATTCGATCAATTGCGACATTGACGTACCGTTTTTTAGATCTAGCTCTTCACGTATCTTCCCCGTTATATCTCTTAATACAGAAAAGTATTTTATAACTATACGCATAGAGTTACGTCATTATCCGTTTTAAAACGTTCATCTTATATTAGGAATAAAAATTCGCGCAGAGGCGAACCACATATATATTTATTGGGTAGAAGTCGCACGTCATGAAATTCGACGTAGCCATAGTGGGGGCTGGTCCCGCGGGATTAGCCGCGGCTTATAAATTGGCATCTGCCGGTTTTAAAGTAGTAGTATTAGAAAGGGGCAGAGAGCCGGGAGCTAAGGAGCTCTACGGCGGCCGTATATACGCCTATTGGCTCGATAAATATCTACCGGAGTTTCGTAAAGATGCGCCAGTTGATAGATGGGTTAGAAAAGAGCGTGTTACATTTCTCACAGATGATAAAGCACTAACGCTCGAGTTTTCAATCGTAGAAAAAGAAAAGACAAGCTTTATTGTGCCGCTTGTTTCTTTCGTCTCCTGGATGGCTAAATTAGCGCAAAATGCTGGAGCAAAAATAGTAACAGAGATTACAGTAGACAGACTTGTAAAAGATGACAAAGGCAGATTTATAGGGGTTCAATCTGGTTCTGATACGCTACACGCAAACTATGTTATAGACGCAGAGGGCGTTAATAGGCTTCTTCTTGAGAGGGCTGGGATAGTTAGAAAGCTAGAGCCAGAGGTCGTGGCAGTCGGCGTTAAGGAGGTGTTAAAATTTGAAAACAAGAAAACTCTTGAAGAAAGGCTTGGCTTAGGCGAAGATGAGGGGCTTGCGTGGGCTATCGCTGGCTATCCCACCGAATACCTGCCTGGCGGCGGGTTTATATACACATATAAGGACTCTCTTGCACTTGGTGTCGTTGTTTATCTAAGAAATTGGTCAAAGTTAAAAACGCCAGTGTACGACTTAGCTGAGAGGCTTAGATTACATCCGTATATAGCGCCTTTAGTTAAAGGCGCTACTCTTCAGGAGTATGGAGGACACATGACACCAGTGGCGGGTATCAACATGTCTCCTCCACGTCTCTATTATGATGGGTTATTGATAGTGGGAGATGCCGCCGGGTTCTTGCTACACACAGGGGTATTAATCAGAGGGGTGGACTTTGCCATAGCCTCTGGCGTTCTCGCGGCAGAGGCTATACGGGAGGCACGTAGTCCTTCTGCAGAGGATTTATCAATATATGAGAAGAAGCTAAGGAATAGCTTCATACTGCCGCAGCTTGAGAAATATAGGAAGGCTGACAGATTGTTAAGCGACGAAACCCTTTTTAGAGATTTAACACTGTTGTCGACAGAGACGGCACATAAGTATTTCAACGTAGACGAAAACCATAGGACACTATTTGAGGCACTACGCGATGCGTCGAAAAAGACTAAGGTAAACCTAGTAAAATTAATGATAAATATGCTAAGAATGGCGAAAAGTCTATGAGTCTAAAGTACTTTACAATAGAGGAGAGACTAAATGCAAACGCCTGGGACGTAGACATACATAGGCCACATATAAAGATCAAGGATCTTGAACAGTGTAGAAAATGTGAAAAAAAGCCTTGCACCTACATGTGTCCAGCGAAATGTTATGTTCAACAAGGCGACTATGTAGTCTTAAGCACAGAGGCTTGTGTAGAGTGTGGAACATGTCGTGTTGTTTGCCCATACAATAACATAGAGTGGAACTATCCACGTTCAGGAATGGGAATATGGTACAGATTTACGTGAGACTATGAAAATTGTAGTACTCACAAAAGCAGCTGTCCCACTTTCTTCAGCCATAAAGATAGATCCTAAAACCGGCACGCTTGTAAGAGAGGGGGTTCCTCTCACGGTAAACGTATGGGATAGAGATGCAGTAGAGTTTGCATTAAAACTGAGAGATAGATATGGAGGCGAGGTCATAGCACTATCTATGGCTCCGCCCAGTGGGATCCCCGCTCTAGAGAGCTTAATAGGTATGGGAGTAGATAGGGCAATACTGGCGTCGGATAGAGTTTTTGCAGGAGCTGACACCTGGGCCACTGCACATGTATTAGCAAAAACCATTGAAAAATACATACCTGATTACGACTTAGTTGTAACTGGCGAAGAGACGATAGACAGTACTACGGCACATATAGGAGCTCAGACAGCTAGCTGGTTAGGGGTGCCATATGTCTATTACGTATATGACGCAGAGGTAAAGGGAAGGACATTGATTGTCAGACGCTTTTTAGAAGATGAGGGTGTAGATGAAGTATATGAAGTTGAGATGCCCGCAGTAATATCCATATTAAAAGGCTCCCAAGTACCTAGAGAGATAAAACTAAGTCGTAAGCTTAATGCAAGGGAGCGCATCCAGATAGTAAGTAATAAAGAACTTAATCTTGAGCAAGATTGCGTAGGTCTCCGCGGTAGCCCAACTATGGTGGCTGGCATGGCGCCTGCAACGTATCCACCTAGGAAGAAAGTGGTCATACAGGGAGAGCCACGTGAGGTAGTGAAGAAAATAATTGAAATATTAAAACAAGAGGGAGTGTTGTAGCTATGCCTTGCTCACTTTGGCCTCCAATAAAGAAGGAGGAATATAAGGGCGTTTGGGTTTACCTTGAGAGAGAGGGGGATAGGCTTAAGGACGTAGGATTGGAGCTTTTAGGAAAGGCAAGAGATCTTGCACAAAAGCTCGGCGGTGCTGAAGTAGGGGGAGTAATAGTTGCAGGAACCGAAGAGATGGCACGTGAAGCTATTTACCACGGAGCCGACAAAGTGGTTATAATAGACAACCCAGAGTTGAAGATCTACACGCCGAAAGAATATGCAGAAGCGATAGCTACAGTCGTTCAAAAGTATAAGCCAGAGATCTTCTTAATAGGTGCTACAAAACGCGGAAGAGAGTTAGCGGCATATATTGCAAACACCTTAACGACAGGTATAACCGCCGACTGTACAGCACTTGAAATAGACCCGAAGACCCGTGATCTAATGCAGATACGTCCCACGTTTGGCGGGACGCAATTAGCTACTATAAAAACGCCCCAGAGAAGGCCGCAGATGGCCAGTGTTAGACCTGGCGTTTTTCCAAAGCCTCCACGTGATACTAACAGAACGGGAGAGATAATCATAGAAAAAGTGGAGGTTACTAGAAAGACCCGCCTCATATCTGTAGAGAAGAGACTTGAGAAAGATGTTGCAGATTTACCTCCTGTAGAGTCAGCAGATGTTGTTGTGGCGGGAGGCAGAGGCCTAGGTTCCGCCGACGGGTTTAAACTCCTCATAGAGCTGGCAAAGCTACTGGGGGGTACTGTAGGCGCCTCACTTATGGCTGTACGTGCAGGCTGGGCCCCCCACACAAGGCAGATAGGACAGACAGGAAAGACCATTAGGCCGAGACTTTATATCGCGGTAGGTATAAGCGGCGCCATTCAACATCTAATGGGTATTTTGGAAGCAAAAACCATTGTGGCAATAAACCCAGATCCTCATGCGCCCATTATGGAGAACGCAGATTATGCAGTTGTAGGAGACTACAAACAAATTATTCCGCTTCTTATAGAGGAAATAAAGCGGTTAAAAAATCAGCAGTAATACCATTCTTCATTTTTCAGCGATCGGGGTCACCATCACTCCATCTAACCTAGAAATATTTTTATAAAAATCTGTTTCTCATGAAATCACGGGCCCCTTATATACTCCTCCACCGCTAGATGCACATGCATCATAAGGTCTAGGACGTCTGGTCTCTCCTCGACAAGACGCCATGGTATTTTCACCTTTAAAGTTCTGTATATTTGGCTCATGGACGCATATGGCATGGGAGAGAAAAACTAGGGGAATACGGACTCCTTCCGTATCTCATTCCCAGTGGGAAAACTAGTTTGTTTTACTCCCCTCACGGCGTCTATTGTCAACGCCACGATAGGCATCGCTAATAAGAGCATGGCTTGCAACGGCAGTAGGGGCCCAGCTGTGACGCCGGCGAGAACAAGCACGTTATTCGCCACGGCAGTTTAGCGACGGCGACGCAACGTATTTAACGACGCCAATTCTCTATCCTATGACTCCACTTGGTCGCATACAGTATCGCCATTGCGATGGCGAGCCAAGGTACGTCGGCGCTCGACGGCGCCTAACAGCAGACCGACCACCGTTGTCAACACGTCGCCCAGAGTCGTAAAGGCCGCCGTCTTTAGTCGACTCATGCCCCAAAGAATTCAGAAGAAGAAAGTCGTGTTGGCAAAAGCGGATCACTTGACTTTCAAAGCCGCTGAAAGTCAGGTGATAAAAGTGTGAACAGAGAGGAAATCGGAGAAAATGAGATATGGAAAAGGGGATTATTTCAGTTTGTCGCATAGGCCGCGCCGACGTTACGAGTAGCCGGCCGCACCCGTCCTGGCCGACCGGGAGCGGAGAGAAGAAGCACTTCCTAAATGGGCTTGGGCAGTTGAGGAGGAGACTGTAAGCGCTAGCGCGGTGGTATAGGTTGCCGTATTTAGAGGAACGGTTGTACAGTATGGTCTGCCCGAGATGTGGCACAAAATTGTAGGAGTTGAATAACAGGCGGGTACAATGCCCCTCTTGCGGCTGTCGCGGGCGGGCCCCGCACCCTCTCGGGGAGGACCGGCGTCGCAGAGAGGGGCTATGGATGTTTACCCCTTTGTGATAATTTCGACACCACGCGACTTGAGAAACTCTATTATCTCGCTTCTGGCAGGGTTTTTTACATTCTTTTTGAACAGTATAGCTCTTTCTATAGGCGTGGTATGTTTTAGGTAGGCGTTTTGTA
This sequence comes from Pyrobaculum organotrophum, assembly GCF_055384425.1. Lineage (NCBI taxonomy): Archaea > Thermoproteati > Thermoproteota > Thermoprotei > Thermoproteales > Thermoproteaceae > Pyrobaculum > Pyrobaculum organotrophum. The sequence continues at coordinate 1,035,031 of NZ_AP042430.1, forward strand.
CTACTTGGAGAGAGATATCTACATACTTAGGAATCACATGGCCTAGGTCTAACTCGCCTTTTAACACTGGGTCTGTCACAGTCACGTAGTGGAGATCGCCTATGGCCATAGCCGGCGTGTTTGGCTTTATCTGACTGTTTAATACTTCTTCAACCGCCTGGGCTAAAGTCTCAACTGCTCTCCTGTCCTTCCACTCGTTTTCTGTACTTCCAACTTCTACAAATGTGGCAGATACATAAGAGGTATTTGGAGTGTGGTGCGTCGCCTCAAAGGCGCATGTGTAAGGCTCGTATGTTAATTTACACAAAGTTCTAAATATTGAAGATGTAAGTGGCGGATTTGATATAGATACGTCGGGCCAACTGCCAGGAGTGTGAACCGTAAACAACGGCCTTGGATTTGCCATCTCATGTCTAGATATAAAAATGGCATATTTTCCAAAAGAGGCCAGTATATCCTCGCGGCTGAAGTCAGTAGGCTCTCCTCTATACACCACAACTGGGAAGTCCACAAACTTTCTAATTTCTATATTGCCCTCAGTCTTGACCAACGGCGTAGGCGCAATTACGTCGAGAAATATGCGTGATACAGGATCGTTAAGAGATGCCACTATTACGTACATAACTTTAACTCAGGGAATTAAAACTGCTCTTCCAACTACTGCACCTCTCTCCATATCTTCATGAGCTTTTGGAGCGTTCTCTAGCCTATATTCTGTATAAAGGGGCTTTATAAGCCCCCTCTTTAATAAATCTAGTGCCTCATAAATATCCCATGGCCTGAAAGCCATACTACCCAACACCTTTAATTGCCGCAGGATAATCAATGCAGGACTTATTGAAGCACGCTCGCCTGTGACATTACCAATAACAACTATAGTTCCAGCTCTTTTGGCAAGTTTAAGCGATTTTTCAAGAGTGGGGCTGCCCACTGTGTCTATAACTATGTCAAAGTCTTTATCTCTGTCTTCAGCTATTTTGACACCAAGCTCTTTTAACACTTTCGCTTTCTCGGCTGACCTAGTTGATACATAGACCTCAGCTCCTCTTACACGAGCTAGTTGTGCTATATAAACCCCAGTGCCGCCGGCGCCTACTATCAATACTCTCTTCCCTTCCACATCCACCTGCCTTAACGCATAAACAGCAGTAGCAAGCGGACATGTCGCTATTACAGCTACTTTTGGATCTACGCCATGGAATGGATGCACAAATCTCGCTGGAATAACTACATATTCGGCATATGTGCCATTACGAGATTCGCCAAGTAGTTCTGCATTTCTACATAAATTCTCTAGCCCCCTTCTGCAATAATCACATGTGCTGTCATAAATAGCCGAGAGAAATACCCTCATACCTACTAAGTCCTTTTCAACACCAGCGCCTACATCAATCACTCTGCCAACTCCCTCATGGCCAGGTATAACTGGCGGTTTTACATGCGGAAAAGCGCCTTTACGCACGACAAGATCTCGGCCACAAACGCCTGCGGCTTCGATCTTTACTACAGCCTCCCCAGGGCCTGGCGTTGGATCTTGCAATTCAACATATTTAAGAGCCTCCCTAGGCTCTCCAAATTTAACAAGTTGAATTGCTCTCATAACTACGTCTTTTTCTAGATAAATAAAAATTTTAGGGTATTTAACTTTGTCTTAAAATGTCCTTATATTGCTCTTTTAAAACTTTTTTATCAATCTTACCTGTGCCTGTCAGTGGCAGCTGTTGTACAAATATCACCTTATCGGGCAACCACCATTTAGGTATTTTACCAGTCTCTACGAATTTTTCAAGGTGTTTTATGATCTCTTGCTCAGTTACCACAGCACCCGGCTTTGGAACCACTACAGCTACTGGTCTCTCTCCCCATTTCTCATGTGGAACTCCTATAACCGCCGCCTGAGCAACTGCTGGATGAGTCGCAATAAGGTCCTCTAGTTGTAATGACGAAATCCATTCGCCGCCTGATTTTATTACATCTTTAACCCTATCTACAATTCTGACACGTCCATCTGGCATCCACACTGCGACATCGCCTGTGTGGAACCACCCACCTCTCCATGCCTCTTTAGTTTTTTCCGGGTCGCCGAGATATTCTGGAGTCACCCATGGTGATCTTACCACTATTTCGCCCATTGTTTTGCCGTCTTTAGGCACTGGGTTTAGGTTTTCGTCTACAACTGCTAGATCTACCAGAGGTATAGGTAGGCCCGTAGCTGTAAGTAAACTATAGTACTCATCTAAGTCTTGCGGCATTTTCTCCGTCGGCCTAAAGAAGCCGAGTGTAAGTATAGGCGCCGTTTCCGTCAAGCCGTAACCTACTCTTGGTATAAATCCAACCTCAGCCGCCTTCTTAGCAAGTTCTTTAGGCAACGCAGCACCGCCAACGACAAAGGTCGGCTTGATCTCTCTGATCTTAGCTACATACTTGGGCAAATCTGGAGCCGTCAGTAACATGTAAAGAACTGTGGGCACTCCAGCCATAGTCTTGACCTTCTCCTCTGCAATTAGCCTCACTGTGTGATTTGGGTCAAAACGGCCTGGGTATATTTGGCGCCAGCCAAGAAGCGCAAACGTCCAGGGAGTACCCCAACCATGTACGTGAAACATAGGCACTAGTTGTAAAAAGGTACACGGCTCTTCTGCACACTCGGGGCGGGCAAACCCTCTAAAACCAGCAAACGCAACAGCGCTTGTCAATGTGTGTAACACCAGTGCCCTGTGTGTAAAGTAAGCGCCTTTAGGCCGACCTGTCGTACCGCTGGTGTAGCCTATGGTAGCCACGGTATCTTCATTGAGATCTGGGAAGGGCTTGGGCTGGCCTTGCTTTATTATATCCTCGATTTCTGGGTCTTTTGCCACGGGACCGGCGCCATCGGATATCTGGATATATAATTGTACAGACTTAAGATGCGGCTTGAGCTTTTCTACAAGTGGCGCAAAGTCTCTGTGATATATTAACACCTTGTCTCTGGCATGGTTTATAATATAGACAAGATCCTCTGGCGCCAATCTTACGTTAAGTGGATGGAGTACCGCGCCCATTCCGGGCACAGCCCAATATAGGTCGAAATGCCAGATTGTGTTCCAATCTAGTGTAGCTACTCTATCTCCGGGTCCCACGCCCATTTGTCTAAGTCCATCAGCTAGACGCATAGATCTTTCGTATTCTCTGCCGTATGTGGATCTAATATTATTGCCATGAGGCGGGAGATATGAAACTTCAACTTCGCTAAAAACTTCCTTTATATACTTCCATATATTATTCAATGTGAGTTGGTATTTTTCCATAGTTATATAGAATTAGTGATTTTTATTTTTCTTTTCGACACAAGTCGAAGCCTTAAGCTTAATTAGTACCACCTAGTCTTTTCTATGGAAGAAAAGGCCGTATCCCTTTTAAGGAGACTAATCTCAATTCCCACGGTTAATCCCCCTGGCGAGAAATATGCTGAGTTTGTAGATTTCGCAGAGAGATATTTTAAATTTCTGGGTTTAGACACCGAGGTTTTAGAAGTCCCAAAGTCTGAGGTTGCAAAAGTATGTCCCGAATGTGTGGACTACCCACGGCTTATTTTAATAGCTAGGATGGGAGAGCCGAGGATCCACTTTAATGGACATTACGATGTAGTGCCGCCGGGTCCCCTAGAGAGTTGGAAGGTAACAAAACCTTTTGAACCGCTTTATAAAGACGGGCGGCTCTATGGCAGAGGTGCTGTAGATATGAAAGGCGGTCTTACGTCAATTATGCTAGCAGTGGAAAAGGCCGTGTCGGCTGGCGTGAAAAATTTCGAGGTTTCATTCGTTCCTGACGAGGAAATAGGCGGTGAGACTGGAGCCGGTTACTTAGCTAGGTCTGGTAAAATAAAAGCACCTTGGGTAATAATAGCAGAGGGCTCAGGCGAGGATAACATCTGGATTGGCCACAGAGGGCTCGTATGGTTTATGGTGGAGGTATATGGAAGGCAAGCCCACGGTTCTACACCTTGGCTTGGCTTAAACGCCTTTGAGGGCGCGGCGTATATTGCGTATAGACTTCAGGAGTATATCAAGGCGATATCTACAAGAGTAAGTAAATACGAGTATGAAGATCCGCGGGGGGCTTCGCCTACAATTACCATAGGCGGAGAGGTGAGAGGTTCTGTAAAAACCAACGTGGTACCTGGTTATTTCGCCTTTTCTGTAGATCGGAGAGTTATACCAGAGGAAGACATAGAGGAGGTAAAACGCGAGTTTATCGCTTTCGTAGAGAAAATAGCGAAAGAGATACCTCATAGAGTGGAAGTGAAAGTTACAAACATATCAGAGACTGCCTTGGTAGAGCCAAACCATCCACTGGTAGAGACTCTTGCTTCTGCCGTTGAGGAAGTGGTTGGCAAAAAACCTAAGAGAACCGTATGTATAGGCGGATTAGACGCCAGATTCTTTATAAAAGCTGGAATACCTACAGTCACCTACGGTCCAGGCCCCGTCAATTTAGCCCATGCGCCAGACGAATATGTCGAAGTAAAACAGGTGATAAACGTAGCCGAGACGTACTTTAGAGTTATCAAAAAACTAGCTGTCCGTCAATAGGATGACTTTCTATTGTTTTGGTAAAATCGTATTAATTCCTCTTCTGTAAGTCTGTAGGGTGTTAACGGTTTTCCCACTGGCATAATATACAAGGGAGTTTCCTCGGGAGATAGCTCCAATATTTCTCTGACTTCCTCGTCGTGAAAAGCCCCGACGGCAACTGTGCCCAGGCCTAACGCCGTCGCTTGGAGATAGACGTTTTGTCCGGCATGGCCTAAATCCATTGGCACATATCTCACACGCCCCCTCTCTCCATATACTCTAACAGTTCTGCTATATACAGCCGTAAAAATTATAGAGACGGGAGCCGTGAGTACCCACGGCTGTTCTAAAGCAGCACGATATAGAGCCTCTCTGTAATCACCTCTCTTTTTTAAAAGAAGACAATGTCTGTATACGTCGTAGTAATAGATTCCAGCCTCTAAATAACCATAATCGGCTTTTACGCCACGCTCTCCAACGACGGCATATACCTCCAGCGGGTATTGCGCTCCTGCGCTAGGCGCTGTTCTAAGTCCGTATCTAGTTTCTGATATGCCATAGGCTGCCCATAGAAGCTGGCTTAACTCCTCCAGCTCAATCGGCTCATCTCTAAACTCTCTTATCGACCGCCTATTTGCTAAAGCCTCCTCTACAGATACAGCGCCATGAAGACGTGGATATGGAAGCAAAATCTCTCTGGCACCCTTAACGGTAGCTTTTTTCACATTTCTATTTACCAAGTCTAGATAAATTACTACCGACGAAGCCAACGTCGCCACTATGCCAAGTAATAGCCGCCCTAAGGGGCTGGCTGCTATGAATTTTAAGAAACCTCTTCTCCGCACGTTATATGTCTGGGAGAGCCGCTATAAGCGTTTTTATCCTTGACATAACCGCAGTCCTTCTCCTACTCTTTGGGCTATTGGTCTCAATCTCTGGGCTATGTCTAGCAAAGCCGGAGGTTGTTAAGAAGGCTACTCTAGGCTTAATAGATTCGTACACGGTGTGTGCTAAACTCCATCTTGGTTGGGTTTCACTAGCTACTATAATTATCGCGGTTGTCCATAGCACCGCAGGCTTAGACATTTGGCTTTTGAAATCTGGAAGAGATTACTGGTGGCTATGGGCCTTGGGGGGCGGTGTGACTATCTGGTTTATATACATCTATACAGCGTAGACCGTGGACTTTGGATATAGATGGCGTGCGCTAATGGAGGCATATAAAAAGATTTGGAAAGCATACGAGAGGGCAAATTTTATCGCCACTCTAGGCAACGTAGATAGGTGGAGAGAAGAGGCTGTTTCGCTTTTCTATGCCGTTGATGGGAGAAGTCCTGTTAAAGTTCTTGACGCGGGGGCAGGCCCGGGCAATATGGCTAGACATTTGAGAGGAGTGAGATATGTCGTAGCTCTTGATGCAACACCAGAGATGCTCTATGTAAATACGACGGCAGACGAGAAAGTCGTTGGAGTTTTTGAATATATGCCGTTTAGAGATAAGGGGTTTGACTTATTGTTGGCAGGCTATTCTCTACATGCATCAATAGATATAGAGCGGGCTATTGCGGAATTTAATAGAGTCTCTCTATACCAATGTGTGGTATCTATAGGAAATCCTAATAATAAATTTGTTAGAAAGCTTCTTAGTATATATACAAAGTTTATACTTCCTAAACTTGTGTGTCTCATAACGCCAAAAGAGGTATGTAAGGAGTATAAGAAAATACATCTAATAATTTCCTCTATTCCACCAAATGCAAAAATCCGCGAAATCGTAGGTAGATACTCTAAGTTTATGCTATTTAAAGAAAGAGGATTTGGCTCTGTTTATATATACTTTGCTAGTTCGTCAAACTTTACTTAGGCTCCCATATGGCGATGTAATAAGGCATATATCTAAGATAGCGTTTTGAAAGCCCGTAACCAGCTGCTTTTAGAATGTGTTCTACACCTTTCCAACTAAAGACATGTTTTGCCCCCATTGCTGTTACTAACGCCACTAAACCCGGCGTAGATTCCACTACTTGTTGCCCTATTAGAAGTTTCCCTCCTTGGCCAATAATTGAACGTATACAGGTAAGCTCCCTGACAGGATCAAGAAGCCAGTAGAGTGTGTGTAACATCAATACTGCATCTACTCCACTTATGTACTTCTTCGCAAGTTTGACAGCGTCACACGAAGTTGGCGCGTTAAATATGCATATATCTTTACACTCTCCAGGCTTGGCTTTCAACACAGCTGTAGCCAACTCAACGTTATCTCTCCTGTAGTCAAAACCTATGTACATCTTAGGCTTGTGAAATTCCATAACCGCTAATGCCACCTGTCCCTCTTTTATAATTGGCTCGAAAATTGTCTGGAATTTCTCAATTTCGACAAGCTTTAGAAAGGTGTGTCTTAAAATCTTGTACCAGCCCTGGCTAAGCATTGTGGAGTAGAGTATGGCTATAGTGTTTTCATCGGCTTTATTAGACGCCACATTGACAGCGCCTATTCTATCAAACGACTCGTGTAACTCTACAAACTCAATCGCGTAGCTGTTGGTCGGATATTCAGGTTTCTCAGGTCTCCTCCTTATGTAGCCGTCTTCTCTGATATACCCCCTTATTCGTAAAGAGATAAAGAGCGCGCGGGCAAAAACGCTCTCTCTAATAGACTGGAGACCCAATTCGTTAAATACCTCATCCCACCACTTGACTGCATACCACTCGCTCCACGCCAGCGCTCTTTTAACTTGACCTATGCCGCCGGCTGCCTCTATAAAAGGTTTATAGTAACGAAATACGTTTATCTCCTCTACTATCTTCATGTACAGACTACAATTCCGGCCTCCTTTAATCTCCTCATAAGCGTTTGGAGGTCGGTTGGAACTCTTCCACTCTGTATGGCTTCTAACACTGCTTGTTGAGTTGCTTGCGGCAGAAGGCCAAATCTCTCCCAGTCTCTAATTTCGCAGTCTAAAACCGATTCGCCGTTATTTACAAAAATTGTGAAAACATGACCGTTGGGACATATGACCTCCGCCTCGCCATCTTTTACGGATTTTATAACTGGTTTAAATTCGATACCACATATAGGACATTTTACTATATGGGCGAGACTATACATTGTTTTTGTCCATTTATAATATTTTAATATATTCGGTAGAGTTCCCTTTATATACTAAAAGGCTAATTTGTATATATGGTAAGAGTGGTCTGGTTTATATAGGTTGAATTCTATAGTGTCTAAATGACCCTCGCTTGTCGCCACAGTCACAAATCTCCCCCCGTGTCTTCTGGCTTCGCATATTGCACTCTCTATGGCATCGTCTAGGCTTTCGAGAGATTGCAACCACAGATAATCTATGTTAAAATTCCACCGGTTTAGATACAACAGATAGCGTAAATCAGATCCAGAGGATAAGACTATGTGGTCAGGATCGGGCTCTCGATGGCCCTCCGGCGGTTTTTCTAGATAAATCCCAGTAGCACAAGGTCGAGATGTAGAGTATATATAGAGACCGCCCTTGAGTTGATAAAGCTCTTTACTTATTTCATTTGGCGTTATTAGTATCTTGATCCCTCTCAATGTCGATAAGAAGTCTATCTTTTTTGCATGTCTAAGTACAATTATATATGCCTCTTCAAGTCTCGGCTTGTCGGAAAACCACCTTGCCTTTGTTACACATCCCTCTGTAAGTCTATATAGTGGGAAAAGTTCTACTACAGGTTTAGCCCAGAAGAGTCTGAGTCTCCCGAGGTGTCTATACCATGTTATAAATTCGTCAGGTGTAAAAGGAGCTAGGCAAACCATTATGAAAAGAGTGAACTACGCCGTGCTACAAGCTTCTCCAGTTCGGACGCAATAGCTAGGAGGGATACATAGTCTTTGTTTGCCAACGCCGAAAGCATAGCATTCATTTTGTCAAATATTATAGCATCTATTTGTTCAATTTCTTTTTTAGACTCTATCTTCCCCTCTATAGATTTTATCCTAACGGCGATCATGTTTATTGCCTTTAATGCACGGCCTAATTCTTCTACATTGTCAGAATTTAACATCCGCTTACGGATCTCTGTTTCAATTTCTTTCAAGCCCTTGTAAATCATTTGCCTAATTTTAGGCTCGTCTTCTATGCTTTTGTAACCCGGATATATAAAGAAGCGAGGGGCCACAAATTTGCGTTACGCTCCGTTTAAATATCTTTAGCAATGTACAAATAAGATATGACATGGATGTGATCGGTTGGATTGACCATTTTGACTACTACGGCCCCCTTGTAGATACTAGAATGTTAGAAGAGCCAAAGTATCTAGTCTCAGCGATTATAGTATCGCAATCAGAAGAGGGATTTGAACACGCCATTAGGGGGTGGAGTCGATTTGGTACCTATGAAATTGTAGAAACTACATATGTGTATATAACTCAGGTCAAAAGAGGCGTGATAGATAGAAAGGAATTACTCCAGAAGTTACTCTTTCTACTGCCGCGTTTTAAATATTTTGACATCTTGGCTCTACAACGGGTTTTAAAACTTGGTCTTGGCATTACTACATGCGATTTGGGGCTTGTTGTTTTGTCGTATATCTCTGTTAGAGATGGCAGACCCCCTCAACGTCCTCTAGGTACGTTATTTGAAATAAGGGGAGATGAGCTTATGATATACATCGCTAGAAATAATAAGGGGGAAAGGGTATATGATGGAGAAACCATGTGTATAATACCTATGTCAACTGAGGAGCCACGCCACCCGCTGTACGAGGCCTATCTCAAAGGCTTTAGAATATATACCGAAGGCATGCCAACTGAGAGAGACCTCTGTGTAGTACATAAGAAGTTAAAGCTAAGATGTAAAATCCTACAGCCTAACGCGGGGGAGTTCCCAACCTTTTAATAACGTAACTACTCTAATAGCGGTTACTGCAATAATTGTGGTTAACATGGCAATTTCTCTGCCCAGTGGATACAAAACTAGATATAATACGCCGCCGATAGCAGCCGCAGATGCATAAACCTCACGTCTTAACACCACTGGGACTTCCCCAGCAAGTATGTCGCGGACTACGCCCCCGCCTGCTGCTGTTATTGAAGAGAGCGTTATAACAAGTAGCCAACAGCTCTCTATCCTGTTGGTGGAGCAGTAAGTAGCTGTAATATCTGCGCCTATTGCCGCAAATGCGCCTAATCCCAGGGCGTCTGGATATAAGACGACGTCTCTATACCTCCTCACTTGAGGATATAAGACAAATGTTACTAACGATGCTATTATTGCAGTAGCCGGATATGGAATATACATTAGATTCGCCGGAGGAACTCTGCCCAACAATACATCTCTAATTATACCGCCAGCTAACGCCGTCGAAAACCCCAACACGATAAACCCGAGCAGATCCATATCCTTCTCGCCTGCTTTCAATGCGCCCGATACTGCAAATGCCACTATACCTACGTAATTTAAAATCTCGACTATAAGCTCTGCGTACATAAGCCTAGTAATCTTGCAATAGCCACGTCTTCTATAACAGGCTTGACAAATTTAATAAATCGCTTTATATCTTTACTACGGTATATAACAATGAAATTTCTCTCGCCTTTTTCATCAGTAGTTTCAAGAGGATGTATGCCCAATAGACGCAACGACCTTATTAATTTTCTACTCCTAACTTTGTATATAGCTATGACATCTCCCATATAGGGGTCGCCGGTGAAAAATTCGCCATATGTCTCAAAAGCTCCCTTAAGGAAATACACATGTTCTAAAAGAGTAGACGGCGTATACTTACAAAATCTTTTTGGCAAAACTAGCCTATCTTTATACATGCCAAGCGACTTAAGCCACTGTAGTATGTACGGCTTTGGCGACTCTACAACACAACCGCCGACGGCTAAACCCCCCAGATAGGCCTCTATCTCTTTACGCATAAAGAGGAAGTGTATAGAGCGATAAATAGACGCCTCCTGTTGTATCTATGAGGTGTATAGCCTTTACCTCGAAAGCCGTGCCGACATATTTAGATGTCTCCTCAATCGCTGGGGCGAGATCCTCGTTTGTAGGATGCTTTAAACGTATGGCATATACTGAGAGATGTGGCTTAAATTCTGTATATCTCTCCTCTACTGCTTCGCCAAGAGACGCCAACAATAACGTACGCAATGCGGCTAGTTCCCCGTATGGCTCCACTTTGAGAGCTATATACCTCGGCTTGGTTACGCTGGGTAATAAAACCACTGGGCCGAGTCTTACGACAAATTGTCTATACCTTAGCTCTGTTTTTACAGGTCTTTTGAGCTTAACTAATGTGATATGTGGCTTAACTGGAGTAATGCCTTCAAAAGGCCTTAGAGGCGGCATTGGCGGCAAAATGCCGTATATGTATCCCATATTAAATATAATAGAGCTCTCCCCTCTCCTTCTGCTCTCTATCGAGAGCAGACCCAGGCTTATTTAACCTCGGCCTACCCGATTTAATATCCCGTCTAAATGACGCATCGGCCCACTTTAGAAACATATTCATTCCTGTCCTCATGTCCGTGGGACCTGGAGAGAACCCCCTTCTCCCCGGCTCGCCTACAAAGGGCATAATGGCATTAGACATGTAATCTAGCATCGCAATGTCGTGCTCTACCACAAGCATAGCGGCTTCACTCTCCTCTATTATACGCCTGATTGTCCTAGCCACGGTTATACGTTGTTCAACATCTAGGTAGGCCATTGGTTCGTCTAAGACATATAAGTCGGCTTTTTTTAGCAAAGATGCTGCAACTATAACCCTCTGGAGTTCGCCTCCAGACAGCTCGCCCATTTTACGCTCTAAAAGAGGGACTAAGTTGAACCCGCTGTTTAAATCAGGCCATATGGGATTGTTAGAATAGTCTCCAACTTCTTTGGCAAGCCACAGGCCGACGGTAACATCCTGATTTCTCACGGCTATATCTCTAATATATTGTGGCTTATAACTTATACGAGGAATTGAGCTGATCTGCCCCTTAGCCGGCTTTATCTCGCCTACTAAAGCCTTTAAAAAAGTTGTTTTGCCTATACCATTTGGGCCTATTATGCCAACAATTTCGCCTTTTGATATAAAAGACGCTAGAATCTCTAACTGAAAACTGCCTAGGTCTATGAATATATCAGTCCACTCTACAAGACGTGATGCTTTACTTGCCTTTCTCTCGGGAGGTCTTGTCTCAAATTTTATAGGCCTATCTCTAATCCTCATGTTTTCAGACGATATATAGCCGGCGAGGTATTCATTAATAGCTTCTCTAGCTCCGGCAGGATAGGATACAATTCCATAGGCGCCAGGTTTGCCATAGACGATTACTATGTTGTCCGCCAGGAAATCAAGAACCGTTAGGTCGTGTTCTATGACCAGCACGTATTTATTGGCTGTATATTCTCTAATGGCATCTGCAACTTTTATTCTCTCCACGATGTCTAGATGTGTCGCCGGCTCGTCAAAGATATAGACATCTGCGTCTTTTGAAAGCGCAGCGGCTATAGCCAATTTCTGTAACTCGCCTCCCGACAGATTTTCTATTTTCCTATCGAGAAGTTTATCTAGGCCAAACCTCTTTAACAACTGTTCGTTAATCCCTGCCTTCTTCACTATCTCCTCAACAGAACCCTTGAGATATACTGGTATAAGCTCGATATATTGAATCTTGTGAACAGTCCTAAGTCTCTTACTATAGAGCTCTGAAAAATACGTCTGTAACTCTGTGCCTTTGAAATATCTAATCACATCTTCAGGAGTGACTTTGTCCCTCGTGTTACAAAGATTTGGCACAAACTCGCCTGCGAGAATCTTAGCCATAGTGGTTTTGCCAAGGGCGTTGCGGCCTAACACCCCTATGATTTTGTCTCTTCTAAGGATGGGGAGGCGGTAGAGCTTAAATCCACTTGGCCCATATCTATGCACACAGTCTTTCTCAAGCTCGTCGGGTAGATTTACTATAGTAATTGCTTGGAAAGGACATTTATGTACACATATGCCACAACCTATACAAAGAGCTTCTGAAATAACGGCTTTTTTCAATTGTTCATCTATGTATACGACTTTGCCAGACTTATTAACTGGGCAGTATTTTACACACTCTTGACCACATTTTCTGGGTTGACAAGCGTCTCTATCTACGACAGCTATACGGGTCACGTGCAAACCACCACACTTGTTTATTTAGATGTAGCCTAACAGAGCCACTATCATTATCGCCAATGCAAGAAGCGGCCCAATAATTTTCCTAGTCTTCTTAAAGGCGCCAGCTAGGAAAAAGAGAGTTGCAAAAAGCAACACTGCCATTACGCGACCTCCCCACTCCCCCAGGCCTAACATAGCTAGGACACTTACTACGAGGTTGAAAAACGTCTTAAAGATAGCCCAAAGAATTGAGTAGTCTATCACCGGCATATCTTGCGACCTCTCCAATTTATACATTTTGTAAAAACAGAAACCCAAAGCACTGTGGGAATTATAAAATTACCTATAGCCCAAGTGGCGACGATATCAACAACACTAACTTGTATAGCCGTATATTTCTTCACTCCTCTAGCTCTTATAAAATCTTTTGCAAGGTTTATCGGGTGTAGTGCAAGTCCCGGCAGCAACCAATAATTGCGGATTAAAACGCTTACTATAGGTAATACTACAGATATAAAAAAGCCTAGCGTGTAGATCATAAGTCCTATATACCAACCTAAGCGTGCGTGCCACTTCACCATAAGTATCTGACGCACCCCCCAGTGAAAAGCTTCCCGAATTTTACACTGTGGGTCTGGCGTAGGCGCTATAGCCGATTTAGCAAACCATATGGTGCCGCCGACTTCTTTTATGGCAGAATACACTGCGTAATCATCACTTATATACTTAGGCAATCTCTCAGCGAGTTTAACTCTCTCGGCAAACTCTCTTTTAAAAGCCGTGGAGCCACCCCAGACAAATCTAGATCTTTTATCCATCATGGCAGGAAATCCCATGTTGCTGATGGCTAGTTTCACCTTATGACAGAGCCCTTGACCAACATACCACCTATACGTAGTTACGGCCGTGTATAAAGAAAGGGGGGCCGTTAATGACTCAAGCCAATTCTCTCTAGGCTTGATGTCGTCATCTGCAAAAACTATACAGTCGCCTTTTGCCACCTTTAGACCTGTCGCAAGCGCTGCGCTTTTCCCCTCTCCTTGGCTTATTATAACTCTACCAAACTTTTGCGCAAGTACATAGGCTGGATCCTCTGGAGAATCTACAACAAATATGTACTCTATCTCTACGTCGGTTTTTTGAGAAGTTATAGCCCTTAAGTTGTCCTCGGTCCAAGAATATACGCCTCTCATAGGTATAATCACGCTGATTTTTCTACAACTCTGTCTATGGGATGCCGTCTCGTTTCTCCAGAATAGGTACTCCCTCATTAGCCCTGCGAAAGCCAATACTATGAATGGGACGAATAGAATTGACTCAACCATCGCCTGCTTGTGCTTCTGTTCTTTTTAAAAAATCCATATTTAAGAACAACGGCTATCTTCGCTTTAGGAATCTCACACGTAGAGTATTGATATAGAAATTAGTTGTTTGAGGTATATAACCCTGGGTACTAGATCTACATGAGTATCCCCATAAGAGAGTTTGACCTAACATATAACGACTTATTCAGAGCGCCCGATAAAGAGGGAGCAGTTGTCTCAGTCCGTGTACATAGAAAGGTAAAACGTGTATTGGAAGAACTTGCTAAAAGAGAGGGGCTTGATGGAGTGTCAGAGTTAGTCAGATATCTAATCGCCGGATATTTAATGGGGAAGTATAACATCGAGAAACCAAGAGAGAAGGTGATAGTAGAGCCCATAGTGCTAACTATAAATGTACAGAAGAATAGCAGTAAGACTATTGACGATGTAGAATTAGATATCGCCGCAGAGAAGATAGTCGCAATTATTAGAGATGTAGAAGACTACTTAAGAAAGGTAAAGGCTGGAATTGTCCCCAGAAACCCCGAAGTGGCAATGCGACTTCACGAGAAGTTAGCCAATGCGCTAAAGACTGCAAAGAAACTTGGCATGGAAGAAGAGTATATGAAACTTATAAAACTCAAAGCTCAACTATCCGCTATTGAGTAGATAAAAAATTTTTTAAGTTCGTCGTAGCAAGACGCCGATGCCTATATGCACTAGATGGGAACGTCTAGTGACATGGGCCGAGAAAGACGGAAATAACTACAAGGCTCTTGAGTTTAAAGAAAAACTTGTTGAGTGTATCATATATACGGCAACAGAAAAAGTCAAGAGAAAGAAACTTGCAGAGGCAGAAGAGCTGATAAAATATGGGAGAGAGGTGGCTAAGAAATTCGGCATCGAAGAGTTAAATTTCCACCTTTCACTTCTTGAAAAAGAAATAAATAAAATTAGAGAGAGAAGAAAAGCTCAAACTCAAACTAAGTAGATAGAGTCTAGAACTTTTCTAAGTCTGCCTATCTTCTTGCTTTTTCTACTCACCACCGCGTATCTCCCCAACCCAACCGCTAGGAGATCTACTACAACTCCACCGACTTCTTTATCTACAAGCACAAGATACCCCCTTTCCCGGAAGTGGCGCCAGTAGTAGTATAACTTTCCAAGTTTTTTATTCACCGTGGCGACAATAGGCCGGCTTTCTTCAATAAGTCTAGCAACATTAGCAGAAGTATATAGGTAATAATAGGGCGGTTTTTCGATTCTAACAACCTCTACTAACACGCCATCTACATTTCTAGTCATTGTGAGTTGTATAACGCTCTGCATAAGTCTTCTAGCTTTTGCCGCTAGATACAGCGATTTTCTCTTCTCATCTAAAATTAACGCAAGAGGTGTGTACAACCTCTCTCCTCTTACAGCTGCTGGAAAAGATGCGCCAAAGAGATTGATAAATTCGACGCTATACCCCAGCCGCTCGATAAACTCTGCTACTAAAAAAGCAGACGCCTTTCTTATACTTGCCCTCCCAGGTCTGTATTTCGCGATATTTGACTTGTATATCTCAGTTAATTTTGGCGCCAGGTAGTTAACTGCACTATCTATATCTAGGCCATCTTCAACTTTCTTAAACACCTCTCTCACTAACCACGCAGGTGCGTCTTCAACTCCTACAATTCTTTTGACTATCTTCTCAATCATTTCAACAAGGCAATTTTTATACCAGGTTAATAAGTTTGTTGTGGAATTAGCCGTCGTAGGCCGCATAGACCCGCCTCTTCTCACCCCAGCGCCGTACTTAATAGTAGGAGGTTTTAGAATTGTCGAATTAGCCGCTTTAGCATTTTGCGATATGGGTAGAGTTGTGATATATGTAGAAGATACTGTAGACCTCCCACGTATTCTAGAGGGGTGTAGATTTGAAATCAGAAAGGGCATACCGCTTGACGTGCCGAAAATACACGTCGGTTGTATTCCCCACCTCCTTAAATCTAGAAACTTGGCATGTGGAGAGAGTAGACTAGACTTTAGAGGAGAACTACTTACAGCTGAGCCATTTACATCTATAGCAGACCTTCTCGAAAATAATATTGAAGTTATGAAGTTGGCAATTGGCCGTCTTAAAGAACTTGGCATAGAGATTATGAAAGGAGACGTGGGGGGTGTAGTGAGAGGAGATATCTATCTCCGTGGGAAGCTTTACGAATATACATATGTAGAGGGGCCTGCGGTCATAGGGCCTAGCTCTGCCGTCTTACCGTTTACATATGTACGTCCAGGCACCACGCTTTATTATGATGTTAAGATACGTGACGAAGCTAAAAACGCCATATTAGACTCTTACACACGTAAACAACATAGCGGGTATCTAGGCGATACGTACATAGCTGCTTTCGTAAATCTCGGCGCAGGAACTACAGTCTCAAATCTAAAAAACACTCTAGGACCCATAAGGCCCTCGTATACGTCAAAAACATATAAAAAACTAGGCCCAGTCTTTGGAGAGTTTGTAAAAACAGCTATTGGGACTTTGGTCTACGGGGGGAAATATATAGGTCCCATTTCACATATCTACGGCATAGTGGATAGGGATGTGCCTTCTCTCACAATATATAAACATGGGGAGTTTCTACCTATGGACAGAGAGAAAGCAAAAGAATATATACGACGCGATTTAGCTCAATTTAATAGAGATGACCTCTATCCATTTTATACCGCTAGGCTACTCGAGAAGTCTTTGCTTTAAATACTCTTTCTCAGCCTCTTGTAGAATCTCCGTGAGTCTATTAATGTCCACGCCATTGATATTGGCCAATATCTTCTCCACAGTCTCTACAGGCAGTCTAGAAGCCAAGGCATAGAGAGCTACCCAGCCATACCTCTTTATAACTTCTGCAGTACGTCTTACCTCCTCCATGTTCCGCCTTATCTCACGCTCTAAATTATCGCTTCTCACCACTCTTACAACTCCAACATTCGCCCCGCCGCACTTGGGACAAATAAGATTTGTAACTTCGCCAACTCTAATTAGCCCATGCCAACCACAATCTAAACATACGGCAAGCATAGTATAATTGAGCAACCTCGCCTTTGTACTATCTAGGACAAGTTTCTTAAGTCTCTCAGGAGGTATAATCTCAAGTCTATGCGATAGCTTTTCATATAGAACCTCGCCGAGATATGTCGGCTCAACGGAGTGTACTATTGATATTTCGCCTGTTTTTATGCGTTGTAAAACCTCTGCCGTATGTTCTAAATCTAGGTCTCTTTCAAAAGTCTCTCTCAATGCCTCATCAAAGACGACAGTTCCACTAAACGCCTCAACTAGTTTAGACATACTAACACTGTATACATCAGCTTCTTTATCAATGGCCCCCATCCTCTTAGCCACATGTAGAATTCTACGTTTAAACGAGCCTGATTTAACTAATGCAGACCTTAGAAGTTCGGCAATCTCTTGCGCATTTAAAGAGGCTAGTTTCTTAAGATGTTCTCTAACTAACTCCGCCGCTAGAGGCTCGGAAGACTGTATAATTATCCCATAGGGGTCTTGGTGGACACCTATGGGTCTCTCTAGAGTTTTAATAAGAAGCTCACCAAGCAATTTACCTAGTGTCCTATTTACTCGCGTCCCAAAGGCCGCATGTATTATAACAATGTTGTCTTTAAACTGTTCAATAACTATTGTTTTATCATCGGGAATGGGGCCTTTGTGTTTCGAAATCTCCTCAACTATAAATTTTGCAACCTCCTCGTTTACCCCATATTCCTCGGCTATAGATTTGTAGTCGCCACGAGAGGCCTTAACGCGCAAAACGCCAACTTCTTGCGCAACTTCAAAAGGCACCGGTATCTCCTCTCCTATCCAGCTAGGTATTGCGCCTGTGGGATCAAGCGCCTCTATTACTTTTATAACTCTATCCTCTACTTTCGTTATAAGCCAAGGTCTGCCTCTAAAAATAAACTTCACCCCGACGGTGCCATATTCAGCTACAAACGATTCGTCAAGCGTACCTACTAATTCGCCGGTCTTCTCGTTAATAACGGCATACTGTCTCTCGTCCGGAATCATAGAGAGAGTCTCGTAGAAATAGCGGTAGAAGCCTCGGCTTCTTGGTCTCGCTACTACGTCGCTGTCTTCAAAATAGACCGCAAGCCTGGGGTATAGATCTTGCATAAATCTTACAACTCTCCTCAACTCCTCAATTGATAGATCTTTGTAGGGATAGGCTCTTTTTATTACTTCATATAGCTCCTCTAGTCTCCACCTAGGCTTTAGTATTAGAAAGGCTACAATTTGGTTAACTAATACATCGTATGGCTTATCGGGAATTTGAGTCGGTTCTATAAGCCCGTTTCGTGCTCTCTTTACGATAACCACCGCCTCCATTACATCGTTTATATCTTCGCCAATTATCACGCCTCTAGGCATAGCTGAAAGTCTATGGCCGCTCCTCCCAACACGTTGAAGTAGGCGCGTTACCTGATGCGGAGATATATACTGGATTACTAAATCGATATGTCCTATGTCTATACCCAGTTCTAAACTTGAAGTCGCAACAACAGCCTTAAGCTCGCCTTTTTTAAGGCGTTCTTCAACAGAGACGCGAACCATTTTAGATAATGATGAATGATGTACTGCAATGGGCAAATCGCCAAAGAGATAGGAGAGACGGAAGCCCAATAGCTCAGCCATACTTCTGGTGTTTACAAAAACTAGCGTACTGCGGTTTTCTTCAACAAGCTTTCTTATAAAACGTAGGCGGGCTATGACGTCTGGAAACAACCCAGAGACTTCAGCTAATCTATAGTCTTCCTCAGTCGGCTTGGGTCTTACGACGTCTAACTTCATCTGTCTTACAAAGTTTACGAGAACTACTTTAAACGGCCTGCTTCCCCCGACGAGAAACTTAGCCACCTCAACGGGGCTACCTACTGTTGCCGAAAGACCAACGATTTGGAAATCTCTGCCGATGTGATACCTAAGTCTCTCAAGCGCTAAGCTGAGCTGTACGCCTCTTTTATCCTCAGCTAACTCATGGACTTCGTCAACTACAACCCACCTAAGCTCCTTTAGATACTCAAGCAGACGTCTGCCGGTCATAATTGCTTGGAGCATTTCTGGCGTAGTAATCAAGATATGAGGCGGCGATTTACTCTGTTTCTGTCTATCGGCTTTGTCTGTATCTCCGTGGCGCACGTCGACTTTAAAGCCAACGCGCTCTCCCCACCATTTGATACGATCCAGAAGGTCTCTATTAAGTGCTCGAAGCGGCGTGATATAGAGTACATATATGCCAGGTCTCTCTATATTACTTTCCAACATTCTGGATAGAATAGGCAATATCGCAGCCTCAGTCTTCCCACTGCCAGTGGGAGCAATTATAAGGACGTTGTTACCAGCCAATATTTCGGGAATCGCTAACTTTTGAGGCTCCGTAGGCTCTGAAATACCTCTTTCCTTCAACGCCTCCTTAATTAGCGGATGTAGCAAGCAAAAAACCACGCTAAACAAAACGTTTATTAAATTTTACTCATACGCTGGCCATGATGTACAAATTGGCCCTCCTATTCATAATGATACTGGTCTTCACAGTCTGGGGTGGAGTTTTGTTAGTTAAGGGGCCTTCTGGTAACTACACAGCCACCGTTATAAATGGAACTTTAGTAGTTGATGGACAAAGCATACCCTTGCCACAGAAGGTTAGTTGGTACTTCAATGGGTCTTACACTGTGTATGGCATTTATTATGGCAACCCCCAATGCCTACTCTCGCTCTGGCCAGATAGGCCAGAGTTCTACATTACATGTACTGTAGGTACAGATATCGCCATAGTAGTACTAAAGGATCCAAAAGCAAAGATCGTATGCAGAGATAAAAACAACATACTCACCCCTACAACGGCAACCCAACACCTAGAGATGTATAGAACAAGAAGCTTGTATGTGGAGTGTAAATCTAACTTCTCTGCCACAGTTTCTACGCCGTCTCTTCTTATAGCTGTAATGGCCGGGGCAACGGCCGCTTCTATGAGTCTTTTCGTGGCGCTGAGTGTTTTACTACTCCGCAGAGCTCTCAAAGAGGAGCATTAAGGTTTTTTCAGTCACCATACCTATAACCGCTGTGCCCTCCTCGTTAACTACAGGGACTCCGCCGACATCATACTCAAGCATTCTCTTGACGACGTCTATAACTGGGTCGTTTGGCTTAGCTACAAATATGGGCGATTTTGCAATATTTATCGCATAGTTACTCACTATATCTTCTACAGCTCCCTGCTTGATTTTCTCAATAACTTCGTCAGAAGCAAAATATCTAAGTACATCTTTTGCGTGTAACATCGCTATCACTTTGCCTGTTTCATCCACTATTGGATACCTCCTAAATTTATAGATTGTAATACCCTCTAACACGTCCATTACAGTAGAATAAGGCGTTAACACATAGACTATTCTCGTCATTACATCGCGAACTCTGTGTGGGAAGTCTAGTTGTGACGCGACCTTTAACACATCCCACTCTGTAAATATGCCAACTAACCGCCCTGTCTCATCTACTATTGGCATAGAGCCAAAGTTATGGCGGAGGAAAAGTGCTATCACCTCGCCTAATGGGGTCTCAGGACGTGCAGAAATTACACTTCTAGTCCCTATTTCTATCACGCTCTTCATATAGATGTCACTATACAGAGAGCCCTCGGTATTTTTATCGCTAATCCAGGAATATATCGCATCTAATATATCAAGCATTGTTATTATGCCTATTAACTTATCGCCACGTACAATAGGCAACCGTCTGATATCTAGGTTAACCATAGTCTTCATAGCATTGAGCACTTTATCCTTCTCACTTGCTGTAACAACGTTTCTAGTAGCAAACTCTATTACAGGCCTTTTAAACACATCCACAGCTTAAAATACTTCATCTTTATTTAAATTTAGATATAAGCCAGTTGCCCAAAGCTGTAAACGCCTTAGCACGATGCGAAACCTTGTTTTTTGTTTCTTCATCCATCTCTGCATATGTCAAAGTCTCGCCCTCTGGCACAAACACGGGATCGTAGCCAAACCCTCTGTTGCCCCTGGGCTCACGGGTTATATAGCCCTGCGTCTCGCCGATAAAAATGTGAACAGTCCCCTCTACACATATAGCTGCGGCGCATTTAAAAACAGCCCTACGGTCGACAATGCCCTCCATTAGCTTTAGCAAGCCTTTCAAACCGATGGTTCTATATACATACTCTGCATAAGGACCAGGAAAGCCGCCTAGCGCTCCTATATAAAGCCCCGTGTCTTCAACCACAATGAAATCTCCATATATGGGACATAAGATTTCGGCCGCGTTCTTGGCTATATTAATTACGTCGTCATCTTGAATTTCTATTTTTTTGACGTCTAGCCTCTCTACAGAGATTCCAAAAGGGGCTAGGATTTTGGAAATTTCTAACAACTTGTGCGGATTTCCTGTAACAACACGTATCTTCATTAAGAGAGACCCATGTGGTTTTTAACTCGCGCCAAAAGCTCGTGCTCTGGGGGTACGCCTACAAATTCTACATCTCCAACTGAAACGTCTTCGGCTTGTAAAATTACAGCTGGAACTCCTGTCACGCCGTACATATCTGCTATATCTGGGTTTTCGTGTGCCTCTACTACAACAGACACAACTTTCCCTTTGCTTTCATATGCAAACATATTTGCCAAGAGGACAGCATATGGACAATATGGGCAGCTTGGCGTAACTACAGTTAAGATATAGACACGTTTTGAAGCACTCTGTGCAAGTGTAGAAAGCTCAGCCCTAGTTTTTTGCCTAAGCCCTGTCTTACCCGTACTAAGTCTAATAACAGTCTCTATAAACGCTCTGACCTCTTCTCCAAGAGGTGCGCCAAGATACCTAATAAAGCCGTCGCCAAAGTATACCACTGGCACACGCTGAGGTTCCACGCCAAATTTTTTAAAACTCTCTGCGTCTTTTTCATACAGGTATTTATTAAGACGTAGTTTCTCCTGCGGCGCCAGTTGTATTAGTAGATCTAGAAACTCTTCGGTAGGTATACACCAATTAGTCTCACGGCCTGCGCAATTCTGACTTGTAAAGAAGTTTATCTCCACAGAGTTCTCCATTTGGGATAACATCTCCCTAATGATCTCCCTAGTCTCTTCGTCTACTTCTATATGAGGCACTTCCTCTTCAGGTCCGCCTATTGGTATAGCCATGCGCAAATAATCGATGTGGATATTTTAAACTTATGCCACACTATTTTTTCTAAGATTTTTTCTTTTTCGACTTCTTCTTGCTTTTCTTCTTTTTGGTAGTCTTCTTCTTGGGTTCTTTAGCAGAGGCAGTCTCAAGGAATTGAAAAACAGTGTCTAAAATTTCTCTATACTTCTCTATTTTATTCTTCACATAGTCTATATCTATAGAAGATTGTTGTTTCCAAGCGGTCAAGTCGAGAACAAACCCTACTCCATTAACGTATCTCCAAGGATCAAGCGTTTGCTCCCGCAACTCTCTAATGAGAGCCGGATTCGCTCTTTTCTCATATGGAATTACGGCAAACACATGTCCCAGCTCTACATCTTCCATTACTATCAATTTCCCTTTGCTACTAGTTATTTCCAGTAAAGCTTGAGCCATAGGAATTAGGAGAGAAAAGAGGTATAAAATTTACTGGAGATAATTTGACGGTATAGAGGCGATGAGTTTCCTTACCGCCTCTACGCTTTGCATAAACTTCTGTCTCTCCTCTGCTGAAAGCTCAATCTCTAGTACTTTTAGAACGCCGCTTCTCCCAAGTATCACTGGAACCTCTACTGGGACGTCGCGCACATCATACTCTCCCTGAAGCACAACCGAGGCTATAAGAGACCTCTTGGCGTCACGTTTTACAGCCTCTGCCATTAGCGCTAATCCAGCGCCCGGGCCCCAATTCGACGAGAAACCCCTTAGCTCTGTTATCCTGGCACCAGCCTTGACCGTTTCTTCCACAACCTCTTTCAATTGTTCCTCTGTCAATAGTCTGCTGAGCGGTATGCCATGTATAAAGCTCTTGCTTGGCACAGGGAACATACTCTCCCCATGTTGGCCCAAGACTATGGGGAGTATTGACGCAGGCGATACGCCAAGTTTTTTGGCGGCATAGTAGGCAAGGCGACCCGCGTCTAATACGCCACTAAAGCCAATTACCCTCTCTCTTGGAAAACCTGTGGATTTCCACATTACATATGTCATCGCGTCGAGCGGATTTGTTGTTAATATTATTACAGAGTCAGGCGCGTATCTCTTAATCTCTTTACCTATTTCACTAACTATCTTGGCGTTTGCCTCCAACAATTGTTCTCTTGTCATACCTGGTTTTCTCGGAAGCCCAGCTGTTACAATTACCAAGTCGCTACCCTCCATGTCTTTATATTCATTAGAACCAAAATACTCTACGTCGAGACCTAATATTGAACTCATGTGATTCATATCTAAAGCCTCTCCCTGAGGCAACCCTTTTATGATGTCTATTAGCAGAATCTTTGTGTCTATTTTAAGCAATCCCATTATAACTGCCGCCGCGGTGCCAACTCTGCCGCTTCCAATTATTGTAATCATGACTAAGGTAGCTTAGACTAGAATTAAAACATGTTTTTATCAAAAAGCTGGAAATCTGCTAGCCAAAAACTATAACTTTCCTCTGCTTAACACCCTTGCCGCTACGATTAATGGATGCCATACGGGAGCTACATCTGGCATATAGCCCAGATCGGAGAAGAATAAATCCTCAATTGTATACCTAGATTGAACAGCTAATGCGATGATGTCGGCATAGGATGCAACTATCTGGCTCTTGCCGACTATCTGTGCGCCAAGTATACTACCTGTAGATTCCTCAGCCACTAGCTTTATACTAACAGGCTCTCCTCCCGGCATATAATGAGCCTTAGTCCTAGCTTTTATCAACGTGCTTTGAACTTTATAGCCCAACTCTCTTGCCTCTCTCTCACTTAATCCAGTCCTGGCAATATAGAGACTGTAGAACTTAGTGACTGCAGTTCCAACGACACCAGGAAACTTTAACACACGCCCCTTGACAGAGTTTCCGCCAGCGACCTGGCCCTCTTTATTTGCGGTAGGCGCCAGTGGAATCCAAACTCTACGTCCGGTAACTCTATGCGTCTTTTCTGCTACGTCGCCAGCAGCATATATGTCAGGCACAGTCGTTTCCATGTATTCATTTACATAGACGGCTCCCGTCTCGCCTAATTTAGCTCCAGCCTTTACAGCAAGATCTACGTCTGGTCTTACGCCTACAGCAAGTATTACTTTGTCTACTTTATACTCACCTTTCTCAGTAATCACTTTACTAACGTGTCCCGCGCCAGAGAATTCTACAACTTTCTCTCCCAAGTGGAGTTCTACACCGCGATTTTTCATCTCATCTGCGACAATAGCCGCCATATCTGGATCGAGGGCTGTTGGGAGTACTTGGTTAAACATCTCAAAGAGAACTACCTTCTTTCCTAATTCGAGTAATATCTCAGCCATTTCAACACCTATGTATCCACCTCCCACAATTGCAACAGTATTTGCAGTCTCTAGTTGCGCCTTTAACTCTGGCACTTCGTCGGGGTGTCTCATAGTTAATATCCCCCTCAGTTCTACGCCGGGAATTTTAGGTATCAGAGGTTTTGCGCCTGTTGCTATCACTAGCTTATCCCAAGAAATCTTCTCAGTATTGTTCCCTCTTTCGACAACTACGACACGCTTATCTACATCTATCTCAGTAACAGTAGATCTTATTAAAACCCTGACGTTCCGCTCTTTTTCAAACTCCTCAGGTTTGTACGTCATCAGATCTTCGTGACTTTTAACAACTCCCCCTATGGCATAAGGCATTCCACAAGGTGCGTGAGTTATCATCGAGCCTCTCTCTATTAATATAATCTCAGCATTGGGATCTAGTCTTCTTGCTCTGGCAGCTGCAGAAGCTCCGGCAGCGCCGCCTCCGACTATAACTACTCTTACCATATGAATAGCGCGATACGACTTTAAAACTATTTACAACCGGCGTGGCTAAGTACACTTTCTACAAATGTCTTGAACTGCGGAGCCGTCATAAAGCCTGGTGCCACCTCTATGGGCTGTCCATTTAAAAAAGCCACAGTGGTCGGCGTCGCCATTATACCTAGTCGAATCGCTATATTATAGAACTCCTCTATATCTGCTTTTACAAAATTTGCATATTCACGATATTTCTCTCCTATATATCTAAAGATCGGGTCGAACATTTGACAATAGGGACATGTTTTGCCAAAAAACATGACAAAAGTTACTCTACACCCCATCACGGCGTTTTTAAATTGTGAAACATCAGACAAGACATGGCCAGGCGTATAGCTCACTAGGCAGCATTTCTGCGTTTTTCTGCTAGTTATCTCAACCGCTTTTTTCCATAGCAACCTATCTATCTCGTCCACACGCTATCTTTACTCCTGGCTTAAATATATTAATCTATTTTAATCCAGTAGTGTAGACAAAAGTGCTATTCGACCCCGAGGTTGTCGGCACAACAACAATAAGAATCCTCAGGTTTATACGAGTAGAACACACTATTTTTACCCTCCCCATGGCATATGCCGCGGCACTACTAGCAGGTGGAGTAATCGACTTTTGGAAAGCCGTATTTATAGGACTTGCTGTTTTTGGCCTTAGAACTGCTGGGATGGCTTGGAATAATATTGCAGACTACCCTATAGACAGGCTGAATCCTAGAACTCAAAGACGGATGCTTGTATCTGGTAAAATAAGCTTCAGAGAGGCCTATGGCGTCTTCCTCTTCGGCGTTGCCATTTTTATACTTTCAGCGATGGCGCTTGGAAAATGGCCTTTGACGCTTTCGTTGCCATATCTGGCTGTCGTCATGACGTATCCCTACGCAAAGAGGGTTCACTGTATTCCTCATTTACACCTAGGCTTAGTTTACGCATTAGTACCCCTGGGCGCGGCTATTGCGACATATCCAGACGATATACAAATAGCTTTAGCAAAAACACCATGGATATTAGTTGTAGCTTCGGCATTGTGGGTCGCCGGATTTGACGTCATGTATTCAAAGGGAGATTATGAATTTGATAAAAGACAAAGGCTGGGGAGTATACCGGCGTGTTTTGGATTAAAAGCTGCCGATATAGTAACTGCTCTCCTAATGTCCGCGTCTGCAACTTTGTATATTGTCAATTACATAAGCTACGGACTTAACATATGGGGGCTTGTTCTAACGTCGATAGGGGCTTTCTTGGAAATATACTCAGCAGTACTAGGCATAAGAGGAGACGTAGCACGCGGATTTAACTTAAACCTCGCCGTAGGCATCTTTATACCTTTTGGAATTTTCGTCGGGTACTACTAGCTTAAGCATTAAGTCTAGCTATAAAAATACAAAACTATTAACAAAACGAGACTTCCTCACTGTCCTAAAGGGCGAAGCTTGCTACATTTGCCAAAGGGCTTATTCCCTCTGCACCTCCGACTAACAGAATCTGCTAATTTAAGACTGTACATATTATGATGACATAAAGTGCAGAGACGAAGGCGCAGACAACACGTAAGCTCCAAAAATTTAACTTTTAATATGTTCATATCCAACGACGTAGATTCCGTCGACAATGCCTAAACCGCCTTCGCGGCCGTGTGGAGAGGGTCTCTCGTCTCCTCTCAACTCTACGGCCGACTGTATCGTAGCCGCAAATTGGCTAACAAGATCTTTATCTACGCCCTCTACTATTATATCCTCCTTGCCTTTTACTTCTACCTTTACACCACTGGGTATTGTAAGTACGATTTTTGACTTTCTTCCAAGGAAATTCTCAATTATTAGTTGATTTCCCTGCACTTTTACAAGCATAGGAAAGTGTGTGTATATAACCTTCAGCTTGTACCTCCAGCCCTTGGTGACTCCAAGAAACATATTTCTAAGAATGCCTTTGTAAGCGCCAAGGATGGCATACTCTTTTTTTCTAGCGTTAAATACTTCAAGCACTACCTTTCCATCTCTTAAATTCATAACCACCGGCGTATTTCTAAACTCCTTGGTAATTTCGCCAAGAGGCCCCTTCACTTTAACTACATAATCAAACGGCCCGATCTTCTCGACACTTACTTTAACATTTTGAGGAATCTCAACCTCCTCCACGCTATATACTACATGCATAAAGCCGATTTTTTGCTAAGTTTAAAAACTTAGAGACTTTGGTGAGCTCCCCTTTGCTTCACCGGCCTTCCCCGGGGGCTCGGGGCACGTGCCCGAGTCGCGCTGGACAACCCGGGGCGTGGGGGTCCGGCCGTGCCCGGGCGGACGGGCGCGTCAGACCGCAATAGCCGGCCGGTCCCCAGGGCCAGTTGGTTCATGGGCGAAAGGACTTACGAGGTGGTCGTCGGACGGAGGAAAAAGCTGGTTGTTTTGTCTTCTGTAGGATTTCTCAACAACGTCTCTTGGCCTATAACAGCGGAATCCGGTCCCTATGGCCAGTGCAGGCGGGGCGATGCGTGATGTAGCTTCTCTCTTCTGCCATTTTGGCGCCGCATTTCGGGCAGGCTGTGCTGTATAACCTCTAAATACGGCAGACCGTACCACAATGCCAACTCCATTAGTCTCCTCTTCAGTTGACCCAGTCCGTCTAGGAAGTACTTCTTTCCGCCACTCCAGTTGCTCTCCCTGAGCTCTCGGTAACTCTCGTTCTCGATCTTGTCAACCACGATCGCGGCGTCGTTTGCTCTAGCAAGTTCAATAATCTCTCTAGCGATCTGCGTCACAATGCCCCTATTTTCCTAAACCGCCTGGACTTGAGGTGGCGCGTCCTCTCCTCAAGCCGCCTCCTTCTGACGGGGCCCGTCTCCCTTGCAGCCCGCTCTTCCAACCTACTTATCTCCTCGTGAAGTCTCCCCCGACTCCCTAGTTACAGACGCGTCTGGAAGTCTCAACGTCTGTCTCAACTTCCCCTCCACGAGAAGGCCCACTATTATGCCATAGTCAAGACGGTTAATATCAACGGTAACTATTGCCTTGAGCTCCACCGGCGTCGCCTAACGGGCGAAGACAAGCGCAATATAGAGCTTTCCGTATGTTGATTCCTTCTTGCTCCTCTTCACCTCCACACCGAGGAAAGCGAGTTTCGACTTGGCGCCTTCTTCCAACCGCTTTCTGATCCAATGTTACCCTTCTTCAACTTGACGGCTTTGCCCACGTCTCTTTCGTCTTTGACTCTCAACTGGGCATTGAGCGGAACTGTCCGATGGAACACTACGTCGCACCAAAGGAATTTAGCCCACTCTGCGATATATCTCTTAAGTCCGTACTTGTGGAACGTCTCTTCAATAATCCCGTGCGCCAACTCCCGCCTGCCTAGCATGAGGAGTCTGTCCAACTCCTCTGCCGTGAGTCTCGGCTCCTCTTGCCCCGTTAACTCCTTTAGCAGTCTCTTTACATATTCCTCGACGGCTAAATACATACGCGTTACAGTGTCTAAGACGTCTGGCCTCTCCTCGACGAGATGCCATGGGATTTTGACCTTCAGCGCTCCGTATGTTTGGCTCATGGGCGCATATGGCGTGGGGGAGAAAAACTAGGTTGTCGGGAACAAGCCTACTCTCATGTCTCGGCGTCTCTCAAGGCGGCGGCCGCTTGTACGGCCTTGGGAAGTATCCAAGTGAGTATGTCCAGAGCCGCGGCAGAGATGGCCGATGTGGTCAACACCACGGCGAGCGCCCGGAAGACGGTCTTGGAGTGCGTCAGTGCTAAGGCAGTGTACCACACGACGGCCGTGACCCCCGCCACCGCGGCCAAGAACGCGGCCGACATTCGCATGTCGCAACCCCCGCCTGGAAAGAAAGGCAAGAGTGCAACACACTTGACTTTCAGCGCCGTCAAGACGAACCAGTACTTCGCAGACACCCCTTGGCTTGCGGTCGCATTCAACGTCGGCATTACAATGGCGATACTATACACAGGAAGGTGGGCCTATTCGGTGGAGGGGGTCGGCGTTGCTAGACACGTCGTGGCGGTCTTGGCCACCGTCGCTAAACTGCCGTGGTAAACAACGCACTCGTCCTTACCTGCGCCGTAAACACACCACTACTACCGCCCCAAGCCCTACTCCCACTGGCAATACCCATCGTGGCGTTGACAATAGACGCCGTGAGAAGGGTAAAAACAAATCCGTATTTGGTGGGCCCGCCGGGATTTGAACCCTATCCCAACCCCCCTCGGCGGGGGGTTGACGGGACCTCCCGGTCTCTGACCGGCCGGCTATCAGCCGGGCGCTCTAACCGGGCTAAGCCACGGGCCCTTTGATGCATACTCCCCAACTTATAAATTTTGTCTCTTTGAGAAACTCATGTCAAGTCTATTACGATATATCGCCTTTAGAACTCTTTTAGCGGTGCCGACTTTATTAATTCTACTTACTGTAGTGTTTTTTATACTAAGGGTCATACCGGGAAACCCTATAATAGCGATGGTCGGCATGAAAGCTCCACCAGAGTATGTAGAACAATTAATAAGAGAGGCAGGATTAGATAAACCAATCTATATACAATATTTTGAGTACTTATCACAAGTGTTTACAGGAAACTTAGGGAGAAGTTTAATATTTGGAAAAAGAGAAGTAGTTAATGAAATCATAGACAGATTGCCGGCGACTGTAGAATTAGCAATCTCGGCGTTTTTCGTAAGCATCGCGTTAGGCCATCTATTTGGATTTCTAGCGGTAAAATACGGCGGAAAATTTGACACGGCCACTAGGGTATATGCCATGGTAACATATGTGCTTTTTATACCTTTTATCGGCTTAGCGCTACAGCTTATATTCTCGGTGTGGCTTAATTTATTCCCCGTCGCCGGCCGTATAACGCCGGGTCTAGAGCCGCCGAAGATAACGGGTCTCTACCTATTGGATTCTCTCTTAGCAAGGAGACTAGACTCGTTTTTTGACGCTGTTTGGCATTTAGCACTACCCTCATTTACGCTAGGTCTGGTGTTATCTGGCGTCTTTGTACGTTTAATTAGAAACAATATGAAAAAGACTCTCGGAGAGGATTTTATATTTGCATATAGAGCTATGGGGTTTAAAGAGTGGAGCGTATTGTGGAAGGCGTATCGTGTAGCTATAGTCCCAACAGTCACAATGATGGGGTTACAACTGGCGCTTTTATTACAAGGCGCCATTTTGACAGAGACGACTTTTTCGTGGCCGGGTCTTGGCACTCTTCTTCTTGAGAGAATTCAATATCTCGACTATACTACGGTACAAGGCACAGTAGTTGTGTTTGTATTTATTGTTGTATTCATGAATATCTTAGTAGACATAATAAACGCATTACTGGACCCTAGGGTTAGGAAAGGCCTATGATGCTAAAAACCGGCGCCTTCCTAGTAGCTTTCGTCATTATATTCTCAGCACTCGCGCCGGTGGTGGCACCATACGACCCTACAAAAAAAGTCGCAGAGCCGCTGAGCCCGCCTAGTATAAAACACCCCTTTGGGACAGACAATTTAGGTCGTGATGTATTAAGCCGAGTTCTCTACGGAGGACAAGTAATCATAGGAGTATCGCTTTTAGCCACATTATTCTCTGCATCTATAGGATTTACTCTCGGCATGTTCTCAGGCTACGTCGGAGGTAAAACAGATAGGGTGTTAAACATGGTAATGGACAGCATGTACGCATTCCCCAGTCTGATACTTGCAATAGCTATCGCAAGCGTGCTGGGACCTAGTCCTTTAAACGCGGCATTGGCAATAGGCGTCGTCTATATACCCACGTACTTCAGAATGGCGAGAAACGAGACTTTAGTAGTCAAATCCAGTCTTTTCATAGAGGCTGCAGTTTCCCTGGGTATGCCACGACATAGGATAATTTTTAGACACGTACTGCCGAATCTCGTGCCTTCTCTAGTCGTCGTGGCGACTATAAACATAGCAGACGCCGCGCTTACAGAATCGGCGCTCGCCTTCTTTGGATATACTGTGACACCGCCAACACCTGACTGGGGTCTTGATCTTTCTAGTGCCAAATCCTATATAATAAACGGCTATTGGTGGCTACTTATTCCAGGCATATTTATAGTGTTAACTGCGTTGGGGTTTTCACTTTTGGGAGAAGGACTAGGGGAGAGACTGGGAAAAAAAGACTAGGCTATTTTTATTGCCCAATATCTCAAGATCATTGTCGGATCTACTACGACTTGTATATTTGGCTTCGTCGCTATAAACAGCTTGCCTTGTACAAGAGGGATTATGGGCACATCTTCCGCCAACAGTTGTTGTGCCTGTCTATATAACTGTTCTCTAACTGACCGACTTTCTTCAACAGAGGCTTTGGTGAGTATCTCGTCCATTTTTGGATTGCTATAGCCATTACCCAACCATTTGTTAGAGCCGCTTTTGAGAAACGGCGTTGTGTAATCGTCTGGATCCAGGTAGTCGGGATACCAACCCAGCAGAGATACCATCATAGCGCCGCTTCTAAGTTGCTGTACATATGTAGCCCACTCGGCCGACTTCACGGTAACAGAAACAAGCCCTGTGGCTTCCCACTGCTCTTTCAACATTGCTGCAAGATCCTTTTCGGTATCGCCGTAGTGTGTCGGCGTATACCAGAGCTCGATCGACAGTTTCTTGCTCTGGCTATACCCAGCCTGCTGTAGAAGGGATCTGGCTAGGCTTATGTTACAGTCCCCGTACCTCTCCTTAAAGACTGGGTAAGAACCCCACATTCCCTCTGGTATTAGAGTATAAAGCGGCGTAACAGCGCCGCGGAATACCGTCTGCACAATGTCTTTTCTACACACGGCGGCGGCCAGCGCTTGTCTTACTCTGACGTCCTTTAGCTCTGGCATATTGAGATTAAGCACTATGTAACGTATAAAAGAGCCAGGCACTTCGACGATTTTAAACTTGCCTGATGCCTTTAGCGCCTCAATATCAGGCGGATTAAGAGTCCTCCAGGCTATATCGACCTCGCCTCTTTCTAGGGCAAGTCTCAGCGTCGTAGCGTCTTTATAAAACTTTATGACAACTTTAGATATCTGCGGCTTAGGCCCATAGTAGTATGGATTTGCCTCTAGCACTATCTGTTGGTCTCTCACAAACGACTTTATACAGTAGGGCCCTGCGCCGCCTGCCGTCTGATCCGAGTCAATTCTATCGGGTGCATATTTTGGATGTACGGGGAAGTAAGGCGGCGTTGCTACAAGCGCTAGGAAGTAGGAGACAGGTGTCTTCAAGTAGAAGATCACTGTAGTTGCGTTGGGTGTCTCTACCTTTTCTACAAAATCTGTGACAAGCCAAGCAGGGTCCCCGTTTATCTTCATTACGCGCTCGATAGACCGCTTTACATCACTGGCAGTAAGCGGGGTACCGTCACAGAACTTAAGATTTGGCCTTAGTTTAAACACCCACACCTTGCCCCCCTCTAGCACCGTCCAATTCTCAGCTAGGTCGGGCTCTAGCTCTGTTGTTCCCGGTTTGTATCTGACGAGCCCCGCCATTGTGTTGTAGAAAATTTCCCATGTAAAGAAGTCGTAGGCGTTCGCTGGATCTAAGTCGGTGACTTTATCTGTCACTCCGATCGTAAGCGAAGTTGGTTGCGGCGTTGTAGAAGTGGGAGAAGACTTCGGCGTGGTGGGAATAGGAGTCTGCGTTGTAGTGGGACTTGAAGACTGTGGCAACGGACGGAGCGCAGGGGCTTGTTGTTGAGATAGGAATATTGCTATAACTGCCAACACGACAACTAAAACAACTATTCCTACAGCTAGAGACTTATTCATAACTATAAGAATGAGACTGTTAAAATATGTTAAGATCTATATAAGACTATAGAGGTGGTGCGGGGGGTGGGATTTGAACCCACGCAGGCCTACGCCACAGGGACCTCAACCCTGCCCCTTTGACCTGGCTCGGGCACCCCCGCGCTTCCTGCTATAGTATTTATGACGATTTAAATATTTTACACGACAACTACGTCTAACCGCAGGGACAACCCCCGCCACTAGTTCCTACAATTATCTTGTTTTCTGCCATAAGTTTAGACCAACAGTCTGGACATACTAGCGCGGGTCCTATACCCTTTATGTTAGCCTCTAAAAGTGGGGTGTCCTCCCTGCCACAGATTGCGCACCGATAGCCCATAGTTATTTCTTTGATCTTTGAAAATAAATTTTTCGCTATATCCCCAAGGCTAAGCCGTCGCCACGTATATCGGAGACTGCAACTAGTGTGCCGTTTTTTCTAGCCGCTAAAGCCGCTACGCCCATGCGGCTGGGGTATTTTACGATATGTACTCCAGGCCCCCCTTCCCAACCCTCCTCTGCTTGAACCTCGGCGCCACGCAACCAAATAAAACGGGGGGCCCATATGGCTTGGCGCGGATCCATTCCATACCATACTATACTGTGTATTAATTGTGTATAAATGGCAGGTCTATAATGACCGGCGCTTGCCCCGAGTGCATAAATCTCGCCCCCTCTCTCCATTACTACAGCCGAGAGGGTATGTGCAGGTCTTTTGTGAGGAGATGCACTGTTTAAACCATGTGTAAAATCGCTTGCCCTATTGTTAAATGCTATCCCCCATTTGGCATCTGTAAACCCTGCGCCAAAGGGATAGTAGAGAGATTGTATAGCAGAAACTACAAAGTCTCTATCCGCCGCCGCGAGATATGTAGTGCCTGGGGTGGGCTCTGGGACTTCGGCTTCGCCTAGCTCTATCTTGCCACTTAGTAAATCGTCAAGTGGTATATAGCCGTCGTGTAAATAGCGGTCGCGTGCCCAATGCGCTTTTCTCAACGCCGCAACAGTATTCTGAATCCTGGAATAGCTAAACGCCCCCTCGGCGCGTTTAGTCAACTTCACCGCAAGTAACACAGCAAAACCAAGAGAGGGGGGCGGCGCCTCATATATAGTCCAATCCCCCAACTCTATATACACGGGCTTTTTCACTTCGGCTTTAAATCTCGAGAAATCCTCTAGTTCAAAATAGTCATATAGTATGTCGTTAGCAATTTCGTCGTAAAAAGACAGTGGGTTCTCTCTAAGTTTGTTCCACAACTTTATTAACGGGTCTATACGATAAGGCGCGCCAGATAGTCGAGGTAAATTAAGATATATACGGCCACCAGGGTCTGCAACAAGTACGTCTTTATGTCTCTCTATTGCGTACGCTAGAGATGGGTGCAACGTCGCTTTTTCCATAGCATTAAGTGCTATGTCTACAACCTCCCTCCACTCTAAAACGCCGTGTCTCCTGTGGAATTCATAGAGACCAGCCACATAGCCCGGCACAGTAGCTGAGCGTAAACCCCTCCGCGGGGGTTTCTCTGGGATTCTCCTTGGAGCCCACCCCAGCCCCAATATAGCTTCTACATTACTGCCGCTATGTACAAGCGCCAGAAAATCTCCTCCAACACCGCCTAGATGTGGCAACGTATATGTTAATACTATAGAGGCACAAGTAATAGCATCTATAGCGTTGCCGCCAGCTTTATAAGTCTCGTAGCCCGCCCGCGTCGCTAGATAGCTCTCGCTGACAATTACGAAATCTGTACCTATGTACATACCCTCCCACCAGATTAAAGTTTTTAAATTTAGGCGAAGATTAAAAAGAACCCCCGGTTCCCCGCCCGCCAGATTTACGCCCGCGTGACGGGCGAGTATGAAGGCGGAGCCGGTAGGGCCGACCGCATATTAACAGGGTTCTATAGTTGACGGCGGTTTTGTAGTGACGGCATATGTAACCATAGTCACTTGGGGGATTTCGGAAGTTATACGTGTTGAGATTCTCTCTATGACTTCATAGGGTAAACGCGACCAATCTGCCGTCATCGCGTCTTCACTCTCTACAACCCTTATAGTTACAATATAACCGACAGTACGTCTATCACCCTTCACACCCACCCATTTGTCATCGCCAACTACTGCAAAAGCTTGCCACACCTTTCTCAAAATACCTCCTTTCTCCAACTCCTCTTCTATAATTTTAGTAGCCTTTCTCACAATTTCCAACTTCTCTCTGGTAAACGGCCCGATTATACGTACTGCTAAACCAGGGCCTGGAAATGGGTGTCTGTATACCACCTCATCTGGCAAGCCTAGGGCCCTTGCTAATTTTCTTACTTCATCTTTGTAGAACTCGCGAAGCGGCTCGATAAGTTTTAAGTTAAACCACCTTGGTAAACCGCCTACGTTATGATGACTCTTTATTTTATCTGCTCCCTTTACCGCTCCGCTTTCTATAACGTCAGGGTACAGAGTGCCTTGAGCTAAATATTTCACCTCTGGGAACTTGGATAAAGTCTCTGTAAATACTTCTGCAAATGTTTCCCCTATTATTCTACGTTTTTCTTCACAGTCAGAGACGCCCTCTAGCCGCTTTAGAAATCGCTCACGCGCATCAACGTAGTAAACTTTTATGCCAAGCGAATTTAATAGTTTCACAACTTGCTCAGGCTCTCCCTCTCTAAACAACCCATGGTCTATAAACACAGCCTTTGCCCTCTCTCCAACTGCCATATGTACAAGTACAGCAACTACAGTACTATCAACGCCACCGCTTACGCCGATAATTATATCGCCATCTTTTACCTCCTTTCTAATCTCCTCAATGAGTTTGCCTATCTGATCCTCTGGTTTCCACACATGCTTTATCCCGGCTATTTTCCTAGCAAAATTCTCCAACAATACACCGCCTTTTGGCGTATGGACAACCTCTGGGTGGAATTGTACACCGTAGATATAACCCTTCTTCATAGCAGCCACGTACCCATTCTCGCTTACTGCTAAAATGGTAAACCCTTCTGGAGGTTGCGCTACATAGTCGCTATGGCTCATCCAAACTATCTCTTCGCTCCCCCATGTGTCGAAAATATGGTCGTTTACCAACACCCTTACCAACGTCTTACCATATTCGCCCTTACCCCGCCTTACCAAACCCCCCAACTTTTTTGCAATCAATTGGTGTCCATAGCATATGCCAAGTATAGGCTTACCGATAGCAAATAACTCATCTGGTACGTCAGGCGCGCCTTCTTGATAAACAGAATTAGGGCCTCCAGAGAGAATTACTGCTTTTACATCTGGCGTTTTGGCTATTTCAACGGCGTCTTCAGGCGTAACAATCTCTGTATACACCCCCCTTTCTCTGAGACGTCTGGCAATTAAATGGGCATATTGCCCGCCGAAATTTACAACTACTATTCTCTCCACAAGGTAGTTAAATCATTTAGTTAAAAACTATTCTATAGATAGCACGTCAAGCTCTAACACTTCTAAGTACGTGTTTAAAATTTCAGCAACGCTTGGCGTAGTTCTACCTCCATCGCCGTGGATAAACTCTTTTACATAGAGCCCACCCTGACATCTTACATAAAGCTCAAAGACGTGAGACGATATAAAACGCCAAACGATTTCATAAACCATCCTCGTCCTCTTCTTTCTTGGATTAAGTCTCTTAATTCGACGCGGTGTGTATTGGACTACTGTCTTGCCCGAAAGTTCAGCAAGTTTTCTAAGCTCCTCCTCAGAAAGCGGGCGCTCGGAGTATACTAATGCACGATATAATTTTATATCTGTCTTAGCCTTTTCTTTTAGCTTTCTGACTTCATCTCTAGTAGTAAAACCAAGTGGGATAAAGATAACGTCCCTGTCGGAGTATAGATGTGGGAGTCCTTTGTATTTAGTCGGCTGTTTGATTTCCACAACAAGAGGTCTGCCGGGCCCCAACATTCTAGCGTCGCTATCCTCCCTCCCTGATACATGAATTACGTGTTCTACGCCGCCATACATATCCCTGATGTACTGTAGCTTCTCCAACAAGGAGGATTTTACATTACCGAATTTCTTAGCTTGAGAAATCCTCCGGCTAAGTTTTAGATATACCCCTTCTATAAGAAGAGGATTCTTCACTATATCTATCTTACCGTTTATCAAATCTACCTTTATTAAGATATTTGGCCGTTGTTTATCAACACGTCTGCCTAGTAGTCTTAAAAGCTCCTTGCCGATTCTCCTATTAATCTCATGTTTAATAGATTCTCCTGTAGAGACGAGGAATTTTTTTACAACCTCTGACTCTCTTTCAAGAATTTCTCTTGGTATTGTGGTACCTACTGCAAAAGTTTCAAACTCTATTCCATCGACTTTTGATACAGCCTCTTTAGCAAAACGTTCAACATTCGAGAGAAGACCTCCACATATATAACACTGAGCCTCCTCCACAGTAATTCCAATACTTGAGAGAAAGCGCCTAGTAGGTTTATGTATACGAGCTAGGCTTTTTAAATCTGTAGCAACATCAACGCCTTGGCGGAAAAGTGTGACTAACTTCATATGTAACATCGTCTTTATACTAAAACCCCTTTCCCAATTCTCCAGCGCATAACCCATTTGTGCAAAAAGTCTACCAAGACAAGAGTCACAAAGTGGGTAGGCCTTGAGAATTTCAAGAGATTTTTCTAGTATATCCACGACGTCCACAACTAGAGATAATATTTAACTTATCGCCTGTGGTAGAGAAGTCTATCAGTTTCAATATTAATAATTACGACTTGGTGATGTGGTGGTAGTTTTCCTAACCCAGCATCACATTCCAAGTCTATGTCAAATGGCTCAAACACTACCACGTAGGTAAAGGGTGGGTTAGGCATACACCTACGTCGACCTCCCGGCCCCACTGTCGTTCCTATAGTTAAGTCAGAAGCCCCCCTCTTTACTATCACACCTGTTAATTTTTCGCCTGCAAATGCCTTTTTTAGAAATCCTACTGAGGAGTCTTCATCTGGAAAAAGTCTCTTTACTCGGTTGCCAAGAATTTTTACTGTCTTTTGTAAATCTACTAGGTAAAACACAGCTTCGGCATCTTTACGTATGCCATTGGAAATCAAGAGGGCGGCGACAAGCAGTTTTGCATGTATATGCGGCTCCGCCGTAAATCTTCGTAATGAAGTCACTACGAGAAAACGCCTCACTTTGGTATCCTCATTCTCAGCTGTCTCTTTAAAGTCTTAGACATCTTCTTCAGGTTTTCATATACAGTTAGCATCTCTTTTACGTCTTTAGGTGTAACGCCAGCGCCAAGCGCTATTCTGCGGATTCTTGAAGCATTTAGAATATCTGGGTTCTTTAACTCTTCTATTGTCATAGAACTTAATATGGCATACCACTTCTTTAGATTCTTTTGCGAAAGTTCAACTTGCTCCTCTGAGATTTTTGCGGCAAAACCCCCTGGCAACAGTTGAAGTACCTTACTCAGCGGCCCAAGTTTTAACAAACCCTCTATCTGTTTTTTAAAAGTTAAAAGATCTAATCTCCCAGACTCTATCTCCTGTAGAACCTTCTCTTCTTCAAATACGGCTTTTATCTTTTCTACTAACGCGTCTAGGTCGCCCATCCCGAGGACTCTTGCCACAAACTTACGTGGGTTAAACAAATCGAATTCGTCTACGTCTTCGCCAACGCCTATAAACTTCACCCTAGCCCCCGTTTTAATAACAGCGGCTAATGCGCCGCCGCCTCTCGCAGTGCTATCCATCTTTGTAATTATTACCGAATGTATCGGTAGATATTTCATAAAGGCCTCCGCTTGTGCAGCCGCTAGTTTACCAACTGTCGCATCTATTACAAGTATAACCTCGTCGGGGTTTACAGCTTCATATATCATCTTTACCTCTTGTAGTAGAGCCTCTTCATTTTTATGACGCCCTGCGGTGTCTATAATTACCACGTCCATATTTTTGAAATTTTGGACACCGCGGCGTGCGATTTCTACAGCATCTTTACTATCTCTTTCGCCATAGAAAGGGACACCTATCTTTTCCGCAAGTTGTTTCAACTGGTCAAACGCGGCGGGTCTTATAGTATCTGTCTCCACAAGCCCCACTCTATATCCTCTCTTTACCAAATATCTAGCTAATTTTGCGGCTGTCGTTGTTTTCCCGCTTCCTTCGACACCTAGGAGGAGCACCAAATAGGGTTTTTTAACTGGTTTAAACTCGGCGGGTTGCTCCCCGCCCAACAGCTTTACTAATTCATCGTATAGGATATATAAGACGTATTCCCTCGGCGGTATACCGGCAGGCGGCTTCTCCTCACGTATTCTCTTTACTGCATTTTCAGTAAACGTCTTTACCATATCTAGAGGAACGTCGGCTTTAAGAAGCGCTCTTTGAATCTCTCTTGAAAGCTCTTGTAACGTTGCTTCGTCTATATAACTAACACCTCTAATTTTTTCGACAAGCTTACTAAATACTTCGCCAAGCGCCTTCACGTAGTAACTGCAGTGGGAGCTTAAATTTATTGTGTCACCGGTGGCGCTTGCGCTTGCTGACTTAACGTCGCGTACCAAATATCTATTTGTTTCATAAAATTCTCGAGACGATCTAAGATGTATATGCCATAGTGGGGATATATCTCAAAGACAAGTTTCTGTGGCCGCACTGCTGTCCACCTCATCTTTCTTATAAACATAACTCTAAATACAAAGCCTCTGTATTCCATAAGCTCAAGCTTTATCACGCCGCTTGCTAAATACTCCTCTACACCAAAGCGGCTTATTTTATTCTCACCAGTAGGAATCTCAGAGGTCAGCAGTGTGGTTATGTCTTTTATCTTTCTCAGCTGGAATACAAGCTCCCTCATATACTCTCTCACCCATAAGATGTCTGTATGCGATGTGATAATCAAGGGAGCTATTGGATCTATGACAAGTCTCTTTACTCCAAATTTTTTGACATATTCAAGAATTATTTTAGCAATATCTCGTGGATCTGCAGTTACCTTTTCCTCTTTAGCGTACGTCCTAAAATGCGTCCTGAGGTCTACAAATATTAGCTTATTCTGGTTTTCAAGTATGTCAAGATCCCAGCCAAGAGAGTCTTTTACTCCACGTTTTACATCCTCAGAGGGTTCGTCTATTGTAATATAGAGCCCGGGCTCGTCATATATCTCAGCCCCGGTTTTTAGAAATTGAAGACTAAATATTGTCTTCCCCTGGCCTGCCTCTCCTGCAACTAAATAGATCTCTCCCTTTCTAAAGCCACCCTGTAGTAACTGGTCGATATACCAAATCCCTGTGGGCGCTCTGTTATCATATACTGGGTAATAATCCTGGTATTCATAGTACTGTTCTTGAAAAGACATACGCCTCCTGTGGCGAGCATAAATATATTTGTTTTGTTCACATATCCATACGACATATTAATCACTTATTTAACTTAGTTACGTTGCTCAAAAATACGCCATTTGCCACGGAATTCGTAGAAGAATTTATATGCGATGTGACGCCAAACAGCGTGAAGTTTCTCAAAGAGCTCCGGCTCTACAGATGAAATAAAGAGGGCAGAGATAAACGCATTTTCCCTAAATGGCGGCAACCAATAATCGGCAAGTATCAAATCGCCCCACTCTCCACTCTTCGCTCTAGCTCTTTCCAACATGTCGAGAGATATGTCAAGACAAACCACGTAGCTTTTTAATACCTCAAAAGCCAGCCCAACTCCACATCCGGCGTCTACTACCTTCTCGCCCACCTGTGACAGAATAAGCCAATACTTGAGACGTTGCTCCACGCCATACACCTCTTCGTATATTGGGGCCAACCTCCTATAGAGCTCTATTAAGTATTCTCTCGCCATAGTAACACCAAAGAGATAAAAGCCGAAGCAGTGGCTAATATAAAAATCGGAATACTTGCACCTATGTCAAAGAAGTAGCCATATAAAATACCGCCTACGAGAAGACCAAAGCCCCACATAGCATTTATCACGCCCAGCGACGTCGCGCCCCCAAGTCTAGCGGCGTGTGCTTTCGCAACCACGTCTGCGTATGATGTCACAACAGAATAAAGCACGGCACCTAAGAACAACGCTGGAGTATTTCCAGCCACAAAAATAGCCGCCAACAGGATTGAGAAAAGTGGAGCGACCAATAGGGCTTTGGTATTCTTATCATAGAAATGCCCCAGTAGCAAAGACACAGGCACCTCCGAAACCATAGCGACTAGATAAAGAAGCGAGGCCATCCAAGCAACTTCAGCGAGTTTATACATGAAAAGAGATATGTGAATTAGAGATAGCCCCAAGAGAAATTGGGTCGCGCCAAATTTAAAAACAGTTAAATCCATAAGGATTGTAGACTTCCTCTTCTCCGGCTTTAATTTGCCAACCCTATATGCCACATACAGCGTAAATAATGCGGCAACCCCTGGAGCAAGCGATATGAGAAATACGTCGCGTGGCGTAAATTTATAATATAACATCGCCGTCGCCATAGCTACACCAATAATCGCCCCCATTTGGTCAAGAGAGGCATGTATGCCAAATGCCCTCCCCCTAGCTTCCGCTCCCCCCGCCGCGGAAATTATTGCGTCACGCGCCGGCGTACGCAACGCCTTGCTAAACCTCTCCAAAAATATCAGGCCAGCAACTTGCCACATATCTTTAGCAAACACAAGCCCCGCCACTGCCGCCACTTGCAACGCATAACCAAGGAAAGTCTCAAGCCAGTAACCCCCTCTTTTATCAGCAAGCGGGCCTGTTATAAACCTAGCAGCGTAGCCCAAGGCATCGCCAAGGCCAAAGACAAAGCCTACAAAAACCGCAGAAGCGCCTAGGTAGTATAGATATTGCGGAACTACGGCACGCACGCTCTCATAAAGCCAGTCGGCAAGAAGCGATACTAGGCCAAGAATGAGTATAAGCCTGAGATTCATAACGGGCCCAACTCTTACGTTTTTTATATAATTTCCCCATCCTCACATGACCAAAGAATAATTGTGTATAAACGGGTTTGGCGCCGGGGGTGGGATTTGAACCCACGCCCCCGAACGGGGACGGGCTTAGCAGGCCCGCGCCTTGGACCAACTCGGCCACCCCGGCTCTACCCCTATATTTTTCGGCCTTTATAAAGTTGAGCCCAATCAGACCTGGCCACTACGGACATCCCCATCCCCAACTAGGCGTTCATCACCACATCTATACCAGCTTATGAAATTTTTACAGAAACTGGCGCCGGGGCCGGGATTTGAACCCGGGCCCCCTAGACGGGGACGGGATCTCCAGTCCCGCGCCTTGGGCCGCTCGGCCACCCCGGCTGAGTCTTCTTGGCGGTATGTTTTTAAGCTTTATCCTCCGATATACACCTCCTTGACCTTTGGGTCATTAGCAACTTCCTCTGGGAGGCCTTTGGCTATTACTTTACCGCTGGCCATAGCGTAGACATAGTCTACATATTTAAACGCTATATCAATACGATGTTCTATAACGAGAAAAGTCACGTTTTGTTGTTTATTTATGTCACGCACTATTTTAAACACCTCGTGCGCCTGGTCGACAGGTACGCCAGCTATAGGTTCGTCTAATATTATAAGATTTGCCCCCGCCATCAACGCTCTGGCAAGCTCAAGCAACTTCATTTCACCGGCAGATAATAAGTATGCGGGAACATCCCACTTATCTATAAGTCTAACAGCCTTAAGAATTCCAAATGCCCTTCTGGCCAACTCTTCCTCTTCTTTAACCCAATTTTTTAACAGAGCAGATATTACACTCTCCCCACGTTGGCCTCTGGCAACAGCAAGTAGGTTTTCAAGCACAGTAAGCTTCTGGAAGATCTGCGGTATCTGGAAAGTTCTTACAATCCCAATTTCGAAAATCTTGTGCGGAGGCCACCCCGTAATATCAATCATCTTGCCATCCGGCTTTGTGTAAAACACCCTGCCTGCCTCAGGCTTGTAAACTCCTGTAATAACATTGACAAGCGTAGTCTTTCCAGAGCCGTTAGGGCCGATAATCAGCGTCACTCTCCCTTTCTCTATTTCTACGTCAACGCCATCAAGAGCTCTAAAAGCACCAAACTGTTTTACAATACCTTTGGTAACTAAAAGAACCATTTAGAAAAAACACTATTTATTTTTAAAATTAACTCTGGAATAGAGACTTGCCCTGGTCAAAGATTGTGATCCTCCTCTCTGCGCCGTAGTAGTAGGCAGCGTCTACGTATTTAGCTGTGCCGTTGACGATGGCGACGCCCCATATCACGTAGTTGGGGTAGGCGCGGTCTCCCGCCTGGTCTAGATATACCTTGCCTGTGACGCCTTGGTATGTGCCTTCTTTACCCCACTGCTCTAGAGCGGCGCGTACTTTCTCTGGGTCGTCTGTGCCGGTCTTGCAGATTATCTGCATTAGCATCATGGCGGCGTCGTAGCCATATGGGTCGTAGGCCACAGGCTCTCTGCCGTATTTAGCCCTATACTCCTTCTTGAACTCCAGATACTTGGGGTCGTTGGGGTCGGGGGCGGCGATGGTGCCGAGCATCTTGTGATCAGCCATCTCTCTCCCCACCTGTTTAATCAAGGCGTCGCTGTAGGCAATGCCGTCTGTGCCAATCCATCTGATCTTGCCGAGGACTGGGTCTTGCGCCGCGGATTGCATAGCCACCACGCCGTCGTCTTCAAAAGTCACAAATATAACTGCAGAGTCGCCACTCGGCTGGCC
Organism: Pyrobaculum organotrophum; assembly: GCF_055384425.1. Taxonomy (NCBI): domain Archaea; kingdom Thermoproteati; phylum Thermoproteota; class Thermoprotei; order Thermoproteales; family Thermoproteaceae; genus Pyrobaculum; species Pyrobaculum organotrophum. The sequence continues at coordinate 1,078,541 of NZ_AP042430.1, forward strand.
GAGGGCGGCTGAGAGCTTTCTAACAACTTCTGGAATTGCGGTGGGGAAGGCCTTGGGGTCTGGGTCGTAGCCTTGCGCCGAGGCGATCTGTACGCCGAGTTTCTCAGCCTCCTTAGTTATGGCGTCTTTAAGGCCGACGCCCCACTCGTCGTTTCTATAGAGTATGACTGCCTTCTTAACGCCCAGCTGCTTTAGGAGGTCGGCTATCGCCGCCGCCTGGGCGAAGTCCGTAGGCACTATCCTATAGACCCAGTCGTTGGGTATTGCCAGAGCTGGCGAAGTGGAGGAGGGGCTGAAGATTATGATCTTGTTCTGGTCGGCGAAAGGCTTTACTGCTTTAACCTCTCCGCTGGCCATAGGCCCTACAACAAAACGCACACCTTTAGCATACAAGACCTGCACCTTCTGAAGAGCCTGCTGCGGATTAGTCCCAGTATCTTCCACAAGAAGCTCAAACCTATAGCTGGGACACATCCTATTGGCATCCTCCACAGCCAATTCAACAGCATTCTTAACACCAATGCCGTAGGACTGCAGACCACCAGTCAAAGGCAACGCAGCACCAATGTAGACAACTTTCCTAACTGGGGTAGGTGAGGGAGATGGTGTGGGAGTTGGTGTAGGCTTCGGCGTTTGTGTTGGACTTGGCGTAAGGGGCGTTGGCGTGGTTGGCGCGGTCTGTTTACCGCCTGTTGCTAAAATAGCGACTATTGCGACTAGTATTACCACTACAACCGCTATTCCTATGTATAGTGTTTTTGATGCCATGGCGTGTAAATAACGAGAATTTAAATACTTTGAAAATCTATATAATACTGTATATTGTATAGAGGTTTGCATAATAAGATTTATTTATATTTGCTTTTCTCGCCATATGGAATTCCTGGGCATCGACTATCCTACATTAGCTAGAGCAATAATATTTTCAAATATATATGTGCTGTTAGGTCTTGGCTTAAATCTGACTTATATCACTACTAAGATCCCTTCTTTTGCCCATGGCGATTTAGCAACGGTGGGGGCCTATGTTAGCTACTTTACTATAGTATTTCTACTTCAACCTTTCGGGCTTCCTGCGAATATCTATCTGACTTTTCCATTAGTTGCACTAGTCACAGGTCTTGTAGCTGTTTTAAGCTACATAGCTGTCTTTAAACCCATGATTAGGAGAGGTGCTGGCATAACTCCTCTTATGATTGCGTCTTTTGGCCTACATTATGTAATATTTGCCTCTATAGCCATAGTGGCCGACTATGTACAGAATACATTTGGATATCTCACGAGAAACATACTTCTAACAAGGTGGGAATATATATGGCCTGGCACAGATTTTTTAACTTCCGCGTTGATAAACACCACCATAATGGTGGCCATAATCACAACACTTCTCTACTTCCTATTGTATAAGACTCGATACGGCATAGTCATGAGAGCCAGCATTGACAACCTCTACTTAGCAAGAGCGGTAGGCATAAACGTAGAGAAAGTATTTACAGTCGCTTGGCTTTTAATTGGAGCTGTGACTGGTATAGCGGGGGTCTATATGGCTATGTTTTTCCCCATGACAGAGGAACTTGGATGGCTTAGACTTGCAGTTGTGTTTGTAGTGTCTGTTGTAGGCGGCTTATCGAATATCTATGGAGCTGTGTTGGGAGGTTATGTCGTTGGATTAAGTCTCGTATTAGGTGCGACCTATATACTAACACCATTGAATATACCTACAGAATTCCAACTTGTGATTCCCTTCGCGTTTGTTATTGTAATACTGTTGTTTGCTCCACAGGGGCTTGTTGAAATTATATCATCACTAGCCCAGAGAATTAGAAAATGATACTCCAAATAGACCCTGGCGCATTAATTATACTTTTTAGAGAAACCGCCGTACTTTTTGCAATATATGGAATATATGTTTTAAGTCTTAACTTAGAGGTAGGCTACCTGGGGCTTCCTCAATTTGGAAAAGTCATGTTTTTAGCACTGGGCGGGCTAACCGTGGGAGGCATAACGACGAAAATAGCTCTTGAAATTTATAAAGCCGCTATTGCATCTCAACTTGGCATAGATCCCTTAGCTGATATAGATAGGTATTGCTCGGCCTATCAGTATCAAACCGTTACGATTATAAATAACATATTTAGTATGTCGCCGCTTTATGGAACGCTGTTTTTCCTACTTTCCATAACTCTAGCAGCCCTGTTGGCAGGCGTCTTCGGCGTCCTTATGGCAGGTCCCGCATTGAGACTACGCGAAGATTATTTAGGCATTCTTCTTCTTGTAAGTGCAGAGACTATTAGAGTAATTACGACATATACGCCCCCCATTGCATGCGGTGTTTTCGGCGCCGTCGTACCAGATCCGTTTGCGTGGATGGGAAGCTACAGACCCTGGGGGTATTTAGCAATCACTGCACTCTTTCTCCTCCTAACATTAGTAATATTGGAGAGACTTGGAAACTCGCCCTTTGGCCGCGCCTTAAGAGCTATACGTGATGCAGAAGTCGCCGCAAGAGTTTTCGGCAAAGATATCGTAAAGTTTAGAGTTAGAGTGTTAGCCACAGCATCTGCTCTCAGCGGAGTTGCCGGTGCGCTACTTGTCTTCTACAATAACTTTGTAAACATGGGTCAGTTTGTCCCACTCTATACCTTTATTGCATGGGCTATGTTGATTATAGGCGGGACTGGTAATAACATTGGCGCTCTTATAGGTGTCGCAGTATATTATGCTATAGAAAGAATAATAAGTATCTACAAAGAAAGTATTAGATCTATCGTAAATGTAGATCCGATTTTCTTCCAGTATATAATATTTGGTATAGCAATAATTCTTGTACTTATGTTTAGGCCCCAGGGTATATTTGGAGAGAAACCTTCTAAAACTTTAAGCCGCAATATTTTAGAGAAACTACGTAAAGAGGTGTAACCACAGCGTGAAGCTTTCGCCCATTGCTACTCATAGCGGTAATAGTCGGTCGCTCGTTGTGAAATACACTTTAGTTTTTGACAACGATAGTCTGAACTTGCGGCAGTATTTCTGGCTATGTTTATATCGATGTTCAGAACAACGCCGAACCTCTCTTGTATAGACCCTCCCATCTTCAAGATTACATCACAGAAAGGATACTTCTTTGACGCCTAGACCCTCATACACAACGTAGAGCTTTATCCCACTATATACCACCACATCATATTCTCACTCCCTTGTCATCAAAAGAAGACAAGCGATTCATATGGCGGATATAGAGACAAGGCTCCGCCGAGAGTCTACTCGGTCTTGTCCCGTTCTACGACAGAGTTTATGATTAGATTGGAGAGTAAGAACTCTTATTCACCACAGAGCAAGATTTGTAGATGTAAATGGGTGTAAATACTTATATAGCTTTTGCTTTTTCTAAGGCCATGTCAGTGACAATAGACCCAAGAACGTTCTACGCAAATCCACCGCCGGGGAAGCCATTTTATGTACGATTTGAAGTTCCAGCCGAGGTTGCTGAGAAAGCGTTGGAAATACTGTCAATAGCTAGACAAACAGGGAAGATTAAGAAAGGGACTAATGAAACTACAAAGGCCGTGGAGAGAGGACTTGCGAAACTTGTACTTATTGCAGAAGACGTCGACCCGCCGGAAGTTGTGGCGCATTTGCCACTTCTATGTGAAGAGAAGAAAGTCCCCTATGTCTATGTGCCATCTAAAGAGAAGTTGGGCAAAGCGGCGGGTATTAATGTATCTGCGGCATCAGCTGTAGTTATAGACCCAGGCCAAGCTGCCGGCGATTTAGAAGCACTAGTGGCTAAGATAAATGAGATAAGAGCTAAACACGGTCTAAACGCTATTCCTCTACCTAGTAGCGGCGCCGCTAAAAAGTAGCTATTTCTGTCGTTTTCTCACCCAAGCGAGTCTCCGAGGGTCTCTTTTGAATTTCACAGCGCTTACAAAACATTTCCTACTACAAAATCTCAGCGTAGTGCCGTCTGTTTTTACATACATTATGCCGTAGCCCGGCAAGATGTCGGCCCCACAGAATGCACATTTATAAATCTTCATCGTGCCGTAATTCTCCGCGCTTCTCTTTCGGTTTCTCTTAACATCACTATGTCGCCGAGTCTCACAGGCCCTTTAATATTTCTAGTCAAGATACGGCCTTTATCACGGCCTTCGAGAATTTTTACTTTGACTTGTGTGACCTCTCCAGCTACCCCGGTTCTTCCAAGTATTTGTATAACTAGAGCCGCAACGGCGTCTTCATATGGCGAAAATTTTACCTCACTCGACATGCGCACGGTATGAATATCGATATTTAAAATTTTCTTTCTAGACTTCAACCGCTAGAGTTCCTCATAAAGATAAACCTCACGAATGTTAAAATCGCGATTTTCTACGATCAATTTCTCAATAACGATCTCGTCGTATCGAAGGATCGTAATGACGATTTCAGAAGACTTTCTTATTTATAATCCCTTAAGTATTTATTCATGTGGATCCTCTAAAGCCTCCGCGGGAGGAGTTTGAAAAATTTGTGGCAGAGGTGGCGTATGCTATAGGTATCGGCGAGGTGCCTGAGATAGAGAGATCGAAACGCTTTGGTTACTTTTCTGCAAAGTTTCATAAGTATAGAGTAGACGCTGGAAAACTTAAAGAAACAGTAGACTCTCTTAAAAGCCGTCAGTTTAAGTACCTCACATCTATTTCTGTAGATGGGCTCTATCTAAACGTTGACTTGGCAGTAGAGAAAGTCGCAGAATTGACTTTTAGAGCAGTTGCCGAAATGGGCGATAAATATGGCTTTACTGATGAGTGTAAGATAGGGAGTTTTCTTGTTGAACACACGTCGGCTAATCCAATACATCCTCTGCATATTGGACATGGCAGAAATGCCATATTGGGAGATTCTCTTGTTAGATTGTTAAGATTTTGTGGTAATGTTGTTCAGTCTCATTTCTATGTTGACGACTGTGGCGTCCAGGTGATGTATGCCGCTATTGGATATAATGTGGTAAAAAAGTACGTAGATGAGGTTCTCAAGAGGACGAAACCCGATGTTATAATAGGGGCTATTTATTCCGCAGTTAATGCAATTGCTGAAATAAATAGATTAAAGAAAGAGTTAGAAAAAGAGAAAGACGATGAGAAAAGGAGAGAAATTATAAACGAAATAGATAGTTGGGTCTCTGTATTAAAGCGCCTTATTGACACAGAGGGGGAGGTTATTAATAAACTCGTGGAGGTTCTTGGACAAAGAAATATTGTAGAAGAGGCAGCTGAGCTTAATAAAAGGTATGAAACAGGCGACCCGGAAGTGAAGAAGATTGTTAGAGAAGTCGTCGAGTTAGTACTAAAGGGGCAGAGAGAGACTTTAGCCAGATTGGGGATAGAGCTAGACAGCTGGGATTATGAAAGCGATATAGCTGTATGGTCTGGCGAGGCAACACGTGTGGTGTCCGAACTACGGAGGAGGTGGCCACAGTATATTGACGATAGAGGTGGCGCCGTGGTGTTCCGCGCCGATAAGTTTGTAGAAGATTTCAAGCTGTGGGACGTGTTAGATCTCCCGAAATTCATACCTCCTGTTACGTTGACGAGGTCTGACGGCACTACGCTCTATGTGACAAGAGATGTAGCATATGCGCTTTGGCAGGCAAGACGCGGATTTGACAAAGTCATACGCGTGATATCTACAGAGCAGACACATGAACAAGCGCATGTTCGTATTATCCTCTACGCTCTTGGATATGAAGATGTTGCCAAGAAATTGATACATTACGCTTATGAAATGGTGAATTTACCTGGCATGAAAATGTCCGCAAGGAGGGGTCAATATATATCTCTAGACGAGATTTTAGATGAAGCTGTTGAACGTTCGGCAGATCTTGTAAAAGAGAAAAACCCGGAGATCGCAGGTATTATAGCGGAGAGAGTTGGAGTGGGGTCTGTGAGATATGCCTTTTTATCTACAAGCCCTAGAAAACCTATAGAGTTTAAGTGGGAGACTGTGTTAAATATGAGACAAAACTCAGGCCCCTTCCTCCAATACACATATGTAAGAGCCTATTCGATTTTAGAAAAAGCTCAAGAGATAGATCTTAAAAAAGTCGCCATACCCAAAGAGATACTCCCAGAGGAGAGAGAGCTCATATTAAAAGTTGCAGAATGGCCTAGCGTCGTTAGAGAGGCAACTCGCGCACTTAGGCCTGACCATGTGGCAGAATTCTTAGACGGACTTGCGCTTGTATTTAATAGCTATTACGAAAAAGCGCCAGTGTTAAAAACAGAGGAGCCTGTGAGAAGTTTTAGACTTGCTTTAGTAAACTCTGTTAAGACAGTACTAGCCGCGGGGTTCTATATCTTAGGCATACCCACGCTTACAAAGATGTGAAGCCGCAAGAATTGGGACAAATTGGGGAGTATGTGGCGGAGATTTTTCTAAGGCAAAATGGCTATATCACATGGAGACCTGTCAAATTCATACGGTTTTTAGAACTAGCGGTCGCATACGAGGGTATAAGAGGCGAGAGTTGTGAAAAAGAGCCGCCAGAGCCGCTTACTTTAACTGTGCCGACAGACGTCGGCTATATAAGTCTTACGTACTGGAGGGGGCGCTGTCTATCTATAGACGGTAGACGTATAACACAGCTAGAATACAGCATATATGCCCCGTGTGTTAAAAAGTGTATTAAAAAAGCCATGGGGCCTCTTCTTGAAGTCTTTAGGCCTATTGCCAGAGAGTTGCTCAGCTATAGGCGCGTTCTTAAAACATTTGACCTCTTCGCCTTTAAAAATGGCGTAATCTATGCAGTTGAGGTAAAAACTAACGGTGGAAAGATCTCAGATATACAAAGAGAAAAAGTTGTAGTTTTGAAAAATATCAGACATCTCTTAATTCACGTATATCTCCAGAACCCTGTCGTGAAGTTAGAGAGGTTATAACTTGCGCTGTTTTCTCAAGACATATAACTACATCACGCGCTAGAAACTCCCTTGTCTCAGGCGAGAGCGTTTCATATATCTCACTTTGGGAGAGGACATATGCCGCTGCGAGAAACTTAGCCAACACATATTCTCCACTTTGTTGTATAACCTCTTCCATTTTTCTCCAACACTCCAGCCAACTATCTGCCTGTAATAACTCGAGACAGAGACCTGAAAGAGATCTATAATCGCCCTTTTCTAACGCCGTCTTTATACTATGTCTCAGTGATTCCCTCATCGATAAGTATGTTTTCTTCTCTAAAGCCCATTTCTATTAATATCTTCTTGATTTTCTGACGGTGGTCTCCCTGTATTTCAATCCAACTGTCTCTTATAGTGCCGCCTGCAGCTAGTCTCTTTTTTAACTCTCTGGCCATGTCTTTTATGCCCAATTGTTTTGCGTCTTCTGAATTTCCAAAATCTACTATAGTTACGTAATGCCCCCTCCGGTTTTCTAACCTTATTCTAACTAACGCCTTTTCTTTAGTAAGCGTCTGCATTAACGTCTCTTCCTCAGAGCCGCCCAACAGTTGGTCTATGATGTCTTCGGCGTCTTGGTTTGGAAGTTTTATCTCCATTCTATGTCTCTATCTCCCCTCAGTATTTAAATGTTCCTCTTAATATTTAGCGATAATGTCGTCTTGATTTTTTGTACAATGTTTATAGGGGCATTTATAAAAACTGCAATATATCTAGCATGGAAAACTCTCTCTACACAATCTATGACATTTGGTTTGTCTGATAAAAGAAGTTCGACAGGCTTTACCACAATATACGGAGCCAGCTGGAGATATAACGGCGTTGTATAAACCTTGTGTACACATTCAAACATCCTACGCCGTCCTGTTGCAATATAACCTATTCCAAATTCTCCGCTGGGGTCTACAAATGAGACGTAGGCTTCCCACGGTGGAATAAGCCCGTCTATTTCGACACCATCTACTACATATTTCTCTCCCGGCGTAAAAATAAAGTTTATCTCTTGTTTAATAACCCAGGGCAGATTTATGGCAGATATCTCGTATTTATCGTCTATTTTCCTCGCCCCGAATCTTTTCACAAGCTCTGTAGGCAAAGGCGCAAAAACTTCCACAATTGTTAAAACACCGTTAAATATTACCTTTATGGTCATAAAACTCACACAACCACCTAAAGAGCCAAAAGAGTTGGGGGTCGAGGAATTTCCAAGACTAGGAATTATAGGAGGTAGCGGTCTTTACGACCCTGGCATATTTGAAAACGCCGTGGAGGTACAAATACATACGCCATATGGTCTACCCTCTGATAATGTAATAATTGGACGTGTATCAGGACGTGTCGTCGCCTTTTTGCCCAGACATGGCAGAGGACATAAGTATCCTCCGCATAAAATACCTTATCGCGCTAATATATACGCACTTTATACATTAGGAGTTAGGTCTATAATAGCCGTAAGTGCTGTCGGCTCTTTAAGACCTGACTACGCTCCCGGCGATTTCGTCGTTCCTGATCAATTCGTCGATATGACTAAGTCGCGCGAATACACATTTTACGACGGGCCGCGTACGTGTCATATATCAATTGGACTAGAGCCTTTTACCCAGGAGATTAGAAAAGTTTTAGTAGAGGTGGCAAGCAGATATAATAGAACACATGACGGGGGATGCTACATATGTATTGAAGGGCCTCGGTTTAGTACAAAAGCTGAATCTAGAATATGGCGGGAGGTTTTTGGATGCGACATAATAGGCATGACTCTTGTGCCGGAGATTAACTTAGCTAGAGAATTAGGCATGTGTTATGGCTTAATCGCCCTTGTGACAGACTACGATGTGTTAGTTCCTCACCAACCTGTGACAGCAGAGGCTGTAGAAAAAATGATGACCGAAAAAATCGACATTATAAAAAGAGTTATTGCAGAGGCCGTACCAAGAATTCCGGCAGAAATTCCCAAATGCGGCGATGTATTGAAATATGCCTGTGTCTAAAGTTTATATATCAGTGCCTTAAGGGAGGCCATGTCAACTAAGTACGTTGAGGTAGGAGAGCTAAAAGAGGGCTCCTATGTGGTAATAGATGGAGAACCTTGTAGAGTTGTAGAGATAGAGAAGTCTAAAACGGGGAAACACGGCAGCGCGAAAGCGCGAATCGTTGCCATCGGCGTTTTTGATGGTGGAAAAAGGACTTTAAGTCTCCCGGTGGACGCCCAGATAGAGGTGCCTATTATTGAGAAGTTCACGGCACAAGTGCTTTCGATCTCTGGCAACGTTATTCAACTGATGGATATGCGAGACTATAAGACCATCGAAGTTCCCATAGATTACGTTGAGGAAGAGGCTAAGGGGAGGTTAGCGCCGGGAGTTGAGGTAGAGGTGTGGCAGATATTAAATCGATATAAGATAACTCGAGTGAAATAACTGGAGCTGAGGTCTAACAGAAATTCCCAAATACGACCCCTCCCCGCCCTAAGGGGCGAGGTTTTCAGTCGCTCCACAGCTTGTCGTAGGTATCCTTTACGCTCTGTTGAATGGACGTTCCGCCGTATAGGAATCCATGTCTGCTAGGCCTGTTGTGTGTTGTACAATCAGGTCTATACCTCCCCGTTTGTGCATTGCATATGTCGGGCGGCGTGTCCGCCCGCCGAGAGTTTTCAAGAAAACTTCAGAATATGATGCTTTGAATTCGTCAAGAATCTACGTCGCATCTTGGGTAGGCGATGAAGAATTGAAGTTTGCGATGGCGCTTGAAACCTCAGCCACGGCTCAAGCTAGACGAGAAGAGAGACGTCATCTGGATTAGGCGGAAGTTAGAGGAGGGTGCTGGCTGCGGGCCAAGTGCTGCCAGACACCATCGTCGCCTAGGGATAGGCTGAAATAACTACTGGCTTGTAGCAGGAGGAGGTGATGCAAAAACATAATACGGATCTTCTCCCGCTATTTCTCTCAGAATTCTATCGGTAATTAATTCAACAAGATCTATACCGACTCTTTGTTTTACATCTTCATATGATACAAAGGGCTTTTTTCTCCTTTCTTCTATTATCTCCTGCACTTTCTTCTTCCCCACGCCTTTCAACAACTCCAGACTATGGAGTTTTAAAGTGATAGGCCCCGCCTCATTGAGCCATTTTATAAAACGCTCCTCTTGCTGTTCTACAATCTTTCTTATGATCACACGAAGATTCTCTTTGCCCTGTGGTTGAAGATCGTCGTATCTTATCCTTCTCACAATTTTGTCAACCTTATCTCTAGTCCCAAGTCCTACGTATAATCTCTCTCCTATGTCTACAGTAACTCCTTTTTTAAGCGTTACTTCCAAAAGCGTAAAATGGTTTTCACCAACTAAATGGGCATATGTCGCATCATGTGGAAATTCCCTTCTCATTTTCGGCGGGAGTTTGTAAACTGCTACTTCCGGGGGTAGTATGTCTATTACATATGCATACTCCTCCTTTCTCCCCTTCATTGCCCAGTTAGTATCTTGTATACTTCCTTTAGCTCACTATCTGAATACTCTCTTTTCTCAAGATATGAGAGTATAAGTTTTAACTCATCTAAGCTTTCTATAGACAGATTTGTTAACTGAACTGCTGTAATACGTGTGAATCCAAATTTTTCAATTAGCTTTTTCACTATAGACTCTGCCTCGTCAGGCTTTCTCTTTGTTACCTTTTCTAAATAGTCAAGCGTTTTTCTCTGGTCTTCTGAAAGTTGAGTTGTAGTAGACAACGTCCTTAGTATTTCCAATGCCTTAGCATTAGTTATCTCCTCCGATTTGCGTATTTTCTTAATGCTCACTACACGTTATCATATCTCACCTTTTTAACTTATTCGCCGAAAACTAAAATTTTAATAACTGCCGAGTTTTAGAGACGTATGGTTAAGAGAACACATGGCTATCGTTACAAGAGCAGAAAGTTATTAAGAAAGAAACCTAGAGAAAGAGGACTCTCCGGACTTTCCCGCCTTTTATATGAATACAAACCTGGCGATAGAGTTGTAATAGATATAGACCCGACCTTTGTGGAAAATGCGCCGCATAGACGTTACCAGGGGAAGGTTGGCGTTGTGATCGGTACTAGGGGTAGAGCGTATGTTATAGAGACCTATTTAGGAGATAAGAAGAAGATTCTTGTAGTAACTCCTGAGCACCTCAAGCCTCATCAGGGAGGTAGCTGAACATCTTCGCCCCCAGTGTAGTGTAGTTGGAGTTGGTAGTAGAGTTTGTCTATGCCCTCGCTTGTTTTGGCAGAAACAAAAAGAGGTTCTATAAACCCTCCCATATTGGCGACAGAGCGTAAGATTTCCTTTTCATAAGGTGGTAAATCTATAGACTCAAGTAATGTAGTTGGATCCTCTACCCAGTTTAAAATATTTATACGTACGTCTTCTGACAGAAGGTCGGATTTGTTGATTACCAATATCTGCGGTTTTTTAAACCGTATCCTGGTAGACAGAGCAAGCAACATAGTCACAGCAAAACCATCAACAGACTGTGCATAGACAGCATCTGCCACATATACTACTAAGGTGTGGACATCAGATAGTTTTTGTACTAGATATGCACCGCTCTGTCTAAACGCAAAAAGCTCCATTTGGCCTGGCGTATCTATTAGGTAAATGGGGGCCCCGATTATCTCCATCTCCTCCTTAATTCTCTCGGCCTCAGTCACTATCATATCAACAGCCGCAATTATAGACGCGTTCGGCCCTAGTTTAAACTGCTTCATTATCTTCCTGGCGCTAATCCTATCCCTTATGTCAATATCGGGCACATAAGGTAAGTACTCTACCGCAGGATCTAGGTTAACTATGCCGACGTCAAAACCTTGGTCTTCCATCCACGTGGAGAGAGTTGATACAAGAGTAGATTTACCAGAACCTGCTGTGCCTACAAAAAATACTGTATACATTAACGCCTGAGTTTTCTTACCTCTTCCGCAACTTTAAGCGCAAGTATACGTAATTTTTCACTAGTTTCTACCACGATGTAGCCCTGCCGCTCTTCAAACCAAAGCGCCGGATACTTTTTATCTTGGTACACTTGATATCTATACCCCAGTCTCTCTAAAGCCTGTATAACTTCCTGTAAAGTCGGCTTACTCACAGCTTTACTTCGCGGCAAAATTCTACCCCGAGAACGAGGGACCGACGAGTCTAGGTAAACAAGCCAGAGTATTCTCCCGCCTCGTTTCTTCATTCTATAAGCACTGCATTTATAACCCCGTCTTGCCCAGGTCTCGACGTGACGACAGCTCTGCCAACCTCGGTCTGTATCACCGCACCTTTGACTATAAGATTGCGACGCGCAAAATCTGGATTTGCTGGCGTTGACAAAATTGAGAGTATCTTAGCTTTTACATGCCGCCTTTCCTTTGGAATGTAAACGTTCGCGTATCTTACCTCCCTGACTCTAACCTTTAAGTTACCTCCTGTTACTCTCTCTACAAGTCTCAAATCTCTTTCACCTAGTTTAGGTATTTGTGGAGGGCCTCCACACAACGCCTTCTTCTTAGTTTTTCTTACTCTTCCCTTTTTCCCGCCGCTGGGCTTTTTTAAATCTCTGCCTTTGTAAAATGCGGCTAGCTTCACAGCCTTTTAACAACAGTGGGGTATTTAAACTTCTCTCGTGTAGCCGTCGAGAATTTGCCAAAGGAGATGTCGAAGTATATGATATTGAGAATTAATGACCCAAGCTCAGAGATAGAGTCTATAGAGTTAGGTTTATGATTATGTTTAAGAGAAATTATACAAAAGGCTAGAGAGGGGAAGATGCCAATCGTCAAGGTCAACCCGAGGGGGACTTCCTCAATTTGCTTGCGGTGTGGGGGCGTCTTGTGAGAGGCTCTGTCTCGAGGGCACTCCGTTGCCCCGCTGAGAGTGAGGGGGTAGAGACGTGGCGGCCGTGATAAACATCGAGGGAAGGGCGCTGGTGAAAGGCTAAGTGCTGCCAGACACCATGACCCCATGCCTGAATTATCGTAGGTACTGGTGACGGCATGGGCGGAGAGAAAGTCCCTAGGCGTCGCCTAGGGATAGGCGGTGTTTGAACTCAGGTCCTAATAAGCCGGAGATCCTCATATTACCTAGATATTGAAAGGCATAACTATTATTAATTAGGACGCGATGGGGTTTTAATGAAACGCATTGGAACTGCTCTTCATTATTCACGTCTCGGGAACCTCGTGGTAAAACTTAACGAGGTTCCCCCCATTTATATAAACATCTATACTTATACGATGAAAAAAGTCGGCATTCTCTACGATGTAATAGGTAATATAAAAAATCCGTACGGGCTTGTAAAACCTTATGTTCGCGATGAATCTTTAATAGGGCAACCGCTGTATGTAAAACTACAGGACTTAGAGAAGAGGAGAAAATGACTAGAAAGCTGATATTTGAAGTAGAGGAGCACCGCTGCCCGGTGTGTGGCGCAGTTAATGACGTAGTTGTTGATTACGAACGTGGACAAGTTATATGTAAGAATTGCGGAACTGTCTTAAGAGAGGGAGTTGCAGATTTAGGCCCTGAGTGGAGGAAACCTGAGTCATCAAGGGCGTATTCAGGCCCTATAGGCTCCTCTATGGGAGATATAGAATTTGGCAATGTGAAGATAGCCGATAAACTTAAGGCGCTTAGCTTAAAGAAGTTTGCACGACCTATCTCTACGCCACTTGAACGCATAGAGGTAGACATAAGAGAGTTTTTAGAAGCTGCAAAACAGAAGCTTAACATCCCAAAAGCTGTAATAGAGGATACTGTCATGTTGTATAAAAAGTTATATGATGCTGGATATCGGGCGCCAAGACTTGAGGGGTATGCTGCAGCTCTATATTTCACGCTCAAGAAACATGGGGTAGCCGCAATTACTTTAAGGAGCCTAGCAGAAAACCTCGGAATTAACCGTTCGTCTTTTATCTCAGCATATATGGAGCTTATGCGTGTTGCAAATAAACTTGGTATAAAACCGCCGCGTATAGATCCTAAAATATACATACCCAGAATTGTATCGGCGTTGGGTATAGGCGACGAGAAATCTGCAGAGGTGCAACGTATAGCCGTGGATATATTACGCTATATTTTATCATCACCACGTATTAGAAATGGAAGAAAGCCGCAAGTTCTCGCGGCATCCGCTGTTTATTACGCCTGTTACATAGCCGGCGTAGAGGTGACTCAGAAAGAGCTGGCAAAAGCTACAGATACCACGGAAGGACCTATACGAGATCTATTGAAAGAACTCTCGGAGATCCTATATATTGAGGTCACGGTGTAGTTTAAATTTTTAAATGGAGACCACTGTTTTAATGACGTGGCGACACAAGAGTTTGCAGAAGAGTCTGATGTACTTACTGAGGTTGAGATACAGATATTACAGGGGCTTGAGAGACTTGGCGGTAGCTATCAACAGAGGAATCTCTGGAAGTACATTGGAATAGATAGTAAGACCGGCCTACCCATACTCGCTAGACTTGAAAAAAGAGGACTCATAGCGAGAGAAAGAGTTGGCGGAAACAAACGAGGTGTATACATAGTAAGATTGACTGAGAAAGCATATAGACTGCTTAGTAAAATACATGAAGAGACAGTAGAGGCCTTTATAGTAGATTTTGACGCCCTCCCAAATGAGCTTAGAACTTTGTTATCAATACCCTGTGTATATTGTCCATATTCTGACCGATGCGGCGTTAGTTTCATAACCCCCCTTACATGCAACTTATTGACTAAGTGGCTACATAACCTGAGGTCATGACCTTGGTTAGAGCTTTTGTAGCTATCGACGTCGAAAATCCGGAGATTGTTAAAAAAGTAGAGGAAATACAAAGAGAAGTTCTAAGACTTGGTCTCGACATAAAGCTTGTAGAAAAAGAAAATTTACATCTAACTCTGCGTTTTTTGGGAGAAATTCCTCAAAGCCGAGTTAATGATATTGTTAAATCCTTAACAACCATCAGATTCAGTAAGTTTAAAATCACGCTTTCTGGACTTGGCGTATTTCCGGACTTGGCTAAACCTCGTGTATTATGGATTGGCGTTTCTAAGGGTTTAGAAAATCTTGTCAATCTCGCAAATATAGTAAGAAATTTAGTAGATAAATATGCAGAACATAGAGAGGATCGCGAATTTTCTCCTCATCTTACTATAGGGAGAATTAAATCTGGAAGAAACATAGATAAACTCAGAGAGATTATTGAGCGCTATAGAGAAGCCGAATTCGGCGTTATCGAAGTAGATAAGGTGAAACTAAAAAAGTCAGTGCTAACGCCGAGAGGGCCTATTTATAGTGACCTCTTTGTACAATATCTCACGTGAGCACTTTAGAGGAGGTACTTAGAGAGGCCTATAAACTCGTTACGCCTAGCGAAGAGGAAGAGAGAGAGTTAAAGAAAGTTACGGAGAAAGTTAGGGCCTTAATCGCCGATGCAATAAATAAATATGGGATAGAGGCGGAGATAGGCGTATACGGCTCTAGTGCACGTTCTACATGGCTACCCGGGCAACGCGATATAGACATTTTTATTGTACTCACAAACAGAAATATAAATATAAAAGATGTTATAACGCTGTTATCAAGATACTTTTCAGAGAGGGGGGTCACGTGGAGCATGCGTTATGCGCAACACCCATATCTTTCTCTCCTTGTCGATGGATACGAAGTAGACGTTGTTCCATGCTATAAAATTAGCTTTGGCGAAAGACCTATAACGGCAGCTGATAGAACACCACTTCACCATAAGTTTCTAGTTGAAAAACTCAGCGAAGAGCAGAGACGAGATGTCAGATTGTTAAAGCTCTTTATGAAAACAATTGGAGTTTATGGGGCTGAAATAAAGGTTGAAGGCTTTTCTGGATATTTAACTGAGCTTCTTGTTGCATATTATGGCTCATTTATAGATGTTCTTAAAGCGGCATCACGATGGAGACCTTATCGTACATATATTACTTTCTCTGAATCTAGGGCGAAGTTTAAAGCGCCGCTTGTTGTTGTAGACCCTGTAGACCCTGAGAGAAACGTAGCCGCAGCTGTTTCGTTGACATCTATGTCAACTTTTATATTGGCATCACGACGATTTTTAAAAAACCCCTCTATAACATATTTCCAACAGAGACAAGGCGACGTCATTAAAACAAATGTTGTAGAAGTGGTATTCCCATACCCTAATGAGCCTCCCGACATTGTCTGGGGACGTTATAAGAGAATTGGGAGATCAGTTTTTAATTGGCTTAAACAATGCGGCTTCAGGGTGTACCGATGGGGTGTTGAAAGCGACGAAAAGTCTTACGTCTCTCTTATATATGTAGTGGAACAGATCGAGCTTCCGCCTTATATGTTACACAAGGGGCCCCCTGTCTATGACGATGCAGTTGATGCATTTGTAGAAAAATATTTAGATAAGGACATAATAGGGCCGTTTGTACAGGGCTCTAGGGTCTATGTAATCAAAAGAAGACGTTATACCAATATCTCCGACTGTTTAAAAACGTATCTAGGCAAGGGTGATTACACTATCCGTATAAATTTATATGAAGGGGCACTTGTAAGGAAAAACGCTTGGATTACTTAAGCGTTGTGCTTATAAATGGCTATAGGCATATGGTATATGGATGTATATACTGTGAAGACTTATAGTGATGCAAATCAGTTTTTATCCGAGCTTGACCAGAAAATCAGAGAATTAGAAGAGTCGGTTAAGGCGTTAAGCACAGAGTTGGAAAATTTAAAGCCTTCACTAGAGCGGTATAAAAGACTTCAAGAGTTATTGAGGAAATTTAGCACTGGAAGTTCAGAGAAGAGTCCACCTCTTGAAATCACAGGTCTCCAGCTATATATAGACCCTAATCCTATGACCAGATACGAGATTTTGGAAGAATCTTATAGACACATGGTAGATCTGCTAAGCGTCCTAAAAAAGGTGAGAGAAGTAGCGCAATCTATCATAAGAGAGGGTGGGCTAGAGTCTCTAAAAATCACCATTCAATATAAGAATGGAGTGCCTGTAAAGCTTATTGTGCTAGGCTAATAGCCTTAGCCTTCTCGCCGCTGATAATAATAGGCGAATTTCTAGGGACTGAAAATACCCTGGAGAGTACGTCACACTTTGCCCTGAACAATAAAAGCGCTGGTACCTCTCCCCATTCTATATATGCCTCAAAATTGGCAATACCCTTCGCTATTACGAACCTATCTCTTATCCATCTGATGGGAGATATATTGCCGGGCGTAGTTATTACTTTGTATCCTGCCAGATCGCTTTCTGTCATGTCTATTTCATAAGGTTCCGAACGGACGACAAATATGGGTTTAATACCATTTCTCTCTAATGCCTCAGCTACAACAAAGTCTATTTGCGCCTCTCCTGCATTATCAAGCACATAATATAGTTCAGAGGGTAGCTCTACGTACTCTTCTATTGCTGGCAAATCCCATATGGCTTCCTCTAGTTTCTTAGGTCTATAGCCTAACACGCTTGTATCAACGATATTCGCTGCAGCCGCTATTCTGAGGGCAGTTTTTAAATCCCATGAAGTTTGTTGAAGTTTGTGCCTCACGATCTCCGCAACTTTTTTGCCTATTGTAGCTAGTCTCTCCTTATATTCTCTATAGGGATCCTCTACGCCGACAAGCTTAGCTACAGATCTAAAGCTCTCGGAAAATGCTTCACTTCTGCTAGACTTTTGCAATAGACGGGAGAGTTCGCTTAGAATCTCAGGGAGTTTTTCAGGTCTGTTAAGCCTTACTAAATCGCTGGTCCTTGATGAAATTATACAGAGCTTACAATTAACTTCGTCAATCCACACGATTAATTATATCAACAACTCTTCTTAGATCCTCCATGGTTATATCTCCCATTACACCTATTCTAATTGATTTTTCTCTATATTTGTACATACCGCCTGAGATGACGTACCCCGCCTCCTTTAGTTTAGCAATGATTTCTTTTGGCTTTTCACAATAGAAAGCCGTTACTGTAAAACTACGTAAACCGGCTGGCGGAATAGGTCTTAACTTCAGCGCAGAATATAGATATTCTACTCTCTCCCTGTGGATATCTACATACTTAGGCCCTAGTTCCAGTATATAACTCAGGGAAACGTCTAGGGCGAAGAGTATAGAAATCGGTGGAGTATACGGCGTTTCTAGATTATCTAACATTTTTATGAACTTTCTTAAGTTCATAGAAGGAGGTACGCCTGTCTCTGCCTTTGGTTCTGTAGAGAGGTATAAGATAGAGGCCCCTGGGGGCGCTAAAAGCGCTTTGTGCGACGCCGTCGCAACAACATCGATGTCTTGTGGAAGAGGCTCTGCAGGAAATCCAGAGACGCTGTCTACAAGAAGAAGGACGTTATACGACTTTGTAATATCGACAAGCTTCTTTAGTTGCTTATAGGCGATACCGGTGCTAGTCTCATTGTGTATCAACAACAGAGCCCTAATTTCACGATCTCTCCGCAAGATGTCTTCAACTTCGTCGGGAGCTGGCGGCGTGTCTTGCTCAATTTCAACCACATTTGCGCCTCTAATCTTAGCCGTCTCTACAGCCCGTTTTCCAAACTCACCATAGACAAGCGCAAGTATTTTATCCCCAGGGTTTACGTAATTGTATATCATTGTATCAACAGCTAGAGTACCTGTGCCAGGCATCACTACGGCTCTAGTTGGATACAATGAGTGTAGTTTATCTAATACAGATTTGAATAACTTTTTAAATTCGCTATCTCGGTGAAACGGTGGTTGTTTTGCCATCGCATCTATTACAAACTTCGGCAATTGTACCGGCCCTGGCGTTAGATACTTCATAGCCTTATTCTCGAGACCACTTCTTCTATGTTTAACACAAGCTCCTCGGCTAGTCTTCTCATTGCTTCATAAGTCTCGGAGCCTACATGTGGCGTTATTACAACTTTTTCGTGTGTTATCAATTTTCTCAGATAGGGGCTTTTGGGGGGTTCCTCTGGTAAAACGTCTAGGCCAACGCCCCATAGTCTATCTATGTGTTGTAGTAACGCTTCATGATCAACGACCTCACCCCGGCTTGTGTTTATCAATATGGCATTATCTTTTACTAAAGCGAGTCTATCGGCATTAATTAATCTATATGTGTCCGGTGTTAGAGGTACATGGATAGACAATACATCGCTTTCTTTTAGAAGCTCTTGTAGCGACACTTGTCTACCTCCCAGTTTCTCCACGTCGGAACTTACATCTACTATGTCACTTGCTAGAATTTTCATACCTAAGCCCTTAGCTATTTGAGCTACAGCCCTACCTATTCTACCAAATCCTAAGACGCCAAGAGTTTTTCCGCTTAGTTCAATACCTATATATTTGCCTTTAGGCCACTCGCCCTCCTTTACCTTGGCATTCAGCAACGGAATTCTACGGGCGACTGCAAGCATAAGACCTATCGTTAATTCGGCGACGCTCTGTGTAGGTGCGCGAGGGGCGCTAACAACTGCAATACCCCTTTTTACAGCATATTCAACATCTACGTTATCTAACCCAACGCCATATCTTGCCAAAATTTTCAAATTTGTGCCTGCATCAATAATCTCTCGATCTATTCTTAGCCTTCCCCTAAAAATTAAAATATCATAGTCTCCTATTATATTTAATAACTGCTCTCTTGAAATACCTGGTTTTATATCAACTTTTATTCCAATTTTCTCTAGCCTTTCTTTTATGAGTAAATCGACATTGTCTATGATAAGTGCTAACATTAATGCGTGGATCGGTCTACTTTATAAATCTTGCCAAAATTTTTTCCTAGACTATGATGAGAAGATGGTCTAGCGATACGATGAGCAAGAGACCGATCGCTGAAGCATATATAATCTGCCTACAGAAGTATATTTATATTGGGGGTAAATTCTAAAAGATGGTTAACTTTTCCGACTCCGTATATAATGTATTAAAAGTGCTTGTTGAACTATATAATAAAGGGAATACTCCCGTTAAATCTAAAGATATTGCCAGCGCGTTGGGTATACACGAGGGCTATGTGCGTAATATGCTCTCAATTCTCAAGTCTATGGGACTTGTGATAAGTAAAGCGGGGCCTCACGGCGGGTACATACCTACTTCAAAAGCCACAGATATGTTATCTCGTCAAACGTTTTCTGTGCCTATAGTTTCGCTTAGTAACGTCATCGGATACGCATTAGATATAACTCTAATAGGTTTGCTGTCAGACAAACCTCTTGCTTCAATGCGCGTTATAGGGGATTTAACAGAATACATAGAACGAGAGGTAAGAATAGGACCTCTTCCTAACGGCTTAGTGTTAATTGGAAAGATAATAAAGGCCGATATAGAGGCGTTGGTAGAAATAACTTCGATCGTCTCTATACCTAGGACATCTGTGAAAAACATAATGACGCCGAATCCTGTGGTGGCTAAGCCAGACGATACAATAGCTCCTTATGTAAAACTATTTATAGAGAAGAGATACAGGGGCATACCTGTCGTAGATGAAAATGGAAAGCCTATTGGTCTTCTAATGGCTTCTAAACTAATGGAGACTTTATCCTTGTGTAAACTTGATGCTAAGGTTAAAGACGTAATGGTAAAAGATCCTCCAACTATATATGAGGATGAAGACATACATGAGGCAATACGTTTAATGGTCGCGGGGGGTATTGGCAGACTGTTGGTAGTAGATTCTGAAGACAGGTTGGTCGGTATTATAACTAGAACAGATATTCTCAGAAGAATAGCTACTCTTGAACAACTTGTATAGTACAATCATACTCGTACCGCTGGACTCTTTTAGTTATTAAAAACCCAGCCGTATACTTACTAGCCTCACATACCGAAGCTAATAAATCCATGCCTCTTATATAGTGGTAGAGGGTTAAAACCGCTAGAAATACGTCGCCACTACCTGTGACATCCTCTACGTTAAGTCTTGCACTGTTTATATAATACAATTTGCTACCCATAACAACATATGAGCCCTCTTCGCCGAGCGTATATACAACATATGGCCATCTCTTAGCGAAATTTAGGAGTTCTTTCATCGACATTTGTATATCGTCATATGAAAAATGTACCAAATTTGCATCAGGGAGCGGTATTTTAGCACGTAAATACCCCTGTAGGTCTGCCACAACAATTTTTGCACGTATCTCTGCATCCCTAAGCTCATCATACACTGGGGACAAAATTACAATGTCCCCCTCTACTCTCTCTATACCTCTCGAAGGCTTTTTTACTAGTCTAACATTCCTGGGCTTTGTTCTGTAGTCTAGCTCAAATGTTGTAGTGACGTCCGCCTCTATTAAATCGGCTTTTACACCCATTTCTTGAAATATTTTTCTTAGTTCCATTGCTACTTCCGATGATACAACACCTAAGACTCTTACATTATTATATAGTGCGGCTAGTGCAAGAGATGCATAATATGTAGGCCCGCCGTATCTCTTAAAAATACCTTTGTTTGTGTATATGATGTCAATTGTTGGATTACCCACTATTGTTACTTCCACACATGGCAAGAACGAAATAAATATATATAGTATTATTTAGAGCGTTTTATGCCGCCTTTACTTGAGCTACGCAATGTAAAGATGTATTACAGCACATCTAGAGGTGTTGTAAGGGCTGTTGACGGAATTTCCTTTAGGTTAAACAAGGGGGAGGCTATGGCTCTTGTAGGCGAAAGCGGTAGTGGCAAAAGTTCACTAGCATTTACAATAATAAGACTGTTGCCACGTAATGTCGCTGAATTCAGCGGAGAAATTTTCTTTTATGACGACGAATTAGGAACTATAGACTTGATGAAGATGAGCGAGGAAGAAATTAGGAGAAAGATACGTTGGAAGAAAATATCTATGGTGTTTCAAGCGTCTATGAACGCCCTGAATCCTGTATTGAGAGTGCGTGACCAAATGATAGAGCCCCTAGTCTTACATCTTGGTCTTTCAGAAAATGAAGCTTTAAAAATTTCCGAAGAAGCTCTCCGTTCCGTAGGCCTTACTAAAGATGTATTAATGAGATATCCTTTTGAACTTTCTGGAGGCATGAAACAGAGAGTAGTAATTGCTATGGCCATTATGATGAAACCAAAGTTAATAATTCTAGATGAGCCAACTTCTGCTCTTGATGTAATTACTCAAGCAAATATTATGAATTTATTAAAAGAACTAAAAACAAAATATAATTTATCGTATATCCTTATTACTCACGATATAGCTTTAGCCTCTGAAATAGCCGACAAAATTGGCGTTATGTATGCCGGAAAACTTGTAGAACTAGCGCCTGCGGATGTCTTTTTCTATAAACCAAAACATCCATACTCACAGAAACTACTTGCTGCTGTGCCTACATTACGTGAAGAAAAGACTATAGAATATATCCCAGGCGATGTACCTAGTCTCATCACGCCGCCGTCTGGCTGTCGTTTTCACCCCCGATGTCCCTATGCGATAAAAGGCAAATGCGACAAAGAAGAACCTGTAATGAAACATATAGAAGAAAGCGAAGTTGCATGCTGGTTGTATTAATATGTCGTTGTTAGAAGTTAAAGAACTTAAGACATGGTTTCCTGTAAAAAGGGGACTTTTTAGCCCTGTGAGACATGTGAAAGCGGTAGATGGAGTTAGCTTCTCAATGGAAAAAGGCGAGGTTTTAGCAGTGATTGGAGAGTCGGGATCTGGAAAGACTACACTAGGAAGAACAATTTTAAGACTTATAAAGCCCACCTCTGGCAGGATAGTATTTGAAGGCAAAGATGTTACGTATCTTCCAGAGTCTGAACTTAGGTGGTATAGATTTTCAACCGCAATGGTGTTTCAAGACCCCTTCAGTTCTTTAAACCCATATCATACAGTACAGTATATACTAGAGGAGCCGCTTATACTCAGAGGCGTAGATCCCAAAGAGAGGTATGAACTTGTCATAAAAGCTCTAGAGGAGGTAAAACTTGTGCCGCCTGAAGACTTCCTCAGAAAATATCCACACATGTTGAGCGGCGGTCAGAGACAGCGCGTGGGTATTGCGAGAGCGCTTATTACAAGACCCAAGTTTATTGTTGCCGACGAGCCCGTCTCAATGCTCGACGTATCTATTAGAGCAGAGATACTTTCTCTCATGCGATCCTTACAGACCAAATACGGCATTACGATGATGTACATTACCCACGATATAGCCACTGCGAAATATTTATCTGACAAAATATTAGTTATGTATGCTGGAAAGGTTGTAGAGTATGGTAGATTTAGAGATGTTATAAAGGAGCCTTTACATCCATATACTCAAGCTCTAATAGAGGCTCTGCCTGATCCAGATCCCTCTAATAGACTTAAGGTTAGAAAAGTGCCGCCTGGCGAGCCGCCTAGTTTGTTAAATCCGCCGTCTGGCTGTCGTTTTCACCCCCGATGTCCCTATGCGATAAAAGGCAAATGCGACAAAGAAGAACCCAAATTAATAGAGGTGAAGAGCGGGCATTACGTAGCTTGTTGGCTATATAACAAATAAAAACATAGTATCAACACATACTATGCGAATTGAAAGAACAGGTCAGCCTGTTTCGAAACTTCTACAACTTCTTGAAGAAGACTTAAAGCGAGAAGATATAATATATCTTGAGAGGGTACCATCTCCTAAGGCTAATGAGAGATATCGGGATGTAGTATCACGGTTTTTTACAGAATTTGGCATAGCTACTGTATACATTAAAGTCAGAGGGTCTACGTTTGAAAGACGGTATGTGATAAATGCAAAATACGATTGGGCAGTAGGGGGCGTTGTAGAGGGGTGGGTTGTGGAGGGCGACGTCGTGCGAGTGTATGAACCTATAGCCATTAGCCTAAGTGATATAGGAAAAGCTCTTGATTACTACGGAGATGCGTATTGGAAAGCCGAAGAGAGAATCTTATCGAAGAAGATGGCTGAGGTTTATACAGAAGAGAAGCCTCCTGCTGATTAAGGAGAGATTTTTATAACAGGAGCTTCAGATCCTGTTATCATTATGTAGTCTAGAATTGTTCTTCTCACTTCTTCATTTCTTTTTAACGCGACAACGGACTGTCTTCTTTTTAGTGTCCAAACAATTTCATATAATTTTCCAGAGAAGCCTACATTACCACCGCGGGTGACTACAGCATAGGCTCCCAGCTTAAATGGTATATGCATTTTTATATTTTTATTCTGTAAATCGTATAGCACAGTATCAAAGGTTTTTATATGACGACCTACGTCTTGAGATACTATTAAGTTTCTACCATCGTGGAAATGTAGTTGCAACTTACCACCTTTTACTGCAGTTTTCCCCTCTACCCTTAGCAATTTCAACGTTGCCTCTTCTGAAGAAATAGGAATGAGGGCATAATACTTTTTCTCGTCTGGCACAACTCTGTAAATTTCTCCCGTTGGCACGATTTCTACAACGTCCATAAGACCCACTGGGAACTTATAGTCTTTTCTAATGACGCCGTCGATTTTTACATATCCTCTCGATATTATATATCTTGCTTCACGCATTGTCTTAGCATATTTTAGTATGTCTCTTATGATTATTGCAAGTGGCAACGAATAGGCAAGACTATGGGGCCCTGGAGAAGGTCTTACTACCCATACTCCTCCGATCTTCCGCGGTATAGGCCACCAGTATGGTGCAGTTGTACGACGTAGATGTACCATATCTACTCCTTCTTTCTTCTCTGTATTATTTTCTGTCTAATCTTATCCGATGTATCGATATCTATTATCATCACTTTAGAGGGATGTATTGGGTAATACACGGTTTGACCCTTGCTATTTGTCCTGGTAGCTCCCTCTACATATATTCTCACCTTCTTAAGATCTACTTTAACGACTTTGCCGGTAACACCTTTGAAATCCCCTCTCATTATCATAACCGTATCGCCGCGTCTTACAGGAAGTCTTTTTACGCCCAATTTTTTCTGTAAATCAGGTGAGAGCTTTGCATTGAATAGCTTATGTCTTAAATGTAGCGGCGCCGTGTATAGGCTAAGCCGTTGTCGTCTAGGCTGTATAGATGTAGTAAACGGCATGAGACGCCCCAGTAGATTGATATATAAATTTATCTGCGCTTCCCGAGCTCTCTTTCCCTAGCTTTTGCTAGTACTTCGTTTATCTCTTCCAACTCTCTAAGAATTCTTCTATTTATTTCGATTATTCTGTCTAGGTACCTACTGACTTCTTCCACAAGGTTAGGAGACACCCCTCTAAAAATAGTTTTATTTCTAAACTACGGCAGGTTTGTGAAAATAAGATTCTTAGGCGGCGCAGGCGAGGTAGGTAGACTAGCTGTTTTTTTAAAAACAGCGTCAAATGGCATATTGCTAGACTACGGCGTATCTTTTGACGCACAAGGCAGGCCGGTATTTCCGCTTCACATACGCCCGCGAGACCTCACAGCGGTTTTTCTCAGCCATGCCCACTTGGATCACAGCGGCGGACTTCCTTTACTCTATATTTCGTCTAGGACTCCTATTTATTCGACATCTCTTACTATGGAGCTAAGCGATTTGATGTATACAGATGCAATAAAACTCTCTGGATATTATCTGCCTTATACGCAAGAAGAGGTTAGAGAAACCATGGCAAGCGCTATACCTCTTATATACGGCGAGCCCGTAGAAATTGGTAGAGACGCTGTTTTAACAATCTATAACGCCGGTCATATACCTGGGAGTGCAATAGGCGTAGTTGAAGTGGAGGGTTGGGTTGTGGTTTTTACAGGCGACTTCAACACAGTGGATACAAACCTACTTAGGGGGGCTGATGTATATAACTTGCCGAAAAACCCCGACGTTATAATAATGGAGGCGACATATGCCTCTACGGATCATCCACCACGCGAGAAACTTGAAAGAGATTTTATACAGGCTGTAAGAGAAACTTTAGAGGGCGGTGGCTCTGTGTTAATACCGTCTTTTGCACTAGGTAGAGCACAGGAGATTTTACTAACGCTGGTGAAACATGGTGTAGATAAATACCCAATATATATCGATGGACTTGCGAGACAGATAAATCAAATCATTGCGAGATATCCACATCTGTTAAGAGACCCCGGCCTTTATAAAAAAGCCCTAGAAGTAGCTATAGAGGTACCTAGTGCGTATGTGAGAAAAGGGGCGCTAGAGGAACATTCAGTGATTATAGCCCCAGCAGGCATGTTAAAAGGCGGCGCTGCTTTATATTACTTCAAAAAGATGGCACAAAACAAGAAAAATGGTATATTCCTACCATCTTTCCAAGCTCCAAATACGCCTGGGTTTGAAATTTTAAGTAAAGGATACGCTGTAGTTGACGGTACAATAATAAAAGTTGACGCAAGACTTGAATGGTTTGACTTCAGCGCACATGCTGGGAGGAGGGAATTAGAGCATTTTATAAAGAGGTTCTCTAGAGATACGAAGATCATACTTGTACACACAGATCCTCTATCTGCATCAGTATTAATCCGACGCCTTATAAACGAGGGATATGATAACATCTATCTCCCAACAGCGCCAGGAGAAGAAGTTCGCATCAGTAGTTTAAAAGAGTAACTTTGTTTAATGTGAAGATATTTGTAAAAAAGATTGACGATACTTTAGTGCCGGAGCTTGTGGAAGTGTCCCCTAAGATGTTACGTAAGAAGAAGATCTCCCTCAGAGATATTTATATTATCCTAGAGGACGATGATATAGACTTAAATTTTATAGAGAAAGAATTACAAGTGCGAACTTTACTGGGAGATATATAAGCTCGGCGTGCCGGTTGTAAGAGGGCCGTCGCTGTTGGCAAAGATTCTTGGATGCCCGACTCAGTGCGATTGTGATGTGGTTATACACGTCAACGACTTAGACAAAATCAAGGAGAGGAAGTGCGTGTGGAGTGTGGAAGATAGTTCCTTTATCCATAGGCATATATGGATAGGCGGTTATCCGCATATATCTCTTGAAGATATGGAAAAGATAAAGGAGAGAGAGATCCTGGATGTAATTAACTGCATAAAACTAAAGATGAATTTCGTGGATTTTTAGCCTTCTGCCGTCTTCAGCAGGTAGGATAAAAGTTACCTTATACGCATCGCCAAAATATATAGCTGCTAAATCTTCGCCTATGTGAAACTCGCCATCTAGTGTATGTAGTATACATTTCTCACAATTGAGCTTTATATATTCCACAGTATCTCTTAGCGTTTTTATAAGGTCTTTTGGAGTCCCCTTCACTGCAAACATAACACTGCCATGGTTACTATGTAGATGTGGATGGATGTGTGCGCCATAGGTTTGTGCTATGTGGTCCATCAGTTTTGCAACTTCCTTTGTAAATTCATTCTCTTCAAATGTATGGTGATGATGCTCTTCTTCGTCTTCCTCATACTCCTCTCCCTCTTCAGTAGCCACCAGAGTAAGGTTAATAATTATCTCGAGGGGCTCTCCTGAAGATATTCTCATGAGGTCTGTCTCTAGTCTCCTCCATTCTTCAATTCCCAATTTTATCTTACTAAACACTCACTGGTACCATCTCACATTTTAAAAACTTATTGATAAGACTCATGGTTAAGAAATGTATCGTTGCTAGCGGTGTATTGATAAGGGACGACAGAGTCTTAATGATAAAACACAGGCGACTTGGCGTATATCTCTACCCAGGCGGGCATGTGGAAGAGGGAGAAACTCCTATAGAAACTCTTGTGAGAGAGTTTGAAGAAGAAACGGGCTTAGTAGTAGAGCCCATAGGATATGTTCACGGCATAAAAGACGATAACGTTGTTGAAAGGCCGCTTCCCTTTGTCATATTAGAGGAGGTTGTACAATACCCAGAGGAGGTGCATATACATTTCGATCTCATTTACTTAGTAAGAGAGGTGGGAGGTGTTCTAAGAAGTGGCGTGTGGATTGATATATCAGATATAGATAGCATAGAGACATATCCAAATGTGCGAAATGTAATAAAATTGGCTACAAGAGCTATAAATACTCTATATATAGGGAAGAACGTTTAAATATTTGTATTTTTGCATAACTAATGTCGGGGGTAATTTCGGGGCTCGAAACGGGGATTCAAAACGAGTTGTAGACAAACTAGTTGAAACATTCAAAGCCTATAAGATAAAACATATCTTGGGAATACCCGGCGGGTCTATAATGACGTTATATGATGCATTATACGACCAAGAGATAGAGCCTATCCTATTTCGCCACGAACAAGGCGCAATGCACGCGGCAGAAGGCTATGCTAGAGTTTCAGGGAAGCCGGCTGTTGTAGCTGTTACAAGCGGTCCAGGGGCTACAAACGTCGTGACTGGGCTAACCAACGCATATATGGACTC
This sequence comes from Pyrobaculum organotrophum, assembly GCF_055384425.1. Lineage (NCBI taxonomy): Archaea > Thermoproteati > Thermoproteota > Thermoprotei > Thermoproteales > Thermoproteaceae > Pyrobaculum > Pyrobaculum organotrophum. The sequence goes on from NZ_AP042430.1 coordinate 1,106,771, forward strand.
TACGCCTCTAGTAGTAATCACGGGACAGGTAGCTACAAACATATTTGGGAGAGACGGATTCCAAGAAACAGATATCCTAGGCGTGGTAACTCCAATTACAAAATTTGTATACCAGGTTAGAAAACCCTCAGAAGCTTCTTCAGCGTTTAAAACAGCCTATGAGATTTCAATCTTAGGAAGACCTGGGCCTACATTAATAGATCTCCCCAGAGATATCCAAATTGCCCCTGCACCTGATTACGAGGATAAAATCGTTGTAAATAGAGAGAAGTTTATACCGCCTCCGCCAGATGTAGATAAAACTAGACTTGCAGCTAAATATCTATCGGAGGCCGAAAGACCAGTAATTCTTGTAGGAGGCGGCGTGTTGTGGTCAGGCGCAACTCCAGAGGTTTTAGAGCTTGCAAAAACTCTATACGCGCCCATCGTTTCTACTCTACCTGGCAAAGCGGCAATACCCCACGACTTTCCGCTATACATGGGACCCGCCGGTATGCATGGCCGGGCTGAGGCCGATGCCGCGTTAGCAAATGCAGATGTCATACTAGCAGTGGGCACTAGATTTAGCGATAGGACGTGGGGACGTTTCAAAGAGTTGATAGAATATGTAAAGAGCGGCAGAATTAAGCTAATCCATATTGATATAGATAAAAGCGAGATAGGTAAAAATGTAAAACCAACTATAGGTATAGTAGGAGATGCAAAAGAAACACTAAGACTACTACTAGACTACATACACATATCAAGTTTTAGAAATCAGAAATTTATAGATTGGCTCCTAGAAATTCGAAAAAAATATGAAGAAACCATGGCTAAGATATCGGCGTCAACGCCGGCATTTCATCCGTGGAAGGCGTTGAAAATCCTAAGGGCCGCGGCTCCTAGAGATACGATTACTGTCACTGGCGTTGGCTCGCATCAGATGTGGGCAGAAATTGTATGGGACGTCTATGAACCTGGGACATTTATAACATCCGCTGGGCTAGGCACAATGGGCTTCTGCGTCCCGGCCGCGTTAGGAGCTAAACTAGCCGCAAGAGAGAGACCTGTCTTGTGTATTGACGGAGATGGATCCTTCCAGATGACTATGAACAATCTAGCTCTCGTAAGAGATTACAACTTGCCCATAGTGGTCGTAATTTTTGACAACAGAGCTTTGCAGCTAGTTAAACAATGGCAGATATACCTATACCAGAGGAGAATAATTGCGACTGAGTTTAGCAAGAGACCCGACTTCTTAAAGATAGCAGAGGCGTACGATATAGATGCAATTAGGCCAGAGAGTTATGAACAGCTAGAGAAAGCTGTGGCAAAAGCGTTGAGAAATAACGAACCTTTGATAGTGGACTTGACGATTGATAGCGAATACGACATAGTGCTACCGTGGGTTAAGCCTGGCGATTGGTTAACTTCCGCAATATTACCGCCAGGTATGGATGTCAAATTGACGTATGAGTAATATTAACATAATTGTGCCAAAGTCTTTAGACGCCCTTGGCCGCGTTATAGCAATTACGCGCAGAGCAAAAGTCCAACTGATTAACATGTCTGTAATACTAGAGGACTCTATGTATAAGATTTACATGAGAGTAGAGGGACCTCCAGATGAAGTTCGATGGCTAGTTGCTAAGCTGGATAAATTACCCGAGGTGTTAAAAATAGAAGAATATATAAACAGCTAGAGTTTTATAGATATGGCAAAGATCTATACTGACAAAGACGCATCTTTAGAGCCTCTAAAGGGGAAGACTATAGCAGTAATCGGATATGGCATACAAGGCAGGGCACAGGCTTTAAACCTAAGAGACAGCGGGCTGAAAGTAATAATTGGTTTAAGAAAGGGGGGCAACTCGTGGAATCTAGCAGTTTCGGAGGGGTTTGAAGTATACGAAGTTAGTGATGCTGTTGCGCAAGCAGATGTAATAATGGTGTTGATTCCCGATATGGAACAACCAAAGGTGTGGCAAAACCAGATAGCACCATTTTTAAAAGAGGGCGCCGTAGTTGACTTTGCCCACGGCTTTAACATACACTACGGCCTTATAAAACCGCCTAAAAATGTCGATGTAATAATGGTTGCACCTAAGGCGCCGGGTAAGGCCGTTAGAGAGGAATTTTTGGCAGGAAGAGGGGTGCCTGCGCTTGTAGCAGTACACCAAGATTATAGCGGCGCGGCTTTGAAATATGCGCTTGCTATAGCCAAGGGCATTGGCGCAACCAGGGCAGGAGTTATTGAAACTACATTTGCCGAAGAGACGGAAACAGATTTGATAGGCGAACAGATCGTATTAGTGGGCGGACTTATGGAGTTGATCAAAAAGGGGTTTGAGGTGCTTGTAGAAATGGGGTATCAACCAGAGGTGGCCTATTTCGAGGTTTTAAACGAGACCAAACTCATCATGGACTTAATATGGCAAAGAGGTATCTACGGAATGTTAAACAGCGTCTCCGACACCGCTAAGTACGGAGGTTTAACAGTGGGGCCTAAAATAATTGACGAAGAAGTAAAGAAAAAAATGCGGATCTTTGCACTTCGTGTAAAAAGCGGCGAATTTGCCAAGGAATGGGTCGAGGAATATGCAAGAGGCGGTCTCACACTAAAAAAGTTGATGGAGTCTGCAAGAACCCACCCCATAGAGATAGTAGGCGCCGAGATGAGAAAGCTGTTATTTGGACGGCAGCAAGAGTAGTTTATTGCACTAGTCTATATACACCGTCGAACCTGTATATTTCGCCTCCTTTAGAGCTCTCTTTCTTCTCGCTAATTTTACAGCTGCCTCTACAGCACGTCTGGCATACTCTTCTACTCTCTCAAGCGCCTGTATTCTATTTGCGCCATGTCCAATAATCCCGAGAGTAATAGGCTTGTCCACTTCAACTGCAATATCTAGTATTTTCCTAGCAGCTTGAGTAGCGACTATTTCGTCATGTTTTGTCGCGCCTTGTATCACTGCACCAAGTGTGGCAATTGCATCAACATCGTTTTTCGACGCCAACTCTTTTAACACCATTGGTATGTCAAAAACACCAGGGACTTTAACTACATACGTGACCTCAGCGCCTAAAAACTTCGCATGTTCAAGAGCTTTTTGTAACATTAGTTGTGTAATATCGTAGTTAAACTCTGCTACTACAAGCGCGAGTTTAACCATATAGGAACGATACAACACCATTATTAAAGTTGGCGCTGCTCTCGCCTTAAATCTTTAAATATTGCGGACTTTATTTTTATTTATGCCATCTGGCGTAAAAGCTAAAATATACGAATATCTGTCCCAGAATAAAGGTAAAGAATTTACAGCAGAAGAAATAGCAAAAGTCCTAGGTGTAGAAAAAGTAGCAATTGTAAGAGCACAACTCACCAGGCTTGTGAGAGAGGGAAAGGTAGAGAAAACAGCAGAAGGCCGCTATAGAGCAAAGTAATATTTTTGCGAAAGCTTAGTATTTAATCCACAAAGATTTTTTACCCGTGTCATTACCTCGCGAGATTCTAACGGCGCTTGAACAAGTCAGAGAACTTCTCCAAAACGTTGGAAAGAATGTTGAGCCTAGATCTCTTCGCGACGTTATACGTTACTACATAGAGACCCCAGGAAAACTCCTTAGGCCTATTCTCCTTCTCACATTTTCCTATAGTCTTGACAGAAAGTCTATATTTGAAACAAAGATTATACAAGCAGCGGCTATAGTAGAGTTATTACATATTGTATCTTTACTTCAGGACGATGTCATGGACAAACACGACGAAAGAAGAGGGGTTAAGACGCCACGGGCATTATATGGGGATGGAAGATCTATAGTAGCAAGCGACTGGATTATTGCAGAGTCTATAAAAAGGGCGTTGCAGCTTGGGCCAGAAGTTGTAGAATATCTAGCAGATGTCGCACAGAGACTATCAATAGGACAAGCCTTAGATCTTGACGGCGAATACAAAAAAGCCGCAGAGTTTAAAACTGCACCGCTCATTGAGGCCACGCTGGTGTTGCCGATCATTCTATTAGGTAGAAGAGAACTTTTTGATACCGCTACAAAATTAGGTCGCTTGCTTGGCATATTATATCAGTATTCAGATGACTATAGCGACGAGAAAAGAGAAAAAGACGATATGGTAAATATCGCGATAGAAATAAAGAAAATGTTAATGAAATTAAAAAGTACATTAGGCGAGACATTCGCCCCATTTGAAAGACTTATAAAAGGTATTATTGAAAAAGCACTAGAAGGTACTTTAACGCCATCAAGAAGTTTTATATCTTGATATATCTCCAAGACATATGATGAAGCTAGACTAAGCCGAATATATGACGTTGCGTGAAAGGGCTGAACTTAAATTAGGAATCTCCGGTATGCCGGGTGTTGGAAAAACAACATTAGTAACAAAGGTATTGGAAGTAGCTAAATCTAAATTTGCCATATGTGGGTTTATAACAGTAGAAGTAAGAGATGGCGGAAAAAGAATAGGATTTGATATAATAGATGTCAACTCCGGAGAGAGAGAGTCCTTTGCCAGAGAAGGAATTGGCATGCCTTCCGTCGGCAAATATGTAATTAATCTAGGTGCGTGTACTCTTATAAGCAAGGCTTTGCGGCATAAGCCATGCGACTTGGCTATAGTTGATGAAATTGGCGCCATGGAATTCAAGTGCCCAAATTTCACAACTGACTTGGAAGAAGTAGTATCAAATACCCCGAGAATTTTAGCGACCATACATAGGAATTATATAGGTATCGCAAAAAGATTGGGGTTTGAGGTCATTTGGCTTACGAGAGAAAACTGGGAAATGACATATAAACAAGTACTCAAACGATTAGGACTTTCTATGTAGCCATACTTTGATAAATAGACATTATGTCTAAAGCAATATTCTAATTGTCTAATCATGGTCTCCTAGTATAATTTTTACAAAAACCTCAGGGGGGTCTCTGACAGCAGATATATAGTATACCTCTTCGGCACCTATAGAAGTTGCGATCTCGTCTGCTTCAATATAGAACCCTATCTCAGCCGCTAAATCCATCTTATTACCAACAATAACTATTTCTTTTGCTACTTGAGAGCCCTTCTCTATGAATAAAGTATGTAATTCTGAAATCGCGGAAAGAGACTCATAATTGGTCACATCGTACATATAGATAAGTCTGTCAATAACCGGTATTTTAAATGATGCAAACTTCATCGCCACGTCAAATACACGTTGACCTGGCACATCTACTAAATCGACTTCCAGATCCCCAAAGTAAATTCTATAATAACTAGGTCTTAGCGTAAGTACAGGCGTATCCGATATCTTAAGTATTCTATAAGCAAAAGTGGTCTTTCCGACTCCGCCAACGCCTAATATAGCAACAATTTTTCTATACACCATATATACGAATAAGAGAGCCACGCCCATTTAAATACTGAATGTAATGTATTTTCTTGCCTTTACTATTTAGATCGAGACCTACAAAAAAAGGTCTAGAGCAATATAGAATATACAGAAAGAGAAAAACTACATAAATAAAACAAAGAAGAAATAGAACATCCCCAATATTTATTTCATAAAGAATACTGTAGAATAAAATACAGTATCCAAATTAAACAAAAGCTTTATAAACCAATGAGTATTGTCAACACATGTCCAAGAAGCAAAAGTTGAAGTTCTACGATATTAAGGCGAAGCAGGCGTTTGAGACTGATCAGTATGAGGTTGTTGAGAAGCAGACTGCCCGCGGGCCGATGTTATTTGCAGTAGCAAAATCCCCATACACAGGAATAAAAGTCTACAGACTAATCGGCAAAAAGAAATAAGGAAAAATAAAAATACTTTTTTAACCTCTACTCTTTCTTATGCCATATAGGTTCAAAAATCTGACCATATATTGGTTAGGGCATGACGCTTTTAGAATTGTCGGAGAAGGCGCGGTTTTATACATAGATCCATACCAGATACAACTTGGCGAGCCTAAGGCCGATATTGTGCTTATTACTCATGAACATTTTGATCATTGCGATCCACCGTCTATTCAGCGGTTGAAGAAGCCGTCTACTATAGTGGTTGCGCCAAAGATCGCCAGGCAATGTGTAGGCAAAGTTGTCACAGATATCGTAGAGGTGACGCCGGGTGAGACAAAGAGCATTGAAAATATCCAAGTTACAACTTATCCAGCGTATAATATAAACAAATATAGAGATATTGCGCGTGGTGTGGTATTTCACCCCAAGCAAGATGGAAGAGTGGCATATCTTATAAAGTGGGGCGACGTTAGTATATTCCACGCTGGAGATAGCGACTTTATACCAGAGTTTAGAGATATAAAAACAGACGTAGCTCTAGTGCCTGTGTCTGGCGTATACGTAATGACGCCTTCTGAAGCCGCCGAGTTTGTAAACACAATAGAGCCAAAGGTAGCTATACCAATGCACTATGGCGCAATAGTGGGCTCGAGGAGAGAAGCCGAAGAGTTTAAACGGCTTGTTAAACCAGGGATAGAAGTAGTGATTTTAGAGCGGGAAATATAGCGGCGGCTATTAACGCTATAATTATTCCGACGTAAGTTCTTACGAATTTCTCTATCTTTATTAATCTTATACTAGAGCTTAATGAGGCAACTAACATAGCAGAGTAGGCGACTAATGTAAATGATACAGGTATGTTAAATGATATTCCAATAAACGCGCCAATTATAGTAGCTAAGTTTATTGCCACTACGGTTCTTGGCCTGAGCGCCACCAGATCTGCCACCCACCGTGAAAAGCCGAGACCAAGATATGTTCCGACTACAACCGCTAATGTGGCTAGTGGTATATTGCGTGAAAATAACGCCACGTTGTTATATCCGAATACGTACATCAGTAAGAAAAGCGATGGTAATATCATTATGTCGCTTCTTTTTAATAGTTTACATAGTGGGAAAACTATAAGAGAGACTGTGGGCGATGTCAACCACAGAATTACGGCGTCTGGCCTGAGTGAGTATATAGCATATCCTACTATAGATATTGGTATGCTTATCTTAGCTATAGACAACGCGGTGTAAAGGGCCGCGATATATAGGAATTCGCTTGTCTCCACGTGTATGTGTGACATATGGCTTGTGGATATGCCTAGAAGTTGTCCCGCCACGGCGATTATAAAAGATCTTCTAGGCCCGACGCCCGTGCCCCATGCGGTGGGGCCTAGAAGCACTAGCGAATTGTTATATATCAGTATGAGGGCTAGTAAAAACGTGTATATATCTTCTAGGTCTTCCATTTATATTGATGTTGAGATAGTTGCCAGGTGGTAGGCCGCGTCTTGTATATTGTCGGCTATTTTATCAGCTGTATATACCAAGGAGATTAAATGGTTGAACTCTACGGCGTTTAGTTGGAGCCCGTAGGCTTTGTCTAATATATTCTCCTTTATTTCGTCAATTTCTTCTTCAAGAGAACTTATGAGACGCGCATATCGCCTGATATCCTCATCTCCTTTTGCATTAAGCATGTTTTGGAAATATTCTAGCATAGTTTTTATAAGATCGAGCATTTCTTTTACCTCTGTGATAATAATTGTATATATCTGTTCGCTTGACCACAAGTGGTAGCCTCTTCTGATTTCTTTAATCGCGAAATATATCAAGTCGAGGATATTATCTACGTTATCAAGCAGAATTAAAACCACATTTGTGATTGTCGGCACAACAGCTCCCTGGGCAACTCTATCTACCAAGTCTCTGACTATCTCGTCGCCCTCTCTCTCTAAAGCTGTCACTTTTCTCAGCGCCTCGTCTACAAAGCTCTTGTCAATAGATTTTGCAGATATCAACTCCTGCAATATGCGAAGAGATTCGAATGAGAGACCTATGTGGACTTTTAATTTGGTCCTTATATCTTCTAAACCGCTTGAAAAAATCTTTTTCAGCCGTTGCACCACTCTATTATATTACTATTTATTAAGATTCGCGCTTGACCCACTTGGCAAATGCATGTATCGGCACATAGACAAAGCGAAACTCCTCTCTCCACGTTGGCATAATACGCCCCTTTATGTTAATCTTGGCGCCACAGAACTTACATCTGTATTCTCCCCCCTTCTCTATAAGGTTTATTTCTAAGATGTCAAAGCCCCTTCTCTTGATTACCACACGTCCACACTCTGGACAGTAGGTGTGTTCATAACGGTGGCCAGGCACGTTGCCCACGTAGACATATTTTGCCCCCTCCTCCTTGGCGACCTCTACATGTTTTTCCAAGGTCTCTATAGGTGTTGGAAAGAGGTGGCGCATGTTGTAATCTGGGTGGAAGCGTAGGAAGTGTATTGGGACTTCTGGCCCTAATATGTCTATTATCCGTCTCACGAGTTTTCTAGCCTTTTCTAAGTCGTCGCCAACTTCAGGCACGACAAGATCTGTTATCTCTACCCATATGCCATATTTTTTCATCTCTGCGAGAGTCTCAAAGATGGGCTCTGCGTCAGTAATATATACATATCTCCTTAGGAATTTCTCGTCTGCATTTCCTTTGAAGTCTACAGTTGCCGCATCTAAAAACTCGCTTGCGTATTTCACAGCCTCCGGGGTCATATAGCCATTGGTGACAAAGGTGTTAAAGAGCCCTTTTGAACGGGCTAATATGCCGACGTCGTGGGCAAACTCTATGAAAATCGACGGCTCGTTATATGTGTATGTAATTCCGTGGGCTCCGTAGCTTTCTGCAATCTTTACCAATAACTCCGGCGTAACTTCAAAACCTTCAGCTCTCCTCCTCTGGCTTAGCTCGTAGTTTTGACAATATTGACAAGCCCAGTTACATCCAAAAGTTGAAAACGAGAGAACTAAAGCCCCTGGGTAGAAATGTGTCAACGGCTTTTTTTCTATTGGATCTACAGCTATGGCAGAAATTAAGCCGTATACATCGAGCCTTAAGACTCCGTCTCTTACAGTTCTAACACCACAGAACCCCGTCTGGCCCTCTCTTAACTTACATCTCCTGGCACAAGCCAAACACTCTATTCTGCCATCTGACAATTTCTTACTAAGTACAGCTTCCACAGCAAAACCGCTTTTTATAATAAAAAATGTTTGGTCAGCGTAGCTCAGCGCGTTCACAATTCACAAAGCTTTTCTCATCAACCCGTTTAACTCAGCTGTTCCAGCGCCGGCCATATGAGGCCATAAATGCCTTGTCATCACTAGACATATATAGTTTAGAGGTTTAAAACTTCAAATGTGCTACACCTCTCTAACTTAGCTATTTCCTGGATCTCTACCTCATGATAATGGCGCATTGGAAAATCCATGTTTTCGCCTGCAATGATACGTATTGCTGAAAAAACCTCTCTGACATCTCCACATTTGCTAACTATGATTAATTTGCGGGCTTTTATTCTAGCTTGTTTAAGCAGATCATTAGGAACTCCGCGAGAGTTACGATTACTACAAAAGTCAAGTACGGCAAATAGACAGTCCTTTTTCTCCATTAGACTCTCCTCCCCTTGCGCCCGCTTGGCGGCCTTATTGTATCATGTGGTATTGGAGTGACGTCTTCTATTCTCCCAATTATAAGGCCGGACCTAGCTAGGGCTCTTATTGCAGCCGAGGCGCCGGGGCCGGGCACTTTCATGCCATAGCCGCCGGGTCCCCTCACTTTTATATGTACTGCGTTTATACCTCTTGCAAGAGCTAATTGCGCCGCTTTGTAAGCAGCTTGCATCGCCGCCCAGGGAGATGGTTTATCTTTATCTGCACGTACTACCATGCCGCCGCTTACGCGAGCTACAGTTTCGGCACCTGTTAAATCTGTTATAGTAATTATCGTATTATTTGAAGATGAATATATCCACGCTATGCCCCACCTCAACTTCTGTTGTTGCTGCTGCGGCTGTTCTGTAGCTGACATCGAAACTCGATATGATGAGGGCTATTTATCTTTTTCACTCTGAGGATCTCGGTCTCTTTTTCCCAACGTATTTAGGCAAGGCGTTTGCTTCCTCTAGCGCGCTTGCGATAGCCACAGCTAGCGAAGGTATTACAAAATCTGTGGCAATGGTGACCTCGGGCACTAAATCTACTACTAGAGATGCGAAACGAAATACGCCAGGCGGCACCCCCTCTCTAGACCCTATTAAAAAGTTTACTCTCTCTGCCTTGAATAACTCTGCTAATTTATCTTTGACATGTGTTATATAGTCTCCCTTAGGATCTGTAACTACCAAGGGCTCTCCCGCTCTATCTCTTACATATTGATATAACTCGTAAACATATATGGGGACTTTCCACACAGCTCTTCCATAGCTTTTCACCTGTATTTGGTATCTACTCTCTATGCCCTCCTCTACAGCTTCTAAAAACAACCTCAGCGTTTTTCCAGACGTCTGCTTGTAAAGCAAGATTGTAAGCTCACCAACTTCAAAGGTTTGTGCTGCTCTGCCTATTCTCTCTCCCATTTTTCGCACAGCCTCCTCATCTCCTTCATAGATAAACTGGCCTATTGCAACTTTTCTAAACGTCTCTAACGGCAGTGGTTTGTCACGTCTTAGTTTCCTATATTCTCTTGTGGCCGGAATACAAATGGCGGCGATATCTTGAAATATCTCAATATATAACGGCTTAGATGGCTCTTCTAGATCGACCTCGGCGTCTGTTGCTTCTTTCACGGCGGCGCCAACTCTCACATTTACGTCTATAGAAGTAAAGCTGTGTACCCCCCTTCTGGTAGTTCGAATTGCAAAGGTGTCGCCGCTCTTTATATACCTCTTAGCAACTTCCACAGCAACTCTCTCTATTTCGGAAAGTTCAGCTTTTGTCACGCCCTCCACCACAAGCACTTTGTCAGCTTCTGGCACCTTTTCCACTAACATTTTTGCAATTTCCCACTTATCGGCACTAACTCCATTTACAAAAACTATGCCGAGATAACCTTGGGGCGCGGGAGTTACCTCGACAGCAGAACCCAGAAGCTCCTTTATTATCGAGGCTACAACTTTCTCAAACCCTATTCTCACCTTTATTATCAAATCCATAAACGGTACACGCGGTAGACAAAAAAATCTAACTTAATAACTTAAATATATAATAATATTTAGTCATGGCAGCTTGGAAGCTAGAGGAGAATATACAGAGAGACCTTGAAAAAGCGCAGGAAAATGTTGAGTTATACGGCGGACATGTGGTCAAGGCGCCAAATAGGTATGAAATTAGAACCGGCGTAGTTGTGGCGGCTAGGTTTGCAGATAAACTAAGACGGACTGCTTTCGCAGTATTTGGGGGTGTACTACCGCGAGAGGAGATAGTGAGGGCAACCTCTGAGCTCAATAAGAAGATCTACGAGAAGCTTATTTCCATGGGCGTTGGAAAACTTGATATTGTACGTATAACAGTAGAGGCTATAATAGAAGGCGGAAAGTTAACGTTTGGAGAGCCTAAGATAGAGTGGTTTATACCCCACTCGGAGGTTGAAAAAAGAGTTATAGAGTGTGAAAGAAGAATAAATGAGATTAAGCAAAAAATCGAAACATTGCTAAGAGAGCTACCTTAGTCGATCTTTATCTCAAACCCTCTTTTTTTCTTCTCTACCTTCTCCAGCTCTATGGAGAGAACACCGTTTTTATACGTTGCCTTGGCCTTGTTTGGATCTACGGCGGCTGGCAACTTGATCTCCTTATGGTACTTCCTCTCCTTACCCCTAGCGTCTATTGTTAACGTCTTCCCGTCTTCGCTTATGTAGAGCTTTATATCCTCCTTCTCTACCCCTGGCATGTCTACAACAACCTTTATCTTGTCGTCCTCCTCTACTATGTCCGTAAGCGGATCAATCTCATCTACGACCTCTATACGTTCGACATCAGGTCTTCTCCTTACATTTCCAAATTCTCTAACTACGGGTCTTCCGTCGGGTCCCACAGTAATTTCAAAGCCATAGTAATAGTAGCGTGGTCTCCCACTGCCGACTTGTGAAGAAAATCTTCTAAAGTCTTCCTCTATTTGTCTCTCTATCTCTTCAAAGAATTTCTGCCATCTCCTCATGAATTTCTCAAATTCGTCAAAAATCGACATAGTAACCCTCCCTGTGTCACTATTTAAACTTTTATAGACCAACAACAGCACGTTTAATTCTTTTCGCCATTTCCTCGTAACGTCTTATATCCTCTGGGGTGAGCGATGGTGGTATTCTCTTTAGCGCTTCTTCGAAGTGCTTCCATGAGACTGGTTTTGCCTTTGGCGTTTTCTCTTTTATGGTTTCTCTTAGGGCGAGCATTGCCGCCTCTCTTACAAGCGCCGCAAGGTCTGCGCCGGTGTAGCCTTCGGTTTTCTTTGCTAACTCCTCCAGATTTACATCATCTCCTAACTTGATCTTTCTTGTATGGACCTTCAGTATTTCTATCCTCGCCTTTAAATCAGGCGGTGGGACGTAGATTATTCGATCAAAACGGCCCGGCCTTAATAATGCCGGATCTAAAATATCAGGTCTATTAGTGGCAGCCATGACGACCACGTTTTTGAGCGTGCCTATTCCGTCCATCTCGGCGAGTAGCTGATTGACCATTCTATCTGTGACTCCAGAATCACCAAGTCTGGAGCCTCTCGCAGGCGCTATTGAGTCTATCTCATCAAAGAATATAACGCAGGGAGCAGCCATGCGGGCTTTCTTAAAGATCTCACGTATGGCTTTCTCAGACTCGCCGACCCACTTTGAGAGAAGCTCGGGGCCTCTGACGGCAATGAAGTTAGCGCCCGATTCTGTGGCCACTGCTTTTGCAAATAGTGTCTTCCCCACGCCGGGCGGCCCAAAGAGGAGGATTCCCTTCGGCGGCTCGACTCCCAACTCGTCGAAGTAGTGTTTGTACTTCATAGGCCACTCTACGATCTCTCTAAGCTCCTGTTTTATAGTGTCGTATCCCCCGATGTCGTCCCAATGCACCTCGGGAACCTCAATGATTACCTCCCTTAGTACTGTTGGGTGTACATATTTCATAGCTTCTAAAAAGTCAGACATACCTACCTTTAACTTATTTAATACCTCTTGTGGTATGACGTCTTGTTCAATATTAATTATGCCCTTGTTCATAGCCTTTCTTAACGCCGCCATGGCGGCCTCTTTTGCAAGCGCCGCGAGATCCGCGCCGGTGTAGCCGTGGGTCATCTCGGCAATTTTATCTAGGTCAACCTCGTCACCTGGCGCACAAATCCCACTCTCAACATCGGCTTTTGTACATAACGGCATATTGCGTGTATGCACCGCCAGAATTTCACGTCTAGCTCTCTTGTCTGGCATAGGTATGTGGATTTCTCTGTCGAATCTTCCTGGTCTTCTTAGTGCTGGGTCTATTGCGTCTGGGCGGTTGGTTGCTCCTATTACTATTACTTGTCCTCTCTCTTGTAGTCCGTCCATTAGGGTTAGTAGTTGTGCCACTACTCGCTTTTCTACCTCTCCTGTGACTTCTTCGCGTTTGGGGGCTATGGCGTCTATCTCGTCTATGAAGATTATGGCTGGGGCGTTTTTCTTCGCCTCTTCGAAAATCTCCCTAAGCCGCGCCTCAGACTCGCCGTAGTATTTCGACATGATCTCGGGGCCGTTTATAGCGACGAAGTAGGCATTAGCCTCGTTAGCCACAGCCTTAGCGAGGAGAGTCTTGCCCGTGCCAGGGGGGCCAATCAAGAGGATACCCTTCGGAGGCTCAATACCCAAATGTTTAAACAACTCAGGATGCCTAAGAGGAAGCTCCACAAGCTCACGAATCTTCTGCTTAGCATCCTCCAAATCACCAATATCCTCCCAAGTGACCCTCGGAATGGAGAGCTCTGTCTCTTTTACAGGCTCTTCGCGTACTGTGACCTCTGTGTCTATAGAGACGTAGGCCGCTGGGCCGGGCTGCACTTGCACCACGACGAATCTGATGGCGCCGCCGTAGAAGGGCACGTCTATGGCCTGTCCTCTGGCCACTGGTTTGCCAAGGAGTATCTGTTTCTTTAGATACTCCGGGTCTACTCTGACAGGCTCTGTGGGCGCTAAGACCACCCTCTGGGCAGATTTTAAGACTGCCTTTCTAACTTTTACAGTATCTCCAATGCCAACGCCGGCGTTCTGTCTAATGATGCCGTCCATCCTAACGACGTCCTTATCCTCGTCCTCCGGATACGCCGGCCACACTTGGGCATAGGCCGACTTTCTACCAACGATTTCTACATAATCGCCAGGCTCTATGCCGAGTTTCCTCATTATACGCACAGGGATTCTAACAATACTTCTACCAACATCGCGCGACCTAGCTTCGGCAACTTTCAGAACAATCTCACTAGACATACAGTAAGTAATGTCCTAGATATAAAAAGAATTTCAAGACTGTTTGATCTCTCGTTCCACCTCTTTTACCTCTGCAACTTTCTCAGGCATGGCGTATGTAATATACACCCTGGCAAGGTCTTTTACTATGTCCATTTTATTAAGAACACCTACTAACCTTCCCTGTTCATCAAACACCGGCAATACTCCGTTTTCAAGTAATTTATCTATAATTTCGCCTACGTCGTTGTTAATAGAGATGTTTAGACTTACGGGTCTCATAACATCAAATGCCATTAATGTGCCGACTTTAGAATAGCGCAATCTTCTTAGACCTGTTGATACTTTTCTTAAAACGCCGGACTTTGTGAAGAAGATGATTTTCTCGCCTCTTAACGTTTCCTCAATAGGTCTTAAAGCGAGGTCGTCTACAGATACCACGCCTTTTATATCGTTACCCTCTGTTACAACAACACCATCTAGCTCATATGCATTTATCTTCTTTATCACAGAGTGTAAGCTGGCAAAGAAATTCACCGTGGCGATTTCCGCCGGCGTCATTAACTCTCCTACTTTTGCTTTTCTGCCACGCTCTTTAAACGCCTTTATAAGCTCATCCTTTGTCACTACGCCAACTGGCGTATTGTCTTCGCCTACTATTACTACATAGTCTGTACCAGCAGCTAACATCTTATATGCTATCTCCTCTACTGTTGTATTTAGAGCAGCAACTGGATAGTTTGTCTTCATTATGTCTCCGGCAGTGCCCTCCTCAACTAGTATTCTCACCGTCTCACCTGGCGCCGCCTGTTCCTTCAATATTAACATCTTGCCTTTTTGTCTCTTCCAGTACCCCAGCGATTTCTCTGCTATATAGGTAAGGAAGTCGCGCCTAGTTATAAACCCCACTATCTTTCCGCCGTCGTCTAATACAGCGACTATACTACTGCGGCTTCTTAGGAAAACTTTACGTATTCTTGAAAGCGTATCTCTGATATTAACAGATGGTATGTCGGTTAACATTACGTCTCTAGCTCTTAAGCCTGTGACGTGTTTAGACGGCCTAATCCCTATTGCGGTTTCTAACGTCGGTTTTTCAACAACTATCTCTATAGCTTTTCTAACCTCTATATCCTCCCTCCCCTCTTTAGGCCCATATAAATATGCATGTAGTATGTCCCACACAGTTACAGCTCCTATGACCCTCTGGTCTTTGTCGACGACTGGTACTACATATAACCCAGTCGTAGCCATATACTTCGCCACCTCTTCCACAGGTGTTTCAGGCGTTGCTACAGCTACGCCTCTAAACATAATTCTCCACACTCTTACAACTCCCGTGTGCTTACTCTCGCCTCTAGTCACGCGAGTGCCAAATAGCGGCCTGGGCTCGCCTGCGCCTCTGTACCACCTCCGCGACTTTACAAAGTCCCAAATCGTCAAAATTCCAACGGCGCCGTTTTCTCTGCTGAGAACTACATAGCCATCTACCTCGCCCCCGACAAGCTTTTTGAAAATTTTAGATACTCTCTCAATAGCTTTCACAAACCCCGCTCTGCTTTTCTTCTCGCCTAGGGGGGTGTAAATAGCGGCAACAGACTTAGCCTTAGGCTCTTTTAGCGCAAGAGCCGACAGAAGACCTCTCAATGTCACAATTCCGACGTATTTCCCCTCTTCATCTACTACAACTGCGCCCCACTTAGATTCCGCTATTAAAATCTCGGCAACGTTCTCTATTTTCCAACTCTCCTTGACTACGATCGGCGGATTTAAGAAATCGCCTATTTTGGCATCTAGCTTCTTACTTTTTATCAAGAGGGATGTATGTGGATATACAACTCCAGCTACGTCTTCTGAAAAGATAGATTTAAACACAGGCACTACGTCAATTGGGAATTTTCTCAGATACGAGACGAGAGTCTCCAGAGTCGTGTTTGTAGTAACTCTAAACGGAGGATGTTCAACAACGTCTTTTACATATTGAGGGGCTTCGGGCCTCACGACTTTTTTAACTTCTTCTTTCTTTAACACACGTCGAGCTACATATCACTTTAAAAAAATTACAATTCGTCTGCATAAAGCGCTCCGTTTAAATGTACAATATATCTGCCCCCCTCTATCTTGAGCTCCCGATCTGCTCTTTTGACAACTACAGGGCCTAGAATTATGAAATTGTCCCGGGGACTGTCTGTGATAAAAAAGGTTAAAATACCTAGCTCAGCCGCGATATTTGCTATGTCGGCTCTATCGGTCAACACCGGAATCCTCTTGGTATATGCATATAACAGAGACTCAAATGTCCCTATCTGATCTGGAAAAATACTTTTTACAATGCCTATAGGCTCCTCACCCCCGTCCCAAAGATCGTAAAGAGGTCTGAGCCAGGGATAGCGTAAAGACCATGTTAACAACTCCTCTCTAGATCCGCGAGATAACAGCTCTCTTACTAAAACGCTTTGTTCCACAGACAATCCCATAACGGTCCTAAATACCGTAGCGACAACATCCGGCTTTAACTTAGAAATCGAAACTAGGCGTCTCTGTGACACTTCTATATTGCCTATCACCACTGCCGTTTTAAAGTACTTACCTACAATCCTAAGCGCGGTTTGAGACGGAGCGACTATATGTATAAGCCCTTTGAAATCCTCGGCAACGGGCTCTGGCAGATATCTGTCTAGCGTGCCTACCTCGCTGTAAAACGATTCTTTATCCACAGCCCTACATATAGCATATGTGCACTTCACGTGCCAATTGTTATAGCGGAATAGGGGAGTGTGCATATCGTTGCCGTCCTTCTCAAATACACAAACTAGACCTAACTGTGGTATATAGCCTAGGTCTCCCTCCGGCGCCGTTGCAACCTTTTGACAAATATAGCCACACGAAGTCGCTTTGTAAACTAGAAAAGCTATGGGAATAAAGAGTAGTAATGTGAATAACTTAAATGGCGTCTCTATCGACAGTCCAAGCGTAAATAGAGAGATGACACGAGAGAGGCGGGGCATCGTGGGAGCGAGATATAGGGCAATTCCTCCCAAAGAGATGACAATTGCCTTAGCAATGCCCGTGTGTGGTGAAAGAAGCGATGCGATAAGGCTCGCTGATGTAATCAACGGCGTGAAGATTTCACATTTCAACAGACGTCGCCACAAAACAGCATATGCAATTATGTAGCGTCTAGTTATATAGAAAAACGCCGTAGTGATACCTAAAACTGGATTTACCAAGAGGAGGGCCATAGTTATTAAAATGACGATGGCGCGCCGCATTTTTATAAACATAACCCCGAAATATATACGTGGTGACTCAAGCCAGAGTACAGATAGGCATCGTAGGCAAGCCAAACGCCGGCAAATCAACTTTTTTTGCAGCAGCAACTCTAAAAGATGTCAAGATTTCTCCCATACCATTTACCACAATAGATCCTAACATAGGTATTGGATATGTAAGAATAGAGACATGCCCCTGTACAAACATTAGATGTAACCCCAGAGGCTACATAGTGCTTGACGGCGTGTGTTTTGCGCCAGTGGAGTTAATAGATGTAGCTGGGCTCGTCCCTGGCGCGTGGCAAGGGAGGGGGTTGGGAAACCAGTTTCTAGACCACTTAAGGAGAGCCCCCGTCCTTATACATGTCGTAGACGCCTCAGGGTCTACAGACGAAGAAGGTAGGCTTGTTAAACCGGGGTCTCACGACCCTGTCTCAGACGTTTATTTCCTTGAGAGAGAGGTAGATATGTGGATTGCATCTATACTCCGTAGGGACTGGGACAGGGTTGTTCGTTATGTCGAGTTTAGCAAAAGAGACATAACTGAAGTTCTGTTAGAGAAACTAGCTGGGTTAGGTGTGGGGCGGGCACACGTAGAGGCAGCGCTTCAAAATGCAGACCTAGCAAAAAAATCTCCAAGCAAATGGAGTGACGAAGACCTCGTAAAATTTAGTCACTTAGTTAGAGAATACAGCAAGCCTATTGTAATAGCGGCAAATAAAATCGACCTTCCAGAGGGCGAAGAGGGGTATAAAAAACTAAGAGAGACACTTCCTAATAGAATCATTGTGCCCACATCCGCCGAGGCTGAATTAGCCTTAAGACGGGCGGCGGCAAAAGGGCTTATTAAATACAAGCCAGGCGACCAGAGTTTCGAAGTAGTGGGCCAGCTAACGCCACAACAAAAATCGGCGTTAGACAAAATAGCGGAATTATTAAAGAAGTGGGGTTCGACAGGCGTGACCAAAGCTATCAACGCTGCAGTATTTGATGCAATAAAATACGTGGCAATTTATCCCGTTGAAGATGAAAGAAGGTTAAGTGATAAGAACGGCAACGTTTTACCGGATTTATTGCTAGTGCCGCATACATACACCGCAAGAGATGTCGCTTATGCTATACATACGGAACTTGGCGAAAGATTTATCGCAGCAATTGATGTAAAAAGCGGAAGAAAGTTGGCCGCAGATGAGACAGTTTTTCAAGGCCTAATTATAAAAATACTCGCCAGATGATTAAACCGCCTTGTTTCTCAGAAGCGATATCCATATGTTTTTCTTCAATAACTCAGGCATATGACCATTTCCATTACGGCCCTCCCCCTCAAGTCTCACATATGTCTGGTTAGAAGTCATATTATTTTGAGCCGTACGCGGTTCGCGTCTCTCTGAGCTGAGCAAGGCGAGGATCTCGTCAAGTTTCTTCAGGATCATGTCATGGAGATTTTGTACAAGAAACGCCCCGCTAGAAGATATAGATACGGGAGCGGCGGAAATATTTATGGAGTATGTGTATATGGGGAAGCTAAATATATAATGGTTAGCCGGGGGTTCTACTACCTCTAGTGTTTTACGCGCTTTCGACAAAGCCTTATATACTGTGTTTATAGATATACCGAGCGTCTCGGCTATTTCTCTAGGTCTTAAGCCTCTTGAATATAGTTCTGCAACTTTCTTTTCAGTCGCAGTAAGTTTCACCGTTGTAGTAGACGTACCTAGCTAAAATTACTTACTTAAAATACTCTGGTAATACTCTTTGAAGTTTTTCTACAACTTCCATAGCCTCTTCCTCTCTAATCTCCTCTCTCCCATGCCACGTCAACTTGCCGCCCCATCTGGGGATCACATGTATATGTAGGTGATATACCATTTGACCTGCGTCACGCCCTGCGTTTGTTACTATGTTTACACCAGGAGCTCCTAACTTAGCCCAAGCTTTTGCAAGCTTTGTGGCTATCTCAAAACCTTTAACAACTTTCTCCACTGGGGCATCTATTACATTAGTATAGTGTTCTTTCGATACCACAAGTAGATGCCCATAGGATGCTGGATATTTGTCTAATATAACTATGAACTCTCCATCTTCATACACTTTCCACGCAGGTGCCTCTCCTCTCACTATTTTACAAAATATACAATCCATAGGGTCTAGATATTAAAGCATTTAAAACATGTGGTCATCTAAAATTTGGTGGGGGGTCTAGAGTAGCCCAAAGTAGGGCGTCTGTGAAAAGACCCCCTGCCGCGGGGTTCACACACTTCCTAGCATGTTATTTTACTCCCCGGGTTCTCCCCCCTCATAACAGCCTCTATATGCTCTGGCTTTCTTCCATCGAATATATATGTGGTGATACAATTTCTCTTTAAAATCGAAATGCTCCATGTGTCCATTAATTCATAGCCCCCTGGTAATACAGACGACTTAAGTATTCTTTCGAATTCGTCGTATGTCAGAACTGGGAGTCTTTTAGCGTTTGGATTTATTTTTGGGTCTTCGCTATATACAGCGTCAATATTAGCTGCGTTCAACAAAACAGGCGCTTTCACAGCTTCTGCTACGAGTGCGGCGACGGTAGCAGTAGATTGGCCTGGCTGAAAGCCTCCAGTCACTGTTATCCGACAGCGGCGCCAAGCATCTAGAAACTCCTCTATATTTGTAGGCACAATGGGACATGCGTCTTCTAAAAGAGAGATGAAAAGTAATGCATTTAGGCGGCTGGCGTATATACCGAGGAGATCTTGAAATGTATAAGATGCACCTCCCCGTTTAGCTATAGAGATATATCTCCTCGCTATCTCCCCACCGCCTGTTACCACACCAACTTTGCCGCTGTACGCTTTGATCACCCGAGCGTATTTAAAAATTAGCTCTTCATCTTCAAACACACGTCCCGAAAGCTTAATTACCAACGTCATTTACTCAAATAAGTCTCTATTCCTCTTGTAACTCCTTCAATAACGTAAGTTGGTACGTCGTCAAAGACCAGCTTTGGAACCTCCCTTGAACAAACTTTTTTTATTTCATTGAAATTCCTCTGGACAACTTCAATTAGATATCTATCTTCGTATTTATAGAGAGTCTCTATTAGAGCTTGATCAGAACAATCATTTAAAAGCCAAGACACCCTCGACTTTGCCTTAGATATTTCAGACAGTAAAGAATCTACGTCAATTTCTCTTCCAAATAGCCAGACCTTTATCTCACGCCTACCTAAAAACTTCTTTTGCAACCTTACTACCACGGGGCCAAAATCGCCCTCTCGCCCCTCTGAAATCGCCTTTGTAACTTCATCAGCTACTTTGGCAAGTTCAAAATCTTTAATATGCAACTCTTTAAGCTTTTCACATTCACACATCCTCTTTAAAAGGTCTACAAGGGCCTCCGAAATTATGCCGACTACAACGTTATGCGCCGACACGGCCAATAGTCGTCTATAGTTAAAAAAGTTAGTGCTAGATTTTTAAGTTAGGTGACGACTCCAGGCTAACTGACTTATGACGAGGGATCTAAACGCTGACTAACTTCTCTTCTTCTTTGGGTATATATAGTCCTTGGGAGCGGCCTTAATAGGCTCTAAATATGGCCTTAGTACTTTTGGTATTTCAACTACGCCATCTTCTCTCTGAAAGTTTTCTAATATCGCCGTAATAGTACGCGTAGTGGCAAGCCCTGTGCAGTTTAGCGTATGTACAAACTCGCGTCTCATGCCCTTCCTAGTCACCCTGATACCTAGCCTATACGACTGCCAATCTGTTACGTTTGAACAACTCGCCAACTCTCTATACATGCTTTGGGCTGGGTACCATACCTCAATGTCGTATTTCTTTGCCGCAGGCGCGCCTAGGTCGTGAGCACATATGTTTACTACTC
The DNA here is from genome assembly GCF_055384425.1 of Pyrobaculum organotrophum. Classification (NCBI taxonomy): domain Archaea; kingdom Thermoproteati; phylum Thermoproteota; class Thermoprotei; order Thermoproteales; family Thermoproteaceae; genus Pyrobaculum; species Pyrobaculum organotrophum. The sequence continues at coordinate 1,128,155 of NZ_AP042430.1, forward strand.
TATACGGCAGACCCAAATCTTTTATAAGCTCCTCTGTGTTTTTTGTTATCTCCTCATGCCACCTCCAAGAGTCTTCAGGGAGCGAAAATACAAACTGTTCCACCTTGTGGAATATATGGACTCTAAAAATCCCCTTTAGATCCCTACTGCCGGCCCCCGCCTCTTTTCTAAAACAGGGAGACCACCCCACAAACAAGAGCGGGAGCTCGTCTTCTACAAGTTCTCTCTTGTATAGATAGGCCGCTATTGCATGCTCCGCCGTCGCTATTAGGTATAAATCCTCGCCCTCTATCTTATAGATAGCATCTCTAAATGTGTCAAAGTCGAGCACTCTCTTAATTACGTCAAATTTTAACATATATGGCGGTATAATTGGTCTAAATCCTTTTTGAGCCAGACGATCCATAGCGTACATAGCTAAGGCAAAATCTAGCCATACTAAATCGTCAAGAAGATAGTAAAAGCGACTTCCTGCCACCTCCCCTGCCTTGAGGGTATCCACCATCCCTAGGACAACCTCGGCCATATCCGCATGGCCTACAGGGAGTTTATCCACTATTACATACTCTACGTCTTTGAGAGTCCCCACGGCATCTTTGACGACTTTGACGACCCCTCCATACCTTACTGGAATTGAATCTACGCCCTCTGGACATATGGGGACAGAGTCATGAATTAAGTTTGGAAAACTCCAGAGAAGGTCTTCCCTCTCTCTTTCAATTTTTTCCACCTCTTTTTCCAAGTTTTCAAGCTTTGCCGCAAGTTCACGTGCCTTTTCTACAATCTCTCTTCTTCTTTCAGGAGGCGCCTTTGCGCCCTCTTTTGAAAGCTGGTTATAAACATGTCTTAGCTCATCAACCTCTTTTTTCAGTTGCCGCCATTTCTTATCCAGCTCTAAAAATTTGTCTACCAGCGACACGTCGAGCCTTCTTGCAGTTAACACCTTTTTAACATAGTCAGGGTTATTCCTAAGCGCTTCTAATACACTGTAGGACATTAGTACGGGAGGTTGTATATTCTATAAATCTTTACCCGCCAGTTAAGGACTTTAAAAGAGTGAAAACTCTAGTCAGCTCCTCAACTCTAGAGATGCGGAATATAAGCAATGGGATTGCATATCCCGGGTGCCATAGCTCGACATACATAACGTTTCCAAGTACAACTATATGTACGAAGTACTCGCGGTCGTTTGCCAGAAGTCTGTAGATATAACGACGACCTTTCTCAAACCGCAGAATTTCCACTAGTTCATAAGGGCCTTTCTCAAATTCTCTAATCAGCAAAACACTCTCCACAACGTATAAATGCGAGTAATTTTATAACTTATAACTATCGAACATATAAAGAGACCTACTTAAATAGTCTCAACGTCGTCCTCTTTGTCGTCTTCCACTAGGTTGAAATATAATATGCGGGCCAATTTTTTGCTTTCAGGTACTATCCCATTTAAGTATATTAATGCAGATAGACCAAGTAATACAAGCGAGAGAGCTAACACGCTGTCAAACCTTAGTTGTGAAATAGAGAAAGGCACTACGACCTCCCTCAAGTGGCTTAGTTTAACTATCGCCGCGATAAGAGAGGCGAGCAAAGTCAGAGAGAGTCCCACTGTGATAACCCACCTCCCATCCCCCCTGTTTCTAAGGGCTATAACAACGTTTATAACTATGTATGGAACGACGGAGATTAACGTCATTAAATAGACCCCCACAAGCAATGGGAAGACGTCTAATACGCCAGCCCACCACACGTTGAATAGTGTATAGAATACACTAAAAATTACAAAAACAAGCCCTATCCTCACAGATCTAGATATGATATCTAACATGTGGATAGCTTCCCTCCCGGCTTATTAACTCAACTTTGAAAATCGCCTAACCACACTCCCCAGTTTTGCAGTAGGGGTCTTTGCCCTCCTCTAGGGCCTTCAGCTTGGCCTTCTCGGCGGCTTCCTCTATGGCTGAGTCCAGGGCGATTGGTTTCACTATTATCTTCGTGTCGGCCAGCTTCTTCTTTATCTCCTGCTTCAGCCCTGTGTATATCACCTGCACAGACTTGGACTTGTCTCTATACACCGTTATGCCCTTCACGCCGAGGGCCCACGCGAGGGCGAAAGCCCAGTATACGTCCTCCTTTGGGGCATTGGCGGGCATGTTTATGGTCTTGGATATGCCCTGATCCACCCACTGTTGTGCGCTCGCCTGCATTAGGACGTGCCACAGCCAGCCGATCTCCATGGCAGTAGCGAAGAGGTGCTTCACTTCCTCCGGCAGAGGGGCGTCCTTGAGCATGCCCGTCTCCTCCACCGTCTTCCTCACCTGGGGCGTCCAGAGGCCCCTCGCCCTCAGCCACTCCACCGCCGGCCAGTAGTACTCTATGAGGGTGCCGACGGTCACGTTCCTTATGAAGGCCAGGGCGAAGACGGGCTCCACGCCGCTTGTGGTGCCAGCCAGTATGCTGGTTCTGCCCGTGGGGGCTATGGACAACACCACCGAGTTCCTCACGCCGCCTTTGACCTTCTCCCTCAGCGCCTCAAGCCTCGGCCTCAGCCACTCCCTCGTCCTCATGGTTATCTCGCGGAGACGGTTGCCTGCCTCCCTTAGCTCAGGCGGGAAGGCCCCTTTGACGCGCTCCCACCTGCCCCAGACGTAGTCTTGGAACTTCAGAACCGGTATCTCGCCTCTGGCATACGCCGACTTTTCGAAGAACTTAAACGGCCCCCTCTCCCTGGCCAACTCGGCGGATTCGTCGAGGGCGTTGACGTATATCCACGCCATTATTCTGTTTATCAGCTCCACCGCCTCCCAACTGGCGTAGGGAATGCCCAGTTTTATCAACAGCTCGGCGAAGCCCATGATGCCGAGACCGTTCTTCCTCGTGGCGCGGTTCATCTCGTCTATCACCTCTATCCCCGTGTAGCTACGGTCTATCGCGTCGTCAAGAAACCTAGTGCCCAGACGGGCCGCCTCGGCGAGGCCCTCCCAGTCTATACACGCCAGCTTCTCCTCGAAGGTCTTCCCGGCGCACTCCCTGGCGAATTTGACCAGGTTTATGTGGGTGAGGTTACACACCTCGAAGGGGTTTTGGACAGTCTCACTACATGGGTTCACAGAACGCCAGACGTATCTGAATTTGCGGCCGGCCACCTCTATCTCTTCGCCGAGGAGGGGGTTAGAGGCGTTTAGGTTGTCCTTATATATCACGCCGGGGTCTCCCGAGTCCCAGGCGCCCTCTGTGATCTCGCGGAAGAGCTCCCTCGCGTCTACCCAACCGGCCACCGCCTCTCTGGGTACCTCCGCCTCTCTGTGCAGGTCTATGTATTCCACGGGCTTTCTCCCAGTCCTCTCCAGATATATCCTCGGGTTCACCAGGGGGTACTTCGGGTCTTTGTCCAACCCCAGCGCCTTCTCCATGAAGGCGTCGTCTATGAAGACCGAGATGTTGAAGTTCTGGAGGTGGGCGTCTTTGAGCTCCCCCGTCTTGGCCTTTATGAACTTCCTCACGTCGGGGTGCCACACGTGTAGCGTGCCCATCTGGGCGCCCCTCCTCTTGCCCCCCTGTTTAATCACCTCGACGTTGGTGTCGAACAGCTTCATGAAGCTGACGGGGCCTGAGGCAACGCCGACGCTCCCCCTCACCACATCGCCCTCCGGCCTCAGCAGGGAGAAGTCGTAGCCGACGCCGCCGCCTAACTGCTGTATTATGCCGGAGTAGGCAAGGGCGTCGTAGATGCAGAAGCGGCCTGGGTGGGAGAGAGAGGATAGGCAGTCCTCCACCTCCAGCGTGAAGCACGAGGCGAACATCTCCTTCTTAGTCCAGGCGTTGAACCAGAAGGGCGACGCCGGCACTATCCTCAGTGACGTGATTGCGTCGTAGTACCTCCTCGCCGTCTCTACATCCCGCGCGACGGCTGTGGCGACGCGCCAAGCCGCCATGCTGGGGGTCTCGGCCAGCCTGAAGTCCCCGCCCCTCAGGGCGTAGTTGCCGTTGGTGAAGAGACGGAGGGCGTTGTAGCTGAGCGATCTGTCGAAGTCGGGCCTGGGCTCGAAGGCCTCCAGCAGGCGTAGAGACTCCTCCTTCAGCAGGCCGGCCTCCGCCAGCTGTCTATACCTCGCGAGAGCCCGCTCTAGATAGCCCGACTTGTGCTTGAGGAAGTCCTTGCCGAAGACCTCCTTGTAGATCCTGCCCAGGAGGTGGGACTTAGCCACCTCCGCCAACTCTGGCCTATCTATGGCGCGCTTGAGCAACTCTAGCTGGACTAGATCCGCCAACTCCCACGAGTTGACGTCCCTGTTTATGTTTATCTCCACCTCGCCGTCTACCTCAACGCCCACCTCAGACGCCGCTTGTCGAATTGATAGTCTTAATTTCTCAAGTGAGAAAGGCTCCAATAAGCCGCTGAGTTTAACAACTGTATACATGGTATTTGTGTCAATTTCTGTATATATTCACTTCAGTGAAAAAGTAAGTGGAGAGAGCTTTCTGAAACTTTTCAATATTCCTGTATTAATGCGAGAAACTCTCTGTCTGTAGCAATGATGTTTTGCTCCTCGGCTATCTTGTCCATATATCTCTGGCCCGACTCTTTCAATGTGGCATACACCGCAGTAGCCACATCGTCTGGCACTGATGGCTTTGGGTATGGCAAACCCAATCTGCCTAATGTAGCTTTTGCTAATAGCCACATTTTTATATGGCTAATCTCTAGCTCGTTTATATCAATGCCGAGCCAATACAGCTCTCTAACAAGTCCAAAAGTTAGCAACTTGATAAAACTCTCCCAGTGTTCTTGCAAAAGCTCCTCTCCTCTCTCCTGTAATTTATGTACAATCTGACCAATTTTGTCTTCTTGTTCATGATATCTCGCTCTGGAAAGCACTGCGACGAGCTCAGGATCTAGCACGGGCTTGAGAGATTTATACAACATAACAGCTGTTAAAATAGCTTGACTCGCCATTATACCTCTTACAAAGTTTTCTATAGCCTCTTCTATGTCAAGCTCCTTCTTTGTTCTGCCATCTTTTAGAGCAATTATGTCGCCTGGCTCTACCGGGTCTACTAATACAAGTTTCCCATTAGCAAAAACTGCAGGCACACTCAATACGTAACGTTTGAGATATGGGAAATACAACGTGCCCACCATTTCAAAAGTTATACCTGGCACATCCCTGAGGGCTTTGTATAATACATATGACGACTTACATGTGTGGTGAATTACTATTTTAATCATTAGCACAATCTTTGATTTCTATATTTAGATTTTCGCGTAATCGTTCCCCTCGTCACTATTCAGCTAAGACCAATGTCGTCACCGTTGAAATGTTTTAAACAGCTATTTGTTTTTATCGCCGTGTTTTTCAGAAAGTCTAAGCTCAGACTCACGCCACTTACAAAGACCGAAGTAGTAAAGAGGTTACTTGATTTGGCAGTAGTAAAGGTAGGAAATAGCGAGAGAGTTGTGTTAGTATTTTTCGATTTAAAATGTCCTTTCTGTGCAAAGTTGTTTAAAGAGACGGAAGAGCTTTTAGTAGATATGGCAAATAGGGGGCTTATAACATACGCAATGTGTGACTATGTAGTTCATAGAGATGCCGAACCTCTCCATAGAATGCTCAGATGTATTTCTGAAAAAGAACGGTTGAAGTTTGTAAGAGACGCCTTTGAAGGCAAAAGGGTTGAAATCGGCAACTGCCCCGAGGGTAACTTGAGGATATGTGAAAAGATGGCAGAAGAACTCGGTGTTATTGGCACGCCGACACTTCTCTTTTACCACTTAGCCAAGGGCAAGGGATATATACACTTCGGCTATATATCTCCAACCGAAATTTTGGAAGCTCTATCTTCTTTATGATCTTGGGAGAGGTTCCAGAGAGGTATATCTTGCATGATTTCTATACATACCTTTTATTTGACGTCACAAACGCGCTTGGCGATGTCACAGTGATACCTCCGCCGCCTGGCTCCTCATACCAATTCGCTGTAGTTGGAGCCTTAATTGCAAAAATGGGTTATAGAGTCCGCGTTTTAAACATGTCAACATGTAGACGGAGGACAATTTCGCGTATATTATCACACGCCGTCGGCGAGCTTATTTATGTCGGTTACGCGCATAAGTTAGCGTATGCAGGACCCGGCGCTGTAATAAATCAAGAAGAGGCGACCTTTGAAAATGTGAGACGTATAGCCAGGGGCAACGTTAGATTTCACGTTATGTGGGAGAAATGTCTAGGCGGCGACTTACGGCAGAGAGAAGTCGTAGACTTAGGGAGACTCCCAGAGGCGATAACTAGGCTAGAGATCTGGCTGGCAGAGAGGCTTGGGATAAGGTAATTGATAAATATTGCCTCTAATCCTCCTTACCCCATATATTTTCCAACTTCCAGGGTTGAGTATTTTCTCTTGCTCATTGACATAGGGCACGTGGCTGTGGCCATAAACTAGCCAAACCTCGTCGCTTAATGCCAACTCTCTCCTCAACCATCTGCCGAGTTGGCCTCTTCTGACGAGATCTATAAAATACGCCAATACCCCACTCCTTATGGCTCTGTCTCCATGTGTAACTACAATTTTTTGAGGGCCCTCTATAAAAACTTCGCCATTATAAGCAAGGACCTCAGTATCGCCTATTTTTGTAATAAGGGGCCCTGGTAGCTGTGGGTCATGTGATGACTTACTAAAAGAAATATACAGTCTCCGTGGTTGAATCTGTAGAATCCCCATGGCTCTTCTTATGAGTTTAATAGCTTCGTCATAGCTAACCCTCCTATACTGATTCTCAAAAAGATCGCCGGTAATAACAACTTCCTCTACATATGTAGCTCTGAGACATTTTACTAGCTCCTGTATTTTCGAATATCGCGAACCTATGTGTACGTCGCCGAAAAATATCACATAAGGTCGATTTTTGCGTCTTTTAAGACTGGCTTCTATTTAGTAATACATATAAGCATATAGCTTCTAGATTAGTATGCGTAGAGTCGCAATTATAGGAGCTGCAGGGAGAGACTTCCATGTGTATCACATGGTATACAGAGGGTCTAAAGATTATAAAGTAGTTGCGTTTTTAATGACACAAATTCCTTTGCCAAATAGGAGATATCCGCCTTCGCTCTCTGGCATACCTGAGGGCATACCTATATATACATGGAGAAGCTACGAGGAGCTTACGCGGCTTCTAAAAGAGCTTCGCGTAGATGAGGCTGTTCTTGCGTATAGTGATTTGTTATATGATGAGGTTGGGCATATAATCTCGGCCGTGCTTGCCAGCGGAGCCACATTTAAAATTCACGGGCCTAATGACACATATCTCAATTCTATAAAACCCGTCATAGCTGTCACGGCGACTAGAACAGGCGCCGGCAAATCTACTGTTTCTAAGGAGGTGGTACGAGAGCTCTCTGCCAAGGGGTATAGAGTTGCCGTAGTGAGACACCCAATGCCATATAGAGATCTAGAAGAGAGCATAGTTGAGGTATTTAAAAGGCCGGAGGATCTAGACAAACTGACCTTTGAAGAAAGAGAGGAGTTTGAGCAATATGTGGAGATAGGGGTCCCTGTGTTAGCCGGTGTAGATTACAGCGCTGTATTAAGAGAAGCAGAGCGTCTTGGAGATATTATACTGTGGGATGGCGGTAACAACGATTTCCCATTCTTTAGACCTAATTATATGATTGTTGTAACCGACGCGCGTAGAGCAGGCCATGAGGTTAACTCATTTCCCGGCGAGGTAAACCTCCGCCTTGCAGATGCAGTAATCATAACTAAGGTTAGTGATGCCAGTAGAGAAAATGTCGAAAAGGTCGTTAGTAACGTCCGACGGGTAAATCCAAGGGCATCTATAACAAAGGCAGACTTAGAGGTTTATGTAGATAAAGATATAACGGGTAAACGCGTGCTTATAATTGAGGACGCGCCTACAGTTACTCATGGCGGTTTGCCATATGGTGCAGGCTATATAGCTGCGGTAAAATACGGAGCAGAGGTTGTAGATCCAAGACCCTATGCTGTCGGCACTATAAAGAAAATATATGAAGAGTATAATATAGGGCCTGTATTGCCAAGCCTAGGCTACACTCTTGAACAGAGAAGAGATTTAGAAGCCGTAATTAAGCATATTGATGTAGATATCATACTTGTAGCCACGCCAGCTAAAATAGAGAGAGTAATAAGCATAAACAAACCCATTGCAAGAGTTAGCTGGAGGTTAAAGATAGTAGAGGGGCCGACAGTAAAGGATCTTGTAAATGCCTTTTTAGAAAGATTAAGCTAATCTCACATCGCCATCGGCGACACCTCCCAAAAGCGATAAAAGTCTGCGGAGGTGTAACGTTGCATTTATTAACCGCTCCTCCTCAACTCCCGGAACTCCTGCCACTACGATTAACACGTCTTTTGTTGACACGTCTATTTTTGTCTCTACACTATCCCTATATGGATACACATGGAGTATTTGGTCATTTGCCGCAAGGACTATCTGATTATCTAGCTCATGCGGCCGACCTCCTATCGGGTGGAAGACCTCTCCTTTTCTTGACAGCCTAATGCGAAGGGTTTTTCCGTGGATCTTCGAAATGTCATAAAGCCCTATGGGCACTATATATTTTATTGATATGGCATTTCCAGCATCTACAACGGGGTTTATCCTCGGCAGAGATTCCCCGCGCAACACTCTCCTGAGGAGGGCCTCTTGCGCAGGCCGTTGCTTTGTTGGATCTATTTTAAGAGTCTTCCAATAGAAGTCGCGATACGCTCTAATTATGTGGTGATCTTTTAGCGTTTCTAAAGAGAGAGCCCCTCTAATCTCTTCCACGATTCTATTAATCTCTTCTTCAAGTTGCGACGTATATCTCGTATTGTCTACCCCATATACTACGTCATAAGCTACGAAAACTCCCAAGCTTTTTACCTCGTTTAAAATAGTAATCATTTATACTAAAGCCAGCTTTGAATTTCTGCAAGCGCCTTCTTTACTTTTTCTATTTTATCTTTCAGTTCAGTTATCTGTTTTGTACACTCTTCGGCTAGTTCTGTCGGCAATTCTACCTTAAAGCCTTCTTTAGATAACCTATCGTATACTTTCTTCACTAATTGTCCAGCCTTGGTTTCACCTTTTAAATGGCGTCTTACAGTAGCCTCGGTGACTCCAAGCTCTTCAGCTATTTTAGAAGTAGGAATGCCAGCTCTCTCTCTAGCTAAGGCAGCCGCGGCGGTATAAAGCGAGTCTACCCAAGTCACTCTAGTGGCTGGGTCTTTAATTGCTTCAAGAGTCTCTTTGTCAAACAAAGACATTACTAATAGCGCTGACTCCAGCTTTCTAATCTCCTCACGTCCCGTCGGCTTTAACGGAATCTCCGCCATGGCCCTAATCCTCCACCTCTATTTCAACTTTTCTCTGAGCTGGCTGTTTCTCGGCCTCTTCCACAGCCTTTCGCATAGCCTCTACCTCCTCCTTAGAGATCGGCTCTATTTTAACGGTATTTCCTACAATCTTTAGATATCTGTCCCACATCACCTCTATCCCGCCGTCTTTTATCTCCATGGGGTGGCGCAACATCGAGTGTTTTGTATCTCGCATTTTCCACACAATGATCGACCTGTGTAACTTGCCGTCTATCTCGTCTAAGTCGAGACGGATTATGCCGTCTACTGCGTGTTCTACGCCGGGGCCGCCAAAACCGCGTTCTCCCACCGAGACTTGAGATACGAAAAACGCAGTACATCCAAGACCTGCTATAACTCTCTTTAGTGTCATAATCGTAGCCCTAGCCACAGCTGGTTTTGTTAAGTAGAGGGTAGATACTGAATCTATTACCACGCGACGAGCGCCGATGTCTTTAATTGCTTGTCTCAACACATCGCTTAATTCATAGACGTCGTCTACCTGCTTCACTATGTATTTTTCCCGTTGTGCCGCAGTACCGACGCCACCCGTAAACGCGTCTATTATTGCAAATTTCCCCTCGCGCTCATATTGAGAAATATCCCATCCAAAGTGGCGAAAGCTACGGCGGACGGCAACGGGGTGTTCTTCAAGTGCTACAAAAACGCCTGGCTCTCCCCTTTTTAAACCGTTATAGAGAAATTGTTTACCAAGTATAGACTTGCCTGTCCCCGGCCCTCCGCTTAATAAAACAACGCTTCTCTCTGGTATACCGCCGTATAAAATTTCGTCGAGCCCAGGTATGTAGCTCCGTACTCTTGGTACCATGTTTTCAATATGGAATCTTTAAATTAATTTTATGTTCTATATGCCGATGACAGAATCTAAGGTAAAAGATCTCTCGCTAGCCGAAAGAGGTAGGGAACAGTTGTACTGGGCTGAGAGAAATATGCCCGTATTGTTAGAAATTAGGAAGCGTTTTGAAAAAGAGAAACCTCTTGCAGGTCAGACGATAGCCGCTTGTTTACATGTCACAAAAGAGACAGGAGTTCTAGTACGTACTTTAATCGCAGGAGGAGCGCGAGTTGTAGTTATACCATCTAACCCTCTTTCAACTCAAGATGATGTAGCCGCCGCTTTGGCACAAGAAGGCGCATATGTCTACGCATGGCGTGGGATGTCTGAACGAGATTATTACAATGCCATTGGTTTCGCGTTGTCTTTTTACCCCACGATTACTCTAGACGACGGTGCAGACCTAACAGTGACAATACATAAGCTTAAGCATGAAGCACGAGACAAGACAATTGAGTACGTACTAGAGACTGCGGGGTCTATAGACCCCGATAAATTAGTGGCCGGACTCCGCGGGGGCACCGAAGAGACCACCACAGGTGTGTTAAGGCTCCGCGCGCTGAAGAGGGCTGGAAAGCTTCTCTACCCAATCATAGCAGTTAACGAGTCCTATACGAAGTATCTATTTGACAACAGATATGGAACAGGCCAGTCCACTTGGGACGGCGTCTTGAGGGCAACAAACCTCCTCATAGCCGGCAAAAACGTGGTTATTGCCGGGTATGGTTGGGTTGGCAGAGGAATCGCAATGAGGGCTAGAGGCCTCGGCGCAAGGAGAGTAATTGTGGTAGAGGTAGACCCTGTGAGGGCTCTGGAGGCTGTCTTTGACGGGTTTGAAGTTATGCCTATGGACAAGGCGGCTGAGATAGGCGATATATTTATAACAGCCACGGGCAATATAAGAGCAATAAATCTAGGCCATATTTTTAAGATGAAAGACGGCGCAGTTCTCGCAAACGCTGGTCACTTTAATGTAGAAATCGACGTCGCAGGTCTTGAACGTGTAGCAATCTCAAAGAAGTTAATAAGACAGTACCTAGAGGAATACACGCTACCAAATGGCAAACGTGTCTATCTCATCGGGGAGGGCCGGCTAGTGAATTTGGTAGCCGCAGAGGGCCATCCCTCTGAGGTCATGGATCTATCTTTTGCAAACCAAGCCCTCGCCGCCGAGCATATTGTAAAAAATAAGCTAGCTATTGACGTCTATAAATTACCCGACGAACTTGACCGCGAAGTAGCGCGGCTTAAGCTCAAAACTATGGGTATCGAAATAGAAGAATTAACCGAAGAACAGAAACAATATCTCACCTCCTGGGAGTTGGGCACGTAATATTCATATCGCCGCTTCTCTAAGACGTAAACTCTAAGACCCAACTTTATGATAAAACAGGCCTACCCTAGTAAGACTTCGTCTATCAGGCGAGGTAAATCCCCTCCTTTGAATAGGAGACGTTAATACATATCGTTGTTTTGATAAGTGCCAAGCCAGTTTAGAACCTTTAAAAACGTAGAGAAATAGCCTATCAAATGGGACTCTAGCTTGCCTAATGCTTCTGCTCTAATGCGGCGTGGTTGTTCACGAGGGTGTGAATGAAAGAGAAGCCCTTACAGCCTAAAAGCAGCTGAAATAAGAGACGAAGCACTTAAATCTTGATACTGAGTACTCTTTTGTGATGTAAACTCTGGGGCCTGATTTAATGACGAAACTGACCTGCCCTGATATTCCCAAAGGTTCAGCGATACCATGGAAAGCTCTATAAATGCGTCTATGTTAGACTTATGGAAGTGATGCTTGACATTTTTTCATAATATCTCTGTAGATGCGTATCCTCTTTCTCACTAGCCTAATTTTCTTCTTCAAAATCTCCATATCGCTTGGCGCAATTCCCATTGTTTTAAGCTCTCTAAGGAGAGCTATCAGTCTCATCTCCTCCTTTTTATATAGATCTATAAGGCCCTTAATTCTAAGACATTCAGCTTCTGTAGTTTCAGACTCCTCTATCTTTATCCCAAGTATTCTCTCGGCGCCGACAGGTTTTGACCTCAAGCTATGTCTCACCTTCTCTATGTCTATGCCGCCTAGGTACTGTCCTAACTTCTCTATAAGGTATTCGACTTCCATATTCTCTCCACGATTTTTTTACCAACATATTCATCGTCTTCTAAAATCTCTAGAATTTCGACGTCTACCTCTATAAGATCCTCTACTATGTCTCCTTCGTCCTCAATTTTTTCGTCTACTGTGTTAACAGAGACCCACCTCTTTGGGCTTTCGCTTTTGCTTAAGTCTATGTTTAAGAGAGTTGCAAGATGTCTAAAGTCCTCCTCACTAACTAGACTTCTTAATTTGTAAAGCGCTAGTATCTTTTTCGCCGGAGAAAGCTTAGTGAGTCTCGGCAGTAGAGTCTCTAGCTCTGACAAGGCCACGTCTATCTTATACTATAGCAATAAAAATCCAGCAGTTATAACTAAGACTCTAGAGAGTATGCTGAAAATTTAAACTATTATAGATGCTAGGTTTGCGATTGTCGGCCAACGCAATGTTGCCTCCATAGCAACAGGGCCGTGGATCTCCGACCCTTTAGGATCTCCTTCCGGAGTTACAATAACTACGGCGTTGTCTTCAAAAGCGACCCATGTTCCATCTGGTCTCCTGTAGGGCCGCCTTTGTCTCACAACAATCGCTCTAAATATCTGTTTTCTCAACTCAGGCTTCCCCTCTCGCACTACTACGACAACCATGTCGCCAACGCCTGCGCCAGGGATCCTCCGATGCACTGTCTTTGAGTAATGACCTACAACACCTATAACGCGGACAAGTCTAGCGCCAGAGTTGTCTGCAACCGGCACTAAGCTGTTTAAGAATATACCCGGAGTGACGTGGAATCTATAAGACACGCCCACTGTTCTCTTGCCGCCACGTTTTGCCATAGCCGCATATTTGCTGATATTTATATATTTTTATCAAGTACTTTTAAAGCGGACAATAAGAGTCAATTAAAGTTTTATAACATCAGTCCGTCCGTCGTCACTCATCTATCATCCACCAACGCATTCATCATGTTATCCTCTTTTCCAACTGAGGAGTATCCCGATGTTACTCGTAAGCTTTATTTGAATTTTGTTTTCTTCCAGAAGCCTTGGCGGCTTTATCTTTGGCCAAGAGCCGCCGAAGTAGAAATATAGGTAGCCCAAGTCCTCTGGGTTTACGCCAAGGGCTTGCGCTGTTATATAGTCAACTTCGCCACAGTTTTCGCCGGTTACTATCACCCCCCAGTATCTCTGAAATCCCTTTATGGGCCCATCGCCCTCAATGACAAATTTACCATCTGTAAGACAAAAGGTGTTTTTTTCTAATTTGTAGATATTTGCAATATATTTATAAAGCGCTCTAAAACCTTCGTAAAGATTTTGTGCGTCTTTTGGCTCTAGTACTTGTAGAGCGGCGGTGGGCATTGTTAAATACAGAATAGTCTGAGGGTGGCTTACAGGTATTGCTACAACTATTTTTGTGAGAGACTCTTCGAAAGCCGCCCTGAGCGCCCTAACGGTAATTTTTGTGCCTCTAGACGTTTCAAGTTCTATCTTATAGTCCACATGTTGTTGAGGCTGTATTATTCTAGCGCCGTATTTAGCGGCAAGTTTTTCCAAGCCCATAATTTTCACTGCTTTTTCAAAATAAGACTTAGGCATGGAGAATGTTATAGATACGTCCTTCCCTTGCAGAGTCTGTAGTAAAGTCTCTATCAGCTCGGGACGGGGGTTCGCTTGAGATGGTATATAGCTGTGCACCGCCAGTATTATTAATGCGTCTCTCTTTGGTATTGGAATCTCGGCGTCTGCCGGATATGCGTCAACCACGTCTAAATATTAAATCCAGAAATAAAATATTTCCACGGCTAAAACCCATGTCTATAAGGTTCCTCGGGTTTTACAACCTCCCTGAGAATTACAGTGGCATAACTACCCCTTGGTAGAGTGAAACTGACCGTTACTTCTTTATCTACAGCGTATCTAAAATCCCTTAGAGTTAGGACAACCTTCCTATAGCCTCCATATACCCTGAGTCCTCTCGGCATTTTTAAAAACATAGACGGCTCTACCCCCTCTCTCTTTAATAACTGCAATACAGCTTCTCCCACTTTACCCCTGGGCATCTTTACGCCGACGCCAACGGTTGGCAATACTACCTCGCCGCCGAGACCTTCTGCGTAGTGTACAACCTGTCCGTTAATTTCGACTAAGTCGCCCTCTATTGGCCTATTCAAAGGACCTAACTCCATGCGTTTAGATAGAAACAAGTTGAAGAGATAGGATTGTAAAGCCTCTACATATATCCGAAGTATTTGAATCGGTATAGACATGATGGCGTTCCACAAGTCTAAACCTCTCAAAAGTCCCCTCAATACGGCTCTTTCTTCTATAAACCTTTTTGGAAATATCTCTAGGGCTCTCCGATAGTCTCCTTTACAAGCCGCTTCTCTCGCTTTTTTTGCGACGTCAGATTCGTAGGCGAAAATTTTACAAAACATAATGTCGAAGAACTCTTCTGCGTCTTTTTTTACAAGCGCCTTGCCTAAGAGGTGACTGACCGGCCGTATAGTTCCAAAACGTTGATAGCCATAGTAATTTGGCAAAGCGATATATTGGAGCGTCTTTAGCGTAGCCTCTGCACAATCTACTTTCTCAACATTGCGAAGTGTTATGGTAAATCTATTGCCATAGATTAGAGATGGCGTTATAGGCTTGTCCATAGGCCAGAAGCTGAGGAACTCCACATTACGTATCTTTGGCAAATTTGTCACATCCCCTCTTATAGATATTATCTGTGATGTGACTGCTCTGGTGTCTTTGATCCCCCCTATAGATATGTCTCTGGCTTTTAGGCCGAGCGTCTTAGCTAGATATAAAAGTAGCTTCAATGTGTCAGTATTCTTTTTAACGACGTGAATCCATGTCCAACTTCCCACTCTTGGCTTTAGAGAGATGCCTGTGAGCGCTACCACTGTGCCATCTTTAAGCACCTCCTCTACTATAAAATCCTCAGGTCTCGCCTTTATTACGCCGCCAGCGGGACATGTATCAGTAACGTAGTACAACATTCCAAGACTTTTATCAAAAGGCGGAGCCTCTATCACAACAACATACAGACACCACCTTAAATAATGGATACCGTTTTTGAATTAATGGCTAGAGTTTATCTAGGGCCCGCTGGCATTCCACAATATGTCGCAAAAGCTAGGTCTACTCTTGACGCAGTGCGTGTTGTTAGAGAGTTGGGGTTAAACGCGATGGAGGTAGAGTTTGTACAAGGCGTTAGAATGTCGAGAGAACTTGCCAAACAAGTCGGCAAGGCGGCGCAGGAGTATAACATCAAACTTTCTGTACATGCGCCATATTTCATCAACCTCTGTTCTGAAGAGACAGATAAAGTTGAGAAGTCTAGACAAAGGCTAGTAGATTCGCTTGATAGAGCATATTATATGGGGGCTTGGATTGTGGTAGTTCACGCTGCATATTACGGCAAACTAGGGCCTCAGAAATGTTATGAAAAAGTAAAGGAGGAGTTAGAAAAGGCGTATAAAGAGTCGGGGGTGGGATCCGGCGTATATGTCGGCGTAGAGATCACTGCACGGACGAATCAATTTGGGAGTATTGAGGAGACGTTTAAATTGGCTAAGGAGCTGCCATTTGTTACGCCAGTGGTCGACTGGGGGCATTTATACGCTAGAAATAACGGCGTTTTAAACTATGGCGAAGTATTAGATCTTTGGACTAAGGAGTTTGGAGACAGACACATGCATACACACTTTACGTCTATTCGATACCGCAACGGGAAATATGTAGATGAACACGAGCCCATTGAACGTAATATGCCGCCTTTTGAGCCTTTGGCAAAAGAGCTGAGCGCCAGGGATATAACTATTACACTTATATGCGAATCGCCGTTGTTAGAAAAAGACGCACTTTTGATGAAAGAAATTCTTGAAAAACATGGAGTGAGACTAGCTACCTAAACTTTTTCTATATCTAACAATTTACATAATGTGAAGAAAGTTGTCACGGCGTTAGATCTTCTAGCTTCAGCTGTAGAGATGTCTAATCTGGTCAACAATAGAGTTGAAAATATATACAAGACAGGAGCTGGGTTTTTGTTTAAATTTACATCTGGGTTTATGACTATAACTAAGTTTAGGGCTTCTCTAACTGGTGTTATACCTGAAAAAAGCCACGAGGGGGCTGAAACACTCAGGGGGTTGTTTCGAGGTGAAAAGCTAGTAAAAGTTTACATGCCTCGTTTTGACCGTATTTTAGAACTTGAGTTTGTGTCTGGAAAAATAATTATCGAACTGATAGAGCCCTTTAACATTGTGTCTGTCAGAGATGGAAAGATAGTATGGCTTTTACATAGCTATAGAGGTAGAGACCGCGAATTAAAGCCGGGCCTGTCCTACGTTTATCCACCGGCGGCATTTATTGATATCTTTACTGCAGATGTTAACGCTATTGAGAAGGCAATAGACCCTGGCGATGTAAAGAAGAGCTTAATTAGACGTCTGGGCACAGGTCCTGAGCTTGCAGAAGAGCTTATCGCACGAGCAGACTCTTCGCCGAGAGCTCTTGCGGAGACGCTGAAGATTATTGTAGATCAGATACGCATTGGCAAAATAGAGCCCACGGTATGTATAAAAGAGAATATTCCTGTCACAGTCCTCCCTATAAGACCCACCGCCATACAATGCGACGAGTTAAAACAATTCACGCATTTTTGGGAAGCCCTAGATTACTACTTTTCTCCAATGGAACTGGGGTCTACTCTCATCCAAGAGACTCAGGAGTTAATACAGAGACGTAAAAAGCTGGAAACAACAATAGCAGAACTAGAGAAGAAGATCCCCGAGTATAGGAAGGAGGCGTCTCTTCTGAAAACTACTGCTCATAAACTTCTGATGTATAAATCAGAGATAGAAGATGCATTAAGGGGTTACGAGACTAGTATACGTGTAGTATACGTAAACAAGAGGGTAAAAATAGAACTTCCTGATGGCACAGTTGTAGAACTTGAGAAAGACATCCCAGTGGGACGTCAAATATCGCAGATGTTTGAACATGCAAAAGAGTTAGAAGAAAAGGCGAATAAGGCGGCACAGGTTGTGGAGAAACTCAGAAGAGACTTGGCTAAGTTAGAAGAGGAGATACATCGCGCCGAGGAGAAAGTTAAGTCTTCTGTAAAAATAGTTGTTAAAAGGGCTTGGTTTGAGAAATTTCGCTGGTCTATTACCACAGGTAAGAGACCGATAATTGGGGGTAGAGACGCGTCGCAAAATGAGACTATTGTAAGAAAATACCTTAGGGAACACTACCTCTTCTTTCATGCAGATATCCCAGGCGCTTCAGTGGTTGTAATGCCCCCATCAGAGGACCCCCTTGAGTTATTACAAACTGCACAGTTTGCCGCTGCATATAGCAAGGCATGGAAAATTGGGATACATTCAATAGATGTATACTACGTCCGCGGCGAGCAAGTCTCTAAACATGCGCCCGCCGGCCAATATCTTGCCCGTGGCTCGTTTATGATATATGGCAAAAGGGAGTATATTAGACACGTCCGTTTAGAGCTGGCAGTGGGTTGTAGAAAAGATGGAGATATCTATAGAGTAGTGGCGGCACCGCCAAAATCGGCGCAACTATTAGCCGATAGATACGTTATTATATCGCCAGGCGGCGTAGAAAAGAGCAAATTAGGTAGAGAGCTAGCCAAGAAGTGGGGGGGATGTTCTCTCGAAGAGATAGTAGCCGTTATCCCCGGCCCCTCACAGATAGCTGAGGAGGGGCGGGGATCGCCCCTCTCTTGGGAGGAAGTGGAGAGAGTCTTTGCCACGTGGTAGACTGCGAAATAAAAGGCATGCCATATCTCCACTGTATATATATAGACTCTATGTTGGGGTGGCTAGCCCGTATGTTACGTATTCTATTTGGACTCAAGGTGATATACAGCTCAGACTTGGGGGATACAGAGCTCTTAAATACAGAATGTCTAGTAGTTACGCGAGATGAGGAGCTCTATAAAACAAGGAGAGGTCCCACTATTTTAATAAAGACAGACGACCACGTTAAGTGGATATCTATATTTCTAAGACTTGGTTTAAAACCTTTTGAGAAATCTAGGTGTCCACTTTGCGGAGGCGACGTTGTCGAAGTAAGTTGTAGAGAAGCGGAAAAGGCTGTGGGCCATAGGATATTTAGCGAAAAATGTTGGCGTTGCACATCTTGTGGACGCTATTACTGGGTTGGCGCACACTGGCGCCGCTTGAAGAAACTTGTTGAAGAAGCCTATGAGACTACTCTCGACTGTATAAACATCGGTTAAGTATCTTTAGGATATATGGAGTAAAGTAGAGTATTGATGTTAAAATTTCGGCGGCATTTGCATATTTCAAAACCTCTCTTAGTTGGCTACAGGAGAAGAGACCGCCGCTGTATATAATGGGGATATCCGGCCCTGCGGCTTCTCTGACTTTTACTAGAAGTCTAAAGCCATATTTATATAGTAAGAGACCACTAAGGCCTCCCCTTCCTACGCTTATTCGATTGTCCTCTATTGGGAAGGTATTTGTAACCACAAGCCCCCACCCGAGCCTTCTGACATCTCTTATGACAGAGGCTACATCTACAGAGGGGCCGACTTTAATAAACATAGGCATGTCTATATCTATAAGCTCTGGTAAATCGCGCCAAAGTCCTTTATATGTTGGACTAGATATATTTACCTCAACTGCTGTTGGTTTATAACGCCGGAGGTATATAAGTTGTGTTAAAAAATCCTCCTTTGTAAAGCCAGCTATACTTATAAATATTGGATAATTTAAGTTCGTCAATTTGTGTAAAACTGCGGCTATGCCAGGGCTGTTAAGCCCCATGGCGTTTACAAGAGAATATGGCCAAATTCTAGCTACTCTAGGCGGTTTATTCCCCCGGCGTTTATACGGGAGTGTAGAACCCACCACTATGAATCCGGGACAGAAAAAAGAGAGAAACCGAGAGTATCTCCCCGTCTTATCTAAACCGGCCGCTACGCCGACAGGCCCACAAACTTTTACATCGCCAATTTCCCACTGTTGTACACAACGACATGTAGGGAGTGGCAGAGAAAATAGAAGTGAGCCCAGCCTATGGCTTATCTCTGGGTGTACATAATGTAGAAGACGGCCGATAATTATTAACAACGCCATTGTGCCAAATAGTTGATGACCGAACGGTATTGTTCCTCATCTATATAATCTTTAAGCCTATCTAACAGACCCCTCATCTTATATACGCTATACACTTCTACCCCCGTCGCAGTTTTTATATTTCTGGAACCACATTGTTCTCTGTCTAGAAATACAACAGCTCCGGCCACAATGCCACCGGCTGATCTTATAGCATTTATAGCTCCAATAATGCTCTTCCCTGTGGTTAAAACATCGTCTATTACTACAACCTCCCTTCCTGAGACTTCTGCGCCTTCTATCAAACGACCGGTCCCATGTTCTTTGGCCTCCGGTCTTACATAACTAATGGGCTTACCTAGAGTATAGCCTAGAATTGAAGCATACGGAATTCCACCTGTAGCTATCCCCACAATTATGTCAAATTTCAGTCTCAAGAGGATTTCACGATATTGTTCAATCACCCAGCGGAGTAATTCGGGCTCTCCTAAGACATTACGTAGGTCTATGTAAAACGGGCTTTCTAAACCGCTTGACAGTCTAAATATGCCGAACTTCACTACGCCAAGCTCTAAAAACTTCTCTATCATATCAAATCGCTTAACTCATGATATCTGCCACAATATGCGCAGATAAAGAGAGGCGGCTCTCTCCTCACTAGATAAAAAGTAGGCTCTACAGGCTCTCTAGGCGCGTTAGTTATACAGGTGGGGTTTCTACACTTAAACTTCCCTCTGATTACCTCAGGAGGCGTCACCTTAAACTTCTTAACCACCCTAAAGTCCTCTATGATATTTATCGTCGCCGTGGGGGCTACTGCTGAGATTATATTTACCTCTTCTGGTGTTAATTCGCGATCCTCTATCTTTATAATATCCTTCTTCCCCAGTTTTTTAGATTCCACATTCATTACCAGCGCAATACGGACGCCCTCTTTTCCCGTAATTCCTAAAATACGTAATACTGCAAGCGCTCTGCCAGCAGGTATGTGGTCTATGACGGTACCACTCTTTATTTTACTAACTATAAGCTCCCTAGACATTAACAACATTACGGGACCAGTTAATAAAGACTTGGTGCGGGGGGTGGGATTTGAACCCACGCAGGCCTACGCCACAGGGTCTTAAGCCCTGCCCCTTTGACCTGGCTCGGGCACCCCCGCCTTAAATCCTCTCTACCTGAGATTTTAAATTTTTGTGCCTATCGTGACTAGGCAAGTGTCTGGGGAACATGCGGCGGCCGGGATTTGAACCCGGGATCAACGGCTTGGGAGGCCGCCATCCTACTCCGGGGCAGTGGGCTTTAACTCCCCCACTGTCCAAACCAGACTAGACTACCGCCGCGTAGCTCTTTATTTTTTCCATTTTTAAATTTTTACTGCGAAGACGCCTTTGCAGAGTTGTCAACATAAACGTCGTGGGAAAAACCGCTTTATTAGATTTCTTACTTTCCGTAGAAGTACTGTTTACCTTCTGGAGTGAACTCTATAGAGTCTTTATCGTAGTCATAATATCCCACTTCTATATACGTAGAGGTGCCGTTCTTTATAGTGACGCCCCATAGTAAGAAGTTCGGATTAGCTCTATCTCCGTTTTCATCTAGGATAACCACGCCTGTGGCGCCCTTGTAGCGGCCTTCTCTACCCCATTGTTCTAGTGTGGCGCGTACCTTGTCTGGATCGTCTGTGCCTATCGAGGCCATTATTTCGCCAAGCATTTTAATTACATCATAAGATTGAGGAGCTGGTGTTATAGGCTCTGCTCCACATTTAGCCTTGAACTTTCTATAGAACTCCTTGTACTCAGGCGTAGTTGGAAGCGCCCAATTAGCCGTGCCCACTATTTTGCCCTTTGCCATCACAGCCCCGCCTTCCTGTAGTAATATGGGAGAAAATGCCATGCCCTCAGTACCTATTAACCTGGCTTTTGATAAAATGGGGTCTTGGCCTATTGCTTTAAGTACTACGGCGCCGTCGTCTTCAAAAGAAACGATTACAAGCGCAAAGTCCGGCCCCACGAGGTCTTTAACTTCGGCAGATATCTTCCTAACAGCCTCAGGCGCGGCTTGTGGAAACGCCTTAGGATCTGGGTCGTAGGCTGCCACTGAGACAAGCTTAAAGCCGCGTCTTGTAGCCTCTTTTTGTAACTCAATATATAGACCCTCTCCATAGGGGTCTTTTCTATATATTAAGGCGACATTTTTTACACCTAGCTCTTTTAAAATAGCGCCTATTGCTCTTGTTTGTTTGGCGTCTGTACCCACAATTCTATACAGCCAGTCGTTAGGTATGGCGAGTAGAGAAGAGGTAGACCACGCGCTAAATAGGATAATCTTGTTCTGATCTGCAAAAGGCTTTTCTCCAGAAGCCTCTCTACTTGTGAGACCCGCGTGGACGGCTCTTACGCCCTTTGCATATAACGTCTGTAGTTTTTGTAATGCAACATTAGGATCTAGCTGTGTATCTTCTACATATAGTTCAAACTTATACCCCTTATTTGCGTATTCCGAGTTGAGGTCATCTATGGCTAGTTGTGCGGCGCATTGCGCCAACTTAGCATAGCTACTAAAACCGCCAGTAAGGGGTAGTAAGGCGCCTAGTTTGAAAACTTTCTGGGCTGTTGGAGGAGACGTAGTAAGTGTTTGCGTTGGCGTAGGAGTAGTTGTCGCAGAGGGGGCTTGACCCCCTGTTGACATCAGAATCCCAATTATAGCTAGCAAAATCACTATACCTATTGCTAAGTACAGAGTTTTAGTTGCCATAAGTATATTGTATCTTAAGGATATTTATCATTTCCCTCCTAGAAGGCTTATTAAGAAAGAGTTTTTAAGACGCATGGCGGAGGTTTTAAGAGTTGAGAAGCTTGAAGCTGGATATGGTAAGTTTCACGTCCTTTTTGGAGTTGATATTGTAGTAAACTCAGGGGAGATTGTCGTTTTGTTGGGGCCTAACGGCGCTGGTAAGTCAACTCTGTTAAATAGCATAGTGGGTATGGCCGACGTATATTCTGGCAGAATAACTCTACTGGGCCACGACGTTACAGGCAAGCCGCCGCACGAGGTTATGAAATTAGGTGTTGCTTACGTAATGCAGTCGCCAAATAACTTTGGCACGCCGAATATATTCGGCGAACTTACAGTATTTGAAAACTTAATAGCTGCATCTGCGGGTCTGTCTAAAAAAGATGTTCTAAAAAGAGTCGAGGAGATATATGAAATATTCCCTAGGCTAAGGGAGTTGCGGGATAGGAAGGCAAAGTTTTTATCAGGCGGCGAGAGACAGATGCTAGCCATAAGTTTGGGCTTGATGAAAAATCCGAAGTTACTTATGTTAGATGAACCCACTGCAGGACTTGCGCCGAAGTTAGTAAGCGAGTTTTTCTCTGTTATTAAAGACATAAGAGACAAGTTTGGGATCTCCATATTACTTGTCGAACAAAACGCCAAGAAGGCATTAGAAATAGGCGATAGGGCTTATGTCTTAGTAACAGGCAGGATAAGATACAGCGGAGATGCAAAATCTATAGATGAAGATAGGTTAGCAAAGCTATTTCTTGGGCAGTAGTTATAAAAGGCTGTATTTGAAAAAGTTCCATGGAGGTGCCACAGGGGAGATATAAAATATTTAGGACAAAAAAGTACATAATCTATTACTTATTAGACGATGTTGAAATTAGGAGTAGCCCAGAGAAAAAAATTGTAAAGGGGGGACATGAATTTTATTACTTCGGCGATGTCGTGTTAATAAAGCCAATTAAAGAGTTTTCTCAAGCTCGAGGAGTTCTCTCAGCCTAATCTTTATAGCTTTCCCATCTGGAAATTCTCTTACAATTATGAAGTCAAGAAGTCCACGTCTAAACTCCTCTAGAGCTATTAATACGGGGTCTGTCGTGCCGAGTTCTCGTATGTCGATCTTCGGTTGCGCTCCCATTGCTAACTGTAGCGCTCTAGCGCCTATGATACGCGCAATCTCGTATTTAGTAAGGCGAGGCGGATAGAAATCTCTCTTGACTAAAGCTCGCTCTAGGAGTTCTACTAGCTTGTTTATTCGCTCTAGGAGTTCTGACGTAGATAAAGTCTCCACAGCAAGTGGCAAATAAATCCGGTATATAACATTTACAGGTTGGGAAAAACTAGTCGAATTTAGTTTCGCTCTTCTCCTCTCCCTCTTCTCCCTCTTTCTTGCCCTTCTTTTCCTCTTTCTTTGGCGCGCCTGCGGCTATAATGTCATCAATACGCAGAATCATTATGGCGGCTTCTACAGCAGATTTGATGACTTGCTTTTTCACAAGTAACGGATCCCATACATTGAGCGCCGCCATGTCGGCGATTTTGCCACCATATACATCAATACCGGTGGTAATCTCGCCATTGTCGTGTCTACGTCTAAGCTCTGCTATAGCATCTACTGGATCTAGTCCTGCTGTAAGCGCTAGGATTGTCGGAATGTGCTCTAGGGCGTCGGCGAATTTAAGTGCAGCTAACTGCTCTTTGCCAGGCAGTTTTCTAGCGAATTCTCTAACTCTTCTAGCGACTTCAATCTCAAAGGCGCCTCCGCCAGGCACTATCTTCGGCTCTCTAAAGAGATCGCGTGCAACATGGAGACCATCTTGGAGAGACCTTTCAACTTCGTCTAATATCCTGTCGCTACCGCCGCGCACTAATATAGTTACAGCTCTTGGGTTTGGTATATCTTCTACAAACACCATCTTTTCTTCGCCTACTTTTCTCTCCTCTACTAATCCCGCAGTGCCTAAGTCCTCTGGTCTGGCGTCTTTAATAGATGTAATTATCTTAGCGCCTGTGGCTCTCGCAAGTTTCTCAATGTCGCTACGCTTTACTCTTCTAACAGCCATAATGCCTTTCTTTGCTAAGAAGTGTTGTGCAACCTCGTCTATGCCCTTCTGAGTTATTACTACATTGGCACCTATTGAGGCCAAGTGGTCAACATATGATTTCAAAATCTCCGCCTCTTGGTCAAGAAACGCCTTAATTTGATCTGGGCTTGTTACAGATATCTTTGTAGTCCACTCTGGTTTCTCTATCTCAAGCGGGGCGTCGAGAATAGCTATTTTAGCGTTAGTTATACGTTTAGGCATTCCTGGATGTACAACCTCTTTATCTAGCACTATGCCCCTTACAAGTTGCGTCTCATATATAGACTTGCCCTTCTTTTTCTCAATTTTAACCCAGTCTAAATCTAGATATGGCTTTCCGTCTCTTGTTTCAACGGCTTGTAGAGCTGCTTCTACAACTATATTTGCCAAGTAGTCTCTAGTTTCGGCAACTACTTTTGAAGAGAGAGCGTTGGAGACTACTTTTAAGAGTTGCTCCTTAGTGAGCTCAACTGGTTTTGCAATCTCTTCAGCAACTTTAAGGGCGTAATCAGCTGCCTTCTTGTAGCCATCTATGACGATAGTGGGGTGTATACCCTCTTCTAATAGCTCTTCGCCAAGTTCAAGTAGTTTGCCTGCAAGAACTACAACAGTAGTTGTGCCATCGCCAACTTCGGCATCTTGAGCTTTGGCAACTTCGATTAATAGCTTTGCGGCCGGGTGTTGTACTTCCATCTCTTTTAAAATTGTGGCGCCATCGCCTGTTATTGTTACATCGCCAAAGGCATCGATCAACATTTTGTCCATGCCTCTGGGTCCTAGCGATGTAGCTAAAATCTCGGCTATAACCTTAGCGGCTTGTATATTGGAGCGACGGGCGTCTACGCCTGTCGTTCTCTGACTCCCCTCTTTTAATATCATGATGGGGACCCCTGTCCTAGGAGCTTGCGTTTGTGACATGGTTTGACAAAAATTGTGCATATAAAAATTTTTCGCAAAAATCGCAAGGCGGTGTGTAATAAGTTAACGACGTGAGAAAGATTGTGAGAGCGCAAGTATAGTCTGCCATTTATCTTCTAGGTCTTCTTCCAGCGCTTTAATATCGTCTTCAGTAAGATGGGCAAATCTACCCTGTAGTTTCAAATATTCTGACAATGGTCTCCTCTTTGTTTTATCGGCGTATATCGTACTCGGTGGGTTTAATCTAAACTGCCCGTGGTCGTATTCCCACAATATCCAAGCGCCTGTCTCTACAGCAAGTCTTGCAACTTCTACGGTTTTTGCAGGGTCAAATCTCCAGCCGGGGGGACAAGGGGTATGGAGGTGTATAAATTTAAAACCGTCTATCTCAGTAGCTCTCTTCAGCTTTCTATAGAAATCTTGTGGATACGCGATACTGGCCGTGGCTACGTAGGGCACTCCGTGCATAGCCATAAGGAGGGCTACATCTTTTTTCCTCTCGCGTTTTCCAGCCGGAGTTGTTGTAGTCCAAGCAGCGCGCGGCGTTGAGCTACTACGTTGTATGCCTGTGTTCATATACGCCTCGTTGTCGTACATGATGTAGATTATATTACTATTTCTCTCTGCGGCACCGCTCAAGGTTGCAAAACCAATATCCGCAGTACCGCCGTCGCCAGCCCATACAACTACATGTCCCTTTATGCTGAGTGTTTTAAATGCTTCTGCCACGCCTGTAGCTACTGCAGCAGAAGAGGCAAATGGTACATTTAAAATGGGTATCGCAATGCCGGTTTTCGGAGCTAGGCCTTGGACAACAGATGCGCAACTCGCTGGTATTACTAGCACAGACTCGTCGCCAATCGCCATGCCCAAGACCTTCAAGCCTATCATCATACCACACCCAGCACACGCCGCATTGCCTGGTAGTATGTATTTTTTCTTCGGCAACTGATCTATACGGAAGCTCATATTATGAACTCTAGTTCTCTGTATCTCCCCTCGACAGCATTTCGTATCGTCTCATAAAATCTATGACTATCAAAGTCTACGCCCGCTATACCGGCTATTATGTTTATTGTCTTTGGCCTAGAGACTAGGGAATTAATCTCGATGCCCAAGATTCCCCCAAGGGGAGTTATATCTCTGTCATATATGATAACGGTATCATAATCTTCAAGCTTTTCCACCTCCTCCCTTGGGAAAGGTCTAATGAATCTCAGCCTCATGAGACCAATAGACATGCCGTCTTTTCTTAAAGCGTTGACTGCGTGTTTAGCATCACTACACCAAGCGCCGGCGCAAACCACGATGTGTTTAGCATCTTCTGCTCTATACCACTCCACAAGTCCTCCATATCTTCTGCCTGTAATTTTTCCATATTCTTCATCAATATGGTTGATAATCTTCTTAGCCTTCTCATGTGCTTCATATACTGTCGATACCTTATGCCTAGCATGAATCTTGTTGTCAGAGGGCAAGTTACCAAATGTAATAGGCTCCCCAGGGCGGAGTAATAACGGTATATCTGGTTTACGCGGCGGTAGGAAGTAGTCCACTATTTCTTGTTGTGGTATCTCCACAGGCTCTGTGGAGTGGCTAAGTATGAAACCGTCTACTCCAATGGCAACGGGGAGAATTGCCGTCTCTGCTATTTTAAACGCTTGTATTGTTAGATCAAAGGTCTCTTGTACAGTCTCGGCCATTGCTATAATCCAACCTGAATCTCTGAGAGTGAGAATATCGTTATGTTCTACGTGGATATTCCAAGGGGGCCCTATGGTACGTGTTACTACGGCCATAACTACAGGCGCTCTACTAAGCGCAGTCCACCAAGTGACTTCATACATATATAAAAGGCCGTGTGACGAAGTTGCTGTAAAAGCCCTCGCGCCAGCCATTGCAGCGCCATAAACCACAGACATAGCGGCGAACTCTGACTCCACATTTACAAAACGCGCATTTAACTCTCCTCTCTCTACAAACTCAGCGAGTTTTTCGACAATTGACGTCTGTGGTGTAATAGGATATGCCGCTATCACATGCGGCTTAGCCATTTTAACTGCATACGCCACTGCATAATTCCCTGTCAGAG
The DNA here is from genome assembly GCF_055384425.1 of Pyrobaculum organotrophum. NCBI lineage: Archaea > Thermoproteati > Thermoproteota > Thermoprotei > Thermoproteales > Thermoproteaceae > Pyrobaculum > Pyrobaculum organotrophum. The sequence goes on from NZ_AP042430.1 coordinate 1,155,488, forward strand.
CTGTTTTTTGTACTGAAAGTGTTTTCATACCCCTTCTGGAACCATGTCAATAGCTTTTACAGGGCAGACATTTGCGCAGATTCCACACCCCTTGCAATAGGTATAGTCTATCTGTATCTTCTGTCCCCTCTCCCATTCAATTACCGACTCGGGACAGTAGAGCCAACATAATCCACAATCTATACATTTCTCAAGTTTAATCACGGGTCTATAAACACGCCAAGTGCCTGTTATGCCGGCCGACGCTAGCGCAGGTTTAGATATGGGTAACACGCTTTTTTCTCGTTCCCCATTTATATATTTTATATTGGTATATAGAACCGTAATACATGAAGCTAGTTTGTATAAAATACAAGTCTCTGACTATGTACACTATATTATTGCATTTTAAACTAAGTAGAAAAAATTATAAATGTATGTAATTAGAAACACTGTGTACGAAGTTATCTTTTTAGGAAGAGGGGGACAAGGGGCTGTAACAGCAGTTCAACTATTAGCCCACGCAGCAGCACTTGAGGGTAAGAAGGCGCAGGCATTGCCGGAATTTGGAGCAGAGAGAAGAGGAGCTATTGTAAAAGCATATCTGAGAATCGGCGAAGTTCTTCTTCACTCTTCGATTAAAAAAGCCGACTACGTAATTGTGCTAGATGGACGTATTATAGATCAAATAGATGTAAAACAATACGGCAAAGAAGGCGCTACGTACATAGTAAATACAAAAAACCCAGCCGACTGGTATATATCAATAGATGCCACGTCAATAGCTCTTAAACACGGCCTAGTTGTCGCCGGATGGCCTGTGGTAAATTTAATAATGGCTGCCGCGTTTGCGGCTGTTAGTGGCGCAGTCTCTCTGGAAAGTTTACTAAAAGCTACAGCTGAGTACGTCCCTAAGAGATATCTAGAGGCAAATATCAAAGCTATTGTTGAGACTTATGACATTGTGAAAAAATTAAAAATAAGTCAGGGCCAATTCCCCGAGTCTATCGCGTAGATCTCCATATCTGGTATTAATACACCTCTGGCGTCTATAACCACAGGGGTCTTCATGTATTTAGCGATCTTGCTTGCCTCTATACGGTACATAGAGTGATCTGTAGACACTACTACTATGTCCGCCCCCTTTACAGCAACTTCTAGGTCTTGTGTAAGCACAACGCCCCACGTGGATAATTGACGGTCTTGCCTTATATATGGGTCGTGTACCACAATCTGTGTAGGTTTAATACCAAGCTTAAGCAACGTTGCTATTACGCCATAGGTGGGACTCTCACGAGAATCATCAACATCCCCCCTAAACGCGAGCCCCAATATCGTTATTTTTGCCGTAGCAGGGTTAATGCCGTGTTTTAACATGGCGCGGAGTATTGCAAACGCCACCTCCTCTGGCTGTTTTTCATTTATCTGCCTAGCGAGATATGTCAGTCGTAACTCTACGCCGTATTTCGCCGCAGTCCACATTAAGAAGTATGGATAGACCGGTATGCAATTGCCCCCCACGCCAGTGCCAGGCTTATGTACGTGGCTATATGGCTGGCTGTTTGCCGCCTCTCGAGCCCTTCTAAAAGAAATCCCCATGGCATTTGCTAGTTTGGCCATTTCATTAGCTAATGCAATATTGACATCTCTATATACGCCCTCTAGGAGTTTTTCGAATTCTGCCTCTTTTACACTCCGTAATGTTATAACGCCCTTTTTAGATATAAGTCTATATAGTTCCGCAGCCTCCTCTGTACTTCTAGGCCCAATTCCGGCGACTATTTTAGGGTAGTTTTCTGTAATATCCCGCAGCGCATGGCCAACCATGATACGTTCTGGGCTGTAGGCTAGGTAGAAATCTTCTTCTGCGACAAGACCTGAGACCCCCTCTAGTATAGGCTTTACTACATCTTCTGTTGTACCTGGCGGAACGCTAGACTCTACGATGACTAAGTCTCCCCTCTTAAGACCAGCGCCTATAGCTCTGCTTGCGGATGTTAAGGCCGAAAAGTCTACCTCTACTGCAATAGGTGACTTCTTAAGGTAGACAGGCACCGCAATTATCTTAACATTGCTCCTAATAGAGGCTATTATTCCATCGGTAGTCGCCTGAAATTTACCGCTTTTTATAGCCGATGTGAGAGTCTCAACAACGTCGGTTTCTGGAAATTCCACCACGCCTCCGTTCAACTTCTCTACTTTTGAAAGATCTACGTCAACGCCGATAACCCTAGCTCCCGCAAGCACCCACGCCGCAGACAGCGCAAGTCCTACATAGCCCAAGCCGTAGATCGCTACTGTTAACTCACCCCTCTTTAAGAGGTCTGCCAGCATGGCACTCTTAGGGATAATGTTTTTAAAAAGTGCGCTCTTTGACGCGGTGGAGATATATATAGTGGGATACGGAGGGTGGATATCTTCTCCCTATATCGGCTACGCCTCTCTTTATGTTAAAACAGATATAAATATACTTTTAGACGTTGGCGAGTGTACATATGCTCGTGTTATACAATGCAATCTTCCCTGGCCCGACCTTATATTCATAAGTCATAGACATGGAGATCATATACTCGGCCTTCCCACATTTATGCTTATGGCAAAAAGGCTAGGTAAAAAGTTGAAGATAGTAGCCAACAGAGAAACGCTAGAGGCGGCAAAGGCCTTAGCTATAGCCACTGGTATAGAGAATACGCTTCAATATGTGGAATTTTTGGAAGCAACAAGGGAAGTTACAATGGGGCAGACAAGACTGAGGTTTGCAAAAACAAGTCATCCTATAGACACGTTGGCTGTGAGAATAGAACATGAGGGTAAATGTGTGACCTATAGCTCAGACACGGCGCCAGCCGACGTTGTTGTAGAACTTGCACGCGGTTGTGATATACTCATACATGAAGTTTCGGGAAACCCAGGGCAGGAGGATGAGGTCCATAGGGTTGGCCATAGCACCACTGTAGACGCTATAGAGATTTCAAAAAGGGCTGGCGTAAAGATGCTGATACCTTTTCACTTTTACACAGAGTTGCCCATAGTGCCGCCGGGGGTTACTGTGGTTTTACCCACGCCTTGCGGCCGTGTTGTAATATGACGTGTTTTAAACTCTGCTGTCGGCGTGACCTATTCGCTTTCCCATATCCCGTAGCGATATGGAAGGAACCTCCCCGCTCTATAGAGGTAGTGAGAGACCTTGTCGAAAGTTATGGAATTGAACAGATATATACCGTTGGCGATATTGTAACAACAAACTTCCTCAAATACAGTCTCGCTCCCACCTCTGCTGCGGTAGATGGAAAAACTCGTCGCGGTCTCAAAATCGACCAACCAACTTTCTTTAGAAAAACAATAGAGGTTTATAATCCGCCTGGTTATATAACAGAGGAGGCGTGGATAGCCGTCGAGGAGGCTGTAAGAGACAACGTAATGATAAAAGTTAACGGAGAGGAGGACATGCTCTCTCTCGCGTTTATAAAACTAGCCCCTCCACACTCGGTGGTAGTATACGGCCACTATATGGGCGCATTGATAGCAATACCGGTAGATTGGTATAGAGACGCAATATGTAAACTCTTTGAGTATTTAGAGAAGTGTTAATAATTAGTTACTATTCAGCATTATGCGGCCTAGGACTTTATTCATTACTGCTATAGTGGTCTTTTTAATTATCGCGGCGACAATAATATACAAAAATTTATCTACATCTACGTCTCAAACCGCCGTTTCTAGTGCATTACCAATTCCAAGTTGGGCTATTTCTTTTGGCAACCCAAATGCCCCCTTGGTCTTAGTAGAGCTATTTGACTTACATTGCCCCTATTGCGCTATAGCACATGAGAAACTAGACCCCCTCTATCGGCGGCTTATGTTAGAGGGAAAACTTAGGCTTATATTTGTAGACTTTATTGTACACCCAGATGCTGTTGTAGCCCATAGATATCTTCACTGTGCATATAAGCAGTTGGGCAACAAAACATACGACTTGTTAACACAACTGTATACTACATATTTAAACGAGGGGCCGGAGAAACAGCTCGAACTCTTACGACAATATCAATGTAGTAATGCACCAACACAAAACGATTTTGAAGATGTAAAAAGAGCCATGGTAAATTTCCTTATACAGAAAGGCTTGGTACAGATAGGTACGCCTACCTTTATAGTAGTAAGAAACGGCAGCATAGACATAGTGGTAGGCGCGGATGTAAACAGAGTGTCCTTTCTTCTTAGTCAGTAGCAGGAGGTATTAACATTTCTCTTTCTTTCATCAGTGCAAGAATTCTAGCGCGTTCGAGTAGCCTAGCCACCTCAATATAGCCGTTTTCATAAAACTGGCTTATCAATTTTGTTAGTTCATCGACTAATGACGAATTTGGTTTCATGTAAAGTCAAATTTTCACTCATATATAAACATTTCGCATAATGCGATCTCAGTTATAGCAAGTTCAGTCAGCTGCCGCGTCTTCACTCTTCGTGTTTGGTCGGGCTCATCATTTACATTACCTAACAAGTTTGTGTTGTGAGATATGAAGTAGATACGAAGCGCAGGATTATAAAACTGGTGCCTGAAAGAGAAGAAGACTTATACTTCATCTACCTACTTATAGACAAGGGAGATATCATAAGGGGATGGACGGTTAGAGAGTATAAGCCAGATGGCGTAAAAGAAGGCGAAAGAATCAAGATATATCTAGCCATAAAGGTAGAGTCTTTAGAGTATCACAAATTTCGCGGTAGTTTAAGAATTAGGGGGACTGTTGTCGAAGTGCAAGACGGCATCGAGGGGGTAAAGGGCAGAAGACATACCTTTGATGTAACTCCAGGGAGGGAGATAGAAATAGAAAAGGCATACGACTATCCCTTAGACGTCGTGATAGAAGTTCTTAACATGGCAAAAGCAGTATTGCCAAGGGTTTTGCTGATATCTGTTGATGATGAAGAAACCGTTTTTGCATATATAACGGCGCTAGGAGTAGAAATCCTACATACTATGTATAACACTAGTAGGAAAGACGATAGCATGTTTGAAGAGTACTTTACTGCTATTAAAGAGGTTGTAGACGAGTTAAAACGACGTCATAAGCCCGACATAGTCGTATTGGCAGGACCTAGTATGATAATAGAACAAGCAAGTGAGTATATACAGGCAATAAAAGTACCGCAAGGCTCTGGCGGTCTTGCAGGTGTTTATGAATTCATTAGAGGCGGTCTCTATGAGAAGTTTAAAATTGAAATGGGGATAAATGCATATCAGCGATTTATACACAAACTGTCAGTAGACAGACTCTCTGTGGCAATAGGTTTAAACGAAGTTAGAGAAGCTACTGATGCCGGTCGCATAGAGACTGTGTTAGTGCTAGACACGTTGATTAAAGAAAGACCTGAAGATATATGGCCCCTTCTTGCTCAGGTATATAAGACGCGGGGCAAAATCCACATAGTTAAAGAGGATAGCGAAGTAGGAGCAGGACTAAAAGCTATGGGAGGAGTAGTTGCATTATTAAGGTGGTGAGAGAAAAAGGAGGGTTTATTTTTATTTCTTTTTGCCGATTAGTCTGTAGACTTTTATTCCTGTGTATGGGGATTTTGCTACTGCAAATAACATCGGCCCGCGGGCAGTCTGCTTCTCAACAACCTCATACTGATCAGTCTCAAACGCCTGCTTCGCCTTAATATCGTAGAACTTCAACTTCTGTTTCTTGGACATGTCCCTTGAAAAAGCATTACTATTTATAAAGAACGGTTAAAATAGCAAAAGAAAAACTTAAAAAGTAACGCGGTATGTCCTACGGCGGCGGTAGTCTAGCCTGGTTTGGACGGTGGGGAGCCACCGCCCCGGAGTAGGATGGCGGCCTGCCAAGCCGTTGATCCCGGGTTCAAATCCCGGCCGCCGCACCATTAATCTTTATATAGCGTGGTGTCCAGCTGGTGTGGGGCCCGTAGCTCAGTCAGGATAGAGCGGCGGAGGACCCGGCTAGGTCCGTCGTGCCTCCGGAGCCGTAGGTCGTGGGTTCAAATCCCACCGGGCCCGCCAGTTACGTTTTAGAATATGTGTCAATTTACTCCTGTGAAGAGGGTTTGTTTTAGGCGTGTAGGTTGTGTCTCTGCAGTGGGGCTGGGTACTTGGGGGATTGGTGGGGGTTTTTGGGTCTCGGATAGAAGTAGGGACAGGGAGTGGATAGATGCGTTGAGGTACGCAATAGAGCGGGGCATAACTCTTATAGACACAGCTGAGATGTATGGAGGTGGGCATACGGAAGAGCTCGTGGGTCTTGCGATAAAGGGGTTTCCAAGAGATGAGCTGTTTATTGTTTCTAAGGTGTGGCCTAGCCACGCGCGTTTCGAGGATGTGTTGAAGTCTGCCAAACAAAGTATGGCAAGGCTCGGCACATATATTGACCTATATCTGCTTCACTGGCCTTCAGAGATAGTCCCCATATGTGAGACAATACGGGCGTTTGAAACTCTTGTAGATAGAGGCTTGATTAAGTTTTTTGGCGTTAGCAATTTTTCACTTAGACAAATCAAGGAGGCTGAAAGTTGTACAAAGAAGTACGAGCTGGCGGCAGTTCAAAACCGCTACTCTTTATATTATAGAAGTGATGATGCAAATGTCATACCGTATGTCTTGTCAAATGGGATTATGTACATGGCGTACACCCCTCTTGAGAAGGGGGCTATTGCTAGAGATCGGAGGCTTATGGAAATTGGAACAAGGTATAGGGCTTCGGCGGTTCAAATCGCTCTTGCTTGGTATGTCAAGAGAGGCGTCGTGCCTATTCCTAAGGCCGAGAGGAAAGAGCATATCGACGAGATCGTAAGGTCTCTAGAGATAGAGCTCAGCGAGGAGGATTTTCTAGAGATAACGCGGTGGAGTTCGTAATAGACAGAGAGGCTGCGTTGAGACTTGTCGGTCTTTATTATAGAGGCCCTGTTAAATACGCAAAGGCGGTGTTAGAACGATGGCCTAGCTCAAACGCCGTTACTGTCTATATAGATGGGGAGCCTGTGGGGGCTGAGGTCTTCTACGCAGTCCGTCTTGCAGAGATGACGTGTGTACACTACTATATAGTTGTAGCGCCTAAGCATAGGAGACGGGGGATTGCCACTTCGCTTGTTAGATATGTAGAGGGGCTATGTGGCGCATCTACATATCTTGCAACATCTGCGATAGATAACGTCGCAGTAGCGAGACTGTTTGAAAAACTGGGCTATGCCAGACACGCCTGGAGGGAGTTGCCTCCTAGCGTTAGAGAGGTTTTACTAAAGGCGACGTGTGGCTATGACGACGACGTCTTATATATAAAAGGCGGTAAACCGGAGGAGATAGCCGCCTATACCGGCGATGTGGAAGTGCTGTGGCGGGAGACTTGTCTAAAGCCATATCTTGGCGTATGACCCCCTCCCCGCCCTAAAGGGCAAGGCTTTCGGTTGTAACTACGTAATATCTTATAAATTGGATGTAGGGCTATGGCATGGAGGTAGTTGTTGTATTTAGGGGTCAGCCGCCAGATGAGTGGAAGGGGGTTCCTGGCGTGAGGGCTTTATCTATGGGAGAGCTCGGAGACATAGAGAGGAGGTTTGTGCTTGTGGTTGGCGATAGAGAGTTCGCTGAGAGATTGGGCGTTGGATATCTCACAGAGGAAGAGACAGAGGAGCTTTTGGCGTATATAAAGGCGAGGTTGAGCGAAACGTCTAGCCGAGTCAGTGAAGGGCGTTGCGCTCATTTTTCGCCTACCGTGAGGCTCATCACATATATACCTCTGTGTAGAGGTAAAAAAGTGATGACGTCTTGGGGAGCCTGGAGGTGTGAAGAGGCGGTTATCCCTCTGAATAAATTTAACATAGGGATAAACTGATTTTATGTCCAGGAAGAAAGCCGATTTATCTTCGCTTGAGGGCGTGGGTCCTAAGACGTTTGAAAAGCTAATGGAGTTGGGTATTACATCTCTAGAACATCTATCTGAATTTACGGCGGAGGAGTTAGCTGAGGCAGGTATCGAATATGAAAGAGCTGTAAAGCTTCTACAGCAAGTTTTGCAAAAAGTCGGCGGGGTGAAGGCGGTGACATTTGGCGAGTTTAGACAGAGACAAGTCAAGACTTTTAAGACTGGGCTTGTAGAATTCGACGAAAAAACTCCTTGGAGAGGGATAAGGGAGGGCTTTATATATGAATTTGCTGGCGAATATGGCACTGGTAAGTCGATGTTTGCACATCAACTTGCCGTGGTAGGACTTAAGGAGGGTTTTACTGCGAGAGTTGTGTATATAGATACAGAGGGCACGTTTAACCCAACGCTCGTCGAGACAATTGCGAGGCGGTTTGGTGTAGAAATTGAGAGATTAGACACGTCGCTTGTTTTATATCAACCGGCTAATGTAATGCAGTTAGAACAGATAGTGAAATACGACATCCCACGCCATATACAAGAGGGTTGCCGTCTTGTGATAATAGATACAATCACGGCGTTGTATCGTGCTGAGTTTCCCGGTAGGGAGATGTTAGCGGCTAGACAACAGCGAATTCATTATCTCGTCGATTGGCTGAGACGCCATGCGAGGACGTTTGGCGTAACTTCTATTTTGACAAATCAAGTGATGGACGTGCCCGAGATTTTTGCCGGCGGCGTGAAAAGGCCGGCGGGCGGCAACGTCTTGGCACATACCGTAAACGCGAGATTTATGATGGTGCGGCCTAACAAGGCGAAGCTAGAGGGTTACATGTGGCCATTAGACGTGCCTGGTATGGCTCCTGACGTAAGGATAGAGTACAGAATTACGGAAGCCGGACTTGAATAGATGTCTCTTGTAGCTATTCTCATCTGTGGTATAACACGTCTTGTAGTAGGAGAAAGCTTAAAAACTGTGAGCTAAAATAGAGAGGGGCCGTAGCTCAGCCAGGCAGAGCGGCGGGCTCCAGACCCGTAGGTCGGGGGTTCAAATCCCTCCGGCCCCACCACTACGGCATCTTTAGTATGAATCTTGCGTCTACTACATACGCTCCTTTCCCCTCTTCAAGTACTATTACTGGGTTTAAATCGGCTTCTCTTATCTCTGGGTTTTCTTGTACGAGTCGTGAAAACTTTACTAATATATCTACAACCGCGGCTACGTCGCGCGGCGGCATGCCTCTATAGCCCGTAAGTATTCTATAGGCTTTTACCTCGCGTATCATTTCCCATGCGTCTTCTTCAGTTATAGGCACTATACGCATGGAGACGTCTTTGTAAATTTCGGTGTATATACCGCCTAGGCCGAAGAGTATTACGTGGCCAAAAATCTCGTCGTAGACTGTACCTATTATAAGCTCTACGCCTTTTGGCACCATCTTCTGTATTAAGACGCCCTCAAGCTCGGCATATGGCACCTTTTTGATAATTTCCCTAATTTGTACACAAGCCTCTCTGACCTCCCGTTCGTTTGACACCCCTAGGATAACTCCGCCTACATCCGTCTTGTGTACAATCTGTGGAGATACTATTTTTACAGCTACTGGATAGCCTATTTGTTCAGCTAGCTTGACCGCCTCCTCTTCGTCGCGAGCTAGGGCGAAGTCCGGAGTTGGTATTCCATATGCCTTAAGTAGAGCTAGCGCCTCATCTTCTCTCAACTTGTTTCTAGCTTCGGCAAGGGCTTTAGCTACAATTGTGTGTGTCATATTTTTCTTTTCACCTCTGCGTATTTATATAAAGCCCACAGGGCTTTTGCCGCTCTTTCCGGTGTTGGATATACAGGTATTCCATTGCCCTCTAATATGTCTTCAAACTTTTGGACAACTTCGCTACCGCCGAAGTTAACAACAACAAGAGGCTTGCCATATTTCTTGCTGTTGATTATATACTCTGCGAGGTTTTTCGTAAGACCTGGCACTTGCATTAGAGTAACCACTAGCGCCATGTCGAAAAATGCCGTTGGGAGTAACGTATCTAGCACTATTTTATAGTGTTCGTCTGTGGCGCTTCCAGTTACGTCTATAGGGTTTGACACCGCCGCAAATGGGAGAAGCTCTCTCTTTAGCTCGTTGGCTATACTTTCGGGGACTTCGGGCACCTCAAGCCCAAGTGCCTCTAGCGCATCTACCGCTTGTATGCCCATGCCCCCGCTGTCTGTTACAACTAGCACCCGCTTACCGCGTGGAATCGGCTGATAGGCAAGGGCCTTAGCCATGTCGAACATTTCTCTAACAGACGAAGCCTCTATTACTCCTGCCTGTTGGAAAAGTCCGTGGTACATCTCGTATGTCCCAGCCATAGCCGCCGTGTGGCTTTTCACTGCGCGTTGAGCAGCCCTGCCTCTACCTGCTTTATAGACAACCACTGGTTTTTTCGGCACTATTTTTCTTACGCTTTCAAGAAACCTAGAGGCCTCGCCAGGATATTTAAAACCCTCGATATATAGTGTTATTACTTTTATTCTGTCGTCTGCCGCAAAGGCCTCTAGTAGCTCTACCTCTGTTATGTCTATTTTATTGCCGTAGTTTACCATAAGGCCAAGGCCTATTTTTCTCCTAGCAGCCCAGTCCATAATTGCTGCAGCGACTGCGCCGCTTTGGCTAATTAACGCAAGGGGGCCTGGCGGCGGTCTACCGGCTCTATCGGCTGGGAGGAATATTGTATCGAAGTTTGTATATGCGTTGTAAACACCTATGCAGTTGGGGCCTAGTACTCTTATGCCGTATTGTTTTGCCACAGCCTTTGTCCAGTTTTCAAGCTCTACATTTCCAGCTTCTGCAAAGCCGCTACTTACTACAATAGCCACTGGGACGCCCTTAAGGCCAGCCTCCTCAAGTATCTTAGGTACAGTAGGCGCGGGCGTTGCTATAACCACGGCGTCTATTGGCGCATCTATCTCCAAGATAGATTTATAAAATTTAATCCGACGGCCCCAAAGCTCTACTTCGTCATATTTTGGATTTACTGGATATACAACACCCTTAAATCTAGTGACTAAATTCTCTAGGATAACATATCCGACGGATCCTTGTTTTATTGATGCTCCTACCAACGCCACGCTCTGGGGGTCGAAAAGTTTAGAAATCACAAGCTGTCTATAGTCAATATATAAATATATATGCGTCGTGTAATTAAACGATGGTTTGAAAAATTTAGGCTCTATACCGAGTGTTGATTAGGGTAAATCTGTTGGAGACGCTAGGCGCTGGAATAGGCTATTTTGGCGAGTATATATTTGCGAAAGTGTTGCAGAAAGTATCTCGCGGTGAGACTATTGCAATGTTAGTCGAGGGTTTATACTCTGCGGATAAGATAGCGCCTCGGGGGACGTCAATGCCGCATGAAAAAGGTCGTGGCGTATATTCTAAACATGTGCTTTCTGAATGGCCTATACATAAGTCGTGGTTTGTCCCTGTGGTTGAAGACGGCGCGCCTGCAGTGATTTTAGACCCGCCGAGGGGACTTGTGAAATATATAGGGAGGGATACAGAGGGCGTCTACGCCCTACTTCTCTCCTTGGGGCTAAAAGAGTTAAAAGACTATGTATTAAAGGGCGTATCGCCCACGCTCCTAAAAGACTTCGACATTTTTACAGAGACAGATATAGAGATAGCGGCTGTTATCTATGAAAGACTTAGAGGCGGGCCTGATTTTGTTGTATCAGTGATAGAAACGCTTAGAGAGGTGGATTTTCTACTAGTTGAAAATGGGGTGGTCTACCACGTCGAGGTTAAAACCACAACGCGCCCCACAGATCCAAAGCTTAGGAAAAAGAGAACTCTTCTACAGAAGAGACAACAGATAATGGAGAAGTTAGGTTTGAGGCCGGCGCTCGCGGTGGTTATCCCAAGGGAAAATTGGGAGGTTGAGGTATGGTTTGAAAAAAGCTAAGACTTCTTTATCTTCAGTATATCACCTATTAGTTTGTTGTTAGGTATTAAGATCTTGTTACCCTCGGCATCTTTAACAACAGTGTACATAGCGCCTATGTCTTCGACTATGCCTTCTTGGCCGGCGCCTACAATTTTGTCGCCAATTTTAAACGGCCTTGCGAGAAGTAGAAAGGTGCCGGCTACTGCTTGGCTAAGCACTTGCTGAGTTGCAAAGCCTATTACTAATCCGATAAAACCGCCTAAAGCCGCCGCAGCAGCACCGCCAGAGACGGCGCCTGCTAGAGATGCTACCAGAGCGCCTATGCCCAAAAGTTTTATTAGATTTGCCACAGCCTTCCCGGCGGTCTCTCCCTGTTTTTTAGCAACAGGCAATGCCACAATATCTGCAAACGCTTTTACAATCTGCCACCCAAAGAATAGAGTGAGTAGAATATCGACGTAGACCTTGTAGCTCATTGCATCTTTATATATGTTACTAGTTACAAATTGGAAAGCGTATTGTACAACAGCCATTACAACAATGTACACCACTATCCACAACGCAAGTCTTCCTACTGGATTCATACGCGTCTTTTTTTACTTATTTTTAAATATAACGGTGGTTAGGGAGACATTTCTTATTTATATAGTGCCTGTAGATATGACGTGCGCTATATTGTTGTCCTCTTGGGCGTCGGTGGTGTAGGCAAGACAACGCTTGCATATAGGCTTATGGGGCTGTCGATTAGGCCTACTGTAACTCTGCGTCCTGGCGTCTACCGTCTTTATATTGCCAATAGAGAGGTAAATCTTATCGATGTGCCAGGGCAGTATGTCATTGAGGTAGTCCAAAACTTTGCCAAGATGTGGACTTTTTATGTAGACAAGGCCGTGTATATGTATGATGTACTTCACTACGATACTCTGAAAGCTTTGGTAGAAATACACAGCGGCTTGCTAGATAGGGGGATAAAGCCGTTTAAAAGACTGGCTGTCGTGGGAAATAAAATGGATCTCGCGCATGAATACGGCTTCTATATTGAGGCTGATGAAATCGCTGTAGCGGTAGGAGCACAGGAGGTGTATTATATATCTGCTTTAAAAGACGACGCCAGAGACCTAATAAAGGTAGTACTTTAAATAATAAGCTCTAAAGCCACTTGCCGATAGAGCTCCTCTACCTCTTGGATAAACTGTGGTGTATATTCATGCCGTGGGTCGCCACGTTTAACTTCTGTAATTGCGATGTCGAGAATTTTTAATGCTTCTTGAGGCCGGCTACTCTCCATAAGCTTTTTAGCTATTTGATACGCGGAGAACGCCCTTAGGTAGGGACAGTCGCAGGTGGGCAGTAGACTAGCGACATCTTCAGACGTCAAAGTAGCTAGAGACGCTAGAACCGTCGCAACGGTCTTGTAATCTTCTTGCGCAACTTCTAGTATCCTCTTTAAAATCAGAGTGGCTTCGCTTGGCACAACGCCATAGTAATGCGTCAGCGCGAATTTTCTAAGAATAGGCGTAGCTACCCTCTCCGCGACTATTTCCATATAGTCTCTATATAGTTTATAAAATTTAACAAGACTTTCTGGGTTTTTCTTGACTGTGTTATAAAGAACTTCTATAAACTTTTCTAGACATTGAAGCGGGGCTCTTCTTGCGTCTATAGTAGCTAGTTGAGTCAGTAGTTCGATGTCATCTTCGAGACAGCGGGGGGTAGGCGACACAATATGTGTCTCAAGAGTTATTCTCTTATCGCCGCCCAGTGCTTCGATAATTATCTGGGGTACCTCCCCTCTGTAACAAAGATATTTACCTATATCCTCTTTACATATATCTATGCTCAGCACTATTGAAGCTACTGCCTTAGCTAGATCAATAGCATATCTATAGTCTAGAGTCATAAGGCCTTTGTAAACCGTCCTTATTTTGTGTATAGGGTTTCCCTGTATATTAGTACAATGATCTTCTCTAATAGATAGCTTAAGCGATTCCACTACGACGCTTTCCTTAGGCGCAGAAGCCCACTCTGCTATGTCGACAAACTCTTCCTGTGGTTGATATAGCTCTTTTAGTTCTTCAAGTATCTCTTCTCTAGCCGCCGAGTCTAGGGTTGCAGAAGCTCTGCTCAATATATACAGTCTCCTAGAAATTCTATCTGCATTTGAAAGCGGGTGTATAATCGCCGGTGGTATATATTGGCCCTGTAGACTTAATAAAAGAGGAATAGCTAAGGCTTTGGCGATTTGGCAAGTTGGGAAGAAGAGTTCTCGATATAGTCTGTAGTATATCTTTGCAAGCTCTTTTATAACATCTTGGTATAACACATCTGGTTTGTATGGGGCGCATCTATTTCTGGCATAGAGCCTACCGCCGTATGTCGCCAAGGCAAAAACTCCACTTAAATCGCTGTGTTTCTGCAAGACGTAGTCTATGTATGGGTCTGGGTTTGAAGTCTTGCAACCTAGAGCTGCTGCATGTGTAGAAAACACGCTCTTTAATATAGAAGACACATCTATGTTACGTAGATATTCTGCTATGTCGACAATTTTCGAGTTCTTCTCTATGTATGTCTTACACGGGGAGTAGCGAAACAAGTCATATGGCAATACTAATAACGTCGGTATGTCGCGTGTGTTTAGATAAAAGGCGCGGTCTATTATATACTGACACCGCCGTATCCAGGGCACGGCCAACTCGGCTCTTGGGATATGTGGATTGTCGTAAAACGATATCCCAAGAGGGTCGTAAAACCCCATTGCGTTGGGTACCTCGGGAAGTATTTCAAGCAAGTTGTCAAAAGTGACAACATCTACGCCTAGGTCTATGACTGCGTAATACTCGCTTACAAACTTTGCGGCTATATAACGCGCGAGTACAGATTTGCCAGAGCCGTGAGGCCCCAGTAATACAACCGACGTGCCTGTCTTAAGTGTGGCAGAGATACGGTTTTCGAGATCTCTAAACCAGTAAACAAGACGTGACTTGTAGCCCTCTGTAATATTAAGAATATAATACTCATCGCCGTCTCTTGCTATGCCTAAAAGAGAAGTAGACACATGTTCGTCACTTTACAGTTATTTAACCTCATCGATCTTAAATCGTCTCTTCTCCCTTTTCGGTCTCTCGGAGAGGCCGTAGAAGAGAGAGAAATGGAGTGATAAGTATATAAATTTGAAATCTCCAAACCACCTATGCCTATCACGTTAGATCCTGAGAAGTTGGCTATAGTAATGAAACACAAATTCCAGTATAAGATCTGTAGAGAGTGCGGCGCGCGAAATCCCCCAGATGCGGAGAAATGCCGCCGCTGCCGCTCTAGAAATCTACGGCCTAAGAAGTTTAAGAAGAAGTAACCACATAAAACCTAGGCGGCTCAATTCTCTCACTCTTACAGCGCGGGCATCTACTCGGCTTTTTCAGCTTCTCTCTATCTGTAAACTGATAGCCGCATTTTTTACACGTGGCTGGCACTATCACTAGGCGGTACCCCATTCTTTTCAAAGTCTTTCTTACATGTTCTAACTCTTCATATAATTCGTTTGGTTCCAACTCTGTCTGAGCTAACGACTGTAGTTGGTGTATAGTGAGCGGCTCCTTACTCTCAAGCAGAATCTTTATAAGTCGCTCTCTGATGGTTTCCATTACTTTTCAATTACGGCGGACTGAAGCCAAAGAGGCTTATAAACTCCGCCTGGCTTAAGTAGTGCAAAAGTAAATATGTGGAGGTTTTTATCTCCCTCTCTACGGGCCTCAAATCGTATAAATCTCGCTTGTTCAAGCCTCTCGGCGGGGTCGACATTTGCATCTAACAACTGTGTAGTCGTTGGAGTGTATCCGGCAGACCTCAGCTGTTCAATTATACAGTTAACTACATCTAGTGGAGAAGCCCCCGTGCATTGGGCTTTCTCAATTAGCTCTTTCACTTTTGCATGTTCCACACTGTAATTCATAGTAGAACTTTATCACCTATATAAAAAGAATAGATCAGTTGCTCAGCCCTCCTCATCTGTCAGACCTTGTAAGCGTCATCACATTTTTAAGGGTCGAGATGCTAATCTCTATGAGACTAGCCGGTTCACTTGTTGTATTACTACTAGCGTTTTTAATTATGTTTTTCATACCGCCTTTTCTTTTTAGATTTGCAGATCCTTTTGGAGGACCTATGAAGGCTATTACAAGACCTCCACCGCCTGTGCCGATAGAAAATTATATATTGATAGTAAAAGCAAATAGCGAAAAAGAGGCTTTTTATAAACTTGGCTACGCCCACGCCTATTATCGCTTTTTCCAGATGGATATTATGAGAAGAACGGCAGAAGGTAGGTTGTCGGAATTATTGGGCGATGCGGCTTTAGAAATAGATATCTACTTCAGAACTAGAGGACTTTACATAGCAGCTGAGAAGACTTGGGAATATATCAAGGCCAAGTATCCTGAGTTTGCCACGTTGATTGAAGAGTATACACGGGGTGTTAACGATTTCTTATCGCAGAACTCTCCTTCCATAGAGTACTTAATACTTGGCAAAAATCCAGAGCCTTGGAAGCCCGTAGATACGATTGCTATTAATAAGCTTATTGCTTGGTCTCTAAGCGGTGGCGAGAGCGACCTAGATCTTAAAGTTCTTGTTGATGCACTTGGTCCGCAATTTCTAAACATAGCTCTCTCTCGAGAGATGAACACGCCTATTTTACAGCGTAAAGTAACTTTTTCCTATATGTCTCCGATTACGTTAGGTAGTAATAACTGGATTATCTCACCTAATTATACAGCTACTGGAAGGCCTATTTTAGCTAACGACCCGCATCTCTCTCTTTCAGTACCCCCCATTTGGATTTTCCAAAGAGTAGAGACGCCTGAGTACTATGTGATGGGCGTCGCTTTCCCAGGTACTCCGGTAGTCGTTATAGGTACCAACGGGCATATTGCTTGGGGTTTTACCAACACTGGCGTAGATGTTATCGATTATTATTACTACGTATGGAATAACACAAAGTATTACTATAACGGCTCGTGGAGAGACGCAGAGATACGTACCGAGGTTTTCAAAATATGCGATTTAAACAATATATGTAATTCAAAAGCTCTTCAAGTGCTAGAGACGGTACACGGTCCTGTAATAGAATACAGAGGACAGAGATATGCTATGCGGTGGTTAGGAAACAACGTAACACTTGAGGCTCTAGCCCTATATCTCATGAACAAGGCAACTAATCTAACAGAGTTTCTCAGCGCGTTAAAATATTTCATTACGCCTAGCCAAAACACAGTTTACGCCGATGAACATGGAGTAGTGGCATATTTTGCAAATGGGTATTTTCCAATTAGAGACGGCGGATATCTCCCATTTAATGGATCAAAAGGTGAGGGTGAGTGGAAGAGGTTTGTCTGGCTTCCCGAGGTCTTAAACTACGTAAATCCGCCATATCTTGCCACGGCAAATAACAAAGTGGCAGATGCAAATATATACATACAGTGGCGGTGGGCCGATAGGTATCGGCATGACAGGATACTAGAATTAATATCTCAAAAGCTATCGAAGGGAAAACTCTCTACAAGAGATGTAATGGATATCCAGAGAGATATTGTTGATATATCTTGTAGAGATGTAAAAACACTACTAGAACTATATGGGGGAGAGGCTGGAAGATCTCTTCTTAATGAGCTAAATAAATGGGATTGTTCTATGGCTCCGGACTCTGTAATTGCTACAAGATATGCGACGTTTGTATATACATTACAGAAGTTAGCATGGGAAAGGTTTAATATTTCCACAACTTTTGTACCGTTTGAAATAACACTTATCTCTATTAAACGTGGTTTGCTTAACCGTTCTATTGTAGAATTAGCAGCAAAAGAGGCTTTGAAAATATCTACGCCGTGGGGTCAGTTACATAAGTATAGTATAAACCATATACTTGGTTCTGCTTTTCCGCAGCTTAACTATAAACAGGTCGAGGCTCCGGGAAGTTGGTTTACCATAAACGTGGCGCCAGGTTTTAAAGTCACGCATGGTCCTAGTGTTAGGTTTATTGTCGCGTTTGGCGATGGCATTTATATGATGTTACCAGGTGGGCCAGATGGTGACCCTCTCAGCCCGCTTTATGATGCAATGTATATGCCTTGGGTGAGGGGGGAATATGTCAAAGTGGGTTAAGTACATAGGTTTGTTTATACCACTAGTTGGTGTAATTTCGCCATTGCACATACTAAACGCGGCGGCTCTACCTCTTATAGGTGGTTTTGTTTACGGATACTTTGCTGACAAGAGAAGAGAGATACTTACATCGCCGATTGTAGCCTTAGTACCTGTAGCTGTGGTATTTTTCTATTATTCTGCAATAAATTTTGTCAGGTTAACACGATATATCTCCATGTTCTCGCTATTTTTATTCCTCTGGATAGCGTTCTGGGTCTTATTTTTTGTTTTGGGCGCCATAGTTGGTTACCTCTTAAAGGGCAAGAGATAAAAACTAATGTATTGTGTATTTCATGGCTACAAGAACTTGGCTTATTGCTGCTATAGTTATTACGCTGATTATAATAGGCATATTTTTTATATTACAACAGTCAATGACTACACAAATTACGCAACAGCAACAAACCACAGGACAACAGCAAAGAAATATCTATGTAATATACGATATTGGAGGCAGAGGAGATCTTTCATTTAACGACATGGCTTACTTAGGTGCTTTGAGGGCAGCAAAAGACTTAGGACTTAGCCTAAAGGAGGTACAAAGTCGGACACAAGATGATTATGTGCCTAACTTAAGAGCTGCCGCGAGGTCAGGTGATGCGGCTTTAATAGTTGCTGTAGGTTTCTTAATGACAGACGCCGTTAAACAAGTATCGCAAGAGTATCCAAATGTCAAATTCGCCATTGTTGATGGGTATGTGCCAGATAGGACAAATGTGGTTTCAATACTGTATCGGGAAAACGAGGGCTCGGCTCTCGTTGGTGCTTTGGCGGCGCTTACAGCATATTATTTCAACTGTACAAAAGTCGGTATTGTATTAGGCATGGAGATACCCGTCCTCTGGAAGTTTGAAATTGGGTATGCATACGGCGTGAGATGGGCCGAGCGGTATATCAAACAGAAGTTTGGCAAAGATACAAAGTTTGACATTTTGTACATATATACTGGGTCTTTTAACGACCCCGCCAAGGGTAAACAAGCGGCTGAAGTTATGCTTTCGCAGGGAGTATGTGTGATATATCAAGCTGCAGGCGCCACGGGGTTGGGAGTTTTTGAGGCTGTTGCAGAGGCTGGTAGGAAGGCTGGGAAGAATATGGGGCCGCCTTTTGCAATTGGAGTAGACGCAGATCAGGACTATATTAAGCCAGGCTTTATCCTCGCTTCTATGATGAAGAGAGTAGATGTCGGCGTTTATACTGCAACCAAGATGGCAGTTGAGGGGACATTCAAAGGCGGTGTTTTAGAACTAGGTCTTAAAGAAGGCGGCGTTTCTGTGAGTACACTTGACGATTTGTCGCAGTTTTTAGAAATTGGCATTAAGGCGGGGGCTGTTAGACAGGAGGATGCTCAGAAAATTATTGAGACTGTCAGAGAGATGAGGTCTAAAATACCGGCGTGGATTTGGGATGCTATTGATATGTTAAGACAAGACATAATCTCTGGCAAAGAGAAAGTGCCTCTGCCCACTACGCAGGACCAAGTTGTTCAACTTAGAAAAGAGCTTGGCCTTGGCAGAGTTAGCTAAATGAAGGTTTTTCTCAGGGAAATACACAAGATTTTTTCAGATGGTACATACGCCCTTAGGGGTGTCTCTCTTGAAATTTTTCCAGGTGAGATTTTGGCATTGTTAGGCGAAAATGGGGCTGGAAAAACAACTCTAATGAAGATATTGGCGGGAGTTTACAGACCTACCTCTGGCGAGATATATGTAAATGACAAGAGGGTGAGGTTTAGAAGTGCGAGAGACGCATTAAAGCTTGGAATTGCTATGGTTCACCAACACCCCTCTCTTATACCTGGACTTACAGCTTTGGAAAATCTGGCTATTTTAGAGGGAGCAAGTTTAAAACCTATATCAACGGTGTTAAAAGAAAGAGCTGTTAAGATATCAGAAGAGCTTGGATTTGAAATTGAGTGGGATAGAGATGTGGAGGAGTTGCCCCTTGGTGTAAGACAGAGAGTTGAAATAGTAAAGGCTCTCTACTGGGGCGCGGATTTGCTTATATTAGACGAGCCTACCACAGTGCTCTCGCCTCCAGAGGTGAGATCTCTTTTCCAAGTAATAAAAAAATTGAGGAGCCTTGGCAAATCGATAGTCTATATCACTCATAAAATACCTGAGGTATTGGAAATAGCTGATCGCGTCGTAGTATTGAGAAGAGGCGTAAAAGTTGCAGAATTTCTTCCTCCCTATGACCCCAGGGGATTAGTTGAATCTATGGTCGGCGAGTTAAAAATAGAACGTGTCGAAAGAATTCAGAAACCGGGGGAAAACTTCGTGCTTGAAGTAGAAGATTTATGGATCTACGAGGGTGGCAGAGCTATCGTACAAGGCGTGAGTTTTAAAGTGAGAGAGAGGGAGATTTTGGCCGTTGTTGGTGTAGAAGGCAACGGTCAGGAACATTTAGTTGAAGCTATAGTAGGCTTAAGGAGGTGGAGAAGGGGTGTGATCAAAATATACGGCAGACTGGCTTATATCCCCGACGATAGATTGAGAAAAGCGTTGATACCAGAATTTACGCTTGTTGAAAACGCAATAATTGGTAAAGAGAATGAGTTTGCAAAAAGAGGGATAATTTCATGGACTTTGGCGAAACAATTTGCGACAAAGCTAATTAAAGAATTTGGCATAATAGCTCCTGGTCCCAGGGCTTTTGTACGTCACCTATCGGGTGGGAATCAACAAAAACTTGTAGTTGGGCGTGAGCTAAGTAGGGGGGCTAAGCTAATAATAGCGCATCAACCTACACGCGGCTTAGACGTAGCTACGACAGAGTATGTCCATCAGTTGCTTATGAAGGCGAGGAATAACGGAGCAGGCATTTTACTTGTGACAAGCGACTTAGATGAGGCATACAAATTGGCGGACACCATCGCGGTTATCTACAGAGGCAAAATAGTGGCTTTAGGCCCTGTAGAAGAGATGGGGGTAGACCTAGTGGGTAAGAAGATGGCAGGGTTATGAGGATACCTCTTCCATTGTTAGACGTAGTTCTTACGCTTGTCACCGCCTTTGCCATAGGCGCAGTAGTTATGTGGATCTCTGGATACGACCCAATAATGTCGTATAGATCTATGTTATTTACCCCGCTCTTAGACTATACATATTTCTTTTCTGCACTGGCCTTTTCGGCGCCAATAGTTCTAACCGGTCTTACCTTCGCCGTAGGTTTAAGAGCAGGCTTGTTTAACATAGGTGCAGAGGGCCAAGTATATATGGGGGCTTTGGGCGCTGTAGTTGCGGCATATATTACAAAGAGTAGTTTGGCGTTACCTCTTGCGTTGTTTATAGGGTTGACTTTAGCTTGTGTTTGGTCTTTAGTACCTGCTCTTCTTAAAATCTGGAGAGGGGTAAACGAGGTGATAACTACTATAATGATGAATTGGATTGCGTATTGGGTTGTAATAATGGCTGTGTCTACAGTATTTACAAATCCTCTTCAGCCAGAGGAGTCTATAAAAACACCTGAGCCAGCGCGTCTAACGCCGCTAGTAGCTGGGACAGATCTCACGGCGGCAGTTCCGTTGTCTTATATAATAGCTTTGTTTGTTTATATCTTTGTTAAATACAGTGTATGGGGCTATCGAATTTCTATAAGCGGTCAAAACCCAATAGTAGCTAAGTCCTACGGCATTGAGCCTATGCGGTCGATAATGCTGTCGTTTTTAATAGGCGCATTAACGGCGGGCGTTGCCGGCGTTATGCAAGTGGTCGCCAAGCCGCCGTCTTATAGCTTAATGAGAAATCTCGCCAATGTTTATGGCTTAGGTTTCGACGGAATTACCGCAGCTATGTTAGGCCGCGGACATCCCATAGGCGTGGCTATTGCGGCGTTATTTCTCGGCGTTTTACAAGAAGGTGCGAGACATATGCAAATAGAGGCTGGAACGCCCTTTGAGTTTGTGAGGATAATACAAGGCGTTATAATATTGTTATTAGCTATACAGATGTTAAAAAAGACATGACAGAACTACTCCTTCTTCTAATCATACAAGCGCTTTTGGCATCTGTGCCGATTCTTCTCGCTTCTTTAGGCGAGATTCTAATGGAGCGTAGCGGTGTTGTTAACATAGGGCTGGAGGGGATAATGTTATTGGGTGCGTTTGTCGCTCCTCTAGCGGTAGATTATCTCCGTTACCGCGTGGGGATGTGGTTGCCAGACCTCGTATGGCCGATAATTGCTATGTCGGCTGCTATTGCCATAGGCGCCTCAGTGGGATTGATACATGGCTATATCTCAACATATCTAGCCGGCGATCAGATTATCAGCGGAGTTGCAATAAACCTATTTGCGGCGGGGGCTGTGGCCTACGGTATACAAGCTTATTGGGGTGTGGCCGGATATAAACAAGTACCAGATTGGGCAAAGGCAGATCCCATGTGGGTTACTGTTTTTACATTTATCGTTGCGGGGATCATGTGGTATGTCATATTTAAATCTAGAGTGGGCATTATAATTAGGGCGTGTGGCGAGGATCCAGACTCGGCGTATAACATGGGCATAGATGTATACAGGGTGAGATTACTCTCTACGATTATTGGGTCGGCATTGGCATCTTTAGCCGGGGCGTATCTAAGCACCGCGTATCTCTCTGTCGTTACAAAGGAGATTTCTGCAGGGAGGGGCTTTATAGCGCTTGCCAACGTTGTATTCTCCAATTGGAATCCCCTGTTGGCCATTGTCGGAGCTTTTATATTTGGCTTTTTTGACGCTTTGTCATATTGGCTACAGACAGTGGGCGTAGCTAGATATGAAATAACTAGGATGATTCCGTATATTGCAACGTTGTTGATAGTTGCGGGAGTAATTGGGAGGGCTAAGCCGCCGAGGGCCGTCGGCAAAGTCTTTAGAAGAGAATAATTAAAATACAAACTGTAGCTAGAGATATGGAAGATTTCAAAAGAGCTATAGAAGAGGTGACAAAGTCGTTTCAAAAAATGATTGAGGAAATTAAAGAAAAGAGAGACTATCATCTCGTTGAAGAAGGCGACGGGATTAGGATAGAGATAGATATGCCGGGGCTTGAGGCTAGCGATATATCTCTTTCGGTAACAAAAGACGGCTCGTTAATTAAGGCCGAGGGCGCTAGAGGAGATAGAAAATATTCAAAACTTATACGTCTGCCAGTTAGGATAGACCCCTCTACAGCATCTGCTTTGTATAAAAACGGCGTGCTTATAATTACGGCTAAGAAAATCAGAGAAGAGGAAATAAAAATCCCAGTCCGTGGCTAGGCGCCTAGTAATCTATATAGCGCAATCGCAAGCTGTCCTGTTGAGCCTATGTCTTTTGCCACGGCGTGGCTCATAATTGCGCCTGGGGGTAGTTCTCTAGGCGAAAACGATAAGTCCGCCCCATGTACTAATAACATAATTTTCCCATCTACCTTCTCTATAGGTTTTGTGTCTCTGTCGGGGCGCCCTAATGCATATATAACATCTGGTTTTAAAATATCCACTGCATCGGCTATGTCGTTAAATACTAATACCTCTCCGCCCATTTTAAACGCAAGCTTAAAGAGGTCTCCTATCTGTTGCGCCGCCGCTCCAAACACCTTAATGAGTATAAATCGTTTTAAGCCAAAGCCATATGTAACTTTGGCTAGTTCTAACATCTTTGGCACAGAACTTATGTTATATGCTGCCACAAGCACCTCCATGGTTTTAGCTAACCGGCGGCATTTTTATACTTGCGCCTTAGCAGCTATGCAATTCCCCTCGTCACACTCGATAAAAAATGGGGTTTTCTCCAATAGGAGAAGCCCCCTTTTAAATTCGCCTATCTCCTCACTTAGGACGTACGTCTTGCCGCAAATTTCTAGTTCTCTACTGCTAATCTTGAAAGTAAATACATCGGCACAAGGCGGCAGGCTAAGCTCTATAATTGCTGTGTCACGTATTTGAACTACCTTTATTATCATACTCAGCTAATATCCTCACGGCCTCATTTGCGACTCTTACAGCCTCCTCAACGCCGACTTCTGGAGAAAATTCGTCTGTCTCCCTATTTGCAATTACTGCGTAAACTCCGCCGGCTCTTGCGCCATAGATAGAGGAGAGGGTGTATATAGTTGCGCTTTCCATTTCAAAAGATAGTACTCTGAGAGCTCTCAGAGTTTCTATAAGCCCTTTTGCCCACGGCGGCATAAAACCGCCATATCCAGGCCGTTCTTGGCCAACGTAGAACGAATCTGTAGATGCTACAATGCCGACGTGATATCTAACTTTTAGAGCTTCCGCCGCCTCTATCAGCGCCTTTACTACTAACCAATGGGCGACGGCCGGGTACTCCGGCGGCGCATACCATTTTGAAGCTCCATCAAAACGTACTGCGGCAGCTCCAATTATCACGTCGCCTAGTTTTATTTCTCTCCGTAAGGCGCCTGTAGTCCCCACTCTAATAAAGGTGTCTGCGCCGGCGTATAATAACTCTTCGATAGCAATTGCGGTAGAGCCAGAGCCTATTCCAGTAGAAGTGGCTCCAATTTGAACACCCCTATATGTACCCACCCATGTAACAAACTCTCTATTTTTTGCAACCTCTCTGGCGTTATCCCAATATTTTGCAATAAGCGGCACTCTCCCTGGGTCTCCCGGCAGAAGTACATACCGCGGGACTTCGCCAGGCGCCAACAAGAGGTGATACGCCTTAGCTCCTATCTTAGGTCTTTGTGCCATATATGTGTTTAGCCTTGGTTTTTAATACGTAGTGCCCGTAGGAGATTAATAAGGGAGAGCATACTAGATACAGCATTTAGTACTGTGAAGATAATGTCGCCAAGTATTAATGCATAAACCGTAAGTACGACACTCCCCAGGAGATACAAGAGGGTGAGATCAAGCGGAGGGGGAGGGCTTTTGCGAGCTATATTGACAGCCCAAGCCGAAGCAATTAGAAGTAGCCCAAGGAGGCCCACTATCTGAGTCATATGGCAACCACCCCTGTCTTAGAAATAGAGACCTTGAAATATGTATAGCTGGTTGCCGAAAGTATTTTCTCTACTACGGTCTCGTCTTTAGGTAGTATTAACACCACGCCGCCTCTGCCAGCTCCACTAATTTTTCCGCCATAGACAAACGTCTTAAGTAAATCTAAGAGCGTCATCACTCTGTTGTCTACAACTCCAAGAGCTCCCAGTAGCCAATTGTTTAAAATCATTAACTCTCCGACACAATTTAAATCGCCGCGTCTTAAACACCCCTCTGCCTCCTCCACCACCTCGCCTATTGCATTAATTATAGATTGTGCAGAACGCCGTCTATCCAATAGAGCTTTTACGTCAGCTACAATTTCGCCAGTTGTGCCTCTGCGAGGGAGTACCACTATGTAAAACTGTGGAAGAGACACGTCTAGTTTTTCAACTCGAAAGGGGTGAGCCCAGATTTTTAAAACCCCCCCTATCGCCACAGCGGTAGTGTCCATAGGCGATGCAATTCCCTGTACATTAAGCTCCACTTGATGTCCAAGCTTGGCGAGTTCCTCTTTACTAACTTCAACGTTGGCGCATAAAGAGTATGCTTTTAAAATGCCTACAGAAACAGCGGCTGATGTCGCAGCGCCTATGCTAGGCGGAAGTTCGCTTTTTATAGAAAACCTAGCCTTAAGCTTGCCCCATCTTTCTCTAGCAATTTTAAGAGCGGTATTTACATATGCAAAAAAACGTTCTGCGCCTAAAGCCTCTAAACGCCCCTCTTCTGGGAGGTACACAAGCGTAGATGGCGTGCCTATTGACTCGATAATGAGACGGTCGCTTTTTTCACACTCTATGAAAACTCCTCTGTCAATTGTAGTTGCTATAGCCGGCTTGCCGTATACAACGGCGTGTTCTCCAAATAATTTTACAACGCCGGGTGCAAAAACCTTTACCATTTAAAAGAGAGACGCCAAAGATCCCGCGATTTCCTCCTCGCTAGGTCCCTCCTTTTTCTCCTCGGCGCTCTCTTTTGGAGTTTCAGTAGGTTGTATCGGTTGTTGTGACGTAGGTTGTGGCACTGTTGACACAGATAGACCGAGTTCCGGTGCCTTAGATGCAACTAAAGCCGCCAAGGAGTTAGCCTCTGCAATTGCTCTGCTTAATAACATTGGTAACGTCTCTCTAGTCACTACGCCGAGTCTAGCTGCAAGAGCAACTGCCCTCATATGAGCCGCCGGTATAACTATTTGCAATACCTCTCTAGTTGGGTAGACTATGTTAAGCGCTAAATTCTTTGCATAAACAGCTGCGGCTTCAAATAGCTCTTTGTACTTACCGACGTCTACAGCAAGCTCGGCTATTTCTACAAATCTCTTGCCCTTCCAAATAACGCCTATAAGCCTTAGTTGTTCAAATATAGGCTCTATCCCAACTACTCTGAGAACCTCAGCTATTTCTGGCGTAATCTCTTGACCAGCTTTGGCAACTACAGTATCTTTTACAATCCAGATCTTACCTTCTTGAACTCTAGTGGGGATTTTCAATTTGCCGAATTTAGAAATTATAGGGCCTGGCGATGCGTTTGTAGGACCTGCTGGGACGACTATATCAAAAGGCGCTTTGTCTCCAGGCTTGGCGGCTCTTCTAACGCTATTTTTAGCGATTATTTTAATAACCTCTGCAGGGTTGGCATTTGTGAAAAAGAAGCCTATTTCGCCCCGGACTTTTTCTGCGATATCTATTGGCATACCTCCGTAGGCTTTAGTAAATGCGATTTTAAATAACGTAGGCTTTATAATCTTAATCTGACCATATGGTCTTAACCTATATCTGTATTCGTGTAGAATTCTGGCAGAAAGCCCGTGTAGGTCAAATAGAAAGATATATTGATAGCGTTTTAATAAATCTATGGCCTCTTCTACTATTTTAACCTTACGCAGTGGGTATGGCTTAGTTCTTACATATCTCCTCTTGCCTATGGCGAGCATCAAAACGAAGAACTTGCTGTATTTAAATAATTTAGCGAACTAAAACCTCCAGAGCCCTAGCGACTACGGGAGGCCCCATTGTCTTTTTAATATAGATCCCCCTTAAGTGTTGGCGTAGTGGGAACCTCCTATTGAGTTCCTCAAGTATTACAAGGATATTTTCTAAAATCTCTTCAGGCCTCTGGGTCTCAGATCCAACTCTGACTTTTACCACAGCCTCGTTTCTAAGCCTAACTCTTACAGACCGCTTTAGTCTTTCTACAAGCGCTTTTATGTCTACATTAGGCGGTGCGACCTCAGGCATTTTGCCTCTGGGGCCAAATATGGGACCTATCACTCTGCCTAGCAAAGGCATTAGATCAGGCGGAGCTATAAAGAAGTCGTATTGTTTTGCAAGTTTTCTAATAGCTCTCTTATTCCCAGCTAAAGACTCTATTTGATCTCTTGTAATTATCGCGTCTACGCCGGCATTTTTAGCTTGTGTTTCAAATGCGCCATGCGCAAAGGCAGCTACTTTGTTAGGCTTAGGTGGGTGGGGGAGCTCAACCAATAGATTTATACGATTCTCAGGCTTGTTCAAATCCACATCTCTTAATACTACAATAAGCTCTACGCTCTGTCTAAACCTTCTCGGCTTTCCGTTTCTCAACGCCTCTTTAATCTTTGAAAGTAGAACCTCTTTATTAATTACGGCGCTCATTGCGACCACAGTTTTTCAAATTTATTAATTATTTCGTCGTATTTCCCCGCATCTACTTCCTTAATAACTTCGCCAGCCGGTTTCCCATCTACTGTAATTCCCATTGCCTTACATGTACTAAGTAGTTGTTTTATTGCCGATTTTAGACTCTTAGATTTAAGCTCGTCTTTCTTAAATATTGCAATTTCGACAAGCTGGTCAAATGACAAGTTTCCAATAACTTCATTTCTGGAGTCGTGAGCGCCGGTGTCTTTTCCAAGTATTTTTAAGAATAAGTCGCCTATTGGCGGAAGATATATCTTAACCTCGTATCTAGACGGCGAAAAGACCTCTAACTCTACCTTCTGGATAGGGTATTTGCTATATCTCTTCAACTCTTCTTGTATTTTTTGAACAACGGCGTTTGGGTCAAGGCCTATCTGTTTAAGTGAGTCTTGAAATTGTGGATTTACAGCAACTTTACCGCCTTGTAACGGCACAGTTATAACGCGTTTAGACATCGGCCTCTCAAAGGGCTTAGTATTAAAGCTTTATCCTTGTGACGCCTTCTTTACTAACTTCACTTCGTTAATTCTGAGATCTAGGGGCATGGGGAAGGCGCTGTCTAGAAGCTCTACGCGCACAATTCCCTTTTCTCTGTCTACAAAGGTAACCCTCCCCCTACTCCCCTTTAATACATCTGCGATAATTTCTACCTCGTCGTTTATATCTATTTCAACGGCGGGTTTTGTAGGCCTTACCACCCTTAATACCTCTTCTACATTTGTCACTCCCCTCATAATTCCTTTGATATGTTTCACACCGTAGATGGCACGGCTGACTGCGGGAAGAGACTCGCCCTCTATAAATAAAATCCCAAAAGGCTCGGGAGGTACCACAATAGAATATATTGGAATTTTGTTAGACTCTATGCGCATCTTTAATACTATCACTATGTTGTATTCTTGCCGTGAAACGGCGCTGACGCTATAAACAGGGCACCTCTCTTGCGACATCACCTCAACTTAGCCATGAGATATATCAGCCCTACTAAGATCACCCCTATAGACACAAGCGCGGTAACAGTCTCTTTTATAGGATCGCCTAATGTTGGAACTGTTTGTTTGTAAACAGCGCTGTTGATATAAACGCCAGCCAAGTGAAAGACTAACTGAAACGTCCCGGCGACAAATGCTAGAAGAACCAAAAATCTCGCTGTGAGTTTAAACTCCTCTTCATCGGGTTTTGTTGCCGTAGAAATAACCCACTTAATATCTCTCCAGATATTTGCTATCTTCTCTTGTAACGACGACACATGCTATAATTCGTAATACTATAAAAGCTTGCCGCTGTAGAGACACGGCATTTCTGACTGCGCTCCTGTCTTAGAGGGCGAGGTTTCTCCTCGCCAACGCCTTCATTAGTAATTAGGCCACCTCTGACATGGGGTCATTGGTCATGGGGTCAAGCGGCCCTCCTTCAGCGTCTCATGGGGCAGCCCCGCTTTACGCCACTTCCGACAGGGTTATGGGCAGGTATCTCGGCGGGGGCGTCTCCGAAGCGGCTTAGGCTTGAGTCTCGTGATTGTTGCTGTCGGTAATTAAAGGAGGTCGTCTGATAAAGGTCAATCCGCGCAAGACCTCCTCCGCCCGCCCACGGTGCGGGAAGAAACTCGTGAGGGGCTCTGCCCCGAGGCTCCTCCTCTGCCCCCACTGCGGGCGGGAGTGGGGGAGGGACGTCGCCGCTGTCATAAACATCGAAAGGAGGGCGCTCGAGGAGGGCTGCGTGCCGCCCGGCCCCATGCCCAATGACCCCACGCCCGAGGTATCATGGATACCCATGACGGCGTGGGCGAGGAGGAAGTCCCTAGGCGCAATAGCCTAGGGACAGGCGGTTGGTTGACTCGTCTTGCTGTACGCAACGCCGATGTTTAAGTCTTTTTCCCCACCTTTCTATGTTGATTGTCGAGATTAAAAGTCTGTCCTAGAGGCAAGACTTTCGGTTGTAAAAGTCGTTTGTGTCTTGGGTAACACACGGCAACAAATATAATACCCTCGCTTACAGCTACCTTGTAGAAATACAAACTCTTAGAAGAGCTAAACGCTGAGAGAACTAGGAGGTTAGGTTAAGGCTAATAGCTGACTTATATACTCTGCTTTAGAAAACTTTACCAAGTCTCTGTAAGTTTGGCCAACGCCTAGGAAATATACTGGCCTCTTCAATACGTATATAAAGGTAAGAATAGAGCCGCCTTTTGGATATGCATCCACCTTAGTAGCTATCATACCATCTATATTGACATATTTAGAGTAATATTTAGCTATTTCTAATGCCTCGTTGCCTAACTGTGCGTCAAATACAAAAATTGAGCGGTGGGGCTCTGCTACGCGCTGTATTTTTCTAAGCTCATCCATTAGGTTTGTATCAGTGTGCATACGCCCTGCAGTATCTATAAGTACAAAGTGGTACCCCCTGGATTTAGCGTGTTGAATGGCGTCGTAAGCAACTGCAGCGGGGTCAGAGCCGTAGGCGCCTCCCACAACTCTAAATCCAACTCTTCTTCCATGCTCCTCTAATTGTTCTCTTGCCCCCGCTCTAAACGTATCGGCGGCAGCGGCTACAACTCTAAACCCCATTTCCTGTAGGTGAAATGCCAATTTTGCCAACGTAGTGGTTTTTCCATAGCCATTGGGCCCGAGAAACATTACGACAAATGGCCTAGTCTTTTCAAGCATTTCTCTTGCCTCTTTATAGAAATCTACGTCAGGCACGTCGCTAAGTACATTGAGTAGAGCTTCATATACGGCTTTTTTAACTGCGGCCTCTCTATCTCCAAATCTCGGCACTTTAATCCCCACAAGCCTCTTCTTAAGTTCTTCAACTACTGCATCGGCGACATCAACAGCAACATCACTATCTACCAAGTCGAAATATAAATCGGAGAGAAGTTTTTCGGCATCGCGCTCATCAAGTTTCTCTTCTTTTACAACACTAACTACAGACTCTACAAACTTAGAGAATGTTTTTTTAAGTTTTTCAAACATTACTTAATACCTAGCCTCTCTAGAACCTGGCGAATTTGGGCCGCTCTTTCTATAAGCTTCTCTATATTTTCTTCAAGAGAGGTCTTTACCTTAGAGTACTCGTCTATCCTCTCTTTTAGAATTCTTTCGGCATTTTCTAGATCTAAAAAGGCATGATAACCGGCGCCAAGAGGAGTGAGAACTTCTCTTGTGTTAAATGTGCCCATTACAAAAAGACCGGCTCCTATATGAACAAGTCTCTCTCCGCCTTCCGTTTTCAACAGCCTTACGCCATCTAGTGCAGTAGTAAGCTCCTCAAGAAGCTCAGATACTGTGGCATGTTGAGCTTGAAGTGTAGCTAAGAGTTCATTAATGACTTGATATTCCTCAAGAAGTCTCTGGACATCTTGTCGAGACATATTAATACTTGATAACTCGGTCTATCGCCATTAGCATCTTTACACTATCTGAACGAGCTTCTTCTGGCTGTACTGCTGTAACTTCTCTTATCTTTATCTGTACTCTCGAAAGCTTGTGTCTACTGCCGATGAGAGAATACACCTTTTCAATTGCGTCGTAAGGCTTCTCGGCCGTTACCTCTATTTTAAACTTCATACCTGTGGTAGTTTCGCCAACTATGCGGTAAATCTTAGGCATGTCGTATAGAGACGCAAAACCTTAAAAAATTTACCGTCTGTACGCATTACGACATACTCATTCTTCTTCTCTGTGTCTTTCTTCATGCCTCTCTCGGCGCTTTTCTGCCCCTCTTCTTCACTCCACTTCTCTCTCTTCTACGGCCTCTCCGAGATATTGTTTTTAAGCTCCTGCTGTGCTGTAGACGGCGGCTTCCTCTTCGCCCCGTGCCGCTATTGGTTCCATGGTGCTTCCTGCATGGAGCTTGGCGATATGCGGCCGGCGGCCTTGTGTACGCGGCCTTGGCTTTTACCCCAGGACCTGTGTTATTCTCATTAACTCAGGGCCTGCTGTTTCGTCGCCGACAAGCGCCCCGTTGTCATTAACCACAATGCCGCCTCTAATAAAGCTTCTCCCCTTATTAACCGTGCCTACGTCAACTCTCGTCTTGAAGTACTCCGAAAGTTTTTTCAAGTCTTCGTCTGTAGCCTCAGGCGCCACTAAGACGCCTCTTGAGTTAGCTACTGCGAGTGAGCCGACAAGCGGGTTGCCAGCTATTGTGTCTACAATTACCTCTACGCCTAGGGTGTCTACAATTATCTTCCGTATCTCAGGCTCTAAGAGTGGCGAGACGACAGCCACTTTATTGTTCGCCAATATGAGGTTAGAGATGGCTGTGTACTTGCTATTTACAACACCCACATTCAACCCAAGGGCTTTAAAAAGTCTTACCTCTTCCTCTAGTGCTAATGCGGAAAGTAACACGCCGTTGTCGTTCAGTACAAGAAAAATGCCAAGTAAAGGAGATTTGGCAACTGTAAATCTGGCGATAGATGTGCGGAGAGTGTTCCGCACTACATCGTCAATTTTTTCAGGCGCATCAGGCGGTAGAAATGTTACCGTGTTGTTTGTAGCTATGAATACCCCCACAGAGGGGCTTCCAAATATTCTGACGGGAGCTATATCAAAGGTCATTCTTTTAGTTCTACCTTTACTACGCCATCACTATATTTCTCAACAACTACGTGGACTTTTCTAGGCGGCTTTTCAATGCTACGCGACCATATCGCCATATTTAACCGCTGTCCAATTTTCACAGCCTTAGGATCAACCTTTAGATGTCTGGCAATAAATCTTCTGACTAAACCAACCGCATACTTTGCCCTCTTAGTTCTTGAAACGACATACGCCCTCCTTAGGTTAATTATATATTCCCTAGTGAGTACGACCTTCTTCTCCTCAGACACAGCTAAGCAGAAAAAGGGACGTTTTAAAATTTAGCCGCCGTCGTCAGCCGGCAGCACCTAGGGGCTTTCTCCTCTATGCCGTCATTGACGCCGGGCCGCCTGGGCATAGGGCCGGCGGTGCACAGCCTTTTGTAAATACCTCCAAGGCTCTTCTCTTGGTGTTTATCATCGCAGCTACGTTGTGGTCTCTCCTCTCATGAAGTTTTAAAGGCAGGTAAAGCGACGACTCCACCAGTGACTGACTCTGCCGCATTAAAAGAACGAGGTTTACTTGATCTTCACCCTAGTGGCTCAGCCGTTAGCCCCAATATAGCTCTGGCCTTTTTTCTCTAACTTCTTTTACGCCCTTTTTAGGAAAACTTATTTCATACACGATATATTGTGAAGATACCTTATTATATGTTCTTCTGTAAATTTTTCAAGCAAAGTAAATTAAATAAATACAATGACAGTATTTAATGTGATAGATCCGGAGAAATTGCTTGCGCTTGTGGAGAAGTATGCTGTGAAGACAGTAGATGGCGTTATATACAGGCGGTATAAACGGTTTAGAGCGGATAGATGGTATGGAGGTATTGCCACAGCAGACGTTGTCGGCTGTAACCTACGGTGTGGTATGTGTTGGGCGTGGAGAAACACTTCGTATGTACTTACGGCGGGGGCGTGGATGTCTCCATACGAAGTTGCAGACAAGCTTAGAAAAATTGTAAAAGAGAAGGGATTTAATCAAGTGAGGATCTCCGGCGGCGAGCCCCTTATTGCGCCTAAGCATTTAATTAAAGTAATAGATGAGCTGAGAGACTATGTATTTATCGTGGAGACAAACGGCATTCTCATAGACAAGGCGGTTGCGAAAGAGCTTGCGGCAAGGCCAAACGCAGTCGTTAGAGTTTCAATTAAGGGGGCCGCCCCTTGGGAATTTGAAAAAATTACTTGGTCGCCTGGAGTCTATTTCTACAGACAGATAGAGGCTATTCAACTTTTGATAGAAAGCGGCATGACGCCTTGTCAAGACGTGTATCCCGCGGCGATGTTAGGATTTTCGACAGATGAAAGCATAAGACAGCTTGAGAAGACTCTAGAAGAGATCGACAAACGGCTGTCTCAATGTATTGATGTAGAATATGTAATACTGTATCCTCATGTAGTTAAACTCATGGAGATGCGGGGACTTAGGCCAACTCACGCAGTGACCCCAAGTGGCGTGCCCACCTTTATGATATGATGCGACACAGTAGGGAAGACCGCTGTCTTAGTCTCACTCTTTATCCAAGTCTTACGCTCTCACTACTAGATGAGAATTATGTAAAAATCTTCGGGGTGAAAAAAGGCGTAAAAGCGTCGGAGGATCAGTATATATCTGGCCGTTGGTACAACCCTTGGAGATATATAAATGATGTAGACGGCGATTTGCGCAACAGAGTACATAGGCTCGTGGAGTTATACGGCGATTGTATTGGCATTTCAATCTCGCCTGGAGATGAGGATCTCCTTTTTGTAACTGCGTTCTTAACGCAAAATACAAACTACTATACTAATGTCCTACGGTGGATACGTCGCATTTTTTCATTATCAGAAGACTTGAGAGAGATTGTAAAGATAGCGCCTCAAATTGGGCGAAGTTATCAACTACAGCGGCTTCCACAAGCTATAGAGGATTATATAAGACTGGGGAGACCCCGCAGTAGGGGGGAGTTGCTTAAAATAGCAGGCGTAGGCCCTAAAGTCGCCGACCTTTTTTTACTTTTTACAGGCGATGTCACATCTGCCCCCGTAGATAAACATTTCATGAGGATTGCTCCAAAGTTGGGCTTAGCCGGAGAGACGCCAAGGGCAAACTACTGCCGCAAGTACACATGTGAGACATGTCCTATCTCTTCGCGCTGTCTCAGAGGGCTGTCATATAGAAAGCTAGGCCGACTCGCAGGCTGGGTGCAGACAGTGTCGTATCTAATCGATAAGGGACTCGTCGGCGGTTTAGCTTAAATACTGACTAAAAGCACCAAAAACTCATGGGGTGGACGTAAGAGGAAATGAGGAAGAGTTTGTCGTTACGCCCTGGGAGGTGAGGGGGAGGGTAGACTACGATAAGCTTCTCAAACACTTTGGTGCGAAGAGATTAACACCAGACGACGTGGCGTTACTTGAGAAATATGCCGGCGAAGTACATCCACTAATTAAAAGGGGGTTCTTCTATGCCCATAGAGACTTCGACACTATCTTGAAGTGGCACGGCGAGGGGAAGCCCTGGGCTTTATACACGGGGAGAGGGCCAAGCGGGCCTGTACACATAGGCCATATGGTCCCGTGGATATTGCTGAAGTGGTTCTCGGACAAGTTCAACCTTGAGGTCTACTTCCAGATGACAGACGACGAGAAGTTCTACGACGACCCGGAGATGAAGCTAGACGAGGCCACCGGCTGGGCGTATGAAAACGCCCTAGACGTAATTGCCTTGGGCTTCACGCCCGACAAGCTACACCTCATAGTGGACACAAAAGACATCAAGCCGCTCTACCCAATCGCGGTGAGGGTAGCCAAGAAGCTCACCTGGAACACCGTCAAGGCCACCTTCGGCTTCACCGACTCAACCAACATAGGCCTTATCTTCTACCCGTCGCTACAGATAGCCGTCGCATTTCTCCCCACAGAGCTCCGCGGCCAGCCCACCCCCGTGTTGATACCATGTGCCATAGATCAAGACCCCTACTTCAGGCTGGCCAGAGATATAGCGGACAGCCTCGGCTACCCCAAGCCCGCCACCATATACTCGAAGTTCATAATGGCGCTTACGGGGGAGAGCAAGATGTCTGCCTCAAACCCGGACTCAGCGATATATACAACAGACGACGAGAAAACCGTAAAGAGGAAGATAATGAACGCCTTCACGGGGGGCCGGCCCACGGCGGAGGAACAACGTAAATACGGCGGCAACCCCGATATATGTCCTGTCTTCCACTACCACATGTTGTTTGACCCAGACGACGCCTCTGTGGAGAAAATCCGGCAAGACTGCAAGTCGGGCGCTATGCTTTGCGGAGAGTGCAAACTAAAACTCTACGAGAAGATCTCGAGATTTCTAAAAGATCATAGGGAGAGGAGAGAAAAAGCACGCGGGAGAGTCGACGAGTACCGTATAAGCGCCAAGCTCAGGTGACCACCTTACCTATCGCGTAGGTGCCGCCTACTTTTTCTATCTGTATCTTCACTCTCTGGCCAGGTTCTGCTCCTGGTATAAATATTACAAATCCTTCAACTCTTGCAACCCCATCGCCCTTTCTAGATTTTTCTATAACTTCCACCTCTAATACATCTCCTTCTTTAACAGGCTTCGGACCAGACGGGCTGCGTCGTCCACGAAACGGCCCTCTTTTTGGCTTTCGTTCCATCTACCCCAAGGAGACCCCCTATATAAACGTTTCTGGCGGTTGTAGATGTCTAAGTTTTACACGTGCCGAGATGAATCAGAGATATAGAAAAGCTTATAAAGTTGGCAACTCTTGAATGCAGGGCCCGTAGCTCAGCCTGGTAGAGCGGCGGAGGACCCAGTCGGGCCTGCCGAGGCTCTTAGGGGCGGTTGTCGCCCGTAGAAACCCGTAGGTCGTGGGTTCGAATCCCACCGGGCCCGCTACGTTCTCTAATCGTGCTTTTAGCAAAAAGCTTAAAAAGTGTGGGTAGGACATCTACGGGGCCCGTAGTCTAGCGGTAGGATGCCCAGGGGCAGAGCCCCGCAGAAGCCTGACGCGCGGGTGATCCCGGGTTCAAATCCCGGCGGGCCCACTAAATACCCAACATCCTTATTAAGACTGCTATGAGAGGGTAGAGTGTCTATGTTTGAGATATTTTCAACAGTTTTTCTAATAAAGGGGAGGGACTTCGAATGTATAACTTCGATAGGAGATTATCACGTGGCTGTTACTGAAAACGGCGCTGTTTACGCCATGTGGTGTAGAGAGGGGGGCGTATGTGAAGATTGTGTAGAGTTTCCGATATATGGAGATGTTGTCGTATATATACCAAGACGTTTCTACAAATGTCTAAGTTGTCTACTAGGGGAGCTCTTTAATGCAGGGCTTTTTAACATCTCTGTCGGCAAGCTAGTGGTGGTACAGCGACAAGCATTTCTTGTGCCTCCTATGGCGAAAGAACGCAGAAATCCAGAGCGTCTCGCCAAGAGAGCAAAAGGAGTTTTGGAAAATTACATGCTTAAGATACTTACGTCTTCTCTCAGTTCGTGTTGCAAATTTTAAAATATACACCGTTGCACCTATGTGTTTGTAATTCAGGAAGTGGCCTCTAGAGGCCTTACTGTAGTCTACGGGCCGCCTGGAAGCGGAAAGACTAGCGTCGCCGCTAAACTTGCCGACAAAGTGGCAAATAGAATACTGTGGATTAGTACAAATGAACCGCCAAATATACTAAAGACGACTTTTACTAGAGTTGGCGCCAACGCCGAGAAATTCTATGTATTCGACTTCCCAAGAGCCTTTAGAGGGAATATAGCTAAGTTTATTGCAGACCACATCCACGAATATGAGGCGCTAGTAGTAGATACGATAAATGGGATTGCGCCACATGAAGAGAAACTAGAAGAATTAGCTCACGGCTTTCTCTACCAGCTTTCTAAAGATATGCCAATTATAGTTGTAGTAGAGGGCGTGCCAAAGCAAGTGTTTTACATAGCAGATAACTTAGTCAAAGTGTGGAGTAAAGAAAACGCACTGGGCCATACAGTTAGATATCTTAAACTTGTTAAATCTAGACATGCGCCCCCCAGTGAACGTTTTCTCTTTGACTTTCTAGAAGGCGTAGGGCTCGTCTACGTATATCCAAATAAAAAACCCTTGGTCATAAAGTCGCCGATGCCTGAAGACGCAACGCTTCTTGGCGTAGAGGAACTATACAAATCTCAGATAGTAGGCATATATGGAACAGATAAGAGAAAGCTTGCGAAAAAATTAGAAGAGCTCGCTTCAACGCGTGATATATTTTACCTTTCGCTATTTCCGCAGACAACACTCCCAGTGGAGTTAGAGGAAAATAGAGTTAAAGTAGCTACGACATTTCGTGATATTATAGAAGTTATATATAACATATACTCTGGGCGTATGAAAGTCAAAGTATTTGCGGTTTCAGGCATCAGAGACATAGAAAGAATTCTGGGCAATGACGTTGTCGATTATGTAAACGCTGTAGCTAGTGTCGCAAGATTTGTCGACTACATAGTAGACTTCGAGTTGGCAACAGAAGGGGCTTGGCTTTCAGAAACTTTTCTTGATATAAAGATTCGTATTTAAAAAACCCCTATAGACGCAATTACAAACCTCTTCTTTAGCTTTTCCATATGTCGCTAGACGGCCAAGTTTATAATTGCTGCGACTATCTATCTGTACTACTTAAATAAGACATAGAAAAGCTAGAAATGTGTTAGGTATATTGGAGGCGGTTGTGGCGCGGGCTTCCCAATACTTACTCGATAGCTTCAAAAAAGGTCGAGGGGTCGAAGTTATTTTAAACAAAGGAGATGATGTAACTAGAGAAATCGACTTAGCAATAGAGGAGTTGGTGTACTATATGTTAAAAGAAAACTTTAGAGAGGGCGGGGTTCTATATGCAGAAGAGCGGGGGGTCTATAGATGGGGGGACGAGCGGTATATGTTTGTTCTTGATCCGCTAGACGGCTCGCTTAACTATACTGTCGGGATACCAATCTTTGCCATTTCTTTAGCAGCCGGAAAATACAGAGAAGGAACGCTTGGGGATTTAGAATATGCAACGGTATCTATTTTACCAATGGGAGATATATATACTGCCAGTCCAGAGCTCGGCGCTCGGAAAAACGGAAGGCCTATCAAAAGAAGAAGGAAAAGTAATATAGTTTTTGTAGCCATTAGCAACGGATTTCCTGACAAGACTTGTGAAATTTTGCGAAAAATGGGGCTAAAGGGGAGGAGTTTGGGCAGTTCTGCCGCAGAACTAATATATACAGCCGAAGGAATTGCAAAAGGCTTTGTAGACCTCAGAGGGAGGTTACGTGTATTAGATATCGCGGGGGCGTTGACGTTTTCAAAATATGTCCCCGGCTTTAAATACGTAATCTATGGACAACAATATCCAGATTCAAGAATCTCTATTATAGCAGGAGACGAAGATTTTGTAGATGCAGTATCAAATTGATGACCAGATTAAGAACTTCTTATTGGCCCTCTCTAGAGTTTTAGATATAAGGATAGAGAAGGTTCTAGATCTATATTTCTATGTAACTCCTGAGACTGTGAGAATAGTTGAAATAGTTGAGAGAGGAAGTAAGATAGTTGGACTAAGGCTGGCCGTAAGATCAAGAAAAAAACCAGATGTTTGGTATTATGTCGCAGTAGGCGAATATGGGGCTAAGTGTACATGTGAAGGTAATACAGTAGGGGGAAAGATTTGTAGACACATCATCATAGGGGTAATAACCTGGAATGTCCTCTCTCTTATAAAACACGGCGAGGGAATAGATCTCTCTAAGCTTACATGGCTGTATACTAGAGAAAAAGACGTCTGATTTTCGTCCGCCCATCCCTAGACGACGTCTAGAAACCTCCTTCTCGCCTATGCCGTTGTCGGCAACCTCGGACGTGGGGCCGGGCGGTACGTAGCTCCCTTTTCAAAGCCGTATTTCGCGAGCTATTACGACATCTCTGCGCATCTCTTGATATGTTACGTCTGCACTGGCTGAGTTGTTGTTAGACACGATGATGGCGTGGATACGGCAAGGTATTAATTTTTTATCTTTCTGTGTTGTTTTTTATGGGTGACGAGAGGCGAGTGGCGATTGATGAGCGAGGATTTGAACGCTGATAACCTCGCCGATATTTTTATCAAGATATCTCCTAGTAAAACGCTATATATCAACAGTAGTAAGTTACAATTTGGCGGTAGTCGTATATTGGGAAGAGTAGAAATTAGAGAAGATGGCGTCTATCTAAACGAAAAATTGGTTGTATTTAGACGCGCCTTGAGATGTCCTGTTAAAGTTGGCGGTCTATATCTCTGTAGCGACCCTCCTGAAATACCTAGGTTTTTCTACCGTGAGGTTTTTACAGAGGGGTTAAATAAAGCTCTTAGAATTTCTGAACTTTATGCAACAGATAGGTTAAATAGTGGCGATTGTCTCGCCGAATATCTATATGCTGTTATTAAAGGGTCACGTCCTCTTTGGGATATCTACCGCAGGGGGGAGCCTATAGCTCTGCGAAGATGTAGAGAGACTCTTGGTGTATTAATTGCCAGGGGGTTAAGAGAGCGTAAGCTTTACACGCCGCCAAATCTAGACAAGATATCTGCAGCTCTTCTTGGGCTGTTGAAGTTTAGAGATGTGCTTGAGGTAATAGACCAGTCGTGGCTTGGATTTGCTATAGCTATGCGATATGGCATCTACAGCGCATTAAAATGGAGACTTTCTCTGAGCTATGAGAGTTGGTTGCTTCTATTTGGGATCTATGCCGCATTAGATCCTGTGGTTATGCCAGGAGGCGTTGCCGTAGACTTGGGGCTGTTGAGAGCTCTTCCATATATTGTTGCAAAAGTGATGGGAAGGTGGCTCGTTGCGTTTAATGTAGCAGGGCTGTATATTGCAGCCGGCAATATAAACATGATGGTAGACGGGGGAAGAAAGAGGGCTAAATACGCATCATGCGAAGGCGATAGATGTGTAGTGGGCAACCTCCTCTTTAACCAGTGTGTGGATATGGAGTGCGGTATTGTTAGGACATCGGATTTTGAATTTAAAGGTTTAGTTAAATGTCGCAATTTCGGTACGACGTTTATAACTGTGGAGCCGTGTAAATAATACCTTGAATGTATATAAACTGGGTAGGAACTTACCTCAACGTGCCTAAGATCCCTGTAAAAGTTGTGACATTTGACGAAATTGTTGAGTGGAGTAGGAAATTGGCAGAGAAAATCAAAGAGAGTAACTGGCAACCAGACGTAATAGTAGCTGTGGCCCGCGGCGGTTATGTACCAGCGCGTCTTCTCTGTGATTGGCTCGGCGTGAGCGACCTCCTTAGTGTACAAGTGGTACATTGGCCTTCTGCTGCACAAATCGCTGAGAAAGCTTATGTGAAATATCCAATTAACGTAGATCTAAGTGGTAAAAGAGTGTTGGTAGTAGACGATATTGTCGACACTGGCGATAGTATCGAGCTTGCAAAAAAGAGTCTCGAAGAGTGTTGTAGACCAAAAGAGGTTAAGACAGCCGCGTTACAAGTAATAACAAGCGTTGCCAAATTTATGCCGGATTTCTACGCAGTAGAGGTTAGAGAGTGGATTTGGTTTGCCTATCAATGGAATGCCGTAGAAGATGCCACAGGCTTTATTATGAAGATCGTAAAAGAGACCGGAAAAACCGAGTGGTGTCTTGACGAACTAATACAAGCGCATCTAGAGTGGTACGGTAGTGAATATGTAGAGAAGAGATTTGGCTATATGCTGTACGCTTTGGATATGCTTGTTAAAAGAGGCTATATTAAGCTTAGCAAATGTCTAGCCTCTCCTAATATCGCGGTACGTTAATACCAGAACCATATCTCCTCTTTTTACGCCCCCCGGCGGTATTAAAGCTACACCACACGCATCCGGCTCTGTAAAACTATGGTGTCTAGCCTTAATAGGTATTGCATGAAGTCCGCTTTCAGTAACCTCAAGTTTCACCCGCACAATCTGAGCCATCTCGCCCTGTATATCTTGTGTAATTACCGCATAATGCCAGTCGTGGCCTGGCGCTTTATTTACATTCGCCATATATCTGAGAACTGGCTCTACGATTCTAATAACGCCGTGAAGTGCGCTTATCGGATAGCCGGAAAGTCCAAAGACAGGCTTCCCTCCTACTACTGCTACACTCGTAGGTCTTCCAGGCTTCATGCGAAATCCTCTAAGCCCCCCAAAGCCTAGTTTGTAGAAATGGTCTATTTCGCTAGGCCCTGCGCCGCCGGTTATGATAATTGCATCATATAGCTTAAGAAATCTGTCTACTACTGCTCGCACCTCCTCGTGTCTATCTCCGGTGATTATTTTTTCTCTAACTTCTACATATGGCATAAACGTCTGGATATACCACGCAACTAAAGATCCCGTCGATTCAATAACCTTTCCACGTAACACTAGTTCACTAGCTGTATCTGGATCGATAGGCGGGGCGATTAATTCATCGCCTGTTGTAACAATGCCGACGCGTACCCTTCTATATGCATATAGCGTAGTGATGCCGACGTCGAGAAGACCTACAACATCAAACGGCGTGACTACAGTGCCTTGTTTTAATAATACAACACCCTTACGTACATATGAGCCAGGAGGGTCTACATTGGCGTATTTTTCAAACTTCCTATCTACCAGAATGTACTCCCCCTCTCTTTTTACAGCTTCCTCAGGCACGACAGCGTCGGCGCCCTCAGGCAGAAAAGCTCCCACTGTGACATAAGCGGCCTCGCCGCTATTCAATACTATATCTCTCCTATATTGCCCTACGAGAATAGTTCCGACGACTCTGAACTTTCCCGGCGTTGCGCTAGAGTTAACAGCATAGCCGTCATAGGCAGCCCTAGGATATGGGGGATAGTCGTGAGGCGCTATAACATCTCTGGCAACTACGCGACCTGCCGCATCCCATACGGCGATTTTCTCCACGTCTTCTATTTTGTTGACTTGTGGTAAGATATCTGCCACTTTATAAACTGGGTTTAAGCCAGACAGATATCTCATAAGTTTCATTACGCTAAAGTTTTAAAATTTGTATAAAGTGCTCTATGGTGATGCCGTCAGGGTTACGGTGATTTGGTGACCGAAGGCGCTACAGCTGACGTATATTTATATTCACGGTCTCCCCACGAGTTATATGGGGAGACGAAGAAAGACTAGAAAGATAATTCCAAAGCTAAAGAAGACATTACCAAAAATCTTTACCTGCCCCCACTGTGGCGCTCAATTAGTTACAGTAAAAAAGACAGAAAACGGCTATTTAGTAATATGTGGCAACTGTAGCTTACGTTACGAATTTGAAGAGCGGCCGGGGTGGATGGCTGTGGATTACTATAACGCTTTCGTAGACCTATATCTAGAGGGCAAAATAACACCGCCGCAAAGAAAACAAGAAGGAGTTGATGGCAATGAAACTATATGAGTATCTAATAGAGGGTACAAAACACTTCACATTGATAGACCCAGATAAATCAGTTGACTATCTAAAGATTGCTAAATACGCTTTAGAGGCAGGGACTGACGGCATACTAGTCGGCGGATCTTTAGGCATTAGAGAGAGCCAGATTACACAAGTTGTCAAAGACATAAAATCAATAGCGCACGTCCCAGTCGTAATTTTCCCAGGCTCTATTTCGCAACTCACTGACGAAGCAGATGGCGTATTATTTCTCAGCGTGCTAAACTCGCTAGACCCCTATTATATAATTGGGGCTCAGATACAAGGCGCTGTCCTATTGGCAAAGCACTATCCCAAGTTGGAAGTTATATCAACAGCTTATATTATAATAGGCGACGGCGGCGCCGCAGGTTTTGTCTCAATGAGTAAGCCAATACCATACACAAGGCCAGACATTGTTATGGCATATGCATTAGCTGCAAATTACATAGGTTTTAAGGCGGTGTATTTAGAAGCTGGCAGCGGGGCGCCTCAGCCAGCGCCCCCAGAGATGGTAAGAGCCGCGAGAAGAGTCTTTCCAAGAATTTTAATTGTGGGCGGCGGTATTAGAAGCGGAGAGGTAGCTTATACAATTGCGCGGGAGAAGCCAAATGTGATAGTAACTGGGACCTTAGCTGAGGAGAAACCTGAGAAACTCGGCGAGATAATAAGAGCAATAAAATCTGCCTAAGCCTTTAGCTTCGTCCTACGCCAGTGTCTACGTGTGGGAGATCTAGTGACTCTTCTCTTAGTTTTCACAACAACCCACACAGGGGGGTTTCTATTAGACTTAAGCGCGGCGGCTAGTCTTAACTTTTTGCCAAGAGGCTTATTACGGGCCATGGCCGTGTTTTAATCAGAGAGTTTAAAAACTTTAGAGACGAAATCTATACTCCCGGCGTGTCTGGCTATAGATAGCCTCTAAAATTTTCTTTAATGTCTCATCATCTATAGGCACTTTTACTCTCCCAGAGGAAGCTAGAGCAATCAGCTGTTGCTCAAGAGCTTCCGCCAGCTCAGGTCTCACAACTCTGATATTATCTAACCTTGCAAGAGCTTCAGGAGTGAGTATTCTTTTCAATGCAACTCTTCTCTGGGCAGCCGCTATTTGTGCCTGCCGCTCAAGCTCTGCCCTTTTTTGTAACTCCTCCAGCTTCCTCCTCCTTATCTCCTCTAGTTCTCTATCTTCAAAACCCCCCTCAGCCATTACTCCTTAGGCGGCGCGATGTATTTTAAAAGCTCCGGTCTTGTCTTTGTAAGCTCTCTTCCAATTTTTGCAGCTATCCTGTCGACAAGCGACTTGCCCTCTGGAGTCAATATTCTCCCCTGTTTGGTCTTAGCGACTAGACCAGCTTGTTCAAGCTGTTGTAATATCTTTCTAATTATGGCGCCCCCCGCTTTTCTAGTTCTTTCAGGTCTTGTCTTATCGCCTATCTTAGCCCTGTAGCCATAGGCCGTCCTTAAGCTACCGACGCCAACAGGCCCATATAGGTATAGTTTTCTCATTATAGATG
Source organism: Pyrobaculum organotrophum (assembly GCF_055384425.1). Lineage (NCBI taxonomy): Archaea > Thermoproteati > Thermoproteota > Thermoprotei > Thermoproteales > Thermoproteaceae > Pyrobaculum > Pyrobaculum organotrophum. The sequence goes on from NZ_AP042430.1 coordinate 1,199,670, forward strand.
CTGCTCTTATATACCACCAGTCTTCGTTCATAGGAGGCCTCTCTTTGTTAGCCCCAGTTTTTACAAAAGGCGCCCATACCGGCGGCTTTACCTGCGGTATATTCTCTTTTATATATTTAGCTAATTCAGCTATTAACATATCGGCAGGAACTTCTTTAACTGACGTCACGCCCCAGTTATAGCCCCAATTTATAAGATTTTTGTCTCAAAGAATTTATATACCACACGTCGTTTGTAGCGGCATGAGATTTTGTCCTAACGACAAGAGTTTGTTAATTCCTGTAAGAAAGGGGGATAAGACCGTATTGAGATGTCCAAAATGTGGATATGAAGAGGAGATTAGCGGCGATGCGAAAAACAGATATCAGAGCAAGTCTATTGTAGAGAGTAAAAACACTATCATAGTGGTGTCTGATAATATAATAAATCTGCCTAAGGTTAAGACTAGGGGATGTCCCAAATGTGGACACGACGAGGCTTATGTATGGGTTCAACAAACTAGAGCGGCAGATGAGCCGCCAACGCGTTTCTACAGATGTACAAAATGTGGATATACATGGCGCGAATATGAATAATACCAATCTACAGACTTAAAAATAGGGTGGTGATATAATAACATGTCGAAACACATATTAACATACCTAGACGCCAAGGAATTTGCATATATAGTAGACTCAATTTCTGTATTGGTAGAGGAGGCAAGTTTTATCGTCAGAAGCGACGGCCTTTACCTCAGGGCGCTTGATGCATCTAGAACTGCGATGGTAGATCTTTCAATACCTAAGGAGGCGTTTGAAGAATTTCCAGAAGTAGAGGAGTTGCGTATTGGCCTCAATTTCAAAGACTTGAAGAAGGTCTTGAGACGGATTAAGAAGGGGGATAAGATATCTATGGAGATTGAGGAGGGTAGAGTGAGAATAAAACTAGTTGGGAAATCTGTGAGATCTATTACAATACCGACGATAGAGGTTGTCAGCGAAGACCTCCCAACGCCAAAGGTAGTATTTACGGCAATGGTAAAAACTGCCAGCGATGTCTTAGCTTCTGCAGTAAAAGACGCAGATGCTATAGCAGATGAGATAAAATTTGAGGCTAATGAAGAGGCGTTGTTAATGAAGGCGTCTAGCGATAAAGGCGAGGTAGAAGTTAAGCTTGATAAAAACAGCGAGCTCGTCTACGAATTTGATGTAAAAGAGCCTGCTTCTGCCCGATACTCTTTGGAATATCTAGTTGATATTGTCGGAAAGACGTCTAAAATCAGCGACATAGTTACAATTGAGTTAGCAACGGCGAAACCCCTACTGTTAACCTTCGACATTCCCGCGGGCGGCAAAATCTCCTACTTCCTAGCGCCTAGAGTAGAGTGATCGTCGAAGTCTTTTTCCGCAACTTCTACCGGAATTATGCAAAATTTGACATAGACGCGGTCGAGAAAAGAGAGTTTGCATTTCAATATTTTGAAGGCGGTATAGTTAGACATAGAGCTTTCAAAACTTTGGAAGAATTGAAAAAATTTGTTATAGAAAAAACGCCAAGACATATATACCACTCTTCGGCATATTACGAAAGGCCAGGCGAAGAAGATATGGAACGAAAAGGCTGGCTGGGGGCAGACTTAATATTTGACATAGACGGTGATCACCTTGATACAGAGGCTTGTAGAGAAAGCAAACTTGTGTCCATAGCTTGTCTTAATGATGCAAAAGAAGAGGCCAACAAGCTAATTGACGTCCTCACAGGAGAGCTAGGGCTGAAGCCTAGGCGTGTTGTGTTTTCTGGCAACAGAGGTTTCCACATACATGTGTCTGAAGAGGAGGTGTTAACATTAGGGGCTAAGGAGAGGAGAGAGCTTGTCAACTACCTAAAGGCCGTGGGTTTCGACCCCTCTCGTTTCGTCGTAAAGAAGGGGAGGAAAAAAGTCGTTTTGTACGAGGAGGAGGTCGGCGGAAACCTCTTTAGAATTAGACAGGGAGTTGAAGACCCAAAAGCTTTAAAAATAGAAATAGACGAAGTTGTTACCCAGGATATACACAGGCTAATTAGAGTACCCGGCTCTATAAACGGAAAGACAGGACTATTAGCGCTCCCCCTCTCTCAACAAGACCTCGAAAAAGATGTAGAGCAGATTGTAGAACGCGCAATTGTCTTTAAGAAGGGCAACTTAAAACTTAGATTTAACAAGACATTTGAAGGCGCTGTCTTATTTGAAAAAATAAATGCTAGAGAAGGCGATGTAAAAGTACTTCCTGCATATCTTGCAATATATTTAGAACTGCAAGAAATAGGTAAAATATATGATTGAGAAACTAAGACTTTGGCTTACGGCGGAGGTAAATTCACGCCTATTAACAGAACCCCCCTACAGCTCATACGCAGAAGTGGCCGAACGGTTTATAAAAGAGCTACAAAACTCGCCCCTTCCCCAGAGTCTCCAAGACAAAGTAAAAGACCACATAATCTCTACTCTATTAGCTATTGTAGACCTTAGAATTAAAAAAATACTATGGGAGCTCAGCCAGGGTAGAACTCCTAGTAACATGACTGCAGAAGAGGAGAGACTAATAGGCCCCCTGCTTAAGATAAGACAAGCCAGCCCGCAGAGGAAGAAATCACAGAACTACGTGGTGGTCCAATTTTTGGTGTCTCACCCAGCCATAGTAACAGAGGAGTTTATCCAAATAGGCCCCTTTGCCAAAGGAGATTTAGCTAAGCTACCGGCGAGAGACGCCAAAGATCTAGAGGAGAGGGGTGTGGCAAAGAGGTTTCCATAAGACTTTGTCAGAGCGCCATTGGGAGGAGCTAGTTTTCCATGTTTGTCAGGAGACCTACGGCGCGAAAGATTTATTTTTTACTCAATTCCAGCGTTGGTTGATGAAATTTCCCAAGTCTGTTAATAAGTACTGCCCACGTTGCAACACTTATACAAAACACACAGTATCTCACTACCACGCCGGCCAGAGGCGCACTTTAGCAGAAGGCCAGAGAAGATATGAGAGAAAACTAAAGGGGTACGGCTCTACCCCAAAGCCTAAGCAAAAACGTTTTGCAAAAGTAAATAAGAAAGTGACTCTCGTCTTTACATGTACTAAATGCGGTTATAAAACTGTGAGAAGTCTTGGTAGAATGAAGAAAGTAGAGCTAGTATAGTATGCCAGTTAAATTTAGCAAGGTCTTAATCCCACAACCTCGGTCTAAGTTTATAAAAGTCAGATGTCCAGACTGTGGAAATGAACAAGTAGTATTTTCCCACGCGGCTATGGTAGTGCGCTGTTTAGTTTGTGGTAGAGTACTCGCCGAGCCAACTGGTGGAAAAGCTAGACTTGCGGGACACGTAGTGAAAATACTAGAATAGCTAAACAGATTTATACCAAATACCCCCATCGCCTTATGAAACTGGTTAAGAAAGATCTCCCAGACGTCGGAGAGCTGGTAATTGGTACCGTCAAAAAAATAGCTGAACACGGCGCATACATTTACCTTGATGAATACGAGCTGGAGGCCTTCGCGCCTACGCAAGAGATTATACAGTCTTGGTTCCACTCGATTAGAGACTACGTGAAGGAGGGGAATAAGACAGTGTTTAAGGTAATTAGCGTAAACCCGAGGATGAGAGTCGTGGAAGTGTCGCTAAAGCGCGTCCGTGTCGACGAGAAGGAGAAGAAGCTCTTGCTCTACCGCCACAAGGTCAGAGTGCTCAAGATGCTCGAGATAGCCATGAAGAAGCTGGGCAGGCCGCCGGAGGAGGCGCTTAAGGCGCTGTGGTACCTGGAGGAGCAGTTCGGAGACCCCTTCAAGGTGTTTGAAGAGGTCGTGAAAACCGGCCCCCACGTCCTCGACGACCTGGAGCTAGACCCCCAGCTCAAGGAGCAGATTGTGGAGCTTGCGAGACAACAGGTGGAGATACCCCCCACCAAGATATCCGGCATAATAAAGGCCGTCAGCGTCGAGGGCGACGGGGCGGAGAGGATAAAAGCCGCCCTAGCGGAGCTGGCAAAAACCCTACATGAGAAATACCCCAGCGTTTCTGTGAAGATATACGTGGTGGGGCCCCCGAGGTACCGCATAGACCTTGTAGGCCAGGCGCCTAAGCAGGTGGAGGCAGCTTTCACAGAGCTGGCAAACATACTACAGACGCTACAGAAGAAGCACAAAGTAATAGCCACGGTGCAGCGCCTAGAATGAGGTCACTCCTGAGGCGTTGCACAAAATGTGGGGCCTACACGCTGTCTAAGGAGAAGTGCCCCAGGTGCGGAGGCCCCGTCAAGGTGCCACACCCGCCCAAGTACTCGCCGGAGGATAAATACCAGAGGTATAGAATCCTACAGAAGCTGTCGACGGGCGCCCTCCCCGTCAGAGAGGAGACAAAGGAGAGAATTCTGAAAGACCTCCTCGGGGGGCCCTAGCTCCCCTCCACCTCGTACACCACCACCCAGCCGTAGGGCTTGGATACGTATACAAGTCTCAGAGGCCGCGGGTCGGCCGTAACCAGGGGGATCCTCTGGGTGGCGTTCGTCAACGGGTCAACGACTACGTCTACCCCGCCGCGGTCCCAGCCCTTGATCACGTAGGCTCCTAAGCTCTGGAGCTGCGGCGTTATGTCGGTCGGCAGATAGACGTTGCCGCCGACGAGTCTCAGAGATCTAAATGACGTGAAGCCCCCGCCTGGTTGCTCCATGCCCTCGAAGATCCAGGGGAGGAACTGGCTGTAGTTGCCATATATGGGGAAGAACCTCTCCTTGGAGAAGAGCATGGCGTACAACGTCCTGTTTAAATCCAGCGGGACGGGGTAGTAGCTACCCCCGATGGTGAAGTAGGCGTACGCCGCGTTAGGCGGAGGACCTGGGAAAGACATCACCCTCGTGTATATATAGTCCTCGGGGCTCATGTCGCGCGCCTTTAACACATCCGTGGCGTTGCCCACGTTCTCCAGAGCTATCTTCGTCATCCAGTAGGACTTTAAGAAGTCGCCGCCAGGCGGATACTCGTGCACGAGCAGAGGCGTCTGCAGGCCCGTGGGCAAGGTGACGGGGTATATGGCGTAGGGCATGATGGCGAGGACGTACTTGGTGCCGAACTGCTTTGTAAATATGGCGGCGCCTACCTGAGGCGGCGCCATAAACGCGAGGCCTATTTTGCCGATCTGCGTCGCGTTTATCGTCGAGTTGTCTGCGAGGCTCGTCTTGTTCCCGACGACAGAAATCCAGTAGCCGTAGTCCCACCACGACGCCACAGGCTCGTAAGGCGGCAGACGGGTCTTAAGCCACATCAACGCGTCTATGAAGTCGTCGCTCACCACCCCCACAGCGGAGGTGGCGATCTGGGTAGGCTGTCTAGCGAGGCCTTGGACGAAGCCCTGGCCTTGCGAGACGGCCGGCATCACGGCGGAGAGTAACATCACTGTGGAGACCACGGCCGCCGCCATTACGATATGGCCAAACCTCCTGTTGTCAAAGAGCTTAACCATGCCCACGGCGGCCGCGATCAACGCGCCGGGGGCCAGGAGCACGAGGAGACGCACCATGGTGGCGGCGGCGTAGCCCGCGGTAACTAGGTAAGACAGCGCCAGCAGGCCGCTGGGCGTGAAGAGATATGGCAGAGAGACCACTATGAACGGGATTATGGGGCCGTACCTACTCAAGATCTGTATAAACTGAGTTGTCGAGTGTTCCGCGACGCTGGCCACGATGGCCGATCTGCCGAAGGGCAGGAGGGTGGCGATGAACTTCCCGCCGATGAGCCCAGCCACAATAGCCGCTGCGAACACCGCCACGCCGACGGCCACCACGCCTGCGACAGCCCATATGTAGCGCCTAAGTAGCTCGGCTGTTCTGGCGGCGCCGAGCTTTAAGCCAAGCGCCCACGTCAACGCCGCCGAGGCGAGGCCGAAAGTCGGCAGTATGTTGAAGGCGCTCGCCACCGTGTGTACGCCGTATCTAGGTATAGCCGCCACAAAGGCCGCGTACACCACGTAGAAGAGGAGGTAGGACAGGAAGAAATTCCTTGCGTCGAAGGGGAGCTCCGGGGGTCTGCTCTTCTTCCCCAGCTTCGCCAGGGCTAGCTTTAGGTAGTAGTAGGCGGGGAGGACCATGGCGTATAGGCCGACTAAGTTCCAGACATAGAAGTGCCCGCCCCACGTCCACACCACGTAGCCCAACGCGGCTCCTGCCAGAGCCCCAGTCCACGGCCTCTTAAGGCCGTCTATCAACAGGGCAAGGCCCAGGGGGATTAGGAAGAGGCTTATCGGCTCGTCGTCGAACCAAGCGGCAAAGCCGCGTTCGACGAAGGCCGGCGCTATGGCAGTGAGCAACGCGGCGGCTAGGCCAACTCTAACCCCGCCGTTTGGTATACCCAACTCGCTTCCAACCCTATACCCCAGGTAGAACATGGAAAAGACAGCCAGAGAGTTCATTATCGCAGGAGCCGCTATGACGGCGTGCCACAGATCTACCCCGAAGGGGCGTAGGAGGGCGTAGACAAAGAGGCCGTAGAGGGAGGTGCCCGGGAGGAGTACTCTGCCCCAGTCTACGCCGTAGGGGTGCCAGAACTGGGTAAACTGCGCACCGCCCCACCACCACCCGACGCCATGCTCAAGAGTGTACTTGGCCAGGTAGTACCTTATGTAGGGGTCAAATTCGTCCAGCCACCACCCCCAGAGAAACACCCTATACATCCTGGCGTAGAGAGCGATGGCAAACGCCGCCAATAGGGCTGGCACGGCAAGTAGAAGTTTCTCTTTCTTGTCCATGACGGACGGAACGGCCCCTAATATATCTTTAACGTGCCGCCCTCTTTAAGCCTATGGCTATTTTTATCGGCTTCCTCTCCAGCGGCGAGAGACACTTGGGACAGACTCCACCCCACATTTTATAGACAGCTTCTACAGTCTTAGGCTCCGGCCCCTTATATAGTATAAATCCACATGAATCGCATTTCACAACAAACACTGACAAAAGACATATCCCGCTTATTAAAGTTTCTTAGATAATACTAGTCTTACACCTATCGATAGATTACAGCCTTTGAACATGCGAGAGGCGATCTGCCCATGTACGCAGATTTTCGCTACGAAAACCCCTCACCGGGGTTAACACCTAAGGCTATGTCTGTTAGTTTAGAAACAGCGGAGTTATAACCCCGGCCTCTGTAGAGTTGTGTAGAGCCAGAAGTTAAAACAAAGGACGAGAAATACACACCCACCGCAATCTCCCTTGGCCGAAAACAGGGCTTATAAAAGAGATTGGGGAGTCTTTGTGAAACTTTTTCCCTTGAGATATACATTATGAAAATGTTGAAACTTATTAGTGACAACTGCGACAAGCCTCGCCCTTTAGGGCGGGCTTTACTCCGGCGGATTGTATTTAGCAGAGTTGTGAAGGCTTAGATATAGACGCTACAATTCGGAGACTCTTCGAAGAGCGCCGGCCTCGTGCCAGTGACAGCCAGGCCGTCGGTGAAGGGCGCAAGCGGGGGACTTTAGTGGTGAGTTGTCAACATAGAGATACAGCCACTCCGTCGTGATATGTAAACGCTAGCGCATCTATTTCGTCTTCCTCCAACTCTGGATATTTTGCCTTAAGCCACCTTCTTGTCCAACCTGCGGCTAGCTCGTCCACAAGCCGCACTTCGCGGCATCCGACAAGCGTAGCCGCTTTTTTAACGTCGACGTAAGGAGAAGAGCCTATGTAAATCTGGAGAGGCCCAATATTTCTTAAAATCTCTTCTACAGTCTTCCAGTCTAATACGGCGTGGAGAATAGGCTCTCCTCTCCATACATAAGCCATGCCGTTTCTAGACGTGCCGAGGTCCACCCCCACCTTTCCACCTCCAAGTAGTTTAGGCAAGAGAGTAAACAACTCTTGTGCAACACAACGATAGCTGTCGCAATGTAATACGATATCTCCCCCTTCTCTAAGTTTAGCATCGACAATAGTTATATCCCCCCGCTCAAAAAGAGCTATGTTAAACGACACCCTCCTTACGACTTCAAAGAGACTCCTCCTCCCCAAGAACCCCAGCCTCAACGCTGTAGACAAAATTAAATAAATATATATCTAACGGCGGCGTATGCTCCTTACTGTAATCATAGCTAAACTAACTGGCAGACCTCTCGCGTTGTGTGACGTGGGAGATGTAGACGGGATAGCGTCTGCAGCTCTTTTTAAAAGAGCTAATCCACGGGGGGCGGTCGTACTGGCGGGGCCAGCCGACGTAAAAAAATGGTGGATTAGACTAACGAGGTGGGATTTTGTGGCAGACCTCCCCTGTCCAGGCAGAGTAAGAGTGAGGGCAGATCACCACAAGACTAACAAGCCCTGTGCAGAAGTGGAGTTTTACGACCCAGAGGCCCCCGCATCAGCGCTATTGGCAGCTAAAGCACTTGGCTTGGAAAACGACGAGGTGGCTAAGCAGTTGGTAGACGCCGCTATACAAACAGATACAGCCAATGTAACAGACCCCAGAGTGAGGCTTCTAGATCTCGCGATTAGATACGCCGACAGAAGAGAGAAGTTGGCCGCGGTAGAAAAACTTGCAAAAGCTGGACTTGCTGCATTAGAAGAGGAGCCTTTGAAATCGCTTGCCCAGAGAGGTTTAGAGAGGAATAGACAAATCCAAGAAATAGCTACAAAACTGCCGGCAGAGGAGACCCTATTTATATACAGCCCCATACGCTTAGGCATATCCTACCGTCTACTCACGATAGAGCTTGAGAAAAAGGGCGTAAAATTTGTAAATATACTAGTTAAACGAGGTTGGAGAGTCTACAGGCTATACTGCGGCGCGCATAGAGATAGCCCATACGATTGTACAGAAGTCGCAACACGTATGGGAGGAGGCGGGCATAAATACGCAGCAGGAGCCCACATCAAAGCCCCAATATACGACAGACATAGGCCTCTACGACAACTCATACAGCTTCTAAAACCCAACGTTGTTTATGTACTTGGCAGTTGCAACAATATAAACGTGCCTTGTAGAGCTATAGAGGTGATGAGTAGAGGTTCAGGCGAGAGATGAGCGCCCTTCAGCGGCACTGAGTCTATAGCCCTAAGCGTCCATTACTACAGCCCTGCCCAAAGCCGAGCTAGACGACGATAAAATTGTCTAAGGCCGATGTCTATGAAAAACTATTAAATGTAACAATAAATAGACTAAGCCTATGTGTGGTATTTTTGGTATAGTATTTGCCGAGAGGCCTAGGAGAAACTTAGGCGAAATATTGAGAAGAGCTTTAGAAAGGCTTGAATACAGGGGATACGACTCAGCTGGCATCGCCGTAGTAGACAGAGGGCTGTTAATAGTTAGGAAAGACGCGGGAAAAGTCGCAGAGGTGGCCGCGCGGTACAACTTTGACTCTATACAAGGCACAGCCGGCGTGGCGCATACCCGCTGGGCTACCCACGGAAAGCCTGACCAATCTAACGCCCACCCCCATATAGACTGCGGCGGCATAATTGCCGTAGTTCACAACGGCATTATAGAAAACTACGCCGAATTAAAGGAGGAGCTCTTGGCCAAGGGGCACATATTCCGTTCTGAAACGGACACCGAGGTTATTGCACACCTCGTCGAGGAGTATAAGAGACAAGGCGTAGACACCTTTACAGCCTTTAAAAAAGCTATTTCAAAAATAAGGGGGGCCTACGCCGTGGCTTTGATAGATGCGGAAAACCCAAAGGCAATATACTTCGCCAGAAATCTATCTCCCCTTATAATTGGCGTCGGCGACGGCTTTAATATAATTGCCAGCGATATACCAACAGTCCTTGACTACACGAGAAGAGTCATAGCGGTAAGAGATGGGGAGTACGGCTACATAACCCCCACCCAGGTGTATATTGAAGCAGACGGAGTGTCACAAGACGTATCCAGCCGCATAGAGGAGATCCCCTGGAGTGCAGAAATGGCTACAAAAGGCGGCTATCCACACTTTATGTTAAAAGAGATATATGAACAGCCCGAGTCTTTGGCCACGACTGTCGCAGGGCTTGAGTGGCCTTTGTTAGAAACTGCCGCAAACACTTTGCTCTCTGCCAGAAATGTCTACATAGTCGGCGCCGGCTCGTCACTTCACGCCGGCCTCGCCTTCCTACAATTGCTACTACGTATAAAAGTGACTCCAGTTCCAATAGTAGCTTCTGAATACGCCACATATGAACAGCTTTTCGACAAAGGCGATGTGGCAGTCGCAATTTCACAATCAGGCGAAACTATAGACACAATAAAAGCGGTGAGAACGATGAGGGAAAAAGGCGTCAGAGTTCTAGCTGTGACAAACGTCGTCGGTAGTACAATATCTAGAGAAAGCGACGCAGTTATATACACACGTGCCGGCCCAGAGATAGGCGTAGCCGCCACAAAGACCTTTACCACACAAGTAGCCACCCTCTCGGCGCTTTATGTAGCAGCGTTAAAAACACTAGGCTACGATACAGCCCCCATGGAGCGGGAGATAAAGGCGCTGCCCGACCTTGTGAGAAAAACACTAGAAAATACAGCAGGCGCGGCAAAAGACCTAGCAAAGAGACTTAAGAATAAGCCAAGCGCTTACTATCTAGGCAGAGGCGCGGCGTTGCCAGTGGCTATGGAGGGCGCTCTAAAATTAAAAGAAGTGGCGTATATACATGCCGAGGCCTACCCAGCGGGGGAATCAAAACACGGCCCCATCGCGTTAGTAGAAGAGGGCTTTCCCGTCCTCTTTGTGTTTTCAGACCCAAACACAAGAGAAAAGACGTTAAGCAACGTGGCGGAAATGAAAGCCAGAGGCGCTTACACAATAGGCACAGTGCCTACGAAAAGCGACATTGCCAAAAGACTAGACTACGCCATAGAGGTGCCAGAATTGGGAGAACTCACCGCGCCTATATTACATATAGTGCCTCTCCAACTACTGGCATATTTCACCGCCGTGGAAAAAGGCTACGACCCAGACAAGCCTAGAAACCTTGCAAAAACCGTCACCGTGGAGTAGTATGAAGATAGCACCAGTTGTATTGGCAGGCGGAAAGCCGGGGCTTTTTGAAAAACTCACCGGCCCCCTCCCAAAGACCTATATAGAAGTCGGCGGAAAAAGACTCTATCAATATGTCGCAGACCCCCTCCTAGCTATCTTCGGCAGAGTGTATATAGTATCTCCCCACCCAGAGCGAGGGCCCTATATATATGTAGAAGAGCGAGGCCAGGGAATAGAACAAGCCATCGCTACCGCAGAGACCCACCTAGGCGCTGAAACACACATCCTCCTGGCGTATGGAGACGTATATGTAGACCCCTCCGCCTTCAGAGCATTAGTAGAAGGCACAATATCGACGGGAGCAGACGGCGCAATACTCATAGTGCCAAAAAAAGCGACAAAAGGCTACGGGGCTGTAGAGACAAAGGCCGGGGGCCTACTGGCTAGAATAGGCGGAGAGAGCCAGTGGATCTTCGGCGGCGTAGCCCTACTCCCACGAGACATAATAAAGACAATACTACAAGCCACGTTTTATGAAACATTAAACGAGGCGGCGAAAACTAAGAAAATAGCCACAATCCCCTGGAGCGGCGTCTGGCATGACGTAAACTACCCAGAGGACATACTACAACTCCTTGAATACATCGCGCCGAAACACACCTACATAGCAAGCAATACAAAGATAAGCCCCACTGCAATAATAGAAGGCCCCGTCATAGTAGAAGAAGGCGCAGAGATAGACCATTATGCAGTAGTAAAAGGCCCGGCATACATCGGCAAAAAAACCTTCGTAGGGAGCCACACATTAATCCGTAACTACGCCTATATAGAGGAAGACGCCGTGGTAGGAAGCGCTGCGGAAATAAGCCACAGCCTAATAGGCAGAAAGGCGACTATAGGAAGAGCCTCATTTATCTCATACAGCATAGTCGGAGAGGAGGCCGTATTAGAGCCTAACGTAGTCACAATGGCGGTATTGAGAGAGGGAAGAGAAAGGCTAGAGCCCGTAGAAGTAAGAGGCAGGACATATTACAAACTCGGCGCATTAATACCACGCGGCGCCAGAATCCCCGCCGGCACAACACTAAAGCCAGCCACAGGCTGGCAATAGAGACAAAAAACTTAAAACCCACAACCAAGATATAGACGAGCCCGGTCGTCTAGCGGCCAAAGGACAACCCGGCTTGGGATGCGGGGCTTTGGACAGTGCCGCCGGCACCCACAACCCGTGGCCCGGGTTCGAATCCCGGCCGGGCTACCATTATCTTTCTACACTACGTCTTCCTAGCAGGCCCCAGCCAGCGGGGGAACTTATCGACAGACCCCCTGAAAAACTCCTCGACCCAATCCGGCGTACGGAACTCGTTAACCACATCGAGGTGGTCATAAGGCTTGATATCTAACACCGGGCTGCCACTCCAAGCATCTAGCCCAAGCACTCTGACCCTAGGCGGATCCACCTCCACTATCTTCACAATCGTAAGCGCCAGCGCGTTGGGGCGCTGCGGAAACCGCGTGGCAAATATCCCCACCTCGGGAAGATCCTCCCTCCCCCACGGCCTCAGCCTAAGACGCGGCGCCCCTGCCTCGTGGAAATGCCAGAGGATAAAGGCGTGGCTGTACTCCTCAAGCCCCACAAGGCCATCCACATACTCGTCGAACACCCTAATCACAGACACAAAGTCGAACCTATCCACACTGCCCCACCTAGGCAGACCCACTTCAACAACTCCTATAGGCCTGACGCAAATCGGACACGACATAGCGTCTATAGACCATAGATATTTAAATCAACGCCCCCCATGGCCTTTACATCGTCTAAATACCTCCTCCTAGCCCTAGCTTGAAGAACCTCCCCACGATCAAGCTCAGCTACATAAACCCCAGCCTCAGAACCAAAGCTTCTAAAGCCGCCGTTAGGAGAAGCCACGTAAGAGCCGCCTGCCACAGGCCTGCCGTCGGCATATTCAAAACCCGTCCCCACCGCAGAGGCGACGTATATCGAATTCTCAAAGGCGCGCACAAGGCCCACAGCTCCCCAGAGCCCTCTCCTGTCGGCAGATATACTCGCGGGATTTACAACTAGCTCAGCCCCAGCCAACGCAAGCCTCCGCACCAGCTCCGGATATATGAGATCTATGCAAATCAAACACCCCACAGCCCACCCCGAGACGGCAAAAAGCGCAAGCCTAGAGCCGGGAGACAGCCACCCCCTCTCCCCCGTGGCAGCCGACGGGAAGATCTTCTCACCCCAAGTCAAAAGCCCCTCCCGCCCCACCACCGGACAAACCCCCCTCACAGACGACCCAACAGCCACAGCCACGCCGCCAGCCACAACAACCCCGCCCACAGCAGAAGCCACATCCACAAAAGCCCCCACAAGCCTGCGCAAGCCCTCTCCATCCAACACAGACCTCCCAAGCCAATACTCCGGCAAAACCACCACATCAGCCCTAGGCAACCGCTCCAGAAGCCAGCGAACCCCCTCCCCAAGCCCAACCCTAGGCATCTGGACAAGAGCAATCCTCACACCGAGTGAACTATAGAAAAGTTAATAAACTCCACCCAATAAAGCAAAGGGGCCGTAGTCTAGCCTGGCTAGGATTGGGCGTAGCCCCCTGAGGCCGGCCTGGGGACAACCCCGTAGATGCCAGCACGCCGGTGATCCCGGGTTCAAATCCCGGCGGCCCCATTGCCTTTATAGTGTATAAAACAATGTGTCAGCTCCGCCGGAATGGTCACAACTCCGCGCAGCGAAGAGATCATCACTATGACATCTATACGGCATTTTATATTTAACTTTTCAAGGTCTAGACCCCCGCCCTACAAGACGCTCGCTACTAGCACCATAGAGTGTACATGCGCCACTACAAGGCTAGAGGGCCCCTACAATTATGGCTAGAAGCCGAGGAGGCGGCGGTGAAGGCAGGGGAGAAGAGATGGCGGAGACCGGGGGCGATTCTGCCGAACACGAAAAGCTATAACAACACCGGATCTAGGCGTTTGGCCCAAAAGGCTGTGGATTAGCGGGGGAGGGCGCCGGGGGGCTATGATTGAGCGACTTCGCACTGGCAGAGGAGACAAAATTTTTAAGGTCTTGCCATTTTCTATCCTGCCCCGGTAGCTCAGCCTGGTGGAGCGCCTCACTGGTAATGGCGGTTAGCCGCCTAGTGAGGAGGTCCCGGGTTCGAATCCCGGCCGGGGCTTTTCCTCGCCGTCTGTGATCATTTGTGTCTTGTCCTTTTTGAGGGTATCCGTTCTGCTCTGCCTATTTCTTTGGCTTCAGCCTCCTGTAGGCTTGTGCCCACCCGAGTTTTGTTTTCTTGTGGTGGGCTTCGTCTAGGTTTGTGCTTTCCGCGATCTGTGTGACGTATTCCGCTATCCACCTGGCTAGCTCCTGTCTCGCCTGGGGTGGGGCCGAGGTCGGCTGGCTCGCCACGGTACACCTCGCGGGGGGGGGGGGGGGGTAAACAGATCTGGCCGAGTCTGGGGGTTGGGGCCTCTAGAGGGTCGGCGCACACCTCTGTTTCTGTCTCGGTGGGGGAGGTGGCTAGGTAGAGGAGAGCCTGCACGGGCGTAGGCGGCGGAGGGGGGTCTGGCGGGGCGGCGAGGTGGGTTTTTCGGGAGGTAGGCTGGGGGGCCTTGGATGGGGGGTTGTGTCGGCGCTGGTGGAGGTGGTGGGGGTCGGTCGTTGTGGGGCGGTTGTCAAGGTCTGTCCCGTGGTGGGTAGGGGCGGTCTCTTGACGTGTGGTGAGAAGGTGCCCTTGGCGGCTTCGGGGGAGGGAGGCTGGCGCTGTTTAGGGCCGGGGGGTTCGCAGTTTGCTGTCTGGTATGTGTAGTGCTCTCCCCGGAGCTCGCGTGGTGGCGGAGGTGGTAGTCAACCCCGCCTGCGTTTCAGCAGATCGGCGGGGCTCTGGAGGGGGGTGGGGCTTGTCCGGGGGTTTGGAAGCTCTGTGCACGTCGCGGCGGCGGCTGCGCGGACGGGCGGCCGGGGGGTCTTACGTGGCTTTTCCCAAGACTAGTTGGTTGACTTCGGCGGGGGAGCCGGGGGTCTACACGGCGCGGTTCTGAGCTGGACTACGCCGGGCCGAGGCGGCGGCGTCTGGAGGACGTGGCGAGGGGGCGCCGGAGGTTGACTTAAATACCCACGGCCTACAGGCGACGTGTCGTGCCCAATCTGCCTAAGGCCTGTGGGGGTTGTAGAGGTGGGCCTCCCGCGGCTGGGGCGGGTGGATAGGTTCGACTTTGTGTCTGTGATTAGGGTGTTCGACGAGTATGTGGAGGGGCTTGGGGGGCTGGAGGAGTACAGCCACGCCTTCAATAATATGGCTCTTCTACGAAACCCGAGGCGTCAAGCTGAGGCTGAGGCCCTGGGGCCGGGGGGACTTCCCCGAGGTGGGCATATTCGCAACGCGCTTTACACAGAGGCCCAACCCCATTGCCCTCTCCATAGTCAAGATCGTGGAGGTGGACCCGCCCAGGCTCAAAGTCCTAGGCCTCGATGCGTGGAGCGGGAGCCCCGTGTTGGACATAAAGCCCTACGACCACCTCGACGTCGTCAATGAGTTCAGAACCCCCGACTGGTTCGAGGAGTTTTTCAAAGAGACACGCGGCGGGCTCCCCAGGTAGCTAGGCCCAAGCCGCTAAGCCGCGCACCTATCGCACATCCGCGCCGCGCCCCCCTCACGAGGCGCCGCTAGATGAATGTGAGAGAGCACCGCGCCGCGGGTCTAGACGGGGTAGCACCTACCGCCCCGTCCTATTTGTCGTGTTTTACGTTGTATCTCCGCCGCTGTTGTAGACTTGGAGTATGCAAGGCTTATATATCCCGGCACAGCGGCGGGCATGGAAAAGAAATCCAAAACGGTCAAGCTGGCGGCGCTCGCCGCGTTGGCGGCCGCGGTGATGGCCGTTGCTCTGAGCGCCGGTGCGTTTAAGGTGACGTACACATATGAGAACGGGGTTGTGAAGATGGTAGATCTCCAGGGCAGTGTACACACAGTCGCGCTAAACCTAAAGGAGGGGGTTAAGAAGGCTGAGATAAGGCTGTTGCCAAACGGCTCCGCCGTGTTGCTAGAGGGTGGGAGGCCCATTGCCATAATTAAGGAAATAGTCATGAGAGGGGGTGAGGTCAGGCGAGTCGAGTTCAAGTTTTTGCCCAACGGCACACTTCTGGTAATAGACGGCGGTAGGATCTGGTCTAGGGGTAGAATCGAGTGGAAAGGCGGCGCAGAGGGCGCCGGCCAGGCCGGTAAGAAGCCGAGTCCAGACATAATCAAAGCGTCACAACCTATCTCCGGCACGCTACCTCCTGGCACTGGAGATGGCTACGGGCCTTACACCGGGCTTATCAACGTGGAGTTCGGCGTCTCGTGGAGCCCCACGGGCTATCTCTGCCTCGGGTATGTAGATTTGAAAACGGGAAGCGGACCCGGCATATGTAGCTACGGCCAGAGCGCCTCCGTCTCCTTCCCTCTAGATCTGTCTCAAAACATTATTGCTGTGGTGATGAACCCCAACTCCTATTCCATAACTTATTCGGGCACGCTAACGCTATACTACGAATAATGCCTCTCCAGAAACCCGTCTTTTTCTCTCGACGTCTCGGTTTGTTTTTCTGCAAATGATATTAAGTAGAGCTCCTCTCCGCTCCATGTCTCTACTTTTCCGTCTGTGCAGGTGGGCTCCTCCCCTCCTCTACCTAACCTTGGTTCACGTATGGCTGTTGCCTGTCTTGTTCCTCCTCTATGTTGAAGGCGCCGTGGGGGGCTTTGTCTTTCCGGCCACGGCCGCCTCGGCGGTGGCCACCGCGGTTGTCGGCCTTCTCCCCGGGAGGAAGGGGGCCGGGGGGTTGGATCTGCTGGAGCTGTTCCACAGACGCGGGGGTGTCTGCGTCGCGGCTCCTGTTTTGTACGTTGCGTCCTACGCGGCGCTTGCGTTTGTCGCCACCACCTCGCTGTATCTCTACACAACTCCCCTGATGGTGGTTGAGGTAGCTCCGGCGTCTGCCGCGACAAGCGCGGAGGGGCTGGGCAACCACACCGCGGCTCTCGTCGGCAACATAACAGAGGTGGTGTTTCACGTAAGGGGCGTGGGGAGCGTGGCCCGGGGAGGGAGGTTTATAGTGGTTGTGAAGGGGGATGTGTTCGGGGGGTCAGCTGGCTGGGTTTTGTACACGGCTCTGTGGGCCGCCTCCTTCTACAGCGCCTTGGCGTTGGCGTTGGTCCTGGCGTGGAGGCTTGTGATGCGGTCAGCCGAGCTGGCTAGGAGGGCCGAGGTGTTTTATGAAAAGGCGAGGGAGATTCTATCCTGATCTCTACGTCGTGACGAAAATCCTGCTCCTCCTCGCAGATGGACGTAGCAGGAGAGAGGCGGCGTTGCTGTCTGGGGTGAGCTACAGCCGCTTTCAGCAATACGTGGAGTATCTAAAAGAGAGGGGGTTCGTAACGGGCGACGAGGAGCTGAGGCTGACGCCCAAGGGGGCAGAGGCCGCGGCTAGGCTCGCCCAGCTTATAAAAGAGCTAACGGGGGAGGAGCCTAGAGACGTAAAGAGGAAGTAGCGTGACAACGCAAACGACAAGCCTCGCCCTTTAGGGCGGGGGATGGGTACGAGTATATTTTTCACGGCAGATCGGTGAAGAAGGCAGAGAATGGCTTAAACAGCAGTGCGCGCCATGCGGCGGGTTGTAAGATGGCCCCCGCGGGGGGACACCCCGCCACGATACCCGCCCCGACGCGGCTCACCAACCCCGGGCAACGGCCGAGACCCCAGGGAAACCCTGCCTCAGGGAGGTCATATCCCGGTCTGGAGGGGGTTCTATGTATTCCGCTTCGATGGGAGGCGCTGGACTCTGGCGTCCTCTGAGGACGGTGGCTATGTATACTACGGCGATAGGATGTGTCTCCGCAGATTCCAGTGCACACTGTTTCGGGATTTAAACGACGCGTTTTTTCTCGTCGAGGCGATTTCAGGAATTCGGCGATTCTCGGTACGACAGCTAGTGGGTGGGGAAGCGCCTCTTTGAGAGGCTCCCAGCTCTACAAACCCGCCAGAGACACGCCGGCGGTACCCACGGCGAGGAAAAACGGCTCAATGTTACGCTCCACCCTCTTCGAAACAAGCGGCGTCACCACAAGCACAATGAGAAACACTGTTTGGAGCAAAAACTGCTCAAACGCCGTAGAGGAGCCTCCGCGGCCCCCATGTCCAGTCCGCCATCACGTATGAGACCTAAAGAGCCTCAAGCGGATGTGCTCCGTACCTACCCTAGGCTTGGTACGTCCAGCGTTAACCTATGCGGAACGCCTTTTATGCAGGCACAAGCCCTCCTCTACGTATTTCGGCAACAGCTTTAGATACTTCGAGCCGGGGCCGTGTGTTGCAATATGCCTAACCGCCTCGTCGCACCGCTGTACATACAGCCCACAGCGGAATCGCTCACCGGTGACGAATCCTTCAATTACCTCGGCCTCCTTGCCCAGCCTGGTGCCGAGGGAAACGCGTCTCCGCCCCCTCCAGACACGTAGCGAGGTTTTCACAGCCTTCTCAACAACTGCGTCGAGCGACGGGCATACGAACTGGAGATACGGGGGGTGAAATGGAAGGGACTGCGCCGTACCTAAATGGGCGGCGAGGGCGGACCAACCAGCCAGGGCACAGCCTTCCAAGACATATACGGCCTCGGCTGATAACCTCACAGCTCCGAAAAGCAGACACTCCCCCTCTCTAAAGGCGAGTACCATGCACCCTCCGCCAGATCTTCCACAGCTCCTTATCCAGACCCGCCTGGAGAGCCCTCTTTTTGAGGTAAGATAAGTCGAGTGGCAGTCTGAGAAGTCTCTTCAAGTCCTCTACGTCTTTACACTCACAGCTGGCAAGCTTTAAGATAACTAGATCCTCCGGGGATGGGATAAAGACGCCTCCCGCCTCTCTACACCTAGAAATAAAGTCGCTGTCTAGCATGAGAGGCGGATGGTGTATGCGGATCCCTGCCGCGTCGACGTACAGCCCCCACTTCCTCCACTGTACAGCGTAGCTTGCCCCTCTCAACGCTTCAGTGAGCCTATCCCTCACCTCTACAGTAAACGGCTGATCTATAGCCAAGTCCCAATCGGCCGTGTGCCTCACCACGCCGTAGAACTCCAAAGCCCGGGCCCCAATTAGAAATACCTTAAACCCCATGGAGCGGCATATCTCCACGACCCTCTTGACGCTGGGCGGCAACTTCAGCTCGCTCACACAGTGTGTTGAAGAGCGCTTTTATATAGTTTAAGCGCCGACGAACCTCTGAGGTTCTGCTTCACCTCAGCGCCGAGCCGCAGCATATCGCTGTATTCAGCTTCCAGAGGCGGATGCTTCGATATCCACACGGCCACCCTGTATTTCAAAAGAAATCGGTAGTGTTGCTTAATGTAGATGAGACATCGAACATCAGGCGGGGAGGGGGTCATCTCCCATCGGGGAATACGGCCGCCTCCGCCGAGCGCGCGGGGGGTCACCCGTGTGCACATGCGCGTTGTGGCGGCTCCGACTACGAGGGGGAGCTGAAAACGGAAATGTTTTCTTGGCGGGGTTACTTCAGGGATCTCCCTGCAAAGAGCGCTTATTTTCGGCGGATTCAGCGGAGACGCCGAAAAACCCTGAAGTAAGTCCCCTGATTTTCGGCGCGCCGTACAGGAGGAAACCTGAAAGGCGTTGTACAGCGATAAGGGGGCGACGCACAGAGGCTGGGCTGTAATACCTCTGCGGCCTACCAAGCAGTCCTGGCGCCACATCAACGGCGGCTGGAGGCTGAAGGCACAAGCTCAAGCTGGACGAGAAGCTGGAATTAGGCCAGCTGTTGGGTTTAGCCGCGGCGGGGCCAGCGTTGCGGCTCTACGGAGCTCCTTATCGTCTCCTCATCTTTAAAACGCCAGTGCCCCCTTTTCGCGTCGAGTATGACGATGCCCAGCTCCCCAGCTAGGAAGTCGCTTATTAAAACCTCGTCGATGTAGGGGTTCACGAGTATGTTTACAGAGGCCCGCCTCCCCTCTACTTCGATCTCAGCGCCTGCCTCAATATACACCATCTCAACCTCGCCGCCGCCCGTATCGGCCGACACGACTCTGGCCGACTTGGGAGGCCACAAGCCGAGCCTCCTAGCCACCTCGACGGGAACCGCCACGTCAGGAGCAGAGGACTCAAAGCCGGTGTTTACAAGCGCGGAAGTCTCGACCTCGCGCCCTCCGGCCCTAAGTCTTATCCTCACCCTCAACGCCATAGAAAACACCCACCACCCTCTTCACCCTGATGTAACCTATCTTGATCTGGGGCCTCTTAGCCTCCCTATACGCCTCGAGCAGAAGCTCCACCTCTCGCGGAAGCTCCTCCACAAACAGAGTGTCGTCTATATTTAAAAATTTTGCTATCACACGGCGGCGTAGAGGCCGCGTGGCTTTTAAACTTCGGCCACACCTAACGCTTTGTGACAGCGCAAACAACAAGCCCCGCCCTTCAGGTCGGAGGGGGATCATCTCTCTGAGGCCCAGGTGTGGAGGTGCCACATCTGCGCCTGCCGGAGTGGACGCGGCCCCGCTATCGTGTCGTCAACGTGGCTGTTCGGACTTAGCCTTCTGCGACACCTCGCGGTGGCGGGTGGCGTTGTAGGGCCCCAGCCCGGTGGCGTTTACCAAAATCTCGACCCTTACCCCCCTAACTGGAGGGTATAGCCAGCCCTCAGCCAGTGGACCTGCTTTCGCGAACCTCGGCTCTTGCCGTGAGACACGCTGTGCGCCTTAGCCACCTCGGCTATGATGCTCAGCTTGGGAATCCGCTTGCCCCCACCAGCGCCCCTTCGAGGCCGAGGTGTCTGGGAGGTCTCGTCAAGCCCCCGCGAGGGGGCTTGAGATAAGGTTCGAATCCCGGCCTTTTTACCAGTGGTATGATCCTCAGCGAAGGCAGGTGCCTATGGGCGATTGCCGACGTGTTGCTCGGTTTTTTCTGCCGTATTTTACGTTGTATCTCTGCCGCTGTTGTAGACTTGGAGTAGACAAGGTTTATATATCCCGGCACAGCGACGGGCGTGATTCTAGCTCAAATATTCAGGCTGGCGGGGGTTGTGTTGCTTGTCGCGTTGGCAACCGTGTTTGCGTCTTCAGTGTCGCTTATTGAGAAACGTGGCTCGGTTGTAGTGGAGAACCTGACAGCGCTGACGGACATCCTAAGGCCTACCTATGTATTTGACTTGGGTACATGCTCGGCGTATGTCTACGTGGCGAGGAGTTTCAACGACACAACCCCCATGCTGTTCCTCTCAAGGATGGAGAGGCCTCTGCCGCCGCCCCCATCACACAGCTTCGAAGAGCTTGTGGACGCCGTTCTACCTCTCGTGGGTCCAGAGGTGGAGGTGGTGGTCAGCATCTACGGGGTCTCGGACGCAGGTAGGGGAGCATATCAAGTATCTAAGATCGTGAAAGTAGCCGCTCGCAACTATACAGAGCTTGAGGCTGCTGTAGGCAGGGCGCTTGGGTTGAAAGTCTATAGAGACCCATCCAAGGGGCTTAATGAAAATGGGACTGCACAGAGTGGCCGACGGGAAATTGCAGTGATTGATGGAGTTGTGAAGAAGACGCCGAAGGTCAAAGTTTTACTACGGCACGGCGACCCCCTCATTATAGTTACTACAAACTTCGCCGAGGCGGAGGGGATAATCAAAGCGGTTAAAGAGAGGATAGGCGACTTCTCGGCTATCGTAAGAGTGGGCCCATATTGGGCGGGGGGCGACGAGGAGAACGAGAGGCTCAGAAACGCCGCAATGCGACTAGAGGAGGAGATGGGGACTGTGAGAGAAACAGAGAGAGGAGTTGAGGGCATTATCCACCTCTTTATACTATCCCCTGCAGGCCCCCGGGTATTCGTCTTCCCGTACCCCAACGGCACGAGGCCGCCGGATGAAAAGACGGCGGAAAAAGTAGTGAGGCGCTTCGTCGAGCTTTCTGGGTACTGCAAGTCGCCGCTGATAGTGGAATTCTGGCCTAAGACTGGCTACGAATTTAGAGAGCCCCGCGATGCGCCGCCTCTATGGGCGGCCGCCGTGTTGGCAGCACTTGTACCACTAGTAGCTATATATTTCCACAGACGGAGATGACCCCCTCCCCTGAGGCGGAGTTTGCCGGGGTCTCGGCCGTTGCCCGGGGTTGGTGGGCCGCGTCGGGGCGGGTATCGTGGCGGGGTGTCCCCCCGCGGGGGCCATCTTACACGTAGGTTGACCCGCCTCGTCGTATGGCGTGCACTGCTGTTTAAGCCATTCTCTGCCTTCTTCACCGATCTGCCGTGAAAAATATACTCGTACCCATCCCCCGCCCTAAAGGGCTGGGCTTGTTGTTTGTGTTGTCACGCCGTAGCTCTCAAAGTGCCAAATTGCGGTTACGGTGGTTCCATAAATGCATATAGCTGATAAAAACAAAGCAATATACTTCATACTATGAAAGCTAAGGTAAATATATAAGCATTATATTATGCAATATCTAATTGGCGTGATCTACTCCATTCACTGTGTATACTGGTCGTTATGCGCCGCTAAGTGGGAATTTTTCCTCACCACTTTGGCTGTGGCCTCGAGTTGCCTAGTATTGTCTTGTATGTGTTTTCCCAGCCTTCTCTTATGAGTTTGTGGTATGCCTCGTCGAGGTTTATGCTGTCTACTATATGTGCTATGAATTTGGTGATCCACATGGCTAGTTCTGTCTTTTTCTGTGGGGTGAGGGTGTGCCACAGCTCGTGTGCGGCTTCTATTGGGTTGGGTGGGTGGGCTCCGCATATCACGAGCTCCTCTCCTCCCACGGCGCCGAAGACGAGGGAGGGGGTGGGCGGGGGGCTCGGCGGGTGGCTGAAGTAGGCGTCCCACTCCCTTAGGTCGATTTTCCCATATACCCTCGCCTTTATGACCAGGGCGGCTAGCTTGGCCGTGGCCATCTCCCTCCGCCGGAGGTCCTCGGCGGAGCCGTAGCAACGCCAGTCTGCCTCTACCTCGTGGTAGAGGGCTAGGAGGGGCTCTAGGTACTTCTCCAGGGGGCCTAGGTCTACTGGCCGGCCGGCGCAGAGCTCCCTGGGGAGCGGTAGCCAGAACTCGCCAAGCCTCGGCGCGGTTGCCTCTAGGAAGTCTACGCAAGCCTCGACGCCTGACCTCGTGAGGGATGTGGTGGCTATGAACAGGGCTCTCCGCATCTATACTCGGCGCAGAGGGGGTGGCCCTCCGGCGCCACTACGACTACTCTGTCCCGGGGGAGGCTGGGGAGTAGCTGGGCGAATTCGGGGTAGAGGTATATTTTCTCGGCGGCGTCTAGGAGGAGGATGGCGAGGTTTGGGTCCTCGACGTGTGCCTGAATCCCGCCGTCTACCTCCTCTGGGTTGACCTCTGCGTATTGGTCTATATGCACCGCGCCTATCTTCTTGGCGCAGAGCATGGCCTCCCTCCCGCCTCCGATTATGAAGACGGTCGGAACCCGGTTCGTCTTCACCTCTCAGCGCTGCGAGTCTTCGTCACCTCACGGCTATAACTGCCACCTCTATTAATACGTCTTTTGGCAAGCGGGCGGCTTGTACTGTGACGCGGGCGGGGGGCTTTTTGAAGTACTGGCTGTAGACCTCGTTGTATTCCTGGAATGTGTTGAGGTCTGCGAGGAAGACGAAGGCCATCACTACGTCCTCTAGGGTGTAGCCGGCGGCCTCCAGCACCGCTTTTATGTTCTCCATGACTTGTCTGGTCTGCTCTCTTATCCCGCCCTTTACCACCTCCCCCGTCTTTGGGTCCACCGGTATCTGGCCGGAGACGAACAACATATTCCCTACTTTAATAGCTTGGGAGTAGGGCCCGATGGGCTTGGGGGCGTTTTCTGTGTAGATGACTTCTTTCATATCTCAAAGTGGTTGATATAGATTTAAATATGCTTCGGAGTTTTGACATGTTGCCTGATTACGTCCGCGTGCCCAGGGTGAATATCGTCGATAGAGTCTCTATCCCATCTAAAAGAGCCGCCGTAATTGTCGTAGATATGCAAAACGACTTCGCCCACCCCAACGGGAGGCTGTACGCGCCTTCCTCCCGCGAGATCATCCCGAGGATCGCCTCCCTCTT
Source organism: Pyrobaculum organotrophum (assembly GCF_055384425.1). Lineage (NCBI taxonomy): Archaea > Thermoproteati > Thermoproteota > Thermoprotei > Thermoproteales > Thermoproteaceae > Pyrobaculum > Pyrobaculum organotrophum. The sequence continues at coordinate 1,223,736 of NZ_AP042430.1, forward strand.
GGAGAGGGCGAGGAGGAGCGGCGTGCGGGTGATATACACAAAGGATACACACTACGGGGACGACCCGGTGGAGTTCCCCATCTGGGGGCCCCACGTCATTAGGGGCACCTGGGGCTGGGAGATCGTAGACGAGCTGAAGCCCAGGGAGGGGGACATAGTAGTGGAGAAGATGAGGTACGACGCCTTCTTCGGCACGCCTCTCGACCACATACTCCGGATGTACGGCGTCCAGCACTTAGTGGTCACGGGGACTGTGGCCAACATCTGCGTCCTCCACACGGTGGCCAGCGCTAGGCTGAGGCTCTACGACGTGGTGGTGCCTGTCGACGCGGTGGCGGCGCTAAACGAGTTCGACTACGCCGCCGCCCTCAGGCAGATGGACTTTCTCTACCGCGTGACCCTCACCAAGACAGATGGCGTTGAGTTTGTATAACGACCTGGCGTTAGCCTCTGCGCTCGGCGCCTGGGTTGCCTTCGTAGCCCTTGGGTTGACGAGGTGGCTCTATAAGCCGCTGTCTCGCCTAGGGCACATGAGGGCGGCGTATTTCAACCGGAAGGTTATCCACGTGCTAGCCGGCGGCGTAGTGGCGGTGTTGGTCCCAAGTTTTTCAAGCTGGGTGGTTCCCGCGGCCACAGCGTTTTTAATCGCTGTGTTGCTCTACATACCGCATAGGACCGGCCGGCTCCTCTGGTGGTTTCAAGACCCCGGCAATATGTACGAGGTCTCTTTCGCAGTTATGTGGGGGTTGTGGTGGCCGCGAGCTGGGGCCTTTTGGGGGACTGGCGCTTGGGCGTTGTGCCGGCGCTTTTTATGGCCGTGGGCGACTCGGCCACGGGCGTCGTAAGAAACCTCCTGTTTGGGAGGAGGACGAAGCACTGGGTGGGCAATTTAGCCATGGCGGCTGTTTCCATACCTATCGGCTGGCACTACCTAGGGGTTGCGGGGGCGGCCGCGGCGGTCTTGGCCAGCTTTGTGGAGAGGTTTGAGTTCCCGCCTATAGACGACAACGTGTTTGTGCCTCTGGCGTCGTTTGTCTTCCTACTCACGTGGGACGCACTCTCCCCACTATAGGCTCGCGGATGGCGGCGCGCGCCTTATATAAGGCCTCCGTTCTGTGTATTACACGAGGCGGCTTGTCTTGATTCTCCTCCTGGCCCTGGCGCTCTATCTCGTGGGCGGTTTTTGGCTGTATGGGTACGCACATCTGTTTGCCGCGCGGCTCCTTGACTTGGTTAAGCACCTCAAGCTCGTGCCCGAGGGCGGGCCCTTGAGTCCCCCAGGGAGGGGCCAAGAGAGGGTTAGGGGGACGAGGTGGGGCATATTCTTCCCACTATGATGCTGCTGTATAGGCCTCCTTGGTATATGACTCTTCTCATGATTATCTCGCCTCCTACTTGGCTTGTGAAGGTTTTGTATCTGGGGGTTATTGTGACGTAGGTGGCGCAGTGGCGGGTGAGTTTGCGCATGGCTTTTCCGAGGAGGTGGTATAGCTTTCCTATCTTGCCGGGTATTCTGAAGCCGTATGGGGGGTTGAATATGTATTTGTCGCATATGGGGCGTATTGCTCTATGTAGTTTGGTGGAGTCGAACCAGAGGAGGTCTACCTGGGGGTAGCGGGCCGTGTTTAAGGCGGCGCCTTTTATGTGTTTTAGGGATATGTCTACGCATATGTATCTGGCCCAGGGGGCGTATTCGGCCGCCTCTGCGGCTATGGTTCCGCCGCCGCATGTGAGATCGCATATGGTTTCTCCGGGGGCTGGCTTGGCGAGTCTGGCCATGGCGTGGGCGATTATGGGGTTTAGGCTGGCGTAGTGCTCATAGGCGCGCCAGGGCCTGTCTTTGAGGCTTTTTTTGGCCACGGTGATCCAGACTGTGACGTAGTTGTGTACTACGTCGACGTTTATCTCGACGTCTGGGTCGACTAGGCTGATGACGTACCCCCTCTCCTTTAGCCACCTCCCCACTTCTCTCTCTACGTCGCGTGAGGTGAAGGGGTGTTGGCCTACTCTCTCGCAACGTATGCCTACGGTTGTGTTTTTTGTGAGGTATTTCAAGACGTGTGGTAGATATGTCGACGCCGTGTTTACCACCTCTTGTAGTGTCTCTGCTAGCCCCTCGCCTAGGAATATGCCGAACCTCTCTGCAGTTTTTAAACTGTATAGGGCGTGTGGTTCTGCCTCTGTCTCTACGATTACGCGTCCTGTCATGTATATGGCTTTTGCAGTTTTTGCCGAGAGCCGCTCCGCCGATTCTTCTATTACAAAGTCTTCGAGTCCTGGGACTGTAGTTATTAAATATCGCACGGGCTATCTGCTAAAAGATTTTATATAGACTTGTATGTGTGTTGGCGGTGGATAAATACATAGCTGACAGCTCGGTGGTGTTAGACGGCTCGTTAAAAGAGGCGATACTTGGGGGGAGGCTTAGGGGCACTCTCTTTCTCCTCTCTGAAATGGCGGAGTATTTCTCTTCTCTTGCAAGACAGGGGGATGGGGTTGGGATAATTGGCGTGGAGGAGTTGAAAGATTTGTTTGAGTCTGTGGAGAAGCTGGGGCTTTCGGACTTTGTAAAGATAGAGGTTGTTTCTATAGATAGGAGGGTAGACCCAAGTGAGTTAGATATGTATGCTAGGAGGTTTGCGAAAGAGAATAACTGTATCTATGTGACAAGTGACGAATTGTCTAGAGACGCCGCGGTTGTGCAGGGGATTAGAACTATATATCTAGGCAAACCGCGCGACGTTTTGACGATAGAGAAGTTTTTTTCTAAGGATGTAATGTCTGTGCATTTAAAAGAGGGCTTGCCGCCTTTTGGCAAAGTCGGCAAGCCGGGCAGTTGGCGTTTTGTCCAACTGTCTCCAGAGCCTCTTACGAGAAAGCAATTGTATACAATAATTAGAGAGCTCGTCTCTGAGGCGTCTCGTCTGAATTCAAAGACGAGGATTGAGATCAGGCGCCCCCATTCGATGATTATACAACATAAGGAGCATAGAATAGTCGTAGTTTTTCCGCCGGTGTCTGAAAGATTGGAGATCACAGCTACAAAACCTGTGGTTAGGAAGAGCATAGAAGACTATGGGCTTGATCCCAGGGTGTTGGAGCGGCTTGAGAAAAGCGCCGAGGGTATATTGATCGCGGGGGCGCCTGGAGCGGGCAAGACCACCTTCGCCCAGGCCCTCGCGGAGTTCTACCTAAGCAAGGGCAAGATTGTGAAGACGTTGGAGTCGCCGAGAGATATGGTGCTGAGCCCCGCCATTACGCAGATCTCGAAGAACTTGGCCACATCTGAGGAGGTTCACGACATCCTCCTCCTGTCGCGGCCCGACTATACTATCTTTGACGAGATGAGGGACACGGCGGACTTCCAGCTCTACGTGGACCTCAGGCTGGCGGGGGTGGGGATGGTGGGGGTTGTCCACGCCACCTCGCCTATAGATGCCATCCAGAGGTTTATCAGGAGGGTGGAGCTGGGCATGATCCCCTCCATAATTGACACGGTGATCTTTATGAAAGACGGCGAGGTGAAGAAGATATACGCTCTCTCTATGGTGGTAAAGGTGCCGGCGGGGATGAGGGAAGAGGATCTCGCCCGGCCGGTTATCTTAGTCAAGGACTTCCTCACAGACGAGGTGGAGTATGAGATCTACGTCTTTGGCGAGGAGACCTTCGTGGTGCCAGTGAAGAGGGGCGGGGAGAGGGCGCCGAGCCGCAAGATATATTCCATGGTGGTCTCCGCCTTGAAGCGCTACGTGCCCCCTGGCGAGATTAAGCTTGAGGAGAGAGACGGCCTAATTGTGATCAAGGTGCCTGAGGAGTACCTCGGCGTTGTCCTCTCGAGGGGGGTTGCTAAGTTAGAGAAACTACGTAGGAAACTATCGCTAGATTTTAGAATAGAGCCAAGGTGAAGGCGGTCGCCGATTATTACGATACAGTAGCCCGCCTCTATGTAGATAAATACCTAGGGACGTGGTACTATAGGACGTTGTATAGAAAGTTAGGCGAGGTGTTAGACGTATATATCAAAAGAGGTATGTATATCCTCGACGTGGGGGCTGGCACGGGGTTTTGGAGTCTCTATATGCAGGCCAGGGGCGCCACAGTGATCCCTCTAGACATCTCTATCGAGTCTTTGAAAGTGTGTAGATGTGGCGATAGAATACAGGGCGACGCCGCCATGTTGCCTATTAGGGCTCGTAGATTTGACGCAGTGACGGCGCTCGGCAGCGTCTACAACCATTTACATAACCTAGAGAGTGCGTTTGCCTCTGTGGCGCACGTGCTTAAGAAAGGCGGCATCTTTATCACAGATATAGACAACGCCGTGTGTCTAGATATGTTGTATGAATACCTGCTGTTCCAAGGGGTTGGCAAGTTTAAAGATGCCCTTTTCCGCGGCGTTGTAAGAGGAGTTTGGGAGTCTGTCGATAGCGAACTGCCCTTCAACTACTACTCGTACTTCTATGTCAAATCTGCGTTGAGGAAAGCCGGGCTTGAAATAATAGATGCTAGGCCGATATATTTATTCCCGCCCCTCCCCTCTAGGTTTTTACAAAAGCGGTTTAGGCTTAAGTTTTTTGAAAAACTAGATCTGTTGAAGCGTTTTGCGCCTTTTGCCACCACAGTTATTTATGTCGCAGTTAAAGTTTGATAAGCAATGTGTCAAAGTCGTCGGGGATATAGATATGAGGCGGCGGCTTAACGGCGTCAGCTAGAGCTTTATGTCTCTCTTTACTGGGGTATCTAGCGCTTATATGTGTAAGTATAAGTACGTCAGCTTTAAGCGCCTTTGCGGCCTCAACGGCGTCTGCCACTGTTGAATGACCCTCGTCATGTGCTTTTTGAGGTTCTACGTCGTCGGCAAAAGTGGCCTCGTGTATTAACACGTCTACCTCGCCGACGGTTTTCCACATCTGGGGGCACGGCGCAGTATCTCCAGTGTATAACAGCCGGCGGAATCTTTTATGTGTAAGATCTGCCACCTCTTCTGGGGTTATTAACCTACCGCCTACTTTCACAGCTTCTCCTCTTATTAAATTCGTAAGCGCCCACTTGGGCAATCCGGCGACTTTAGAAAGATCTAGCTTATAGCCGACGTCCCATTGAAAGAGCCACCCACACGCGTCTACAGTGTGGCACACCTCTACGCATGTTATTTTGAAGCGCCCCTCTTCGTAGCTGTCGCTTACCTCAACGCCAAGTCTCTCTAAGATCTTATGCATAGATCTCGGAGCTAGTACTTTCAATTTTCCGCCCAGAAACTTATTAGTGATCACTAAACCGGGTAGGCCTAATGTGTGGTCTTCGTGTTGATGTGTAATTGCGACTAGGGTGAGAGAGGCGGGGGAGACGTCTATTTGCAACAGTCTATATTGAGCCCCCTCTCCTGCGTCGAGTAAAACTCTATGGCCTAGCCAATCCTCTAGGTATATAGCTGGCAACATTCTATCTGATTTAGGCACTGCGCCGCCTGTGCCTAGAAATACGAGTTTTAAGAGCGGCACGTTTCTGTCGTGTCGAAGTGTTTTTTATATAGTTCAACTATTTCCTCAAGTGTGAGTTGGTACACCCGCTTTTCTGTCTCTCCAAGTTTCAGACGGCGGAGAGTTTTTCTACGTGTTGAAAAAAGCCGAGCTGTAAATCGTTGGAAGTTTTCAAAATCTTCTACACAAGGCCGCCTCGGCGTGAGACGCACCACGGCGGAATAAACCTTAGGCGGCGGGCTGAATACATGGGGTGGGAGTATACGTAACACTTCTACGTCGTAGTGACACCGAATTGCCACAGTTAGCCTCCCGTAGTTTTCAGTACCTGGCGCAGCTACAAGTCTTTCGGCGACCTCCTTCTGTATAGTAACTACCGCCGGGAGTCTGTATTTGGCGAGTTTTAGAAGTAGCGGGGAGGTTATAGAATATGGGATGTTTGACACAAAGAAGTCTGCCCTAGGCCACTCTATCTCAAGCGCGTCGCCTACAATTACTACGACGTTTGGAGGGGCTTGTCTCTTTAAAAACTCCGCTAGCGTTGGGTCGATTTCGATGGCGTATATGGTTTTTGACTTCTCTGCTAGAGGTAATGTTAAAGCCCCCCTCCCCGGCCCGACTTCAATTATGTCAAGTCCGCTTGGGACAAGCTCTGTTATAAACTGCGCCACTGACGTATCTCTTAAGAAATGTTGACTCCACCGCCTCTTTCCCACGATATATTTTAAACCCAATATTTATATCGCCATGTGGACTATAAGTCGCTTGGCCTAAAGGTAGGTCTTGAAATACATATCCAGTTAAACACTAAACGTAAGCTCTTCTGCCACTGCCCCCCTGTGTTGAGAGACGACGAGCCCCACTTTAGATTAGAGAGGAGGCTACACCTATCTGTAAGCGAGCTCGGCGCCGTTGACCCAGCTGTGTTGTGGGAGGTGAGGAAAAGGAGGCGGTATATTTACGAGGGCTATCGCGACACTACCTGTCTAGTGGAACTAGATGAAGAGCCGCCGCATCTTCCAGACGAGGAGGCGCTTGCCACCGCTGTCGCAGTTGCTAAGATGTTTAATGCAAAAATTTTCGACGAGATACACGTAATGAGGAAGATTGTGATAGACGGCTCTAATGTCTCCGGCTTCCAACGGACGATGTTGATCGCATACGGCGGCAAGAAGAAGATTCTTGGCTATGATATCGGCATAGAGACTATAGCGCTTGAAGAAGACGCCGCTAGGAAAATAGCGGAGGAGGGGAAGACAGTTGTCTACAGGCTTGATAGATTGGGGATACCCCTCATAGAGATTGCCACAGAGCCTATGTCTTACCCGCCACAACAAGTTGAGGAGGTGGCTTGGATCATCGGATATAGTGTAAAAATCACGGGGAGAGCTAAGAGAGGTCTCGGCACAGTTAGACAAGATGTAAATGTCTCAATTGCCGGAGGTGCCAAAACTGAGATTAAGGGGGTGCCCGACCTCTCCTTGATACCGAAAGTCATAGAGTATGAAGTACAGAGACAGCTCAGTCTTCTGAAGATTTCTGAAGAGTTGAGGAGAAGGGGAGTGGGCAAACTAGAGCTTTCTACTGTCGATGTTACTCAAGTGTTTACAAACACAAAGTCGAAGATTGTAAAGAGAGTGCTTGAGACAGGGGGTAAGGTGGTGGCGGTCAAAACGCCCGGCTTTCAGAAGATCTTTGGAGTTGAGGTGCAACCTGGCCGGCGCTTTGGCACAGAGCTTGCTGATTATGTAAGAGCCTGGACAGAGTTAGGCGGTCTTCTTCACAGCGACGAGCTTCCTGGATATGGAATAACGGCAGAGGAGGTGAGAGATATAATAAGTAAACTTGGCGTCGAGTCTTTCATATTACTCATGGGCGTAGACGATAGGGAGTTAGAGGAGGCGGCTACTGTTGTAGTTGATAGGCTAAATGCCGCTTTACAAGGCGTGCCAGAGGAAACGAGGGGGGCTAATCCGGACGGCACGACGCGTTTTCTAAGGCCAAGGCCTGGTGCCGCGAGGATGTACCCTGAGACTGATATTCCGCCAATTAGAATCACCTTTGAAATTTTAAAAAAGTCTGAGGAGATCGCAAAGGTAAGTCTAGAGGGGAAGCTGTCAGAATTAACGTCGCTAGGCCTTAGTAAAGATTTGGCACTTCAGCTTATTAAATCTCCATACTTGGAGAAATTTGAAGACTACGTCTCGAAATATAAAGTGCCGCCTCAACAAATTGCCACTATTCTTCTAAATATTTCTAAAGCTCTCGCTAGAGAGGGCGTTGAGATAACAGACGAGAAAATTGTCTCAGTTCTCGAGGCTCTTGAGAAAAAGATTATCACAAAGGAGGCTGTAGAGGAGGTGCTTAGAAATATGAAAGCTGGGGAGTCTGCGGAAGAAGTTGCTAAGAGGTTGGGCTTAGTTAGAATGTCTTATGAAGAGGTGAAAAAAGTGGTGGGAGAGGTGGTGCGGGAGGTTGGGAAAGACAAGGCTTTAGGCGAGGTCATGAGGAGATACAGAGGGAGGATTGATGTAGAAGACGTAAGACGTGCTCTTTCTGAGTTATATTTTTAAGTATATTTTTCAAAGGGCTTAATGACGAAAATATACATAGCGACAGATGTACTGGGGTTTTTCGCGCTTGACGAGACGGGAAATCTCGTAGATAAGGTGTTTTATGAGAAAAAACCCGACCTAGTAGCTGAGAGATTGATAGAACTTGAAAAGTCAAATTACGTACCAGAACTCCTTACAATAATCGAGAGGGTGAAGACAAAGGCGCAGAAAATCGTGGTAGAGGATCCTGAGCTTGCGAGGAAGCTTGTGTCTGTTATCAAGGGCGTAGAGATCGTGGCCGAGAGCCCCTCCCCCGTGCTCACGACATTTAGACAAAACTTTTCTAAGTACCTCCAGGCGTTGGGCTTAAGCTGGGAAGATTATAGAAACTACCTATTTGAAATAAGCGATTTGGTAACCAGGCGTAAGCTAAGACAAGCTGTTGAAAAGAGAGACCTATTTATTGCCCAAGCTATTAGTACACTTGATGATGTAGATAAAATACTGAATCTAATAGCGTCAAGAATTAGAGAGTGGTACGGCTTGCACTTTCCTGAGTTGGAGGAGTTAGTGAGAGACAATAAGGAGTATGTAAGGATAGTGTACTATATAGGACATAGATCTGGGATAAGCGAGGAGAGTATAAGGAAGGTATTTCCGGATATGCCTGCGGAGAGAGTGAAGAAAATAGTCGAGTCTGCAAAGAAAAGCATAGGCGCTGAGATGTCAGAGTGGGATTTAGCTCAGTTAAAATCGTACGCAGAGGCGTTTATCAAACTGGAGTCGTATAGAGAAAGCTTGGCTACATATATTGACGAGGCAATGAAAGAGGTTGCGCCTAACATAAGGGAGTTAGTGGGGCCGTTGTTAGGCGCCAGATTGATAAAACTTGCCGGTGGGCTGACGAGGATGGCGTTTCTTCCCGCATCTACAATACAGGTTCTCGGCGCTGAGAAGGCTTTATTTAGAGCTTTACGTACTGGAGGGAAGCCTCCTAAACACGGCGTAATATTCCAATATCCCGAGATCTTTAGATCGCCGAGGTGGCAGAGAGGTAAGATAGCGAGAGCTCTTGCGGCTAAGTTGGCGATTGCGGCTAAAGCCGACGCTTTTACTGGTAATTTCATCGCCCCCAGACTAAAGGAGGAACTAATGAAAAGAATACAAGAGATCAAGACTCTCTACGCAAAGCCGCCTCCCAAGACCCCTCAGCAACCGGCTACAAAGACCCCGCCTCCACCGCCGCCTCCTCCAAGCGGAGGGGGGAAGAGACCGCCTCCGCCTAGGAGAGGACGGCGCTGATTATATCCGCCACGGCGATAAGTATATAAATCGTAAAGTGACGTATTTTTCCATGTCTATTGAAGTGGTAGATGTGCGTAATCATGAACATCACTTCGGCGTATATGTAGTTAAATTTGAAGATGGGACTGAGCGTCTGGCGACGAAAAATCTAACTCCAGGCAAGAGAGTGTATGGGGAGAGGTTGATAAAATGGAGAGATGAGGAATATAGAGAATGGAACCCCTATCGCTCTAAGCTTGCTGCCGCAATAGTCAATGGCATAAAATTTATCCCAATTCAAGAGGGTACGCACATGCTTTATCTAGGCGCTGCCTCTGGTACGACGCCAAGCCATATAAGTGACATAGTGGGAGAGAGGGGTCTGATATACTCTGTGGAATTTTCGCCACGGGTCTTCAGAGAATTTATAGAAAAATTGGTAGACCAGGGCAGAAGAAATGTAGTACCGATTTTAGGTGATGCCAGATTTCCATACCAATACGCACATTATGTAAAAGGCGTAGACGTTGTCTACATTGACGTGGCACAGCCGGCGCAAGCAAAAATACTTGCAGACAACGCCGACTACTTCCTTAAGCCTGGCGGCTACGTCATGTTAGTGATAAAAGCCATGAGTATTGATGTGACGGCCCCGGCAACTGAGACGTTTAAACAAGAGATAAACACGCTAAAAGAGAGGGGGTTTGAAATTCTTGAGACTGTCCACTTAGAGCCTTATGATACAGCACATGCGATGGTCATAGCTAAAAAGAAGTAGTCAGTGGGAGGAGAGATATTCGTTTACAAATTGTGCAGCTTTCATCCCGGAGCCTAATGCCTTGCCAATGAGAGAAGGCCCTGTAACTACGTCTCCTGCTGCAAAGATGCCGCGGTGAGTTGTTTGCATTTTTTCATCTACCTTGATGGTGCCGTCGGGGTTAAATTCTATACCTAGGCAGGGCCCTGGCGGCGTTGGCTCCTCGCCTATGGCTATTAACACGGTGTCGAATTCTTCTTCAAACTCGCTACCTGGCACAGGCTCAGGCCTGGGCCTACCAGATTTATCTGGCGGCCCTAGTCTCATCTTTATGAACCGGACTTTTTCCACTTTTTCCCTGCCTAGGAAAGCCACGGGGTTTATTAACTCTCGAAACTCTATGCCTCTCGCTATAAGCTCAGTTTCTATAGTCTTCTTGCCGGCAGGCGCCTCGTTAATAGTACGCCTATAGGCGACTACTACTTTTTCTGCGCCTTGTAGCTTGGCCTCAATTGCGGCGTCTACGGCAGTCAAGCCTCCGCCTACTACTAACACCTTCTTTCCAGTTGGATAGACTTTTTCTTTAGGTAGATACCCCAACTGATTGGCGTAGATTCTAAAGAGGTAGTCAAGCGCTTTGTAAACCCCCTGTAAATTCTCCCCTGGCACGCCTAACGATCTACTCTTCCAAGTCCCGGTCGTAATTATAACGGCGTCGTATCTCTTTACAAGGTCCTCAAGATTTACAAATTCTTTCACTAATAGGAGAGCCTCGTGTTCATGTGGTTTCTCGCCGCAGTATACAAACGTAGATGTGTAAAACTTCGCGCCGGCTTCTATCAGCTCCCTCACCCCCTCTCTCACGCTCTCTCTTGGGACCCTAAAAGGTGGAATGCCAAATATCAACAGTCCTCCGGGCTCGGGCAATGCGTCGTATATATGGACTTCATGTCCGTTACATAACAACACGCCTGCAGCGCCTAGGCCCGCAGGCCCTGCGCCTATTATTGCAACTCTTTTCCCTGTCGGCGGTTTTTTCGTATTGGGTTTGCATCGAAGCAAGAACTTCATAGTAGCTGGAAATGTGATATATTAAATGCGTATTTATTGTATTTGTCGAATATCAACAGAATTTTCTGGAGTACTTAAATCCCAACACTGTGCAAATGTAGTCTAAGCTAATTCTAATGGCATCGTTTATAGAGAGATACGAAGTGTCTAAGACAAGATCGAACACCGAGAGGTCGTTGATGTCTATATTGTAGAGAGAAAGATATCGCCTCCTATTAAGTTCCTCACGCTCTCTTACCTCCCGTAGAGCATCTTCGAAGCTTTTTTTGTCACGTATAGAAATTCGTCTTGCACGTATTTCGCTAGATGCCTTTAAGTATATACATATGTCCGCATAAGGTCGCACAATCCACGCCGCTAGATGGCCTTCGAGAACTACGTTACCGGCTTTCGCTCTTTCTATAGCCATGGAGTCTACTACCTTGTCAATATCGGGGTTTTTCTCGGCATATTTATGAAACTCTATGAAATCTATGCCCATTTTGGCCGCCAACTCTCTGAAAAGTGACCCGGATGAGACAAGTGGTAAATTTAACACCCTAGCTACCTCTCTAGCTACTGTAGTCTTTCCGCTACCTGGCTGTCCAGAGATAGCTATAACAACCATGTATGTCTATCCTCTCACGGCCAGTCTCAACGCCCTAGCTAAGACTTTATGAGAAAAAACGCCTCCATATGGTCTATTGGGCGCTCTTATCGATATGCCAAATCTGTATACTTTATGGTTCATACCTCCTAGCGGCAGATTAGTCACGGGACATTTGGGGACGCCCTTCGCTCTTTTTTCATAATGTACTACGGTTCTACCGCCTGGAGTCCTCACTTTTACTCTCCTAAGACTTCTAGAGCGATATGCAGGCCGCGGCATATGTTGAGATTTACTTCAGTTTAAAAACTTTGGTATTTAAAGCTCGAAAAATTTATAAGAATAAGAATAAAAGCCGCCTATGCCGTCGATAATATTACCACCAAAACCAACAGCTCTACAAAAGCCGCACTTAAACCTAGCAGTTGTTGGCCACGTTGACAATGGCAAATCGACATTGGTAGGCCGTCTACTATATGAGACAGGTTATGTAGATGAAAAAGCGTTTAAGGAAATTGAAGAGATGGCTAAAAAGATGGGGAAGGAAGACTTCGCTTTTGCATGGATTCTTGATAGATTTAAGGAAGAACGTGAACGCGGCGTAACTATCGAGGCTACACACGTGGGTTTTGAGACTAATAAATTATTCATTACAATCATCGACTTACCTGGCCATAGAGACTTCATAAAGAACATGATTGTTGGAGCTAGCCAAGCAGATGCAGCTCTCTTTGTAATTTCTGCACGTCCTGGAGAGTTTGAAACAGCCATAGGGCCTCAGGGACAGGGCAGAGAACATCTATTTCTCATTAGGACATTAGGTGTTCAACAAATAGTAGTTGCTGTTAATAAGATGGATATTGTAAACTACGACCAGAAGAGGTATGAACAGATTAAAGCCGAAGTCTCTAAGTTATTAAAACTATTGGGCTACGACCCAAGCAAAATACACTTTATCCCAGTAAGTGCGATAAAGGGAGATAACGTCAAAACTAAGTCTTCCAACATGCCGTGGTATAACGGGCCCACGCTACTTGAAGCTCTTGATACCTTCCAACCGCCTCCAAGACCTGTTGACAAACCGCTTAGAATGCCGATACAAGACGTATTTACAATTACAGGCGCGGGCACTGTGGTAGTTGGTAGAGTTGAGACCGGCGTGTTAAAGGTTGGCGATAGAGTTGTCATAGTACCTCCTGCTAAGGTAGGCGACGTGAGATCTATAGAGACTCACCACATGAAACTTGAGCAAGCGCAACCAGGCGATAATATAGGTGTTAACGTGAGAGGTATAAGCAAAGAGGATGTAAGACGTGGAGATGTATTAGGTAAAGTAGACAACGTCCCGACTGTCGCTGAAGAGATAGTAGCCCGTGTAGTTATACTATGGCATCCCACAGCTATAGGCCCAGGCTACGCGCCAGTTATGCATATACATACAGCCACGGTACCTGTCCAAATTGTAGAGCTTGTATCTAAACTCGACCCACGCACTGGTCAAGCAGTTGAACAAAAGCCTCAATTTATAAAGCAGGGCGATGTGGCAATTGTAAAGATTAAGCCTCTGAAGCCTGTAGTTGCGGAGAAGTTCAGTGAATTCCCAGCGCTTGGCCGCTTTGCTCTCCGCGACATGGGTAGAACTATTGCGGCTGGCCAGATAATTGAGGTAAAGCCTGCGCAAGTGCAGATTAAGTAAATTCTTGCACAAGTTCGCTAGCTCACGCTTATCTGGCGTGGACAAACCGATCTATTTCCTCTGTCGTTAGTCTGGGCTCCTTTCGTCCCGTGACTTTTCAACAGTCTTTTAACATACTTTCCGTTGCTAAGTGTCTGTGCGTCACAGAGTTGAGGACGTCTAGTCCCCCTAACTGCTATGGGATTTTCACTTTTAGTGTTCTGTATGCGTTCGTAGTTGCGTTGTAGAGAAACAGTAAAAAGATATAGACCCGAGAGTCGGGTGTTTTTAAATATAAGTGGGGGGAAACGGGTTTGTTCTACCCTTCTCACGGCGTCTATTGTCAACGCCACGATGGGTATTGCCAGTGGGAGTAGGGCTTGGGGCGGTAGTAGTGGTGTGTTTACGGCGCAGGTAAGGACGAGTGCGTTGTTTACCACGGCAGTTTAGCGACGGTGGCCAAGACCGCCACGACGTGTCTAGCAACGCCGACCCCCTCCACCGAATAGGCCCACCTTCCTGTGTACAGTATCGCCATTGTAATGCCGACGTTGAATGCGACCGCCAACTAGGGCGCGTCGGCAAGGGGCGGGCCCGCCCCCAGCTCCCAGAGAGCCGGCGCCGCGAAGGGGATACAAATAAATCCTATATATCTACTACATCTCCCTCTTAATTCTAGGAGTTATTCCCCCATGGTGTGTCCATCTTTGACCGACGACAATTAGTAGAGGCACGGGCACAGAGATCCCTGTAATCATAGCCTCTGTTTCATCTAACGTCCGTAATGGACGTGGATCTTCGAGATGTTCCGCAACTGTAGCTACGTACTTTAAGTCGCTTGGGTTAATCATTCTTTTGAATATTTGGGTCATAGCTTGTGAAACTACGTCTTGGTCTAGTTTAGTAGGTCTTTGTGTGATGAGACAGAGGCCGAGTCCAAACTTTCTACCTTCTCTCGCTATTTTCACAACGTAGTTTTTACTAAGCGCGTTGGGGGTAGATGGGGCGAAAATATGAGCCTCCTCTATTACGATAAAAGTTGTAAGGTTTTTCCTTTGTGTCGCAACTCTGTATATCTGATCTAGAAATACGGCTAGAAACAGTTGTTGGTCAACGCTGTCTAGTCCAGATATGTCCAAAATATGCAGAGCAGGCGTGGTGACAAAAGATTGTGGGTCAATTAACTTAATAGGCTCTCCTTGGTACACCTCTCCATATCTAGTTATGAATATAGGGCTTGTATAGAAAAGAGATCTGAGTCTACCCTCTAATCCGCTGAGCGCCATTTCGCCAGCGTAGCCGGGAGGCGCCGCGTGTTTGCCCCCTTCTAAAACCTCTCGTATCAATTCTTCAACTGTAGTAAGGGGCTGTCTCTCGCCGTAGTTTGTAGCAACTTGCCAACCCTCTTCTAGAATTCTCTTCTGCGCGTCTGTGAGCCCGTATAATATGTCAAGAAGTTTTTCAAGTGTGCGTAGAGGTAAACTTCTTGGGTTTATCCCAATCCTTGTATACACACGCCTTGTGCCATATCTTTTTTCAAATGCGTCGTCTACGGGTCTAGTATCTACTTTCCCCACTACATATATCCTTACTTTTTCTGCGACGGCTTTTCCCTCTTCTGTCAGAGGTATAGACATTGCCGAGTATTCGCCATGTGGGTCAACAACTATTATTGGTATATCTAGGAGACTAAGGCGTTCTATTATGACTCCTGCGAGCCAACTCTTCCCAGCTCCTGTGCTGGCTAATATAGCGCAGTGGTGAGTAACTAGTTTTTCGGCGTTGATTTTTGCAGATATGTTCGTGCCCCTTATTCTACCTATAGTGATATACGTTCCGTCTTCAGGCGGTGCGAAAAACTCTTCTAATTCATGTTCTACAATTCTATAGACGTAGCTGAGAGGTTTCACTGGCTTTTGAGGTTTTAATATCCTACGTCCGACTCTAGCGCCTAATACGACAGCTCTCGCCTCTGTGTAATACAAGACGTCTTCTATGCCTAGAGTCTCCTTAATTTCTCTTATTACATTCTCGTCGTCAAACTGTGCGATAAGTCTTGGATCTGTCGCGGCATTTCTGTGTCTAATAGCTGTGATGCGAGAAATGACGCGTAGTCCATCTACCTCTGTAGCTACAAAAGAGCCGACATCTATTTCAACGCCTCGAAATGGTCTAAATATATAGTAGTATATAGAGGGCGATTTGACAACTACGCCTATTTTTTCCACGTAGTTAATCCCGGCGCCACAATTTAAGCCTGAGAGCTAAAATGTGGCGTGGGAGAGACGCGTCTCCACTCTTTCGATTACCTTACAGAATATCCGAGCATACGGCTACGCCTAATTGAAGCTGATATTATAACTTTTAGTGTGGTCCCCTGTAGTCTTCATAACCAGCAGAAATTTCGACTCTGCCACTAGACATAGCCATGTACGTCTACGGAATCTAAAGATACCATGGCGTCTTATCGAAGAGAGACCGGAACTCCTAGACCTCGTGACGAGAATGCAGCTGGCTGTCGAGGAGAACGTCGAGAGATCGCTTAAGGAAGTCACGAGGCAAGAAGGGCCCAAGCTCACTACCGAGGGGGCCGTTACCAGACCCCAGTGGCCCAGACCCTTTTGCCCAGGGCCCTCGACTATCTATGACTGTACTATATTGATTACTTTATTATCTTTTTTACGACACTTAATAAATAGTCTGAGTCTGTTATGTATATGTTTCCGGTGTGATCTATTATTTCCGCTCTATCTTCGTATATATATATAGTGTATTGCGGAGGATCTATTATAATGAGATGTTCTATTGGGAAAACTCGTCTTATAAAACCGCTTTTGTCTATATACACCTTTATGAAATGTCTTTCGTGTTGTACTATTACCTCATATAGACCGCCTATTGGCTCTCCTTCCAATCTGGGTTCTAGGTTTACCTCTTTCCCACATACTGGACATTTAAACTTCACCGAATAGTATTTATATCAAGTTTTTATCTGTTAATCGGTTTATGAGGCTTTATAATTCGGCGCACCAACTTGCGCTTGTCTGGCGTGAGGAGTCTGTCCAACTCCTCCATCGTCAGCTTCGACTCCTCTTGCCCCGCAATCTCCTTTAGCAGTCTCTTTACATATTCCCCGACGGCTAAATACATACGTGTCACGAGGTCTAAGACGTCTGGACGCTCCTCGATGAGGCGCCAAGGTATCTCTATCCTCAGCGTTCTGTATGCGTACATGTGCGTATATGTGGTGGGGCTGAAATATCTGTTGGTTATGGGAGGCGCATGGGGGCAGGCCAAAAGTTTTACAAGACAAACCCACGGCGCCGTCGTGAAGGCGGCGTTAGGAGGCTTGGCCATGACCTTCGCCGCCACAAGAACAACCGTCGTCGTAAGCAACTTGCTGACACCCGCCGGCGTCATACGCCGCCGTTGCCACCCCTCGCGTTGTCCACACCGGCGATACCCACCGCCGTACCGACGGCGATAACCGCCGTAAACCCGTTTCTTAACCCACCCACACCTCTAACGCAACCACACACCACTTTCTACTACCTCGGTTCACCTGCCTGACAGCGACGACGTCAGGCAGGTTAGTCGAAATAGTTGAAAGGGTATTTCTGGCTTTTTCGCGCATGTGGCGGGGGAGGTGTGAAGATGTCGCATACATTGCCAACGCCGCCGGGCGGATACTAACCGTGGTTCCCCCGTTATAGCCTTCCCCAAGACCGGCGCCCTACCCGCCCACAACGGGGTCTCGACACCTAGCTTTTCTCCCTCGCGCCCTGTATGCATATGAGCCAAGTATATAGGATGTTGAAAGCGGAGATACCGTGGCGTCTCGTCAGGGAACGCCCCGACGTCCTTGACCTCGCCGTAAGGATGCGCCTCGCGGCGGAGGAGTACGTCAAAACATTGTTTAAAGAAATCACGGAGCAAGAGGAGCCGAAGCTGACGATGGAGGAGTTGGACAGACTCCTCACGCCAGACAGACGGGAGCTGGCTGTCAAGATAATTGAGGAGGTGTTCCCCAAGTACGGACTTAAGAGATATATCGCAGAGTGGGCTAAGTTCTTCTGGCGTGATGTGTTGTTCCACCGGGCGGTTCCGCTAAACGCCCAGCTTAGAGTTGGGAACGAGAGAGATACGAGTAAGGCGGTCTTCGTCGATTTGAAAAACGGCGTCCTCAGAGTACGGAAGTTGGGCATACCGCCTTTTACCGTCAAGTTAAAGAAAAGCGACATCTCTTGGATAAGGAAGAGACTACAGGAAGACGCCAAACTCAAGTTGGCATTCCTTGGCATAGAGAAGCGGAGGGGTAAGAAGGAGCCGACCTACGGCGGCTTGTACATCGCCCTGGTGTTCGCTAGAGAGGCGACGCCGGTGGAGCCCAGGGCGCTTGTCGTTGTCGACGTGAACCGTCTCGACCACGGCATAATGGTGGGCGTTGTAAAAGACGGCAAGATCGTCAAGCGGAAGAGACTACTAGACGAGCGCGCGGTCAAAAAGTTGTGGAGACTCCACGAGAGGATAGGCCGTCTCGATGCGCGAGCCACAAGGGAGACCGATCCCGCCAGAAGGAGTTTTCTCGAAAGCAGAGCGCGTTACCTCAAGTCCAAGCGGTTTAGGAAGATAAGGGGCATTGTAGAGCAGACCGCAAGCGAAATTGTAAAATTGGCGAGAGAGCATAACGCTGCCATTGTAGTAGATGTGATGGACTACGAGACGTATATTGAGAGGAAGCAGAGCAACGAGAAAGGTGACAAGAAGCACCTCTACGATGGATTGGGCCAACTACGCCGCCGTTTGCAAGCGCTCGCCCAGTGGTATGGGCTACCGTACCTTGAGGAGCGACTCTACAGCACGGTCTGCCCGAGGTGTGGCGCGAAGATGGAGGAAGGGAGAAAACGCATAATGCGTTGCCCCGCCTGCGGCTTCTCAGACCACAGAGATAACATCCCGTTGTTGTGGGCAAAGAGGAGATACTGGGAAATCCTCCAGAAGACAAAACAACCCGCTTTTTCCTCCGTCCCGGCACCCCTCACACTTTTAAGCTCGTAACATTTCTCTCACATGAACCACATCCCCCGGCCCTGGGGGTACGGCCGATCAGCCGCGCCCGTCTGCCCGGGCACGGCCGGCCCCTCTCGCCTCCGCCCCGCCCGCCGAAGGCGTCTGGCGGAGACGGGCCCCGAGCCCCCCGGGAGAGGGCCGGGGCGCCACTCTTTGAAAGGGGGCGCATGAGGCTTTCTCTTCTCTCTGTTATATAAGCTTAATTGAAAGTCTTGGATCAATGACGCCTCTTTTATATTCATAGTAGTTCAAAATCGGCGTTTTGATTCTATCTATGTCATCTATACCTATACGTGGGCATGCAGTATTTACAACTAGGTCAAATTGTAAATCGTCAATATATTCCGGGGAGATCTCATCTAGTAGTACCATAACTAGTCCCTGTGACGAGAGTTCCAAAGCTTTGTCATCTTGTCTTTGGCCTGGCTTCGTAGTTAACAACACGGCGACACGCTTTGGCGTAGATATATGCGCGCGTGCCTTCAGTTTTATCAATCTCATAAACTCTGGCTCAATATCTTTGACCTCTCTGCGAAATGGATCTACTAGATAAACTGTTGTATCTGGGTAAAAGAATTTCAACGTAAGCGGGTAGAAAAGCCCTGTGGACACTACATATGCTACGTCGCCAGGTTGCTCCCCGACCCAACATCCCGTGACGGGGTCTCTAGCAATAGGAAACCCCGTCTCTTTGTGTATTACCTCTGCTATTTTCCTATAGGGCAGTGGGAAGTATATCTTTCCCACTTTCTCAAGCCTCGGGAGATCTGGAGGCGGCTTGTAGTACACAGGAATGAAGTAAATCTCTGTACCGCCGGTTTTAAATCTGTAAAAGTCTTGTTCTACTCTCTCTATTTCGCCGCCGAGATTTTTCTGTAGGAGATAAGCTACATTGGGGGGCACGCTATGTCCCAAGTGGAATATCTTCCTAAAGCGTGGGTCTGGTCTTACGTCGCACGCACCCCATACCGGTCTACCAGATACCGTCGCCCCAGTCTTACGGGCTATTTCTATCGCCACCCATTTAAAACCTGGTGGGGTCTCTATTAACGTGTCTGGCCCCGCCTTCCATACAAAAGGGTGTACCTCAATATGTTCCACTCCTTTCCCTAGCTTTAGAGTTTAAAACCGTTTCTAGGGCTCTTCTTATTTCATCTCTATGTTTCTTAAGATCATTGTAATACTTCTCAAATTCAGATTTTATCTCCTGAATTAACCTGTTGGGAGAAATGCCGTTTTTAACAATGCCCTGTATGGCTCTTTCTATTCTGGCGCGTACTGTGGGCTCTATAAGCTCCGGCGTATATTGAAACAACGTTATTGCCAGAGTCTCCCCGAGTTTTGTAGGTATGCATTTACCCTTTTGGAGCTTCATATAACCTCTCTTTATATTGGTATAGATATGGTCTTGCATTGTGGCATCTGTGCCTATGCCATATTTCTTCATTAAGGCGAGTAGCTCGGATTCTGACATCGGCGGAGGGGGCTCGGTTTCTCGCTCCACTACCTCCACTTTAATTGCATGTGCTTCGTCGCCGACATATACACGTGGAAGAGGCCTATCAGATTGTCTCTCCCAGGGGTATATCCTCCAGTAGCCCTCGTCTATTGTTCTCTGGCCCTCTACCTCAAGCTGTATTTTTCCAAAATCTACGACAATCTTTTGTTTTTCAACTTGCGCTGGCGGGCTTAAAGTGGCCAAAAAGTGACGTACTACAAAGTCGTAAATTGCCCAAGCGTTATCGCCTATTTTTCCAAAGGTCTTATATATCTCGCTTTTTGTAGCTCCTTTTGTTGGATAAATGGGCGGATGTGCCCCATCGTCTGAATCTCCTCTAGTAGGCCTGAAACCACGTAGTAGAAGCTCTTCTACATACCGGCTATGCTCTCCCCTTATTAACTCTTGTAAAATCTCTCGTAAATTTAACGTTGGTGGATATATAGTTGTCTCTGTCCTAGGGTATGATATATACCCCGCGCGGTAGAGCTCTTCGGCTATGTCGAGAGTTTTCTTGGAGTTTATCCCAAGCCATCTGCTTGCTCTCCTTTCTAATTCTACGGTTTCTAGAGGCTCGGGAGGTTGTATATAATGTGGTCTATATATGGCGGTTTTTACAACGCCGCGTTTAATTGTAGTCGCAACGGCCTCGGCCTCTTTCCTAGTTTTAAATCTAACATCAGCTGACATCTCGATTTTATAGCCTCTTATTTCAACGACGGCCTTAATTACATAGTATTTCTCAGGCTTGAAGTTTCTCCGTTGTAGCTCTCTGGTGACGACTATGCCGAGAACGGGGGTTTGACAAGGGCCGTAGCTCAAGAATTGGCCTTTCTCTAACAAATCTCTCACAGTCAGAGTTAAAAATCTCGTAAATACAGCACCAAGTGTTAGATCTATTTGCATTCTTGAAAAAACTTTCTCTACCTGTTTTAAATCAAGTTTTGTCGGATTTTGAAATGCCATTTTTATATCTTTATATGTGACAGCATTAAAACGTACTCTGTATATCTTTACATTTTTATTTACAAGTCTTACCACTAGCGCAACCTCATACGATATTGCTTCGCCTTCTGAATCGGCATCAAGAGCTAGGTAGACTTCTTCGGCTTTACGAGCTAGAGATCTAAGCGCTCTTACGTATTTAATAGCCTCTTCTCGGAGGACAAGTATGGGGCTTGTCTTAAAGAGCTCTTCTGGAGGTAGCCAACTCCACACGTTTTGTCTAGCTGTAAAATCGTAGTCCATGATATGGCCGCTGAGGCCAAGCGCCACGGCCTCTCTATTGCTATATAGAAACCTATAGGCAGATACTCCATAGATTTTTTCCACTTTATACGTCCCCCCTAGATATCTGGCGATTGCTTGAGCTACAGACCTCTTTTCGGCAACAATCAAAATCACATATCAAGACGCGTTGGCGTATTTAAGCAGTTGTAGAAACATTTATATAATGAGACATAGGGGAACGTATGGCCGTAGATGATAAGGAGCAAGAGAAGCCGCTTAGAAGACCACCTCCGCCACGGCCACCTCCTGTGCAGCCAATACCACCTCCTCCTCCGCCTCCCCCGCCTATACAGTATCAACAGCCAATCCCGCCGCCGCCTCCCCCGCCGGGCTATCCAATGCCATCAGCTACTGTTAGAACTCAGAGAACAACCCCCCCTCCGTCTCCTCTGCCGTTGGCCCCCCAACAAGAGACGCAGATAACTAAGAGACCTTTGAAGCAGGCAGAGAAGACTCAGCCGCTTCCCCTCGTTGGTATAATTATTGCAATGGTGGCGGCGTTAATGGGCGTCATCACTGCCGTATTCTCAGTATTTAATGAGACTTTGGGTATTTCTTTACTCGCTATTTCAATAGCCGGTACAAATGCTGCGATTATTATAATTGCTGTAGCTATTTGGCGACTTTTAACACGGAGGTGAAGAAGTGTATAATATTCTCTTTGGCCTCGCCTAGCTCGTTTACTATTAGAGAACCGCTTAATATATCTGAAAGACTACTCCATATATCTGGTTCGGCATAGCGTCTATCTAAAAATATCAATACGCCTCTATCTCCAGGTCCTCTAAATAGCCGGCCTATTGCTTGTCTAACGGCGATAATTGCATAATAGAGGTACACAGAGTTCCACGCTTTTTCTCCCAGACGTGGCCTTAATGACTCTACTCTTTTTTCTAAATATGGCGACGGCTCAGGATATGGCACTCCGACTACTGCTACTGTACTGAGGAGGTTCTTTCCGTCTCGTACATACTCAACGCCTTCTGCATATCTACCTCTGGCCACTGCCCCTATGAAAAATCTATCTGGGAGATTATGTAAATCCACCTCCTGGCTCCCCTCGTACCAATGTGGTATTGAAATACTTAGGTACTTCCTAACGCCTTTTAATACCTCATATGAAGGAAACACCGCCAAGACCCCTCCGGGAGATATGTTGATTATATCGGCTATTCTCTGCGCTATTTTGACGTACATATCCTCGCTTCTTTCTGTAAATTTTGTCGTAACGCCCAAATCTACTATCGATAGATAGTTTTGACGTGGGATGTACTCACTAAATGATATATCTATGTGGCTGTATTTTATCAGACCTAGAGTTGTAGAAAAAAGCGATATCGGCAATGTCCCACTTATGTAAATAACGCTTTTTGCCTCTTTTAGCTTTTCTTTTACTAACGACGTGGGGTCAAGCGGTTGGAGAACTAAAACTTTTGTGGCATCTTCGCCGCGTATCTCAGAGAAGTATTTTATTCTGCTTTTCAACGCATTTTTTAACTCTCTAAGTAGTATCAACGGCGTATATGGATTTATCCTCTCATCTGTTTTCTTCTTTATAATTTCCCATATGGCGTTTTCTAGGTCTAAATCTTCGACGATGCCTAGGAGATCTCCTAAATCTACAACGCCCGACATTTTTCTAATAAATGTGAGTAAGGCATATATTTTGCTAGCTTCTTCTAAAAAGCCGTATTTTTTCGCCTCTCTATATGCGGATTTAACATCTGTTTCCGATACTTTAACTGTATATAAATGTATTACTGCATCAAATATAGAGTGTGCCTCATCTATTATTACAGCTCTATCTTTTAGATCTATATGTTCTCGTCCCAGTATATAGTAATAGGTAGAAATTATGAGTTTTGCACGATTTAGCCTAGCTTTTGCATATTCATAAGGACAACTATATGCAGTACAGAGAAACTTTATGTAGGCCGAGACGTTTTTTAGGGGAATGCTTACATCTCTTGGCGGATAGTATATACATTTGCCCATACTTTTGAGGAGATTACACTCTGCCAGAAACTCTAAGTAGTCGAGCTTCTTCAGTTGTTGGTAACAACACATGTCTTGTCTACTCTTGATAACTACATAGTCTAACTCCACTCCCCGCCTCATTATATTTGCCAACTCTCTCACGGGGGGCTCTAGCTCTGTCCTTGTTCTAACTGTATAGTGTACTACGCCGCCGGTTTCTAAGATATATTTCGCCGCGGCGCTTATAACTGCGGCTGTTTTGCCAAGACCTGTAGGTGCATTAATTAAAAGAGTCCCCCCAGTAAGTAAGGTAGTGTATGTTTTCTCATAGATCTCACGTTGGTAAGGCCTAAATTCCTCATATGGAAAAAGCTCCACAATTTTAAAACTCGGCAATACCTTTATCTTTAATGTTTCATGTAGCTTCTCCTCAAGACATTTCGTTAGGTAGGACTGCAGATGTATATTTTCTCAGGACAGTTGAAGTTTTAAAAAACGCCGGTCTTTCTGACGTAAGAGTAAGAGCCGAGTTTCACGTAGCGTCTCTCCCAAGGGGGTATAAATGGGCGTTGTTTACTGGCTTAAAGGAGGTTCTAGAGTTGTTAAAAAATAGAAAGGTCACTGTATACGCTCTGCCGGAGGGGACGGCCTTTTATGAAAACGAGCCTGTAATGGTAATAGAGGGCCCATATTTAGAGTTTGCAATATTAGAGACGGCAATTTTAGGAATTTTACGTCATTACTCAAGTATATCTACTAAAGCTGCGCGTATTAAGAAATTAGCTGGCGATAAAACATGTCTTTTCTTTGGCGCCAGAGCTTTGCATCCAGCTGTTCAACCTATGGCCGACCGAGCTGCCTATATAGGCGGTTGCGACGGCGTGGCTACAGTACTAGGGGCTGAAATGATTGGAATCAAACCGTCGGGCACAATGCCCCACGCCCTAATGATAATCTTTAGGGCGTTGATGGGAGATCACACACTTGCTTGGCTATGGTTTGATAAGACAATGCCTCAAGACGTACCCCGTATTGTACTTGTAGACACGTTTTTAGACGAGAGAGAGGAGGCCTTGATAGCCGCTAGGTTGTTGGGAAACCGACTCTATGGCGTTAGGTTAGACACGCCGGGTAGCAGACGTGGGAACATAAGGCGTATTGTAGAGGAGGTGAGGTGGACTCTAGACCTACATGGGTATAAAGATGTCAAGATTTTCGTCAGCGGAGGGTTAGACGAGTCTCAGATAGCGATGTTAAGAGATATAGCTGATGGATTTGGCGTCGGCACATCAATCGCCTTTCCGCCTTCTGTAGACTTATCTATGGATATTGTGGAGGTTGAGGTAGAGGGGAGGTGGGTTCCAATTACCAAAAGGGGCAAACTCCCTGGTTTTAAGCAGATATATAAGTGTGGGTCTAGACATGTAGTTGTGCGATGGGATGAGCCGCCGCCTTGTGGAGAACCTCTATTAATTAAGTGGATAGAAGATGGAAAACTTGTGAGAGGTATCCCCAGCGATATAGAGATTAGGGAGTATGTGTTGAGACAGTTGAAAGAATTAGAGCTTTAGCCGTCTTTCCACAGGTTTTAGCGTTAGGCTATAGGTTGCTTCGCCTGTGTACACTCTCGAATATAACTCAACCAACCGCCTACCTAATAGTTTAACTACCCATCTCCTTGTGCCGAGGGTTCTCGCCATATGTGAAAGCCATCTTGTCTTTTTAACTTCTTCTACATATGGCTTAGCTAGTTCGCTATATACGTCAAAAGTCCATTTCGCATTGCCATATATCTTAAGCGCAGTATATGCCGCTACTGCTGCCAAGGCTCCAGTTGCTATGGCGTAATAGATGCCTTCTCCTGTTGTGGCGTCGACAAAACCCGCCGCCTCTCCTGCAAGTATTACATTTCGCCTCCCCAAGCCGGCTATATAGCCTAGAGATATTGGGTGGCCTAGTACTGGGCCTGGCTTATAGCCTTCTTTCTCTGCATATTCAACAACCAACTTTCTGAGGTCTAGCCATTTACCCCACCCCACACCTGCGCCGATATTAGCGCCTTGGTCTAAGGGGAAAATCCAAGCGTAGCCAACTCTCCCAGTATTGTTTACCACGGCGTCAAAGTCTATCACACATATATCGGAAGTAGGCCCTTTGGCGATTGTCACATATGCGATGGCGTGGCTTTTCTCACCGCGGAAATTTCTTACGCCTATAGATTTTGCCACTACGCTTGTCGAGCCGTCGGCGCCTATTATAACTCTGCCCTGGTATTCGCCAGCTCTACCAACTACACCTCCCTCTCTTACGCCTAATATATAGTCTTTTATAAAATCTACGCCGCTTTGTTTAAGTATGGCGTAATCGAAGTCCGGCCTTCTGGTGATAAGTATAGGCTCTTTTTTTAACACATGGCGATAGCCTGCCGCTCTAGTCTCTATACTTTTACAAGAGCCATATACAGGATACTCTATGCCAAGTCTCTCCAAGAGTTTCCAC
The DNA here is from genome assembly GCF_055384425.1 of Pyrobaculum organotrophum. NCBI lineage: Archaea > Thermoproteati > Thermoproteota > Thermoprotei > Thermoproteales > Thermoproteaceae > Pyrobaculum > Pyrobaculum organotrophum. Next base: position 1,249,478 of record NZ_AP042430.1, read on the forward strand.
GTACGTGGCGTTAGCCCCCCTCCACAAGGCTTTTCGCGCGGCGGCTGCGCCCTATCTATTACCAACGTCTTTAGCCCGAGTCTTCTTGCCATTAACGCAGCCGTAGAGCCGGCGGGCCCAGCTCCTACTATTATAACGTCATATATCACATTGTCGCTGTTTTATTTCAAAAAATATTTTTTCCACTGTTGAAGAGTCGTAAACAATGTGGGAAGACGCCAGTTGGTTTGAGGTAAAATTTCGCTGTATTAAATGTGGCATCTGTTGTATAGGTACTGAAATGGAGCTCCTTGTCGAAGATATACTGCGGATAACATCAAAGGGCTATAAGTTAGAGGATTTTGCAGAGGAGCGCGACGGCGTATATAGGCTGAAAAACGTGAATGGCCACTGTGTATTCTACGACCCAGACACCAAGATGTGTAAGATGTACGACATAAGGCCCATCGGATGTCGTTTATATCCACTTATTTTCGACGGAGAGAAAGTAGATATAGATAGGACATGTCCAGTTTGGCATACAGTTTCAAAAAGTGAGGTTAAACGTTTAGCTCCATATGTTATCGAGTTTGTTAAGGAGACTAAATTAACAAAGATAAAGCTTAGACTTCGTAGACACTTTAAGCCATAAAACAAAGAACATAAGCCAAGGTTGAGACAGTAAAGATAGAGTATATTACGTGACATTAAAGAGACTACGGCCGAGACTTCTGCGGTGGAAACCCCGCATGAGCAGAAAGCGGTTGCTGTGAATACAGGCAGAAGACTTAAATACATGTACACGCCCCTCCCTAAATGAGGGGCTCTGCCCCGAAGACGCTCGCGGAGGACCGCGCGCCATCCAGCCCCATGCCCGATGACCCCACGCCGGAGGCATCATGGATGCCCATAAAGGCGTGGGCAAGGAGAAAGTCCCTAGGCTTATGGACAGACGGGTCGTGGAACTTAAGCTAAAGGTCTAATTTCCCTACTTGTGACAAGAGGTATCCCCAGTATAGATGCCAACTCTTTAGCCTCTTCTAGTGGCATAGCTTCTTGATAATCGCCTAACGCCTCTATTATAGCCAAAGCCGGAGGTATCCCGGCCGCGTTGGCTAATATAAGCGCAAGCTCTGTATGCCCCCATCTTGTTCCAACTCTGCCGCCGAGAATCGGCACATGGCCGGGGAGGTAGAAGTTCTTTCTAAACTCTTCATAAGCCGCATCGGGGTCTCTAAGAGCTAGCTCTACAATTCTGGCTAGCTCTCTTATAGTCAACGCCTTATCTGCATCTCTTACGCCAGTTTTAGTCTTGATGTGATTTACATATCCCATAAACGCTGGATTATCGCCATATGGCGCCTTAGTAACATAGCCTCTTCTTCCGTAATATTCGCTTAGGAATTCTAAGCCTAGGGTTCTCCCCACTTTTTCAGTAGTAACAAAACACAGCAGTCCCCCGGCGTTTTTACGCAACCATCGCACTAACGACGGAGTTATAGCGTCGCCACGTATGACAAAATCTACTTCGTTTTCTCTCTCATCTCCGTCGTATATCATAACTATGCGTCCCTCTCTTAAAGCCTTAATGGCCTCCTCAATTGGCATAAGTAAACTTTTGTCACTGCTAATATACTTTTCTGTAAACTAATGTTTACAAGATACGTGGTATTTCAACACTACCTCTTGGCCGCATTCACAAAGCTTTATAGAATGTAGCGTAAGAGCAAACGGCATATCTTCAGTAGTGGCAAATCCGGCCCCCTCTACTAGGGAGACCCCTCTTCCAAATACATATGGCGTTACAGTTAGAATGATTTCATCGACAAGACACTTGGAGAGAAATTCCCAATTCGTCCTGCCGCCCCCCTCTAGTAACACTTTCCTCACTCCCTGTTTATATAACGTATCTAACACATAAGCGGGGTCGACTGTTTCGCCTTCTGTTATATAGATCTTCACACCACGTTTTTGCAGCTCATGTATCTTGTCTTGCGGCGCTTTATGTGTAGTAAATACAACAGTCGGCGCCGAGGAGTCGAATATACGGAGCGTGAGGGGGGCGCGAAGCGCTCCGTCTATCAATACACGCATCGGGTTTTTTCCCTCGACATACCTCACTGTTAGCCTAGGGTTGTCTACAATGGCGGTATTTGCTCCCACTATTATTGCGTCTACACTAGCCCTTATCGAATGAAGTCTTTTTAAATCGTATGGACATGACAAACGTGAATATCCTGTATAACTAGCTATCCTACCGTCTATCGTAGTTGCGGCAACTAGATAGACGTATGGTCTCATTTCACAATTTTTATCCCCTCTCTATTTGTTGACCGGAGGTAGTCAAGACCTCTAGTTGCTTTGACAAACGCGTTGTATGGTTTTTTCGCCACGCCGACGCCCACTCTAACTCTTGTATCTATATTTCTTACAATTTCGTTGATTACATCAGGCGTTGGCAAGAAGAGAGCTGTGTTATCTCCACCTAGGTAAAAAACTAGACATCCATATTCTTTACACACATCTAAAAGTGTGTCTATCAACCTTACTATGTGTGAATATACGTCTAACGGACCGTTGAGTTTTGTAGTCTTGGTACTATTTACAATATCCATATGGGCTACGATAGAGAAACTTGTAGCTTCTACCTCTTTACCTCTGCAGTTTAGATACGCGCTGTAGGGAGTGTCGCCTGTTCCTATACAGAAGTCTATAGGTACTGGGGAGTGTTTCGCTATTTTTGCAACAGCTGACTCTACAGCTGCACTACTTATGTTGTTAACAAGCGCTATAAAAAAGTCGTATCTAAAATGATGGGGCAGGGCCCCCACTGTGGTAAAACTTTTCCAAAGCGTCGCGTGTAGCTTGGCTTGAATCTGTTGGATTATATGTTCCCTACGGGGGCCCAAGCTTTCTGTCCACTCTCTATATCCTTTGAGTTCAATCACTGCGATGCCGTGCACATGGTGGTAAACTACCGATTATATAAATACTTGTGTATTGTAAACTTTAGTTTACGGCGAAGAGAATAAATGAGCAAAATCTCTGTGTGTGGTCTGTATATTGCCAATAGGTTCATATGAACAACACGGCCCCCACCTCCCCCCTACTGTTGATACAGAGATAGCGCAATATATAGCGTTGAAATTAGCTGAAAAAATTACGGCACAGGTACTACCTCCGATTTGGTATACCTGTAGCGACGAACATCGTGCGTTTCCAAATACGATTTCTGTAAGGTGCCGAAGTCTCATACCATACCTAGAGGATGTGCTTAGATCTGCAGTAGAGAAATGTGGCAAGGTAGTAGCTGTGGTAGGCCACGGCGGAGTGTGGGAAGCCGTTAGTCTCTTGGCGCAACAATTAAACTACGAGCTGGGGCCCCGGGTATTAGCCATAAAAGTTTGGTCGCACATCTTTGTAAGAGATCACGCAGGTAGTGACGAAACTAGTATATATCTTGCAATAGGCGGAAAACTAACAGGCGATTTAGTCGACATATGCGAGGGGGACACCTCCCTATTCGGAAAGATGTCTGTAGATAAATTTTCGAAAAGCGGCATCGTTGGCTGTCTCAAATCTGGAGAAGTCTCAGCCGAAAGGGGGAGAAGGATGTTGGAAGACGCCCTAGGGAGGATTTTAAAAAAAGTAGAGGAGTTTCTCAAAGTTTAGCTATTGCATTTCTTCATAGCTTCAGCTAACTCTTGTATGGCCTTAGTCAACTCCTTAAGTCCAGCTATTTGAATAGTGACAGTAGTGACGTCGTTGCCTTCATCATTTTCCTTCAGTTCAGAAAGAATTTTCTCTAAATCGTCTTCCTCCTCTTCTTTCTTCTTTCTTTTCAAAATAGACACACTTTATACAACTTTTAAATCTAACTGAAGGCTTAAATAATGTCTTATCTGATAGACTTATGCTTGTGTATTATTCGCCAATATTTAAAAAACACACGCCGCCGTTTAGACATCCAGAGGCGCCAGATAGACTAGACCACTTGTTAGAGGGGGCTCGGGAGGCCGGGGCCGAGATAAAGGAGCCCGTTATGCGCGAAGACGTCTGGCACATTATAGAGTCTATACACGACAAGAGCTATGTAGAGTTAGTACGTAGACTTTGTAGAGAAGGACATGCCGAAATCGACGGCGATACATACATATCAAGCGGTACATGCGATGCCGCAGCGTTAGCCGTGTCCGCGATTATAAACGCAGTGGAGAGAAAAGAGACGGCGTTAATTGCGGCAAGACCGCCGGGTCACCACGCCGGGATTGCCGGTAGAGCTCTCTCTGCGCCAAGTCAAGGGTTTTGTATCTTTAATACAGCTGCTATAGGCGCACTTTATGGAGAAGAGGGAGTAGCCGTATTAGACATAGACGTACATCACGGTAATGGCACACAGGAAATACTATATGACAGAGATCTGTTGTATATCTCTACACATCAACATCCGCTCACGCTCTACCCAGGCACGGGATATCCCGAAGAGGTGGGAGAGGGCAAGGGGGAGGGCTACAATATAAATATCCCACTGCCGCCTCATACTGGCGACGATGTGTACATCAAAGTAGTTGACGAGATTATAACACCTGTGTTGAGACAATACAACCCCCGTCTTGTGATAATCTCACTAGGTTGGGATGCGCATAAGGAAGATCCCCTAGCCGATATGAGACTATCGCTTAAAAGCTACCTCTACGTCTTTGAAACAGTATTACGTCTACAGAAGCCTGTAATATTTCTACTTGAAGGCGGCTACAACCGTGAGGTGATAAGAAGAGGTACAAAAGCTCTCATTAGACTAGCAGACACTGGGGAGTTTGCCCCAGGCGAAAGCCAAACTTCTACAGACGTACACACCTTAGAGAAGTTTGAAGAAATTATAAAGGAGGTCAAGAGCTACGTCGGCCGATATTGGAGATTATAGGAGACGCTCCAACTCTCTTCTCAAAATAGGGCCAGTCCTCACTTCTGCAAATTCATTAGGTATACTGTCGGTACATATTAAGCGGTCAACACACCCCCTCACTTTTTCTCTAGCATCTCTGAGAAGTTGGCAATGGGTTACTGCGGCATATACTTTATTTGCGCCAAGCGCCCGCGCAGATTTACAAGCGTCTACTAAAGTGCCCCCTGTCGATAATATATCGTCGACAATGGCGACGTTTTTACCCTTGAGATTAACATCATAGCGTGGGACAAGTGTGATGCTTCCAGTGTCTCTATCTCTATACTTCTCGAAGTATGTATATGACACCCCCAATATTTTTGCTATAGCCTCAGCACGGTAGACAGAGCCAAAATCTGGGCTTAGTACTATGTCTACGTCTTTAAGTCTTTCAGCAAACTCTACGGCTGGGTATATATTTCTTGTAGTAATACGCGGTACGTACTCGGCAATGTAAGGCTTGTGTAGATCTAGCGTAATAATAGTGAAGACGGGGTAATTAGCCAACAGCTTGAGAATAGTCTTAGAACTGATCGGCTCTCCTGTTCTAAACCTCCTATCTTGTCTGGCATATGGGAAATATGGCGTTAGCAAAACCACTTTACGCACGCCTATATCGCTAAGCGCGTCAAGCGCTAAAACCAATTTAATTATGTTGTCATTGACGCTGGGATAGAGCCGAAGGACAAGTGCGACTTCTGGACCTGTCTCTGGGAGACGAATTAAGACCTCGCCATCTGGAAAAACCCGCTCTTCTACCTGTTTTACCACTCCCACTTTCTCTAACTCTGTTATGAGGTCGGCCGCGTTTTGAAAAGCTAAGATATCCATAAGTTAGAAAACCGACGTGAGTTTTAAGCTACACATTCCATACGACAGCTTCTTTTAACGCCCTTGATATACCGCCGGTTTTTACAGCGATTACGATAAGCCTATCTGCGTGTCTATCATATTTTTCGCCGTTGAAACCGCCATAAATATCTTCAATGGAAAAGCCGACTGTTGAAAACATTACACGTAACTCGCCAAGGCTGTATAAAGTAAGCTCGAGTACTCTCTCGCCGACATACTGCCCGCTCTTGTATATATGTCTCACCTCTCTAATACGTGAGGTAAGAGGGTTGTAATATGCCGTACTTAAGACTCTATAGGGGCCTGCCGAGATCCAGAAGTTCCACACCTCGCCTAGAGAGTGGTATATGTCTTCAATCTTCTCCTTATTTGCTACGTCGATTAACAGCCGTCCGCCTTGTTTTAATATGCCAGAGAGCCAAGTTAAAATCTCTACTTCTGTCTCAACGCCAAACATGCCAAATGTAGAGTGCATTATATACGCCCCGTGAAAAGCTCCTTTTCTAAACGGGAGGCTTCTTACATCTGCTTGTACAACATCTCCATGTTTTTTCGCAATCTCTAGATACTTCAGGTTTATATCTACGCCAACTACAGTATCTTTAGGCATATACGCCATATGTCTCCCATGTCCGCAAGCGACATCTAATACTCTCATGCCGGGCTCAATACGGAGGGCGCGTTGTATAAACAACGCCTCAGTTTTTGACTCCCACTCGCCTTTATAATGTTGTATAAAATCGAGATATATATCGTCAAAAAACTGGCTGAGCCAGTCCATACTTTAACAATTGGCCTAGGTTAAAAGCCTCTCTATGTCCAGAAGCTTTTCTAAGCCTATTCATAATAGCGAGACCAATGCCTGTCTCTTCAACAGCAGGTACAACTCCAATATCTACAGAAAATCTATCTAACTCTCTAAGAGATCTATAGAGGTTTTTAGCAACTTCGTATAAATCATCGCCCATTTTTATTACAACATCTGCATTAGTACACCGGCCAGTTGCACATAACACAGCTACTTTAAGCCCTTTAGACCTTAGCGTTTCAACTGCCAGAGAGAGGTCAAAATGGACTATTACAAGCGGCGTATTTGGCGCATAATGTTTATACTTCATGCCGGGGGCTAACGCCACATCTGTTTCAATAAGCCCGCGGGCGACGGGTGGTATCTCCACAGGCCCAAAATACTTCTCAAGCTCCTCAACTGTAAAGGGGCCTGGGCGGAGGAGGATAGGCGGTTTTCTAGTAATATCTATAATTGTCGATTCGACACCGAAAAACGTAGGCCCCCCGTCTATAATTACGTCGACTTCGCCATTTAAATCCTCGACGACATGTTCTGCAGTCGTCGGGCTGGGCCTCCCCGCCTTATTTGCGCTAGGGCCTGCTATAGGAGCTTCTAACTCTTTTATTATTGCCAGAGGTATAGGATGTGCCGGCGCTCTGACTGCGACAGTATCTAAGCCGGCGGTTACACAACGTGAGACGGCCCCTCTAGACTTCATTACAAGTGTTATCGGGCCGGGCCATATGCGCCTGAGTACGTCTACAATTTCCTCTGGAATGTAGGCGATTTGTGCGGCCATTTCTACCGAGTCTACGTGGACAATCAAGGGATTGTCGGGAGGTCTCTCCTTGGCTTTAAAAACCTTGGCGCACCCCATATCGCTATATGCATGTGTAAAAAGGCCGTAGACAGTCTCTGTGGGCGCCGCCACTATGCCCCCTCTTTTTAACACCTCGGCGGCAAATCTAATTACGTCGGCGTCTGGCTTAAGGGGATCTGTACGTAGTAAAAGCACAGTAGCAGAGGGATGTAGAAATATAAACTTGTACAGTCCCCGCCATATGGATATAACTATCATTGGCATGGGAAATATGGGTAAGGCGTTTGCAAAACGCGCTGCATCGCTAGGCTATAATGTATATTGGTGGAATAGAACTAGAGAGAAGGTTAAAGACGCGCCTGGCAAAGCTATAAACAAGCCAGAGGAGGCAAGAGGATTTGTGGCTATTTTTGTCGCGGACGATACCGCCCTCTTCAACGTGCTCCCAAATATCGGCGGTGATTACATAGCGCTTTGTGGCACATATTCTATCGGTGCTATTAAAAAAGCGGTGGAGACGCTAGGAGAAAAGAGAGTTTTTGCCATGCCGGTAGTAGGCAGTCCGCGCAATGTGGAAGGAGGAGACGCTATATATATCGTAGGCGCCCCCGATGAGTTATATATAAAACTCAGGCCGACGCTTGAGAAATTTGGCACGTTGTTTTACGTTGGAGATAACGTAAAAGCCGCCGCTCTTAAACTAGCCTTTAATTCTCTACTGATTTCTACAGTGGCTACATTAGGCGAGTCTCTTTCTCTGGCTGTTAAATACGGCGTTAAACCCGAGGTGTTTAAAGAACTTTTGTCTATGACTGTGTTTAAAGAAGTGGCGGCGCGCTATATTGATAGAATGTTAGGCAGCGGACAACCGACGTTTACTATTAGAAATGCTGCAAAAGATATGCGCTACGCCGCCACTGCCGCAGGTGAGGCTGAGTCCGGGTCAGTAGCCATAAGCGGAGTCAAGGCGCTATACGAACTTTTAACTGCACTGGGGTACGGAGATGAAGACTATGTAAAAGCCGGATATCTCGCAGGCAGAAAATGAATGTGTGGGATTACCTCGTTGTACTTATAACATCCCTGTTAGTATTGCTGTTCTTTATGTACATGTTCTGGAGAGTGACAGCGACTAGAGACAGAGAGAGACCAGCAGAGATATTTACATTAGTTCGTTGCGGCGACGGGACTGAGAAAAAGAGACGTTACCAAGAGGGAGACTACGTGGGAAAACAGACCGCCGAATGTGAGGGCGGGGTCATAATTGGAATTTTTAAAGAAGCTCCTTTACAGACGTGATGGAGGTGTTTAAGAAAGCCATTCCAATATCTGAGGCTATAAAGCTCAGCACTGGATACGTTACAGTTAGAGGCTGGGTGTATCGGAAAAGGGTGTTAAAAGAGAAGGTGTTTGTAGTGCTTAGAGACTCGACAGGAATTATACAACTTGTCTTTCCGAGAGATCGGTTTAAAATAGCCGAAGAGCTCAATATAGAGTCCTCTATTGTGGTAAGTGGGTTGTTGGTAAAAGAGCCGAGAGCTCCTGGAGGCGTAGAATTGCACGTTGAAAGCATAGATTGGGTTTATATAGGAGAGCCGTATCCAATAAATGAAGATGCCGTAACTGCAGATAGCGAATATCTATTAGACGTAAGACATTTATGGCTTAGAAGTAGAAAAATGCAAGCAGTCCTGAAAATTAGACATACAGTATTTGAGGCGTTACACCACTACTTTAGAAAAAACGGTTTCTATGAAGTACAAGCCCCCATGTTTATAACTGCTGCAGTAGAAGGAGGTGCGACGCTCTTTAGAGTAGATTACTTTGGACGGCCGGTATATTTAACACAAAGCTCACAATTTTATCTAGAGGCCCTCATATATAGTCTTGAAAAAGTATATACAATAGCGCCTAGTTTTAGAGCTGAGCCTTCTAGAACGAGAAGACATCTCACAGAGTTTTGGCATGCAGAAATGGAGATGGCGTGGGCAAGTATGGAAGACGCCGCGCGCGTAGGCGAGGAAGTCATAAGTTTTACAGTCGAAAAAGTCTTACAGGAGAGGGGAGAAGAGCTTAAGCTCTTGGGACGTAAGACTGAAGCGTTAGAAAAGGCCAAGCCGCCGTTTTATAGGGTTAGTTACGATGAGGCAATAGAGATTTTGAGAAAAAAAGGCTTGAATATAAATTGGGGCGACGACATAGGTGCAGACGAAGAAAGAGCGTTAACGCTAGAGTTTGACAAGCCGATTATTTTGTATGGATTTCCTGAAAAACTAAAGGCTTTCTACCATAGAAATAATCCCCAAAGGCCTGAAGTGACGCTAAGTTTTGACGTACTTCTGCCAGAGGGCTATGGAGAAGTTATTGGCGGCGGCGAGAGGATTTATGACGCAAAGGAACTTATAGATAAAATAATACGGTTCGGGCTAAACCCTGAGGATTACCAATGGTATATCGACCTACGGCGGTATGGCTCAGTTCCACACTCAGGCTTTGGCCTTGGCGTTGACCGCCTAGTTATGTGGATTACGGGCGCGGATCATATAAGAGATGTAGTGCCGTTTCCACGTGACATCAGAAGGACAAAGCCCTAAGGCCCTAATTACAGGCACGCCGGGAGTTGGAAAAACTAGCCAGTGTAGAAAACTTGCGGCGTATTTCTCGACGTGGTGCATATCTGTGGGAGAGTTGTTGATAAATACGCCATATGTGAAATATATCCCAGAGCTAGATACATACGAAATAGTAGATTTAGAAGGGGCAAAGGAGGTCGTATATAAAGCGACAAGGCCTGGAAGCATCATAGATACACACGTAGTAGAAGTGTCTCCAGATCCAAAAATTGTTATAGTGTTGCGCAAAGCGCCAGACGTCCTTTTCAAAGAGTTGTTAAACAGGGGGTGGCCTCTTAAGAAGGTAGTGGATAATGTTTGGGCCGAGATTTTAGACATAGTTTATACATCTGCTAGTGAAAGATGGCATAGAGTATTCCAGATAGATGTAACATTAAGAAGCCCAGAGGAGACATTTGAGGTATTAAAACGATGTATAACTAAGCGGTGTAGAAGCGACAGAGTAGATTGGCTTGAATATTCAGAGAAGACGGGATTTTTAGAGTTTATCGAACGTCTGTCTCGCTAGCGCTCTTTTTAACAGCTTTCCTCTCTATTAGTATAAGAAGTTTCCAACCTTGTTGCGTTAATTTCTTAAGCACAGTTCCCATGGTACTTTTTGGAGATATCAGGATGGCATAATATACAATTCCCCCGTAGGTGTAGAATCTAGCTATATACCTCCTCCCCATTGTATCTTCAAGTGTTATATCTAAGACATACATTTCCTTTAGTTTTGGCATAATTCCGATGAGATCATTTTGTATCATCTCAAGTTCCTCAGTGTATTTAGCAAGTTTTGTATCAGTTTCTCTAAGACCCGCAATTTTAAGGTCTAGAAAAGTTACGCCGTAGTCGCGGCCCACCTTAAGCAGAGCGACAGCTCTCATTGATTGTCGTTACGTTGAGACTTTTAAATCTAATTCTCACGAAGTGAAACAACTTCGGTGGCAGTTTCCAATATTAGAGGGGTGGGGTCTTCAAATTTTGGCGGTGAAGTCCTTCCAATTTTTAACATCTCCTCAACTGCAACAAGACAACTCTCTAGATCTCTACATCTAAATAGAGGCGCGCCTCTATCTCTTATGTATCTGTCTAAATAGTAGTCACCTGGGAAATACGAGAGAGCCGGCACGCCTAGGAGAGCTGCTTCAGTCGCCATAGTTGCGCCGCCTGTCACAACGCCTGCGGAGAAATAGGCTAGTTGTAAATGGTCAACAGCCTCCGTCAAGTTAAAAACTCCGTTTATAATTTGATTCGAATATCTAGGCACATTTACTATAACGTAGCCCCTCTTTCTAAACTCTTCCACAAGTCTCATTCTTATTGTGGCGGTGTTCCACAGATAGTAAGACGCATGTTCTTCCTCAGGTCTAAAAACTACGTATTCGCCTCTCCTAAGCCCCAGTCTCTTGATAACCTCCTCATTAGGCGCAAATTTAGAAATCCACATATATTCAAACACACCATCAAATGTCACAACACGCCTTGGGCAATACGACTTCCAAATTTCCTGAGGTATGGCGGCAGGCGCTATCAACACTTCGGAAAGCGGTATGACAAGCCTATTCACATGACTTGCATGAGGAGTATCATTCATCACAATAACTGGCTTACCAAGTCCAAATACCACTCGGGCTAGGTCTGGAGAGGGAAAGCTAAGCATGCCATCTACGTCTTTTACATACTCCACAAGCTCTCTCTGTCTCTCCAAGCCATAGACCAGTTTTTCATATGGCGTAACTCCATACCTACCTATACATACGTAAGGAACTCCATATATTCTAAGTATATCAGCTAAATGGAAATAGTTACGACATGTAATAACAACGTTGATACCACGTCTACTCCCCTCTTGGTATAAAACAGCAGCAATCCTTGCTTGTTTAGGCGTGAGGGCGTCAAATATTAACTTAATCATGAACGTAGACAAAAGCCGAAGGCCCCACCTTTTTTAAGAAGCCATATCTCATAAATTGGACATAGGCGCCGGTCTCTACTTTCTCAAGAGCGCTCTCTCCAAGCCCTATTTCTTCTACCTTTTTCCCCACGGCCACAGGCTTTACGACATGTATTTCGATGGGCTCATAAACCCATTGGATTATAGGCGCGCCCACCTTTCTGGCCTCGTCAATGCCAACACTGTGTAAACGGCCATGGGCAACGCCGTTTTCTACGGCTATGATTTCGACGTTGGCAAGCTCCATCAGTCTGACGACAGCTCCAGGCTTTATATCTTGCCTAGGTACAAACAGCTCTATTGTACCTGGCCCAAACTTATAGATCCTCTCTCCACGTTCTCTAAAACTTGGGTGTAGAGGTATTTTTGCTAAAAGTTCTCTATCAGATTTAAACACGAGTTTGATAGGGTCTGCCACATACATATACCTATTTGCTATCGGCTCTATCCTCTTTCTATTAAGAGCAAAGAGGTTAGACAGCGCTATAGTTGAATCAGATGGTTTTACTCCCACCGTGAGTATAAGCTCCCAGATGGCCTCGGGGAGAATTCCTCTGTTTCTCAAACCTGCGAGAGTCGGCAGACTTATGTCGTCGTATCTAACGCCAAGCGCCTTTAGCTTAGATTTACTAAGAGAAGCTCCTTCAATCTTAAGTCTCCCAAAGTGTATAGTGACAGGCTGCTCCCAGCCAAAGTGTTTAAAGATGTAAGACTGTTTTATTGTATTCACGCTGTGTTCCTGTGCCCTAAGCACATGGGTGATGCCCATTAAATGATCGTCTATAGAAACAGCAAAGTTATACGTAGGCCAGACGATATACTTATCCCCAACCAGAGGGTGGGGTGTTTTAGACGTATCAATTATCCTAAACGCAACCCAGTCTCGCACACTTGGGTCTGGGTGCGACAAATCGGTCTTTATCCTCACCACCGCCTCTCCCTCTTTAAAACGGCCTTCCAACATCCTATCCCACAGCTCTAAGTTCTCCTCTGGACTTTGTTCTCTATGTGGACAAGCTCTACCGGCGTTTCTCAACTTTCTCCACTCCTCGGGGCGGCAGAGGTCAACATACGCAGCTCCCTTTTCCAATAGTTTTTTGATATGTTCATAGTAGATTTCCATTCTCATAGACTGTATATACTCCTCGTCCCATTTGATGCCAAGCCACTTGAGGTCTTCCCGTATGGTTTCGTAGGCATTAATTTCGCTGGTTACAAGCGGCTTTTTCGTTCGGGGGTCGGTATCTTCAAACCGTAGTATGAACTTACCGCCGTATTTTAGTCTATATGCGTAGTTTAAAATAGCAGGTCTAGCGCTACCTAAGTGAAGCACAAAGTCCGGATTAGGCGCAAAACGTACAACCACGCCGCCTTTTACATTAGGCAGCTCTGCCAAATTTTCAATGCCTGGCCTCTTTTGTTCAACTCTCCTCTCCTCTAAAGTCTCAGGCCACCTCTCCCGTAGCAACCTAAGTTGTTCCTCTAGAGACATAGAATTTACCCTAGCCACAACGGCCTCTACCATACTCTTCACCTCTCTAGCCTTCGGCCGGAGCTCTGGCACTTCGGCCATGATTTTTGACATAACAGCTTTAACATCTGCCTTACCTCCGTATTTAACGGCGTTAGCTAAGGCGTATTTTAAAACTAGCTCTTCAAGATTCATTAGTAAAATACTTATCTACTTCTTCTAAGTCTTTTAGACTATCTACAGAACGCCAAAAGACATCTCTAAATATAACAGCCTTAAGACGTCTCTGTTGCGCCAGCGAGGGGAAGAGAGTCTCCTCTATATTCCCCCTGTCTGGCAACTCCGACAGCACTTTTTTCCTTAGAGCATAAACGCCTGCGTTAATATAAAAGCCCTCTAACAGCGGCTTTTCTCTAAACCTAGAGATATAGCCGTTAGAGTCAAACTCAACAATGCCATAGGGACTTCTGAGAGGCACAAGCGCAATTGCTCCATCTGCGTTCTCTAGAGCTTCAACAACTCTATCTACAGGCAGGTTAGTCAACACGTCGCCGTTCACTACTATAAATACATCGTCTGTTAGATAGGGAGCGGCGTTTTTTATAGCGCCCCCAGTGCCGAGGGGCTCCTCCTCAACACTGTAGAAGAGACGAACGCCGTATTTACGCCCATCTCCCAGAGTCTCAAAGATCTTATGTCTTAGGTAACCCACGGCCAATATAATATCGACAATTCCATATCTCCTAAGCCATTCGATTTGTCTCACAAGAATAGGCTTTCCGCCAACTGGCAACAGCGGCTTAGGTAATTCGTTTGTCAGTGGCGCAAGCCGTTTTCCAAACCCACCGGCTAAAATCACAGCTTGCATAGAAAAGAAGTTTTCCCAGGTTAAAATCTGTTAGCCGAGAGGAGTATACAAAGCGGTGTGGAATTCCTTGTCAAACTCCTCTGTCGTGAGCTTTGGCTCCTCTAGTCACGTAGCCTCCTTAAGCAATCTCTTGACGTATCCCTCTACGGTTGAGTGCATCCCCGTGGCGATGTCTAGGATTTCCGGTCTCTCCCACTAGGCGCCAAAGCACTCTGACCTTTCTGTGGCGAGGGAGTCGGGGGAGACTTCACGAGGAGATAAGTAGGTTGGAAGAATGGGTCGCAAGGGAGACGGACCCAAGGAGGCGGCTTGAGGAGAGGACGCGCCACCTCAAGTCCAGGCGGTTTAGGAAAATAGGGGGCGTTGTGACGCAGATCGCCGGAGAGATCGTCAAGTTGGCGATGGAGTACAAAGCCGCCGTAGTCGTCGACAAGATAGAAGACGAGAGCTATTGGGAGTTGAGGGAGGGCGACGGAGACGGAGAGAAGAAGCACCTCCTCGACGGGCTAGGCCAATTGCGGAAAAGGTTACAAGAGCTCGCACGGCGGTACGGGTTGCCGTGTCTAGAGTTGTATTCAACAGTCTGTTTGAGATACGGCGCGAAGCTACAGGAGTTGAAGAACAGGAAGACGACACGCCCCTCCTACAGCTTCACCGACCACAGAGACAATATACCGTCGATATGGGCCAAGAGGAGATATTAGAAACTCTTAGAGAAAGCCATAATGACTCGTTTCCCTCACCTCCGTCTCGACAACTATCTAGATTTTCCCTTCAGAAAACTTTCTCTCTCATGAACGACATCCCCCGGCCTAGGGTCTGGCATACCGCGGTGACGAACGCAAGCCCCAATGACCCAGCCCCCTTGTCTGCGGTTGCAAAACGGCGGCTAAGACTTGATACTTTAAAGTAAAATATATAAACACGCCAGAGGGTGCAGATATGATTTTACATACGTCGCAACTCCATATTATAGAAGATGTGGAATCTATCCTAGAGAGATATAAGGTAAAGCCAGTTGCTATAAGAGGCTCCAGGGTAAATTTTTACTGGCCTCCGCAGCCGACTGGAGTGCCGTTGAATATACTACGATATTTTCCGCCAGATATGTATGTTGTATTTAGGGGCAGAAATACGCTCATAGTTGTGCCATGAGAACGCTCCAGAAGAAAAAAGTTGCAGAGCTACAGATAGACCCACGTATAAAAGAGGTGTTGTTAAAGGTGCTTGGTCCAAACGAAGAAGTATACATAGAAATAGCTGGCGGTAAGACAAGGATAATAATATGATCGTAGTAAGCTCAACAAATATTGAGAAGCTCATCTGGCATTTAAGGTCGCTTGTGCCACAGATAGAATCAACGCCGATATTACTAGCACGCCGACAAGTTGGCAACTACACAATAGGCCTCGGCACCCTCGGTTATATTTACATAGCGCTCTCTTCTGTCTTAGAAACACTTGTTGAAGCTGACAAAATGGCTGAAGATCTCAAGTTAAGAGATTACACAGTGGTGATAGGGCCGGACGAGAGCTATATAACGCCGGCCTCTCTTCCAGAGGTAATACCTACGCTTCCACAACCTAGAGAAATCCCGCCGTTGCCAAGAGAAGAGACTAGACTCAACACATTTGGATGTCACGACCTTACGCCAGGCATGGTTAAATTCTGTGTCGACAACGTAGAGATAGCGTACTACCTTTCGAGATGATATTAATTACGCTGTCTGAGCTAGAGACGTTGTTGACGTCAATTAGAGAATACGCCGAGAAGTATAGAACAAATAGACTAGCTCTAGAGACGTTAGAAGAGAGGTGGCTGAAGTTTCAAGAGCTTGCCTTTGCCTTTGGCATCGATTTAAAACCTGCAGAGGGTGTCGAGTTTTATGCCGGCGGACCCCTACCAGACAATGCAGACTTCATAAGAAGATTAGACAGACTGATATCTACAGTTAGAAAGATGAGAGAGGTCTACGGAGATGTAAAAGTAATAGTGGATCTAGACCTCTCTGTGAGAAAAATGTTAGTAAAGATATAGTTAAATAGAGGGGACAAGACAGAATTTATGCCACTGTTAAAACGTAGAGAGCTCCCACTCAGAGTGTCAGATGTAATGGTGAGAAACGTAATTACTGCGAAAAAAGACGACAAAATAAAAGACATAGCTATAAAAATGTATGAAAACAAAGTTGGTAGTGTAGTTATAGTAGATGAAGAGGGAAAACCCGTGGGCATAATTACGGAAAGAGATCTAGTGTATGTAGTAGCCCGGTCTCTAGCGCCGGATACGCCAGCCTGGATGGTAATGACAGAGAATCCAATAGTAATCAGAGAAGACGCTCTAATTACAGAGGCGATGGAAAAAATGCGTGTGCAAGATATTAGACATCTCCCCGTGGTAGATACATCGGGAAGACTTGTTGGAATATTATCATTTAGAGACGTAGTAGATTTTGTTGTTATGTTGTTCTCACTGGCTAAATGAGGTATCTAATAATAGCAGAGAACCCAGGCTATCTTCCGTCTCATAGAGAGTTTCTAATTAAGCAGCTGAGGGCGTCTCTCCCAGTTATAACTATAAGAGTTGCGTCATCGCATGTAGAAGTTGATGTTAAAACCGACGATTTAGAAACGGCCGTGGTTGAGGTAGAGAGGAAAATAGGCAGAGTTCTAGACGTCATAGATATAACATTTGAAGAAGTCGGTGGAGACGTTGAGAAATACGTAGAGCTTTTTAATAAAGAGAGATTTTGGGAGGCGCATAACGTACTAGAGGGCGTCTGGAGAAAAACTAGAGAGCCGACGTTACAAGGCTTAATAATGTTGGCCGCATCATTTGTAAAACTCCAGGAGGGTCAGCTGGACAAATTTGAGAGGTTGATAAAAGAAGCGATACAGCTGTTAGAAAAAGACGTAGGTTGTATAAAAATTAGAAAACTCCGCAAGAAAGTAGAAAAGGCTCTTGTAGAAAAGAAGCCGTTTAAAATAGAATGTCTTTAACCTTCTCCACGAGCTTGGGCAAGATCTCTTCAACTTTACCCCGCAGCACATAGTCTGCGAAAAAATCGTAATAAGTCTCGTCGGCATTTACAATCACGAGTTTTGCACCTCTTTTCTTAGCGACTACCGGCAGTTGATTTGCAGGATATACAGCTAGCGAAGTCCCCGCTGCGATAAATACGTCAGACATCTCGGCTAGCATAAGAGCCTCTCTTAGTGCACTCTGTGGAAGAGGCTCTCCAAAGAATACTACATCAGGCTTAAGAACTCCTCCACATTTGGGACACCTAGGCGCCCCGCTACTACGCCACTTTAATACTTCTCTAAGTGGATATCTAGCGCCGCATTTAATACATACGGCGTCTCTGAGCGCGCCGTGGAGCTCAATTACATTCTTACTGCCAGCGGCTTGATGTAACATGTCTACGTTTTGTGTAATCACAGCACACAATTTGCCGATTTTTTCCAGTTCGGCTAAAGCATAATGGGCGGGATTAGGCTTTACATCAAAGACGGGGAGAAAGAACTTGATAAAGAGATCCCAAACCTCATCTGGATTTCTATAGAAGTATTCTATGTCGAATTTCTCAGGGTCTATCTTCTTCCAAATGCCCTGAGGCCCTCGGAAATCTGGAATGCCGCTTGCTGTAGAAACCCCTGCGCCTGTGAGCGCCACTACACAGTCTGACTTTGCGATAAGTGCGGCAACTTCGTCGATGTCTTCAGTTGAGAAATCCACTTCCATACGCTATATAACCAGTAGAAGTATAAAAAACCTATTGTAATGACACTAAGCACGATATAAAACGTGGCGCTAGAGGGTCTAAAAGTGCCGACTCCCGTTGCGACTTTAACGATGTATATATCCCGTGTAAAAACCTCAATCAAGTAGGCCCAAGCAATTATCCAGACTGCCACTAGAAGAAGAAGCCCCAAGACAAGCGCCCCCAAGCCCATCAACTTTGTAAAGTCTATCTGTTCCACATTTCTGTCTGCAAGAATTTCAAATTGATGTACTAGAAACAGAGCAATTGGTTGTGACGATACACCCGAGATTACAAAAAGCCAGATGGCAACGACGTATTCGCCGCCGAGCCACACGCCGCCGAGCTTATCCCAATACATATCTCTGATATTAAGCAACTCCCGGTAGGCTTTAGTGAGTGTAATTCCCACAAGAACAGTGGAAATAGCGCCAGCCGCAGCTGAAGCCGCAGACATGCTCGCGAGCCCAAAGCCTATAGAGACAACATAAGACGCCAAGGCGAGGTAAACCCACAGAAGCACGTTTTTAAAAGCGGTCATATATTTAAACTTGGTGAGGAAGAGGAACCCCTCTGACTAGTGACGATGTCGTTGCTCGCCGACTATAAAAGTCGGCGGGACAACATCGTTACATCCCCCTTCCCCGGCGCCGACTCTCCCTAGGGGTTTGACCCACTCGTGACTGCGCTAGGGCGGTCGCGGACAGAGAGGAGCCAGGTCACTAGGGCTGGCGGCGCTCCCAGCCGCTAGACTCCAGGGCCGGGCCTTCGACTCCGGCGGCCTCCCGAAGAGGATCGGGAGCCGTAAGGGGGCACTATTAAATTCTACCTCAACGAGGAATTTAATCTACACCGCCTCAAAAATCTCGAAGAGCTACCGATATCGGAGTCACAAAATAGTCAGCGGACGAAAGATAAAACAACCCAAGGCGTGAGGACGGGTGTGCCGCTACCTCCCTTTGTGGCTATCGCAGTGGTACAGCACCAATGCAGAATCGCCACACAGCCCTAACCACCCAACATATCCCAGACACCAGGCGGTAATATCACACATCTACGGTGGTCTAACACATCTATGTAGGACACCACACAGCCGCCAGCCGTAAGGGCGAAGGGGTTTCCAACATCGCGAACCCCCAGTAAACACAAGAGAACAATCCTTAGACTCCATAACGCCGACTGGCAACGGATACGGCGCAACACCAGGGAATTTCTCTAGGATTACGGCGTCTTTTGGGATTCTCAACTCGTCTAGGGCTTTGGCTAGCTCTCTGATGACGGCCCGGCTTATGCAGTCTGGGTTTATGCCCACGACGATCTGGTTAGTTGCTTGGTCTACTCCAACCCCGGTGACAACTATCTTTCCACATATCTGCTTCAGCCTATCCCCAAACCCCCTTAAACGCCCTATGAAACAGCGCGTCTGCCCACTGGCTTAGCTGTTTGTGTGTATTTGTCTTTGAGGATGACGAGCTCCGTGCCGTATCGGCTGGCGAGATCCTCCACAGCTCTTCTTATCTTCTCTCCGCAGGCTGGGTCTGTCGCCACTATGTATATCCTCGCCGCGTCTACAAAAATCCCCAAGACACCTCTCGTAAACCTCCCCACCCGCCGCGTCGTTGTGAAACCACTGTCTCTCGCTGAAATTTGCCTTTCGCAGGCCCGGGAGCCCCAACCGGCCTCTCCAAAATACGCCCAAACACGTCGTCAACCTTCATCTTCCTCAGCAGTCTGCCATACATGTACCAGAAGAGGTCATTACCCCCAATGGTCAGCCCCTCGATCGCCGCGTCTTGCGCAGACTGCGCTTTGCTGTCCGAGCCGGCTAAGGCGTACACCGCCAAAGCCGCCGCAGCCACCGCCACGCCCAACCTCATGGCCGAGACCCAGCTTTTTATACCTGATGTACTGCCGGTGTATACCCACGTCCTTGGATACATGCCACGCGATCTCTCAGCGTTGCGATATCGGCGATATCTAGGCATAATGTGTTATAGAGGTTCTATTCCAGAGGCTCGTGGGTTGAAGTAGGTCTGGCACGTAATTCAGTTGCGGCGGAGTTGGTCAGAGTGCTGACTTGGCGTATTTGTCGGTGTCTACGTGAAACGGTCTTATTAGACGTTCTGTTTTTCGTCGTATCTTAGCCTATGTCATTGTCAATTGCCAAGTTATGACGTTTAGAATAGCGCCGCCACGGTGTAGACACAGACTTTTCTCCCCTACTCCAGAGGTCCCATATGAACGTGCATAGAACACCAAAGATAGAGATACCATAGCGGCCTTTGGTTGTTTGTAGCTAATGCGGTGTGATGTTCTCCCGGGGCGGTTCCCGCTTAGTTGTGAGTTGAAAACGAGAAAGGCCTATTTTTGTTGTTGCTCGCCAAGTATAATCTCAGGTTTAAGCTCTAGCACTTTGTCGCCGTAGCCACATACCGGAGTTTTGTCTAGAGGCCTTCCCAAGGCCTGTCCCGTAATTCTACTTCCGCTGACCCAGACAATCCTAAGGGGGATATAAGTGTTTTTCATCCAGAAGCAGTATGTAGAATTTCTGGGAAATATAAATAACATACCGACGGCCCCAACGCCGCGTGGGTCATAAGAGGTCACATTCATATAGCCAATAACCCACTTTACAAAGTTATCTGCGACATATACTGTATATACAACGTTATTTAGTTCAAACGTTGTTGTTGTAGAAAAGGGGGATATTAAAACGAGAGAAAGTTTAATAATTAGCCATAGAGCCATTTCTCTACCCAGTTGTTTATCAGCCGCTCCATTTCGCCGCTTTGTAACATGTCGTATATCACTTTATCTACTTGTAGTTTTAAATCGTAGGCACATATCGGCATTGCAACAGCGCTGTAGCGCACTCCTACTGAAAACGCTTTTTCAAACTCTGGAAATCTTTTAACTACTGCATCTCCAACAACTCCCCCGACGACAATCGCATCGACATCGCCTTTACGCAAAGCCTCAACCATATAGGGATACACTCTGTCATATCTCACAATTTTTGAATAGTTGCCGAGGGTTCTAACAGCCCAATCCTCCTGTACAGTTCCCACTTGTACGCCGATGGTCTTGCCTCTTAGATCCTCTACGCTTCTAATTTGTGTTCCCTTCTTTACAACAACAGTAGACGAATCTACCTGATATGGAATAGAAAAGAGGACTTGTTTTTCTCTCTCAGGTGTTATAGCCATGTCGGCTATAACAAAATCGACATCTCCCTTTCTGACAGCTTCTATAAGTGCTGAAAACTTCATATCACGTATTTCAAGCTGGACTCCGAGACTATCCGCAATTCTTCTGGCGATATCTATATCAATACCCACGACTTTTCCACTTTCTATATATTCATAAGGCGGCCAGTCGGCGGAGGTTCCAACTATAAGTTTCCCCCTCTTCTTTATCAAATCTAGAGAAGTTGGACAAGGCGGAGCGCTCTGTTGTTGAGACTGTGGCTGGGGGATAAATAATATGGTCGCTATAACTCCGATTATAAGCCCTATGGCAACCCCCGCGGCAAGTTTGTAGTCCATATGGGTATATACGCTTATTTTAAGTATTTTTGTTCTCCCCAGAGTTAAGATATTATGGCCGAAATGTAGAACTCTTGCCAGATTAATGGCGGGGTTCTCATAGTTTTTATATATGGATAATCTATAATTTGATGTTGAGGTTCGGTCGGCTTGATAGATGAAGAGGCTAGACGACGCTGAAAGTTTTATCTAACTTGGCGATTCTGTCTATAAACAATGGAGTTATTAACTTGTTTTAGGATACATATGTCGTGAGAGCCTATTTAGTAACTAGAAATCCCCAGGGGGAATGGCCGGGGGAGATCAAGGTGTTGTATATGCCTTTCGTAGACGAAGATGTGCTCTATGTGGTAGATGAGAGAAGGGGGTTCCTCGAGATTCGCGGCCGTGAGAAAATTGTTGAGTTTATCACTCAGCTGAAAAACGGGCGGCAAATCTCTCAATAACTTCGAAAAACTTTTCTAATCTCTCCTCAATTGTTCCAACGCCGGGATCAAAGGGAGAGTCCATGCCTGTAGTTCTGTCGTCAGGTGGTAGATAGATAAAAAGTCTCTTGTGGGCGGTATTCGAGGCGTACATAATCTCGCTGAAGACCCCCTTGTGAAACATTTTTTTCATAAATGGTCTATAAACGACGACGGCGTCTGACTGGAGTATAAAGCGGAAGTCTTTAAATCTGATTAAGTTGTCTATATCTATTAAAACCTCCTCTACTTGATCCACGGGTATCTCCATTGGATAGAGCTCTGGCTCGTCTTCGACAGCCGGCCTCACGCCCTCTGGCAGAAGCCAGCGGTCCTCCGCCTCTATGACTACGATATTTCCCTGTCTTTTCGCCGTCCGCAGTACTCTTTCGTCCATTGTCAAAGGGTCGAAGGCG
This sequence comes from Pyrobaculum organotrophum, assembly GCF_055384425.1. Classification (NCBI taxonomy): domain Archaea; kingdom Thermoproteati; phylum Thermoproteota; class Thermoprotei; order Thermoproteales; family Thermoproteaceae; genus Pyrobaculum; species Pyrobaculum organotrophum. The sequence goes on from NZ_AP042430.1 coordinate 1,271,963, forward strand.
TAAAATCTTTTGTGCATCTCGGCTCTAAAGGCGTCTATCTCCCGCCGCGCTTCTGGATCTCCTCTAGTATATGTTATTGGAAACGAGAGGTAGAACCTAGGTCTTGCGGCGCCTATGGCTATGCCGTATATGGTCTTAGTTGGGTGTTTTACTGCAACCACTACATTTTGTACGCCTAGCGCCTTAGCTATTGTGTCGCCTATGAGAATAGAGGCTGTACGCCAAGCGAATACGTCTTTAAGTCTGAGAGTTGCGCCAGTTTTCTCACGGCCCTCCCGTATTTGTATTCTACGCCAAATGACATGCGCCTCCTCTATCAAAGTCATGAGGAGATCTGGCTTAAATGCCCGTAATACTGAGATGTCGACAGCTGGGAAAAAGCGGCTTTTGCGAAAATATGGCAAGTTCATAAATATGGCCGCGTGGTCTGGCGCCTCTTCCTCTACCCTAGCAACTGTTTTAGCCACTGCCTCTCTCCAGACGCGTTCTTGCCAATAATAATCGTCGCTGTCAAGAAAAATAACCCAGTCTACTTCTTTCTTTAACTCCTCCTCTACGAAGTACAAGCCGAGCTTTCCACGGCTCTGTTCTCTATGGAACTTCTCTAGTGAAGACGCCAAGGCCTTCATATTTAGGCCTGTGGTGCCGATGATAAGAACGCGCATATAAGCCGATAGAAAGATATATATATACGATACGCGTTTTTAAAATGTGAGAATGTGCGAGATATTGGCTAGGTTTCTAGTAGAACTTGTAGAGGGGGCCCGCGGCAATGTAGTTAGTTTTGTCGTTGGCGACGTCTCAAAGTGGGCTGAGACAAAGATAAGGCCAACGAGATCTATAGTATTTAAAGTAGCTAATATGTCTGAGGCCTTGCTCATAGCCGGATATCTTGAGAAAATCGGAAAAAAGTATATACTAAGGAGAGACACGCCGTTGTGGGTGAAAGCCAAGGCGGGGGACGTAGAGGGGCTTTGTGAAATTATAGAAGGCGTGTTATACAACTATTCTAAAGTGGTTAAATAGCTGAAATAGATAAATAAGTTGTCGCTTGTAGATTACGTGAAATTCGCCATAGGCATAGTGCTCAATATCACGGCGTTTACACTGGCCGTCTTATGTCAATGGCCTATTGCCGCAATTTTATTCTATGTGGCTAGTCTTGTTTTAATAATGCCTAGGCGAGAAAAGAAGAAAGAGGAGAAAGTAGAGACCAAGAGGGAGATCACCCCGGAAGAAATAAAGAGGAGGCCTGTCTCTGCGCCAGAGGTATGAAGAGGCTTGTCTTCTCCTCTGGAACTAAGGGAGGCACTGGCAAGACTACGTTAGCGTTAAACACAGCGGTTTTATTAGCTTATGCCTGGAGAAATGTGTCCTACTACCCCGTAGTTTTTATAGATCTTACACCTAATATAGGTACGGCGGCGCTTATACTCATAGGGGAGTCTCTTGCAACTTGGGGAAGGCCCTCTCTATCTGACTACGTCATAGGTAAACTTGCCGACCCAATTAGGGCGTTTTACCTAAGGAGGTGGAATACAGAAAAGGGCGCTTTTCAACTCGTCTTTACATTTCTAGGTAGAGACGGCTTTCTCACCAAGCGGCAATTAGAACATGTCTTACAGATAGTTGAATCTAGGCTAAAGCCGGGGGTGCTTATTATCGACATGCCCCCATCTCCATTTGGGAGTTTGGCGGCGGGTCTTGTGGATTATGTAGTGCCTGTTGTAACGCCCGATATATCGGCTATTGAAACGACAAAGAGCTACGTAGAGTTGTTAGGAGGCAGAAGGCTTAGGCCAGTGCTCAATATGTATATTCCCGAGTACTCCATAAGTGCCGTCCACTCAATGCCGTGGGAACGTGTAGTAGAAAAGACGTTTGGAGAGCCTCCACACATCGTGCCTTTTGATAAACTTCTACAAGCTGCAAGACAAGCGTTGGAAATAGAGGTGTTAAAGCTTAAGCCTACGGAGTCGCCGGCTGTAAAATCGATTATTGAATATGTGAAGTATTTGATGTCTAACCTGGCTTAATACAGCTTTCTGCTTCATGTAGCACTAACGGTAGAGCCTTTAAACTCCTTACGATATATGCCCTACAGGGCACTGCCTCTGTCAATTCTCTCTTTGTGTGTTGCTCTCTTCTATCTATCAACACAGCGCCGTAGCCAGCCATTAACGCGCCGAGGAAATCCTCATAGAAGTCGTCACCTATGTGTAGATATACATCGGGTTCTACATCGCCTAATAAAAGCGTTTTGGCAGCTTCAAAAATTTGTACAGCAGGTTTTACATAACCAATGTCGTCGGCATATAGCTGTAAATCTACTAGTTGTGAAATGCCGAGGGTTTCCAATAACTTTCTAGTTGCGCGAGATCTCCAGAGTAGGACATTTGAAATTATTCCAATTCTATAGCCTTCGGCTTTGGCGTGTTTTATCGCCTCAACAGCGTCTTCATAAGGCGTAATTTCAAGACGAGAAATAGCGTCGTCTATAGCATCTTGTGTTTGATATACGTCAAAAAATGTATTTATACCCCTATTACGTAGTTGTCTCTGTATGTCAAGTAATGTGTATATGGGTGGCACAACTTCATGTTTCTCCCGTCTTGCAAGCTTCATCTTTCTCCTCTCCTCATTTATAAGAGCTTGAACAGTCTGGTAGGGGATCCTCCCCCCAAGACTCTTGTGTAATACATCGACGACAGCTTTTATAGCCGGCTCCACAGGCACTAAGGTGCCCCACACATCTATTGTAATTATCTTAGCCACGACATGTAAATTTCAATATATTTAATTTTGTGCCGCGAAAAATTTATAACAGACCACATAGATGTATGTGCATCGCTGTCTCATATTTACAGTGGCAATAGTGGCTATAGTCGTCGCTGTAAGTATCGAACCAGAGTACGTTAACGCATATACATATACAAATCTCACAATCCGCGGGGCTAAACAAGTGGAGGTAGTAGAGGGCGCCGTCGTGGATTTCAATATTACTTCTGATAGTACGATCTATCTCGGCGTGAGGCCATTGAAAACAACAGGCGATATCACATTGAGGATAAATGGCAAAGTTGTTAAACTACCTGTCGTTGATAAATGTAGAATAGAGATAAACGCAGCAAATATGACTTCAAAAATTTCGGTTAATATGACAGAGAGGGGATGTGGAACAGTTATGCTCTATGTAAATGGGTCTAAGGCTCCTACTACGGCATTTATTCCACAATACTCCGGGCTGTACCACCTAGTGGCTACAGACGGCGTATTTTACCAAAAGACAAAAGTCGTAGTCATTCCGAATATCTCAGTTGTTAACAATGTCTTTGGAGAGGTGATGAAAATAAACCTCCATCCGCCGCCCCGACGCGGCTTAGTTTCAATAGGCACTTTTGTATTACCTGCGTCTGAGCTTATTGCAGTAGACACGTGGAGTCTTGGCGCGGGTAGTTACACATTGACGTTAACTATGGGAGACATAGTTACGACTTACAACCTGACCGTCAAAAAGGCTGTGCCAAACCTACAGGTGATTCATAAAGATGAATATACATACGGCGAGTCTATCAACATCACAGTGAGAGTATTTGTAGGACGTAGGGACTATAGAGCTACTGTTTCTATAGTTATGAATCGGTCGTCGCCAATTCTAGTGAAGTCTCCAAGCTCTCTAATATTTAGACTCTTAGACGTAGGCGTCTACCAGCTCTATGTGGCTGTGGCAGAAGATAGAAATATTACGTCGATAGGCGTCAACAGAGTTCTCCAGGTATCTCCAGCACCTGTTCAACTAGATGTAAAAATCAATGGGACTTTCTCTAACCCCTATGTGGTAGAGTATGGCAAGCTGTTGTCTATATCAGCAAAGGCTCTATCGTTAGTAGAACCGCGTGGGTTACTGACGGTGTTTGTAAACGGAGCGCCAAGCGGCCCCCTCGTTGATACGCTAAAGATCGGGCCTGGCCTTCACAATTTGACAGTCGTATTTACCCCGACCACTAGGAACTTTCGAAATGCAAAACTCTCTATGCTAGTTTTCGTCGCCCCCTCGACGCCGGAGATTATAGTTAACAAAACGTTCTCTACGGTCTATGGACAAGAACTGGACATACCGATATTTCTACGGCTATATGGAAGGCCTATAAACGCCACGGCACGTGTAGAGCTAATGGGGAGATTCCACGTCTTTAACTACACGGTCAGAGTGACAAACGGCGTGGGCGTTTTGAAAATAGTTGGCATACCCGCCGGCACATATCTCGGTACAGTATCTATAGCCGAGGCCCCTGGGCTTCTTAGTACAAAGGCCACATTTAACGTTTTTGTAAGTAGTGCAATTGTTAAACTAATTCTCGACGTGCCAAAGAGAGGTGTTTATGGAGAGGCGTTGCCTGTTAGAATGTTTCTACAACCCAGCGGGGTGGCTGGTAGACTATACCTCATAATAAACGGCACGGTGGTCTACTCGGGAAACTCCTCGTCTTACCAAGGCATGTGGCTGCCTCCACGTGGCGGCGTTTTTAAGATTACTGCAAGATTTGATAGCTTTGATCCCAACTATTCAAGTGTAGAAAATATCACATATGTATTTATAGACAGGGCGCAGTGTGTAATACATTTTGTTTTAAGAGGCGAAGTCGTTAATAACACAGTATATGTACTTAGGAGATACGTAGTCCAACCGTTAGTCTCTTTTCCAACATATATATACATCAACGGAAGTGTAGCAGGGCCTCAGCTCGTTTTTAACAAAACTGGGGTATACAATATTACAGTCTTTTTCCCAGGCGATGATAGTTACTACCCATGTTGGACTTCCCAATTCTATTTAGCGGTTAAAAACCCCGCCAAAATAGAGATTAGAGCCGAGAGAAAAATGGCGCTTATAGACGGCGGCCTTCCGCTTGTGGTTAATTTAGAAAGCCCGGTGGGGCAAGAGGAAGGCCGCGTTTTGATATATAAGATAAACAAGACATACAACTCTACAGATGTTGAAGATGTATTGGTTGAAAAATCGACGGTTGTCACACTTAGGTTTAAAAACACCGGCGTGTATATGATATACGCGGAGTTTTTAGGTAATGACTATCTCTTATCAAATAGATCTAACGTCGTTGTTGTAACTGTAGAGACGAGCTACTTTGGTATACCCGTGTTTCTCCTAGCCGTATACCTAATGCCGTTGGCCATAGGTTTTATTGCTGCAGTGGCAACGAAACGAATATTAAAGAGAGGGATTTAGACAGTGTGTTAGCAATCCCGCCGGCTGTGATAGTCTTGCCTCTTGCATCAAAAGAGCAGGTACTACAGACTGTGAACTATGTAGTTGGCAGACTAAAGCAAATAGGTGCATCTATTAGACATATGCATTTAGACACCCCGCTATATTTAGAATGTAAAGTAACTAGAGATGTCGTGGAGCGGGTAGATGTATATCTAGCGACTGCCAACGGAGACTTTGTAAACGTCCTCCCGCCTAGTGAGGAGATTAAAGAGGGGTTTGTAGAGAAAAGGAGTTATATCCATCTAGTCCAAGGCGTTGCTGTTTATTTTAAATACGAACTGGGCGCCGGGCCTAAGTTGGCGGAGGTGGTAATATACAGCGTTGGCAACGCCTACCGAGATTTTAAACTAAACCTTTAAATATACGTATACACGGCGTTGTGATGTCGTTAGTTTCGATTGACGAATTTAGACGTATTGACCTTCGCGTGGGTAAGGTCTTAGAGGCGGCGAGAGTCGAGGGCTCTAGAAAGCTTATAAAACTAGTGGTCGACCTAGGTGCCGAAAAGAGACAGATCGTCGCCGGCTTGGCTGAGTATTACAAGCCTGAGGATCTAGTGGGTAAATACGTCGTGGTTGTGGCAAATCTAGAGCCCAAGAGATTAATGGGCGTGGAGAGTCAAGGAATGATACTTGCCACTTGTGACAAGCCTGTGCTTCTTACAATAGAGAAGGGGGGTGATGAACATGTGGGAGAGCGGGTCTGTTAAAATACCCAGTCATATCGCTGTAATTCCAGACGGCAATAGGAGATTTGCAAAAAAAGCAGGGCTCGATTTTTACCACGCCTACAAACGCGGCGTGGAAAAAGTGCGTAGTTTTCTTCTCTGGGCGCTTGAGTTTAGAGAAATTAGAAACGTTACCTTCTATGCGCTTTCTACAGAGAACCTCCAGAGGAGTAGGCTAGAGTTGGAGATTTTATTTAGGATATTTGAGGAGGAGTTTAGAAAATCTCTCGAAGACCCCTTGATCCACGAAAATAAGGTGAGAATTAGGTTTATTGGCGACAGATCGTTACTACCTGGGAGGGTAGTGAAGCTAATGGATGAGTTGGAATCTGTCACAAGAAGTTATTCGTCGTATAACTTAACCTTCGCCTTAGGCTACGGCGGTAGGGCAGAAATTGTACGTTGTGTAAAACGGCTTTTAAACGGCGAGGTTAAAATTGCTGATATAAACGAAGAGACGCTATTTCAGTGTCTAGACACTAAAGATTTACCAAACCCCGAGCCTGACGTAGTTGTAAGAACAGGCGGCGAGAAGAGATTAAGCAACTTCCTACTTTATCAATCTGCCTACTCTGAGCTTATCTTCCTCGACAAGCTATGGCCTGAGATAGAGAGAGAAGATCTTGTCTACATAGTTGAGGAATACTCCAGAAGACAAAGGAGGTTTGGTAAATAACGCGCCGTGGATTACGTCGGACTACTCGGCGTCTTCCTAGCAGTTTTTATATCGCATTTCATACCATTTATCCCACTCCCCGGCTACTTGGCCACAGTGACCTATGTTGCTACACACAGTGACGTCGTCAGTGTGACAGCCGCCGTTTTAACGACGGCGCTTGGCGCAACTCTTGGAAAGGTGTTGGTGTTTTTCTACGGCTATGGAATTGGGAGAGTAGTCATGGGCGAGGAGTTTCAATACGCAAAGAAGTTTTTTGATAAAATATCGAAATGGGGCATAGACGTGGCGGTCTTTATATTTGCGGCATCTCCGTTGGCAGACGACGTTTTATATATCCCTCTGGGAGCCGCCGGCTATAGCATAAGGCGGTTTTTCCTCGCTGTATTTGCTGGAAAGCTTCTTCTCGCCTCAGCCATAGCGTTATTTACAGACGCGGCGTTAATGGCCGTTGATAGATACCTAGGCGACGTTAGGCTGTCTATAGCGATCGTAGCTGTGGCCACTCTAGTGGTGACGATATTAGTACTTAGGATAAAGTGGTCAAGAGTTCTCGTGGCGTATGAAAGCGGGGGGCTAAAGAGCGCTATACGTGAAGCTCTTAGATCAATAGTAAGGCAGAAGTAATTTAAACTTCGACGTTTCTCTCTCCGTGGCTAAATACGTAATTGGATCTGCGTGGCCCTACGTCCAGACGGTGCCCCATCTCGGCAATTTAATAGGCTCTGTCCTATCCGCCGATGTATACGCCAGATATCTACGTTTCCGTGGCCACGACGTGGTATTCGTATCTGGTAGCGATATGCATGGAACGCCAATAGAGGTGGAGGCTATACAACTGGGGGTAGACCCAGAGGAGTATGCGAAAAAAATGCACCAAATCGTCGCCGAACTTTTTAAAAGATGGGACATATCTTTCGATCTCTATACTCACACTCACTCAGACACTCATATAAAATTTGTCCAAAACTTCTTTCTAAAGATATATAATAATGGCTATATATTTACAAAAGAAGAAGAGGTGCCATACTGTCCCAGAGACAAGATATATCTACCCGATAGATTTATCATTGGCAAATGTCCCTACTGTGGTTACGAGAGAGCTAGGGGAGACCAATGTGAAAACTGCGGCCGCCTTCTAGATCCCAAACAGTTGATAGAGCCGAGATGCGCCATATGTGGCTCAAGACCAGAGTGGCGTATTACAAAACACTGGTATCTCGACTTGAGAAAACTAGAGGATAGAATAAGGAAATATGTAGAGGAGAACCCCCATCTTCCGCCCAATGCCAAAGAGATGTCTCTAGGGATGTTGAAAGAGGGGCTAAAGCCGCGGGCAATTACAAGAGATAACAAATGGGGCATACCTGCGCCATTTCCAGGGGCGGAGGGTAAGACTATATATGTTTGGTTTGAGGCCGTGCTTGGGTATATATCCGCCGTAGTTGAGCTCTTTAGAGAAGACGCCGGTAAATGGGAACGCTATTGGAAAGACCCAGAGACAAAAATCGTATTTTTCGTAGGCAAAGACAACATTCCATTTCACGTCATTATACTACCTGCACTTCTTCTTGCAAATGGCGAAGGCTACACCCTCCCGACCACTACTGCATCTACCGAATATCTCTTATATGAAGGTGACAAGTTTTCTAAAAGCAGGAGGTGGGGTATATGGATAGACGAAGCTCTCCAACTTATGCCGCCAGACTACTGGCGCTTTATCCTCATCTATATCCGCCCAGAAAATAGAGACACAAGTTTTACCTGGGCTCTTGCGTTGGAGATCATAAATAAAATCATGAATGACGACGTGGGAAACTACATAAATAGAGTGCTTACTTTCATCAAAAATAGAATGGGTGGGGTTGTGCCTCCGCCTGGCGCGCCTACTAGAGAAGATGAGGAGTTTATCGATAGAGTAATACAGTTGTTTAAGAAGGCAGAGAAACATTACGACGCCATAGAGCTAAAAGACGCCCTCCACACCGTGGTAGAAATAGCTAGAGAGGGCAACCGGTATCTTAACGCCAGAGCTCCCTGGGAGCTCCTACGTAGAGACATAGAAGTCGCAAACGCAGTTATGTACCGCGCCTATTGGTCGCTTAAAACTATAGCTGCCGGCTTAACGCCAGTTACGCCGAGAAGCGCCGCTGAGCTCTGGAAGATGCTTGGCATTTCACAGCCAAGTTGGGACGAGGCCTATAAACCACCGACGCCAGGTACTCCGCTGGGAGATGTAAGGCCGTTGTTTAGAAAATTCACAGAGGAAGAGGTAAAAGACATGTTGAAGAAGCTTGAGGAGTTGAGAAGCCAGAGAGCCTCTAAGAAATACCCCTGGGAACAAGTGTTGCTCTAGAGGATTTCGCCGTAAAGGTACACTGGACTTGCTGCGGCTATCCTAACGTTTACAAACTCTCCCAATAGTCCGTCGCCAGCTCCTCTCTTAACCACCACTTGTCTATAGTCGCTCGCCCTCCCCACCACAAGGCCGTGGTCTACCTCATCTATTAACACAACATCTCTCTTTCCCACTTGAGCGCCGTTTCTCAAATGGGCAATCCTCATGGCTACTTCCGACAAGATTTTACTCCGCCTCTTCTTCTCGGCGTCTGGCACTTGTCTAGGCATTACTGCGGCTTCTGTAAAAGGCCTAGGGCTAAATCTCGCCACGTGGATTTTGTCAAACTGTAGCTCCTCCACAAGCTTGATAGTTTCCTGAAAGTCTTCTTCTGTTTCGCCGGGAAATCCCACAATTATGTCAGTGGCTATAAAGACGTTGTCGCCGAGCTCCCGTCTTATCCTACGTATGAGACCTCTATATTCCTCTACAGTGTACTTCCTACCCATCGCGACAAGCACTTTGTCGCTTCCAGATTGGACAGGGAGGTGGAAATATCTATAGACTCTGTGGTCTCTCTTTATAATGTCTAATAGCTGGTCTACAAATTTTTCAAATATCCAAGGCTCAGACATTCCAATTCTCACTCTATACTCACCTTCGACCTCCTTTAGGATTCTATCGAGTAGATCTGGAAGCGTCCAGCCGCCTCTCCAACCGGCATCAAAACCGTAGGTAATAACGTCTTGTCCCGTTAGATAAATCTCGCGCGCGCCTTTAGCTACAGCCTCTTTTATATGGCGTACTACATCGTCTGGATCTGCGCTTTTTACATACCCCGCGCCTCCCCTAGTGTATTTAGTTGCACAAAAGGTACAATTGCCAAGACAACCCACTTGTAGTGGCACTGTATATATAAGCCCCCTCTCGTATTTAGGCAATGTTTTCATGCTGCGCTCTTTCCCGCCCTCTATCTCCGAGGGGTAGATCAACTTGGCATGTGGGGCTAGAGATTTTATTGTATATGGCCTAAGTCTTGCGAGACACCCAGCCACTATAAGCTCTTTCCCCAGTTTTACAAGTTCTCTAATTCTAGCCAACTGTCGCACTTCTCCATCTTCTCTAACAGCACATGTATATACTAAAATTACGTCTGCCTCATCTACATTAGAAACTTGTTCGTAGCCTAGTCTCTGTCGTAAAATTTCGGCATCTGCTTTAGCTAGCCAACAGCCATATGTCTCTACATAGATACGGCCCACGGGAGAGTGTGGGAATTCTAAACTTAAGATTTATGCTCCTGACAGAGCTTTTTCATATACAAGGTGTAGGTTGTTTTCCCTTGTTCAAAATCTCTAGTTTCGTCAATTTCTAACATACATCCACAAGATGGGTGGATATAGATCCTCCTCACTACTTGCGTCGGATTTTCAGAGATTTTACGCATCTTTATCTCACCGGAGTCTATCGTATAAACGGCGACCTCGCCTCTTTTTACTAACCTCCCCCACTTCTCTAGTAATGTTGATATCTCTTCTGGCAACTCTCCCTCAAATACATAAGATTTACTACGAATAACTTTTTGCATAATCTTTATCTACAACAAAAATATATAGTTTATGCATATGATAGCGGGTGAACTAGGTGGCCTTAAAGTCGGAGATAGACATCCAGTGAGAATAATGGCTGTGCTTAACATATCGCCAGAGTCGTTTTTCAAAGGCTCTGTGGCGATACACAATGCCGTTGAAAAAGCTATGGAATTAGAGAAATATAGCGATGTAATAGACATTGGAGCAATGTCGACGGCGCCGTATTTAGAGACATGGATCCCGCCGGAAAAAGAGCTAGAGAGACTTAAGGCCGTTTTGCCAGACATTATAAAAAACGTAAAGGTTCCAATAAGCGTAGATACATACAGGCCCCAAGTGGCTGAATACGCCTTGAAGGTAGGCGCCTCTATAATAAACGACGTCACAGGGGGGAAGCTATACCCAGAGATATGCCGCATTATTGCAGATTACGGCGCCTCGGTGGTGGTAGTAGCTAGAGAAAAAGAGGCGAGAAGAGGCGTAGACCCTGTGGCTAGAGTTGTCTATGCGTTAAGAGAATCCCTAGAACATTTTGAAAAATGTGGCGTAGATCAGAGAAAAATAGTCGTAGACCCTGGGATAGGCTTTCCATTACTTCCACAGAGAGACGAACCTTATGTAGTCAGAGGCGAGTATAGACACGGAGATGAACAATGGCCGTGGTGGAGGTGGGATCTATACATAATAGCTAATCTAGCCAAACTCAGGGCGTTAAATAAGCCTATTTTAATAGGCGTGTCTAGAAAATCCTTCCTCAGGAAGATAACTGGCGTAGAAAGCCCAGACGAAGTGTTACCGGCCTCTCTAGCCGCCGAGACAATAGCCGTTCTTAACGGCGCCCACGTAGTAAGGACACACAATCCCTGCGAGACTAGACAGGCAGTTCGCCTTGCCGAGAGTTTAGTAAAACTCTTTCAAAAAGCTTAAGACGACGTCTATAAACTCGCTGGGCTTGTCTAAATATGCGGCGTGTCCGGCCTCTTTTAAAATCGCTATCTTTACCCTCTTACCCCTTAACAATTTGGCATTAGAGGAGGGCGAGATTTCGTCTCTCTCACCCCATATGGCTAGAATAGGCACATCTATTTCTGCAACTGCCGTGAGCAACTCCTCTGTGAGACCCACTGGGCCTACTACAATCACAGCCTTTGTCGGAAGCCGCCGCGCTACATACCATAAAACAACTTCACCAGAGGCGCTCGGCCCTACGAGCGGCGGATCTACAAGACCCAGCGTGTCTAAAATTCCTCGGAGAAATTCGGCATATTCCTGGCGGGGGGCGCTAAATCTTTCGCTTTTTGTCTTTGTGCCATATGGCATATCTATTGCATATAGAGTGTAGTGTTTAGCCAGAGCGGGAAAAATCCCGCTTTCAACCCAAGTATCTGCATTAAAAGACCAGCCATGTAGCAAGACCAACGGCTTGCCAACTCCCCCAGCGATATATCTTACTCTCCTACCCCCGACCTCTACGTATTCCTCTCTCATGTGGCAGATCTAGATCTCATAAGTGAGAAGGTCTCATCCTCTCTAATTACAGAGATGCCGGTTCTGCTAGGGAACATCTCAATCCACACGACTTTGTCAGGTTTTGTCAAATCTACCCTCCGGTTGACCGCTCTGGCGACATATTCAATAACCGACATGCGGTCGAACTTTACGCCCCTCTTCTTAAGCTCAATTTTGAAACTCTCCTGTGGCGCAATATAGCGTTCGGCCAGCTCGCCCACGGCCTTCTGTATTTCGTCTAAATCGGTCTTTACAACAGTCATAATAGGCGTCACTCTAAGGATATACCTAGGTATATAATAGCCGCTTTTAACCACATCTATGAGCATTTTGACAAACTCCACGGGGTCCCCCTCTACTTTGGCAGTTAACAAGCCGTCAAACCCAGTGAACCAAACCTCCTCAACTCGTCTTCCAACGATATCGCCAACTCTATACAACTCCTCCAAACATAGTCTCTCCTGCCGCCAGCCGGTGGCTACAACTAAATTCCAACTCATAGACCTCTCTAAAGACATTTTATAAAACATTTTTATAGATAGACAAGTAGCTCTCTGTGGACTTAACGCTTCTGTTTATCACTACAATTGCTGTCTCAATTACAATACTAGGTCTCATAATGTATAGGCTAGTTAAATCGCTTGAGATATATCTAATTCCTCTCTACGCCGAGATAATTAGGAAGAGAGAAAGAGACTATATCTTAATGGAGTTTTTAACCTCGCTATTAGTATCAAAAGGCTTAGTTACACAAGTAGAGGCAGATGCTCTAAAGAAAATATCTACGACAGAACCTCTGACAGTAGAAGACTTAGATAAAATAGATGAGATATTAAACAAAGACCCCTCTCAACTCACCTTTGAAGAAATAACCGACTTGAAAAGAGTGGCGTATAAACTACTCGGTAGACTAGACAAGAAATCTGTAAGATTAGGTATGAAGCTACTTAAATATGCCGTTGGAATAGAAGAGACTTTTAAAACCGGCGTTGAGCTGCCGGCGAGGTCTAAGATAGAAAAAGTCGAGATCTCTTACGACTACGACACATGCTCAGTATATCTAACCACCTATAGAAGAGACGGCACAATTGAAAAAACGCAGGGCCCCGACTTGGAGTGCGTCACAGAGACAGCCATGATTCTCAAAGCATTGGCCAGGAGAAGCACAGAGGTCAACAAAGAGTTGGCAGAGAAAGCGTTAGCACGCTATAAGAAATGTAAAGAGAGCGATACGGCAGGATGCAAAGCCTTAAAAGAAGCTCTCAGCACTTTAGAGAGGAAATCTCTCGACCTTCTACTAGAGAGAAAACACTAAGGCGTCTGCCTAGATTTAAGCGTCGTGGCGGTAATCATAGATAAGATAGCAAGATCGATCGAACGGTAGACACATTGCCGTGTATAAGAGAGACCTTCACACGTCCATGTTATATACAACATCTTCAGCTAAAACAAAGTAAACTAGAGAGACGGAAATCTCCGTCAGAAATTATTTTCTAAAGCACCTATAAGATATATATGTCCTAAATACCACGTGAAAACGGATATGCTACTGTATCAAAATTTTTCACCTTAGCAATTTCTCAACTTAAAAATTTCTAAAAATAAACAATGTATTTAAATAAGTCTGAATTTTTATATATGGCGAAGTTTCCAAGCAAAGAATGGGCTGAAGAATTCTGTAGGGCTCTAAACGAATCTGCTGAGTATAGAAGCGCTGCCACTAGATGGGAGGGCGATATAATCTTCTTAGTGACAAACACACCTTCTCAACTTGGCGTTGGCGAGAGATCGGCTATGAAACTATATCTTAAACATGGCTACTGCCACGGAGTAGAGGTATACACAGGCGAGTCTATATCACAAGCCGACGCGCCATATATCCTTGAAGCTGATTACAAGACGTGGCTTGATGTAATATCTGGGAAATTACAGCCAATACCAGCCATGGTTTTAGGCAAAATCAAAGTCAAAAAAGGCAGTTTTGCAACGCTAGCTCAATACGCCTCAGCAGCACTGGCTATGATAAAAGTAGCACAAAAGGTTGGTATAGAATGAAAATACCTATAAGAATAAGGGCAGCTCTCTACAGATCGTCAACCCGCAATCTAGAATTGTCAGAAATTCCAACGCCGATGCCAGGCGAAGGCGAGGTGCTTATAAAAGTCGCAGCAACCGGCGTATGTCACTCAGACTTACATATATTAGACGGCGAAATGATACCGCCGCCCGATGGTTTTATATTAGGACATGAGGTGTCGGGCTGGGTTGTAGAATTCGGCCCTAGATGCGAAAACCCGCACGGTCTATCTCCAGGAGATCCTGTTGTAGTATCATGGATAATCCCATGTGGAAAATGCTATTGGTGTGTCCACGGCCAAGAAAATTACTGCCCATATGCTGCAACAAGAATGCCTGGAATTCTCGGACTCAATGGAGGACATGCCGAGTATATGGTAGTGCCTGAGACCGCAGTTTTTCCAATACCAAAGGGTCTGGACGTATACACTGCCGCGGTAATTTCATGTGCCTATGGAACAGCCTACAGAGCGCTAAAAGAGGCTGAGGTAAGGCCAGGTATTTCGCTTGTGGTAATTGGCGTAGGAGGAGTTGGGCTGGCGGCGGTAGAACTTGCCAATGCTCTCGGCGCTTATCCTATAATAGCAATCGATATAAGAGAGATGGCGCTTAAAAAAGCAAAGGAGTTGGGCGCTACTCATGTTGTTAACGCTGTAACGGAGGATCCAACATCGAGCATAAGAGACATATTGCCACAAGGCGCAGACGTGGTATATGAAACCAAGCCAACCCCCGATCTTAAACTTGCGATAGAAATTGTGAGAAGAGGCGGGACAATCCTAGTGACAGGGCTTGGCTCTTCTAAAATAGAAATTCCAGCAAACCACCTAGTTATGAACGGCATAAAAATTGTGGGAAGTCTCGGCTATAGACCAAGAGTTGACATACCAGAGCTCTTAGCCTTGGCGGCCTCCGGCAAAATACAGCCGGGTAGACTCATATCTCATAGATATACGCCAGACGAGATAAACCAAGCATATCAAAACCTAAGAGAGGGAAAACACCACAGAGCTTTAGTGATCTGGGGGTAAAGATGCGGCGGCCGGGATTTGAACCCGGGATCAACGGCTTTCCTCGCCGTTGGCGTGGAAGGCCGCCATCCTAAACCAGGCTAGACTACCGCCGCCATTTAGGTGATACCCCCCACTATTAAAGCTTTACAACCGAAAGTCTCGCCCTTTAAGGCGGGGATGTCTTGTAGACTATATTTTTCATGGCAGAGTGGTGAAGAAAGAGATGTGTTTAGTACGGTTGGGCGGGTCGCTTGAGGACGGCTCTGGCGGGGGACGTCTGCCGCCCACTAACCCCGGCAACAGCCGTGTTGTAGGGCTCTGCCCTGCGCTGGGGGAGAGCCGCCCGGCCCCTGGCACGTCATAGATGCCAATGAAGGACACGAGCGAGAAGAAAGCCCCTAGGCGTAACAGCCTAGGGACAGGCAGAGGAGGTCGGTGAAGAGATAAACGGTAAAGAGATAAATATAGAATTCAGAAAGTCTCTATGGAGTTGGTAAAACTTGGCAAAACAGACATGAGGGTGTCGCGGATTGGCATAGGCGCCTGGCAATTTTCTGGAGATGCATGGGGGGCCTTTACATACGAACAAGCAAAGGCCGTGGTGGCAAAAGCTGTTGAGGTTGGAATAAACTTCTTCGACACAGCGGCTATATATGGGAGGGGTAGAAGCGAGGAGTACCTTGGCAGAGCGCTAAGAGAGCTCGGCCTTCGAGACCAAGTATATATAGCTACGAAGATACATGGGGACTGGCTGAGAAGAATAGACATCCTAACCTCTGTAGAGAACCAGCGGAGGAGGCTTGGGGTAGACGCTATCGACCTTTACCAAATCCACTGGCCAGCTTGTTGGCATAACACGCCTATATGCGAAACGATGAGGACACTGGAGGAGTTAGTGAACCGCGGGCTTGTGAGATATTTGGGCGTGAGCAATTTCCCAGTCCAGCTCCTGGATTACGCCAGGAGCTGTCTCTCGAGAATAGACATAGCCACGTCTCAAAATAGATATAATCTACTGGAGAGAGAAGCCGACAAAGAACTTCTGCCATATCTCAGGAGAGAGGGCATAGTCCTCATAGCTTGGAGCCCTCTCGCCAAGGGCCTTCTAACTGGGAAATACAGTGTTGAGAATCCGCCTGCCTTTGAAGACATAAGGAGAAACGACCCCCTATATACGCCACAGAACCTCAAGCTGGCGCAACCGCTCATAGAGGAGCTCAAGCGCCTAGCCGCCGTATATGGCAAAACGCCAGCGCAAATTGCCTTAAACTGGCTTATTAGAGACCCCTGGATATATCCAATACCAGGCGCCAAAACCCCCGAACAAGTGGTAGAAAACGCAGGGGCAGTTGGGTGGATGCTTAAAGACGACGACTGGAGAAAACTAGACCGTCTCGGCTGGGAAATCTCTCAAAAGGTGGTATATGTGATGTGGTAACTATCCTTTTGTGGCGGTTACCACTTTCAATGTTCTGTACGTTTGGCTCATGGACGTCTATGACGCAAGGGAGAAAAGCTAGGTCGTTGGGAGAGACACGACCCGCTCTCTCAACTGTCACACGGAATATCCGAGCATACGGCCGTCGGCGTGTTGACACCCCGCCAGTAGAGAGGTGCTTATGGGAAGTGGGTTAAAAAACGGGGTTGTTTTACGGTGGTTCTCACGGCGTCTACCGCCAACGCCGCAATTATCGGCGCCGGCAGGGATAGGGCTTGGGGCGACAACAGCGGTGTGTCTCTTATGCCTGCGAGTATCAGTATGTTGCTCACGCGGCGCCGCTCAGCACCACCGCGGCCATGGCCACCGCGACGAGCCAAGACGCGTCAATAGTGGATAAACCCCTAGAGAGCCGCCATAGTTAACGCGTCGGCGAGCCCGCGGTCGCGTACACCGCTTAGTTTGCTCATATGGCAGAGGAGACAGAATGAGAAAGGCGAGAGACACGCCACACCTGACCTTCATCGTCGCTGAAAGTCAAGTGTGGCGAGAAAGAGACGGGGGAATTGAGGAGACGTTTCCCAAATACGGTCTCAAGAAGTACTTCATAAAGCAAGCCAAAGTGTTCTAGCGTGAGGTGGCATTCCACAGAGCGATTCCTCTTGATGCCCAGTTGAGAGTTAAAAACGAGAAAGATACTAGTGCGGCCATCTTCGTCGACTTGAGAAACGGCGTTATTAGAGTGAGGAGATTACAGAGCACGCTCGTAGTCCGTCTCAAGAGTCAAACCGTCGAATGGATAAGGAAGAGAGATGAGGAAGGCGCCAAGTTGAGACTCGCCTTCTTAGGCGTAGAGAAGCGGAGGGGCAAAGGGCCAACGTATGGAAAGCTTTACGTCGCTCTCATCTTCGCTAGAGAGGTCCAACTGGTGGAACCCAAGGCGATAGTGGTCATGGACATGAATAGATTGGACAGCGGCATCGTGGCGGGTGTAGTAAAAGACGGCAACATCGTCAAGCGGATGAGGCTCCCAGACGAGGGCGCAATCAAGGAGTTGAGGAGACTCCACGAAAGGATCTCACATTTTGTCGAACGAGCCGTAGGGGACTCGGCCAAGAAGGCACGTTTGGAGAAGATCGCGAGATACCTCAAGTCGAAGCGCTACGCGAAGATACGTGGCGCCGTGGAGCAGATCGCCGGAGAGATCGTCAAGTTGGTGATGGAGTACAAGCCCGCACGGCGGTACGGGTTGCCGTGTCTAGAGTTGTATTCAACAGTCTGTTTGAGATACGGCGCGAAGCTACAGGAGTTGAAGAACAGGAAGACGACACGCCCCTCCTACAGCTTCAACGACCACAGAGACAATATACCGTCGATATGGGCCAAGAGACGTTATTGGGAGATCTTCCGAAAGGTAAAACAACTTGCTTTTCCCCTCTCGGCGGCTATCTCACTTTATAAACTCTTCCACCTATGAACCACATCCCTGGTCCTGGGCCTCGGCGCCGCCAGCCCCCAATGACCCGAGCCCCTCGCCCGCGATCGCCCAAGCGACTCCGGGCGGGCCCTGAGCCCTCCCGGAGAGGGCCGGGAGCCGCAAAAGGGGGCTAACTATCCTCGTGTAGGGCTAATCGTCATATATCAGCGCCGAACCATTCAGTCATCAAATGTAGATAACAACGTATATAAAGGGTTTTCTACCCTAATCTGTATGTCACAAGCTTTAAGAGAGTTTTTACTTAAGAAGGCCAAACTTGAGAAGTTATTTAAATGGGGCGTGAGGTGGAGTCTTTGGCCAGTACACTTAGTCACGTCTTGTTGTGGAGTAGAGGTGGCGCACACCTCAGGCCCGGGCTTCGACGCCGAGAGATGGGGAGTTCTGCCCTTCCACACTATGCGCCAGAGCAACGTCATATTGGTGGAGGGAACTATAACTAAGAAGATGGCAAAGGTTCTCAAGATGGTGTATGAACAAATGCCCGAGCCTAAGTACGTAATCGCCATGGGGGCTTGCGCTGTCAGAGGAGGCCTCTTCTGGAACTCTTATCACGTGGTTCAGGTGGACACAGTAGTGCCTGTAGACGTCTACATAGCCGGCTGCCCGCCGACGCCTGAGGCTGTAATTAGAGCCTTTATAATGCTTCACAACAAGATCAAGGGCCAGCCAGGGCCCTACGTCGAGCCGACAAAGGTGGACTTAACGCCGTACCTACCGCCTCCGCCAAAGCCACAGCCAAAACCCATGGCTCAACAGGCTGGGTAATATGTCGGCGAAAATACCACCCAAGTGCCCACCCCCTGCCGACCACCCGTTGCTTGAGAAACTAAAGGCGGCGTTGGGAGACGCCATCTTGAACCACGGCGTGACGCCAGAGGGTCACCTATGTCTCATGGTGCCCCCCGGAAAGGTGAGAGAAGTCGCTACCAAGCTAAAGGAGTTGGGCTTCGATCATGTCCTTTCCCTAAGCGCCGTGGACTACATGGCCGAAGGCAAGTTCTTGGTGACGTATGTCTACGCTTCATACCTAAACCCAGACCTCAAAAACCAGCTCCTACACGTCAGAGCCGAGATCCCGCGCAACGACCCCAAGATAGCCTCTATAGCCGATATATATCCCTCGGCGGACTATGACGAGAGAGAGTGCCACGAGATGTTCGGCATATGGTTCGAAGGAAACCCACACATGGGCAAACGCTTCTTACTAGACCCAGACTGTTGCATAGACGAAAAAACAGGCAAACCCCTCTACCCACTACGTAAGGACTTCAAAGTGCCAGACTGGGGACTGATGGGCTAAACCCTAGGATAGTAAAGTTCGTTATAACCGAAAGCCTCACCCTTTAGGGTGGGGAGGGGGTTGTCTTTTTCTCACCTCTGTCGTATCTGTGCGTCATGGCTGGATTATCTGCTCAAGAAGGTTTTGACGTAGGTTCACACGGCGGTTTCTATTTATGAGTCTGCTGTAGGTTTGTAGAGATGTAGGTATCGTGTAGCGCAGGCGCCCGTTGATTGTGTACACGGTGCCTAGGCTGGCGTCTGCAGGCCGGCGGCTTTAACTTGGTATACATAGACTGCGATAGCTTTTCACTAGGCGTACGTCTGTAGCAACCCGGGGGAATCTTCTCCCGTCGTTTATCTACATCTATGGTATGTAGTAGGCGCATGTGTAGCTGTGTTGCTACCGGTTTGTCTGGGTTTGGGGGTTAGAAGTCTGTTGTGGTGAGTTTCGGTTTACGTGGTGGTGAGTCCGTAGAGCGGGTATCGTCTGAATGCGATTACTGTTTTCTTCTGGTTGGCGTAGGCCACTAGCTGTTCTACGTTCGCGGCTGGTACGTAGGCTATCCTCTTCTCATCTAGTGGGACGCCTATCATAGCCGCCTCGTTTTGTCTCAAGACGCCCATCTCCTTCAGGCGTCTTATCAGCTCTGTGACGTGGGCTTTGCCGTCTATGTCGACGATGACCTCCCGGCGCTGGTCTAGGTCGAAGAGGCGGATCTGCATACTCACCTATCCGCCTCTGGTGGGAAGTACCCGAATGACATGTACACGGCGGGCATGTCGGCGAGTCTCTCGCCTTTCATGGCCTCCACCATGGCCTTTAGGTTGCGCCAGCTCGGGGTGACGTAGCGCATGCGGTAGACCCTCTGGGCGCCGGTTGTCCAGAGGTGGATGTAGGTGGTACCTCTGGCTGCCTCGGCAACTGCGGCGTACTCTCCCGGCTCAGGATATATGTAGGTGTAGACGCCCAATACGCCTCCTATGCCTTCTCTACGATATTCAGGGTTTTTAAACAACAGAGCCTCGTCTATTACATCGCCTTGAGGCAACTCTTTTATAATCTGTTTAACTATTTTTATAGATTCGTAAATCTCTCGCCATCTAACTATTACTCTAGCAAGTGCGTCTCCCTCCTTCTCTGTCGCTATTTCAAACTCTATCTCTGGGTATGCATCATATGGATATATCTTTCTTATATCGTAGTCTATCCCGGCGGCTCTGGCGAAGGGTCCCACGACGCCTAGCTCTGCGGCGCGTTTTGCGTCTATCACGCCGACGCCCTCTAGGCGGGCCTTGGTCACTGGGTTGTCGAGGAAGATAGTTTTGAGGTCTCTCAGCTTCTCTTCCGTCTTCTTGAGCAACCTCTCCACGGCCTCGAGGTGTTCCCTCTTTATGTCTCGTCTCACGCCGCCGGGGACTGGGTAGGCCACTGTTGTCCTAGCGCCGGTGATCTTCGCAAAGACCTCGGCGTAGAGATCCATGAGAGCGAAGCTCCACATAAAGGCCGTGGAGTGCCCGAGAAATATACCCAACAGCGCGAGGTCGTAGAGGTGTGTTCTTATACGTGATAGCTCCGCCATTAATGTCCTTAAGTACTTTGCTCTGGGAGGCGGCTCTAGACCTAGGGCTTTCTCAAGGGCTAGGGTGATGGGGAGGGTTATGTTCATACTGTCCATTATCGAGGCCTTCTCTACCAGGGGGATAAGGGTCCAGTAGGGCCTGTTTTCAGCCAGCTTCTCCATGCCTCTATGGACGAAGCCGGGGTCCGGTACCACCTCCTTTATGATATCGCCGTCTAAAACCACGAATAGTCTCATGTGGCCTGAGCCTGGATGTTGCGGGCCGACGACCACGACAAGTCCCCTCTCGCCTCTTCTCAGCTCCTCCTCGTTCTGTATATAGAAGGTGTTGCCAAACTGTAGGTTAAAGGGCCACTCAACTCTCTGCATGGTCTATCTGCTTCTGTATCTTTTCCACAGCCTTTAAAACAGCTTCTGGAGTCGGCGGACAGCCGGAGACGTATACGTTAACTGGGACAACTTTGGAGGCGGGAACCATGTGATAACTCCCATAGAAGACGCCTCCCTTAATGGCACAGGCCCCCATGGCGATTACGTACTTAGGCTCAGGCATTTGGTCGTATATATATTTTACAAATTTAGCCATCTTAAGCGTTATAGTGCCCTCCAAGATTAGGATATTGCTCTGCCTAAGGCTACCTATAGGCAACATGCCGAATCTCTCGGCGTCATAAGCGGGGCCAAAGGTGTGTGCAAACTCGACGCCACAACAAGCGGTAACTAAATGTGGCGGCCAGAGAGACCATTTCGTGCCCCATCTGGCCACTCTAGAAACAGCTTGAGAGATAGCCCCCCTCATTAGTTTCGCCTCTTTTTCTTTATATAAGAATTTCTGAAATTTTATATAATTAAAAATTCGTCAAATTCGAGATAGATATCAGCCAATCGTCTAATATTCTAGAGGTTGATACAGAGGTTGTTAACTCCATTTTCTCACGTCAGCTAGGATTTTGAAATATCTGGCTACAATTGCGGCTAGTATAGCCATTAGGAGCGCTAGGGAGAGACTAAGCGGTAGCATATTTTCATTTGTTAAAACGGCAACTATGGCCAGGCCTAGTGTGGCTTCTACAGTAGTCACTAGGTAGATGTAGCCAATGTATTGCATAACTAACCTCCTCTGAATAGTTCCATAAGGCGGCCCCCCTGCCTCAAATCTCCTCTGCTTTACCTCAGAGGGCCTTCGGGGGGCTAGAAAGTAGCTTATTGCCACAAGAGCCGTTAGAAGTGTTATAAAGAGGAGTATGAAGAGTACTAACGCAACCATAGTAATACAAGAGACCAGGCCACAGCAACTATTGAGAGCACTAATAACTTGCCCCAGCCTAACGCCAGCGCCTGGTCAATTCTGTAGCGGGGGTAGATAGCTCTTACCAAGAGGGCAGGGATGATAAACACTGCCATTTTTACTGCTGTAATAACCACGCCAAGGAGGCCATCTGCTGGAGTCCAGCTGCCGAGAAATAACACCGTGCCGAGTAACGAAAGAGTGTATAGTTTGACATAGTTAGAGCCAAAGGCGTAGATAAAAAGTGTGGAGCCGTATTCTGTATATGGCCCTAACACTACCTCGGGCTCGGCCTCTGGTATTTCAAAAGGTAGCCTAGTCGTAGCCATGAGTAGAGCCACAAAATATGTGACAAACGCCAGCGGGTTTAAGAAGATGCCCCATAGCTCTCTCTGGGTCTCTACAACGCCAAAGGGATCCGCAGATTTATAGAGTAGAAACATGGCTAAAGCCGATAGGAGGAGGGGTACTTCATACGCCGCGGTTAGAAGTATTTCTCTCACCGCCCCAATGTAGGTGAACTTATCTGCTTCAGTCCAAGCCATAGCCACCACAAGCACGGCCACGAGCAGTATTAACACCAGGGCGATAGCTAAGCCGTGGGGATGATAAACAACGACAAACCCCGGCGCCGCCGCTATAAAAACCAGGGGGATGGCCTCTGCGAAAAATAAGATAATGGGGGCGACGGCGAAGAGAGCTCTATTGGTGTGAGTAGGTAACACAAGTTCGGAAAAAACAAGTTTGACAAGGTCGGCGATCGGCTGGAGAAATCCGCCAAATCTTCTAGACACATATAGGGGACCGTAGCGCCATTGGACTCTAGCCACAAGTTTTCTCTCTAGCCAAATAGCCACTACTAAAAATCCGAAGACTCCCATTACCCCTGGAAATACAACGGCGGCAAATATATCGCTTGGGATGGGCATATTATACAAGCGATTTTGTGCCAACGATAGGACTTACGTCGTCGGGATCCATCTCATTTGGTTTACGATATACATTTAGATCTGTCCAGACGATCTCTGTGTTATTTGTATGTCTAAGAGAACCGGTGGGACATGCATCTACGCAGTAGCCGCAGAGGATACAGCGGCCCCAGTCAATGCCAGGATATCTCTTCCCATCCGCTTCCAAGTGGAACCTTATGGCTTTGGCGGGACAGACGGATTCGCACAGCTGGCAACTTATACACTTAGTCCTGTCGTTTATTATAAAGCCCCTAATACGATCTCCGTAGTCTCTCCTCTCCTCCGGCCACCTTACTGTGATGGGGCGTTGGAAGACGTATTTCAGCGCTACTCCAAATATCTTTAGGTGGGTTATCATTTCCGCTCGGTGAGACAGGGCAGAGAAGGGTCGAGGGGGCCTATGACTTCCCTTCCCATGAGCCGATTTATCTCCTCGACGTCGCGATCAATTACTTTCTGTATGTACTCTATCTCGTCTGGCTTAAGGTGTCTAAATCTGCCCTGAAGCTGGAGGAAACACTTGACGTGTTTTCTCCTGGGTACCGGCAGTGTGACTCTGAATTCGCCGTTTTCTATTTCGTAGTTTACCCAGTAGCCGGTCTCCGTTGCCAACTCCAGCACCCTGATGGCGTACTTCGGCTCGAAGCGCCAGCCGGGGGTGCAGGATTGTAGTATGTGTATGAAGGAGGGGCCGTCCACCTCCATTGCCTTCTTGAACTTGTACACCATGTCGTGCACGTAGGCAGGATTTGCCGTAGCGACATACGGGATGCCGTGGGCGGCCGCGATCGCTGCCATGGGCTTCTTATGCCTTATGTTGCCAGGAACCACCTTGCCCGCAGGCGAGGTAGTGGTAGAGGCGCCGAAGGGCGTTGTCCCGCTACGTTGTATGCCGGTGTTCATATAGCCCTCGTTGTCGTACATGATGTAGATCACCTTGTGGCCCCGCTCCAACATTCCGCTGAGGGCTTGGAAGCCGATGTCTGCAGTTCCTCCGTCGCCGGCGAAGACCACCACGTTTATCCTCCTATTGGGGTCAATAACGCCCCTCCTCTTCAATGCCTTGATCGCAGCCTCTATGCCAGAGGCCACCGATCCGCCGTTTCCAAAAGCGACGTGGATCCACGGCACAGCCCAGTTGGTGCGCGGGTAGACCACCGTGGAGACCTCGGCGCAGCCCGTCGGGTTTATAATGATGGTGTCTGGGCCGAAGACCTTCAGCATGTGCCTTGCAATTACTCCGATAGTACAGCCGGCGCAAAGCCCATGCCCTGGCAGAAAGAGCTCCTCATTTGGAAGCTCAAAGGTTGCATATTCGTACTGTCCCTCATACTCCTCAGCCGCCTTCACCGCAGTTTTCACCATGTAGTTCTTTCGGATGTAGACAGGGATCTTAGCGAAGCGGCCTCCGCTACTCATAGCCGCCCCTCAAGCCGATTGTGTAGGTCTGGTTAGGGGCCCACAGCCCCTTGGCAACCTTTACAGCCGCTTCGTATATCATGTCGCTGTCTATCGCCCTCATGCCGATAGTCGCCAACGCGTTGTAGACAGGCCTCTGTAGAGTAGCCGCAACTTCAGTTGCCATCGGCCCTATAAGAGGTCCGCCGTGGTTAATTGCCCTATCTATCACGAAGACTTTTTCTATGTCGTCTAGCGCTTTACGTAACTTGTCGCCGGGCCAAGGCCTAATCACGCGTAACCTCAAGGCGCCGGCCTTGACGCCCCCCTCCCTAAGCCTATCTACTACCTTCTTCACCAAGCCGTATATGGAGCCATACGTCACTATGGCCAGCTCTGCATCTTCTAGTCTGTATGTGTCAAAAAGGCCATAGCTCCTGCCAAACCACTTGTCGAACTCCCTATCTATCTCCTCTATCACTTTAAGAGACTCTCTCAAGGCTTCAACTGCTTGCCATCTTATTTCCCAGTACCACTCAGGCGTCCCTACAGCACCAAGTTGAAGCGGGTTGTCAACATCGAGCTTAACCCAAGATCTGGTGATGGGGGCAAATCTCATGACATCCTCCTCGTCCTCCGGTACATCAAGCGGCTGAAGGACGTGGCTTGTCCAAAAGCCGTCGTAAGCCACTACGGCAGGTAGGTGGACTCTCTGGTCTTCTGCAACGCGGTATGCTTGTATGATTGTATCAAAGGCCTCTTGAGCATTTTGGACTATGTATATGATCCAACCCAGCTCTCTCATAGTCATCACATCGCTGTAGTCGCCCCACACATTGATAGGCGCAGATATTGTTCTTGCCGCAACCCCCATGACTATTGGCAGTCTTAGACCTACAGCGATGGGGAGGTTTTCATACATATGCATCAAGCCTTGTGATGAGGTCTCTGTAAAGGTGCGGGCGCCCATTGCCGATGCTCCAATAACAGCAGACATCGCGCTGTGCTCGCTCTCGACCGGTATATATTCGGCGTCTAGCTCGCCGTTGTTTACATATTCGGCCAGCTTCTCCACCACTGGGGTCTGTGGGGTGATTGGGTAGGCTGCGATGACATCGGGTCTGCACATCTTGACGGCTAGGGCAACTGCATGGTTTCCAGTTAGCGCTATCCTCTTCTGGGCTATTTTCTTCTCTCTCGGGACCAGGGCTTGGGCTGTCATATCTCTCTCACCATCTGTATTGCCCTTGTTGGACAGACCTCTGCGCAGATCCCACAGCCCTTGCAGTACTGGTAGTCGATGTCGATGACCTTAGTCCTAAAGATGCGGCCTCTCGGCCCCGGCGCCTCCCTCCAAGCCTCTATTATGGCGTCGTCTGGACAATACAGCCAGCACTTTCTGCACATTATACACTTGGAGTGGTCTATAATGGGCTTCTCTATCCTCCAGCCGCCCGTGAGATACTGCAAGCTGCTGCCGGGGCCGACGGCGCCGCCCTTGTTCACCTGTTGCCAACCCACCAGCTCGTAGGGCCCGGTCAAGAAGGCCGATGTGGTGGATATTACCCCTTTCGGCTTCGCGGAGGCCTCCACCTTCTCGGGCTTGAGGACAACGGCCACCTCGTAAGCCTCCTTCGTGGCGGCGAAGTTCTCCTCCACGGCCTTGCCCAGCTGGTTCTCAAATGCGGTTTTTATCGACTCAAGCCTGGGGAAGCCCATCACCTTGGAGAAGGCGCCAGCCAGCGGACCGTTTGGAACGGGGAGACCCACGTGTTTCATGGCGATGCCGACTGCGTCCACCACTACGATATAGACGTCGTTTCTCCCTACAATCTTCCGCACCTCTTCGGGTTGCTTAGCGCTGTTTACAATGACATAGCCACCGGGCTTTACAGCATCTATAGCAAATCTCATGGAGTCGATAAGTTTATCGTCAAATATAATGACGGCATCCGGCGTCTTGATGGGCTCTAAATCCTCAATGGGGTTTTTATCTATAGTGAGAAAGGCCTTGACAGGCGCGCCTCTTCTCTCTGCGCCAAACTCTGGGTTTGCAATGGCGTAGAATCCGTCCATAACAGCGGCATTTGCGATGATGTATGTAGCAGTGACGATTCCCTGACCCCCACGGCCAAGCCAGATAGTTTCTATACGCACGTGTTAAGAAGGCGTGTAGATTTAAAATATGTTAAGTTCTTTGTTTTCTTATTTCTACGGATAACCTAGTAGAAATTTTATTTTATAATAACGAACTAACATGATAAATAAACCAAAGAGGTGCGGTTACGCCTATAGCGGCTATAATTATTCCGACGGCGGCTGGAAAGACGTCTCTGCCCTCTGTTATTACTTCCATAAGTCTAAAGTAGTAGGGGGCCATCGCTACAATATTAGCCAAGACGTAGAGTGCATAAACAGTGCCCATTTTTTCTGCGACTAAAATCACCAGGGCGGCTTTAGGCCAAAAGCCAAAGAGCGGGGGCAAGCCTATCTGGTGTAGCACCAGAATTCTCGTTGTCCAACGGTACGTTCCTGTGTTTAACGCGTAGAACAAGCCCATTTTTCCGAATGCGTCGGCTAATACTAATGCCAAAGTGACCTCGGGCGCAATTGGATATATAAAAATGGCGAAACCTGTATGTGTCACAGTAGAGTAGGCTAGTATCCGCCTAGGTTCTACGCTAGTCAAAGCGCCGAGGTTACCCACGGCCATTGAGAGAGCGCCCAGTGCGTAAAATAAAACAGCCGGCGTCTCTGGTCTTATTGCAAGTAGTGCAAAAGTTGCGGAAAGCTTGGGCAAACTCGCCAGTATGGCCAGGCCAGCTGGATGTGTCCTGCCGTAGACATCTGGAACCCATAGAAACATAGGGGCTACGCCTAGTTCTAACGCTACCGCCATTAATATAAACGCTTCGCCCATTGCCGTGCTTCTTTGGCCAAGTCCAATGAATAAGAAAGAAGAGGCGAAGGTGGATACTACTAGATATCTAAAAAAGCCCTCTAAACTTCCCCTGTCTCTAACAGTTGCGACAAGTGCCGCCGGTGCTAGTATTGCAAAAAGAAATCCAAGCCCCTTTAGATATGTCGGTTGTTGAAACATCAAGTAGACTCCACTTATAGATAGGGCTGAGGCAAGGCCGGCGTAGTTCCTAAACACGCCGCCGCCTATAGCTACGACAGCCAAATAGAATGGTAGAGACAGGAGGTATAGCGGGGAGTTCTGCCACATGAGGAAGGCGACTAATGTTATATATGTCACATCGGCGACAGCCCCCCATCTGTTAAAGCCGACGGCTACTCTTATGGCAAAGTAAGTTGGTAAAACAAGCTCTATGCTTGCCATAGTGCCACCAATAGGATAAATGCCGTTGCGATACCCACTAGGTAGAGATAGTAGTCAAGGCTTAAACTAGATACTCTAGCCGAAACTCTACGCACTATTTCAACAAAACCGCCGTGAAGCGCAGTGTCTAAGAGTTTGTCTCCTATGGTTACAACATCTGTTAAAAGACGCCAAGCTGGCGCAACTCTTTTCAACACCTCATCTACAAAGTGGTCGAAATCTGCCACCGCCTTCCACAACGCCGTATAAAACACAGGCGCTATTTTATCAAAGAGGATCGGCAGATAAAGCCTACGCCTTAGCAAATTAGGCTCTCCGGCAAATGCCAATATAAAACCGGCGAGTGACCCCAGGAGTATAGGCTTTGGCAATGTGAAGAGGAAGAAATTTGGCACTACTACTAGGGCTAGATAGGGCATCCACATAGGTTCCCAATCTCCTTCTGTCGGCTTTATCAATAGTTTTCCGAGGTAGCCAGCAGTCAAGACTGAAACTGCCACAGTCCACAGAGGTGCATCGTTTTTAGCCAATGCCCCCACAGGCGTTATGCCAAGGAGCGTGAACATGGCAAGCGCTATCGCGACTTTAGCAACTAAAGGGTAAGCCTGGGGGAAGCGGCTGTGGCTTACATGAATTGCGTGACCAACTGCCATAAACAGCGTCGCCTTTGCAAAGCCGTGGGCGTATATAAGGAGGAGCGCCTCGTGGGGTTTCTCCAGGGCCAGTGCTGTGATCATGCCGAGGTAAGAGGCTGTCGACGCGGCCAACGTGAGCTTGGGCTCCCTCTGACCCAGCGCGATTAAGCCGGAGATAAAGGCAGTTGCGGCGCCCACCGCTAGTGCAACCCCCGCGGTCCAGTGTGGCATCACGTGACCAAGCTTGAGGAGGAGGATGGGCCCCGCCTTAACCATGGTAGAGCTGTGCAACAGAGCGCTCACAGGCGTGGGGGCCGACATGGCCGTCATAAGCCAGTCAGTGAAGGGTAGCTGGGCGGCTTTTACAAAGGCGGCTAGCAGTATAAGCGCCGCGGCTACGTCCCCCAAGGGCCCCCACCTGCTCAAGTAGTCGCCGTATTGGACTGCCGTGGTGGCCAGCCCGATGAGGATGGCGGCGGTGCCCACCTCCACAGTCAATATGGCGCGCAACGCCGACGCGGAGGGAGGCCACAGCCACTTCATCCCGGCGGCGTATTCGCCGTCACCCACATAGCCCATCTCGTAGCCGTCTCTATACGTCAAGATGAGGCCCCAGCTGGCTAGATCCAGCCCAGCCCACCCCGCCACCAGAAGGGCCCAGTGGTCGGCGAGGAGAAACAGCTCCATGGAGGCGAAGAACACCCCCATCCATCCCCAGAACCAGCCGGGCCTCTCAAAGCCTTTCATGTAGAAGTGGGAGTAGACGACAATGGCTAGGTAGACGCCGGCAACGAAGGCCGCCGGCTCTAGGTACTTTGCCGTTAGATACGGCGTGGAGGGGTTGGCACCTAGGAGGACGCCTAGGAGAAAGGTGGTGCCTGCGGCCACCGCGGCATAGCCTCTAGAGACTAGAAGGTCAGCTAGCGCTGCGGTATAGGCAAGCGCCAAGAGAAGCTCTAGTGTAGCCATAGGGGCAGAGCCGCTAGCAGGACGTAAGGCGCGGCGGCCGCCGCTAGAGTTGCGGCGTACATGTCAAGCGGGTACTCCACCTGTGCTTCGCCGGCTCTATACAACCGGTTGAGCAGGTAGAAGCTATAGACCGCGGTGGAGAGAAACGCAAAGACAGCCAGAGCCGCTGCCGAAAAGGTCGCGGGAACCCCGGCGGCGACGTACGCCTTGCCTAGGAGGTTTATGCCAAAAAGACCGGCCAGAGCCACGAAGCCGAGAATCTCGACAGCCAGAAGGTGGCGGTCCCACCTGACAGCGTCTATCTCTCTAGTATGTAAAGAGACAATGTAAATCCCGGCCAACATGAAGAGAGCCGCCTTGGCGAAGGCGTGGCCTACAAAGAGGAGAGCAACGGCCGTGTAGCCGAAGTCCGCCTTAATAGAGGCCGCCGCTAGCAGTAGGCCCATGTTGGCGATTGTTGAGTCCGCCAGCGCGCGTTTGAAGTCGGCCTCTCTAAACACAAGTAGGGAGCCGTAGACGGCGGTGGCCAAGCCGTATAAAAACAAGGCCTCAAGCGGCCACCCGACGCCGGTCTTAAGACGCCATATCCAGTAGGCCATGAGACCCACGTGTATAGGCGACAAGAGCGCGCTGAGGGGAGTGGGCGCCTCGGCGTGTGCATATGGAAGCCAGAAGTGGACGCCCGCCGTGCCCATCTTAACCAGAAGGCCCAGCAACACGAGGAAAGAGGCTAGGCTAGTTGCCGTGAATTCTCCCGCCGTAAATCTGCCAGTGAGGGCGACCCCTATTAAGAATAGTATCGACCCAATCTGGGCCCATATGAAGTATAGCAGTCCCACAAACCTTCTGTTGCCGTAGCCGAAGTACCATATGAGGAGGAAGCTAGTGACGATGCTGAGCTCCAGCGCCAGGAAGACGAAGAAGAGATTCTCAAACAGTATAATGTAGACGAAGGAGAGGACGTATAACGCGTGGACGCCGTAGTACCAGTTGGGGGCGCCCAAGTGTTTTAGATACCGAGGCGCGTAGAAAGTCACAAGCAGACCCAACAGTATTGCGGTGGCTATAAAGGGTAGTTTATGTCCATCCATGGCTACTGCAACTTGTCCTACATACGGCAGAGTGGTTAAGACGGCGGAGCCGGGGGTTAGGAAGAGTAGCATTAACGCTATAGACACGAGAGCCGCCAAGTGTCCCAGCCTTAATGCGACAAGTGCTAACAATACCGATAGTGCTGTAGCCAATATGAACAATTCGCTATACATAGCCCTCCTTTGCCATTTTAAATAATACGGCTACCATGAGCACAGTCTCGGCAACCCCGGCTACAGATGCTATAGCCACAAGCGAGATATCTTCAGACATAGCGGCGCCCAATATGCCGGCCATTACCGCCATCTCAACGCCGATTATGACACGTACAAGTGATACGGCTGTTGCTACAACAGCCATGCCGCCGACCAAAAGCACTATAATTAACGCCACCTCAATCATGAGTTAACCTAGCGGCTATTATGAAGGAGTAGAGAAGTAACACCGCTAGAAGAGGGATAAGCCAAATGTCTAGTGTGACATTTGGCGTTTTTTGAATGGGGTAAGTGGGCAATAGAACTAAGGGAATGGCAGCCAATGAGGCAAGCGCGATGGCTCTTGCCTCGGTAGGTCTTCTATCTTCGGCAATTGACGCAGCGGCGATAATTACAAGAGTTAAAGCAGCAACTATATACACTAGAGCTATAAGTATAAACGCTATAGATAGCGCAGGATGAAAAGCCCAGACAGCTCCTGCTACAACTACCCCTAGAAAAGTTAAGGAGATAGAGGCCAGTATATTATCTCTGGTTTTTAAAACCGCGGCGACTAAAAGTACCGTAGTAACTAGAAAAACCCAGAGCATGGTGACTCTCAAAGATCTGTTTAAAAATTCGTCTAAATACATTTCGAAAAATAGATAGTGGCCAACTGAGAATATTTGAATGAAATATCACTATAGATAAAAGAGGTTTAGCTGTCGCTCGTCGTATGCCAAATTACAAAACTTTCGGCGGCTTGAGTTATAAATTGGCGTAAAAAGCTTAAAAATCTACAAGATTTAAACACATAGGCGGCCGTAGCTCAGCGGGAGAGCGCCCGGCTGAAGACAGCTCGCCGAGCCTTCAACGGGCGGGCCCGGGTTCAAATCCCGGCGGCCGCACCACCTCCTTGTCTATCTAATTTTGTTACTTTCCTCTTAACTGCAAGTGGCGTGGATTCTTCTGGCACCAAGCCCTCTGGCTTTATGGCTATTATCGCTAGCGCAAGTGCGCCGAAAACCATATACGCCAACCACACGGGGTCGAAGCCCAACACTGCAGATAGCTCATATTTATACATGTCTACCAGGCGGCGCATAGTTACAAAAATGAAAACCCCATTTACGACACCGAGGTTATTACCCATGCCGCCTAGGATCATTATAAGCCATGGGTAGAAGGTGAAGGTTATTCTAGTAAAAGAACTCGGGTGCACAGCCCCCGCATAAAGTGCATATAAAGCCCCTGCTACAGCAGACACAGCACCGCCTATAGCCATAGCCCATAGTCTCAGCGCCGTGGCTTTGCGGCCGAATACCTCTACAAGTTCAGGATCTTCTCTATGTACTTTGAGAGCTCTGCCGTAGGGAGATTGTATAATTCTCTCTAGCGCTAGATATATGAGGAGTGCGATAGCGCCGCTTAAAGCTGCAGCACCTATATATCTAGCAACGCCGCCGCCAAAGATTTTTTCAAATATAGGCGGAATTGATACGCCAAAAGTACCTCCCACGAGAGGTTCATAATACCTCCCGATGTAGAATAGAAAATCGCCAAAGGCAAGTAGAGTAATTGCGAGATAATCTTCGCGAAGTCTAACCGCCGGCGCTGACATAGCGACGCCGATAACAGCGCCTACAATAAGCGATATTACGAGTGAGGTTAGAAGCAAT
Source organism: Pyrobaculum organotrophum (assembly GCF_055384425.1). Lineage (NCBI taxonomy): Archaea > Thermoproteati > Thermoproteota > Thermoprotei > Thermoproteales > Thermoproteaceae > Pyrobaculum > Pyrobaculum organotrophum. The sequence continues at coordinate 1,304,550 of NZ_AP042430.1, forward strand.
AGAAAAGCGCCTTGGAAGTCCATTACTCTCGACAAAGTAGATACGATAGTTGGATTGTCGTAGACAAAGTCGCCACTTACGCCATACATAGCCATAGCTATCCTAGATATAACTCCGCCGACTATAAAAGCGCCTGCTGTTACTGTTAGAACTTTTCCAAAATTTGGTATCCCACCAATTCCCGCCTCTAGATTTACTGAAAGTGCTATAATTGTGAATATTGCCACATCTATGATAGTACCTAATACATACGATACGACGTCTAAACCCGTTAAAGCGACGGCTAGAACCGAAAGGAGGTAAATATACAGCCCAATTAAACTAAGCGGCTTCATCTCCTTCTAAGAGAGGTCAATCCCTGTGGTATTATAATTAGGAAAAGAGCCACTGCTATAAGCGGTAGGAGAGGCCTATACTGAAGTACTACATACGGCTCTATGGCAACAATAGACGCAATATATGTGGCAAGTGGTACTTCCACAAAGCCCATGAAGAAGGCGCCTAATACAGCTCCAAATATATTACTAAGGCCGCCAGCTATACTAGCGGCGAAGATATTTGCAAGAATCATCCAACCTGTATCTGGCTCTACGGAGAGATAAAGAGTTAACACAGCACCGGAGTATCCAGCTAATACGCCGGCGATAATCCAAGCCACTAGATAGGCTCTATCTACGTCTATACCTAAAGACCTGGCGAGTTCTTCGTTTTCTACAGCAGCTCTTAACGCTATGCCAAGCTTAGTTTTTACGAGAAAAATATATAAAACCGCTGAGGTGAGGGCAACAGAAAGCGGGCCAATAATTGCAAGGCCTGGAAAGTCTCCTATGTTAAAATCCATACTCCTAAGCGTATAGCCTCTGGTGAAGATACCCCATATTCTGCCGAGGTAATCTGCTATTGCATTTAACGCGCCTAGAATTATGATGTTATACGCCATAGACGCCATCATGAGAATTGTGGGAGAGGCGCCGCGCTTATATATTGGCATGAGTGTATAATACAATACAACCGAGATGGTGATAGAAAAAGGCAATGCAATAAGTCCAGCGACGTAGGGCGAGATTCCAAATTTCTGGCTTAACGCAAGCGCGGTAAGTGTGCCTACTCCCATTATAGCGCCGTGTGCAAAGTTGGGAACTTTTGTAGTGATGTAGGTCATTGCCAAACCTACGGCAGCTAATGCCAATATGCTTGAGTACATCACGCCGTCGACCGCCAAACGTGTGGAATATATAAGTGAGAAAAGCCAACCCGCCGCCAGTAGAATAACAATAAGCCAAAAGACAGTAGATTTGTTCATAAGTGCGCGAAAGAAGAAAATACTTTAAAATATTTTTCATTATCCTTTCTATGAGTTCAAAAACTCTAGGCATAATAATTGGTATATTAGTAATTCTAGCAGTAGCGATATTTTTACTAATTGGCACACCACCTGCCGCCAAACAAACCACTACGCCTCCACAGCCTACTACGAATTGTACATGGAAGCTCGTCGGCATGTATATAGCATCTCAGGACAGAGTTATATATGGCGAACCTCAACCAGTAACACCGCCTCAGGGCGTATTGACGCCGGTCATTGTAAATATCACTGTAACACCTGCCGACAAGTTTATTGACATTGGCGTGCTTCAACCTCTCTCAGGTAGGCTTGGTTCGTTAGGCGAGCTTGCGAGAGCTGCGGCTGAATTAGCGGCTGAAGACGTCAACCGCTATCTTACTAAAATTGGCGCGCCGTTTAGAGTTAGAATTTTGGCAGATGACACACAGGCAGATCCCGCTCTAGCACTAGAGAAGTTAAAGTCGCTACATGCAAAAGGCGTGAAGTATTATATCGTGAGAACCTCTGGCGAAGTTAGACAAATGAAGCCTTATGCAAATGAGAACAAATTAGTTTTAATATCTGTTTCTTCTACAGCGCCTGGCTTAGTAACATCGAGCGACTATGTCTTCCGTCTGCCGCCAGATGACACAAGACAAGCAAAGGCTTTAGCCGCGGTGCTTAAACAACAAGGCGCTAAGGCCGTTGTGTTAATATTCCGCAACGACGACTGGGGGCGCGGCATAGCCACACAGTTGCAGAATCTCCTAAAAGACGAAATGGAAGTTATCGCCGCGGCCGCATATGACCCTCAGAAGTCAGAATTTTCTGCAGAGGTAAGCACTTTGGCAGAAAAGGTATCTTACGCAGTTAATAAATACGGCGCGGATAAAGTAGCTGTTGTGGCGCCAGGTTTTGCAGAATTACAAGCGATCTTTCTAACTGCAGCTAACTATCCAGTATTAAGTCAAGTGAGATGGTACGGCACTGACGGCTCTACAGGCCTAAAAGAGTTGACAGACCCCAAGGTTTGTCAATTTGTATTGAAAGTTGGCGGTTTTGTTAGCACGAAATTTGCCCCAGCAAAAAGCCAGTATTACGACCGTGTTAGAAACTATATATTAAGCAAATACGGTAGGGAGCCAGACGCGTATGCCTATAATGCATATGATGCAGTTTGGCTAATAACATACACTATATTACAAAACGGTGGAGATCCGGACACGACGAAGTTCTTTGCCAAATTCCCAGAGGTAGCCGCCAACTACTTTGGCGCCTCTGGATTAACAAAGCTTAACCAAAACCACGATAGAGACACCGCAGATTATGCACTCTGGGCACTTGTTGGTAGCTAGTGACATAGTAAAAAAATTCGGCGGGCTTACGGCGCTTGACGGTGCAACCATCGCAGTACCCCCCAACTCTTTTGTTATTTTAGCAGGCCCCAATGGCTCTGGTAAAACTACCTTACTTAATGTAATCTCCGGTATTTATCAACCAGACAGAGGCAAGGTGATATTTGAAGGGCGTGATATCACATACACAAAGCCGTATATAAGGGCGCAACTCGGCATCGCGAGAACTTTTCAAACGCCGCGTGTTGCATATAAAATGTCTGTGCTTGACAACGTTATATTTGGCTATGTAAGTAAAGATACTCCTCTTGACTTTAAGTGGAAAGCGAGAGAGAGAGAACTTGTCAAGAGGGCATTTGAGGTTTTAAAATTAGTAAAACTTGACCATATGTGGGATAGGCCGGCAAGTCAATTAAGTGGCGGCCAGTTAAAGCTTTTGGAAATAGCTAGGGCTTTAATGGCTAACTCTAAGCTTATATTAATGGACGAGCCTGGCGCAGGGCTGAACCCCACTCTTGCACATGAGCTTTTCCAATTTATGCGTGATTTATCACGCCGAGGTCTTTCTCTCCTTGTTGTGGAACATAGGCTAGATATAGCAGCTGATTATGGCGATTATATGTATGTGCTTTACAACGGCAGAGTGTTAGCAGAGGGAGAGCCGGCCGAAGTCTTATCTAATCCACAGGTAATTCAGGCGTTTATGCTATGATCAAGACTGTAAACTTAGAGGCAGGATATGGAAAGCTACAAGTGTTATTCGATGTAAATTTCGAGGCATTTCCGGGGGAGATAACCGCAGTACTAGGCCCAAATGGCTCTGGAAAATCTACACTACTTAAAGCAATATTCGGTATAGCAAGGGTATACAACGGCCGCATATACATAGGAGATAGAGATGTGACAAAACTTCCGACACATGAGAGAGCGAGGCTGGGAGTTGCGTACGTCTCTCAACTTAGAAACGTATTCTCCACACTTACGGTATTAGAAAACTTACGTATGGCTGCCTATCAGATGTCTAGCGTAGAGTTTGAAGAAAGGCTAAGAGAAGTCTCAGATATCGTGCCGCTTCGCGAAATTCTAAATAGACGTGCCGGCGAGTTAAGCGGCGGTTGGAGACAGCTTGTGGCAATAGCTATGGCTCTTGTAAGACGTGCCACTATTTTTATGTTAGATGAACCGACGGCACAACTAGCGCCTAAGATGGCAAACCAAGTTTTGGACGTGGTTTTGAAACTAAGAGAAGCGGGCTATACTGTTGTTTTAGTAGAGCAAAATGCGAAAAAGGCGCTTGAGGTTTCAGATAAAGCCTATTTATTAGTCAGCGGCCGCGTCCATTGGGTAGGCCCAGCAGACAAACTTCTGGAGGAAAAAGAGTTGGGGAGACTTTACCTAGGGTTTATTAAGTAGTTACGCCGATATTTCTCAGAACTGCGTAGGGGGCTGTCGAGGGGACTGGCATGTCCCACCAATATATCTGTCTCGCCTCTTTAGAAAGCTCTGCCACGTTTTTTACTACGTTTTCAAGCGTGTCTGCAATCCTGATGTATTTAACAACAGCCGCCGGCTTTCCATCTTTTATCTGTAGAACTATATCTCTACCTACAGTTGAAAACTGGCCTGTTTTTACATTTTGATACCTAGTATACCAATTATTGTGGATATAGAAGCCGTTTTTTAGATCTAAGAAAAGCGCGTCTAGCTCTCTAGGCCCGTCTCCCGGCGCTATATCTATATGTCCAGCAGCTGGCCTCGCCCAGCCATATAAGGCGTGTCCTGTAGATTCTGTGCCAAACGCATTAGCTGTCCTTCTGTTGTGTATAAATCCGCCGAGTATGCCGCGTTTATATACCTCCACAAGTCTCGGCGTTATGCCTTCAAAATCAAAAGGTACATAACCATATACAGAGGGGTCATATGTCTTCTCTACTACAGTGAGAAGGGGAGACGCTGTCTCCTTCCCCAAATCTTCTTTTGAATATCGCGAGCTTCCGCTCAAGATCTCAAGCCCATTTGCCCACATTTGGACAACTTGTCCTATTAAGTGGCCGAGGACAAGCGGCGAAAGTACAAGATCAACGACGCCAGACTCTACACGTATATGTGGTAGGCCTCTCGCCAGTGAGAGAATTTGTGAATTCTCCCTACCCACAGCCTCGGCTCTGATTTCAGAAAGCCTACGGCCGGCGATGGCGCCAGTCGCAGAGAGCTCTCCGAGGAAAGACCTAACAGTCATATATACTCTATTCACCGAATAAGACCCCTCACGCCCAGTTGTATCTTCATACCAGGCCTTGGTATATGTTAAGTGGATAACTCCGGCGTTTCTCTCAACTCCTTCGGCGGCGTCTATCGCCTTTTTGACAAGATCAGGTATTTTTTCAAAATCCTCAGGCGGCTCGCTGTAGTCAGACGGCTTAGGCCCGCCTACTGGCACATATAGAGGGTCCTCAGGTAACGACATGAGACGGGAGATGGCTTTCTCCACTTGGTCTACAGAGAGAGACCCGGTGGCGCTAAGAAATGTCGTTTTTCTACCTTTTGCAAGGTATAGATATGTATTTTCTATAGTCCAGTTTTTAAATACAGTAATTTCATTATTGGCAAATCTAGCCATATAGTTTTCTACTACGGTTTTTACAACTGCCGCCTCGTCTACTCTCTCCCTAATGAACTTAAGTAACATCATACCACTACCCTAAGCCCCCTACTTCTAAACGTGGGGCCTCCCATTGTAACTGGCACGCCTTGGGGCGGGTTGCCTTTGCCACATGTACCTATAAACAGTTGGAAGTCTCTGCCGACGGCGTCTACGCCGCCCCAAAGCTCTGGCGTGTCCACCTCTATAAAGCCCTTCACTGGCTGTTTAAGCTCGCCCCCCTCGATTAAATATCCCTCAAAAATTCCGTACCTCCCAGAGTATCTAGTGTCGTTGATATTCCACTCTGTGTAAGACACTACATAAATCCCGCGGCGTGTGTCTCTAATTATTTCATCGGGGCGCCAATCGCCTGGCTCTAGATATGTGTTAGACATCCTGGGGATAGGCTCTCTGTCAAATGCCGAGGCTCTAGCTCCTGCGTTGCTATGGGCGCCGATTGCCGCCGCATATTGTCTATTTGTAATAAACTCCGTGGCCCACCCGTTGCTGACGAGTTTCTTTGGTCTTGCTACAACCCCCTCATCGTCGACAAGATAAAAGCCGTATGTACCTGGCACAGCTGGGTAGTCTGTGATATTAACAAACTCGCTACCTATTCTAACTTTTAGATTGTTTGGTTTTATATATGACTCGCCGGCCTCGGCGCCCTCGCGGCCGTAGATTCTATCTAACTCAAAGGGGTGCCCCACTGATTCATGTACTAATATGCCAGTCATCTCGGGGCCAAAAACAATGTCGTATCTCCCCGGCGAAACAGATCTGGCCTTCTCTAGAAGGACTAGAGTCTTCTTTGACTCTTCTTCTACTATTTTTTCAGCGTTTCTAAGGGAGTCGGGGGAGGTCCCGCCGAGGAATATATCCCTCTGGAGACTACCTAGAGAGGGCTCATGGGCTATAAACATGCCGAAGAGATACACCCTGGGCACCCTGCTGTATACATCCGCCCCATCACTTGTTAAAATATGTTTTTCAGTTATCCAAACAGAGGCATAGAATCTTCTCACTGACAATCCCGGCGCTGTGTGGCTATCAAGAGTTTTTACGAGGTCTAGAGGGTCTAGATCTAGCTCAGGTAGGCTGTAGTTGATTTTTGCTAGTTTCTCCTCGCTCAAAGTCACAGGCGTTTTTCTAACTCTGCCGGCGGCTTTAGCAAGTTTTACAGCTTTTTCAACAGCTTTTAGAACTTTGTCTAGCTCTAGTTCTGGAGTAGCCGCAAATCCCAAGCCGCCTTCTGCAATTGCTCTTATTGCAATCCCCTCGGAAGAGAACGTAGCTAAGAATTCAAACTGGCCGTTTCTCACAGCCGCCACGGAGCCATAGTCTTTTTGCCACCTCACTTCAACATATGTAGCACCTAGAGAACGACCGTAGTCGAGCGCTTTTACAAGTAGCTCCATAGTCGAGAGTATTGATTTATGTATAAAAAATATAGCTTATTGTGATGTCGATGTGGTATGTAATCGGCAAATCTGACGAATCTGCCTTTTTCAAGGCAACTCTCGACTTAGTTCTATCTACACGTATAACGTTGTTTCTTTCCGGGGCGTTGTTTATACTTGGCGTATCTACAGCCGGCCATATGCAACAACTCCATGGTTATTTAATGATCGCCGGCCTTCTCGCCTTTTACCACGCTGTGATGTATATGCAACTACCTGGTTTTATAAACGCAACGCCCCGCAGAGTTTTCACATGGCTTCTCCTCGCTCTCTTTTTCCTAGGTCTTATCGGCTATATCAGCTTTGGCTATTTGGCATATCTGCCCTATTCTCTTCTACACATAGTGTTGTATTTAAGAGGGCTTTGGGGAAAACCTACCTACTATCCCAATGTAATAACAGCCGCCGGCTTGTTCTTATTGCCGCTATCTACATCGCATTTAGACGCGGTATTTTCCTTCCCGCTGGCGTCTGTATATTCTCTACTCTATAGGATAGAGCTCTCTCGGGCAAGAAAGAGATTTACTGCGCCAAGCGCGTTGTTATTGACGGCGCTATATCTAGCGGCATACGTGGCTACAAAAGTGGGCCTTAGTTGGGCTATGGCTTTGCCATCGTTAGCACTAACGCTCTATGCCAGACCGCGGCTGAATGATGCCTACGGCATTGGGGCCTTCTTCTTCCGTTGGGCAATAGCGCTGGCCCCCTTGGGCGCACATTTTGTCTATATGGCGTTTGCAGTAGTTATGTCAGCGCTTTGTGTACCATATTTTATACCAGCCATACTCTACCGCCAGGTGCCTAACTACAAGTGGGAGCTAGTCGCAACAGCTGCCGCCGCTTATCTGTTGAGAAACATAGAGGTGATGTGGGCCTCCGCCTTGCTTACAATAGCGCTTGTCATTTATGTGGCTGTGCGCTCGCTGAGAGAGAAGTACTATCCGCCTCTATGAGAATACCAGGGCGAGTAGGAAAAGAGTGAGGATGGGGCTAGACGCCTTGTACATTTTCCACATTGCTCTATCGCTTTTTTCTTTTAACGCCAAAATGCTCGTGGCTACTGTCCCGGCGACGCCGGCAAACACTAACGCAAGTCCCAGAAGGCTCTGTCCAAAGGCTAGATAAAGCCAGAGGATATATACGGCGCTTGCTATATTTAAGATAGAGATTATAACTACAGATTTTTTCTCGTCTATGATAGCCGGTAACATAGGCACGCCGGCTTTTCTATAGTCATGTCGGTATTTATACGCCAGAGCCCATATATGTGAGGGTATCCACAGATATATGGCGAAAGAGATGAGCACAGCGGGGAGGTCCACAGTTCCCTTGCCCAGGGCATAGCCGCCGAGAAATGTTGCATTTCCAGCGAACCCCCCACCTAGGATATTTAGCCATGTCTTCCTCTTGAGCCAAATCGTATAGACTACGGCGTAGAAAAACCACCCCAGGGCTACAAATAAGCCGGGAAGAGGCCCGAGGAGGTAAAAGCTGAGGGTAATCCCAGCGGCTGAAAGAGCTAGGGAGTATACGAGGGCGTTAAACTCAGGTATTAGGCCAGCCGGCAGAGGCCGCCTCGCTGTTCTAGACATTGCGGCGTCTATATCGCGTTCCCAATAGTGGTTGAATGCGGCGGAGCCCCCGACGGCGAGGGTAGCAACAGCGATAAGCGCTATGAGTTTACTCCAATCTACTGTCTGCGCCGCGTATATATACCCAGCTACGCTGGAAAGAATAAGAAGCCATATCACTCTCGGTTTAAGTAAAACTATATAGGGATTCACAAACCAATCACATCTTCTATAATTAAAACTTTAATAAGGAGGGTAGATGTAGTGTCTATGCGTATCGAGGGTGTAATTGTGGCAACAGTAACTCCATTTACAAAAGACGGCGTAAATTATGAAAGTCTAAGAACCCTCCTGTCTAAAATTGTGTCTGAGGGGTACCAAGGTGTCTTCCCCACCTCGTCAACTGGAGAGGTCACAAAGTTGACCTTCGAGGAAAGGGTCAAGGTGATGGAGGTAGCCAAAGAGGTGGCCGGGGGGAGGGCTTTAGTAGTTGCTGGCACCGGCACGGGGGACCACCTCTCCACAATCGAAATTGCCAGGAGGTACAAAGACGTGGGCGTAGACGCCCTTCTCATCACGCCGCCGTACTACATACAGTACGACTGGGCCGCCATCTACGCCTTTTATAAGAGGGTGTTGGACAAGGTGGATATGCCCATCATCCTCTACACCATCCCCCTCGCCACCGGATACAACATACCCGTGGAGGTCTTCGAGCTAGTTGCTAACGAGTACAGCCAGGTGGTGGGGGTGAAAGACAGCTCGGGGGACTTCCGCTATCACCTAGACCTTATACACCTCCTCGGCAAGAGACTTTCGGTGCTACAAGGCCTAGACCTCCTGTTTGTCCCCTCCCTCCTCATGGGGGCACACGGGGGCGTTCTGGCGGGGCCAAACTTCCTCGGCAGAATCACGCTAGAGCAGTACAGACTGGTGAAGGAGGGCAAAATCGCAGAGGCAGTAGCGCTCCACAACAAGCTCATGCCCCTATGGAGGTTCATGGGCGGTTGCGGCCTCGTGGGGAAGCTCGGCGGCAAATGGCCCACCCTCTACAAGGTGGCCACCCAGATAGTGCGGGGGATAGACATGGGGCCGCCTAGAGAGCCGCTGCCGCCGATAGACGACAAAGATAGAAGGGAGCTAGAGAAGTTGCTCAAAGACCTAGGCCTTATCTAATGGGAGTTGTAGATAGGAAGATTTTTGAGGCCCGGAAGCGCGTATTCATAGAGCGGCTTGAGAGAGAGGCCCTCCAGGAGAGGGTAGACGGCGATATCCTCCCACTCCTCCGTCTCCTGAACCGGCACCCAGCTATATACACTACTTCCAGCTGCAGCGGGAGGATAATGGTGGCCGAGGCGGTGAGGCCGAGCTACAGCAAGGGCAAGGGGTTTAGGCCGGTGGCTAAGTGGCACCATCCAGTGCCGCCCGACCTGGTGAGGGCGGCCGCCGACCAGGTGGACAACGCGTGGCTCATGGTGAGGGGGGCTATACTACATCTGGCGGCCGTCGACGCCAAGACAGCCTACCGGCTGGTTGAGGTGGGTAGGGAGACAGGGCATAAACACAGCGGCATAATAGCAATAAACAGAGGCGGGATCTTTGTCGAGATACTGGGTGAGGAGAGACTTGACGTACCGTTAAAGAGAGGCGGTGTCTACGTGTCAGACCTAGAGACGGCGGTAGATATGGCCAACAAAACTCTGGTGTTGGCAAAGCTACGGCTGTACTGGCTGGCGGCCCGCCTAGAGGCGGAGCTCTTCGGCTTAGAGGCGCCGGAGAGCGACGAGATCAGGAGGGCCATCCGCCGAGCGGCAAACTGCCTCGGGTAACGGCGCTACGCAAAATTTTTTAAAATGGATACACGCCGTACACATGGCGAGGGCAAAGTCGGCAACTTCGCTTTCGGACCCGAGGAGGGCCGAAATCCTGAAGTTGATTGAGGAAAACGGCCCCTTAACCCAGGGCCAGATCGCCAAGGCGATGGGCATGACGTGGGGACAAGTGCAGTGGCACCTCTACGTCTTAGAGAGAGATAGGAAGGTGAGGAGGGTCGTAAAAGACGGCGTAACCTACTATGTCTCAGCTAATGCGTCTATCGACTTACTTCTAGAATAAGCGGGTTGTAGACAAGCGGCTTATTGACGAACTTTATCATCACTGTGATGTTGCCACCTTGTAACATCTGTGGAGATACCTCAACGTCTGGCGGCGCTGCTATTCGGTAGGTGCCCGACGGTAAGGCGACGTTTATCGCATATGGGATGTCAGTAGGGATGAGGATCGTAGAATTGGATACAATTTTGTTAAAAGCTCCACTAAACCTTATCCCATTTATGCAAACAATGTAGACAATCTTATCTATTGGGTATCTCTTGCCTAGGTACTCTACGGCATCTATCTGGAGAGGGGTTCTACTAGTGAGCTCTAGGTAAATGTTGATGATACCTAAGCGTCTAACATCGGCCTGGCTATACGGCTTGAAATACACACTCTTGAGGGGGAGTAGGGTTGCTGTCGTGAGGTTATATGTGACATTTCTAACTACAGCTTTGAAAATATAATGGCCAACTGGATCCTCTAGTCTTTTCCTATCTACTGTTATATTGAAATAGTAAATGTACTGTCTTCCCAAATTTACACACTCTGTCACATTTGGTGTGGCTATGTAGAGAACTGTTGAGATTATGTGTGAACTCGATGTCTCTGGCGTAGTGACGGTAGTCATAGGCGTCGTAGGTGTTGTAGTTGTGACTACTGGCATTGTAGTAACAGATCCAAAGGCCGAAGTTGCGGCTTGTAAATACAAGATATACATCAACACAGCAACTGCGGCGATTAATATAGTAGCGGCTATAGCTATTGCGTAATTTACAACAGTAGTCATATGACGCTATTTATTAACTCCATGAGCTCTTTTAAGCTCTCTAGATCTACATATCTTTCGCTATCGAAAATATTTAGGTTTAAAGTGAGGGGGGTCACGGCTATGTTGCCCTCTTTTAACACAACATATACATCTGTATTAGGCTCTGGATCTAGATTTACTCCATATAGCCAGTAGTAATAAGCGCCACGTGGATCTACTCGCCGCTCTATCTGTTGGGCATATCGCATTTTCGCCGCCTTTACTAAACGTGCCTTCACCCCTCTTCTTAACTTACGTGGGAAGTTTACACTTATTACGTCAACGCCTTTGGGCATACCTCGCTTTAGCACATACTCTGCGGTTGTCCGTACGACAGTCTCCATAATCTCTATCGCAGTTTTGTCGTTTAAGATCTCTCCCCAATCTTCGATATAGGCAGAATATGCAACTGCCGGTATCCCCAATAGCGCCGCTTGGAAGGCGGCGCCTAAAGTCCCAGAGGATAGTATGACTTGAAGTGAGGTGTTGTCTCCTTGGTTTATGCCAGAGAGCACTAGGTCGTAGCTACGGCCTAGGCCGTATGTGGCTAGGTATATTGTATCCGAGGGCGTGCCCGAAGTCGCATATGCCACAAAGCCGCAGATGTCGACTTTATACATACGGAGTGGCTTGTGTAACGTTATACCTAAGCCTACGGCAGATTTAGGAGATTCTGGCGCAACGACGTCTACCTCGTCTAGACTTGAGACAAATTGGTAGAGAAGGCGGAGGCCAGGGCTGTGAATTCCGTCATCGTTTGTAACGAGTATCACGTAATAACGTCACTAGAGGTATTTATTTAGTTATATAAGTTGGAGCTCTATTTTTACAGTATCCGGCACTCTAATTGTCATAAGTCTTCTAAGAACTCTCTCAGAAGCCTCTATATCAATAAGACGTTTCGAAATTCTCAGCTCCCAGTGGTCAAATGTGTGATAGCCTTGGCCAGACGGCGCTCTTCTCACAGTTACCACAAGTCTTCGCGTCGGCAATGGGATAGGCCCCTTCACTTGGACACCCATTTTCTTTGCCAAGTCTACAATCTCCCTAGCAACTTGTTCCACATCGGCGGGGTTAGTGCCATAGAGCCTAATTCTCACTTTTCTTCTAGCGGCTAAAGACATGGGAACTCCTAGAAGGAGACTTTTTAAATCTTTTTTCCCAAAATTATTTATAAGGGGTTGTGAGTGTGTGCCATGAGTTTTAAAAGGCCGCCAAATGGCGTTTACTACATCAAGACGCCAGTGGAACTTAGGGCTTTCATAAATCTCTTGAAGAAATTTAGAGGCTACGCCACGACGTTGATCACCCTCTATATAAACTCGGAGAGGCCGATACCAGACGTGGTCAACCTTCTCAGGTCGGAGTGGTCTACTGCTTCTAACATCAAAGACAAGACCACCAGGACCCATGTCCAGGACACACTAGAGCGTATAATAAACAACCTGAAGGGGGAGGCTAAAGCACCTGAAAACGGCATGGCTATTTTCGCGGGGTTCCATATGATAAATCAGGGAAATTACGAGTGGGTCTATTACGTCGTCGTGCCTCCTCAGCCGATCTACACTTTTAAGTACATATGCGATACGGCTTTCCATACCGAGATACTGGAGGACCAGATACACGCCGGCGTTGTATACGGTATTGTCGTCGTAGAGAGGGGGGAGGCTGTCATTGCGCTTCTAAAGGGAGGGCAGTGGGAGGTTGTGAAGACTGTGGAGTTCTTCGTGCCGGGTAAACACCACGCCGGCGGCCAGTCGGCGAATCGCTTCAAGCGGCAGACGGAGCACTTGGCGGAGACCTTCTACAAGGTGCTGGCCGAGGAGGTGAACAAGATCTTCCTCCAGATACCGACGCTGAAGGGCATAATAGTGGCAGGGCCAGGCCCCACCAAGGAGGACTTCCTAGAGGAGGGAGGTCTCGACTACAGGCTCAAGGACAAAGTTCTAGCGGTGGTGCCGGCTTGTTGCGCCAACGAATACGGCGTGATAGAGGCGATAAAAAACGCCCAGGAGCAGCTCAAGGAGAGCGAATATGTCCACGCCAAGGAGGTCATGGAAAAGGTGATGTACTATGCAGTGAGAAAGAGCGACTATATAGTATACGGCAAAGAGAGGGCGCTTAAAGCTCTAGAGATGGGGATGGCAGAGGTTCTAGTAGTGGCAGAGGAACTCGGCGAAGACGCAGTTCTAGAGGTGATCATGAAGGCGGAGGAGAAGGGAGTTAAGGTAGAGGTTGTGCCAAAGGGCGTCGAGGAGTCTAAAACGCTGATGCAAGCCTTCGGCGGATACGTGGCGCTTCTCTCCACTCCAGTGTGGGTATTGGAGCAACAGATCCAGGCAGAGGCGGCGTAGTGCTTACAGCTGTATTACCACGTCAGCCACCTCCTCGAATTCCCCGAGGTGCGATGTAACGACAACCGTCGGCACGATAGAGGTGAGGTCTCTTATGAGTTCCACGATCTTTCTCCTGTGTTCCTCGTCTAGGTGCTCAGTAGGTTCGTCAAACATCATAAAGGGCGCACCGCCGAGGAGGGCTCTGGCGAGCGCCACCCGGAGGGATATAGCGAGGAGATTCTGCTCCCCAAGCGATAGAAGTCTGTGGTCTATATAGCCGGCGGGCGTATTTACCCTAATGCTATATTTCCCATCTATCTCTACAAGTTGTACAGATCTAAAAACCTCCTTATGTCTCAGTTTTAGAAATATTGAATTAAGCTCTTCGTTAATTGCCTTGGTCAATATCTGTCTAGCTAGAGGCTTAAGTTCGCCAATTACAACTCTAATATTTCTGGCAATGCCTAACGCTTTATCTAATTTCTGAACCTCATATCTATTTTTTTCAAGTTCTTTCTCAACTTCTATAAGTTCTCTCTCTATATCTTCTAGTTGGCGTTTTAGCTCTGAGACAAACGTCTTTGCCGCTAGAAACTCTTCATGTTTTACTTTGAGAGCGGTATATTCAGCCTCTATATTTGTCAATACGGTCGCAAGCGTTTTTAACTCAGTCTCAACAACGTTTAGTCTCCCGTTAATTTCCCCTATGCGCTTCTCTAATGCGGCTTTCCGAGCCTTTAGCTCTTCCAGTCGTCTCTCTACCTCCCCCCTCCTAGCTACAACTCCCGAGAGATATGCCCTCTTTTTTTCAACTTCTCTCTTCCTCTGATATAGAGTCTCCAGTTCTGCTAACCTCTTTTTTAAAGCTTGTAGATCTATAGAGAGATATTGGGCGTAGGCTCTATATGTCTTGTCTAGAGTTTCCAGCTGTTTAATCTCTGTTTGTAACTGTTCCATGAGCCTAGAGAGACGTTGCTCTTCTTTCTCAAGTCCTAAAGCCTCAAGCTCGTGTCTCTTCACAGTTTCTTCAGTCAGAGGGGCTCCACAGACGGGGCAACGGCCTCTCTCAGCGGCTTTTGCAACTCTTAATACATCTCTTAACAAGCCGAGTCTAGACCTCACCTCTACATATCTCCTACTTACCTCTTCATATTTACGTCTTGTTTCCTCAAGTAGCTTTGGGTCATAACTACGTACCTCAGGTGGGATTTTTTCAACAGTGGCGACTAGTTGTTTAACCTCATAGTACTCTCTTTCCACATCGCCGAGCTCTGGGAGTGTACTTAGCTCCTCTTCAGCACGGCGTATGAACTCTAGCTCCTCTTCTAACCGCTCTATGTCTTTTTCGACCTCAAGAGCCATGCTTGCTGTTTCTTCAAGCCCACGTTCTAAAGACTCCTTTTCTTTTGTCAACGATATATAGCGCTCTCTCAATTCGAAAAACCTTTTCTCAACCTCTCTAAATTTTATCTCGGCGTCTTCAAGCTCCTTTATTTTTCTTTCAGCTTCTGCAAGCCTTTGCCTAAGCGCGTCGGCTTTCGCCTTAAGTTGTGGCGCTCTTTTCTCAAGCTCTTCAACTCTCCCTCCAACTCGCTCACGTCTCCTCTCAAGTTCTTTAAGTACATCTTTAACTACTTCATCTACTTTATCAAATTCGTCAATGCGTAATATATGGTCTATATACTCAGGCTCTTGTAAAATCCGTCTCAACTCCCCCTGTCTGATATATAAAAGATGTCTATACTCGTCAATTCTAATGCCCAATTTTGTTACAACAGCGTTGGTAACATCTATATCGCCTCTAGCCACAACGGCGCCATCTATGGCGAGATATGTGCCAGATGTTGAACTCCCCTCCTCGCCGAATCTTCTCACTATAAGAACCTCTTGCCCCATATGGTTTAAAAAAAGCCTTACCTCCCCCACCGACGCCCCCCTCTTTAGATAATCAGACCACCTACCCCCCACCCTTCTAACCCACTGAGATCCAAAAAGGGCAATTGACACAGCCTCCATTATTGAGGTTTTGCCAGAGCCGTTAGGGCCGTAGATAAAGTTTACTCCCTCTCCAAATTTAAAGACGGCTTTTGCATGTGCCTTGAAGTTGTACAGCTCTATCTTCCTAATCATAGAGCGTCTTCAAGATAAGCCTGTAGGCCGCCTCCCTCTCCCCGTCTCTAAGGAGCTCCATAGCTCTGAGCACCACCTCGGCGTGCTGCCCCAGCTTCTCTTTCATTATCTGCCATAGCTCCTCCACGGCCGACCCCCTTAGAGCCACAGCCCTTTGCGGAGTAACAGTCCTATCTACTACGTCGACGTAGAGGGCTTTTGTAAACAGAGTAGCCAATTGCCTAGGCCTCAGAGCCTCCTCCAAAGTCCCCCACACTTCGACCCTAACCACTGCGCCCGGTTTGTCAAACAGCTTCGTCGCTTCCTCCACAGCCCCATAGGCCTCTTTCCTCTCCCGGACGTACAGCCTAACCCTGTACAGAGGCCTCCCCGGCGAGAGCGGGATATCTCTGAGAGAAACCGCCTTCCCTGCCACGTCTATTAAGACTGCGCCTTTCTCAGCTCTGTCTTGCGCCTTCTCAAAGCCCCCTCTATAGTCCCAGGTCTCAAACTCTCCAACGTCCCACACCTCCAGCGACCCCGCCCACACGGCGCCTATTGGATGCTTCGCCATGTGGTCGTGTATATGGCCCGCGGCGATGTGTATGTATGGCAATCCGTGGTACACCTCCTGAGGCATGGTGTATTCGTCGTCTTCAGCAGGGTACCTCGCTTTGACTCCTTCAATTGCTTGATGTACGGCAAGGATAGCGCCCGGCGGCATCTTCTGGAGAGCCCGGCGGTACTCCGCCGTGTATTCTCTAGGCGTCGCACATGCCCCAAATATGTAAACCCCACCGGCGTCTACAGACTCCCAACAGAGGAGCTTTGCCAACTTCAGCCGGTCTAAAAGTCTCAGTGCCGTGTCGTAGAGACACTCTGCCGGCCGTTGACATTTCCCCGCCTCCGCTCTATACCGCACGTAGCTAAAGTCGTGGTTCCCCCCAATTATATATATAGGGATATCGACGGCCTCTATTGCCTCTACAAATTTGACAAGCGCTTTTGTAGATGGTCTTTTTAGGTCGAAGAGGTCGCCTGTTATCAACACGGCATCTGCCCCCTTCCCCCTCTTTAACGCCTCGTCAAAAGCCTTGAAATAATCCTCCTCTCTTTCAGGGAGGTGGTACTGGGCTCTGCCCAAGTGGGCGTCTGATATATGGAGAATTTTCATATAATTTCCACAGTCTCCTCCAACGCCTTATATACGTGAGGACATGGCTTGCCAACGCCACAGACACTACATATCGGTCTCCCATCTTCAATAACTACAGACACCTCTCTATCTCCGTCTAGCAACAACACCTCTATACGATTCTTCTCCCTCCTCTTATGTAATATCTTCAACCTGGAGGCGGATAATATAACGCTGGGAGACGGCGGTGTGTTATATATCCTCCTCCAGAGTTGTAACACGTCTGCTGTCTTATCAATTCTCCACACTTTGGCGAGATCTATATCGGCCCCGCCGTATTCTAAAACTCTATCACGTAGTCTAATTACCACCGGCAGTCTGGTGAGAGGGCCTAACACTACAGCCTCTCCCACATCTAAGCCTGGTAGATTCTCTAGAAACTCTTGTGCTAAAAGTTCGCTACTTTCTCTCACAGCCTCTTGGTCCTTGGGATTTACAATACGCATAATGACTTGGCTTTGACACTGACTGATGACGTCTGGATCCACCTTGCTCGGCCTCTGGCTAACTATCACCAGATAGACGCCGAATTTCCTCCCCTCAGAGGCCACTCTAGATAGAGCTTCATAGGATTTAGTCTTCCTAAGCGTCTTAGGTGGGGCAAAACGGTGGGCTTCTTCTACTACAAGTACGACGGGCCAAGGTATTTTCAACCCTTTGAGAGATCTAACATGTCTCACTCTAGCTTGAAATATACGATTTACAATATGAGACACGACATAGTCCTGGACCTCCTCGTTTACTCCAGCCAGATTTACAATTGTAATATCAGCTAATATTTTAGAAAGCGGCGTCGATTTTGAAGAGAAGACGCCGAGTCTCTGCAACTTCTTTAGATACATCAACGCGCTGAATATAGAGTGGCGGTCTTTTTTTGCCAGCTGCTTTAAATCCTCCATTGGGAAATCTCCCTCAACTTTGTATTGTTGAAAAAGCTTATTTAACGCAGTCTCCCCTCTAAGCGCCGTATGTAACACCTGTCTGAGAAATGAAAGGCCTAAGGCTTTGCCTGTTGTCTTTTTAACCTTCTTGGCATAGGACCAGGCTAGATATATGGCGTAGCGTATTTTTTTAGCGCCTGGAGGGACCCCCGCCGCATTTGCTAACGCGTCTGGATCGCTGTCTAATACGCCAATTTTATACATCAAATCGCCTACGTGGTGCCTAGATAATTTTACAACAGTCGCCGAGTAGGGGCCTAGCTTATATATACTATCCTTAATGGGGACATATTCGCCATGGGGGTCAACTACTACGATCTTGGCGCCTTTTTTCAACAACTCCTCTATAAACACAACAGAAAACCACGTTTTTCCACTTCCAGTTGCCGCGATGACGGCAATATGGCGTTTAACTCCATTTAAATCTAGGCAGATTTCTAAATCGCGACTTGCCAACCGCCCTACGCAGAGTCCGCCATCTATTTTAAATAACTCTGCAATCTCCTCGTTTTCTGCTAAATAGACAGGCGTCCCAATTCTAGGCGGATGTTTCGGTTGTCTTAATTCTCCATTGTATATATAACCCAACACCTTGACTTTTGCAATTTGTACCTCAAGAATGTTGTCTGACACCTCTTTCATCACACTATAGAGAGGGAGGTCCCTCTTGGCTGAATAGGGGTCTCTAAAAAGTTTTACAATCTGACCGAGGAGTCTCACATTGATATATTCGCCGTTTGTCGCATCATATTCAACATGATCGACAGCCACATAGTCATATAGGCTGACTGGTCTCTCGGGGTCGAGAGTGGCGATAAATTCAAAAGGCGTGGCGGTGGCGACGACGTAACCAATTCTCATAATCCCCACGCCAGCTTAATCCTCCTAGCGACGCCTACCTCTTCGGTCATTTTTTTGAGATAGACGGCGTATTCAGACAGTTGGCTAGATTTAAAAGACGCCATAGTATGTGCATACCAAAGCCAGGTATTGTAATGTATAGGATCTCTATACTGACTTGCTAATATAGCTACTACGTCATCTATAGGCGCCGCTGGGTAAAACGCCTTGACGGACGAGCCGTCGAACATCTTTGTATCTTCAGCCGGCACCTCTACAAGTATGGGCATGTCTTCGGCGTTAAATCTCACGTAGAAGAAATATACCTTTGGTATGGCTTCAAGTGCTTCTCTAATAACTCCAATTATATCACTGTTAAAACTCTCCTTAAGCCTAAAAATCATGGAATCTTCAAGTCTATCCTCGGCGGCTTTTACCAACTTATCTACTGTCGCAAGCCCCTTATAGTTTATATACGCATCGCACCCCCCTACAAGCATAGGCATTGTGTAGTAACCCGCTGGGAGGAGACTAGACAAAAGCTCCGAGTCGGTGACAGACTGAGCTACGAGAAGAGCCATAAGCCGCGCCCCTTCGTAATCCTGTCTCTTAGCCATTTTATACAACTTTAGCAACTCTTTCCTAAACTTCCTAATCCAAAGAATAGAATACCAGAGGAGCCCCTTGTGAAAAATATCCTCTCGATATCTCTCGCTCAGTTTTTCAAAAAGTATATGCTCCTTCAATAATTTAAAATTGTAATCTTTAGAGACAAAGACCAGTCTACCCCCGCGGTTTCTTGCTGTTTCTACAAGTTTAGCCAAGCTGTAGAGAGCAGTTGCAAGCTCAGGCACGTAGTACAAGTTCTGGAATTCCCTAGTCAAGATGAGGTTGTGGACAAGTCTAAGCGATTTGGCGTAGAGAGAGCCGTCCATTAATAAGATATCTACGCCGTGTTTTTCCAAAGCTTTAATCCCAACAAGCGACTCCGCCATAATTAAATACGCCCAGGGAAGAGAGGCGGAGTCTACAGTAGCCACATCGATGATAAACTCTCTTTCTACAAAATCCGGCCCTACTGCAACAGCCCTGGCCAAAATTACCTGATGTCCATTGGCTAATCTTACAACGCCAACCCCGCCGTCTACCCCTGCGATTCTAAACTCTTTATCTGCAGGCGTGATACTTCTCTTTAGAACTCTGTCGGCGAGTTCTCCAACTGGATATTCTTGGTAAATACGGCTATCTAAATACTCTCGTAACTTCTTGCTCGCAGATGTTATAAACATATCGAAAAAGTGGTCCACACATATTTTATCTACAGTGCTTATATAGCTACGATGTAAGCATACAGCAGGAGAGTAATCTAAAACTTTCAGTAGAGAAAACTACGTCCCACAACCATCTTACTTTTGACCCCTCAACCACACTTTTCTCATGAACAACGTCTGGCCCCTAGGGCGGCAGACAGGGGCGCCAGACTGTTGCAAGACGAACAATCGGGCGCCCAACCCCGTATGAGCCCCCTCGTCTTGGCACACCTGAGACAGGCCCCTGAGTCCCCTGGGGAGGGGCCAAGAGAAAGATAGGGGATGCCCTAAAGATTTTTAAGATGCAATCAAGATGAAATGTGGAAGAGCTGATAGCAAAGGTTGTCCAGGTAAGGAAGACCTTAGACTCACTATTCTACAAATTTAGCGATGAAATAACTGCAAGTCTAACAGCTGTGTTCGTAAGAGAGAACTTCATACTCATAGGCCCGCCTGGCACAGCCAAAACTATGCTAGTGGCGTCAATATCTAAACTTCTAAAGGCGAGGTGGTTCTATCGTCTTTTAACAAAATTTACCGAAATAGAGGAAGTAATAGGCCCCATAGACATAGTAGAGCTTCTCAAAGGCAATGTCAAGAGGATATATACAAACTCTATCGTAGAGGCCGACTTCGCCTTGTTAGACGAGATTTTCAACGCCTCAAGCGCCATACTCAACACTATGCTCACTATATTGAACGAGAGGGTAATATACGACGGGGGTAACATAATCCCCGTAAAAACGTGGACTGTCTTCGGCGCCACAAACCGTATACCAGACGAGGAGGAGCTACAAGCTCTGTACGACAGATTTCCATTGAGGGTATTTACAAAATATGCACAACCAGATGAGACAGAGCAACTAGTTAAAACAGGCCTAAAACTCAAGAAAGATTTCGAAAAGCTTACTCCCATAATGTCTATGGATGAAGTCAAAAAGCTAAATGACTACATCCAGAGCTATGTCTATGAAAACATGGATACTGTGGTAAAGCATATATCTCCCATAGTGGCGTCGTATTTAGACCACGTAGTTATTTCCAATAGAACCCGTGTAAAAGTGCCCCTCTATGTAGTCTCATATTTAACAGTTCTGGGAATAAAGCCTTCTGACATTGATGTGGCAACTCTCAGAGCGGGGACGTTAAAGGTGTTAAAGTATCTTGTAAAAGATAAGGAGGATTTAGCAGAGTATGAGTCCTTCCTAGCTACACATATGCCCGGCAACCTTTCGGTGTTATACGACATGGTTAATGAGATAAAAGCGCTCATTACAAACAACGCGTTGTCTATCGCTAGGGAGAAGATAAAGGAGGCATATGAGCTGTTAGACAAAGCATTAGCCGACCCCGTCACCTACCGCTTCTTCCAAGTAGAGATGGAGGAAATAAAATCCACGCTAGAGATGTTAAGAAGCCAACTCTAATGGGCGTTTTATTAAACGTAGATTACAACGACGAACTTACCAGACTTAGGATACACGAAATAGTTAGGTACATGCAGAAAATAGGGATACCGCTGAAACTTACAAAAGTATCAAATGACGCCATTGCAGACTCTTTCTATGTCCACTATAGAACGCCAATATTAAAAGAAGAGCCTAGCCAAGATGAAGCATTATGGTATATATTTCTAAAGTCATATATAGCCAGTGACATATATCAAGAAGTTTCGCGTATAAGTAGATATAATTACCAAGTCTCTAAGTCGGCATCTATAAAACTTCTCAGAGCGTACAACAGCCTCCTCTCTAGGCTAGAGAGGGGGTCATTAGGCAATTTTGAAGACAGGAAAGACTACAAACAATTAAGCCAAGACCAACAACTACGCCAAGAGATAAACAGCCTCCTCCGGTTTTATATGGGGAGTATAAAAAACATAGAAAAGCTTAGAAAATCGGTAACAAAAGCGCTAGGTGATGAAGTGGGTAAAGAAGTTGCCGAGCTCCTCTTCGATATTGACGTAGATCCATACCGCGCCAGACTTGCCAAAATACTTGAGTCGTTGGTAGAGATAATATCATCACTTAGGCCAGAAATGGAACAAGGCCCTATAACTGAGAGAAAAGGTGTAGTGTCTGGAATAACTAGAATAAGGACGTTTTCTAACCTCCAGAGGGCGACAAATTTAAGTAAAGCTATATATGTACAATCGAGAGAGCTCTTTGGATATAAGCTTGCAACAAAATCTCTATCTATATACGAAATGTCAATAGACGCAAGAGAGAAGATTTACCTATTGGTAGATAAGTCAGGTTCTATGTTTTATACACTATATGACGGAATAGCTATGGATATGACGCAGAAGATAACGTGGGCTACTGCGTTAGCAATAGCATTAATGAAGAGAAGTAAAAGAGTCATACTAAGATTTTTCGATCAAATGGTTTATCCACCTATTACAAACATAAAGGAGGTGATAAGATCTTTACTCAGAGTACTCCCACTCGGGGGTACAGATATAACAGCCGCTGTTTATACCGCGGTTAGAGACGCAAAACAACAAGGGTTGCACAGTTATAAGCTGATAGTTATAACAGACGGCGAAGACGACATGGTCCATCCAGAGGTTTTAAAAGCGGCTAAGACCGCCTTTAGAGAAGTAAAAGTAATATTAGTCGGCGGTAGCAATGAAACTATAGAGTCATATTTACCCACAATAAAAGTAAATACGACCAGTTTAGAATCACTAAAAATGGCATTAAAAAATATTTAAAGATCTAAAAAATCTAATATATGAACTGTGGGGAGTTGGCTACAAAACCCCCAGTTACAATAGCCCCAGACGAGACTGTAGAAAATGCTGCAGAAAAAATGGCAAGCCAAAGAGTAGGTCTATTAGTAGTTGTAGATAAAAACAACCCGAAAAAACCCATTGGCGTAATCTCTGAGAGAGATATCATAAGAGCAATAGCGAAGAAAGTCCCACTATCTACTACCGTGGATAAGGTAGGCACTATGCATAACTTCATATATGTATACGCCGATGACTCCATAACCGTCGCAGCTCGTAAGATGAGAGAACACAATGTCAGACATGTAGTTGTGGTGAATAGAAACGGAGAGCTTGTCGGCGTTATATCAATACGTGATTTAATAGGCGAAAAAAATGTGTTAAACATACTAGCTAGAGAATGGGCTCCGACAATGGAATAGGTCTTGTCAACTCCTGTAAATTTTTCTAACCTCTCTCTGCTTTTAACAAGTCCTACCGCCCGGTGGAACACTACGTCATGTCAGAAGAACTTGGCTTTATCTATGAAGTATTTACCGAGACCGTATTTGGGGAACGTCTCCTCGATTATCCTACCTCGTCAATTCCTTTAGCAGTCTTCTCGCGTACTTCTCGACAGCTAGATACATATGTGTCACAAGGTCTAAGACGTTTGGCCTCTCCTCTACAAGCTCCCACGGGATTCTGACCTTCGGCGTTCTGTATGTGTCCATGGCTATTTCTACGGCTGCCGGCGCCATGGTTGGATATTTGCCACGTCTCTCCATTCCGAATTCCTTTTCCAATTTATCTTCATGTTGGCGTACTTCGCCGCGACTCTGGCGTAGTCGCCAAGACGGAGCCTCAGGAGTTGAAGGCGTATGCTGTCCTAACTGCTTGGATTAACGCCACGACGCCGGTTATGTGTGGAGTTGCCATGGAGGTTCCTGACATATGTGCATATCTCCCGCCGGGGTATGTAGACAGAATATTTACGCCGGGGGCAGCCACGTCTACTTCAATGCCGTCGCTCGACCAAGTGGGGACCGCGTAGTTTTGGTCAACAGCGGCGACAGCAATAACCCAGCTGTACCTAGCCGGATACGCCACGTTGTCAGTGGTGGGATCCCCATCGCCGGAGTTCCCAGCCGCAGCCACTTGCACCACGCCCTGTTGATACGCCATAAAGACAAAAACTTATATACCACAGTCACAAGCCCCTTATGAATAAAAACGTGTTGATAGGGGTGGCGCTAGCCGTAGTAGCAATTGCAGTCGCGATTGCTACAATTTTTGTCTATAAACCGCCGCAACAGAGTAATATTTCAACTACTTCTCCAAGTGAAAAAGTCTATGTGTACTCTGTAAAGTTAGAGAGTGCACAGATATTACAAATGTTAGCGTATTACATACCGCTTAAAGACGGTCTAGTATATGGCCAAATTGCTAACCAGAGTGCTACCTATTTCTTTCTAAAAAACAATGGCATTATTAACATTATAGCGCAATCTCAAGACCGATATCAGAAACTTACTTACTATGGCAAGCTTTTGGAGATTTGTGTAAACTCCACCACGTCGGCGACTATAGCTGGCGAACATTTGACAATTGTCAATCACCAATGTACGCCATCTGCATCGCCGCTCCCCACTGCCAAGTCTTTTGATGAACTAGTCCTATTGATACAAGGTCTCCCAGGCCCCACTTCAACAGGCGGTTGGAAGAGGTCAGGAGTTTCACAAACGCCATATGGACAAGCGACTATATATTCAAACACGACAGAAGTTCCAATAATGCCCGGCCTAAGCGCTATTTTAAACTATGAAAAACAAGTCCTGCAAGACGGCACAATATATCTGCTCAAGATCCAACTTGCCTATGGCACTAACGTTGCCGCCACTCTTACATATACACTGAAAAACATCACTAAGATTACGCCAGATCTCAAAAAGGTGTTAGATAACCTCTCCCGAGATGTTTCAGCAGAGAGAGGGGGAGGTCTCGATATTTTAAAAGTTGCGCAGAAAATTGGAATGTCTTTCGACGGAAAATGGCCTGCAGCTATAGTCTTCTTTGATCTACAATGCCCCTACTGCGCCCGTCTCTTTGTGTATAACTACACGCTGTTTGAAGGACATAAGCTAGTTCTCGTCGACCTAATAGTCCATTCTGAGGCTCTCCCAGCGCATGAAAGTTTGAGATGCCTATACCAGAGCTCGCCTGCCTCGGTTATCCCAACTCTGAGAGAGCTCTACAACAGAACTTTGGCGTTACATGACAATATTAATTACACAAGTATCCTCCCACAGAGCCGGTGTCCGATAGATGCAAAAGCTGGCATGGAACTTGCCTCTCTTCTCGCCGGTCAAAACGTCGGCACGCCTATGGTTGTAGTGGTATATCCAAATGGGACATACACTACAATAGTCGGATACGACCCAGCCAGTATTGCAAAGGCACTTAAGGGATAAAGTCCTCCATAAAGCGACGCCACTAATGTATAGCTTATTGGCATGTCTATATCTACCGTAGGCATTATCGAAATATTCCCATGGCGGACATATATCGCTTTTGGAGAAAATTATAATTGTGCCCCCTTTTGCACAACCGGCCTTCCCCGGGGGGCTCGGGACTCGTCCCTCCTCAGAGTCGGCGAAACCCGCCCCTTCCCCGGGGCTGTGACATACGCGGCGGTGTTGGCCATAGTCGCGCCTACGCCGAAAGCCGGCTGGAGGGGCTCTGCGTCTACTTCAAGGCCGATGTAACTACCGCCGCCGTGCTTCTATACGTAAAAATAACGGGGCACTAGAGATATATCGATAAGAGCTAAGCCGCCACACGTCTAAGAGCTCTACAGCCTTATCTACGGCCCCACCGTCTCCTACCTAAAACCCTAGCCCCTTTTTCATTACACGTCTCCCGCCAACCCCGCACACCACTTTCCACACCCTCGGCACACTTGCCTCACAGCGACGCTGTAAGGCAAGTGTGTAAAAGGAGTTGAAAGAGTGTTTCTGACTTTTCTGTCTATGTGGCGAAGGAGGTATGGGTCCGTTGTTACTCGTGGTTGGACTCGCCGCCGTGGCGATCAGCGATGTCATGTTGGCTCTGCCCAACGCCGTATTTAAAGACGGGGTGGTTTGGCTTTTGGTGCGGAACATCTCCTCCCTGATTGTATACATCGTTGTGTTTGACATATTTATGCTTCCTCTCGCTCTAACTGCTAGACCTAAGCCAGACGCAGACGTTAGAATAATCGCGCTTTACATGGCTCTCACAGCCGGCGGCATAATTGCGGTCTCGTTGATGAACATTGTTTCCTTCAAGCCGATACAAGCCGCTACGTACATTACAAACGCCGTAAGAACGGACAAAGTTTCCATCATTTAAAAACCAAAACGACTGATGTAGTATATGTCTATGGGAAATTATAGTTCTATAGAGCTCATAAAGTCGTTTCTCTTCCCTAGCTCTGTCGCTATTGTAGGCGCATCTCCAAACCCCAGCTCTATAGGTGGCCAAATTCTTGTCCAACTTCTCAGAGGGTTTAAGGGCAGAGTGTATGCGGTAAATCCCAAATATAGCGTTGAAAAGATCTATGGGAAAGAGATCCGATTTTATAAAGATATTTCTAGCCTTCCGGAAGTTCCCGAGCTTGTAGTTATAGCAACGCCTGCAGAGGTCGCCCTCGGTGTTTTAGAGGAGGCCGGCCGCTCTGGGGTTAAGGCTGTGATTGTGGTTTCTGGAGGATTTGCTGAAGTTGGACGTGTTGATCTTGAAAACGAGTTGATAAAAATTGCTAAGAAATATGGCGTCAGAATCCTCGGGCCTAATTGTATAGGGGTTTACAACGCATTTAACGGTCTTGATACGATGTTTCTGCCTATAGAAAAGGCGGCTAGACCTCGCCCGGGGCCTATAGCTTTTTTAAGCCAAAGCGGCGCCGTTATGACAGCTGTACTAGATTGGGCAGCTGGAGAGGAGATCGGCGTCGGTATTGCGGTAAATTTTGGCAATAGATCCGATATAACAGAGGCCGACCTCATCCAATATCTGGGCGGAGTTGAGGAGATAAAGGTTGTGGCCATCTACCTAGAGGGCTTTAGGTGGAGAGGCGACGCCATGCGTTTCATCAAAGCGGTCAAATCGCTTAAAAAACCCGTGGTGGTATATAAGGCGGGGAGAAGCGACGATTCTAAAAGAGCTGCAGTTTCACATACAGCGGCTATGGCCGGAGATTATAAGATGTATAGAGCTCTTTTTAAACAAGCTGGGGTTATAGAAGCTGAAGATCTTGTTGAACTTTTTGATATAGCTAAAGCGCTGGCGTTATACAAACCTACGAGAATCGAAAAAGCGCTTGTTGTATCTTCGTCAGGAGGCATGGCTGTACAGATAGTAGACGCGTTAAATGCCGTAGGTATCTCAGTGCCGGAGTTACCTCAAGAGGCTCAGCTAGAGTTAAAAAAACACCTACCCCCTGTAGCTACGACGTCAAATCCAATAGATTTAACAGGTAGCGGCGCCGATGTTCACTTCGGCAAGGCGCTAGAGGTAGGTCTTAAATATGTCGATGCTGCTGTTGTAGCCGCCTTAATACATCCGCCTGGCTATAGCGAAAGAGTGGCAGATGAAATTCTAGTCTCTTATGAAAAATACGGGAAGCCCATAGTGGTAGTGAGTTTTGGGGCGTCGCAACAGACAAAAATATTAGAGAGACGTCTAAAGGAGAGGCTTGTCGTTGTAAACACGCCGGCGAGAGCGGCCAAGGTGTTGTCAGCTCTCGGCGCCCTCTTCTAGTCTCTCTCTTATCCAAGAGATGTCGCTCTTCTCCAACTCAACGGCAAAAGGCGATATGCCGAGTTTTCTTACTCTAACGCAGTCCCCCACCACTTTCTACTCCCTCGGTTCACCTGGGTGACAGCGACGACGTCAGGCAGGTGAGTCGGGAGAGCTGAAAGAATGTTTCAAAATTTTTCTTCCCCACGCTCTTTACGCATATGAGCCAAGTCTACAAGACGCTGAAGATCAGAATCCCATGGCGTCTCGTTGAGGAGCGGCCGGACGTCCTAGACCTAGTGACGCGTATGCACCTAGCGGCGGAGGAGTACGCCAAAACATTGCTCAAAGAAATCACGGGACAGGGGGAGCCCAGACTCGCGCCGGAGGAGCTAGACCGTCTCCTCACGCCAGACAGGCGTGAGTTGGCGCATCGAATAATTGAGGAGGTGTTTCCCAAGTATGGGCTTGGGAAGGCTTTTGTGAGTTACGCCAAGTTCCTCTGGCGTGATACAGTGTTTCAACGGGCAATTCCGTTGAACATCCAACTGAGGGTCGAAAACGAAAGAGACACAGGTAAGACAGTCTTCGTCGACCTAAAGAGCGGTGTTCTCAGAGTGCGGAGGTTGGGCACACCGCCGTTTGTTGTAAAATTGAAGAAGAGCGATATCTCTTGGATCAGAAAGCGGTTGGAGGAGGGCGCTAAATTGAAGTTGGCGTTTCTCGGCGTTGAGAAGAGAGGTGGTGAAAAGGAGCCGACATTCGGCGGCCTATATATTGCCCTGGTGTTTGCTAGAGAGGTGACGCCGGTGGAGCCTAGGGCTATCGTTGTTGTCGACGTCAACCGCCTTGACCACTACATAAAGGTTGGGCTAGTTGTTGATGGCAGAGTCGTGGAGTTGTGGAAGTTCCCAAAGAGGGAGCGGATACGGAAGTTGGAGAGGATCCACGTCCACATAAGCCGGCTGAGTAGAGCCCTAGCGCGTGTAGACGAGGACAGAGACCCGCGTAGAGCGTTAGACCTCCAGAGGCAGCTGTGGAAGCTTAAGACGAAACGCTACGGCATAATCCGCGAGGTCGTTATAAACGCCGCCCGCGAGATCATAAAGCTTGCGAGAGAGCGCCAAGCCGCCATAGTCGTCGACACAATGGAAGACGAGAGCTACCGGGAGTTAAAGGAGAACAACGGCAATGGCGTGAAGAAACACCTCCTAGACGGTCTCGGCCAGCTGAGGAGACGCTTACAACACTTGGCGCAATGGTACGGCCTTCCGTATCTGGAGGAGAGGTTGTATTCAACCATTTGCCCGAAGTGCGGTGCGAAGATGGTGGAAGAGGGGAGACGCGTAATGCATTGCCTCGCCTGCGGCTTCAGAGCGCACCGCGACAACGTGCCGCTGATATGGGCAGAGAAGAGATACCAAGAGCTGATAGAGAAGGTAAAACAACCCGCTTTTTCCTCCGCACCGGCGGCCATCAAACTTTTAACCTCGTAACTACTTCTCACCCATGAACGGCATCTACTTGGCCCCGGGGCGGTTGACGGGGGCGCCAAACTGTTACAATATAAACAACTGGCGGCCGGCCCCCGTATGACCCGCCCTCTCGCCCCGGTGTACCCGGGGCGGGCCCTTAAGTCCCCCAGGGAGGGGCCAAGAGAGAGTTAGGGGGACGAGCTATAGCGTTTTATAGCTCTAAAGTATATAACAGCGGCGGCAATAGAGGGGACGAGCATGAGAGTAGCTAGGGCGTAAATAGTCGGATCGCCCCTCCCCCTAGCTGCGTAGTTCCACAGAAGTATAGGCGCTGTTATAAAACCTGGGCTTGTGGTAAACGCCGTTTTTATATATGTATCAAATGAATTTACAAAAACTATAAGAAATGTCGCAATAAACGCCGGCATTAATATAGGTAGGATTACAAACGCCACAGTCTTCATCTCAGAGGCGCCTAATATTCTCGATGCTTCAATAACGCTTCTTCCAACATAGGCTATGTAAGGCGTTAATAAGACGTGGGCCATGGGCAGCGTATAAGCTAGGTGTGCTAGAAAAACGCCGACAGGTCCGAAAAGATCTACGCCGACGTAAGTCTTCACAAGCCATAGAGCCGCTGCAAAAGCCAAGGCTTCAGAAATCTCAGGCATAACTACAGCGCCTTGGGAAATTGCGAGATATTTATCACTTCTAAGAACATATGCCATAAATACCCCGAGTAAAGTCGCCACGAGAGAGACAGCTAGAGCTATGACAAAACTGTTAAATAATGCTTGCCACGCTTGCTCCCACTGGAAAAGCGCCAAATACCACTTGTATGTAAACCCACCCCATATATACGGCAGTTTACTATCGTTAAAAGACAACGCCACTATAAGAGCCACCGGGATGTACAACATGGCGATTAAAGCCCAAGTGTATATCCGGAGTATTTTCATAGGGAGAAAGAGCGGATTGTCTTAACCACTACGTAAGTAGCTAGAAGCGAAAGCGCTGTTAAAACCAATGACAGCACGCCACCGCTAAATATGTCTCTTGCCTTAAAGTAGAGGTCCCATATATAGCTGCCAAAGGTATACACTTTCCAAGCGCCTAATACAGCTGGCATGATGACCTCTCCCATTGCAAATAAAAACACTAGTATAAACGCAGCGACAACTCCAGGCATTGTAAGTGGCAGTTCCACTCTAAAGAAAGCTTGTAGTCTTGACGCGCCTAGAACCCTGGCGGCATATACAGGCGTTTCACTGAGTTTTTCAATAGCTGCATATAACGTTAGCAACGCATATGGCAGATATTCATAAACCATGCCAATTAATACGCCAAGGGGGGAGCCCCAGAGGGCGATGCCAGAAAATTTCTCAACTATGGCAAAGAGCACAAGAAGAGAATACGCTTTGAGAAGCGTACCGACCCAAAGTGGCGCTGTTATAAGCGCAAACTCCAACTCCGACCCCCTCTTTGCTAAATAATAGGCTGCTGGATATGCCAGACCTATGGAGATAACTGCGGTAGAAACCGCCAGGAGAAACGTAGTTATCATCATAGAGAGGGAGGGGAGTTTTAAAGAGCCCCCTTCGGAGATATAGTAGCCAAAGGCGAGGAAGGGGGTGTAGAAAAGTAGAATTACGGAGGCAAAAGCGACAAGGGCTATTTTCTTAATCATTCTCTGACAATATAGACATCTTTGGCGTCAAAACCAAATTCCACCACATCGCCTATAGACACGGGAGTTTCTAAATCTACATAAGCCTTAAACACGTGACTATCGCTCTGAATCTCTACCTTGAGATAATGCCAGAGAAATGTGACATCTATAACCTGGCCTTTGAATTTATACGTTGTGGCGCCGCCGATAACTACGTCCTCTGGCCGTATAACGACGTAGCCGCCGGAGGATATACCGACTGCAGAGGCGGGAAGTATATTAGCCTCGCCAAAAAACTCGGCAACAAACCTATTCCTAGGCCTTTTATAAAGCTCAAATGGCTTCCCCACTTGTATAATCTCGCCGTCTTTTATTAATGCGACTCTATCTCCAATTTCAACAGCCTCGTATCTGTCATGTGTCACATATATAATTGTAAAGCCCAGCCTATTGTGAAGAATTTTCAACTCCTCAAGAAGTTGGGTTTTTATATCTAGATCTATATGGCTAAAGGGCTCGTCGAGTAAAAGCACCTCCGGCTCTACCACCAACGCCCTGGCTAAAGCCACCCTCTGCTGTTGGCCTCCAGACAGCTCGTGTACCCGCCTTTTTTCAAAAAGCGACGGCTCGAGACGGACGAGTTCCAAAGCCCATCTAACCCGCCTCCTAATTTCACTCTCTGGAAGCTTCCTCAGCCTTAGCCCAAAAGCTACATTTTCAAAAACATTTAGATGCGGAAAAAGGGCTAGGTCTTGGAAAAGCATAGAAACCCCCCGTTTATCCGGCGGGAGATCTGTGACATCTCTTCCACCTATATACACCCTACCTCTTGCCAGGGGGATGAGCCCAGCCACAGCCCTAAGAAGCGTAGATTTACCAGAGCCAGACGGGCCGAGGAGAACCACGCTTTCGCCAGCTTCGATAAATAAGTCGACGCCCTTTAGAGCTAGAAAATTGCCGTATCTCACAGCTACGTCTTTAAGCTCAACCGAAAGCCCCACGCGATTTTGCAAAAACACAATTTAAAAACTAACGCCGATATCACTATACCTGCAATACTTATTAATATCTAAAAACTTTTTTCTATGCTCGGCAAAATACTTTTAGTATTAGGTTCTTTACAGTTTATAGTTGTAATGTTAATTGCAGAACAGCTCTACCCCGGCTACAACCCAATGTATAACTACATCAGCGACCTAGGAGCTTTAAAAGCGCCGACATCCGCACTTTTTAACACAAGCGTCATTCTCCTCGGCCTATTAGGTCTCGCCGCGGCTACACTTCTCAGAAAAGAACTCGGCTCCTTAGGAGCTGCAATACTCGCAATTGCAGCCATGGGGGCTGTGGGAGTTGGGATATTCCCAGAGGACTACGGCACTCCCCACGGAGTGTCTGCATTAATTGCGTTTTTCTTCGGCGCAATAACTGTTATAATTATGGGGCTTAGAAAAGGCGGGATTTATAAATTACTAGGCATAGCGATGGGAGCCATATCGCTGGTCGCTCTCATGTTGTTCATACCTAGAACCCAAACTCCGCTTGGAATAGGCGGGTTAGAGAGACTAATAGTATACCCAGTGTTGCTGTATTTCATAATATATGGCCTCAGTAGACAAAAAACTCGTTAAAGTAGTCGCCGCTATACCCACCGGACATAAACATTTAAGGATGGCCTTGTTTTTTGACAGCGGCGACGTGATTGTCCTCACAGAAGCTCTCGCGGCAGGCATAGCGAGGGCATATATAGACGTAGTAACACACCCGACTAGAAGAGGCGTTGTCCTCTGTGTTAAAGAAATCGACGGAAAACCAGGCTATGCCAAAATCCAGTTGGTAGAATGTGGAGGAGAAGAAGATGCAATAAGAGAAATAGATACACTAATAAGAAACACATAGCAACGTCCCCTACCTCTCTTTATTTTCCCGACGGCAAAACACGTCAAGACTCTCTCGGTGAGATTTTTCGTTCACATTTTCTCGACGGAGTTATCCTAGCGTCTCCCTATCTCTTTCTTGCCCCTCCCTGGGGGACTTGGGGGCCTGTCTCGGGTGTGCCGGGGCGAGGGGGCGGCTCATATGGGGGCCGGCCACAAGTCGTCTGTTGTAACAGTCTGGCGCCCCCGTCTGCCGCCCCAGGGCCAGGCGCCGTTCGTAAGAAGTAGTTACGAGGTTAAAAGTTCGATAGTCGCGAGGGTAGAAAAAGTGGGCTGTTTTGTCTTCTGGAGGATTTCCCAATACCTCTTCTCTGCCCATATCACGGGGACGTTGTCTCTATGCGCTCTGAAGCCACAGGCGTACTTCATAACGCGGTTTTCTACCTCCACCATCTTTGCGCCACGCTTCGGACAGATGGCCGAATACAACCTCTCTTCCAGATACGGAAGACCGTGCCACTGAGCCAGCTTCTTCAATCTCCTCCTCAGCTGGCCGAGGCCATCGAGGAGATGTTTCTCCTCTCCCCTCCAACTATCCTCCTTGAGCTCTCGGTACGCGTCGTCTTCCATCGCGTCAACCACGACGGCGGCTGTATTCAACAGTCTGTCTCCGTTGCGAAGCCAAGATGGCAGAGGAGAAAAACCACATAATGCGTCGTCTAACACGAAATTAACTCCTAAATTCAACTGCTACGTCGAGGAAGTCGTTTAGTGTACACATCGGGTGCCAGAAGTTAAAGGCGTAGTGCAAACAATCTCTGGACGTATAAAGCTATAGGGACAAGAGAGTTGACTCGCTTCAAGAGTTAAGTAAGTAGTAATAATTATTCTTATTGAAATAGGCGAAAAGAGTTGAAAAGTTTGTATAAAAGGAATTGCTAGAGTGGTTTTTCTCTGCAGAATACAAGCCGTGTTGAGGCGGCTTTTTTTACCTCTTCTGGGTTTGCCGAGCCGCGGGTTGGCCTCTGGAGGGCCTCCTCTATCGACATAAGTCTTGCCGTCCCCTCTTTGATTTCTTTTGCGAGTTGGAAGTAGGCCTTGCGGAAGGGCACACCGCTTAGAGCTATTGTCTCTGCGGTGTCTGAAGACGTGGAGTGGTATCTTTCGGCATCTTCTCTAGCCTTGACGCAGTTAAACGACATTTTTTCTAGAAAGTCTATAAATATCTCTACGCCTTCAGTCGCCATATTTAACACAGCCCAGAGGTGTCTCGTGGCCTCTTGCAAGTCTAAGCTGTAGCCCAGTCCGATTTTCATAACTACGGCGTTGAGCGCTGTGAGATGGCCGAGGGCCTCTGCGGCTCTGGCTCTAAACACCTCTAGTGTCACTAAATTTCTCTTGTGCGGCATTATACTACTAGTTGAGACGTGACTGTCTGGAGCCGCCACATACCCCACGAGGGGGCTGTTCCACCTAACTAAGTCGTCTACAGTACGTGACAGCTCTGTTAGAAAAGATACGACAGCCGAGGCTAGGGCTAGGGCGAAAAAGCGGCTTCCAGAGGCGTACAAGGCGTTTTCTACAACATCTTCAAAACCGGCTAGTTTGGCGAGTCTCTCGCGGTCTATAGGCGCCCTTGTGCCTCCCGCCGGTCCTGCTCCAAGCGGCGATCTTTTGAGGAGTTTTTCAACGGCTTTTAAAACGTGGAGGAATTCAGCCGCCAGCTCGTCTACAGCTAAGAGGTAATGTCCAAAGGTTATGGCTTGTGCAGGCTGGAAGTGGGTGAAGCTTGGCATGGCGCAGTCTGCATACTCCAGCGCCTTTTTGGCAAGGATACATCTCATATTCTCCACATTTTTTCTAAGCGCGCTGGCTTTTCTAAGGGCGGCTAGCCTAATAGCCGCAGCGACGTGGTCATTACGAGAGCGGCCTAATCCAACCCACCCCGCGGTCTCTTCTCCAAGCCGGTCTATCAGCCATTTTTCAAGAGCCTCGTGTATATCTTCAAACTCGCTACTTAACAACTGCTCTGGAGTCGCCTCTTTGAGCGTTTTTAAAATGGCGTCTGCCGCCTCTTTAGGCATGATGCCGACCTCAGCCAGATGTTTGACATGTGCCTCCATCACCTTTATGACTTCCTCCGCTATTTCTACGTCGTCTTTAATACTCGACGTATATCTCTTTATCAACTCTCCCTCTTCGCCAATCCAAGACCTGTAAAAAGACATGTAGAAAGAACTATGTTGGTATTTCTAGTCTTTCTGTTAGAAGCTCGACGCCGCATTTTGGACAGCAGTAGGTTACAACTACATATCTCTTAGTCTGGTTCTTCCGACCGCATTCTACCGGCTTTACAGGTCTTTTGCAGTTGGGACATACTACTGTTCTTTGCCCCATCGCCCCTAGAAAAATATACAATATAAAACCTTATCTCAAATATATAGACTATATTCCTTAGAGCTTGTTCTGTCTCTTCCTAAGGGCAGTCAGCGAGTGGAGACTCCATATCTCAATGAATCCTCTAGCTTCTTCGTCGCTGGGGTACCACCCGGCGCTGTAGTCGGCAAGCTCCTTGCTGTAGCCGCCGTATGGCGAGTCGCGGCCCACGATTTGTACAGAGCCCTTATAGAGCTTAACTCTCACCTCCCCTGTGGCCCATCTTTCCATCTCTTCTGCGGCTTTTTCAAGTGCGTTACGGAGTGGCTCTACCCACAAGCCTTGGTACACTAAGTCGGCCCACTGGGGGTCTAGGACGTGGTGTTTAAACCTAAGCTCCCGCGGCGTCAGTACGAGCTTTTCTAAGTCTCTATGGGCGTGGAATAATATCACGGCGGCGGGTGCCTCGTAGACTTCTCTGCTTTTGAAGCCGACGAGCCTATTTTCGATATGGTCTATACGCCCCACTCCGTGGGCTCCGCCTATGTGGTTTAGAGTTGTAACGAGAGATACCATGTCCATCTTCTCCCCGTTTATTGAGGTTGGTATGCCGTTTTTAAAACCTATGGTAATATAGACAGGCTCTTGTGGCGCCTTTTCAGGGGAGACAGTCCATTTGAAGACGTCTTCTCCTGGCTCGGCCATGGGGTCGTCTAGAGGCCCTCCTTCGATAGACCGGCTCCATAAGTTGTCGTCAATACTATACTTCTTGTGTTCCTCGCTGATGGGTAAGCCGTGTCTCCTGGCGTATTCAATTTCCTCAGCCCGCGTCATACCCCATATTCTCGCAGGGGCGATGATCTTTAGGTCTGGCGCAAGGGCTTTGACAGTTACGTCAAACCTCACTTGGTCGTTGCCCTTGCTAGTAGAGCCGTGGGCTATGGCATCTGCACCAACTCTCCGCGCCACATCTACCGCCTTAGCTGCAATTAGAGGTCTGGCAAGAGCAGTGCCCAAGGGGTACAGCCCTTCGTACATGCCGTTCATCAAGATGGCACGTGTTATATACTCTTCGGCAAATTCTCTCTTGGCATCTATATAGAAGTGTTGAGTAGCCCCCGCCTTATAGGCGCGCTCTTCAATTTTTGTAAAATCCTCCTCTTGGCCTACGTCAACAGTTACTGTATATACCTCGGCGTTAAATTTCTCCTTAAGCCACCTAATAGCTACGGTGGTGTCGAGGCCGCCGGAGTAGGCGAGGACTATCTTACTCGCCCCGATTTACTCGCCATAGTCTTCCACATCGCCTTTAAATTCCTCTAGCGACACAGCGCCTCCCTTGATTCTAACGATATATCTCGCGCCGCAGGTGGGACAACTAGTTATTTCGCCATCCATAACATCCTCTGGTAGTTCAAACTCTGTCCCACAGACGTTGCATTTTACCACTAGTTTTTGTGTCGCCATGATCAGTAAGACTTAACTAGTATATAAATTTTTCTCCATAACATGTTCTTTATAAACTTTTATAAATTACTACAAGTTTTTTACAATATGAGTCCCAGATCCGTTAAGCGCAACGTCTATTGGGTTTTCCACAAGGCCGTTGGAAATTACAACCTCTATGCCGCTCTTTGCAGCTTCTGCAGCCATAAGCAATTTCCTCTTCATACCTCCCCTCACCTCTTCGCTTTTTACCAACTCCTCCGCCTCCTCTGCCGTTAGGCGAGGCACAACTCTCCCGCCTATTATAAGGCCGTCGACGTCGCTTAGTAAAACCAACTGCCTGGCGCCAACTGCCTTTGCCACATCAAAGGCGAGTTGATCTCCATCTACGTTGAGAAGCTCGCCCTTTTCTGACAC
Organism: Pyrobaculum organotrophum; assembly: GCF_055384425.1. Classification (NCBI taxonomy): domain Archaea; kingdom Thermoproteati; phylum Thermoproteota; class Thermoprotei; order Thermoproteales; family Thermoproteaceae; genus Pyrobaculum; species Pyrobaculum organotrophum. Next base: position 1,341,289 of record NZ_AP042430.1, read on the forward strand.
CGCTATGGGAGAAAGCACTTTTAGAGGCGGCGGCTTAAGTCTATCGGCAGCTATATGGACTACCCTCCCCACATACCCCCCGTCTACAACTCTCTGCCTCCCCCTCTCGTCTACTATAAGAACTTTTTCTTTCCGCTTCGCTCTTACAACGCCGAGATCAGCCCCAGTGAGACCAAGCGCTTCTACGCCAAGCGCGTGTAGAGAGGCGACAATCTGTTTATTTATCCAAGACATAGCCATTACAAAAACCTTAAGCGTCTCCAAGTCTGTATAACGGCTGGTTAAACCCCCGGGGTGGGTTAAAAACTTCGGCTCTATCCCAAGTCTCTTTAACATCTCATTTACTAAACAACCTCCCCCGTGAACTATTATGGCTCTATCTGCATATTTAGGCAAGTTCTGTATTACTTTAGAGACGTCTTTACAAACTACCGAGCCGCCGACTTTTATAACAATCATAGCGGAGCTATAGGTATTTGTCTCAATCCCTCGTCCTCTGGAAAGCCCATAGCTATATTAAACGCCTGTACAGCTTGTCCAGCCGCGCCACGTACTAAGTTGTCAATTGCGGCAAATGTGACCACTCTATTCAGCCGTGGGTCTAATTCAAAGCCGAGATCTACTATATTTGTGCCAAGTACATACTTCACATTGGGATACCTCGAGATGCCCAGCCTATCTTTCACAATCCGTATAAATTTCGAATCGCCATATAGAGCTCTGTAGTATCTCCACATATCTGTCTCGCTTGGAAGTTTTTCAACATATACATGGCCTGTTGTAAATATGCCACGTACTATATCGACGGCATGTGGCGTAAAGGCAATACGCACCTTTCTGCCCGCAAGTCTTGTGAGCTCTTGTTCTATCTCAGCGATGTGGCGGTGGTGGACAGGTTCGTAAGGCCTAACGACGTAAGTCCTAAAGCTGTGGAGATCTACAACCGACCCCTCAGCGCCGGCTCCGCTAGATCCTATCTTGGCGTCTACCACAGGAGGTGTGTCGCTTAACAAGCCGAATTTTGCCAGAGGCGCCAACATTAGAATTGAAGCAGTCGCCATACATCCCGGTACAGCCACTAGCTTAGCACCGACGAGTTCGTCGCGGTGTAGCTCAGGTTGGCCGTAGACGGCCTTCTGGAGGAGGTCGGGATATGGGTGAGGCTGCGGCCATTTGTACCATTCAACGTAGGCGTTGGGATCTTTAAGCCGGAAGTCGGCGCTTAGGTCAAAGACGGCCACCCCCGACTCGTAGAGCTTGGGCACCCACTTCACTGACTCGCCGTGGGGAAGCGCGAGGAAGACCACGTCGGCTTTCAGCGCTACGTCTATGGAGGGCTCTACAAACTTCAGCTGGGTGAAGCCCCTGAGGTTAGGGTGGACCCTATATACATACTCCCCTTTGAATCTCCTAGAGGTGGCGCAGACGACCTCCACTCCTCTGTGTTGTAACAATATGCGTAAAAGCTCGCCGCCAGTAAAACCAGAGGCCCCAACGATACAGACCTTCTTCATATCAACTCGGCCACCAAGGCGGCCTCTTCTTTAGTCTCTAGAGGTGGCACGGGGTCTATATCTACTACATATAACTTCCCGCCATAGTCTCCAAGTGTTATCTTGGCGTAGAAAAGCCCTAGATGTGATAAAATATCTTCCGCCAGGCCAGACGCATGTTTTATAGTCGCAAATATTGACACAAGCCGGTGCGGCTTGGGGATAACCACCGAGACTTTGGCAAGCGGATTCCGCATATACATCCTATGTTCTATCACGCTTTTCGCTCCCTCGACGCTGGTAACACTTCCATCTAAGGCTAGTTTCCACGCTGTCAAAAGAACCCACGGCTTCTCGATCTCCACCTTCTCTACAGAAAAGTCGGATAAAACTACGGCATATGGAGGCCCAAACTTGGGGAGCCAAGACAGCCTGTTTAAAGCCGCGATAATACCACTGGGCGGGTTTATACTATGTTCTGCTAAAGAGCCATATACGACGGCGGCATATGGGTTCTTTATTCTCAAAAACGCCACCCCTGGGATCCTATGTAAAGGGGTCTCGGAGATATTTACAATAACTGTCTTAAATCCTCTAGAGGTAAGCGCATCTGCTATATATCTTTCAGAAACCGTGGGCGAGTCTGTGAGTAAATAAATCGCCCCACTTTCCCCTCTGGCCCCAGATCCATACACGCCACATAAGCCCACTATATAAATCTTTTCTTCACTCTTTGGAATATATTCTCTCTATCTCATGCCTACTTTCCGAGTGTCACATATTAATATCAACAGGGCCAAGGCGGAGTTGCGGGGGTGTTATGTCTTCACCTATATAGAAAAGATTATAAAGAGCTGTTTTCTAAATCGCTATGGAGGGGATTTCGGGGACAGTTCATATCTCAGGTGTGTAAACTGCGGGGCTGTATACGCGTCGAACTTTAGGCTATATAGATGTCCAAAATGCGGGGGACTTCTCGACGTAGTTGTCCGCGATAAATACTGGGCTCCAAAAGGCAGAGGTGTGTGGCGCTATGCCTCAATGTTGCCGCTTAAAAACGGCGTTTCGCTCGGCGAGGGCATGACCCCCCTTGTGAAATCAAACCTAGGCGAAAACTTATACATCAAGTTCGAGGGGGCGAACCCCACGGGTAGTTTTAAAGACAGAGGTATGGCCCTTGGCGTTACTATAGCTAAAGAAAGTGGCGCGTCTAAAGTCGTTGTAGCCTCCACTGGAAATACGGCAGCATCTGCGGCAGCGTATGCCGCAAGAGCTGGGCTAAAGTGTTATGTTGTTTTGCCCAGGGGCAATGTGGCTAGAGGCAAGTTGATACAAGCGGCGTTACACGGCGCAGAGCTTGTAATGGTAAGCGGGTTGTTTGATAAAGCTTTAGAATATGTAGTGACCTACGGCACAAAATACGCATATCCCCTCAACAGCTTTAACCCCTGGAGGTTAGAAGGTCAGAAAACCCTCGCCTTTGAGATATATGAAGAGTTGGGCTGTCCAGACTATGTAATTGTGCCTGTTGGAAATGCTGGAAATATTTCAGCAATCTGGAAAGGCTTTAAAGAACTGGGAGAGCTCGGCTTATGTAAAAAGCTCCCGAAGATGGTCGGAGTACAAGCAGAAGGCGCCGCCCCCTTGGCAACGGCATGGCAAAAAGGTTTAAAAACCCCCTTCTTTATCGACGAGCCAGAGACTGTGGCTACGGCTATTAAAATTGGAAAGCCTATCAATTGGCCTAAGGCTATGGCCGCAGTGAGAGAGTCAGAGGGCTTTTTCACAACTGTGTCAGACGGCGAGATTTTAAAAGCCCAGAAGTTGCTAGCGTCAAAAGACGGAGTAGGCTCTGAGCCCGCCGGCGCGGCTTCTGTAGCCGCCGCGCTTAAATTAAAGTTAAGTGGGACTATAGTCGCCGTGGTGACAGGACATGCACTTAAGGATCCAGACGTAGTGGAAGTAGATGCAAAAGAGGTGAGAAACGCGGAGGAGTTGGTTGAATTGTTGGAAAGATGAAACCGGTTGTAAAAATTGGGGGCTCGTTATTAAGAACAGCCGGAGACTTCCTTAAAGCTGTCGAGTTTATCTCTCTGTTTAAAGAACCCCCCGTCGTCGTCGTATCGGCAATAAAGGGAGTTACAGACATGTTACTAGAGTTGGAAAAGACCAGAAGTTACCTACTCTATGAGGAGATTCTACATAAACATCTGGCGGTTGCTAGACTTTTGGGCGTAGAGGAGAAAATTACGCCGATGTTAAAAGAGCTGGAAGAGGCGCTTAAGCTACCCCGGGCTGAGTGGACAGCTGACTATTTCGCGTCGTTTGGAGAAAGACTCTCGGCAACAATACTATATGCAGTATGTGAAAAGAAGGGGATCCCAGCCAAGCTTTTCATAGCCCCCATAAGGACAAATAGTAGATTTGGCAACGCAGAGCCTCTACAACTTGAGCAAAAGGAAGAAATTGCCAATGGTAGTACAGTGGCTGTGGTTACTGGGTTTATAGGTAGAGACGGCGAGGGTAGATATACAACAGTTGGGCGGGGCGGGAGTGATTACACTGCGACATACATTGGTAAAGAGATAGGAGCGAGAAAGGTCTCGCTTGTGACAGACGCCCCTGGCGTAATGACGGCAGATCCCAAGGAGGTGGAAGACGCCGAGGTGTTGCCGCTGATGTCTATACAAGAGGCTATAGAGGCGGCTAAAGCCGGCGCCAAAAACTTCCACCCACGTACATTTATACCAGTAATTGAGGCGGATATGTCGGTAGAAGTTAGAAGTTATAACAGCAGAGGGACTCTTATTAGCAATATCTATTCGCCGCCGCCCTATAAGATAGTTATTAGATGCGGACAGGGCAGTTGTGTCATAGGGCTAGCGGCATACGAGTTGACAAAACTAGGCGGCGTACCTCTTGGCACATATACTGTAAAAATCGACATCCCGCCGCGTCAAGCACATGAATACCTAATTAAACCATATATAAAACATATCCGAGATTATATATGGACCGCCTAAAGGTGTATATCTTGGGAGCAACAGGTCTAGTGGGACAAAGGTATGTACAACTATTGGCTAAACACCCTTGGTTTGAAATTGTTGGCCTAGCGGCTTCGGAAAAAAACGCAGGCAAAACCCTGGCGCAGACCGGGTGGGTGTTAGAAGAGCCGCCGCCTCCCCACATCGCCGAGATGAAAATAGAAAAACTCGACGTAGAAAAGATACCACGTGTCGATTTTGTATTCTCGGCGTTGCCGAGCGAAGTAGCCGCTAAAGTAGAGCCGCAACTCGCCGCCAGGGGATATATGATATTGTCAAACGCCAGCAACATGCGTATGGATCCCGATGTACCGCTGATAGTACCTGAGATAAACCACGAGGACTTGTCCCTACTGGAGAGACAGAGGGTTAAGAGAGGCTGGAGCGGCGGCGTGGTGAAGAAGCCCAACTGCACAACCACCATACTCAACCTCCCCCTAAAGCCCATTCTAGACGAGTGGGGCATAGAGAGAATACACATAGTGACTATGCAAGCTCTCAGCGGTGCAGGATACGGCGGAGTGCCCAGCGTGGCGATAGTGGACAACTTAATACCATATATAAGAGGCGAGGAAGAGAAAGTCGTAGCGGAGACTAAGAAGATACTTAAGACAGATTTCGAGATATATGTAACTACGACGCGCGTCCCTGTTTTAGACGGCCATACCGAGGTGGTGTATGTAGATACAAGAAAAGATTTTGACCCAACTGCGGTAGCCGACGCTCTTGCCAAATTCAAGGGGCTCCCCCAGGAACTTAAGCTACCCACGGCCCCCGAGAGACCTATAGAGGTGAGACCTCAGATAGATAGACCACAGCCGCGGTTAGATCGGTGGGCTGGCGGCGGCATGGCGGTCGTAGTTGGGAGAATTAGGAAGTTAGCTCCGCGAAAACTTGCGTTTGTTGTACTAGGCCATAACACAGTGAGGGGGGCTGCCGGCAACTCTATATTGACGGCAGAGCTTATGATAAAAACGCGATAAATTTTAAAAAGAGACGCTAGACCATTGCATGATTTTGTTATTCGGATTTGGAGGAGTCGGGAGGACATACGCCGAACTTCTCTACGAAAAAACCGATATTAGGATAGTTGCCGTATTCGACAGCGGGGGTGGCGTTGGGAAAAAAGACGGTTTTACACCACATGAAATTAAACAGCTCTTAAAAACGCCGCGAGGCAATGTCTCTAGAGCAGGCGTTGGGAAAAATATCAGCTTAGACGAGGCTCTTGAGATTAGCCAAGTAGTTGTAGATGTAAGCCCCCCAAATTATGAAACTGGAGAACCATCTCTCACACTTTATAAAAAGGCGCAGACACGCGGCCTCGCCGTAGTTACCGCCAATAAGGCCCCCCTGGCGCTGGCATTCCAGGAGGTGGCGAGGAAACGCTTGTATTACAAGGCAACCGTCATGGCTGGGACCCCCCTGATAGATCTATTGAAAGGACTACCACCACAGAGAGTCCTTCGTATAAGAGGGATATTAAACGGTAGTACTAACTATATACTAACTAGAGTGTATAAAGACGGAATGCCATTTGAAAAAGCGGTGGAAGAGGCTAGAGAAATGGGAATTCTAGAGCCAGATCCCCGCCTAGATCTAGAAGGCATAGACCCCGCCGCCAAAATTGTCATAATTGGAAATACCCTAGGGATACGCCTCACTTTACGCGACGTCGTAAGAAAACCGCTGACCCTCCTCGGCCCTGTGACTAGATACCTAGCTATTTTAGACTCCATAGAGCAAAAGGCGTTAGTAGAACCGGCGAGACTAGACATAGACGATCCACTCCATGTAGACTACACCATGAATGCCGTAGAGATAACAACAGAAACAAATACAATATTAATAAAGGGCAAAGGCGCCGGTAGAAAAGAAACAGCATACTCACTCATTAACGACACGGTAAAGGCACTCAATAATTAGACTATAAATTATGTTTAGTTATGAGCTAAGACGTTTGACGAAATACATTGATGTGACATTGTTATAAGATAACTGCAATTATATACAGGATATATCAAATTTCGATAAGTATAGAAAATATAGTAAATATTTCTAAGTTATATAATATAACTAAGTAAAATAGAGAATCTATATTGTTATAAGAACCATTTTATACGTCAAGTAGAGAAAAGTATAATTAAGAAAAATCTTTAAAAAATCAAATTATTTAACCATACATGTCTATAGAACTTAAAGAAAAGGAAGCCGAGTTACCATTTAAAGAATATATAATGAACCAGAGGTGGCAATATAAATATACTCCAATTGATGCATATTTCAAATTTCATAAACAGACAGTGGAAAATCTAGAGACTTTTTGGGAAAGCGTCGCAAAAGAACTAGAGTGGTTTAGGCCTTGGGATAAGGTGTTAGATGCGTCTAACCCGCCGTTTTATAAATGGTTTGTAGGAGGCCGCTTAAATCTCTCATATCTTGCAATAGACAGACATGTAAAAACTTGGCGTAAGAACAAGCTGGCCCTAGAATGGGAGGGGGAACCCGTTGACGAAAACGGCTACCCCACAGACCGGAGGAAGCTCACGTACTACGACTTCTTCCGCGAGGTAAATAGAGTTGCGTGTATGTTAAAATGCAACTTTGGCATAAAGAAGGGAGATAGAATCACCATATATCTGCCCATGATACCGGAGCTCCCTATTACTATGTTCGCCGCATGGAGAATAGGGGCAATTACAAATGTGGTCTTCTCAGGCTTCTCTGCAGACGCGCTGGCGGAGCGTATAAATGACTCACAATCTCGCCTAGTGATTACCGCAGACGGCTTCTGGCGTAGAGGTAAAGTAGTAAAACTTAAAGAGATTGTAGACGTTGCGCTTGAAAAAGCGACGGGAGTAGAACACGTAATTGTATACCCAAGGCTAGGGCTTAAAGACGTCCCAATGACCGAGGGTAGAGACTACTGGTGGAACAAGATTATGCAAGGGATACCAACCAATGTATACATAGAACCCGAGCCTGTGGAGAGCGAACACCCAGCTTTCATTCTCTACACCTCAGGCACCACAGGGAAGCCAAAGGGCATTATACATGACACAGGCGGTTGGGCGGTACACGTATACGCCACTATGAAGTGGGTTTTTGACATAAAAGACGACGATGTATTTTGGTGCACTGCAGATATAGGATGGGTCACGGGACACTCATACGTCGTCCTAGGCCCAATGTTGATGGGCGCTACACAAGTGATGTATGAAGGCGCGCCTGACTATCCGCAGCCAGACCGCTGGTGGGCTATTATCGAGAGATATGGGGTGACGATACTCTACACTTCGCCGACGGCTATACGCATGTTTATGCGCTACGGCGAGGAGTGGCCAAAGAAACACGACTTGTCTACTCTCAGGATAATACACTCTGTAGGCGAGCCCATAAACCCAGAGGCTTGGAGATGGGCATATCGCGTCCTCGGCGGTGAAAAAGTAGCATTTGGCTCCACATGGTGGATGACGGAGACAGGAGGTATAGTGATCTCCCACGCCCCCGGCTTATATCTAGTCCCCATGAAGCCCGGCACCAATGGCCCGCCTCTGCCGGGGTTTGAAGTAGATGTAGTGGATGAGAATGGTAGTCCGGTGCCTCCGGGTGTTAGGGGGTATCTTGTCATAAAGAGGCCTTGGCCTGGTATGCTCCACGGCATTTGGGGTGACCCCGACCGCTATATCAAGACGTACTGGTCTAGATTCCCCGGCATGTTCTACGCTGGCGACTATGCAGTAAAAGATCAAGATGGCTATATTTGGGTTCTCGGCAGGGCAGACGAAGTGATAAAAGTCGCCGGCCACCGCCTTGGCACATACGAGCTGGAGTCAGCCTTAATATCACACCCAACAGTAGCAGAAGCCGCAGTAATAGGAATACCAGACCCAATCAAAGGAGAAGTACCAATAGCATTTGTAGTACTAAAAACAGGCACAACACCATCAGACGAGCTAAGAAAAGAACTTAGAGAACATGTGAGAAAAACCATCGGGCCAATAGCCGAGCCAGCCCAAATATTCTTCGTATCAAAGCTCCCCAAGACCCGCTCAGGTAAGATAATGCGCCGCCTCCTAAAGGCCGTCGCCACGGGAGCGCCGCTGGGAGACACCACCACCTTAGAGGACGAGACCTCAGTGGAGGAGGCCAAGAGGGCATACGAAGAGCTAAAAAGAGAGATATCTCAATAAAAAATATCTACTTTTACATTATTAAAGAGTTTTTATCAGCATCAATATTTAAAAACACAATAATCAATAATGTACATGGCCAACGGAAATACCGCAAATCCGGCGCCGCTAGGTCTATCCGGCTTCGCGTTGACAACTCTGGTGTTGAGTGCCTTCAACGCTGGCCTATTAAGCGACAAAGGCGTCCCTGTCGTGTTGGGGCTTGCAGCTTTTTACGGCGGCCTGGCACAGCTCGTCGCTGGCATTCTCGAGTATTTTAAGGGCAACACCTTCGGCTACGTTGCGTTCTTCACCTATGGAGCCTTCTGGGAATGGTTTTATGTCACTGTAGTGTATTTCCCATCTGCTCTCCCATATGTGTCTATAGTGTTGTGGGCGTTTGGCATATTTACCTTCATAATGTGGATAGGGACATTTAGGGCCAATGCGGCACTCTTCGTGGTGTTCCTTCTGTTGTGGATCACGTTCTTCTTGCTTGCAAGTGGGGCGACAACTGCGGGGGGCTTCGTCGGCATATTGACTGCGCTTGCTGCTTGGTATACAGCCTTTGCACAGATACTGGCTGAGATGTGGGGAAAGCCCGCTGGCGCTTTCCTAGGTCCACCTATTATAAAAACTAAAAAATAATAAAAATACTTTTTGAATTTTCTTGTTATTATTTTTTTATAATATTGAAATGGATATATATGGTTTGACGGCAGAGCCGACAAAGCTATAAAAATCGCCGGCCACCGCATTGGCACAATAGAGGTGGAGTCTGCCCTTTTGACTCACGTCCCCCTACCTCTTTCTTGGCGCCACGTCCCCCGGGCGACCCGCTCCCTCGCCCCGGCGCACCCGAGGCGGGCCCCCAAGTCCCCCAGAGAGGGGCCAAGAAAGAGGTAGGGGGACGACCCCTCGCCCTACTTAGAACGCCTAAGGGGGAGGGCTAGGAGGCTGGTGGAGGCGGCTAAACCGGCGAGAGGCAGGAGTTGGATGGAGTTTGTAGAAACCGTGCATGTAACAATGGCGCAGTACCTCAGGGGACGCTCCAGCTTGACGTAGCTATAAAAGCGCTGAGAGAGATAGAGAAACATCTCGAAATCTAGTGTATATAACTTGTACACATATGTACACAATACATTTATCTTGAACAACCTTGTACAACTACAACATGTATAATAATATTTAAAGATATTAAAATTCTTTTTTCCATGGAAGTCTCTAGAAGAGAAGTTTTGAAAGCGGGCGCCACTATTGGCTTGATCGGCGGCGTCTCTGGCATTCTTCTAAAGGCGGCGGTTGAACAGTCTAAGGCCGAGGCGGCGGCCTCTACAATAACGTCGGTGCCCTCTATTTGCGGGATGTGTATGGCCCAGTGCGTGATCTATATCGACGTCGTAGACGGCAAGCCGGTGCGGATTAGGCCAAATACAAACGCGCCGACGAGCGCCAAGGGCATATGCGCCCGCGGCGTCTCCGGCACTTTCAATGCCTGGCTTAACCCAGACGCAATAAAGAAGCCCATGGCTAGGAGGGCTCTCGTGGATTGGGCCCAGGGGAAGATAAGCTGGGAGGAGGCCAAGAGACAGCTTGAGACAAACCGCGGCAGATACGACGACATGGTCGAGGTTGATTGGAAAACCGCCATAGACATAATCGCCAAGAAGCTCAAGGAGCTGGCCGACAACAACGAGCGCCACGCCTTTACATTCCTCTTCGGCGCCTGGGGGCCCGTCGCCAGCATGAGGGCGGGCGTGCCGATCGCGAGGTTCGCTGATGTATACGGCGGGGGCATGATAACCTTCGACAACCCCTACTGCACCTACCCGAGGTACCTAGGCCACTGGCTCACCTGGGGCCACGGGCACCAGGCCCACGTCGCTTGTATAGACTACGGCGAGGCCGAGGCTGTGCTTGTGGTGAGGAGAAACGTCATCGGCGCTGGGGTTGTCACTGAGACGTGGCGTTTTATGGAGGCCGTGAGGCGCGGGGCGAAGCTGGTGGTCCTAAGCCCGGTGTTTGACGAAACCGCCTCCTACGCCGACGTGTGGCTCCCGGTGAAGCCGGGGACAGACCTCGCGGTGCTTCTGGCCTTCATAAAGTACGTGCTTGACAACGGCTATTACATGGCCGAATATCTGAGGCGGTTTACCAACGCCCCCTCCTCATAAAGCCGGACGGCCTCCCCTTGCTGGCCTCTGAGGTAGACTGGGGCAAATACGGCGTGAAAGAGCCGGCTTTTGCCTACGTCGTGTGGGACGAAGCCGCCGGTGGGCCGGCCCCCGACAACGCGGCGCAGAGGGCGGCTCTCTTCGGCGAGTATGAGGTGGCGCTTAAAGACGGGAGCGTCGTAAAGGTGAAGACCGCGCTACAGATACTCAGGGAGTGGGTAGACGCGAACCTCTCGGCGCTGGCGCAGAAACACGGCGTGAAGGACTACATGGAGGCCGCCGCCAGAGAGGCCGACGTCGATGTAAACGACCTCAGAAGGGCGGCGGAGATCGTGGCTAAATACAGGGCTGTGTCTCCCATCGGCTGGCACGACCCGAGGTACAGCAACTCTCCACAGACGTGGAGAGCAGTCGGAGTGTTGATGGCACTCCTCGGGAGAATACAGCAGCCAGGCGGCCTCTTCCTACTCACACACCTCATAATGCCCTACGCAGACGTGTATACGAAAGTCATGAAGTATACAAAGAAGGACGTCCCCTACAAGACCATCCGCGGCTTGACCTTCGGCGAGTACGTCTCCGCGAACCTCCGTGGAATATATGTCATCCCCATAGCGCCTCCCTCCCCGGCCCCAGCGATAGAGGCGCGCCGCCTGTCAAGTCGTTAACTGAGGTCTGGGGCGAGGAGGCGGAGAAGGAGAGCTATCTCTACCCCTACGACGCGGTGCAGGCGCTTTACGAGAGCGTGGTGCACGGCAAGCCGTTTAAGACCAAGGTGGTGTTCATCACCGGCTCCAGCCCCATCCCGCAGATTGGAAACAGCAGACTTGTGGAGGAGATCTTCAGAAACCTGGAGCTGGTAATCGTCCACGACATCCAGTTCAACGACACGACGGCCTTCGCCGACGTAATGCTGCCGGACACCCCCTACCCGGAGCGTATGGATCTAGCGCTTCCCGGGGCCCTTCTCGCCGTTTCCAGCCATATCTGTTAGATTCCCTTGGTACTACGAGGAGTACAAGAAGAAGCTGGCGACCGGCGGGAAGCCGGGCGAGTTAGACAAGGCGTTTAGGTCTAGAGATGGGCGGACGGCCTTCGAGGTGTTGCTCATGATCGCCCGGAGACTTTCGCAACTGGGCGTCAAACCCCGCGACGGAACTGAGTGGTCTCAGAACATGCCCGTGGGGATGATCACCGAAGAGGGGATATTCCCTATACCCAATCTGGAGAGGTTCATCAATGCGCAGCTCCGCAGAGTTCGTATCGTGGACGAGGCGGGGAACGTGAGGGCGCCCACGGTGGAGGACATCTACAAAATGGGGGGCTACATGGTGTTGGTGCCCACGGGCCGCGTTGAAGCTGTGAAAGACGAGCTCTGGAGCAAGGCGCTGGGGAGAGACGTGGTGGTGAGGGTACACGTCTACAAGCTTGTGAAATATAGCGTTGACCTCGAGGAGAGGCTCTGGAGGACTATCTACTACAACTCGCCGATGGCGAGGGGGAGGCGCCATTGCCGACGCTCAGCGGCAGGGTGGAGATATACAGCATAAACTTGGCCTACGACGTGAGGAGGGTCTTCGGCAAGCCCGCCACCTCGATCGACCCCTCCGACCTAGAGGGCAAGAAGAGCGGCGTGGATCCGCTGTTTTCGCCGGTGCCGCTCTACGCGGGTATGGCTAGGCCGGACTACATGTGGGCAACCGGCCCGGCGACGGAGGACGTGGAGATAAACGGGCTGGTCCCGCCGGAGCCGCCCAGGAGGCTGTTGCTCGTATACCGCCACGGGCCCTACACCCACAGCAACACCCAGAACAACCTCTTGCTCAACACGCTGACCCCCAGCGAGCTGTTGACCGCCTGGATGCATCCGGACACCGCCGCGGCCCTCGGCGTAAAAGACGGCGACTGGATAGAGGTGAAGCCAGCGGCGCCCAAGGTGGCAAAGCAGCTGGAGTCGGTAAAGCTAGGCACGCCTGGCGCCATAGGCAACACGGTCGTAGAAGTGAGCAAGGTGGGCGGGCTATGAGGCCGGTCTTCGTCATCGACATAAACAAATGCGTTGGCTGTCGCGCGTGTGTAGCCGCTTGCATAGTGGAGCACGGCCAGGTGTTCACCGCGGCTAAGCCGGCGAATGTGGGCAAGCCGCTGACAGTGAGGCTGAGGACTTGGGTAGAGTGGAGGGAGGGGCCTGGGCCCTCCAGGAGGTTTATCTCTTCGCTGTGTTACCACTGCGAAGACGCGCCGTGTCAAAGGGTATGCCCCACGGGCGCGACGTATAAGACGAAGAAGGGCGTGGTGCTGGTAGATAAGAACCTCTGCATCGGCTGTGGCTACTGCATAATTGCGTGTCTTTACGGCTCTAGATACAGGCCCGAGCCACACGAGTGGCGCGAGGCGGAGGAGCAGCCTCTCGTCAAAGAGGCCAAGGCCAGCGCCCAGTATGGAGGCGTCATGTTCAAGCCGCCTGTGCCCAATAAGTGGGCGTTTAGGGCAGACGCCGTCGACAAATGCACCTTCTGTTACCACCGCTACGACGGGAAGCTGTGGAAACCCGCGTGTGTAGAGGTGCGTCCCACCGGCTCTAGGCTATTCGGCGATCTCGACGACCCGAACGATCCAGTAGCGGAGTTGGTGCGGAGAGGCGTTGCGAAGCTGGCTAGGCCAGATCTAAAGACAGGGGGAAGAGTGTACTACGTGGGGCTATGATCGTCCGCAACAACGTCTGGGGTCTGCTCATCGCTGTCGAGATGACTCTGTTGGCTATAGCCAGCTTCGCCGTTGTGTGGGCGTATATATTCTGGCGGAGAGGCGATTTAAAAGCTGCCGCCGTAGGCGGAGCCCTCGGCGTAGTTATGCCGGCTGCCGCCCTCGGCATCTTAGTCTCCGAACTGCTGAAGCTTGCGGCCGGCGTGTTGGTGTTGCCGTTGCTGAACCCCATGCCAACCTGTCCAGCTGGATGGTGTGGGGAGCCACCGGCGTATCTATGCTACTACTATTCTCGTTGCTGTTCACGCTCCCGCTGATAAAACCGCTGGATAGAGTTGCCATATGGGGGAGGAGCCGCGTCGTTATGAACCTACTAGGGCTGTTGATGTCGCTGTTTGGAGTTTTTGTTGCCCTATACACGGGGCTGGTGGTGGCGTACGAGAGAGGCATACCGTTTTGGCACAGTGCCGCGGTGCCGCCAGTAGCGCTGTTCCTCGGCGTTGCCGCCAGTAGCGGTGTCTACGGGCTGATAGGCAAGAAGGAGACCGCCCCGTGGATTGCAGCTGGGAGCGGACTTGCGGCGTTGACATATCTAGCGCATCTATACATCTCCTCCATTGGCCCAGCCGCCGCAGCGTATAGTGCGCAAGGTGCGATGTCCGACCCAATAACGTTTGGCGGCGTTGTATTAGCGCTGGTGGCAACAGCGCTGGCGTTAAGTGAGAGACGGGCGGGAATAGTTACCGCTGGCGTGTTAGCTATCATTGCTACATTTCTAATTAGAACATCTCTATTGCTCTGGGGCGCTTGGGACTTTCCTTAATGTACACAAATGTACATTTTTTATAAAAATGTTTATAAAGAAGTACTTATTGTAGCACATGCCAAAAAGGTTGCTAATATTGGGGGGCGGTACCGGCGGACTTATTATTTCGAGAGAAGTTAGGGAGCTGTTAGAGCCTGGTGAAGTTGAGATAACGGTAGTGGACAAGAACGACCGGACCGAGTTCCGCCCGTCGTATCTATATGTAGCCTTTGGATATAGGAAGCCAGAGCAAATAAGCGCCCCTCTAGAAAATCTGAAACGTTACAAGATAAACTTTGTGAAAGCCAAAGTTACTAAGATAGACCCGGCAAATAGGAGAGTCTCTACCACCGCGGGCGATTTTAGTTACGATAACTTAGTTGTAGCGCTTGGCGCCGAGACTGTAGATACAGGATTTCCACATACTTGGGAATTAGAACCGTCGCTGAAAGTTGCAGAAACTCTATCTAAGGTGAAACAAGGGCATATAGTAATTGGTGTCTATTCTATGCCATATCGCTGTCCGCCAGCGCCAATAGAATTAGCCATGTTGACTCATTTCTACTATCTCACAAAAGGTCTTAGAGACAAGGTTAAGATAACAGTAGTACATCCTATGAAGCGGCCCTTTGAGAACTTTGGCCCCATGGCCGCCAAGTGGATGTCTGGCTTTTTACAACAGCTCGGGATAGAATATGTGGGGATAGGTCAGGATACCGCCATTAAATCTCTTGGTAAAAACGAGCTTGAGACTACGACAGGCGAAAGAATTAAATTCGACGCGGCGTTTATCATACCGCCACATAAGGCGCCAGACCCAGTCTTAAACAGCGATTTGGTGAAAAACGGTTGGGCGGCGCCCCGCAATCCTGCCAACGGCGATTTCCGTAGCGAGAAATACGACGACATATATGTGGTAGGAGACGTTGTTGCACCTAATGTGCCAGTGGGCATGGCCGGCACAATCTTACATTCATATGCGCCGTGGGTAGTGAGCAATATTGTGGCAGATTTAGTGGGGGTCTCTTTGGGAAAGCCGCCGTTTAGAATTGTGGGGACGTGCGCGCTTGATGTTGGTGCCTATGGAATGGCCGCCGCCTGCGACTTCACGTCATTTGTGAAGAAGCAGAAGCCATATCCAGACTGCATGTTCCTACCGCCCAGTCCAGTGACTAGGATATTTAAAGAAATGTTTGAGAAGATATACTTTAATTGGTTGTTGGGGGTAGTGCCATGACAGAGGTAGTTGCAATTCCCAAGGCCGACTACGAAAAGCTACTAGCTGAAGTCGCAGCACTTAGGAAGGAAGTAGAGGAGCTAAGCTCGCTCCTCCTCCCCATAAAGATTGTCCTAGAGAAGTTACCACATTTGATGGCCGACATACAAGTGTTTAAGGTGGCGGCGCCGCTTATATCAATGTTGTCTATTATGGACGCAGCTGATTTAAATGCCATGGGAGCTGCTATGCAAGGCGGCGTCATATGTACAAGCAAGGCACTTAGACAAATAGCAGAAAACGGAGCGCCAAAAGTAGGCCTCCTCGGCCTCCTCAACGCTATGAGAGATCCAGAAGTACAGAAAGCCATGGGTATTATGTTGACAATACTAAAGTCTATGGGCAGTTGCATGGAGGAGAATCTAAAGCAAGTTAGTGAGAAATAAATATTGAAAATTTATATTTTTCTATATTTAATTTTTTAGAGAATATTTATATATTATACTGTTGTTAAAGAGTGGTGCCGACGGCTGTGGTTACAGGCTCTGGCAGAGGCATTGGAAGGGCTATAGCCGTGAGATTTGCCAAAGAGGGTTGGAATGTCGTAATTAATGCAAAAAGAGGAAAGGAGGAGGCTGAAGAAACGCTTAGACTTGTAAAGGCGGCTGGAGGTAGCGGCGTAGTTGTACTTGCAGACGTCTCTACTAGAGGTGGGTGTAGAGATGTTATACAAGCGGCAGTTGATAGCTTTGGCGGACTTGATGCGTTGATTAATAACGCGGGGTTGGGGCTCTACTCTCTTTTTGTAAATGCCGACGATAGACTTATAGAAAAACAGCTTGAAGTGTCGTTAAAGTCTGTTATCTATTGTTCGCAAGAAGCGGCAAGAGTAATGAAAGAGGGCTCTATAGTCAATATAGCATCAATAGCGGGTATTAAACCACTTCCTGGTCTATCTATATATAGTGCCGCCAAAGCCGCCATCTTAAACTTAACGCAAGCTCTTGCTATAGAGTTGGCACCGCGTATTAGAGTAAACGCCGTGGCTCCCGGCGTTGTTAAGACAAAGATGGGCGATAGCTTGTTAAAACTACTCGGGATATCTGACGAAGAATTTGCAAACAAATATACGCTGTTGGGAAAGATCGTTACTCCAGAGGATGTCGCCGAAGTGGTTTGGATGTTGGTAAAAATACCTACAATTACTGGGCAGGTTATTGTCATAGATTCGGGTCAGCTACTCCTTGGCAGATAGGGTTTGTAAACATTGGTATTTTTTTTTTTGGCAGATTTAACATTTTGGCTTTAATACATCTCTTTTCCGACGAAAATTGACATTTAAGCTTTTACAGCTGATATAATGTGATAAAGAAATTTGTATCGGCTGCCGAAGCTGTTTCTAAAATTCCAGATGGCGCCGCTGTTGTAATTTCAGGTTTTAATGCGTCGACAGCGCCGTTTTATCTAATCGACGTGTTGTTAAAACGATATATGGAGACTGGTCGTCCAAAGAATCTCTTTATTATATCTGACGCAATCCCGGCTGTACCTGGCTTTGGTATTGATAAAATTGGCAAGCTTATATTGGAGAACCCCGGCCAAGAGTTTGTCCGCGGGTTTCTACTGCCGTTTTATGGCTGGGCGCCTGAGTTACAGAAAGCTGTCATGAAAAACCTAGTGGAGGCCTATACTTGGCCTATTGGCATAGTTACGAGATGGCTAAGGGCCACTGCAGTAGGAATCCCTGGTGTCTTTAGCAGAGTGGGGCTAGGGACTTTTTTAGACCCGCGACAAGACGGCCCCTATCTAAACGACTTGGCTAGAGAAAGAAAGACTGTGAGAATAGACCTAGTGGAGATAGATGGGAGGGAGTATCTGCTCTACAAAGCGCCGAAGCCTAATGTTGCTCTCATTAGAGCTACGACGGCAGATGAAATAGGTAACTTAAGTATGGAGCAGGAGGCTATTTACGGCTCTGTACTTTCTATAGTAGAAGCAGTTAAGGCATATCCCGGGGGGTCTTGTAGTAGCCCAAGTATTGAGAGTTGGAACTCTTGGCGAGATTCATCCAAAACACGTGTTTGTACCTGGGCCTCTTGTAGATTATGTCGTTATAGCGAGGCGGGGGACAGAAGTAGAAAAATACCATTGGCAGACGGCGTCTTTTGACTTAAACCCCCGTGATTAGCGGAGATGTGCCATATAGAGTAGTTCATGAGCCAATGCCTCTTACAGCTGAAAAAGTCGTCGCAAGGAGAGTGGTTGTAGAGTTAGTTAGACTAATTAAAAACCTGGGTAGACCTGTTATAGTAAACCTTGGCATTGGAATACCTGCATTAGTTGCTGACGTAATACGCGAGGAACGCCTTGACGATTTTATTCACATGACTGTAGAGTCGGGGCCTTGGGGCGGCGTAGCTCTTTTTCAATTTTACAACAAAAGGCGGTATGCCCAACTTCCGCACTCTGACGGCGCCACTCTTTAAGTCGACGAAGACGGCCCTACTCACGTCTCTCTCGTTTTCAATCCTAAGTTGGGCGTCGAGCGGAACCGCCCGGTGGAACACGACATCGCGCCAGGACACTTTGGCTTGCTTTACGAAGTACTTCTTGAGACCGTATTTGAGAAACACCTCCTCAATAATCCGCCGTGCCAGCTCCCGTCTCTCGGGAGTGAGAAGACGGTCAAGCTCCTCCGTCGTTAGCTTCGGCTCCTCTTGCCCAGTCAACTCCTTCAACAGCCTTCTGACATACTCCTCCGTTGCCAAGTGCATTCTTGTCACAAGGTCTAGGACGTCCGGCCGCTCCTCGACGAGACGCCATGGGATTCTGATCTTCAGCGTCCTGTATGCTTGGCTCATATGTGTGCCCGGCGTGGGGAAGAAAAACTAGTTGAAATATTCGACGTTCAACCTTCACGCTTCACCTGTAAAACGGCATTGCTGTAACACAGGTGAATCGAAGGAATAGAAATCCCTAAGGAATTGAATCGTTCACCTGACTTTCAGCGTCGCCGTAAGTCAGGTGAAGCGGAATAGTTGAAAGGGTATCTCCTTAACTAGCTTTTCTCCCTCACGCCCTGTACGCATATGGGCCAAGTCTATAGAGTGCTGAAGATCAAAATTCCCTGGCGCGTCGTTGTTAAAAGGCCCGACGTCCTGGATCTGGCGACGCGCATGCGCCTCGCGTCGGAGGAATTCGCAAGGAAACTAAGGGAGCTGACCGGGAGAGAGGGCCAAGCTCGCGCCGGAGGAGTTGGTCAGACTCCTCACGCCAGACAGGCGGGAGCCGGCCCTCAGGATGGCCGAGGAGGTTCTCGCCAAGCACGAGCTCAGCGGTCTTGTTGACTATAGAGGCCGACTATTTCGCCCGATGCGACCACATGCGAGGAGGCGACGCTGAGTATCTCTCTGTCAGACGCGCCGGGCTGTACGTCGAGCTGCGAGTCTAGGGCCAAAACTATGAAGATATAATGATGGGGCGGACCGGGCGGTGGACACGGGCCTCCGTACCCAACCTTGCCGAAGTCGTTGGTCCCTTGTTCGCCATACTTCACAATGGGCTGCTTGGGGATATTGGAAGGCAGACTTGTGACGTTAGGCGGAATATTGTACAAAACCCAGTGCACGAAGTATCCTCCAGGCGCGTCGACGTCCACGACGGCCACTAAGAGGGCCTTGGCATCTTGAGGTACGCCGGACCAACGTAGAGGTGGAGAGACGTCAGCTCCATCGCAAGTGTAGTCGGCGGGTATAAACGAGCCGTTCGCAAAGGCTGGGGAGGCAACAAGGATCGTGGCGACGCGCCCTACGGGCCTGTGCTGTCGGCTCCACAGAGCGAGGAGCAGCGCAGCAAGGACGGCGACCGCGGCTATTATCAGAAGGAGCCTCCTCATGTCCGGTCTAACGAGCGATTTAATATTTTTGGTCGGAGGTTTCATCGTGGTAGTAATTGTGCGTTACGGCGAATTGGCGATCAAGAGGGGATCTACTAGGAGGGAGATGGAAGAGCTACTTATCAGAGCCATTAGAGAGGCGACGTCCGAATGCGGGACGTCCACGACGAGGAGGGAGCCCGGCCGTATATTTATCTATAGCGAGAACGACGAGTGTGTAGCCGCGAGGGCCGCCCGCGTGTTTGGAGTCGTATCGGCAAGCCCCGCCCATGAGACTACGTTCGACAGCCTAGAGGAGTTGGCCAAATGGGCCGCTGGACTGTGGGCCAAGGAGGTAGCCGGGAGGAAGTTCGCCGTGAGAGTTCACAGAGTAGGAGTCCACAACTTCGCTTCGCGAGATGTGGCCGCCAGGGTGGGGACCCTCTTGGCAGAAGCCGGCGGCAAAGTAGATCTATAGCGCCCCGATGTGGAGCTCTATATAGAAGTTAGGGCAAATAGGGCGTACGCATTCGATAAAGAGTATCGCGGCCCCGGCGGGCTCCCCCTGGGCTCCGAGGGCAAGGTACTCGCTCTAGTGTCCGGCGGCATCGACTCGCCGGTCGCGGCTTGGTATATAATGAGGCGGGGGGCCTACGCCGACATTCTACACTGCAGCCTGGGAGGCTCGCTTGCTCTCTCGGCGACACTTAAGGTGATCGAGAGGCTCCTCGAGTGGTCGTACGGCTACAACACGAGAGTGTACGTGGCTGACTGCGCTAAGATAGCCGACTCGATAAGGAGAAACATCGACAGCCATCTGTGGTCTATAGCGTTCAAGAGAGCCTTGTACAGGTTGGCAGAGGTTATCGCGAGGAGGGCCAAGGCTCAAGCTATAGTGACGGGCGAGTCCCTGGGCCAAGGCTCCTCGCAGACTCTCCAAGCTCTCTCCGCGGTGGAGAAAGATATAGACATGCCCGTCTTGAGGCCGCTTATAGGCCTGGACAAGGAGGAGATAGTCGAGACGGCCAAGAGGATAGGGACTTACGAGCTCTCGACGCAAGTGCCTGAGTACTGCGCGATATTCTCAAGGGAGCCCAGACGCTGGGCCTCAACCGCCGAAATTGAGGCGATAGACCTCGCTTTATGGGACATAATACAGGCAACTGCTACGGAGGCGAAGGTCTACAAAAAGACCGAGCTGAGGGAGGTAGCTACATCGTTGTCTTCAGAGGCCCACTCGGTGGTCATAGACCAGCCTCCGCCGGGCGCCGTCATAGTGGATCTGCGCGATGAGGAGTCCTACGCCAAGTGGCATCTGCCCGGCGCAGTGAGAGTAGACGTAGACAAGGTCTTCGACTTCGTGGAGAAGATGGGAAGGGATAACGTTTACGTCTTCTACTGTTATACCGGCGGGTTGAGCGCGGACGTGGCGGAGCGTCTGCGCAAGTCGGGCTATAAGGCATACAGTCTATTGAGAAAATCATAAATAATGTAAAATATTACTTTATAGTCTTAAAAAATAAAATATGATAATTATGTTAAAATTTATAATATTTCGCTATTTCTCTTTTCGATGTAATCGTATATCGCTAACAATTAAATATTACATCGAAAAGAGAATAAGATATTTAATTGTTAGCGATATATCGATATATGCCTCTGTTTATAGACCCCCTTGACTCGTGGCTAGATCTATTAGGAACTACATCGTTGCTCTCAGCCTACTGGATTTACGTTAATCTAGTCTCCAAAACGCCGAGCAGCGGCAAGGCCTTTCTCAATAGATCTATTGGCTATTTCTATTTAGCAGTGGGCATATACGCACTATCGAGTGGCTTGTGGGCTCTCGCCACATGGCCTTTGCCGAGTTCGTATAATCTCATCTTCTCAGATGCGTGGCCCATCTTCGGCGTAGCGCTCATCATATTGGGCCTCTTCAATTTGACGTATACGGCTGAAGCTCAGGGGGAGGGTGAACAACTCCGCCTGAGGGGGGCGCTCGTTGGCATAGCGGCGCTCTCCTTAATCCCGCTCATCTATGGAGTAGATATATGGGTCTATGGGCTGACGAACGAGCCAGCGCTTGCAGGCTTGATGTTCTTTTCAATAGGTCTGGCGGGCGTCTTAAGCCCAGCGCTGACTCTGAAGAGCGTGGGCAAAAGCATGGCGTACCTCCTTATGTTTCTATTGGTAGTTGCTGGCATAATCGCGTTGCTCATAGGCGTACAGGCCATATTTATCCACACGGCCACGTGGAGAAACTGGACGCCCTGGTACGGCACCTCTAAATAATTAGCTACAACCTTTTTCATGGCTCTTCTGATCTCAGAGCGGGATGTGAACGAGCTTTTGAGTTTCAGGGACGCTATAAGCGCCGTCGAGGACGCATTCCGCCTTATGGCTGAGGGCCAGGCTGTAAACCTCCCCAGACGGAGGGCTATAACTAAGGGGGCCGTGTTGCACACGCTTCAAGGCATTGTCCTCGGCAGCTACAATGTGGCAGGCCTTAAGACATACTTGAGCACGCGAGACGGGTCCCGTTTCGTTGTGTTGCTGTTCGACGTAGCGTCGGGCGAGCTGTTGGCAATAATTGAGGCCGATCGGCTGGGCCAGATCAGAACCGGAGCCGCGTCTGCAGTTGCCACAAAGTATATGGCGCGCCCTAACTCGAGGACTTTGGGCATAGTTGGCTCAGGGAGGCAGGCAAGGGCTCAGTTTGAGCCTTGGCCGAGCTGATTAGGCCGGCCCTAGTGAAAATATACAGCAGAACGCCAGGCCATGCGATTCTCTTCGCCGAGATGGTTAAATCGAGCGGCTACGAGGCGACCGTCGCCGAGAGCTACGCCGAGGTTGCCGACGTTGACGTGCTCTGTACTGCAACTAACTCTCCAGAGCCTTTCATCAAAGGGGAGCACCTCAAGCCCGGCATCCACATAAACGCGGTCGGAAGCAACTGGGCTCATAGAGCTGAGCTGGCGCCGGATGCGGTGGCCAAGACCGACATAATTGCCGTGGACGACGTAGTCCAGGCGAGAGAGGAGGCGGGCGACCTCATTCAGGCCAACGCCCTGGAGAGGGCTGTGCCTCTCTCAGACATAGTGGCCGGCAAAGCTAGAGGCAGATCGAATGAGTACTCCATAACTATCTTCAAGTCGATGGGAATAGCTGTCGAGGACCTTGTAGTTGCGAAGATAGTGTATGAGAGGGCTCTGAGGGCCGGCATGGGGCGGGAGATACCTTTCTCAGGCCGTTGGCCGAGTTGAGGCAAGCTTAAATAGCCTGGGCGCCGCAGGCCCGTGGACCCAGTCGAGAAGGCAAGAGAGGCGTTGCGGGCATACCCGTTGTGCGACTCATGTCTGGGGAGGTTGTTTGCGTCGATGGGACACGGCATAGAGAACAAGGAGAGGGGGCTCTTGAAGCTTAAACCGAAGCATGTGGCGTGCGCGGCTCGGGCGCGTGCCCCGAGCTCCCCCGGGGAAGGCCGGTGTTGTGAAGGGAAGCACGTGGAATATATCCACCGCCGGACTTCCAGCTTTGAGGTGGCCACCGGCCGACATCGTTGAGGTGGGGCCGAGAAGACTAGTTGTCAACTTCAGTTTCTTCAACAAAACGGTGTACTACGTGGAGAAGCGCAAATACGCAATCGGAGCCTACATCTTGCATGCCCCCTAGCTTTTTGCCAAACACCCGCTTTGCCACATGCGCCCAGTCAAAGAGAGGGATAGGACTGCGTTTATTATGTCCGCTGACGATGTCAGAAGACTCATTGTCCACCGCTTTGTGTCGATACCACACGCAAGGGGATTTCTCTTTGTCCACAAGCGCGACCTCGACGCCTTGCCGCCCCACCGGATCGTCAACGCCGACGACGGCTACTTCTTTTCGCTCTACATGACGAGGGACTACAGAGGGTACGTGCTAGGGAAACTAGGCATTGCGTTAGGGCAATTTTTTGACATGTTCGGCATGCCGAAGTCCGTGTGGGTGAGTTACTACCTTATTCCAATAATCTCCTTCCGCCACGGCAAGCATATTGTGGACATATCCGTGTACCCCCAGTTTCTCAAGGCGGAATTCTGGCCCCACCCAGACGCGCCGTGGCCGGAGCGGCTGTTCATATACGACGACGGGCAGTGGAGAGAGGGAGGTTGACGTTGATCAGTATCTCGACAGGGAGGAGTGGGAGGAGATATATCTCTACCACTAACATCCTTTTTTCTCCCTACCTCTCCTCACGTCATGTACGTCAGAGAGACGCCGGCCGTCCGGCTGATCGGCTCGTGGGGTTCTGAGTCGCTAGTCTCAGCTCTTACAGATGTGCTCTACCGGGGCGTCTCCCTAGAGGAGGCGCTTAAGCAAGGCGGCGACGTCGTGGCGAGGCGCATCTCGGCTTTCTACAGGCAGGGCCACTGGTCTGTCTTCGAGTTCATGGGGGCTCAGTTTCTCGTGGAGTGCTCCCGCGCCTGTCACACCCAGTTCATAAGACACAGGCTCGCCTCCTACTGGTCTGAGTCGCAACGCTACGTCGACTACGCGCGGAGGGAGGTTAGGTTCGTAGTGCCCAGGGGCTTCCCCGCCGACCTCCTCAAGAGGGCCTACGAGGACTATGTGAGACTTAGGGAGGGCTGGAGGCCGGAGTACGCCAGGATGGTCCTCCCCAACGCCACCGCCGTCCTCTTCGCCGTCCAGATGAACGCCAGGGAGCTCTTGTTGAACTTCGTCCCCTTGAGGTGTGCCTACGCCGCCCAGGCCGAGATTAGACACGTCTGTTGGCAGATGTACGCCCACGCCTGGAGGCTCTGGCCCACGCTGTCCCGTCTCGTCTGGGACGACTTGCCCAGCCTCCATAGGGACTTCTGCACCAAGGTGCCGAAGGGCGAGGACTGCCGCCTATATGCCATAAGAGACGCCGAGGAGAAACACGGCCCGCTCCCGAAGCCCTGGGAATATCACGTTTTTCACCTTGAACAGTTTTTCTGCATGAGGAAGGCTGTAGCGTTGTTGGCTCTGGCGGTCGGCGTGGCGGTCGCCGCAGTGTTCATTCTGTTTTTCAACACCGGCAGCATCTACAGCGGCTCCATATCCTACGAGGCCAATTACACAGTTTCTGACTATGCAGTATATGGCAAAGACAAGATCCCGTTGAGCGGGTGGATGATAGTCGGCGTTAAAGGCGACGAGGGGTATGCGGCTTACAAGTTTGAGGTAGAGTACCTACTCTTTAAATTCAGACTCACCGGGGCCGGGGTTGTAAAAGACGGCATCTACTACATGATGACTTGTATGAACGACGAGTGTCAAGTGGAGAAGACGAGGGTAGATGAGCTCCCGATGCATCCAATTACCAGACAGATCTTGAAGAAAGAAGTGTCGGGCTTTAAAGCCGCAGTGAAGGAGTTGGGCGACTGCGAACATGCTGGTAGAAAAGGCAAGCTTTATGAAATAGAGATGGAGATAGAGGGGCGCTATGCTGAACTTCTATACGGCGAGAGGGGGCCGATATACGAGAATTCGTTGATATGTCTAGCAGATTTCGGTACGAAAAGACTGTGGTAAAATCCGCCTCAGGCGAGCTCTTAGAAATGAGAGTCGAGGCCTACATCAACAGCTTCAGCCCATACAGCCAAGAGAGACTAAACGCAGTCCTCTGGGAGATAAAATCCCGCGAAAAATAAACACGCTTTCAACCCCACATTTTCTCTATGGTAGGGAGAGCCACGTTGGCATTGTTGGCACTTGCGGCTCTGGCGATCAGCGCAACTATGTCCACAGTCACTAAGACGGTGACACAATATGTCACAATCACGGTGATTGTTATGCAAACCGCTTGCGTGCCGTACGCCATGCAGACAGTCTACGTGCTGAACGCCACACAGACGATCTATGTGCCGAACGGCACGCAGACGGTCTACGTGCCGTACGTCGACCCCATCAGCTACGTCGCGTTGGGAGTCGGAGCTGTCCTAGGGATAGTTGGGGCAATTGCGCTTGCGAAAAGAAGATAACTCTCCCTTTTTTCCCAGCCCCCAGATGTGCATATGAGCCAAACCCAATTCCCTAAATTACTTGAAAACGCTATCAGCGAATTGGGAGGAGATCTGGTTAGTATACAACCATGTGGCGATGACGTAGTGTATATAAAAACAACTGAAGACAGTGGGTGTTTTGCCCTAATACCCGATCCGTTTTCCCCAGGATATCCAGTACTTGTTTCGTGTCAAGAGTATTGTTTTCCGGAAGAGGAAAACGAGAAGGAGGAGGAAAAGGAGTTGTGGGAAATATTTGAAATGGAATGGGAACGGGACGAGTGGGAACAAGAGGAGGAGGACGAGGAGTGGTAGATCACCTCTTTTTTTCCGTCTCTCTCGCATTTCTCCCCGCCTGTGCAACCGCGCCATGCGGATTCTAGACGTGTTTCTGGCGGCGATGGCCGTCGCCACAGTCGCGGTGTGGGCCGTCGCTTACGCCATCACACGCTCTGAGACAGTCCTCTGGGCGTTTGTGGCGGTGACGGCGCTCTCCGCCGCGGCCCTCGGCACACTCTGGGCCTTCCGCCGGAGTTGAAACATTCACCTGCCTGTCGTCGTCGCTGTCAGGCAGGTTAGTCGAAATAGTTGAAAGGGCGTCTCTTCAACTAGCTTTTCTCCCCCACGCCCTTTACGCGTATGAACCAAATATACAGGGCGCTGAAGATCAGAATCCCATGGCGTCTCGTCGAGGAGCGGCCGGACGTCCTAGACCTCGCCGTAAGGATGCGCCTTGCGGTTGAGGAGTACGCCAGAAGGCTGTTAAAGGAGATTACGGGACGAGAGGAGCCCAGACTCACGGCGGAGGAGTTGGACAGCCTCCTCACGCCGGACAGAAGAGAGTTTGCGCGCCGAATAATTGAGGAGGTGTTCCCCAAGTGCGGTCTCAAGAAGTACTTCGTAAAGCAAGCCAAACTGTTCTGGCGCGACGTGGCGTTCCGCCGGGCTGTTCCGTTTGACGCCCAACTTAGGATTGAGGACGAGAGAGACATTAGCATGGCCGTCTTCGTCGACCTTAAGAGCGGCGTAGTCAGAGTGCGGAAGTTGGGCATACCGCCTTTTGCCGTCGAGCTGAAGAAGGGCAACGTCGCTTGGATTAGGCGGAGGTTGGAGGAGGGCGCGAGGCTCAAATTGGCGCTTCTCGGCGTTGAGAAGAGAAGTGGTAAGAAGGAGCCGACCTATGGAAGACTCTACGTTGCCCTTGTCTTCGCCAGAGAGGTGACGCCGGTGGAGCCCAGGGCGCTTGTCGTTGTCGACGTGAACCGTCTTGACCACGGCATAATGGTGGGCGTTGTAAAAGACGGCAAGATCGTAAGGCGGATGAGACTTCCCGACGAGGGCGTGATAAGGAAGCTGAGGAGACTTCACGAGGAGATAAGCCGCCTTGACGAACGAGCCGCGAGGGAGGCGGACCCCGTCAGAAGGAGACGGCTTGAGGACAGAGCCCGCTACCTCAAGTCCAGGCGGTATAGGAAGATAAGAGGTGTCGTTAAAGACGTCGTGGGCAAGATAATTGAACTCGCCAAGGCATACAACGCCGCCGTCGTGGTGGACGCGATAGAAGACGAAAGCTACCGAGAGCTGAAGGAGGGGGACTGGAGCGGGGAGGAGAAACACTTCCTAGACGGTTTGGGACAACTGAGGAGAAGGTTGAATGAGCTCGCGCAGTGGTACGGCTGTATTCGACCATCTGCCCCCGTTGTGGTGCGAAGATGGAGGAGCTGAGTAACAGGCGGATGCACTGCCCCACCTGCGGCTTCTCAGACCACAGAGACAACGTGCCACTGATATGGGCAAAGAGGAGGTACTGGGAGCTACTCCAGAAACAACCCGTTTTTTCCACTCCGGCGACCATAACACTTTTAACCTCGTAACTGTTTCACATTCATGAGCCACATCCCCGGCCCTGGGGCCCGGCGACTAGGGGGCACAGCCAGCCCCCAACGACCCGAGCCCCCTCGCCCGCGGCCGCCCCTCCGGGCGTCTCCGCAGGCAGGCCCCAAGCCCCCCGGAGAGGGCCGGGAGCCGCAAAGGGGGGCTAATGGCCCATGGCGGTGCCAAAAATCTACAACTATCGTCGTCTTTTCTCACAGTAAGTAAATTTCCAATCGCCGTAATTCCAATGCCTGAACAATTTATCCTGTATGAAGGCGGAGCTATAGACGCCTCATCGCTTGGCTTTTTACAAATAGATAAAGAGGGGAATGTAAAATCCGGCATTTCTCCCCGGCAGAATGCCAGGCCCCGGCGGATTTCCCATAATTGCAATTGGCTCGCCAAGACTGTTTTTCGCCGGCGGATTTACTGCAGGAAGAAGAGAAATTAAGGTAAAAGACTCTAGTTATAGAGGAAGACGGCGCTATCACCAAATTTGTTAACAAAGTCTACAAGATCGTATCCAGTGGGCGTTACGCCAGAGAAGAGGGGAAAGAGGTGTGGTATATTACCGAGAGAGCTGTGTTTAAACTTATGCAAAATGGAGTAGAGCTTGTAGAAGTGGCGCCAGGCGTAGATGTAGAAAGAGATATATTTAACAAAATGGAGTTTAAGCCTATTATAGGACGTGTAGAGGAGATAGATAGGAGGATCTTCTGTGAACAACGCATGGGGTTGAGAGAAGAGGCCCTAGAAATTGTGAAAAAGTAGACATGGGAAACACATCCCCCTATCTCTTTCTTGACCTCTTTTTGGGGGTTTGGGGGCCTGTCTTGGGGTGGGGCTTGTGTGGGGGTTGGATGTCTGATTGTTTTTATCTCTGTCTGCCGCCTTAGGGGGCTGGACGTCGTTTATGTGTAGTAGAGAGGCCGCCGGGGAGGCGGCTTGTCACACCTTCTCTACCAACTCTCGACACCTCTCCCACACCCACGCCATCGAGACGCCGTCCCCCATACATATTAATATCTCTAAAACGTCTCCCCGATTACCTCGTGCGTCAACGCCTCTCTTCTACCAACCGCCAGGGAATTTCCACCCTCAGCGTTCTGTATGCATTCATGGCTATTTCTACGGCTGGGAGTGAGATCTCTGCTAGTTATGGAAGGCGTATGGGGGCAGGCCGAAAGTTTCGGCGGTGGCCCTCGGCTGAGTTTCCTCAGACAGAGACTAGAGAGTTATTTTTCCGTTACGGACAGCCATTAGTAAGCTCGACATGCGTCGTGTCCTCAAGTAGCATATACTCAAAGCTCTTCAATTATCTCACAAGTCTTGGCTAGAAGAAAGGTAAAGACTTACCGTGTGGCTATGGAAGCTTTTGGAGAAACTTTGAATCAGAACTAGAACTGGTTTTCTCTAGAATTTAACTTTGTCAAAAAGGCTTAAATATTCACAATGTTAATGTTGACATGGCTACACTCCGGTATGCTCTTGCTGGGCCGGCTAACGTGGGGAAGTCTTCGCTTTTTTACGCCTTGACTGGGATATATGTAAGAACTGCAAATTACCCAGGTACCACTGTGGAGATAAAAAGGGCGTCGATAAGGCGGGGAGGCGTTACAATTGAAGTGGTAGATCTCCCAGGGATTATCAATATAAAGAGTCCCGTGGATGAAGATGAAAAAGTTGCATTCCGCGAGGCGTTTGAAGGGACTTACGACGGCGTTATAGTAGTGGCGGCGCCACATGCAATAAAAGAGGCGATTGAGCTTGCGAAGTTGGTAAGTCAGAAAAAGCCCGTAATCTTCGTCTACAACATGGTGGACTTGGCAAAGCCGCCTTGGACTGAGGAGGAGTTGTCTAAGATACTTGGCGTGCCGGTGGTGTTTACCTCGGCTGTAAAACGCGTTGGTATAAATAAATTAACCGAGTTAATGACAAAAGGCGCGGGGGGCAAAATTACGGGAGATGTTCACATAGAAGTGTCGGCGGTTGCGGCATTAAAGACCGGCATCTTCGCCAGACCCCCCTTTGCCGTTGCCACCCTACTGTCGCTTGGGTTGGCCATGTTGTTTTTCCTACTCGCCTTCATGGAGGGGGTGACGCCCTTTGGCGAATTTCCATATGCGTTTATCCCCACGTGGGATTCTATTAGCGAATCTGTGGCCGAGGCGATTAAGGCATCTGTCGGCGACCCCATCCTTGCCTCTCTGCTAGCAGACGGCCTCTGGGACGCCCTCTCTACCGTGGTGTCTATCTCGGTGTATGTCCTGGTGGCACTCGCCCTAGTGCTGTTTTTTGAAGACAGCGGCCTCATAGGGCTATTGACGTATAAATTAGAAAGAAGGCTGGCGGCACTGGGCATACCGCCGAGGGGGGTGGTATGTCTCCTCGTGGGGGCGTCATGTAACGTGCCGGCTGTCTCTACAGCGAGAGTGCTCTGGGGCCATGGAAACAGGCTGTTGACAGCCCTCCTCGTCCCCTACGTGCCGTGCGTGGCTAGGTTGGCGATATTTACGGCAGTGGCTGTCGCCGCTTTGACAAAAACGCCCTACTTAATCCCCCTGGCGATCTTCCTGCCCTACGCCGCCGCCTTTGCCATAGTATGGATCGCCTCCGCTGTATTTAGGTTAATGTTTGGCGTAAAGCCGGCGCCCGCCGGAGAGGTGCCGCCGACGCCCCTCATGTTGCCAAACGGCCGTATATATTTAACAAAACTCGCCACCTCTATGAAAGACTTTTTGATAAAAGTAGTGCTTTTAATCGCCATATTTGTCGTCGCGCTGTGGCCGTTGACGCACTTCGGTCCCGGCGGATACACAGAGGACATGGCCGCGTCATATCTGGCAGAGTTCGGCAGAGCTATAGAGCCTCTGTTTGCCCCCCTGGGCCTTCCATGGAACGTGGCGGCGAGTCTCGTGGGGGGCTGGGTGTTCAAGGAGGTGGTGCTTGGCCTCATGGAGGGGCTCAAGGCCTTGGACGCACTGGCGGCTCTGCCGCTGCCCTCGGTCTCGGCCTTCCTTGTCTTTTCGGCGTTCTACTCCGCCTGCGTAGCCACCCTAGCCGCCGTTTACAGAACAGCTGGCGCAAAGGCAACGGCGCTTTCAGCTGTGGTACAGCTGGCCTTGGCCTACGCCGCCGCCTACCTAGTGTTTGTCGCTACCTCTGCACTAGTGCACTAAGTAGAGGGCCATGTCTATGTACACCTCGGCTGAGTTTTCCAAGTAGTCCAAAACCCTGACTACATGTATCGCCTCTCTCCCTCTGGGCCATCTCAAGGGCTATATGCCGCAACCTCCCTAGGCTCTTGAGGTAGTCAAGAATATCCTCTACGCCTCCCCTCGCCTTCTCTAGTCCAGCGATGGCATCTGCTAAAAGCCTAAATAGCGGCTTCTCCGCTCCCTCGGAGGCCAGAGCGGCCAGGTGGTCGGCCGCACGTTCGTAGTACCTAGCCAACTGTATATAGAAGGGGCAAGTCGGCGTGGGCCACTTCACACAGAGCCTGTTCATCCTCAGCCTATGTCTATCTATCTCTTGGTCAAGGGCCGAAATCCCCTTGGAAGTAACTACTCCGGCCGCTAGGGCGTCTGCCATATATTTCAACGCTCTCAGCATCATCTCTGCCACGGCCTCCTTGTCCACCACGCTGTCGAAAAACTCCACCCTAAGCTTAAAAATATTAAGTTCTACATGTGTCTCGTAATTACATGCATGGACTACCGCCTAAGCGAGGAGATCCTCAGGAAGGTCGGCCCGACGTCCTCGTGATTAGGGCCGCCAGCGCCAACGTAAGAGGTGTGGCTAGATCTCTCGTGGGGCTTCCCGTCCAGGAGGTCTATCCCAGGGTCAGCCCGCCGACCCCCAGGTGGAGGAGGCGTTGAGAAGCGGCAAAGCCATAAGGCCTCTAGTCGTACCCTAACGCTTTCCCCCCAGGCCGGTCCCCCTGGGGCCTACCCTGTTTAACGACCTAGAAACAGGTTGGGAAAGGTATACACGTATTTTCAAAAATTCGTGTTAAAGACGTTTGGCGGGGTTTAGCTGAGTTTTTTCCTTAGCTCCTCAAGGGCCTCCTCGTCTTCTAGGGTGCTTAGGTCGCCCACGGGTTGCCCGGTGGCCATAGCCCTCAGCACTCTCCTCATGACCTTGCCTGTCCTGGTCTTGGGGAGCTTATCCAGTATCACGACTTTTCCAACTACGGCGACGGGGCCAAGGGAGTTCTTGAGGTGTTTAACCACCTCCTCTTCCGTGATTTTCATGCCTTGTTTGGGCACCACGAAGACCCCCAGCACCTCGCCTCTGACTTCATCTGGCACGCCCACCACGGCGGCCTCGGCGACGGCGGGGTGGCTGGTGAGTATGTCCTCCACCTCCCTGGTGGAGAGCCTGTGGCCGGCCACCTTTATCACGTCGTCGGAGCGGCTCATTATGTGGAGGTGCCCGTCTTGGTCTATGTAGCCGAGGTCGCCGGTGTAGTAGTAGCCTGGGAAGCGGGACCAATAGGACTTGACGTATCTCTCCGGGTCACGCCACAGCGTGTGTAAGAAGGCGGGGGCAGCGGCGGCTTGGCCACCACGTGTCCCTTGGCGCCGGGCGGAAGCGGCTTCCCGTCGTCGTCTAGGATCTGCAGGTTGAGGGTGGGGTAGGGCATGCCCACCGAGCCGTATTTGTAGCGGAAGCCGCCTAGGTTCATGGAGCCGGGGGCTGTGACGAAGCAAGCGGTCTCGGTCTGGCCCCATATGTCGGCTATCTGGCAGTCGGACCTCCCCCTACATATCTCCCGCCTCATCCAGTTGTAGGCCTCTTCGTTGAGGACCTCGCCGGTGGAGTAGAGGGCCATTAGGCTGTCTAGCTTGTACCTCCTAGGCCACTCGTCGCCGTATTTCATCAACAGCCTGATGGCGGTGGGGGAGAACAACATGTGTGTGACCTTGTAGGTGTCGGCGATTTCCCACCAGATGCCGGGGTGGGGGTAGTCGGGGGCGTCCTCGTACCATAGCACGGTCAGGCCGTTGAGGAGGGGGCCGTGGACGCCGTAGTGGTGGCCGGAGATCCAGCCTATGTCGGCTGTGGAGAAGAAGACTATGTCCTCTCTGAACTCCCTCTCGGCTCCGGTGAGGTGGTTGAAGGCGTACCATACCCACACCATATACTGGCCGTGTAAGTGGAGTATGCCCTTCGGCTTGCCGGTTGTGCCGGAGGTGTACAGTATGAAGAGCGGCGCCTCCCCGGGCACCCACTCGGGCTCTATGTAGGTGTTTGGGGGGATCTTGGCTATCTCCTCTTGCCACCAGAGGTCTCTGCCCTGCTTCATGGGGACCTCGACCCCCGTGTGTTTATACACCACCGTGAATATGTCGTTGCCCACAATCTTCAGCGCCTCGTCTACGGTGGGCTTCAGGGGGATCACCCTGCCGCGTCTCCTCATGCCGTCTGCGGTTATCACCACCTTGGCCTCGGCGTCTTTTATCCTCTCGGCGAGCGCCTGGGGGCCGAAGCCTGAGAAGATCATTGTGTGCACCGCCCCAATTCTGTTCACGGCCAACATCGCCACCATGGCCTCGGGTATCATCGGCATGTATATCGCCACTCTGTCGCCCCGCTCTACGCCGAGGCTCTTCAGAAGCACGGCGAAGCGGTTGACCTCTCTGTAGAGGTCCCAGTACCTGAGCACCCTGGTGGCGCCGTCCGCCGAGACCCAGATCAACGCCGCCTTGTTGGCCCTCCCGCCTTTAACGTGCCTATCTAGGGCGTTGTAGGAGATGTTGGTCTTGCCGCCTACGAACCACCTGTAGAAGGGGGGGTTGGAGTCGTCGTAGGTCTTCTTCCACCTCTCCCTCCAGTGCAGTCTCTCCGCCTGCTTCTCCCAGAAGCCGATGGGGTCCTCCAGCGACTTCTTGTATACCTCTATGAACTCCGCGGACATATCAAAGCCCGAAGACGAGGAACTTGGGCTCTGTGTAGTATATCATGGTCGACCTCACGCCCTCTCTCCAGCCGAAGCCCGACATCTTAACGCCGCCGTAGGGGAGGGCGTCGAACCTCACCCTGGTGCTCTCGTTTATCATGACCGCCCCCGCCTTTATGGCTCTCGCCACCCTAAGCGCCTTCTTGTAGTCCGAGGTGAAGACAGCAGACTGTAGGCCGTACTGGGTGGCGTTGGCGAGGCGGACGGCCTCCTCCTCCCCCTCGAAGGGCACCACGGGCAGAACCGGCCCGAAGACCTCCTCCCTAAGCGCCTTAGCCTCGGCGTCGCCGTCGAAGAGGAGGACGGTGGGCTCGTAGAAGTAGCCCCTCCTGTTCATCCTCCTGCCCCCCGCCGCCAGTTTGGCGCCTTTCTCGAGGGCGTCTTTCACTACGCTGTCCATGGCCTTCACCATCTTCTCGGAGATGAGGGGGCCCATGTCTGTGCTGTAGTCCATGGGGTCGCCCACTCTTATGGCTTTCACATAGCCGAGGAGGAGCTCTACGAACTTGGGGTAGACCTCCCGCTCCACGAAAACCCTCTTGGTGGCGTTGCAGTTCTGGCCCGCGTTTTCGTACCGGGCTCTGGCGACGATCCTAGCCGCTGCGTCTAAATCGGCGTCTTTAAATACCACGGCCGGGTCGGAGTCTCCGGGCGCTATCATGAACTTCTTCCCCCTGGAGGCGGCCTTAGCTGCCACTTGTAGCCCCACCGCGGTGCTGCCGGTGAAGTTTATCCCAGCGACCTTGTCGCTCTGGATAAGCTCGTCGAAGACCTCCTCCCCGCTGCCTACAACTACGTTTACCACGCCCTCGGGCACCCTAGCCCTCTTCATAATCTCTAGGAACTTGAGGGCGGTGAGGGGGGTGTAGGAGGAGGGCTTCACGACGACTGTGTTCCCCGCCGCGATGACGGGGGCAACCTTGTGGGCGAAGGTGGAGGCGGGGTTGTTGTAGCTGAGGGCCCCCCGACGACGCCCACGGGCTCTCTCACGGCCACCACGAGTCTGTTTTCGTTGCCGATTGGGTACTCGTAGGCGTCTACCCTGGGGACCGACCCCTCTAGGATCAGCTTGGCCTCCTCCGCGCTGGAGCGGAAGATGTCTATCGCCCTCGTGATCTCCGCCTCGGCGTCTCTAATGGGCTTCCCGGACTCCGCCACCAGGGTCTTGAGGAGGTCCTCCCTGGCGGTCTCGGCAAGCTCGGCGGTCTTCAGCAAGACGCGGGTCCTCTTCCTCAGCGGTAGGGCCGACCAGCTGGCGAAGGCGTCCCACGCCGCATCTATGGCCCTTCTCACGTCTTCTCTCGTAGCTTTGGGAAGCTCGGCGATTACCTCCTCTGTAGCTGGATTAACTATAACAATTAAATCTTTTACATCTTTCATCACAGTTTCTTTCCATAGTCTTTTAATAATTTTTCTGATATAATATAAATGTGAAAATTTTTATAATTATTTAATATTATAAAGTTTCTTGGAAACTTTATATATGGCTCTTGCCGCAATGGCATGGGGCTACGTACAGGGGAACAATACGTCGAAGGTCTTCGAAATAGGAGACATGTAAAGGTATATGTTATGGGCAAGAGAGTTGAAGACGTGACAACAAATCTCTTTCTAAAGCCGTCTCTCCTCTCCTTTAAGGCTACCTTCGATGCCGCATTCCAGGAGGACACCCGCGACTTGGCCAGGGCTTACAGCCCCTTTATAAACGAGGAGATAAACAGGTTTGTACACATACACCAGGGCCCCCAAGACCTTGTGGCTAAGGTCAAGTTGCTCAGAGCCCTCAGCCACAAGACTGGGACATGCTTCCAGAGGTGCGTCGGGTGGGACGCGTTAAATACGCTATACATAATCACTGGGAAGATGGCCGAGAAGGGTAAGCCGATTTACAGAGAGCGCTTCTTTCAATATTTAGAGGAGGTTCAAAGACGGGACCTTGCGCTGGCCGGGGCTATGACAGACGCGAGAGGCGTGAGGTCTCTGAGACCCCACGAGCAACCCAACCCAGACGCCTACGTCAGAGTGGTGGAGGAGAGAGACGACGGCATAATCGTCAGGGGCGCGAAGGCCAACATCACCGGCGTGGCCCTAGTCGACGAGGTGATCGTGATGCCCACCAGGGCTATGACTGAGAAGGATGCCCCCTACGCTGTGGCCTTCGCCGTGCCGCTGGACAGCCCCGGCGTCACGGTCGTAGTGGGTAGGCAGATAAACGACGTGAGGAAGGCCGAGGGCGACATCGACGGGTTGCCGTATATGTCCCACCACGAGGGCCTCATAATATTCGAGGACGTGTTCGTGCCCTGGGACAGGGTCTTCCTCTACCAGGAGTGGCAGTGGGCGGGCCCGCTGGTGGAGGTCTTCTCCGCCTTCCACCGCCAGGGCTACGCTGGATGTAAGTCGGGGCTGGGCGACGTGATCATAGGGGCGGCCTACAACCTGGCGAAGCAGATCGGCGTCGCTGACAAGCCCAACATCGTGGATAAGTTGACCGAGATGGTGTTTCTAAACGAGAGCATGTACAGCGCCGGTCTCGCCGCCAGCTGGGAGGGGAAGAAGCTACTGAAAGACGGTGGCTGGTGGGTAAACCCGATGTATGCCAACGTCACGAAACACTTGGTGTCTAGGTTCCCTTATGAAATAGCAAGGCTAGCACATGACATTGCAGGCGGCATAATCGGGACGGCGCCTAGCGAGTTCGACCTCAAGAATTCCGAGATTAAACACCTCGTTGAAAAATACCTCCAGGGCGTGCCGGAGTTCACGGCAGAGGATAGGCTTAGGATGCTTAGACTACTGGAGAACGTAAGTATCAGTGTGGGCTTCCTCATAGAGTCAGTCCACGGCGCAGGGTCTCCCGCGGCGCAGAAGATAGTCTTCTCAAGGTTATATGACTTCCAGGGAGCCGAGGCGATAGCAAGGAGACTAGCTAGAATGAGGGGTCCCGAGCCACCAGGGGCGTCCGAACTGCATAGGAAGTCTGAGATAGAAAAGTTATAAAAACTAGATTATAGAAAATTAACATTTTCTTCATTTTTTGTAATTATAAAAAATCGATTTAAACCATAAAAATAAGCATATGTATGGATTTACTTATATATGACGTAGTGGTAATAGGCAGCGGCCTAGCTGGACTGAGAGCAGCAGTTGCCGCAGCCCTCCGGGGGGTTTCGGTGGCCGTGGTCACCAAGACGTCGGGCCCTCGGTCGCACAGCATCTCTGCCGAGAGCGGGATGGCCGCGGTGGTACACCCGGAGAAGACCGGCGACAGCCCGGAGCTCCACGCCTATGACACCGTGAAGGGCGGGGACTTCCTGGTGGATCAAGAGGCGGCTATAGTGCTGGCGAGGGAGGCCCCCGCCGAGGTTAAGTTCCTGGACTCCATCGGGGTGCTCTGGAGCAGAGACCCCGATGGAACCTATAGTCTGAGGATGTTCGGCGGTATGTCTAAGCCTAGGACGGTCTTTGCAAAGGATAGGACAGGATTCTACATAATGACAGCGCTATATAGATATGCCAAGTCTTTCCACAATATCCACTTTTACGAAGAGTACTTTGTCACGACGCTAGTGGTGAAAAACGACGTCTTCTACGGCCTGGTGGCGTTAGACATGAGGAGGGGAGAGCTGGTGGGGTTTGTGGCCAAGGCCGGCATCATCGCGGCGGGAGGCGCGGGGAGACTCTACCGTATGACCACCATGGGGTGGCTAAACACGGGCGAGGTTCTGGGCTACGCGCTTAAGGCAAGCGCGGCGCTGAGAGATATGGAGTTTGTCCAGTGGCACCCCACGGCGCTGGTCCCAAGCGGCATATTGATAAGCGAGGCCGCCAGGGCCGAGGGGGGCTGCCTCGTGAATAGACACGGCGAGAGGTTCATGAAGAGGTACGCCCCCGAGAAGATGGAGCTGGCGCCGAGGGACGTAGTGTCTAGGGCAATAATCACCGAGTGCATGGAGGGTAGGGGGTTCCTCCACGAGTCGGGCCTCTGCTACGTAGGTCTCGACGTTAGGCACATAGATAGGAAGAGGCTAGAGGAGAGGCTACCCCTCCTCCTGGAGCTCTCCAAGACCTATGCCGGGGTTGATCCAACCACGGAGTTGATACCCGTGAGGCCGGCCGTCCACTACTTCATGGGCGGAATATATACAGACGTCCGGGGGAGGGTGCTGAACCACAGGGGTGAGTGGATCAGGGGTCTCTGGGCGACTGGGGAAGCCGTCTCTACCGGCGTACCCAAGACCTGCAGGTTTGAAGAGCTCCGCCCAGGGCCCGTAGGGCAACCTCCCGAAGAAGACCTCGGCGTAGGCCACCACCTCGCCGCCCCTTATCACAATGGCGTTTATCTCCTCAGCTAGCTCTCCCCGCGGTTTTGCCGTCCCGAGATAGCGATTTGAGAACGGCGTAGTATATGGGCTTGAACTCCACATGGGTGAGGATTGGTAGATGTAAAAAGTTTTAAGGCATGACGCAGAGGGGGACGTGGTGAGGAGGTTCCCGCTGCAGGTGGCCGAGGAGAGGCTGGAGAAGATCGTGGTAATGGCGGCTAGGGCTGGTAGAAACGTCTTGTGGCTCTCGAGGGACGTCTTCACGCTTAGGAGCTGGGAGCCGCATGTGAGGTACCGGGCGAGGTACGTAGACGGGGCCTATGTCCTCGAGGAACAGTTGTAGCTCTGCAGTGGCCTTCCTTGCCAGATTAAACGCGGAGCTTGAGAGAAGGGGCCTTGGCCGAGTTGTAATCGTAGGCGGCTTCGCCGTGGAGCTCTACAGCGGCGGAGTATATAGGACCGGAGACGTCGACTTTGTGTTAGATACGCACAGCCCCCAGGCCGCTTTGGAGGTTTTCACGGCGTTGGCCAACGCGGCGGGTTGGCGGAGGGTGTCCAGAGTGTGGGAGGGGCCAAGCCCTCTTTACCTAGACCTCGTTGGTTTTGAATACTTGGGTAGGGTGAAGGAGCTGTGGGCCTGCGGCTCTAGGCTTTACGTTCAGTCGCCTGAGGACTCCGTCGTCTCAAGTCTCGCCGCCTGCGTTTGGTGGAATTCACCGGCTGACTGCGAAAGAGCGGCAGCCGTGCTCGCCGCCCAGTGGGAGCAAATCGACTGGGCCTATCTAAGGGAGAGGGCAAAGAGGGAGGAGGTCTTGGAAAAGCTCGTGGAGCTGGCGGATAAGGTGGCGCGGCTCAGAGGTTAGAGCCTGCGCGTTGGGGCTTCGGCGCATGGGGTCGGTTTGGGTTTTCCGGAGTACGTCTATGGACGCTTCAGCGCGGCGAGGGGATATAGAAACATTATATAAGTATTTGTTATGGAAAGGTTTTGAAGGATCTCGAGGAGTTCACCCAGCTGTGGAACGAGAGGATCTTCTAGAGGCCTATGTTCTACCTCCCGGCTCGGGCTGGGTTGAGGACGTGGGGGCCTTGAGCATCCTCTCCCCGCAAGACTACGTCAGAGCTCCTCTTTGGGAGGCCTTGGCAAACTTGAGGAGACTTGCGGTGTCTCTGGGGTACGGGGGTAGACCGGTAGAGAAGGGCGAGCCCCTCTCCGACGACGATACTGGATGCCCTCGGCGTGGAGGCGGAGGTGGAGTGGGTCCCGGAGCCGGCCTCGCCCGAGCTACCCCACGACCTCCCCGTGGACTACATGGAGAGGTACTGGGCCGTCCTGGGGGCATATGTGGAGGAGGTGGTGAGACACATGGGGCTGAAGGTCTACGACAATACGCCCATAGCCTCCGTGGAGCTCGGCCACGTCCTCAAAAGGGAGCGCTTCTACAGGTCTAGTTTAGAGTTCATATTCTCAGCCGCCGTCACTTGGGCAAGCGCAGGCTCTACGCTCGGGCGTTGACCTAGTAACCCCTCGGCGGCCTAGCGCTCTGGCAGACCTAAGGCCAAGACCCCCGTGGCGCCTCCCGCAGACCCAGCAACACACGGATCCCGGGAACCACCGGGGAAGACACAAGCGCCTTCAGATGGGGGATACCCGCGATCTGTCAACCACGTAAAGGGGGCGGTGGGCACCTCCTTGTTACCCTCCGCCGCCCCAGCGGCGTCAGTCCGCGCCGGTGTAAGACTTGCTGAATGCTTTACTAAATCACGCTCTCCACTAGGTTCAAAATCCCTAGCCAGCCTCACTGCCGATGTCTCTTGAGGTTGCGCTGGCCGTGCCTTCCGCCCGTCTGCCGCCTGTCTGGGCGCCGGCTTGCCCCGTCCGCCGGCCGGCCACCGAGGGCACCGGGATGGTTTCCCATCCATGGGACATTTCCTTTTTATGTTTCCTAACTGTTTGTGATTTCTGTGCGGCGTAGATCTAGGGGTCGCGATAGGGAGGTGGGAGAGGTGCGAAGCATAGCTGACGAAGGCCGACGATGGATGTCCCTGCGGGAGATCCGCTTAACGGAGCTCTTGAGGAACGCCGTCCCTAGCCTACGGAGCTCGTCTAGTAGAGTTGGCTCATATGCATACAGGG
The DNA here is from genome assembly GCF_055384425.1 of Pyrobaculum organotrophum. Taxonomy (NCBI): domain Archaea; kingdom Thermoproteati; phylum Thermoproteota; class Thermoprotei; order Thermoproteales; family Thermoproteaceae; genus Pyrobaculum; species Pyrobaculum organotrophum. Next base: position 1,381,095 of record NZ_AP042430.1, read on the forward strand.
CGCGAGGGAGAAAAGCTAGGTGTGGAGACCCCGTTGTGGGCGGGTAGGGCGTTGGTCTTGGGGAAGGCTATAACGGGGAAACCACGGTTAGTATCCGCCCGGCGACGAGACGATGTATGCAACAACTTCACACCTCCCCCGCCACATGCGCAGAAAGCCAGAGACGCCCTTTCAACTATTTCGACTAACCTGCCTGACGTCGTCGCTGTCAGGCAGGTGAACCGAGGGAGTAGAAATTGTGAAGAGGTTGCGTTAGAGGTGTGGACGGGTTGAAAAACGGGTCCAGGGGAGGGGGCGGGTTTCGCCAACTCTGAGGCTGGGCACGGCGCCGTGGGTTTGTCTTGTGAAACTTTTGGCCTGCCCCCATGCGCCTTTTATAACCAACAGAGATTTCAGCCACTCCACATACACACCCATGGGCCAAGTCTACAGGACACTGAAGATCAGAATCCCCTGGCGGTTGGTCGAGGAGCGTCCAGACGTCCTTGACCTCGCCGTAAGGATGCGCTTGGCGGTGGAGGAACACGTCAAAAGGCTGTTGAAGGAGCTGACGGGACAAGAGGAGCCAAGAATCACGACGGAGGAGTTGGATAGACTCCTCACGCCGGACAGAAGAGAGTTTGCGCGCCGAATAATTGAGGAGGTGTTTCCAAAGTACGGTCTCAAGAAGTACTTCGTGGATAAAGCCAGGGTGTTTTGGCGCGATGTGGTGTTCCACCGGGCGGTTCCGCTCGACGCCCAGCTTAGAGTTGAAAGCGAGAGAGACGTGAGCATGGCCGTCTTCGTCGACCTAAAGAGCGGCGTAGTCAGAGTGCGCAAGTTGGGCATACCGCCTTTCGCTGTCGAGTTGAAGAAGGGCGACATCTCTTGGATAAGAGAGAGACTACAGGAGGGCGCCAGACTAAAACTGGCACTCTTCGGCATTGAGAAGAGAGGTGGTGAGAAGGAGCCGACATACGGCGACCTGTACATCGCCCTGGTGTTCGCCCGCGAAGTTCAACAGATAGAGCCCAAGGCGCTTGTCGTTGACGTCAACCGGTTGGACCACTACGTAAAGGTTGGTCTCGTGGTCGACGGTCGTGTCGTGGAGTTGTGGAAGTTCCCCAAAAGGGAGCGGATACGGAAGCTTGAGAAGATCCACACCCATATAAGCCAGTTGAGTAGAGTCCTCGCACGCGTGGACGAGGACGAAGACCCGCGTAGAGCGTTAGACCTCCAGAGGCAGCTGTGGAAGCTTGAGACAAAGCGCTACGGCGTAATCCGCGACGTCGTTATAAACGCCGCCCGCGAGATTATAAAGTTGGCGAGGGAGCACCAAGCCGCCGTCGTAGTTGACGCAGTGGAGGACGACACGTACCGAGAGCTGAAGGAGAGGAGCGGCGATAAGAAACACCTCCTCGACGGCTTGGGCCAACTAAGGAGGAGACTGAAGGAGTCGGCACGATGGTACGGCCTTCCGTATGTGGAGGAGCGGCTGTATTCGACCATCTGCCCCCGTTGTGGAGCCAAGATGGCAGAGGAGAGGGGCCGCTTCATGCGCTGTCCCTCGTGCGGCTTCAGAGCGCACCGCGACAACGTCCCCATGATATGGGCAGAAAAACGCTACTGGGAAATCCTCCAGAAAACAAAACAACCCACTTTTTCCTCCGCACCGGCGACCCTCACACTTTTAACCTCGTAAGTTTTCTTGCTTCATAAATGGCACATGGCCCCGGGGCGGTGACGGGGGCGCCAAACTGTTACAATATAAACAACTGGCGGCCGGCCCCCGTATGACCCGCCCTCTCGCCCCGGTGCACCCGGGGCGGGCCCTTAAGTCCCCCAGGGAGGGGCCAAGAGAGAGGTAGGGGGACACTCGTCTAGGGCGTCCCGCATCTCGGCTTCAATCTTCTTGAAGAGGGGCGTGCCCCCGATCCTCCTGGCGGCGGCTATCACGAGGCAGTCCGGGAGCGCTATCTTTAGCCTCTTTTTGAGCTCTCCGGCTAGGGTCGACGTGTGTATGTCTATGTCTAGCACATCGGCTCTTCTCGTGATCCACGTCACGAAGTTTCTAGCCTCTCCGTTGGGGTCTTCCACTCCAGCCGTGTTGTAGATCCTTGACGCGACATACAGCGTCTCGGCTAGGGTGATGGCGTTTACGTAGAGCTCTAGCTCCCCCCTTGTAGCTCTCTGAAAGATATTTTCGACGAGGCCCCTGTAGGGGGACTTGGCGACGATGTACTCAACTAGTACGCTTGTGTCAAGTACCAACTTCTTTCCTAAGCGCATCTAGCCTTCTGTCCCACTCCTCCTTCTCCTCCTTGACAGCGTTTTCCACCTCTTCGGGGCTTACATCCACCACCCTGGGCTTGAGCGGCCTTAACACGATAGCTCCTCCCACGACCTCCGCCACGACCTCCTCGCCCTCTTTGATCCCCGCCTCCTCTCTTAGAGCCTTGGGCAGGGCCACAATCCCCTTCTTATAGACCCTGAGCACAGCCCTCGACGCCCCGCGCTCTGTCACGGCAAAGTTAAACCTCATATTTATAAGTTTAACTCTCGGCTTCGGATAAACTAGGGCTTTAGCCAAATCGGTTTGCTACACCCCAGCGGCTCCGCCGTCTTTTCAACGCCGGCGTAGCGCCGGTTTTAGACTGAGCTAAGATCCGTCATACTCTTTCCGGGGTTCTCTAAACTCTGCCGTAGTCTCTGTGTGGGGGATGTACGCAATGGGCCGGCTGTCTCTGGAAGCCCCGCCGCGAGTCTGGTGGAGCCGAGCGGCAGAACTGCGGCGAGCTAGACGTGGAGAGACTCCTGGGCGAGCTCGCCCGCGCCAAGCCCTACATAGACTATCTACACGTCACAGGCGGAGAGCCCCTGCTACAGGCGGAGGAGCTGAGACACCTCTTCAAAAGGGCTGGGGAAGCCGGCGTGGCCAGAAGCCTCAACACCAACGCCCCCCTCACCAAAGCCTTAGAAAAAGTCATAGACGAGGTAGACCACCTAGCCACAGACCTAAAAATACCAGACCAGATGTACGGCGTTCCACACTGGCAACGGCTGTGGCAGAACTTCCTCACCTCCCTAAAAACCGCCTCAAGTAGAAAAATCCCCATCGAGCTCAGAATCCCCGTCGCGAACCTCCCCCTAGAGACCTACGCAAAAAGGATAGAGGAGGTGAGCAACGCCCTAGCGGAGACCGAGGTCACGGTGGTGATACAGCCGCTCCTCGGCCCACCCACCACAGACCCAAGAGACTCCCAGTGGTGTAGACAACACTGCAACCCACCCCCAAGCCACTTACAGCAGATAGCTAAACTGGCCGCCGCCCTGGGAAAAGTGGTGATAAAGAACTACGGCATCTTCACCAACTAAGCCTCAAATTTTAAAAAATTCTTGACCTCTATGGGTATCCGAACCGTAACAATCCTTATCTTCGTGATAATCTTCCTCATGGTGCCCATACTATTCTTCCTGCCAGTCTCGGTACGCTTCTCGGTAGGTGAGGTGCCGCCGGGGACTTGCAATCTTGTGTTCAACAACACGATGTTGAACTATACTATGTATGTCGAGTACTGGAACGGGAGCTTGATATATAGGGGACGCGGGTGGTATCTAGTAGCCACGGGGGCCAGGAACTTCGCCATGGGGTGGCTGGAGCTGGAGTACAGCAACGGCACGAGGAGGTCTGTGGAGATCGCGGGGGCAGAAAAAGACAGAGCATTCTTGATCACCGGCTACTATCAACAACTCATTTACACGCTTGACGTTGCCTGCGACATATATCTACAGTATCTCAGGGGGCAGCTACCCCCACCTTACGAGGTGAAGAGGGAGAGCGGCAAGGTGGTGATAGTTACCAGGTACTCCTCCAGCGGCTACGCGAGATACGAGTGGAGCGGAAACGTGCTGACGCGCTTCATCTACGACCTAAAATACGCCAACGGAGTCAGGCTCGTGGAGGAGCTAACTCTACTCGAGCAGAAGCCATACGACCAGAAGCTTTACGAAGCAGTCCTACAGAAGCTGGGCAGGTAGCGCTCCACCTTTCAGACGAGTTGGAGCGCCGCCCCATCTTGAGGGGATTCTACGTCCTGTGGAGGATGGGGCTGCGTTGGGCCTTCTGGGTGGCCTGGGGCCTCTCAGTAATCGCCGCCTTGTTCCTCGCCGCGTTAGCCGCAGTGGCTTCGTATCTGTTCAACTAGCCGGACTTGTTGTCCGAGGGGATCGGTGCCCTCGCGCTGAGGCTCTCCAGCGACCCTTTCTTCACCGCAGTCTCCTTTGTCCTCGACATACTCGCCCTCTGGGTCTTTGTTGCGAAGGTCCCCTGTTGAGTGACCTCTGGAGGCACACCGGCGGGGTCTCTTCCGTGTCTCCTTTTACCTTATGTTCGTAAGCATCCCTTGGTGTCTCTCCTTGCAATCGATCCAGCGGCGGCCCTCGTGGCGGTCTCTCTGATCTTCGCCGAATACCTCGCCGAGCCCTTCGCCTATAGGGAGACCTCGCGCCAGCTCTGCGCCGCGGATGCCTCCTGTTCTAGAACCCAGGCGGGCGTGTTCAACAAAGCCACGTAGCTTCCGAAGGCCTACCACTAGAGACGGCCTCTATGCCCGCCGTGGCGAAGGCGCATACCACGGGGTAAAGCTCTACGACAAACGTGGCCGTCAACCTCCACAATTTTTAATACAACGGACTTGACAAATCCGGGTTCGGCAGATATCCACACATCAAGTTGGCAACCGACGATATAAAAAGACTTGTCCAGACGATATCCAGCTACCTACGCCAACCGGAGTCATAGCTCTTCGGAGTCTTTAGATACAAAGATATGGGCTCTCTGTCTATATAGCGGGAGAGACCGGGCGCCGGGGGAATCAACAGATCAAGAGACCTTCAAAAGTTGTTGGAGAGTTGGCCGTTTCCTACCCTAGAGGCCCAGCGACGAGAGGATCTCCTCGATGCCACGCAACAGCGTTTCGATGTCTCTCTTCGCCGTCTCGTCGCTCCTATACGGGCTCAACACCCCCTCGGGGTCGGGCCCGTTGTACTGATACTGATGTATCCAGAGCGCCTTGTCTGTCAAGGCGTCTACCCTCCCCCCTATCGCCATGGCCACCTCCTTGAGGTATGTCGTCGGCATAACTGCAATAATCCAATCTACCCTGTCGACCCTCGCCCTCCTGCCTCTCAGCCTGACCTTGCCAGGGTACAGCTTGGCCAGCTCTTCCCTCCTCTCTGTGGCAAGCGCCGCCACTAAAGCCTTCCACGCTTGAAACGCCTTACCGGCGGCGTTTCGCAACAGACCTTGCTCAAGGAACTTTCTAGCCAGCTCAGCCTCAGCCCTAGCCTCCTCAAGTCTCACCCTCTTGTACCCTGCCAAGTCAAGCCAAGGTTTAGGCAAAACCCCCACGACATTTCTATATGTAGAAAATTATAAATTTGGCGCCAGACCGTTTTTCCGCCTGTCTCTAGGCGTGACGAATGGAAAACAATGAGTGCCTAGAGACAAACGGGATCCATAAGCCCATGTTGATATACTAACCGGAGGACTATGGAAAGACGGCGCTTCGAGACCTTGAGGGGTAGGGCTACGGCGTGATCTATTACAGCCCGGCGGAGTGGGCCGGCGGGCGGCTACTATCCACCGAAGATCTGCGGGAGCTCGCCAGAGGCGTTGCCGAGGTGCTGAATTTACCCGCGGCGGTTTTAGACAAGCTACTGGAGCTCGCGGCGAGAGCAGTTAGGTTGGGGAGGGGGAGGGTGGCGGTGCTTCTCGACGACGTCTTTCTGGCGGTGGGCGTAGATAGGGCGGAGCTCCTTGTGAAGGCGCTTCCGAATTTTATCGAGTATCCGCCGAGGGACTACGAGCGGGTTGTGGTGTTGGCGGCGTCAAGCGAGGGGGTTGGAGGGTTGGCAGACACTGGTGGGCCGGGGTGAGGGTTATGTGGAATATGTCTAGGGCTAGATTTGGGGAGCTCCTCAGTCAGATACCTCCCTCCAAGCCCGATTTAGACACGGCGTGAAGGCTCACCGGCGGCAACCCAGACCTAGCCGGCGAGCTTGCGGCGGGGGCTGGGACGTAGGCTGGGCCGTGGCGAAGATCGCGGCGGAGAGAAAGATACGGGAGCTGGCAGCCTCGCTTAGCCAGAGGCAACGCGCCGTTCTCCAAGAGGCCTCGGAGGACCCAGACGCCGTGGAAAGACACATGGCCGAGGAGGGGGCAGAGGCTCTGAAGCTCGTGGAGGCGCTGGTGGACCGAAACCTCATCATCGACTGGCTACCGGAGAGGGAAGGCCGCCTCTGGATCGACAAGCCGTCCCCCGAGAAGGAGCTAGACATCGGGGTGGGGGAGAGCTTCGCCTGGCAAACCCCCCTCCACAGAGAGGCCGTGAGAAAAGCCCCCCTTGGGCCGGAGCGCTCCCGCCCCGAGCCGCTTGGGGCAGTCCGGAGCTAGGCCACGCCGGCGCCGCTGTTGACGAGCCCCAGAGCAATGGGGCTGTTCGTGGAGTAGCGTAGAAAGTGAGACGGCTCGTGATTTGGAAAAGTGTGCTTTAACTTCATGACCCGCCACTTAGCCCAGAGCAACGGGGGTTGCTCCAATAAATGTTAGATAACGCATTATGCGCTCCACCATCTTGACGCCGTAGGTATGTACTTGCAGTACATCATGTTTAAGAAACTGGATGGCGGATTTTGTCATGAGATGGGCTTGCAAAATCGCGGTAGCTGTGGCGGCCGTTTTGGTGGCCTTCGTGGTATACGTAGCTGTAGGCGGTCTCCAAGCGGTTGGCGGGCAGAGGAGCGTGTCCGTAATTGAGGGCTTGGCCGTGGCTGAGTGGGACTGCCGTGACTATTTCTGGTACATATACGGCAGACTGCCGAAGAAGTTGAATATCGAGTTAGACGACGCAGTTAAACATATTCTAGATAAACCAACGGGCGTTTTTGGCACGCCGTGTGGCTTTTTCAATATTTCAGAAAAGCTTCGTCAATGGCTAAACAACGACCCGGTCGGCATAGAGGTCTACGAGAGGTGCTACGGGGAGATGTTTGTAGACGCGGCGAGGATATACATCGTGGTGACCGACCATGCTTGTAAGGAGAAGATAGCGGGGACTATCGGCGATCTAGCGAAGCAGTTCGGCACCGAGGTTATCTTCCTAAAGGGCAAATACACATACAAACAGCTGAGCCAATGGGCAGACGCGTTGAAGGATAGGCTGTATAGGGAGGAGAATGGGGGGAGGTTGTCGCAGATGTGTAACTACACGAGAGCATTTTGGGCAAACTTTGACGTAGCTAGAAACCTAGTCAATATATATGTCCAGCCAAAGTGCCTCAGCCCAAGTGTAGTCAAGGAGTTGGCGAAGTTGGTTGACGAGCTGGGAATTCCAAGAGAGGCGGTCTTGGTAGAGGACAGTCCAGAGATGGGGGCGCTATTCGTCGTCCTCCCTTGTCCAACCCGCTGTCCTTGTTAAGATTTATATTTGTGGTCAAGTTTCTACGTGGGGAAGTGGCTGTTGAGGATTCTTAAGGCTTGGGTGGCGTTTGGGGCGCTCCTCCTCATATTTATCGGCGTTCTGCTATTCCCATTTACTCTGCTTCTGGGGGCCGTTAGCTTCGCCGCCGGCTGGTACATACTGCTCTATGTCGTTTTCTCTGGGAGCGAGGGCTTTCGGCGGGGGTTCGCCATTGGGTGGAGATGCGGCGCGGGGGATAGGGAGGCTTGTGAAGAGTTTAAAAAGCTGTTTGAGTCGGCGAGGAAGAGGAAGGCTTAAACTCGGCGATTTTTCTCCCCACGACCGCATATGTCTTAGACCTGCGCAGCCTGGGCCTGCGCCTTCCCACGACGACTGCCTTTTCTGCTAGGGTTGCGACGCCGCATCTATCGCAGACGGTCCAGCTCGGCCTTGTTTTTAGAGGGTCGAGGATGGGGTCTGGGGGCACCTCCTCTATCTTGAATATGACTTCTGGAGCCTCCAGCACCTCTGCCGAGGCCTTCTCCATTAGGCTTCGGATTGACGTTCCTCTTCCGTGAGCTGGGGTAGGCGGCTCCAGTAGTCCCGGTATCGGGGGTTCTCCATGGTTGGAGTGGAGAGGCGGCCTGCGAGCAAGATCTTGACGGCTTAACTGTCGATGAGGATTAGGGCGAATCTGCCCGTGTCTCTGTAGATCAGCAGTTGCCCAGCGCCGCGCCTGTGACCACCTGGACTCCATTTGCGAAACAGGTGTCGTCGGCTACAGCGATTATGTAGGCGTCGTCGGCCGGCAAGACGCCCAGCTTCTCCAGCGCCACCGCGCTTGTCTTCATGCCTACTGCCAGGCCTACGCATATGTGGCCGTGTAGCTCGCCGCAAGCCCCCAGAGGCCTCTCCTCTGGAGGAGCTCCACTATCTGTTTCCAAAACCTGTCATACATTAACACAGAATATGTATTATTAAGAGTTGCGGCTGGGACATAGCTTTTTAAGGCTGTGGCAACCATCTGCCATGTCATCGGTGGAGGCGGTTGTGCCGCCTAGTCTCAAGTGGAAGACTGTAGACTTCTCTCTCTATTTTAAGATCTATGGGGAGAGCGTGAGCGATGTCTTTCAGTTCTGGATGGGAGAGGCGATGCGGCTTGTGTGGAGGCGGCCGCCGTCTAAGGCGTATGAGGGGGGCGTGTGGTTTCCAGATGGGGAGCTATCTCCCTACGAGAACGTGATTGGGAGACATAGGGGATCTTGGGTATGGGATAAGGTAGCGCTGGTGTGGGAGAGCGAAGAGGGAGAAGTGAGGGTTTACACCTACGGCGATTTGGATAGGTTGGTAGGGGAGATGGCGGGCGTGTTGAGGGGGCTTGGGGTGGGGAGGGGGGACTGGGTGGTTTTCTACGCCCCGCCTACGCCGGAGGTTGTGGCTTTGATGTTGGCGGCGGTTAGGCTGGGGGCGCCTTTTGAGCCGGTCTTCACGGGCTGGGGGTGGTACGCCCTGGCTAAGAGAGTCGCCAACAGACGGCCGAAGGTTGTTGTGACGGTGGACGCCTTCCCCAGGCGGGGGAGGCCTGTGAGGGTGAAAGACGCCGTGGATAAGGCCGTGCCCGAGGAGGTCAAGGTGCTGGTGGTGCCTAGGATGGGCGTGGGGGTGGCGAGGCGCCGCAACGACGTATTTCTAGAGGAGGTGGAGCGGGCGCCGTGGGAGGAGGCGGTTGTCCCCAGCGGCCACCCGCTCTTCGGCCTCCACGCCGGCTACCCCGAGGGGCCGAGACCGCTTACCCACCGCGCCGGGGGGTATTTGACGCAGACCTACGCCACCACCAGATGGCTGGGGATTAGGCCGAGGGACACCTACTTTTGTACGGTTCTCCCGGGGTGGATTACAGGCATAACCTACGTCCTCTTCGGCCCGCTGATGGTGGGCTCGTCTGTGGTGGTGTACGAGGGGGGGCCGGACTACCCCCACTGGGGTAGGTGGTGGTCTATCATAGAGAGGTACGCCGTGACTGTGTTCGTCACTACGGCGGGGGCCCTCCGCTACCTCTCCAGGCAGGACCCTGAGCTGCTGAGGAGGCACAACCTGGACACCCTCCGCTTGATCATAACCACCGCGGAGCCCATGGAGGTGGAGATCTGGCGGTGGGCATACCAATACGTGGGTACTGGGACGGTGCCCACAGTCGACTCTCTGCCGGAGAAGCTCAGCGGGAGGATTCCGGTGATACATAGCTTTATACAGACTGAGTTCGGCACCTTTGTCACGGGGCCTCTGCCGGATTACGTCTTCACGCCGTTGAAGCCGGGCTCCGCGGGGCCGCCGATGCCGGGTTTTGTATTAGACGTGGTGGACGAGCTGGGGAACTCCGTGAGGGGGAGGCCGGGTAGGCTGGTGGCAAAGGCCCCCTGGCCTGCCATGCCAGTGGAGCTGGAGTTCTCCGGCGTATACGACACGGGGGACCTGGCGGTTATGGACAACGACATGTATATCTTCCCGTTGGGGAGGAGAGACGGCGTGCTTAAGGTAAACGGTTATAGGATCAGCCCCGGCGAGATCAAAGAGGCTATATCTAAGACGTTGGGCGTCGAAGTTGAAGTAGAAAAGGGCAGAGATCCCCTGAAGTTTGAAGTTCCAATTGTAAAAATTAGGGGTAGCTATAAGCCAGAGGACATAAAGCGGTTGGTAAGAGAGATGGTAGGCCCCATCGCCGAACCGGCTGAAGTAGGCCTATCTTAAGTACTAGAATTTTTGTATTACGTGCTTGTTAAGAAAATCGCAGAGTATGTATCGCAGATGGTCGAGGGGCTTGAGATCGTGGATTACTGCGTCTGTTTTTCTGGCGTATATGTAGTTGTTAAGGGGCCGCGGGGGAAGGCGCTGGGCTTTGCCCACATTCCTAGGGAGGACCTCCACGAGCTTGGCGAGGTGAGGCCCCCCGCGTTGGAGGAGATGGCTGACTTCGTCGTGGATCTACACACCATAAACAGGGCATTAGGCGTGGCGATGGTAAACGCCGTGTCTCAGTACCACCTGGGACCTGTAGAGCCAGGCGACTTGATGAAGTACTACGCGAGAGACCCGGTGTGTCTAATAGGCAACATGAGACCCCTAGCAGAGGCCCTCAAGAAGAGAGGCCACCTGAGGGATAGGTTTCTGGAGGAGCTGAGCGGAGGCGAGTTCCGGCTGATCCTCCTGGCTAGGGCACCTGCAGTGGAGCCGAGGGTTCTCCTGCTGGATGAGCCCTTCAACAACCTAAATCTGAGACACCAGCTGGAGGTGGCTTCGCTTTTGAGGAAGCTCTCCAGCGACGTCACCGTGATGGCTGTTCTACACGATTTAAACATGGCTCTAAGGTATGCCGACTACGCCATATTTATGTCCCGCGGAGAGGTATACGCCGCGGGGCCTACAAAAGCTGTCTTTAGAGAAGACGTCATATACGACGTCTACGGCGTCAAGACGAAGATACTTTGGGAAACCCCCGCCGCTGTCCCCCAGTAGCCGCCTAGATAATGCACATCGTAATACGTGACTAAGGTGTATTTATTACAGTGAAATTATTTATAAGTATGAAATATTCCTCTTATGCACATACCGGACGGGTATCTAGACCCCGTTTCGGTTGGCGTAACCTGGGCGATAATGTTAATCTACGGCTTTTTTGCGTACAGGAAGGCGGCGCTTGGGAAAAATCTGGAGGTTGTGGTTGGGTTAGCTGCCGCGATTTTTATAGCGCAGATGTTTAACTGGCCTATCCCCGGCGGGACCTCTCTTCACCTTGTCGGCGGAGCGCTCGCCGCTATTATGCTAGGGCCCTTCGAGGCGTTTTTCGTGTTGCTCCTCGTCCTCCTCGTACAGACGTTGGTTTTCCACGACGGGGGGATCACAACGCTTGGGGCCAACGTGATAAACATGGGCGTGGTCGCGCCGCTTGTGGGCTGGGCGGCGTGGAAGCTCCTCTCCAGATACAACAAGCCGCTTGCGGCGGCTGTGGCTGGGTGGGCTAGCATCACTGTGGCGGGGATGGCGGCGGGGTTTGAGATCGGGATAAGCCCCTACTTCCCCTACGCCTGGACGATCAGCGTGCCTGTGATGACCACGTGGCACGCGCTGTTGGGCGTAGTAGAGGGGGTTATAACGGCGGCTGTGGTGGAGTATCTGCTCAAGAGGGCTCCCCAGTACGTGAGGGCATGAAGAAGCTGTACATATTTCTGGCGTTGATGGCGCTTGTGTCGCCGGTGTTCGGCGTGTGGCTAGCCAACCTGGTGGGCTACCACGAGCCGCTTGACGTGGCCGCGGACAAGATAAACGAAGTGGCTAACGAGACGTTGCACAAGGTAATACTGCAGGACGTCAGCGACCAGATGAACTGGACCCCGCTGAAGGACTACACGGTGCCGGGGCTACCTGATTGGCTTGGCTATATCATATCGGCGTATATAGGCCTCGCAATATTTATAGCCCTCTGGCTGGTAGCTAGACGTGTTAAGAAAACTCGTTGAAGATATTACTGAGGCCGTCGCGGCGTTTGAGCGGATCCCCAGAGTGGAAAACACCCCCTTTTCTATACTCCTCCTCGTCTCCACCGCGGCGGCCTCCTTTTCCCCCTCTGTCTACATCGCTGCGGCGTTTTTCGCCCTGGGCCTTCTCTTCGCCGCCGCGGCTAGGGAGGTGAAGCCGTGGGCTCTAGTGGCTTTCTTCTCCCTTTTCTTCTCGGGGCTGGTCTCCCTCCCGGCCGCCCTAGGCCTTCTCCCCAGCAGGACAGACCCTCTCCTCTTCGTGGCGAGGACAGTCTCCGCGGCGTCGGTTGCCACGGGAGGCCTTCTCCTCACCGGCTGGTGGGGCTTCGTGAGGTCCCTCAGGCTGAGGGGGGACTTGAGGCGTATGTTCGAGCTTATGCCGCTCTCCGTCATGGCCGTTGGCCGGGCGGCGGTGGTCATAGCGGCGGCTAAGGAGGCTAGGGGGGAGGACAAGAGGGCTGTGGCGGCGGCTGTAGGCGACGTTTTGATATACGGCATACAGAGGGGGATGAGCCTGAGGATGGCGTATGAGGCGCGAAGTGCTTAAGGCCGTCGACGTCTACTTCGGCTATTCAGAGGACGTGCTGAAGGGAGTTAGCCTATCGGTTGGGGAGGGGCAGTTCGTGGCGGTGATGGGGCCCACCGGCTCGGGCAAGACCACCCTCCTCCTGGTGCTGGCGGGTCTCCTCAAGCCGCGGAGGGGAGAGGTGTACTTCATGGGGGAGCCCCTGGAGGGGCAGCTCCCGGCGGCTAGGAGGCTGATGGGGGTTGTGTTCCAGAACCCAGACGACATGTTTTTCAACCACACGGTGAGAGACGAAATCGCCTACACAGCCGTGAGGATCTACGGCAGAGAGGAGGGGCTTAAGCTCGCCGAGGAGGCTGCCAAGGCCCTTGGCATAGAGGGTCTCCTAGATAGGCCTCCCTACAAACTCAGCGGAGGGCAGAAGAGACTTGTCACCCTGGCCGCCGCCACCGCCCACAGGCCTAAGCTACTCCTGTTGGACGAGCCGACGACTTATCTAGACGAAGACGCGTACGAAGTTGTAGTTAACTATCTCGCGAAACTTAAAGCCGGCGGCGTCTCTGCAGTAATTGCCACACACGACGAAGAACTTGCTGTCAGACTTGCAGACTCTGTTTATAAACTACGCGAGGGGAAGCTCACTCCATATATGCCGCGTAGAAAGCTATGTTAAAACATAGAGAGTCTTCTCCTTAATACTCCTCATAAGCGCCTCTTTCGCAGTGCCTTTCATAATTTTCGCCTCCGTATATCTTTCAAGAAGTTGCGCAAATTCTGTTGCTATAGCCTTTGCCTCTTCTCCCTCTGCAATAAGCTCTGCCCTAGGCGGCGGCTTCTCGCCAACTCTCCATATAAGCAGTCGTAAATTTAAAGAGAGCCAAGTCTCTTCTACGTATATATATATCTTCTCGCCGTATGTATATATTTTGCCCCCCTTCTGGGCTAAAAGGCGGAGCGCCATGTTTTTACATCGGAATTTTAAATATATAACCCACTACTTTTTTCTCCGGCGGCTCTCTAGGCAAGCCAAAAAAGACATTAAATCTATCTATTGGCTTGCCGCCGGGGGCTGGAAATAAGAAGTGGTTCTTGGGGTCGAAGGGATCTCTTAAAGCAACTACGGCAGGAGGAATTCTTGCAGGTATGTAGTGGAGCCTGATATATACCTCTTTCACCTCGCCGTCTCTATATCTAAAATATAGGGGCTCGTATTCATAAATGCCGCCGTCTCCCCTCCATCCGAAGAAGAGAACCCCCTCTAACGCCCCGGCTACCCACTTCGCTGAATAGTATGCGACATGGGGCTCGTCGCCGCCTAGCCTAATTTTTGAAAGCGGCTCTTGGTTCAACGCGGCTGTGGCCGCCAGCTTTCTATCTATTCTATCTATGGCTCTGTCCGGCGGAACGCCCCGCCTCAAGAGCTTGCCTAACGCCCTGGGGAGTCCCCATCTACGTGCCACATCGATTAGGTAGATGCCGGGCCTCACGCGGCTGTCCCCCACGCCGCATATCACCACCGCCTCTTTCAAGCCGACTACTGCCCCGTCTATTTCAACTTTCACAGTCCCCCCGCCCCTAGTTAACCTATAGGCGCCGTTTTTAACCTCGCCGTCTCCGCCCTCATAGCGGAGGGGGATGCCGCCGCAGAGTAGCCTATATTCCAAGGTGGGCAAGGTAGTACAGCTGGCCGAGGGCTATGCCTCCGTCGCCAGGCGGCGTCTTCGACGGGAGAGCCGCTCTTCTACATATTGACTCCAGCCCGGCGATTATGTAATCATTTACGGCAGCTCCGCCTCCAACCACTATATGTCTCACGCCCTTCCTTTCCGCCGTCTCACAAGCCCACTTGCCGAGGATCTGCCCCAACTTATACTGGGCTGTATATGCAAGATCTTTTACATCGGCGCCTTTTAGATACAGCTCTATGAGTTGCCCAAACAACTCCACTTGGTCTTCAGCCTCTAGCTCAATTAGCTTCCCGCCAGCCGCCGTAGTTTCAAGCCTAATGGCCGGCTCTCCTTCATACGTCCTCTCCCAAGCCACGCCGAGTACTGCCGCCACGGCGTCTAGAAACCTCCCTACGCTAGAGGTGTAGAGCCGAGGCTTTTTCACTTCTCTTGCTACGATTTGAGCTTCTGACAAACCGCCGGGGAGTCTTTCGGCAAGTTTCAATCTCTCTACGAGATCCCAGTCTTCGCCAAAGTATTTAAATAAATAGGCCAACGCCATTCGAGCTGGCCTCAGGGCGGCGAGGTCGCCTCCCGGCATGGGGACATAGGCGAGGTGACGGACTCTCTCATATCTCGCCCCGTCTACATATAAAACCTCGCCGCCCCACGCGGCGCCATCTTCTCCAAGCCCCACGCCGTCTATAGCCACGGCTACGAAAGGCTCGGCGATTCCTACATCTGCAGCAGTCGCCAAGGCGTGGGCGTGGTGGTGTTGTACCATGTAAATCTCTGCGTTAAACTCTTCGGCCCACTCGCGGCACAACCTATGTGAGTTATAAGTTTGGTTGAGGTCACAGACGAGGACAAACTCTCTTAGTCTATACGTCTGGACTAGCCAACGGAGCTCTCGGTCTAGATCTTCAAGTGCCTTGAAGCTATCTAAATCGCCTATGTATTGAGTTAAAATAGCCTTATCGCCTATGCCCACGCCGCCTGCTGTTTGAAGATCTGCCCCAAAGGCCACTGCGGCTCTGCCCAAGCGTAAAGGCGTTTTTATCCACACAGGGGCGTAGCCCCTCCCTCTCCTCAGTAGCGTAGGTCTACCGGCTGTGAATCTGACTACGCTGTCGTCTACTCTATGAACAATCTCCAGGGTGTGGTCTAGGATATAATCTGCCACGCCCAACTTCGCAACACACCGCCAATCTGTACACATAGGCTCGCCGTGTATATTCCCGCTTGTGGCAATGGCGAATTTATCCCTTATATCAGACAAGAGGAGATATTGAAGCGCCGTGTAGGGGAGAAATATGCCCTCTTTGTCCAGCCCAGGCGACACTAGAGGAGACGCCGGGCTATCCTCTCTCTTGAAGAGTAGAACTATTGGCCTTTGAGGCGATGTTAGAAGCTCGGCTGCAGTTTTATTAACTACTGCCAGCCGCCCCGCCGTCTCAAGGTCAAGCGCCATTATAGCAAAGGGCTGGGTAGGCCTCTTCTTTCTCTTCCTAAGCTTAGCCACTACGTCGTCGTCTGAGGCGAGAGCAAATATGTGGAAACCCCCAACCCCCTTTACCGCCACTATATAGCCCTCGTTTATTAGCCTAGAGGCCTCGGAGATGGGATCTCCCACATCTATAGGTTCCCCAGTTGAGTCCAATAATTTGACTTGAGGCCCGTCATTTTTACAAGATATACCCTGGTAGTAGAAACGCCTAATGCCGCCTACTTTAGGGTCGTTATATTCCCTTGTACATTTATCACATAGGGGGAAGGCAGTCCAACTTGTGTTTTCCCGGTCGTAGGGGAGTTTTTTAATTATGGAGAACCTCGGCCCACAGAAGCTACAGGAGTTAAAGGGGTAACGTCTCCTCCTCTCATCTCCTTCGAGAACCTCTCTGAGACATTCATCACATATGGCTAAATCTGGGGGGATCATAGATACAGTCTCCACCTCCTGTGAACTTTTTTCAATAGTAAAGCCGCGCACTCCCCTGGGGGCTACCTCTATAACTCTTATATCTTCTATATATATCGCCTTTGGCCGCCCGTTTAGAAGACTATCTAAAAACTCTCTGCTTCTCTCTCCCTCGACGTATATCTCCACCTCTCCACCCCCCAAGTTTTTTACATAGCCGCTGAGGCCTAGTTGATCTGCCAGAATTTTGACATATGGCCTAAAGCCTACTCCTTGGACAATGCCGATTATATGTATTAGGTAGGCCTTAGGCAAGTTCTCTCAAAGCCTGGCTCCTCCCTTGCCGTACCTCCTCTGCGATTTTTAACACACGCCACATCTCCTCTTCGATAATTTTTTCAGCCGCTCCGGGGTCCTCCCCTGTTGAAGCTGCCAGTTCTCTAGCCATCTGTTTCCACATCTCCATACTTTCTTTTAGAGTCTCTAGATCTACTTTCGCAATTATAACGCCGGCGTGAACCATTACGAGGTCGCCCACTTGTAGTTGTCCCTCCTCTATGCCTATCACCGCCGGTCTCTCTACGCCATCTCCAGGATCTACAAAGGCGATGCTCCCCTCTATTTTTTTAACTACTGAGGGGACTGCCCAACACATATTACGCCAGGCCTATCTCTTTTGCAACCTCCACGGCGAGACCTCCGCCTCCAAATCTCGCCCATATGGCACACGTCCCCTCTATAGAAACCATACAGGGGCCGACGGGGTGATCCGGCGTGCAAGCTTTCATAAAGAGCGGACAGTCGGTAGGCTTGGCTTTGCCGAGGTTGACTTCTGCACATTTACAACCAGGCGGCAAGTCGTAGCGCCATCTCTCCGGCGTTAGGTCTGGGATTCCGAAGTATTCAAAGGCGTCGTACTGCTTGAACTCCTCCCTAAGCGCGAGGCCGCTCTTTGGGATATAGCCTATGCCTCGCCACGCCGTATCTACAGTTTCAAACACTGTATGTATTGAAGACTGCGCCTTTAAATCTCCCTCCCACTTTACGGCTCTTACATACTCAATTACGACTTTATGTTCGCCATTTTTTAACTGTCTTAAAATTTCGGCAATTGCCGTAAGGACGTCGTTAGGCTCAAACCCCGCCACAACTACAGGTATACGGTACTGCTCAGCCACGGGGGCCCAGGCCTTGCCCCCTATTATTGTTGAGACGTGGCCCGGCGCGATGACGCCAGAGATGGGATAGTCGGTAGGCTTTTCTTTAACCATGTCAAGGGCGTAGAACATCGCCGGCGGGGTCAGTTTGACTAGAGACATCAGCTTGAGGTTAGGAGGCACAAGCCCCCTCAAGATGGCCTCGGAGTAGCCCGGCGCCACTGTCTCAAACCCAATGCCCAGGAAGAGGGAGGGCTTGTTGTGCCTCTTGGCGTCTATAACTGCGTGGAGGAAGGTGTGTATAAGTCTCACGTCGGCACCCATCGCCTTAGCCTCAGCCAGCGACCTGGCCCCCCTCACCCTCTGGAGGGCCGGGAGCCTGAAGACGTCTCCGTATGTATATATCACTACTCCTTCAAAGGCCAGTTTGATCGCCTCCTCTAGGTAGTAGGAGGGGGTGACGCAGACGGGGCATCCTGGCCCAGCCACAAGTTCCACGTTGTCCACCCCAGCCATCTCTAGGACGCTCCTAAGGCCGAAGTGGACGATGGTCCACTCGTGGGTGCCGCAGAAGTCCATGATCTTGTATACGTAGTCTCCATCTCTCTTCTCGAGTTCTTCGGCGTATTTCTTAATATACTGGATCAACATGCCCGTGATCTTGCTCTTCCGCCTAAAGGCCAGCTCAAGGGCGGCCATCTCCTTACGCATCATAGAACAGTTGAAACAATCGGGAGAGGGGGCGGGGCCAGGAAACTCGCTCAGAGATAGACAAGACATGAGCTAGAGATATTTATCATTTATATATTTGAGGGGGAGACATCTAGGTACACCACTTGGGTATAGGGCTGGGAAATGTCTCTAAACTTAACGTAGGGCCGCATCTCCCCGAAGTGGATGGGTATTGCGATCTTCGGACGGATGAGTTTGACAGCCTCGGCGGCTTCTTCTGCTGTCATAGTGCCATCCCCCCCGATGGGGGCTAGAAAGATGTCTGTCTTAATTTTTGCCATCTCCCCTATTAAATCAGTATCTCCCGGGTGGTATAGGGATACGCCGCCTACCTCCACCAGATAGCCGACGCCAAATCCCTTTGGATGTACTGGAGCTCCATTTATTAATTTAGTCATATTATAAGCCTCCACAACAGATACGGCAAAAGGCCCGAGCTCAAGCCTATCTCCGGGCTTTACCGCAGGAGGTGCCAAGCCCCCGACGCCGCCGTAGTGTCTCGGATGGATGTGGGTGTAGAGGACATGTCTACAGGGGGGCTTCAACACGTCTATACAGAGTGACTCCCCGCCTGCCGATATCTCAACCCCAGCGTAATCCCACCGCATGATCCTCACGTCTCTAAAGACCAGTTTCAGCATATTCTCGGCACTATGTCGCCTCTGGGAGGCTCCAGAATCCTAAGCCCGCCTGCGAGAGTTTTAAGCAAGACATACCCCCTGTGTTGTTTTGTCTCTCTAAATTCGCCGACAATTCTCGCGTTTTGAAAGCCCAGCCCCCTCACGAACTTCACCACTTCCTCTGCGACAGAGGGATCAACAGCGAGGACCGCAACACCCTCGCTTGCTAAATAAAGCGGGTCTATGCCGAGCATCTCTGCGTATGACGCCACCTCTGGTCTCACAGGGAGACTCTCCTCCTCTACCACTATTACGCCGCCGCCGGCCTTAGCCCAGTCGTTTAACACCATGGCGAGGCCCCCTCTCGTGGGGTCTCTAGCCGCATGGATATACTCGCCGTATTTTTCCACCAGCGGCACCATGAGCTTGGTAAGCGGCTTCACGTCACTCTTTAGTTTGAGTTGCTCTGGCTTATCCACGTCCCCCATCTGCAACATAAGGATCACAGCGCCGTGATCTCCCACGAAGTCGCTTACCACGATCTTGTCACCGTGTCTCGGCCTATCCACGATGACTCTCTCCGCGACCCCTATCCCCACGGTCGTGATCACAATCTTGTCGAGCTGGCCCTTGGGCATTACTTTGAAATCTCCGCCGATGAGGGCCACGCCCTCCGTCTCTAGGACAGAGAGGAAGGACTTGACTACTCTGTCGAGCGTCTCGTAGGGGAGTCCCTCTTCTACTATAATCGAATCTAACATGGCGACGGGCCTACCGCCGAGCATTAACACGTCGTTTATAGAGCCCGAGGCAGCGAGCACCCCGATGTCGCCCCCGGGGAAAAAGGGCGGGTTGACTGTATATGCGTCAACAGTCACTACGAGATACCGGCCATCTCCCATAGGTATAGCTGCCGCATCATCAGGAAAATCAAGCCCAAGCCCCCCGGCCACCTTTTTAAGACTCTCTGGTAAACGCTTTAAGAAAAGCTTTTCAATTATCTCGGCTGTCTCAACTCCTCCAGATCCGTGGGAAAGCTTAATCATCAAACGTATGAACTATAGAGCTAAAATATTTACCTATGGCAAAATAGGGGAGAATGTATATATATAGTTAAGTGTTGAGATACATGCGTGTTTTGGTCGGCTACATAGGATATCTTTTTAAAGGAGATTGCGCCGTGGGTTTAAGGGCTGGGGAGTTACTCCGTAGCAAGGGAGTGGAGGCTGTGGAGCTGTCAGGCGATGTATTTACCATGGTAGACGAGCTTATGAAGCTAAAGCCAGACAAATTGATTTTAGTCGGCGCAGCACAGAGAGGCCGCAGGCCAGGCACTGTGGAAGTCTACAAGTTTACGCCTAGGCTATTCAACAACCCCCTGGAGATAAACGACGCCCTCAGGCCGTCGCTCGAGGGAAGGATCTCGCTGGAGGATCTCCTCATTGGCCTCAGCGTCCT
Source organism: Pyrobaculum organotrophum (assembly GCF_055384425.1). NCBI lineage: Archaea > Thermoproteati > Thermoproteota > Thermoprotei > Thermoproteales > Thermoproteaceae > Pyrobaculum > Pyrobaculum organotrophum. The sequence continues at coordinate 1,401,144 of NZ_AP042430.1, forward strand.
GGGGAGACCCACCGACGAAATATATATAGTAGAGTGTGAACCTCCGAAGCCAGATCCCGTCGTCGGTCTCTCGCCAGAGGGAGAAAAATGTGCAGAGGAATTAGTTAGAAAAGCAATGGAACTATATGTGCAGGCTTGAAGAGAAGGACGTTGAAATCCTGAGAGTTGCCTTCTACAAGAGGGGGGCTAAGTTCTACGGCATATATAAAGAGGTTAGACTTCCTCTAGCTACTGCCTGGAGGAGGACAAATAAACTGGTTATGCTTGGGTTTCTTACTGAGAGAAAAAGCCAACTCTATATAACAGACAAGGGTTTAATAGCGCTCGCATATGCTGGCGATTCGGTAGCTTTAAGCGAGTTAGCACGGCGCTATGGCGAACCGCCAGAGGCTGTGAAATATGTAATAGACGAAATATGTAACGCGGTGGCTCTCGAATACATCCCACTGGAGAAGTTTTCAGATGTGGTCAAGCTTTTAGACATAGGCAATCTATACCGTTATAAAAACACAGTAGCTGAGCGGCTCGTGGCAAAGCTGATGTTAGAGTTTTGCAAGCCCTGCCGTATAGAAACAGAGAAGGGGTCTTACGTCCTCGGCAACGGCTTCATCGTGGCAGCCTACTGTAAATTATGCAATGGGGGGACTTATGAGCTTCTACCTGACTGCCCCCATGTGGCGGAAATTTTCTCCAATGTGAAAAAAGTATTTATTAACAAGGGCGGTGGAAAGAGCCATGAAGATAACTAGACGCGATCTAATTAGAGCTGGTTCTTTGGCTTCAGCTCTTTCTGCTTTAAACTGGCCAGCGCTTGTAAAAGCCGCTGGAGAGGCCGTTAAGGAGGGGTTAGTTAACATCGTTTGGTTTGAAGCGCAAGATTGCGCCGGAAACACTACCGCCATTATACAAGCCACAGACCCATCTCTGTTAGATGTACTCCTGGGCACGACGCCGCTTGTGGGCCCCGGCACCGTACGTCTAATATTCCACGAGACGGTGATGCCACAGTGGGGCACTTACCATGTAAAAGAAGCCACCGATGTGGCAGACCATAAGATACTTGAAAACTATGTCGTAAATCAGCCGCCGCCTGGCGATGCAATGAAAATACTAGAAGAGATAGCCGAAGGTAAATACGGCCCCTATGTCCTAGTGCTTGAGGGGAGCTTTCCACAAGAGTATGGTATCCCCGGTACAAATATTGGACAAAAGGGCGGATATTACTGTCTAATAGGTCACAGGACGTGTACAGAGTGGGTAAAATTACTCTTTAAAAACGCGCTTGCTGTAGTAACAGTAGGAAACTGCGCCTCTTACGGCGGCCTTGTGGCAAACAAGGTGTTAGAGCCACCACCCGGCTTTAAATACCCCACCTGGTCGCCATCTCCTACAGGTGCAGTCGGCATGTTTGACGACCCAGTAAGGGGGATAAAAGGCATGATACATCTTGACTATTTCCAGCCTGAGGTGGAACCATTTAGAAAATATATAGACGAAGGGGGTGTACCGGATTTCAAAACAATAAAACCGGCAGTAGCCGTGCCAGGTTGTCCTGCAAACGGTAATGCCATCTTAAGGACTTTGGCACTTCTTACATTAGTAGCAGCTGGTATACTTAAGCCAAATGTATTAGAAAGAAAGGCTTTTCTAGACCAATATGCAAGGCCACGTTTTATATTTGAACAAACAGTCCACGAACAATGTCCCAGAGCAGCATATTATGCAGCCGGCGATTTTAGACCATATCCAGGCGCTGGAGATGGAAAATGTTTATACGCCGTGGGATGCAAGGGGCCAGTATCCCACTGTCCCTGGAATAAACTAGGCTGGGTATCTGGCGTCGGCGGACCCACCAGAACCGGCGGAGTTTGCATAGGGTGTACAGAGCCAGGCTTTACCGACGCCTTCGAACCCTTCTATGCAAAACTTCCCTATGTCCCAGTGGGTACAAAATCTCTTAGCGATATAGCATTAGTTACTGCGGGAGCTATAGGCGCTGCGGCTCTGTTGGGCGGCGTGTGGACTGGGTTAAGAATGAGGACAGAGAAGAAACAACAAGAGGAGAAGAAGTAATGCCTAGTGCAAGATTAGTTGGAAGCTTTATTGCCACCTCCATCACGGTAGGTCTCACATGGGTTATAGTATATTACCTAGCGTGGATACCTCTCGTAGAGACGTGGCCAGAGTTTTGGTATTACATCATTACACATGGGATGAGTGGTTTAACATTCTGGACATTGACGGTAAGTGTATTTTTTGATATACTAATTATCTTAGTGGTAATATATGGTAGCATATGGGTGTTAGGTCACTTTGCCGTTTATGCTTCTCGCTACCAGTACTATAGGAGTTTAGTAGTGAACACGCCTAAAATTCCGAGATGGAGCGTATCTCAGAGAATACAACATATAGTGCTCTTCCTAACTCTAGTTATAACTGCGTATACGGGATTTGTGACTATGTTTAACCAAAACCCCGTGTGGCGTGAGTTTTACATAAACGGCGTATATGAGGCAGTAGGTAGTCCACCGTTTTATCTCTGGCCGGCTAAAACAGGACCAGTACCCCTGATGATAGTAATACATGTCTGGGCCGGCATAATAATGGGAGTTTTAGTAATTGCACATTTTGCCTATTATGGGACGATGGTGTTAATCGACCTTGTTAAAAAGAGGGGGCCTATACTTGACCGTTGGCCGCTTTTAAGATTCTACACGTGGGGGTTTGTTAAATACCTAGTTGCAAAAACTATATGGTTATTTAAACCAAGTAAGAAGCTACCTGAGTGGACGCATAAATACGACCCCGAGCAACTCTTTGAATACTGGGGTGTCTACTGGGGTATTGCCATACTTGGCATCCCAGGCGCAATAATGGCAGTGTGGGGACCCTCGGCTTATGACGGACTAGCTTTTATACTCCACGTCAAAGAGGCTATATTAGCTGTTTCATTTCTGTTATTAGTACACATAACCTATACACACTTCATGCCCCATATCTTTCCATACAATGTTATGTTCCACAGCGGCAAGATGCCTGAGGGGATAGCTAGAGAAGAGCATCCGCTCTGGTTTAAATCTATAAAAAGGTTATAATAACCTCTTGTACTTTTTGTAATATTATATATATTTCCACTTGTTTATATTGAATATCAAAATATCAAAATATATTATTTGTGATACATAAGGTAAGTCTTTTCATGATTTTGGAAATCACATTTTTTAAATCGCCTACATACGTTCTTTATGTCAACTATAAAAATATGGATTGATCCTATTACGCGTATTGAGGGTCATTTAGCCTTATATGCAGAGATAAACTCAAACACTAGAGCTGTACAAACTGCCAAAACCACAGTAATGATGTTTCGCGGTTTTGAAGTCTTTCTAAGGGGGAGGCCCCCCGAGGATGCTCCACATATAACATCACGTTCATGTGGTGTCTGCGGCGCTGCACACGCCAATGCCTCTGTAAGAGCATGTGACGCAGCGGCTGGCATGACTCCATACCCCATGGGAAATGTGTTAAGGAGTCTGGCCTATGCCATGACAGACTACATATATGACCATCCGTTAATTTTAAACATGTTAGAGGGGCCTGATTATAGCGAGATCATTGTAAGTAAATTAACTCCCACTGTTTGGAGAATTGCCCAAGAGACGCCGGCTAACTATACAGCCATACACGGCTACCGCACTATTGCAGATATTATGCGGGATCTTAACCCGGTTACTGGTAAAATTTGGCAATTAACAGTCAAGTACCAGAGAATTGCAAGAGAGGCTGGAATCTTAATCTATGGTAGACATGCCCACCCCTCTACACTAATCCCCGGTGGTATATCGACCGAGATTACAAACCTTCCGTCTTTATTCCAAGAATATTACGTTAGGCTTTCGCAATTGACAGCTTGGGTTAAGTTCGTCTGGGCCATCTGGCAAGACCTTTACGAGTTCTACCGCGACCACGTAACTACGCCAGACGGGAAGCCCTACGCCACTACCCAAGGCAAGACCCACGACCCGCCGGTGATGCTTGCCGGCGGCTTCGCAGACGATCCCGAGGTATACAGTAACATCACTGACGAGGCGAAGGGCGACTGGAGGGAGCTTTACGCAAGGCTTGACCAGGCCTACAACGCGAGGGGCGAGAAGCCGGGCTTCGCCATTGGCCACGATATATACAGCAAGAACCCGACGGAGATCCAGCTCGGCTATGTGGAGTTTGCAGACTCCTCTTTCTACGAGGACTGGGTGAAGAACAATGTGGCGCCGCCCACCGGCTGGATAAAGGAGGACCCCATAGGCCGGCCGTTGGCGAATGGTACAGAGCTCTACAAGTACCACATGTGGAATAGGACGACTATCCCGAAACCTGGCGCCATTAACTTCGCCGAGAAGTACAGCTGGGCGGCTGAGCCTAGGCTTGTGCTTAAGGACGGTCGTATCGCGCCTATTGAGACTGGCCCCATCTCGCAGCTGTGGCTTGACACGCTACACGCCACGAAGTTTGAGCTAGCTGGCTTTAAGGCCTGGGAGTCCAACGGCAGTCAGATGAAGATCTATCTCCCCGGCGGGACTGTGGCACCTGACCTGCCACCTGGCACAAAGGACGAGCTTGTCATTACGTGGAATTTGCCCAAGTACTCGACGACGTTTGAACGTCTGCTGGCCCGCGCGGTTCACCTCGCCGTGGTGAACGCCATAGCCTGGGCCAACCTGCTGTATGGCCTCCAGTTGGTAAATGCCGGGAAGGTGCAGACCTCTAGGCCGTGGAGCTATGGCAAGTGGCCCGACTTTAGCTACAGCTTCGGCTGGTGGCAGGTGCCCCGCGGCAATTGTATGCACTGGCTCGTGCAGAGGGGCGGAAGGATCGTGAACTACCAGTACGAGGCTCCGACGACGCCCAACGTCAGCCCGTCTAACAACCGTTGTACCGACCCGTGGAAGGGCCAGTGCGCCGGGCCGTTCGAAATGTCTGTACGGAACAGCGTGGTGACGGAGGAGCTCCCGCCTGACCAATGGACTGGTCTCGACCAAGTGAGGGCGATCAGGAGCTTCGACCCCTGTCTGGCGTGTGCTGTACATTTTGAGGCCAAGGGCGAAGGGGGCAGAGTTATGAACGTAATCGAGAAGGTGATCTGGAATGCTTGCGCCATTTAATGCTACTAGTCGTCGGGCTGGGCAACGTAGTCTACGGAGACGACGGTTTTGGTAGTTGTCTAGCTCAAGTCCTCTCACATTATAACGATTTTGTTTTTGATGGAAATGCCCACGGCATAGGCGTTTTAGGAACCTTAGCGGATTACGACATCTTAGTTTTTCTAGACATAGACGTTAGATTGCCCCCTGGTGCTGTAGCTATAGAGAGAGTCGAGGGCTCTCTTACTCTCCAAGAGACTAGGCTTATAGATGCCCACAGGACGCCGCCTTCTTTACTTGTCGGTTATCTCAGGGCGATGGGGCGAGATCCCAAGGCCTATATAATCGCGGCGGGGCCTAAGACGCTCGAGCCGTTTTCTCCGCCGTCGCAAGAGGTTATAAAGGCTGTACCTATTGCAGTAGAGGAGTTAAAAAAACTGCTTGCTCAATTTGGCGTCGAACTTAAAATTGGAGAGAATGTGGTAGAAGAGTTTAAAAACTGCTACCGCAGAGCATTGAGGTATGAGCGAGTTTAAAGAAATTGGTAAGGCTCTTGGCATCTTGAAGAAAGATCTCCTAGGCCCTGTAGAAGAAATCCTTAAGCCTGCCCAAGAACTGTTTTCTATATTTACAAAGCCTTTGGAGGACGCCCTTAGAGACATAATAGGCGAAGTGGTATATAGACAGTTAACTACCTTTGGCGAGGCTCATGAACTTGATTCAAATGTCGACCCGGCTAAATTGCTTGAGACTATAAAACGCCAGTTGAGGGTATGACTGTGTTTAAAATGGACGATGGCGTTGCGCCTCGGGATTTAAAAATTGACGTTATTACAGAGGGCCTTAGGGAGATTAGAAAGATGTATGTTGAATGTATTTCACGGAGTAAGCCTGGGATATGTTACGCCAAGGCGGCTGGCGAATTAATATCTATGTTTGGCTCTCTACTTCTAAACGTTTGGCACGACCAAGAGCTTAGGTATTTCGTCTTGAGGGGGGCAGACGGCGTTTTATTTGCCTATGACGCAGAAACTGGTAAATATGTCACTTTGGAAATTGGGAAAGCCGTCCAAGTGTTGTTGAACTATGGTTAGGAGAATTTCGATAGTTTTAGACGACGAGCTTTATAAAGAGATGGAGAGATATATGACTGAAATTGGCGAAGTGAACCGCTCCCGTTTTATAGCTTCGCTCATAGCCGAGAAGGTGGGAGAGGCGGCTAAAACGCCTGTCGCCTCGCTTATAGCTATTGTTTACGACCATGAAGTTGGAGATGTGGCGAAGCACCTAACCGAGGTTCAGCACGACTTTAACGATATTATTAGAGTGGCGACACACGTTCACTTAGACGAGAGAAATTGTCTAGAGGTGATACACGCCGTTGGAGATACGCAGAGAATCAGGGAGCTCACCTCGAGAATCTCTAGAATCGGCAGGGGGATTCGCTATCTTAAAGTGGTAAATATTCCGAGGGAGGCTCTATAATACTTTAATATAGGGAACGTCTCTTTCCCGTGCACGAATGGTCACTTGCGCTTTCTGTAATTCAAACTGTAGATAAATGGGCGAGAGAACACAATGTAGAGGTTAGAAAGATCTCTCTTTCTGTGCCCATAGTGTCACAACTAGACATTTCCATATTGAGAGAGGCTTTTGATATGCTTAAGAAAGAGTCTAGACTTGAAAAAGCAGAGCTGGAGGTAAAAGTTAGGACTCCCAGATATAGATGTAGGGCATGTGGCTATGTGTTTGGTCATGAGGAGGTGGCCTCTCAGATAGAGGCTTTAGTTGGGAAATACGGCGAGGAGTACCCCCTACATCTCGTGCCTGAGTTGCTCCCCGCGTTTGTAAAATGCCCAAAATGTGGCTCGCATGATATTGAGGCAGACCTCTCAATACAAGTAGAACAGATTGAGACAGTATGAGGCCTCTTTTGGAGAGGGCCAGGGACAATCTACGTGACAAAGAGGTAGTAGCTGTAATGAGTGGGAAGGGGGGCGTTGGGAAGTCTACAGTAGCTACACTCCTAGCGTTCCTCCATAAGGACACCGCCTTGATAGACCTAGACATATTTGGCATGTCTATCCCAAGGCTCTTCGGCGTTGTGGGTAGATTACACGAGGTTGAGAAAGAGGGCATTAAGCCTTTTGAAATAGGCGGTGTAAAACTGTTTAGTCTCGGCGGCGTAGTAGGCGATAGATATGTAGTGCTCCCCGGCGCCAATGAGGGAGGGGTTGTAGAGGCTCTCCTCGCCTTTGCCGACTTAGACGGCGTGAAGAGAGTCGTTATAGATATGCCGCCGGGCATGGGGGAGGCTCTCCTAGCCCTAGAGAGAGTCGCCAAATTTAAGCCTGTCCTTGTGTCGACGCCTTCAAAAATGTCTATAAAAGTCGTCGGACACCTCGCAGATTATCTATCTGAAAGAGGGGTCAAGCCTCCCCTCTTTGTTTTAAATATGGCATATGTCGAATGTGGCGGGGTCAAGGTCTATCCATTTGGCCGGGGAGAGGAGGCTAGACACTTCGCAGAGCGTCTCGGCTCTACCATAGTGGAACTACCAATAGACCCCGACTTCGAAAATTATGTTGGAAAAATACATGAGTATAGAGGGCCCATATATAGAGAGCTTCAGAAAGTTAGGCTATGAGCCTTGTGTATAGTTCGTCGTATCTCTTCTGGGCTATATACGGCTCCGAGATAGACATACCGGCTTTTTTAAACAAGCTTGTGGGGCTTGGATACGAGGTGGGGAAGGCGTATTATAGATCTGGTTCTATCCAAGTGGAGCCGTTGCCCGGCGGCTATGCGGCCCGGAGAGTGTATGAAGAGGGGGAGGTCAAAATTTATATAGACACGGCGAGATGGGCTGTGGGCACGTCTGGCGATAATTACCAACTCACTATGAGGGGCGTTGCCGATATCTCCAGGGCTTTTATAGAGCTGTCTTTTCCAGAGCCTCCCAGGACGGAGTTTCACACATCCATAGGGCTAAAAGCTGAAAATTGTAGAAGACAAACTGTAAAAATTGGCGATGTGGAAATGGCGGTAGACGGCTATATACTTACGACTGGCCAACCACAGGGAGGAGAGGGGATTTATATAGCTATCACACCTACAGGAGGCGGAAGATATATAGCCTATATAATTATAGGCGGAAGCTGGAGCTACGTCGTGACGTATGCAAAAAGAATAGGAGATATTATCAACGGCGCCATACACTTTTTCACATCATGTAATTAATAACCCACGTCTTTTCTCCGTCCACATCCCACCGATATCCAAGGCCGAACGGCGCGTAGCTACGTCTAAATCTTAGCCTTTCTTTCAGCCGGAGTATGACACCCCGCCCTAAAGGGCGAGACTTTTCATCAAAAATTCGACGCCTTTCTAACCTCTTGTAGAGCCTCCTCAAGTTCGTCTGACCTTGATGTGCTGTTTTAAAACCAGCTTAGCCAACTCGGCGAATAACATCGCTATGTCTCTTGCCGCTTCTTTCTCTTGATATTTTTGAATACTCGCCGCAAGGGTCAGGCCCGTGGTACTAATAGTCGTAGAGATCTAGAGCTATCGCAAAGAGAGACCAGCCCTACGTCTTCAAGCATCTGTAAAAGTCTCTTCATACCCTCTGTCGGCACCCTAGGCACGGTCCTTGGCGCAAGTTACCCCTTCTGGCGACGGCATTGAGTCTCTCTAGCTCAAGTCTCATCAACGCAGCGAGGAGAGCCTTCCACGCTTGGAAGGTCTTGCCAGCGGCATTTCTCACAAGGCCACGCTACTCAAGAGCAAGCCCCCTCCACCAAAGCCTCCAGAAGGCGGGTTGTGATATAGTCTCCGTTTGTGTGCTTTGGAAGAGGTCTCTTAAGAATCTCTGCAGACATCATATTTACTTTTAAAACTACTTAAAGACTTATGTAGGGTCTTTTTATGGAGGCGTGGCGTAGGAAGCTAGGGGTTGTCGAGAAGCTGAGGGCAATGGTAGATATAAAGAGGGTAGAGCGTGATCACCATGCCAAAAGGCCGCCCAGGCCTTGCGGGATCACCATCCACACGGGGGTTGGGTGCCCCCTGGCCTGCGCCTACTGCTATATCTACGACATGGGCTTCCCCGGCTCCGTGAGGCCGTACCCCCTCACGCCGCTGGAGATGGCCTACGCCATAGCCGCAAACCCCCACGTCGCCGTGGGGGAGTGGGGCACTCTGGTGGCTGTGGGCTCCGTCACAGAGCCCTTTCTCTCCGAGACCAGGGAGCTGGCCTTGGACTATATCGCGGCTGTCGTGGAACATCTAGGCAACCCCGTCCAGGTGGCGACGAAGTACCCCCCTCCACTGGAGCTCGCCAAGTATAGGGCAGACGTCTTAGTCAGCATGACAGACGTGGAGGGGAGGTTGGAGCCGAAGGCGCCTAAGCCCGTGGAGAGGATCAGAGGCGCCGGGGAGCTCGTCAAAAGGGGCGGCTCGGCCACTCTCTTCGTGAGGCCGATAGTGCCGGGGGTGACCGACCGCGACCTAGAGCGGCTTCTGGCCTTGGCGTGGGACGCAGGTATTAGGCGCGTGGTGTTCGGCACGCTACGGGCTACGCCGGCTATTGCTACCAGGCTTAGATCCTTTGGCGTAGATATCACGCCGTATATACGCAGACTAGAGGAGGGGAGGCAGATCCCAATAAAGTACCCGAAGGAGAGACTGGTGGAGACAGCGAGGAAGTGGGGCTTCGAGGTGCTTCCCGCCTCTTGCGCCTCTAACATCCTCGCCCATGGCCAGAAATGCGCCCTGTGTAGCTGGGGCCCATGCGGCGGCGTCCCAGAGGTAGACGTGGAAGACGTGCGAGACTTCCTAGAGTACCGGGGCTACAAGGGGGCCGACCCCCACTTCGACGGCAGGCGGGTCGTGGTTAAGGTAAGGCTGAAGCGGGGGGATAAGATCTTCCTGGAACAAGCCCTCAGGGTGCCGGTGGTCAGCCAGGGGAAAGCACGTCATCTGTCGTAAACGGGTCGCCTCATCACAAATATATTCAGCCAGTTAAATTAAAAGATGATGAGTTTTGGTCGTTCAGAACTATGACGACTCTTCCTGCGGCTGATATATACGTTTTACTATGTATCGTCTTATGATGTCTTTTCCTTTGTCTATGATTTTTGCCACGGCTTTAACTCCCCTCTCGGTGATCGCCCTTCTGTACTCTATGTAGCCCTCTCTGGCGAGGATCTCCAGGTGTTTGTGGAGAGTGCTCTTGGGGATGTCAAACGCCCTCTGGAGGTCAGCGAAGGTTATGTAGCCGTCTACTACATACAGGGCGATTAAGATACCGAGTCTCACGCCGTTTGAAAGAGCTCTATCTCTAAGGATCTCCATTAATCTGTCGAGGTCTGTCATGAGACGACCTCGAAGAGGGATTTGACTCCGGCGTATATCCAAATCAGCGAGAGGACGTAGAAAAGCACCTCGGCGAGGAGGGCCGGGAAGAAGGAGATTAGAGCTAGGTGGTCGAACCACATGGCCTTTGCCTCAGCAATTCTAAAGAACTGGTAGGTGAAGTAGGCCACACCGGCGGCGGTATTCGACCTCAACGACAACAGAGACAATGCGCCGCTGATATGGGCTAAAAAGCGCTACTGGGAGCTCCTCCAGAAACAACCCGTTTTTTCCTCCACACTGGCGACCATCTTACTTTTAACCTCGTAACTGTTTCACATTCATGAGCCACGTCCCCGGCCCTGGGGCCCGGCGACTAGGGGGCACAGCCAGTCCCTAATGACCCGGGTCCCCTCGCCCGCGGCCGCCTTCGGGCGTCTCCGCAGGCAGGCCCCAAGCCCCCCGGAGAGGGCCGGGAGCCACAAAGGGGGGCTAGGTAGCTGCCAGAATAAGCAATAGATTCCTAAGGAGAGATATCAGCATTATCACGACTACGAAGTAAAGAAGAGGCAAGAGCCATAGTCTCGTGTCTCGGCGTGGCGTAGGGAGAGAAGCTTGTATGGCCTGTGCAAAACTTGTTGATCTACGCCGTGGGTGTTGCAGTGGCGGTCATTGACACAGCCCTCGAGATGAGGTGTTCCCCAAGTCGGGTTGGGGAGGTACTTCGTACAGCAAGCTAAGGTGTTTTGGCGCGACGCAGTGTTCTACAGGGCGGTTCCGTTAAACGTTCAGTTGAGAATTGAGGACGAAAGAGATACGAGTAAGGCGGTCTTTGTCGACCTAAAGAATGGCGTAGTCAGAGTGCGGAAGTTGGGCATACCGCCTTTCGCTGTCGAGTTGAAGAAGGGCGACATCTCTTGGATAAGAGAGAGACTACAGGAAGACGCCAAACTCAAGTTGGCGTTTCTCGGCGTTGAGAAGAGAGGTGGTGAGAAGGAGCCAACATACGGCGGCCTATATATCGCCCTGGTGTTCGCTAGAGAGGTGACTCCGGTGAAGCCCAAGGCCATCGTCGTCGACGTCAACCGTCTTGACCACTACATAAAGGTCGGCCTCGTATTTGCGACATCGTTATAAACGCCACCTGCGAGATCATAAAGCTGGCCAGAGAGCATCAAGCCGCCATAGTCGTCGACACGGTGGAGGACGAGAGTTGCAGAGAACTGAAAGAGTGCAACGGAAACGGCATGAGGAAACACCTCCTAGACGGTCTCGGACAACTGAGGCGCTGCTAATGTCATGTTCAGCATAAGTTCCGTGCTCGGCTTGCTCACGCTAATATTAAGCTTCGTCGAGATACTTGGTTTTATTCTCCTGCCTAGAGTTAAGGCGGACCTCTTATGCAACTTGTCACTCGTCTCAGCCTACTACTTATTGCTAGCTGTAGTTGAGGTGCTCACTTACAATAACGTAATTGTCTTAATCACTTATAAGTTGATCTTACTTCCCTACTTCTTCCTCTGTCTTGATGTGAGAGAATTCACTATAGGGGTCTCGATCGTCTCGAGAGGCGCGAAGGTTGCGGAGTTTAAAAAATTATATAATCTGAGAATGTGTTTATGTTTATTGAGGATGCAGATAAAAAACTCCAGCCTCGTGTGATAATGTCTTAGAGCTTTTCGTACTCTCTACCCAGGAGCAACAGTATGCCCATCTCCTGGGCCTTTTTGCGTAGGTACTCAGCGACGTCTTGGCTCGCGAACTCAACTGCTAAGATCCTCATGTAGGTCTTTCTGCCGGTGAACCTCTCTGCCGCCCTCTCTGCCTCGAGCAGTTTTCCAATCTCCCTATCTGCCTCTTCGATGTTCCTCACCGCGATGGTCACCTCGCCGACCACCAACGGGTCGTAGCATATCAGATCCACTTCCTTAAAGCCGTCGATAGGCAACGTCACGTTGACTCTAACATCGCACTCAATCCCCCTCTCCCTAAGCAGTAGGCTGACGACCCTCGCCGTGTAGTACTCAAAGCCGCCGCCCAAAGCTCTCCGGATGTCGTCAAGGGCGCTTATGAGCCACCTAAACTTATTTTCAGCCTCCTCCCACCTTTTCTCTTCTATTTCTACGAGCTTGTTGAAGTCTTCCCTCAGCCTCTTCAGCTCCAGCTCGATAGCCTCAAACCTCCTATACGCCTCCTCCCATCTCCTGTTGTTTTCTTCCCATCTTCTGTCGTTTTCTTCCCACCTCGTTGCTTGCTCTTTGGCAAACCTATTGAAGTCCTCCCTCAGCTTCCTAAGCTCTTCAAGGACTGCGCCTAGCCCGATCAAGCCGGCGACAGCTAGCCTAAACTCCTCATCGCTCCTCAGCAGATCCAACACCACCCTCTTCAAGGCGTCGCGGTCAACGGACATCACACTTTGGTGTTGGCTCACTAAATAAATTGTTTTCCCTACCCTCTACGGCATTGTGCCCAAAGGCGCCTTTGGGGGCGGCTTGCCCGAGGCGCCCAGGCCAAGCTCCTGGCCCCAGACGGCTGGCTTTGCTCCCAACTCCTAGAAGAGTAGTGTAGGCGGTGGCGGCGAGGGAAGTGTGGTGTAGGGGTATTGCGCCAGATTGCGCAGATACACAGCGGAAAGTCAGATCTCAAGGGGCCCTCTCTGCCCTTAGCAAGGGCGTCTTCAGCGTGTAGAGAGCCGCCGGGGGCGGTCGGTGGGGCGTAATTGGCGAGTAAAGCTCTGCGTTTTCAACGCAGGCTGGCTCGATGGCGTTGTAATCACGGTGGTCGCTGCTGTGTCTATATCCCTGTTGTACTCCATGATCTACAGCACTGCGGCTGTGCCCTATCTGCTCCGCTTCGGGAGACTGAGGCCGTTGAAATACGTGGCCTCATACTACGGCGCGATGTTTACTACAAGTCTCATCTTGGTGGCGGCGGTTGGGGCGGCTAACTGGTTGCTTATGTGGCGCAGCTTAAACGACAGCGGGATCTCGGTCTCTCTAGCCGACGTCGCTCCAAAGGACGCGCTGGCTCTGCTCCATACGGCCGGGGCGGTGGCTGTGTTTACTGCGTTTGCGACGGCTCTTCTGTTCCTCCTATCTCTCTTCGCGTTGATGGCTGTTAAGGCGGCCAGCTGGCTCCCCTTCACCCCGCTGATCTTCAACATGCTTTCTACTTCAGCTATCTCTATGTGGAGCAGAGCCCTCTATCTCTTGCGGCCAACCTATTCACGGCGGCCCAGGCCCTTATTATCACGGCATACGCCGGGCTAGAAAGGCCGTACGCCGCCATTGCGAGTTCAAACACCCTGGATGTGCCCGCCTGGGCGCTGGCGGCAAGCATCTCGGGGTGGGCCGCCGCGTTGAGCCTAGCCGCGGCGCTTTTGGTCTCGAAGGTGAGATACGCCCCTCCCGAGCTGTTGAGAGAAGGGATCTGACCCTCCGCCGCCTGGCGGCCTAGTCGCTAGGTAGAGGCCGGCGACTTGGCCCAGCCGCCTAACAGCCACTGCCAGAGCGGCACCGCGTCGACTCTAAGGCCGCTCCGCGCGATCTGGCCCTCTAGGTCCCAGGTGATCAACAGCGGCCTTCCCCCAACGGCGGCCGCGGCCTCCGAGAACGCGTCAAGCTCCCTTCTGTCGACCTCGTCGGGCGCCGAGGCGTAGGTCACCTGAATCAAGAGGGGCGGCTCGCCCTCCACCACGAAGTCCACCTCCCTCCTCCCCCTGTAGTAGTAGAACTTCGCGCCCCTCCGGAGGAGCTCCACAGCCACTGCCGCTTCCATCTTTCTGCCGATCTGCCCCTCGGGTATGTAGCCGGGGTCCACTGGGTAGATCTTGTGGGGTTGCGTCAGCGGCGTCTTGCCGGGCCCCCACTTGGGAACGGCCACCACGTAGAAGGCCTCCTCGAGGTACTTTAGGTAGTTGGCCAGCGTCTTCTTGCTCTTCTCCAGCCCCAGGGAGGCCAGTCTCCTGTGGGCTGAAGATATGGAGAAGACGTTGCAGAAGCTGGACTCCACCATGGAGAGAAAGACCTCGAACCCCCTGGCGTCTCTGACTCTGTGTCTCTCCACGACGTCGCGGTAAACCACGGTGTCGCGGTATGTCCTCAAGAGCTCCCGCGCCAGTTGAGGCCTTAGGACGGCCTCGGGGTAGCCACCCCGCTCCAGGTACTCCCTCAGCGCGCCCAGCAGTCTGCCTCGGGAGGCCGGGGCGTGTCCCGCCGACGCCGGGATCCCCACGGCCTTTAGATACTCCCTGAAGGAGAAGGGCAGGAGGAGGCGGGATAGATACCTCCCCCTCAGCTCCGTCGGCACCTCCCTAGCGCCTAGTTTCGACGTCGAGCCGGCCACAGCCACCAGGTAGCCTCTGTCCAGCAGAGATCTAATCCACCTCCCCCAGTGAGGGACGTTCTGTACCTCGTCTAAGAGCAATAAATTGAAGTCCCCATGCTCTGCTAACGTCTTTAAAAACACACTGAAGTCCCTTGGTCTCAAGCCTACAAATCTCACATCCTCGAAGTTAATATAGAGCGACCTTCCGTGTCTCACTGCCAATTGATACAAGAGGTACGTCTTCCCCGCGCGTCTCGGCCCAATTACGGCTGTAGCCAAGCCGGTCTCCAGAGGTACCTCCAGCTCCCTCTCTACCATGGGAGGAGGCTTCCAGCTAAGCCACTCTTCAATCACCTCTCTAAAGACGCGCTCCACAAAATAGCATATACTCTAATTAAAATTTGTTTCTCACGAGAAACAACATTCTGCAGAAACTGTTTCCTATAGGAAACAAAAAGACGCCGAAACATACCACAAGTCTTGCAACATATGAGGTTTAACTCCGTCTCGGCGCTATCTTGACATGGTTAACTGGCGGCAAACTACACACTCCCTGGTTACTAGGAGAGAGTATGTAGTTCAGGGGGCTTCTCTACCACGGAGTTCACTATGTGTTCAAGTCTCTTTACCTCAAGTTCCTCCACTACCCAAGTATGTTCGGCCTAACTTGACGATCCAAAGCTCAGAGATAGAATATATAGAGCTGGATTTAGAAACATATTAAGAGAAAAGATGAGGGAGTGTGGCGTTCCGGTCATAAAGGTTGATCCGCGGGCACCTACTCCACTTGTCTGCGGTGCGGGTGGGAAGGGGGCGTAGCCGCCATGATAATCATCAAAAAGAGGGCGCTCGCGGAGGGCCGCGTGCCGTCCGGCCCCACGCCCGAGACACCCTGGGCGCTCATGACTGCGTGAGCGAGGAGGAAGTTCCTAGGCGTGTCATTGGCGATAAGCACCTAGGGACAGAGGGCTATAGACCGTCTCTAGGCAGTTTGCCTAACTCTGTGAGGGCTATATTTTTATACTCTTTGAAGATTTACATCTCTGTATATGACAAGAGCTGATCGTAGGCCTTTCTTTTCTCCTAAAACCTCAGGAGAGACTTCTTCGCAATAGCCGCCTAGGGACACTCCGACGTAGTGCAATAATCACAGGTTACAAACCTATCGCCAGCGTAGTGACTACTGAATTCGCTTTTACACTGGCGTTGTTCATAGGCATCTTAATTGGCAATCTGCCCAAATTGCCACAGTGGCTGTTGGGGTCGGCGAGGGGCGAGTGGTTTATAAAAACTGCAATTGTCCTCCTGGGTGCTAAAATCCTTTTCACAGACTGGATTAGATACGGCGGCTCAGTTCTTACAATGGTCCTAATAGGGTTCCCCCTGTTTATGTTATTGGCCTTCCCCATATTTAGACTCTTCACAAAGAACACAGACTTAAGCGTTGTTTCAGCTGTCGGCATTGGCGTCTGCGGAGTCTCCGTCTCAATAGCGGCGGCGGGCGCCATAGGGGCGCCTGCCATATACCCCACGATGGTCTCCGCTGCCATACTTATCTACGCTGCCGTCGAGTTGATAATACTGCCCTGGGTTGCGATAAGTCTTGTTAAATCTGGTGTAATATCGGAAGCTGCCGCAGGCGCTTGGATGGGCCTATCTGTGAAGACTGACGGTGCGGCGGCCGCTTCGGCAGAAATTATCGCAAGAGGTATAGGCTCAGACACGCCGCTTAAAATAGGCGTAATGAGCAAAGTGCTTATCGACATTTGGATCGGCGTGATAGCCTTTGTGCTTGCGCTAATTTGGGTATTCCTAGTCGAGCCTAGACGCGCCGCAGCGGCAACACAGAGGAAGCCGTCGCCGCTGGAGCTGTGGTTTAGGTTCCCCAAGTTCGTCCTGGGGTACTTCTTCACTAGCCTCGTGGCCTCAGCGCTTATCTTAAGCCTTGCGGGCTCTGTATATGCAAATGCTGTGAATCCAGTCGATGAGGCCACAAAGGCTGTTGTCCCCATATTGGTAGGCCGCGGTACTGACCCGTTTAGAGTTCTGCTCTTTGGACTCACATTTGTAGCTATTGGAATAAACACACGCTTCTCGCTGATGAAGCAGTACAAGGTGTGGAATCTCTTCATAGCCTACGGCATAGCGTTGCTCATTATAATAGGCGTTGCCTACCTCCTAGCCACCACCTTCTTCCCCAAATAACATGCTTTTTCACCTTACCCAACTCAAAACTCCATTAGCAACTTTTCCTTTCCTCCAAAATCTTTAAGTATGTTTTGCGGAAGAGGGGGTTCTCTAGCCGCTTTTGGACATATCTGTAGAAGTTGTTTATAAACTGGACGTGTGCTCTCCAGTAGTTAGGGTCTCCGCGGGCGGCTAGCTCGGCGAAGTACCTAAGCACCCTCAGGTTGTGCTCTAGGTTTCTCCTACGCTCCTCCTCAACCTCTCTAACGGCGTCTTCATCTGCCGCGCCCACATCTTTTCTTCGTTTAAAATACCTCGACTTGGCAAAACCGTTGAGATGACCCCTCTCCGCCCTAAAGGGCGAGGCTTTCACTTGTAAAACCTAACAGAGGCATGTCTAAACTTATACTCAAGTGACCCTGTGAGTGAAAGCGGTTGAAAACCACAGCTGGGGTCTCTCCACAAGCTCCTCCACTGAGGAGGCGTTTACAATTATATGTCGTCGGTACTCCTCGGACCCCCAACAATAATAGCCACATAGTCTGCCATGAGCACATACTCCACTTTCAGGCACTTGACGAACTCTCAAACTAGACGATTCAGTTCGCAATTCTCTCTCCAGAGATATCATCATAAACCGCACAGCACTAAATCTTTTAACCCCTCTGTCGCCTCCTTTCATTTACCTCTAGACGGTCTTCAGTTTTAAGGAAGTGGTACTTCAGTATGTCCCTTTGCAACACCCGACATCCCCGGCGGGCCTGGGGCCCTCCGGGGAGAGCTGGGGAGATGCAAGGGGGCAGTCGAAAATCTACCCATGGTTCCCCGCCCCTGTGGCTAGCTCTTGGATATCTCCTCTATGTTGTTACAAAACGTTAGTCTTTTACATATGTTGAGTAAATTTCGGTGTATTTAAGGCCGTTGTCTGGAAATATTAAGATGTAATGTCCCTCCTCTAGGCGGTCGGCTATTTTTAAGAAGGCGCTTGCCACTGCGCCGCTACTTAAGCCTATTAAAATTCCGTCTTTACGCGCCACTTCAATCGCCGCGTTGACAGCATCTTCTCTAGTTATATCTACTACGCCGTCTAGCTCTACTAAATGAACCCACTTCATCCCCGTCTCTATACGTCTAATACCTGGGATCACATGTCCAACAGCTGGCTGTACGCCGTATATTTTGACAAAGCCGCGGTACCTATTTTTGAAATAAAACGAGAGAGCTGACATATGTCCTGAAGTACCTAAGCCGCCGATTATAGCCCTGGGGAAAACCCCGGCGTGTCTCAGCTGTAGATCTAGCTCTTTAGCGGTGTATTTCAGATGTACCTCGAAGTTTCTGTCGTTTTCAAACTGGTTTAGATGGATGGCGCCGTCTCTTGCGGCCTCTCTCTCTACATCGCCTACGAAATCCACCGTCAAAGGCTTAGACACTCTAACCACCTCTGCGCCCAGCGTTTTTAGCCAAATATCGCTTGACTTCTGCGCCGTAGAGGGGAGGTAGAGCCTAGCTCTTACGCCGTGGACTGCCGCCATTGCGGCTAGAGCCACGCCGGTGTTTGTCGATGTTGCTTCGTATAATAACTGAGAGACTCTCCCCTCTTCAAGCGCCTTTGTAAACATATACCAACCAATTCTATCTTTTATACTCCAACTAAAGGGGTTATACGCCTCCCACTTAGCCCATACAGTCAGACCTCTACGCGACAGAGATCTCAGTTTAAAAAGTGGAGTAGGCCAGTTTTTATAGAGAAGCTCCACAGTGTTGTCAAACACCCTAAGGCTGGGACATGCCACATCGTCATAAAAACCTAATGTCTCCAAGGGGACGTACACCTCTTTAGATCGGCCTCTAGAAATAGGCACTCTCCTAACTCCCAATAACTTAAGCGCATGAAAAACCTCATGTCCCTCTACCACTCTCAACGCGTCATCTACGCCAATAGATTTAACAACGCCACCTTGCCTAAGGATATCTCTAGCAACGCTAAGTAAATCTGAAAGTTTATAAAAAACACCAGACTTTACAAACTCTATATTCTCTAACCAAACCATAGCCCCCTCCCCACATTAAATAAAAAACCTTAGCAAGCAAATTT
This sequence comes from Pyrobaculum organotrophum, assembly GCF_055384425.1. NCBI lineage: Archaea > Thermoproteati > Thermoproteota > Thermoprotei > Thermoproteales > Thermoproteaceae > Pyrobaculum > Pyrobaculum organotrophum. The sequence continues at coordinate 1,420,248 of NZ_AP042430.1, forward strand.
TGCACACAACATCCGCTCTGCCGCTACGCTTCGCACAAGGAGTCCCCGCCCCTCAGAGCATGGAGGTGAGTCATTTCTGAGCTGACCTCCCTTTTCCACTAAGCCAGGCCGTAGAGCCGACGCAGTCCATCTATTGCCGTAAAAACGTACTCAACAGCCGTTGCCGGAGTTCGGCCTTTGCATGTTAGAGAGTCCCGGAGGACGGCCCAGCTGGCTCGTAGCTCTGACAACTGGATAAAGGTATTTGCTATATAAATTGTGTTTTTCTCTATGCTGTGGAGTCTCTTGAAAAGTGTGTGGGCGATGTGGCGGCGCGTTTTGGGCTAAGGTATGTGGTTCTGTTTGGCTCCCGGGCTGTGGGATACGCGGCGGAGTTCAGCGATTGGGATCTCGCGGTGAAGGTGGGGAGGAGGATGTCCTTCACGGAGCTTGGCCGTCTCTATGGGGAGCTTGAGAGGTGCGTCTCTGGGAGGCTAGATCTGTTGGTTTTAGACTGGGCCGACCCCATCGCGGCATGGGAGGCGCTGGGCCGGGGGAGGCTTATTTACCACTGCGGGCCCGACTGTCTCAGAGAGTACTACTGGGACGCCGCCGAGGCCTTTGATAAAACAGCCGACCTCGAGCCCCTCGTAAAGATAGTGAAAAATGCCCTCGCCAGGTCTCGCCAATAGGGCGGCTAAGGCGAAGAGAGCCCTCGAAAAGCTGAGGAGACTAGCCCAGCTGAGTTGGGAAGAGTACAGCGCCAGCGAGGACTACCAAGCCCTCGCCGAGAGGTATATGCACATCTTCCTAGAGGCTCTCCTAGACTTAGCCTCCTTCGTGGCAGTCCGGCAGAAGAGGCTGAAAGGCGCCACATATCGAGACGCCATGGAGGCCGTCCTAGACCTCATCCCACCCGAGCTACGTCCAATAGCAAAAGGCGTCCCCGGCATGAGGAACATCTTAGTGCATGGATACGCTGACGTTAGACACGACCTGCTCTACGAGACCATGAGAGAGGAGCTCGGCGCACTCGAAGCCATATTTGACGTACTGTGGCGCGAGGCAGAACAGCTAGATTGCTAACGGAAAACGTGGGGGGCGAGACATATGACAAGCGATTCGGCTCCTCCTCCAGAGGTAGTCCCGATCGGGACAGAGCCCCTTATGGAATGTTGCCCCTCGTTGCTGTAGATACATATTATGCCATTCGTTTACGCTAAAAACGCGGAATTTTTCTCAGTGATCACGAAGAAAACCGCTTCTCTGGGTCTGTCTCTCCTTCGGAGAGGTCTTTCTAAAAACACAAAAGAGGAGTTTAACAAACAACTTCCATAAGCACCGTGGCGCCTTCAACTGACGTCTTAACGCCACAGTTAAACTGTGCCAGAGCCGCCTCTGTGAAAGAGAGCCAACATTTAACAGAGCGCCTTCCTGGAAGTATAAAGACTAGATTTAACTTATTTCGAGATTTGCTAAAGTCAAACCTAGCAGTAGGTAAAAATCTAAAAGCTGCTGCTAGAGCTTTTACAAACTCTTCTATTTTTAGATCTCCAGATATAGATTTGCCAAATTTTACGCCGAGTTCTCTGACATATCTCTCTACCCATGGGTCTTCACATATATTCCACTTCTCAGCTACATATTCCAAAAGTACAAAAGGCACGGGGACGACATCAAACGCGAGAGTTCTCTCAAACAGCTTATACAGCTCCAGCGCCTCTCCAGGAGATACGCCTCTCTTGAGCAACTCCGAAGCGAGTTTCAGAGACTCTGTAGTTAGCAAAATTACAGAATAGCCTCTAGACCTAGCTAGAGAAATAAACTCCTTAGCTACAGCGCTATTGACAGGAAGCGTGGTTTTCGACATATTTCAACAGAGATATCAATTCCTCAGCTTTTTCAAACTCGCCATTTTCAGCCATAGATTTAATAACGTTGACAAGAGGCAACAAAATACGTTTTACAGTAGATTTAGCCGCCGCAACTGCTAAACCCCCGCCGGCCCTCCCGCCCTCCTCTTCTGCGATCTTAAACCACCTCTCCAACAGACCGCCGAGCTCTAGCTCAGCCCACTTCCTCCTCAGCAAAACCTCAAGCCTCTCGCTCTCCTCTTCGATAATTTTCTCAACTTTTCCCACCTCCCCCATCCTCTCTCTATTAAACTCCTCGGCGACAGGCCTAAGCACGTCGATATCTATAACCTCCACTGGAAGACCACGCGCGGTGTTTCTAGGCACGCCTAAATCGACGATACATTTAACCCTAGCGCCGGCGGGCACCTCCACAATTATAGGCTCTAGACTAGACGCTACTGTATAAACCACGTCGAACTCCTTTAGACACCTCTCCACGCTCTCTCTATTTAAAGGCCAGACCTCCACGCCGAGAGACAAAGCCCACTCTCTAGCCTTCTCCACAGTCCTATTTACCACAACTACGTCCCTAACGCCCAAATCTCTTAGCATTTTTACAATACCGCGTCCCACAGCCCCAGCCCCAATAATACAAAAAGACAGTTGCTTTAAATCAAACCTCTTCTGTAGATAGACAAGCGAAAGCGCGCCAAGCCCCCTAGGCCCTCTAGAGATATTTGTAACTGTATGCGCCCTCTTGCCCACTTGTATAGCCTTCTCAACTATAGTCTTCAGTAAGCCTCTGGTGTAGCCGGCTCTTACCTGTCTGTCAAAGGCTTCCTCCAGCTGGCCAAGTACGTCGGTCTCGCCGATCAACATAGAGTCCAGCCCAGCCGCCACACGGAAGAGGTGGCGCGCCGCCTCTTTACCTCTCAACACTTCTACATATGCGGTATAAGGCCTATACGCCTCCACAACCTCATGTATAAACTCTTCGGGGACGTCGTAGCTATAGACCTCCACTCTATTACACGTATGTAGTACAAAAATTGGAAACTTGCTATTCATACAAACCGTATGTACATTTTTAAAAACCTCCCCAAGCTCTGAAGCTGGGATAGATCTATGAGTTAAAACAACTCCAACAAATCTATCTAACATCATAACGCCGCCGCGATGAGATATATCCCAAACGCCAAAGCAACCACGCCGATAGCCCTCTCTAAACTCCTACCCCCCGATTTGCCAAATTTCACAAAGCCCCGCGTGATTAAATACACCGCGGCGGCCATACCCAGCCCGTAGCATAAAAACGCGAGAAATATAAAGAGGTAATTCCCCATAAGTGAAGAAAGAGCTAAAACAGTTGCAAAACCTGCGTAAGGCAGAATACAAGGGAGCCAAACAGCGCCAAGAGACATCCCCAACAGGAAATCCCCCGCCCCTCCCAACGCCTTAAAAGCCCTACTCTGCAGAGGCGAAATCCAAGCGGCATATTTCACATTTAGCCTCTCTGAAATTAAAAATAGGCCTAAAGCCGCGAGAAAAACCCCGCCGGCAGCCGCAACAGCTCTCTTAGCAAAAACAGCCACTAGCCCCAGTGCGGCAACCGCCGCGCCAAATAAAGCAATTGAAAACACAAACCCAGCTAACACTTTTACAAGATTACGTCTCGCAAAATGCGAAACCCCGGCGAGAGTTAAAACAGGTAGAACACACGGCGAAAAAGCAGACAACACCCCCAACGCCACAGCCGCGGCGAAAACCCCCAGCCCATATGAGACAGATGATTCAACCGGCGGCGGCCCCCGTCCCAAAGCCGTAGAGACAAACTCCTCAAAACTCTTCCTCATCCCCCGGTCGTAGCCCGTCCAGAAGCCCAAAAGCTTAATCCTCCCGCCCTCAGCCACGCCGATTAAAACAGTGGGAGTCCCCGGGATTAGAAACGTCCTCTCGCCTCTCACAGCGATATAACGAACAGCGCCGTGGTCAACATAAACCACCTGCTCTATATAAACCTCAACCGTAGAGATCGGATGAGCCGAAATATCCAAGGCGTAGAGACGGAGATTTGATAAAATAGGAGGTGGGTTGGAGAAAACCTCTTCCTCCATAATTTTACACTCTACACAAGTCGGCTGCCAGATATATAACATAAATGTGCCATTTACATCATAAGGCGACTTTACATCAACGAAGTTTAACACGCCCTTTTGTACAGCTAAAAGGCAGAAGGCAAGAAGCAGGAGATAGACAGACGGCCTCATACCCTATCAAACACAAGACTAACTAAATACCCAAGGGCGACGGCAGAGATAAATAGATACGGCTCAAGCCCAACCTCCGCCATCCTAATTAAACCCGGCAGAGAGAAGACTATAGACATGGCAGAAGCCGCGGGAGGAGGCAAGCCGCCATATACAGCAAATAAAGCACCGAGCACAGAGGCAGTAGATACGTAGAGAGACGCCAAAACTCCAAACAACACAACACCCACATCTATAAAAACAGCCGCGGCCGCAGTAGCCGCTCCGGCGACGGCAGAGACGACCACAAGCTTAGATAGATAGACTCCCCCAAAGCCCATATAGTAGACAAGGCCTTCCAAAACCCCCCTATCCCAATCCCTAATGATAAAGAGATACGACGCCAGTTGCGCGGTTAAAAAAGCCGCTAGAAAAACAGCTAGACGCCCTGCGAAAGACCCTAAAACACCAGCCGCAACGCCGGCCACAAGAATAAACACAAGCTCGTCAAGTCTCCTAAAGACAGATTTAAAATCCGCCATAACTACATCAAGAAGCATACTGAACCTCCTCAATCCTCTTCTCCTCTCCAACCCCCAGAGAAAACGGCGAAGTCAACAACACAGCCTCTCTACTCTTCAAAATATCCACAAGCTCCCCCCGCGCCTCTTCATCAAGCCCAGTGGTAGGCTCGTCGATAACTAAATTAGGCGGATCCGGCAGAAGGGCTCTCACAATGTCGACACGACGGCGCCAGCCAAAAGAAAGAGCTTTCACAGGCCTATCTAAAACTCTACAAACACCCAAGGGACACCCCACCAGTCTTACGCCAAAAGCCTTTCCAAACAGCCTTAGGTTCTCCCCCACGGTAAGCTCTGGATACAAGATGGGGCTGTGGAAAACCACCCCCAGAACTCTCGCAGAGACTCTAGGCCTAGCCCCATCTATATACACAGCCCCTCTACTCGGCTCGAGAACCCCAGCGATGATTTTCACAAGAGTAGTTTTCCCAGAGCCGTTAGGCCCAACCAACGTCACCACGCTGTTAACCCGCATCCTCACCCCCCTCAAGACCCAGACACCCCCCAACATCTTCCACACATCTACCACCTCAATCATCCCGCCGGGTTGTAATAAGCCGAGTGGCAACCTTGGAGAATAGAGGACACGGCTAAGGTCTTGTTGGCGGGGTAGTACACGCCCTCCAATACGACAGTGCCACTGAATTTAAAAACAGGGCCGTACCTCTTAACAACATCGCTATAGGGCACAACCGCAGTAATTAAGAAACCATCTCTACCCCTCAACAAAATGTAAAGCCTCCCGCCCTCCACATAGCTAGAGACGTATTCACCCGCCACCCTCACCTTCCCCCCCGCAGAGTTTTTCAAATCAGAGACGTCAAGAGGCGCGCCTACAAATAAAGACGCAACTCCAGCCGCGATAAACACCGCAAGAAGACTTAAGACAAGCGCGAGCTTATTCACGCACCATAGTATGTATTAAAAATTTAAGCATATGTATTACAGTTGTACAAAAAAACTACCTTTTTAACCTCCTCCACACCTCTAAAACCGCCGCCATAGTTAGAAAATACAAAGCCGCGTTTACATAGGCAGAGTAGTGCCTAACTAAATACACCCTCCCCCCATCTACCACAACAAAATTACCCACCAAAGTAGGCCTTCCATCTACAAAAGCAGGACTAAGAACAGACGCGGGGTCTACATGTACAATTCTCCCATCAGCCAGCACAATCCCCCCCGCGGTTACATTAACCACTCTCACCGGGCTGTAGAGAAGCCAGGGGTACATAAGGGCTAAGACGGCGGCGGCCCCCGCCGCGTAGAGCAAGAAGAGGCGCCTAGGCGGTTTTACAAAAAGAGAAGCTATAAATAGGGCGAACACTATGGCGACCCTCAGCCCCATATAGGCTCTGAGAGAGCCTCCGAGAGTAGCGCCGGGCCTCGGGTGGAAAGCCGCCGGCGCTAAATACGGCGCGAAGAGAGAGATTAAAGCCAGGGCAAAACCCGCCGCGACAAAAGCCTCCCTCAACTTAACGCTTCTATCCGGGTCCTCAACCCCCCTTTTTATAGCTGGATACAAAGAGAAGACAACCGCCAACACGAGGATAGAAAGCTGCCGCGGGTCCATAGCCCACGGAGAGCCCCAGCTCTCCGCCGCCCAGATAGTCCCGGAGACAAAGGCATACCATCCAAACGCCGCAACTACATACGCCGAGTAGTCAAGCAACTCCACCCTCCTCAGCCCCCTCACGAGGCCCCACACGGCGAGGACAAAGGCAAGCCCAGCGGCTACATACAACGCCATGGCCGCAGGGACGTGGACATAGATGTTTAAATAGGCCGTGGGGGCGCCCACCTCCTCTATATAAAGCGGGAAGGGCCCCCAGCCCACAAGCCAAACCGCCGTAGCCACATCCAACGCCGCTAGAAACCAAAGCACAAGACCCCTCATAACAACCTCCTCAACACAAGACCCCCAATCAGACCTACAAAAGCCACAGCCAAGACGCCCCAGTTGACCCCACCGCCTCTTGTCTCCAAGGGCGGAGGAGCAAAAACCTCCCCCTCCCCACCCCCAGGCGCCGGGATAAAGCCAGATATTTTATGCGGATCGACGCGGAGAGGCGGCGTATATGCGAGAAAGTGGCAGTTAAAACAAGACGTCCACACGACGACAGGCCCAACGCCGATTGGAAGCGTCGAGATATAATCTCTATAAAAGGCGTCTAGAAGGCCGACCTCGATATTTCTAGGATAGTTATCTATCAACGCGGAGACAGCCCGCGTGGCGTTGTACTGAGTATATGCAAGAACCCACCTATTTACAGACGCCGGGTTTTGAGAAGGCGGAGAAGCAGAGCCGGCGTAGCTGTACAAAACAGCGAATTTATACCCCCCGTAGCTATAGCCGATGTGAACAGCCGCGTGACACTTACAGCCAATCCCACTGTGTACAGAACTAGATACATAAGAAGCTATAGCCGTGTGGCACCGAGTGCAGTTACTCCAGACGTTGTCAGAACCCCCATAGATAGAGCCAATTATGTTGTGAGTCCACACGTTTGTACTAAAGCCCGCGGCGGGCCCAAAGCCCGCCGGCCCATGACAAGGCTGACACGTGTCATTATGCAACCTAAAGGCAGTAGAGGGGTTAGTCACAGGCGTGCCGTTGTACCCAGCCGCCACAGACCAAGGACTTAAAGCCAAGAAGTGGCAGGAGAAACACGAAAGCCAACTACCATTTTCAATTTTCCCATACGTCCCGCCGATGCCAGTAGGCCCAGGCCCCGGCAGAGGAAGAACGACGTCCCCCCTCTGCCAATCCCACACAGCAACTACAACAACGTTACGAGATCCACTATATTGATTCCAAATCAGTCTCAGATTGGGGGGGCAGTATGTGTTGCAGTCATAGACCAACTTGCCCTCTCTAAACTGTAGCCCGGGAGAGACCGTGGGGTAGGAAACGCCCCACGGGAGGTAGCCAACCACAAGAATAGGGTAGAGGAAGGTGTAGCCGTGATTCCGCATATTTATATGTATGACTACGTGGCAGGCGCAGTTGGGATCCATAGCTCTGAAGTAGGAATGGCAGTAGCAGTACTGCCCCTCTCTGGGATATATGGTCTTGTATAGCGTGGCGCTGTTGAGCCTATAATGTACAGACTTCCATATGTAATTTGTAGCGTACTCGTCGTGGCAATTCCAACAAGTCTTGCCTGTTTGTACAGTTAATATGTTTTGATCAGTGCCGTGGCAGTCTGGACAGTTGCCGGTGTAGCCGACTCTCACGGCGGCGGCTAACGCGGCGAGGATTAGTAGTATTAGGCTAACGGCGGCGGGCCGCATAGGCTAGTAGTAGGGCTACTGCGGCTCCTGCAGATACCCATAGGAGGTTTACGGCTGGGATTTCTTTGACCGATATCGACAGCTGATCGCCGGCCTCGGCGGTGGTGAAGTCTATAAGGCCGTTGAGAAACGTGACGGCGAAGTTTTGGTCTGTCAAGGCGTTTTGTAGATTAGCCGCAGTAATTATCGCTGCGGTCCAGAGAGAGTCGCGGCTTGAGGTGTGGCGCCAGTAGTACAAGGCGGGGGCGGGCCAGAGGGCCAGCTGGCCTTGTGCATACGGCGGAAATACTGCAATGTATACATCGCCTAGGTCTCTGGGTATGTGTAATACAGCAGGCACAAGCCCTCTGGCTCCCGACGCCTCGCCGTTTAGATAGTAGTATATATAGCCCTCCGCCGGCGCGCCGTCTATGGCGAGCTTTACCTCTGTTGCGACTCCCAGCGGTAGAGAAGGCGGCGGGCCCTCCCGCACTATTTTATGTACATAGCTGAAGTTTGCCAGCGTTAGATATATCGGCGATTTAAACAGCCCATATATGGGGGTGCCGGGGGCGGAGGCCATATAGTAAAGCGTGAGGTTCATATCTAGCTGAAGCGGTAGCTGGTAGCCCCCCGCCTCTCCCCGCGCGGGTTTAAACACTAGGTAGTCCCCCCTCCTCTCAATACTTAAGTCGGTGACGTTGATTAAAACTCCTCTAACGTCGACGAGAGCCGCCTTAATTGTAGAGTTTACCTCGGCGACGCCCATAAAAGCTGGGTAGAGGTAGAGGGCGTTGGGGCCGTGTCCAACATATGTAAACAGAGAGGCGTTTTTAACCACGAGGAACCCCTCTGGGGTTTTAAACTCCACATCGCCGAGGGGGATAGGCTTATTTACGGCGCTGAACAAAAGCGAGAGAGCCGGGCTTTTCTCAATTCTACGCGCCGCCTCCTCCACCATAGGCTTCACCTGGGCCAGTAGCGATGAAGAATAGAGGAGGCCGCTGGCCGCGAGATTCGGCACTGGGTAGACGCGGGCGTCGAAACGCTCTCCTAACATAGACATGTTATAGCCTACGAGCTTTATCTCCACTCCGGCCACGCGGGCGGAGGCCCCAGGCTCGATATCTACATCTACAAAATAGCTTTTGTTGTAGGCATACGGCAGACTCACCACAGCGGCTATAAAAAACAAGAGAAGGGCGAGGTGGAGGAAGCCCAAGACCTCTCTCTTCCCTACAGCTCTATAGGCGATAACCAAGGCGGCTGGGGCCCCCCAGGCAAGCGCCGCGCCTATGGCGACGTTAGTTAAGACGTGAGACTTAGGCGAGGGCAGAAACACGTCTGTCAACACCAACGCGGCGGCTACGGCAGTGGCGGCGGAGCCGGCCGCCAGATAGAGCTTAAGCAGGCGGCCGCCCCTCCCCAAGTAGATAAGTGGCGCAAACGCCAGAGTGATCCAGACTAGGAAAAACAAAGCTGGGTTGTAAAACCACATCCCCTGGTCCATCTGAGGCGGAGAGGCTTGAACGCCGAGGGCAACGCCGAGGGAGGGGAGGAACAACGCGCCGTAGAGAAACACAGCTGCGGCGAAAAGCGGGAAGAAGGCGAGGAGTTGCGACCAGACGCCAGGCTCAGGCGTCAGCTTGGGAAAGGCGATTGTCAAAACTCTCCTTAGAAACAGAAAGAAGTAGAAGAGAGCCGCCGCAATAAGCACATATCCCGCCGCCCCCGGCGAGGCGAATCCATGTAGCGGACTCATGCCAGTCCTTGTCACAAACAGCGCTAGAAACACCGCGCTTGCAACTAAAGCCGAAAGCGCTTTTTCAAAATCTTTTAGAAACTTCGGCGTATGTATATAAGCGACGGCGGCCACAAAGACCATAAGTTGCGCAGTCTCGACGGGGTCCCACGCCCAGTAGCCCCCCCAGCCGAAGGTCACATAACTCCAATACCCCCCGAGGACTAGGCCTGTAAAAAGAGTCGCCACGCCTACATAAGCCATTCTTCTATGTTCTGTCAAAGCCGCCGCAAGCACTAGAGCATATCCGGCGAAGACCAAAGGCGGATGTACAAGAGTCCAGAAGCTCCTAAGCAATGGGTTTATCCCCCCGCCTATGGTTTCGCTAGGCCAAGTATCAAACGCGCCGTAGGCCGCACCAACGGCGCCGGACAAAACTACAAGTAGAGCTAGAGCCCTCGCCTTATTTAGCGGGGCGAAGTACACAGCGATAGATAGAAACAGAGCGAGGAGGAGCATAGAAGAGCCGGCGCCTGACCAAGACGCCGCCAGCCTAAGCCAAAGCGGCATGCCTAAATTTACGTTTTTCGCCACCTCTGCAAGAGAAAAATCAGGCGCGATGAAGCAGTAGGCGTAGTAAGCCCAAGAGATCCACAGAGACAGAAGAGCCGCCAGTAGAAAAACGCGGCGTGGTTTAAAAAAGGAGTAGACTACCCACGAGGAGAGAGCCGCGAGAGAGGCCAGGAAGATATAGCCCGAGATATGCACGTCTTCAACCACTTGTTAGTTAAAAAACCTAGTTATTACATTTGGACATTTGTCATACTTCTTGTACTCAGCCGCCATATGGCCAGAGGCGCGGCCACAACTATAAACCACAGGAGGGCGTATAGAAACGTGTTGATGTAGATTACCACGTCGACGTCGAAAGAAACCGCGGTGCTACAGCCCACCCCTAGGGAATACCCCCAGATACATGCAAGACCTGTGGCGTATGTATCAACCCCCGGCCTGATCCTAATGAATACTATGTGTGGAAATATGAAGAGGGTCTTCTCAATAGTTCCGCCGTTTAGATACTTTAGATCAACCACAAGCGGAGTCTCGATCTTTTCAACTCCCTGGATTCTTAGAAGAAAAGTAAAACGGCCGAGCCCAACCTCGCCGTTGAAGCCGTAGCGCCCGCCCCGTAGCGCGATAACTCCGGCGTCTGCCGGCCGGACCTCTCCGCTTGGGCTCACCGCAGAGGCGAGGTGAACTGTGGCGTTGTATGTAGGCACCAACAACGCCGGGGTGAAGTAGAGAAAGAGGGCGAACCCGGCCAGAAATACGTAGAGCGGAACTGCTCTCTTCCCCAACGCCACGGCGAATCCAGCTAGTAGAAAAAGTGGCGCGTATGTGCCGACGGGCAGGAAAAACACCGCGATTAAATACAGCGCAAGGCCTACGAGAAGCCCACCCACGGATTTTAAAACAGATGTGGCAAAGCCGGCTAAGAGGAGGCAGGAGACAGCCACGGCGGCTAAAGCCCACTGGGGGTGTAGAAACGCAGAGGGGGGGCCGGCCAAAAGCTTTAGAAATCCGTAGAGCAAGCCGGCTGCCAGTGGGATTAGCAGGAGGGAGTATCTACCGGAGGGGCGGGGGCCCCGCCTAATGAGTGGAATGTAGGCCAGCGCCAAGAGAGGTATATAGCTCCAGCGGCCGAATACATACCCCCCGTCGATGATTATCTGCGTAACAGCGGCTATCCCCCCCATAAGTCTAGCCAGCTCCCCGCCGCCGAGCCTCCAGACAACCCAAGAGAGGAGCGTCAGATATGCAAAATAGGGGCTAAACACGCCGTGTGGCCCCACAGAGGTTATATAACCCACGGCGCTCAGCGCTAGGCCAACTGCGGCGAGCAAATACCCAAGGTCCCAAATGGCGATAGCTAATGTATAAAACAGAGCCGCGGCTATAAACACAGGCCATAAAAACCCGGCGGTCCCCCCTCCTAGCCAGACAGCCGCGGCGGATAAAGCCAAGACAAATAAAAATGGGAGATTTACCCTATACCCCCCCACTGGGGAGAAGGTGAAGTAAAACCGGATAAAAACAAGGAGATATTTAAGGTGGGTAAAAAAATCACGCACGTTTAGAACAGCCTCCTCCTGGCTATTACAAACAGCCCTGTAAACAACGCCGCGCTGGCCAGAAGGGCGACAATAGCTAAATTCGGCGCAACTACGCCAGCGTTAGCTGAGGCAGGCAGAACAATTTTGTGCGGGTCGGTGATAGAGTTAAACACGTCCTCTGGAATGCCGATTTTCCAAACTCCGCCAAACTCCATAATCTTAGCGGCGCCCACCTGGCCCTTGTATATAAAGTGGCAGTTGAAACACGCCGCAAACGCGGGGTTCTTCCTAACCGGCACGTTGTATGGATATCCGCCGTATTTAGCCCAAGGCGAAGTCAGTATAAAGGCCCCCTCGTGGATGTCAAACACGCCAACGATAATAGTCTCGCCGCCGGGAGCGACGTCAGTTAAAGCATGTGGAGCAGATATCTTCCCGCCGCCGGTGCTAAGCCTCGAGTAGTTCTCATATCTAGCGAAAGGCCCAGTCGTTAGAAGACTAAAGAAGTCGGTAGTTATCAACTGCGCCTGGTTTGGATAGATAGTTACGTTGCCGTATTGGTCTTTTGTATACCCGACGGCGAGCGCAACAGCTTTAATATATGTAACAGACGGCGGGGTGGAGACAGACCAGCTGATTTGATACGACGTAGAGCCCGGCGTTCCGTAGAAACATACCTTCTGCGGCGCAAGCCCAGTCTGCGGCGGGCTCTGGCCCCAGTAAGGGCCGGTGACTGCACCTAGGTTGGGAGTGTAGTAGTAGATACAGGCGGTGTAGCCGGCCGTAGCCGTGCCGTTGCCCACGTGCGCCACCGCGTGGCAGGCACAGCCGTAAGTGCCTTGTATACCTCCGTGGGGAGTGTTACTTATCTGGGTAGCAATCGCCGAGTGGCAGTTTGCACATTGTAGCCATACGTTAGTGCCTGTCAGAATCTGGTGGTTCCAGACGCACTCCGTTGTTGAGGGGTCGCATGAGCCGGTGCCGCTGGTTAGCCAGGTCACTCCGGCTGAGGTGGCGGTGGAGTAAGTGTGGCATGCGTCGCATTGGGGTGGGTGGTTATAGTGTTGTATGCCGGCGTGTACCAACACGGCTAGCGCCAGCGCTATTAGCAATGTTTTGAGCTTCATGTGTGAAGAAAACTTGGATAAATATAAAGTTGACTATTATACTTGTTCTAATGGTTTACTTTCTGTATCTCCAGTATACCAACTGTACAGCTGTTATAACGGCTAGAGTTGCAATTATGTAGATGGCTGTGGAGCCGCCGGCTTCAAATGTAGGCGCCTTTGGAGGCGGCGCCTCGGCCTCCGGCGTCGTTGAAAAACCCCCCGTTGGTTTTGTAAATAGGTATAGATAGCGGCAGGCTTGTATACGCGCCAGGTGGTATATCCTAGTCTCGTTTACCGGCGTTACGGCTATCTGCGCCAGCTGGGCCGCCGTTAGGTAGTTCTCTGGCATTTGGCGGGCGGCCGCCGCGGCGTAGTATATATACTTCAAGGCGGTGGTGTTGGGGAAGGCCGGGTGTAGGGCGAAGTAGGCGATGGCGTTTGTAAGAGCCTCTTGTAGATAGCCTAGAGCCGCCGCCGTGTTGTTGCTCCAGAGAGCCGCCGCGGCTCTGTATAGATTTATCTTTGCCTCATCTACGAGGGGGGATTGTATATTTGTGGCGTAGCTGTAGAGCTCTGCGTAGCGCACAGCCGCCTCTACATATTTATAAAACGCCTGTGCGTCTACCTCCGCCGCCTTGGCGGCGGGCTGGGCGTATAGAATTGCCCTCCAGAGATTTGCCAAAACTTCGCCGTAGGCGTACGCAAAAACTGCGGCGTATGTCGGCGATTTAAATACGGCGTATAGAGAGGCATATCTGTTTACATCGCCGAGTTGTCTTTTCGCCAGATGTAGATACATGTGGGCGTAGGAGGCTTCGCAGAGGTTGTCATAGCCGAGGGGAGTTCTCTCCACCACCTTCTCAGCCACCGTTAGTAGAGCTGTGGCGTATATGTCCATTTCTCTAAGGGCCTCTTCGCCGTCTTGCAACAGCTTTATGTAGAAGTAGAGCGTCGCCGCTTGTTTAAACGCTCTTACAGAGGCCTCGGGGGCTAGGAGGCCGCCAAGCTGTAGATAGGCCGCCGCGGTCTTTAGCTTATCTACTACAGCCGGCGAGGAGCCCGCGGTTTCTAAAGTCAAGTTTATAAAACGCCAAGCCTCCCTCTGTATTAAGCCCGTGGCGTTCGGGGCAGAGGCCTTCTCCACTATCCGCCTCGCCTCTGCGTCGAAGAGCTCGAGTTCTCTCGAGATGTTATACAGTTTGTTCTGCGCTATATATACCGCCTGTATTACATTGCCCACCTCCTCGGCGGGTATTATCTCGCCTATTTTCTGCGGCTCTACTACAAGCTCCTGCACCACAGAGCCGTATACGCCGTAGAGCTTAGGCTTAAGCACGATCTGGTATTTATTACGCTGGAGGAGTGGATATAGGAGAAGTCTAAAGCCGTAGGCTCTAGCTCCAAAGGCCTTCTCGGGGAGGCCTCCGACGAAATCTACCAAGCCGCCGGGGGTCACAGCCCCTGTCGCCGCTATTGAGGAGTTTATCTCTACGCCGGTGAGGGCGCTGTAGGCTGAGAGAAATACCGCAAGGGAGAGGCTGGGCCCCACTATGGAGTTTGAGGCGTTTCCAAAAGGCTTTATATAGACCGTGTAGTTGTAGGAAAGCGGGTTTAGCCCAGCCGCGGCAGCCGCCTCCCAGCAGGCGACGACTGTAGAGATGTTTAAAAGCTGGTCGTAGTACCACAAGCCGCGTATTGTGACAGAGCCGCCGCCGGGGGCTACCTCTACTTTCACCGCCACAGGCACCCCCTCCCCCCCATACACAGCCACGCCGTAGGCAGTAGAGGCGGAGACAGCCGCCGGAATTAACAAAAGGAGTATCAACGCCCGTGACATGTTACACAGTTTGTAAACTGGGCTGGGTTAAACGGCGCCGCGCGCGGCCCGTGGCAACTTATACACGGCGTCCCCTGGCCGACGCCGATTTGGCAGTCTGGGCCTATTGGCACATACCACCTCGCCCAGGGGCTGTGGCATTCTAAACACACGGCCGTGTTCCCCTTCTCCACCTCAGCCCATGCGTAGCTGTGGAATTGTAAATGCCGCGGGATGATTTTATTGACGTCGTGACATGTTTGACACGCCGTAGTTAACTTAACCTGGTCGTGTATGCCGTGACATACCGTACATGTGCCTAGGCTAGCCGCTAGTCTTATGTGTACCGTATGTATATTCAACGGGACTTCTTTATGGCACTTTTGGCATGTCTCAAACATCTGCGGCTTGTAGCGCTCGGCTATCTGGGCGCTGGTCGGGTTTTCCACTATTTGTACAAACAGCCAGCGGGGTATGTCGACGCTATGGCAGGTAGTGCATGTGAACGCCCCGTGGGGAGTTTTGCCTATCTGCGCCACGGCGGGGGCCATGTTGTGACACAAGACGCAGAACTGCCTAGAGTTGGGGTCGTAGTTTATATAGGCCCAAAAGGAGGCTACAATAACCGCCACGGCCGCCATGATAAGTAGCAGGACAACACGCGGCGTTAGCGACTCTCTGAGCCTATCTAGGTATCTGGCCCCCTTCATAGCCTCCTCGAGAGAATTAACGAGGGGAGCGCCACGGCGAGCCCAACCACCAACTGCGTCAGCAGATCTGGCCCCCTCCCCTCCGGCTCCTCTACTTCTGGGTCTACGTAGAGCAACGTTCTTCCCTCGGCTTTAAACTCCGCTATATTTCCGCCGTAGAGATATATAACTACCGCGTCGGCTTTTTTAACCACGGGCGTAAGTAGCGATATTGTAAACGTGGTGTTTCTAGCGATGTAGTACCCGCCGGTGGTAGAGTTTACAAGGACGTTGGAGGGGTGCGGCACCAACGCCCCCTCTACCCTGTAGAAGACGACAGGGAAGATGTAGATGGGGCCTCCTGGAGTACGCGGCTTTGCGGTGATGTTAACTACGTTGTAGACATAGAGCGTGTTGGAGGCCAGCGGTATCTCCAGTCTAAGTAGGGGTTGCGGTTGCTGGAGA
Organism: Pyrobaculum organotrophum; assembly: GCF_055384425.1. NCBI lineage: Archaea > Thermoproteati > Thermoproteota > Thermoprotei > Thermoproteales > Thermoproteaceae > Pyrobaculum > Pyrobaculum organotrophum. The sequence continues at coordinate 1,436,117 of NZ_AP042430.1, forward strand.
GATATGGGGTAGAACGTGGCGTTGACAAGCGGCGCGATTGTGTTTAACGTAACGGGTTTTATAGGGAGGGCGGGTAGCGGAATTACGGCATTCTTCACGAGGTTTGCTACGTCTTGTTTCACAGTTAGATTACCCTGTATTGGGGCTGTGGGAGTTATGTGGAGGATTAAGACGTTGGGCTTTTCTACTTCTACATAGTATGTAGGTCCTGCCGGCTCTATTGTGGTTTTTAGGCCTTCTGGACTTACGGCGTCTGTAAGCACAATCCTTAGCTGTACTTCTTTAGCTAAGACTTTGGTCTCTGCCACCATGCCCTCCATCTTGACTTCGGTTTTTTCCTGCGGTACGATGTTTATAGATCCTGTGTTATTTAATACATTTACTAGGGCGCTTCTCATAAGCGCTTTTAGTTCTATTTCAAGTTTTGTAATATTGCCGTATATGGGTATGTCTTGTGGTATAATTACTTCTCCACCTGGCGGAAGTCTCATTGTGTAGTTATTTACATATAGTATTATATCTAGATATTTTGTAATAAAGTGGTAGGTCGGCCTAAATACTATTCTTACCGCATTTGAATGGTTAAATTTGCCCCAACTTATTACATCAAGCATGGCGATGATGCCTCCGTATGGATATTCAAGAGTATAACGTATCCAACGGCCGGGGTCTATAACTTCTGTCCTTATTCTGAAGTCTACTAGGCGCCACTCAGGCACTATGGTTTTATTTAATTTGATAGTGTCGTAGAAAATTTTATCTACATAGCCATTTCTCTGTATTTGTATTATAGTTAGGTTGATCTTTGTTAATGTTGTAGGTTTTTCTTGGCATACCGTATTTATGAATAAGCTCTGTGCCGATATCGATATGTAGTCGACTGGGTTTTTTAAGACGTATATTTTTGTATTGTTTAGTTTTAATCCACAGTGGTACTCGTATGTAAGTACTAGTGTTGTAAATACGTCTTTGCCATATATTTCAAAATACTTAGTATTATTTACTATTATATCTATTTGTATATCTATATTAGTTTTTAAATATGTCACGTTGTGTATATTTATTTTAACAAATGGCGGAAGCCCTAGGGCTGTTGTAGCTAGCATAATTAGTAAGACTAGTGGCAGTCTAGACATGATTTCCCTGTTATATCGGGTGGCTTGAGTTTGGTGTGGCACGAGGTACAACTTGTGCCTTTGGCTATTCCGTTTAGACACTGGGGGGATATTGGTAGTTTGTACTTTTTATTTAGGTGGCACTCTGTACAGATTTGGTCGCCAAAGCGTAAGACAAATTGTTCTTTGTGGAATTGCATATGTCTTTTAATTATATCGTCTAATGTGTGACATCCTTCGCATAGTTTTGAATATGACAGTTTTGTTGGTTTTTCATCTGTTTTTAGTAGGATTGTGCCGTTGTGAGGTATGTGGCATATTGCACATGTCTTTAGAGATAGTGCTATCTCTAGGTGTGTACTGTGGAGTGGTATGTTTGTTAACTCCTCTTCTTTGTGGCATTTAAGACAGGGCTCTGACATCCCATGTAGTGGGTGGTATTTTTTGAAAATTTCTGGGTCAGAGGGGCGTTCAGTTAGATAGTAATATATCGAGTTAAATAGCGTGGGGGGCGTAGTTTCGTGACATGCGTGGCAGTTAAATTTGGAGTGTATTGGGTCTAGTTGTGGGTATATGTTGTGGCAAAAACTACATAGTATGTTTGCTCTGGGGTCGTATTCGTAGAAATACCATATGATTGGAGAAAGTAGAGCTAGTACAATAATTATAATTAGGAGGATTTTTAAAAAATTTTTTAGGTTAAGTCTAGGGGCTTTTATATGTTTTATAAAGCTTGTAAATTTTGCCGTAAATTCCACGTATCTATATGTCCTTAGTTTAAAAAGTTTTTATATTCTTCTTATCCACTTGGTATAATTATTGTACACGAGAGTGAGGAGTATCGACTTGTGGAACTACTTCGGCTTAGATACACTCTACTTTTATAGCCTCTCCGTCGGTCTCTGTTTTACATCCGATGCCTTCTAGTATTCCCCTCAGTGTTTCTCTAGACGCGCGGTCGTTGACGCGGAAGGTGTAAGGCCCGACTCTGTTGGCTTGGAGAACCTTCGGCCCTATTCTTGTTAATATGTCGAGAAATTCGCTGGGGCTGTAGTAGGCCCTGAGGAGGATGCCTGCCTCTTTGCCTGCTTCATAGCCTCCGCGTCCTAGGCCTAGGCTTCTGGCCAGGCGGCATATGTGTACCATGTCTATTGGGTCTATCCCGTGGTTCATCGCATCTACTGCAGTTTTTATAAGATATTCCAATACCTCGCTTGGTTTTCTGCCCAGACTTTTAACTCCTCGGTAGAACTCTTCGGCTAACTCTCTAGCTATAGCAATGCGTGCATATTCTCGCGGCATGTCCAAAATTGTACAGTAGTTATAATATTTTTCCCGGACATTCTACTTCTGCTGTAATTACAGAGTTGAGAGTTATCTTGGCTGTACATCCAAATTGCCTAATTACCCCCTCGGCGAAATATACGAGACATTTGGCAGAGAGGGGGCCGGCCGGGGCGAAGTATATTTTCCAGATGTTTCCAGCTTTACTTATATTAAATCGCGCCGTGGGGAACTGGGCAAATAGGAGAGATGCTGCTCTTATCAACTCGCCGAAGGTTTTAAATTCAGACAGAAGCGTTTTGGCAAACTTTTCCCCAGTCTCTCTGAGATAACTCTCCGTCTCTGGGTCGTTGCATATATCCCACTTCTTTGCTAGGAGTTCGAAAAAGGAGAGAGGCACGGGCACGACGTCAAATGCTATTATTTTCTCAAATAATTTATACATCTCGAGGGCGTTGGCCGGAGTTACTCCTCTTTTCAACATCTCTGCAGCTAGTCTGAGGGCATCTGTGGCTAGTCTAATAATAGAAAAGCCGTGGCTTTTTGCAAGAGATGCCACTTCTCTAGCTACATCTCCTTCTACTGGTACTGTAGATCTAGACACAGTAAGAAATTAGCGATGTTACTTATATTTAATACAGCTGTGGTGTGTCTTCTCTGGAATCCATAGTAGTGGCTTTATTGTCTCCTCCACTGCAGGGGGCAGCCTCAGACGGTCGAGCTGAGTTATTATGTAGACTTGGCTGGCGGCCCAGTTGCATATATATGCTTCTCTTATAGTAAAGCCCAGCTTCCGTATTGCGGCTCCAAGCGCGGCTAGGTAAAACGCTACGGCTGTGGCGTCTAATTCTACCCCCCAGATCTTTCTAACTGCGTCAAGCCAGCGGGGGTCTTCCTCTTCTACGAGGAGGGCTATGGCCCCCTTCACTGTGGCTTGGTAGCCTCTGCCCGCCGGGAGGACTAGCCGGTTTTTTGCAAGGGCGTAGACGGCGCGGTAGACGGCAGAGGTGCTTAACTCCGCCTCTTTTGCCACGGCGTATGGGGTAAGCGGCTTGGGCCAACGCTCTACATATCTCTTCAGCACGGGGCACCACCCCTCCGGCAGAGGCGGCAGGAGGTCGTGCCAGAAGTATTTAACAACTCTCAACACGCCGCATGTATAATGCGTAGTTAATAAAGTATAGTATGCAATATGCGCATCTCTCATATGTTTTGTACATATTTACGTCGTCTTGGAAGAGCAAGATTTTTATCAGTAGGTGTGGAGAGTTGCATGATCACTAGACGAGACTTTTTGAAGGCGTCTGCCACCGCGGCTATTGCAGCTTCTGCAGTTGGCATATTTACATATGGAACTACGCAACATGTCGCCAACGCTCCGCCTACAGCTAAAAGAATAGTTCCTGTTAGGTGTTCGGCATGTGGCGCCGGTTGTGGCCTTTTGTACATAGAGCATGAGGGCCGCCGCTACATACTGCCTAACCTGGAGCACCCACAGCCGGGCCTCTGCGCCAGGTCTGCCTCGGCGCTTCAGATGTGGAACCACCCCCTCCGCCTCAAGAAGCCTTTGAAACGCACCGAGAACGGCTTCGTGGAGGTTGACTGGGACACTGCCTTGAACGAAATCGCGGCGAAGCTCAAGGAGATAGTCTCAAAGTACGGCCCCGAGAGCGTGGTCATCACGAGACACGACGTCCACTCCTGGTTCCTCCCGCTCTTCGCCGCGTTGATCGGGACTCCGAATCTCATAGGCCACGAGGGCACTTGTCACTCCGCCTCGACGGCGGCGAGAACTGCCGTCCTCGGCGGCGGGGGGCCTCCTGTGTGGGATCCCGACTACGAAAACGTGCGGTATCTCTTGTTGGTTGGCCGGAACCTCGATGCAGCTATGGGACTTGTGAGAAGGTTAGCTAAGGCGAGGGAGAGGGGGGTCAAGGTTGTTGTGGTTGACCCCAGGGCTCCCAACATTGCCTACAGCTCTGTGGAGTGGGTGCCGATTATCCCAGGCACAGACGCGGTCTTCTTGGCCTCCATGGCCTATGTCATAATTTCGAAGAGGCTATACGACGGGGACTTCCTCAGATTCTACACCAACGCGCCTATGTTGATAAAGCCTGACGGCAAGCCGCTGGAGGGCAAGGAGGTGGGCGTCGACGGGGACTACGTCGTGTGGGACAACGCGGCTAACGCCCCGGCGCCTCTCGGGAAGGCAAAGGATCCCGCCCTTGAGCTGACGGACGAGGCGAGGCAGAAGCTGGCTGGGGCCAAGACCGTCTTCGAGCTGTTCAAGGAGCGCGTCTCTAAATATCCGCCGGAGAAGGCTTCCGAGATCACTGGGGTCCCTGCCGACACCATCGCAAGAATTGCGGAGGAGTTCGCAGTGAGCAGAGGCGTAGTTGAGGACGGATGGTACGCTGCGAAAAACGGCAACGAGTTCGACACATACCGCCTAGTCCTCATCTTAAACGCCTTAGTTGGCAACATAGATAAACAAGGCGGCCTTTGTTTTCAAGAGTCTGCCAGATTTCCTGACATACTCGCTGTGACAGACATAAAACCGCCGGCTGGTAAGAGGTTAGATATGCAGAAGTATCCGTTGGCTGTTTCGACGTTTAACACTGTGTATGACGCAATTTTGGCTGGAGAGAATATAAAGGCGCTGTTTATAATTGGGAGTGCTCCTCTGCAGAGAGATCCCAACTACCAGAGGGCGGTGGAGGCGTTAAAGAAATTGGAGCTGGTAGTTGCAATTGACATCTTTCCGCAAGACCATGTGGACTACGCCCACTACATCCTCCCCGATCTCATGTTTCTAGAGAGGGAGGAGGTTACCACGGTTATGTGGACTCTCCACGCTGCTATCCAGATGTCACATAAGGCTCTTGACCCACCGCCTGGGGTAGACGCCAGACACGGTCCGTGGATCTTGATGGAGATCGTGAGAAGGGCCTTCCCAGAGAGGGCTAAGCTTGTTGGCTACGACGAGAGATACGCCGACCCCCACGCCTTTGAAGAGTGGGAGAGGCAACTGGTGGAAGCCGCGCTGAAGAAGGTGGCCGACGCGTTTAAGATGCCGCTGGACGAGATCAAGCGGCAACTGGAGGAGAAGGGGTTCGTGGTACTGAAGCGCAAGGAGTACGGCGTTAGGCCCTACAAGACGAAGCTCGGCACGCCCACCGGCTTGGTGGAGATATACTCCCTCACGGCGCTTAAATACGGCCTCGACCCGCTCCCCGACTATAGACCTCCGCTGTATACCCCGCCGAAAGCCCCCAACGAGTTCTACCTAGTCAACGGGAAGGACCAGGTGGTTTCTGCACACTTCGCCTTTACGCCAAACGCCAGGTTCCTCGCCGATAGATCTGTCTGGATGAATCCAAAAGATGCGGAACGTCTGGGTATAAGAGACGGCGATGTAGTAGAGCTCGAGGGTATCGACACAGGTTTTAAAGCTGTGGCTAGAGTCAAAGTGACAAATAGAGTTAGGGAGGGGGTTCTCTTCACGTATTCCTTCATAGGAGGCAGGAGATCCGGCTCTATTAACGGCGACTTCGCCTGGCTGAGGGAGGGCGTTAACCCGCAGTGGTTCGCCACTGGGAAGATCGAGCCTGTGGTTGGGTCCGCCCCCACCAACGCCACGGTTAGGGTGAGGAGGCTATGACGCGGCTAGCCCACCTCTGGGATCAATCAAAGTGTATAGCATGTGGTGCGTGTATTGCCGCGTGTAATGCGGCGAATTATGGCAGTAGTGGGAGAGTTAATATAACGTGGAATTGGCTTATGAGCAATATTAGAAAAGTAGAAATCTCAAAGGGGCCGAGGCCTATGTTGTATTTAATTCAGTGCCAACATTGTGAAAATCCGCCGTGTGTAACCGTGTGTCCTACAGGCGCCTCGTATAAGGACTCAGATGGCCTTGTTAAAATTAACTACAGCTTGTGTATTGGATGTAGATACTGTATGGTGGCTTGTCCCTACCTAGCTAGGTGGTTTTACGAAGAGGTGTGGGCTCCTGTTAAATGTATGGGCGAGGAGTGTCAAGAGAGAGTAGCAAGAGGCGAACAGCCGGTGTGTGTTGCCGTGTGTCCCGCAGGCGCGAGGGCGTTTGGAGATATCGATAACCCAGCTAGTGAAATATCGCAGAGACTTGCTAGGTCTAGATATGTGAGGCTTTTGGAAAATTTGGGGACAGAGCCCAAGTATTACATAGTGGTGGGGCCATGAGAGCGCTCTATCTGGTTTTCATAGGGTTTGGCATGGCGGTAGTCGGGGCCTTGTTAATATTGCTGGGATACTTGGCTAGATCTGTTGAAGAAATACCGTGGGGTCTCTTGGTGGTTGGTGAAGTTTATTTTGTCTTGATGGCTACCGGCTCAAGTATAGTTAATTCGATATATACAGTATTTAACTACAGAGGCCCGAATAACGAACTAGAGAAAATCATAAAGTTGGGGGTGTGGTTCTCTTTGATAACAATAGTCCCTGCGTGGATAATGATACTATCACATCTACGTAATCCGCTATCTGCCGTAAATATATTTGTGCATTATGAAAACGGTATTTCTCTATTCTTCCAGTACAAATCTGGAATAACTTGGATGGCTACGTTGCATATGTTATTTGCGCTAACTCTAATTATAGAACTGATATATTTTATCAGGAGTGGCGTATCTGAGAAGTTGAGAGAGATGCGGAAGTTGGAGTTGGGCATAGCCCTAGCGGTGTTGGTGGTCACTATAGTTTATATCAGTAACCTAGGCCAACTTTTTGGCAATGTGGTTGCAATACCCGGCTGGTACGGACCTCACATGGCGTTGTATTTTATAGCAAGCGCTATAGCTATCGGCGCAGCGGGCCAAGTCATATTCATAAGCTTCTATGCTGGGAGACTTAATGTGAGAGATTTCGTAGCTAGATATTATGCAAGAATCCTAATGATTGCAATACCTGTATTGGCTTTTATAAAAGGCTGGATGATTATAAGCGCTTGGTATAACCCGGCGGCGTGGCAAGCATATAGGCTAATCCTAAGCTCGCCGAGTTTCCCAATCTTTGAGTTATTGCTATTGCTTATAGCGCCGTTTATTCTGGCAGTGGCGGCTTACTACAGAAAGAACCTCCCGCTATTGCTTACAGCCGCCGTCTTGGCCGTCATAGCAGGTTTCGTAGATAAATACGACCTAATAATAGAGCCTCAAAAGGCGCCTTTGGCACTTAGTTTAAACAATTGGGCTCATCTAGGCTCTATTCACTATGTCCCGTCAATTTCTGAAATAGAGATAGTAGCCGGCTCTATCTTGCTATATATCGCGTTATTAATTCTCGGAGTATTGATTTTGCCTTTAAAACCTGGTGAAAAACCAAAAACATTGTATATATTCAAATAGACTATATTTTTCTATGCTTCTGTATAAAATTTAGTTGAAATTGTCAATAATGTCGTTATTTCCGTTCCTCATAGCTATCTACAAAGAGAGCCGCGGATCTTTATAGAGGGACAGCGCCGAGCGGCCCAGAAGGGGGCCGTTTCCCGAAGACTTTCTCTACGAGGTTGTTGGCACCAAGGTTCCGTAGCCGGCCTAGGAGGAAAGATCAGTAGATCTGGGAGAGTCTCTGTAACTCGTCCAATACCGCCACGCCCCCTCTATACAGCACTTCCCTGGTCTCTCTAGGCGCGTCATCTAGCTCGTCATTTAGCCTTGCAAGACTGAATACGCATAGAGACACACCGCTAGATTGTTTTAAATATTGACTAGACAGTTTCTGTGGTTGTAGTAGTTTCGGTGAGGGCGAGGGGGGCAACCCCATGTCTTCTCACGGGTTGGTCGGGGTCTCTGGTGTATAACTTTTTTCTCACAGCTCTGCGGAGGGTGGCAGAGCCTAAGGGGAGGGTCTTCGCCCACCCTCTGTATCACAGCGGCGCGCCCGTCCTCTCGGGGCTGGACGGGTCGCAGAAGGCCTTCGAGCCGGGGGCCGCCTTTGAGCTCAGAGCTCTGCTTTCAGAACACGACGCCCGACTCCTCTTGGACTCTCTAGCTGCCGAGCCGAGGGTGGAGGTGGGCTGTGTGCTTGAGGTCTCGGGCGTCGACATAGTCCCTGCCGACGGGAAGCTGGAGGAGAGACATGGCATGGCGGTGGTTGAGCTGGTGTTTTACCCCACCACCTTCATGTTCCACGGGAGAGACGTCCTTTACCCCTCTCCCCAGAGACTTGCCTACAGCCTGGCCAAAACCTACTACCAACTCTATGGCGTCAGCCTAAAGGAGTTGGCGGATCGGGCCCCCACGGCGCTTGAGCTCGTCGGCATGCGCATCAAGACTGGGTGGCTTAACATCGGTGAGGCGAGGAAGGTACCTGTGTTCTATGGCAGAGCCCGTCTGGCTATATATGGCGATGTGGGGATGTGGCTATCTCTGTTGAAGCTCGGCGAGTTAACTGGCGTCGGGATTTCAAGAGCTATCGGCCTTGGTAAGTATAGGTTGGAAAAGGTTATATTTATCACGTAGGTTTTTGGCCATGGGAAAGGCGGCAGCCCTCGTCTCTATAGCTTTGAGCTCCTTTGTCATGCCTTTTCTAAGCAATGCAATAAATACAGTGGCGCCTCTTATGGCGTCTGACTTAGGCGTTTCTATAGACAAAATAGCGTTTCTCCAACTGGTGCTTACTTTATCTACAGCCACCGCCGTAATACCCTTGGGCCGCCTAGCAGATGTAATAGGGAGAACGCTTGTGTATAAAGCCGGCTTGGCTCTATTGACGGTAGCTACGGCTTTTTTAACACAGCCGCTGAGCTATCCGCTTTTGATACCTGTGTTTGTCCTCGTCGGCATTGGCGCAGCGGCTGTGTTTGGTAGCAACAACGCCATATTGACTTCCCTATTTCCACCGGGAGAGCGGGGGAGGGCGATTGGGATAAACACACTCGCTGTATATATCGGACTGACTGCGGGGTCTCCCGTAGGCGGTTTTTTAGCCTCCTACAGCTGGCGTTTTATCTTCGCCATAGCCACGTTTGTGGCTATTGTCTCTTTTATCATGGCACGTGGTATAGCTAGAGATAAGGCGGCGGGGCGGTACGATTTAGCCGGCGCACTTTTGTTCTCAACGTCGCTTTTCTCACTTCTACTCGGCGCGACCTCCCCATATTTAATTGCCATGGGACTCATCTTACTTATAGCTTTTGGCATATATGAATCCAAGGTGCCGGCCCCCTTGGTAAGCCTAGACATGTTTAAAAATCTGAAATTCTCGGCGGCCGTAGCGGCGGCTTTCTTAAACTACGCAGCTACCTACGCCGTGGTTTTCGTACTCAGCTACTATCTACACTTAAGGAGCCTCCCCACTTCTATTGCCGGCCTCCTCTTGATGTCTCAACCGGTCTTAATGGCGGCTTTCTCTCCCGTATCGGGCTGGCTTTCCGACCGCGTTGAGCCAAGCTTTATCTCTGCCGCAGGTCTCGGCTTAGTCGCCACAGCTCTTGCCATGATGTCAACGCTAGATTTCTCGACGCCGCTCCACACATTGGGATTAGAGCTAGCGTTGCTCGGCCTCGGGCTAGCCCTCTTCGTGCCGCCTAACACAAACATCATAATGTCTTCAGTAGACGCAAGAGACAGGGGGTTGGCTTCGGCTGTTGTGGCAACTGCAAGACTGACAGGACAGTCGCTTAGCGCGGCCTTGGCCGCCAGCATTTTATCTAACATGGGAGGGTTAGACGCCGTTAGAACCTCTATCGCCATATACGCCTCTATTTCGGTATTTGCTATACTACTGTCTATACTTAGGATATGTCGCCAGCCTTTTTTAAAAAAATTGACAAAATAAATATGTGACCAGGCTCTGGTAGAGCGCGGAGGGGGTACAGGAGGGGCGTCTTCTCGAGCTAGGTACGAGGCTGAGCTGGCCTTGGAGTTTCTAAAGGAGGGTCTCTATAGAGACGCCACCGGTAAGGCCTTCTAGACGTGGAAGGCGCTTCTGGCGGCATGCCGCCGGGAGAGACTGGCAGAGCGGCTCCACGGCGTGAGAGCCACTAGAGACGGCCGACTTCATAGCGGCGTCTATACCCGCCGTGGCGAAGGCACACACCACCGGGATAAAGCTCTACGACCTTACAAACGTGTCCATCAACCTCCAAATTTCAATACAACGGACTAGACAAATCCGGGTTCGGCAGATATCTACACATCGACCTAGTGGTTGACGACATAAAGAGACTCGTCAAGACAGTATTCAGCTACTTACGCCAACTGGAGTCTTAACTTCTTAAAGCCCTCGTCTGCCGCATTGAAGATGTACTACATGAACATGTGGTATGTAATCCAAAGGTGTATTCTCCGACACTCTCCAAGGGGTCTTCAGGAAACAAGCCTGTAGTAACATCTATAAAGCTGTAGGACGCCACACTTATAAACGATGAGTCCCCTGGCACTGAATAGTTAGGTTGCGAAAGCTGGGACATATAGTGCAGATACCCTGGGTGTTGGAGAGTAGATGCCATAAGACAGCACATAGGGCGCATGAAAAAGCTGGTGTTAAGTCCAGAGATATGGAAATGAGGGTAATTAAGCGTAACCTGCTACAGGGGCTTCTTCAACTCGTAGGGCTTCCAGCCAAGTTGTTTCCTAAACTCATTTATGAGCTCTATAGCCTTCTCTTTTTCCTCCTTTGGCATATCTTTCTTATGGAGGACGCCCATAAACAGAGCGTAAAGCTTCGCGTTTATCACCTTGGGAGATAGCCCATACTCCATATCTTCTCTAAGCTCGTCTAAGATTCCTCTCACCTCTTCTGCGTTGCTAAGCCCCTTGCTTCCCACGTCTTTAATCTTTCTACCTAGGTATAGGCGGCCTTTTTCCACCACTACCACCTTGCCGTTGTCAAATGTGACTCTGCCTTTGAAAACTCTGTCGTAAAACTCCCACGCGTCGGCGGCTTCGGGTTCTAGCTTTCTTAAACGAGTTAGGACAAACCTCCTGATTTCGTCGCTGGAGACCCTCCCCCTTTTCTTCACCCATTCGCCGAGTTCTCTAACAATTTCTCTTGTAACTTCGTCTGTGGCGCCTGCTTTTAATAAAGAGTTATATACCTTGTCCTCTATATACTCCTCCTCGGCGCCTGAACGCTTGACAACCTTTGGCATTAGGGACATCGGCCTAGACATTATAAATGTTTTGGAGAAGATTGCGGGGATTTAAAGCGTAAAACACGTCGCCGGCTCAGGTTGAAAAGGCAGAGGTAGCGCAGAGCTTTAGGGCGCCTGTTTTTGCTATGTAGAAAGATAAAAACATCTGGTAAACATTAATTATGCCGTTTGAGGTGCGATTTTACATCTATTGGTCTCAAACTGACGCGGCTGGAATAGTCCATTTTTCAGAGTTCTTTAGCCTAGTTGAACATGCCGAGGAGGAGTTCTATAGGGCCAGGGGCGTTTTGGAAATACACAGTCGTATGCCGCGTGTGGAGGCCTACGCCGTATTTAAATCGCCGTTAAGAAGAGGCGATGTGGCGAGGGTTGTCTTAAAGCCGTTGGAGATTAGGGAGAAGGCAGTTAAATACGGCTTTGAGATTTACAACGAGACGACCGGCGCGTTGTCTGCTACAGGCCATATTGTAGCTGTGTGTGTAGAAAACGAGGGGGGAAGGTTGAAATCTACTAGATGTCCCCAGGAGCTAGTTGACGTATGGCGAAGTATAGAGTAGTGGAGCTTGCCGTATTATACCCAGCGCCGCTTGCCGGCAGACTGCTCGTGGGGTGGGGGTTTGAGGTTTTTAAAGTGGAGCCCCCTGGGGGAGACCCCTTGAGAGTCTATATACCTCCACTTTTCCAGATACTTAACGCTGGTAAATACAGCGTGGTATTGGACTTGAAGAGGGGGGAGGATAGAGCCCGTCTCTATAGACTTATCGAAAAGGCAGATATAGTGTTGACTAGTTTTCGCCGTGCTGCCGCGGAGAGACTCGGCATTTCATACGACGTGTTAAAATCGATTAACCCCAATATTATATACGTCGCAGTCTCTGGATATCAAAATTCAGACGCGCCTGGGCATGACATAAATTTCGCCGCCGTTGCAGGCCACTTAGGCGATAGGCCGCCAGTGCCCCAGTGTGTAGACGTCGCCACGGGCTTGGCGGCGGCGTTTGTAGCGGCTGTTGCGGTGGCGACTGGCCGAGCTGGATATTTTGAAGTGCCTATGGAGACTACGGCATATATGCTCAATCTGCTCAACTTTGCACAGTTGAAACATATAGGCGATCTACACCTCACTGGGGGCTATCCGTTTTACAATGTGTATAAATGCGCCGGCGGATCTGTGGCGCTTGGCGCAGTGGAGGAAAAGTTCTGGCGGCGTTTTGTCTCAATAATTGGTAGAGAAGATTTGGAAAGTAGAATGTATGATAGAGAGGCTGTAGAAGAGGTGCAGAGAGAGCTTGCTAAAGTTAACTGTATAGAGCTGTTGAAAAAAGCGGCCGAACTCGATATACCGCTTTCGCCAGTTAGAACTATACAAGAGGTTTGCCACGGGGTAGACCTAGGCGAGATAATTCGCTCCATAGCTCCAGCCGGGGGGCCCGCGCCTGCGTTAGGCGAACACAACCAGCTTCTTGACAAGCTTTAATATTTTGTCACTTACTAGAGAAGGTAACTGTTATAAGTGCTTATTAAAGTCTTAGTATGAAAATAGCTAGAGTTCTAGAGGGCGTTTATAAGATAGATCTAGAGCCCGGGGGGTTTTCCAATCTCGTGTCTGTATATGTGGTAGACGCCGGGAGAAATCTCGCCGTTTTTGAGGGAGGGCCTGCGTGTTCAAAAGCAGATCTAGTAACTGCTGTTAAAACTCTTGGAAAACCTCCTTCACATATATTTCTTACACATGTACATATAGACCACTACGGAGGCTCGGGGGCCTTGGCTGAGTTAAATCCAGAGGCCTTATTCTACGTACACCCTAGAGGTGCTAAGGTGCTTCCCAACCCAGATATAATATGGGTGCCTGCGAGAGAGGCCATGGGATGGCTCGGCGAGTTGTATGGAAGGCCTCTCGAAGTGCCTAGTAGAAACGCCAAAAATACAGAAGACGGTGAGGTTGTAAACATAGGCGACATAGAGGTTGAGGTTGTCCACACCCCTGGACATGCGAGCCACCACCAGTCTTTTATCATAAAGCCGTGGGATATACTTGTGGTGGGAGATGCCGCCGGCATATACGTAAAGTCGCTTGACTACATTATCCCAACTACAATGGAGCCGCTTAGACTCGACATGTATATAGAAAGTGTCAAGAAGCTGATTTCAAAAAGGCCTAGATACGTCGCATATACCCACCACGATCTTTTAGACAACGCCGTCGACCTCTTAAATAGACATCTATCTCAACTAGAGACATGGAGTAGATCTGCGGAAGAAGCCGCCAGAGAAAAACTCACGCCTGCAGAGCTAGAGTCTATCCTAGCTGAGAGAGATCAAGACCTCCGCCGCGTCTACCCAGAGTTAAAAAAACTAAAGGCGCATTACCACCTCTTCCAAATGGCAGTACAGGGAATTTTAAAATACTACAGCTCGTAAAAATCCGGGAGACGTCAGGCGCTTCAGTCGGTTTTTAATATAGTGAATAATGTGTTTATACTCAGATTTTTAACTAGATTAATGCCACACTACAGTGGCGACAAGCTCCAAGTCTTAGATAAGGCCGGCGCTGACGGATTTGCTGTCTATGGCGTGTTGTTGAGATATCTAGCCAAGACGCGGGGAGTTGTACACAAGAGGGAGCTGGAGGAGGTTGAAAAACCTCTTTTGAAAAAATTCGGCGTGTTGCCGGCGATGGCATACAACGATCTTAGGAGGCTGGGCGTAATCTCCGTGGGGAGGAGCGGAGACTGGGACTCGGAGACTCCAGCAACACTTACACAACTAGGCGCCTTTGCGGTAAGATGCGTCTGGATAGAAGACAATGTAAAACTCGGCGCGATTCTGCCGATTTTTTGCCGTGTGAAAAACTGGTCGCTAGACCCCGGAGAGGCCGGCTACTGTATAAAACTATATAACCAACAAGATGCTTGGCTCGCCGAGGCAATCAAGCTGGCCCGCCCATATATCCTCCCATGTCTACCCTACGGGGCGGAGACTAAGGCATTGACTGGCCTTTAGCCACCGCTTTTAGTGTATCCGGCTGTCCTCGGCTTCTTGGGCCTTGTGTTAACGTTTACCATGAGGACTCTTTCTGCTACGGGATTTCGCCGTTTAACTTAACCATCTGACCTCCTCTCCGCCCTAAAGGGCGAGGGTTCCCTTAAGGCGGGTTACATGTTTGTGGTTTACTGCCTTCATTTTCACTGCTTCATAACTGGTGAGCGCAGAATTTAGAATAGGGTTGGGTGGGTGAAAAACGGGTTTACGGCGGTTCTCACGGCGTCGCCACCAACGCCACGATTCCGGCAGAGATAGGGCTTGGGGGTGGTATCAGTGGCGTATGACGCCGGCGAGGGTCAACACATCGCTCGCGACGGCTCTGGCTGCGAAGGTCATGGCCAAGCCTCCCAACGCCGCCTTGCGGCGACACCGCTCAGCGCCACCACGGCGGGCCAAGACGCGTCAATAGCGGATTTACTTCAATAAAGCCCCTAGACAGCCACCGTAGTCGACGTATCGGCGGGCGCCGCGTATGTCGCAGTCCCGGGAGAGGAGGGCGGGTTTCGCCGGCTCTGAGGAGAGGCTGGGCACAACGCCGTGGGTTTGTCTTGTGAAACTTCCGGCCTGCCCCCATGCGCCCTCCATAACCAACAGAGATTTCAGCCCATCCACATATACGTACATAGTTGCTAAATTAACTAAATCTACTTTGTTTCCCATAGGAAACAAAAGACGCCGAAAAATATGCCGAATTTCTTATGGAAGCTCTAAAGCCGGCTACTGGCGCCTGCCGCCGGCGTGGCCGGTTATTAAAACTTTATACCTCCCTAGTTACTAGGGAGGTATGTTGTTTAAGGAAGGGCCTGTGGAGAGGCCTGACGAGCTTTTTGATAGAGAGGCCGAGTTGGAGGAGCTGAGGAGTGCGCTGAGGGAGAGGAGGGTGGTCGCACTTCTGGGGGTGAGGCGGGTTGGGAAAACCTCTCTTGCAAAAGCAACGACGTGGAATCTGCCTAGGGTTTACGTAGACGTGAGGGAGTTCGAGTGGCGTACCTATGTCACTTGGGACGATTTCTACGGCGTTTTGAAGTCCGCTCTCCCGAGGTCTAGAAGGCTTTTGGAGACGCTGTCTAGGATCTCCGGCGTCTCCGTGGCGGGCCTGGAGATAAGCTTTGCCGTTGGCAAGCGTAGGCCTCCGCCTGCCGAGCTGTTGAAGGCCTTGGACAAGTGGGCTGAGTCAGAGGGGGTCCGTGTCGTCTTTGTCATAGATGAGGCGCAGGAGCTCTATAAGCTGAAGGGCGGCTCCTTCACGCCGGTTCTCGCTTGGGCATATGACAACTTGTCCAACGTCGTCTTCCTCCTCACCGGCTCCAAGGTCGGGCTTATACACCGTCTCCTAAGGCCGGACGACCCCCACTCGCCGATGTACGGCCGCTATATATACACAATCCAGGTGAGGCCGCTCCCCAGAGATAGAGCTAAGGAGTTTCTCACAAAAGGCCTAGAGGAGGCAGGTGTGAGATACACCAGGGAGGCGCTGGAGACAGCCGTCGATAAGCTAGACGGCGTCATCGGCTGGTTGGCCTATCTAGGCCTTGAGGCAGTTAGGGCGGGGAGACTCACAGAGTCTCTCATCGCCGAGGTGCTGGAGAAGGCGGCGCGTCTTGCCTGGGGCGAGTTCTGCAGATTCGTACAGCTGAGGCAGAGCAGGAGGTACATCTACATAATGCAGGCGGCGGCCGAAGGGGCCACGTGGTCTGAGATAAAGAGGTATCTAGAGATCAAAGAAGGCCCCGTGTACGACGCAGAGTTGTCTAGACTCCTAAAGACGCTGGTGGAAGAGGGGTGGTTGGAGAAAGAAGACGACGTATACAAGCCGGCGGATCCATTACTTAGACATGCGGCGAAAACCGCTGTCTCTTGTCAATAGGCTAAATTAAAGACAGCTCCATATGCGCGACTTTGACCACCGTCCTGATGGGGCTTTCAGCTGTAAACCTATCTGCGTTCTGCTCAAAAAGCGGGTTTAAAAAGCCACGTCTTGATCCCAGCCGTCTGTCGCCTCGAGTTCTTCTAACGCTAGAGCTGTGAGTAGGGCTGTGTCTAGGATGCCGGCAGCAAACATGAGGGGTATGGCGGGCTCATAGAGCTGGAGGATCTGGTCTGCATCCTCCTCTCTGCCTGCTTTTCTCAGCTCGGCGGCTTTCTCTAACTCTGCCTTAGCCCTCTGTCTCCACTCCGCCAGCGTCTTCCACCCCTGTGGCGTTAGGCTATATACAACTCTCTTTAACAAAAGGCCTCTCTCTCCCTTTTCTACAAACCCAGCTACCATTAGCGTATTTAAGACAGCCTCCACATCGTGGGGCTCTAGGCCGAGCTCATCTGCAAGCTCATCTACCGACTTTGCCCCACGTGCCAGAGACTCCAACACCATGTAATATACCGGCTTAAACTCCATGTTAGAAAGAGATGTGCAAATATAAAAATTCATAGCCGACTACGTGAATAGGGCGGGGTACCAGAGCCCCCTGTGGCGCCCGGCCCTCTCCGGAGGGCTCGGGGCCCCCCGCGGAGACGCCTTTCGGCGGCCGCGGGCGAGGGGGCTTGGGTCATTGGGGGCTGGCTTTGCCCCCTGGTCGCCGGGCCCCAGGGCTGGGGTAGCGGTTCGTAGGTAAGATAGTTTTACGAGCTTAAGAGTGTGGTGGTTGCTGAGAGGGGGAAGTGGGTTGTTTTGCTTTTTCCAACAACTCCCAGTACCTCCTCTTTGTCCACAACAGCGGAATTCTGTCTCTACGGTTATTCAGACGCCGAGGTACAAGCTTTTCTCCCACGTATTATATGTGTCCATGGGTTAAACACATAAAGTGGAAACTGAATAATACCTCACAGTTGATCAGCTTGTGAAGTTAATCGAAACGCAGAGACAGAAGGAGGGAGTTTCAAACTGTGCGCTAGTTATGTTCAGATCATTACTATAGTTAGCACGAGAGGTGGCAATCATAAACTAACTCGATTGTTTGTGGTTAAAACCTCGCCTTTAGGGCGGGGTGAATTTTTAAAGCTATGTAGACAAATACTTAGCTCCTTTAGTGACAAGGGGCGTACACTGTAGTTAGTCTCAAAGTCCTTCTCGCCGAAGAGCTGCTGTGAAACAAATAGCCACAGCGCGGCAAAAATGGCGGCTACCATAGCCGCAGTAGCCAACGCAACTATGAGACGCATATCTCATTACAAAGCCTTCTTAAGACTTTTTGGCAAGACTTCTAAAGTCTAGAAATGTGGCGACGGGATATGTGGCTAGTCGATCATAGATTTATATACAATAGTCATTTTAGTTATGATTTCAGTTGTTTTTACACCACAGCGTACAGAGTACGTGGGGTATTTCGTCGAGTTGGCAGAACAGTACGACGTTGTGATAGCCGAGGTTCCCAATGTAGAGGGAGTTGGAAAGTTTCTAAGGGGGGAGATAGATCTAGACTCTCTCTTCTACGAGATTGAATATTTCGACCCAATATATACCAGGGAGTTCTACAATAGCTTGAGGAGACTAGAGAGTAGGGGGTTCAGGTAATTCCGTCTGATCCCTACGGCACGATTGCGATGAAGATTAGGATGGCCGCGCTGATGGGTAGACTAGATGTGAACGACCCAACTGAGAAGTACATTGCCTATATCGAGTCCGCCCTAGGCAATGTCTCTAAGAATTACAACGTGGCTCTCCTGAGGAAAGATTTTGAAAACATCGTAGTCTATACGGCTAAATACGCCAGGCTAGACGCGTCGAGGATAAAGTTTAGAAGCGAGCTGAGGGCTAGGGAGATCGCCAGAGTTTTAAAATACGCCAGTGGAGATGTCTTAATCCACAGCGACTGGTACCACGAGACAACAGCAGAGTACTTAGCCAAGAAGTTGGGGTGTAGAGTCAACGTAGTTCATCTACATAAGGCCGTGGGGAGAAAGTTAAGCGTAGATATCCCAAAGCCGCCGGGCCTCGCCCTCACTTTAGCCCATCTCAAAGAGGCGAGATTGAAGCCAGAAGAAGAGAAGGCGCTTGCGGCAGCAACTACGCTATATGTCTTACTAAGGCCTAGAGTTGTTGGCCCCCTGGTTATACGCGGTAGATATGATAGAGCTATTTTAGCCGATGCGGCGCTGGCTAAATTTACATATAGGCTAAGCTATAAAGAAAATAAAAAGATCTTTATGCAAGACCTCTTTAAAATCCGTTTTACACGCTATATATAAATCAGCGGCGGATTCCCTCCCCCTTCAAGGAGACATGTCTGCGGACGTTACTATATTACACTCTACGTGTATTTGTTGACGAAGGTGGGGCAAAAATACTGTAGTAGCTCTGGGAGCTACGACCTTTAAGCCTGTTTCGAACTTGACGCATGGCTTGTTGGTAATAATAAAAGATGTTGAGAGTCTGCAGGTCGGACGTCAAGAGACGTGAAAATCCTGAGTATTGGGCATGTTGAAAAGAGGTGCCGAGGTGAGATACAAGTCGTTACACTACCGAGATATGTGATCTTCTATCGGCATTGGCAGAACTTACAGCAGGCGCAGAACCTGTGATCCTTGGTAACCGCAATAAGTCTCGCCCTCTGGGGCGGGATGCCCGGCGGTCTATATTTTCATGGCAGAGTGGTGAAGAATGATAAATAGAGACGTGTGTTATAAGAACGGGGCAGGTCAACTTGAAAATTGTCCTGGCAGAAGATATCTCGCCGCCCATTAACCCCGACGAGGGCCGTGTTATGAGGCCCGCGTTAGAGAAGGGCCCCACAACCCCGCGCCCGAGACAGCTGGACTGTCGGTGAAGGCGTGGGCGAGGAGAAAGTCCCTAGGCGTAGGGACAGGTGGCGCGGTCATTCTGTATCTCTCCGTCAAAGCCTTGATACACTCCTCGATGGCCTCGGCCAGAGAGGTTGAAGGTGTCGGCGCGGTGGTGTGGCATTCCGTACTTGGAGGAGCGACTGTATTCGATCGTTCGCCCCCGTTGCGGCGCTAAGATGGTTGAGGAAAACGGCCGCTTCAAGCGTTGCCCCGCCTGCGGCTTCGGGGCACATAGAGACAACGTGTCCGTGATTTGGGCAGAGAAGAAGTATTGAGAACTGATAGAAAAGGCAAAACAACCCGCTTCTTCCGCACCGGCAACCACCCCACTTAGCCTCGTAAGTTTTCTGTTTCATGAACGACGCATGGCCCCCCAGGGCGGCAGACGGGGGCACCAAACTGTTACAATATAAACAACTGGCGGCCGGCCCCCGAATGACCCGCCCCCTCGCCCCGGCACACCCGAGGCGGGCCCTTAAGTCCCCCAGGGAGGGGCCGAGAGAAAGATAGGGGGACGTTTGAGAAACGTGTAGATGATGTGGCGATATCCGTTTGCCCCCGGGCGCCGTCGTGAGATGTTTAAGATGTTTTAGGCAGGCGCCCCGACAGATGTGGGTATCTAACATCTTCTCACCTTCTGTCGCGAAATAGCCCAAGGGAAGACAAACTTTAGGTTGCGAAAACGGTCTCAACTAGCCTGGAAACGACATCTGGCGGGAGGGCATTGTTTTTAATGACTGTGTTTCTCTAGATGTGAGGGTTTTTGTAGTGAGTGTGTGGGGGTACCCGCCTGCGTGGAAGAGGGCGAGGTATGTAGCTGAGGAATTGGGTGGGAGGGCATTTGGGGGGAGGTCTGCTAGATTTGTCGGCTGTACCTCCGCCGGGTCTCTACTTAAATACCTAACTGGTTTAGACGTCGACCTTTTAGTAGTCGGCTCCGACTCTGTAGTTAACCCAGGGGAGGGCGGCGATTTGAGGAGACGCGCCGTGGAGCAGTATATGAAGTGGGCAGAGGAGCTGGGAGTTAAGGTGAGAGTTATATCTGTCCCTGGGATGGGGCTGTACTACGGCTGGAAATTTGAGGGGACTCCCGAGGCCATATTTGTAGACGTGTTTAAAGCAGTGTGGGAGGGGGCCGAGGGCGCTTCGTTTATCTTTCTAGACCTAACCCACGGCCTAAATTTTGTCATAGTCTCGGCGCTTTACGCCGTTGTCGCAGCCGCGATTGGCCGGGGGATGGAGAATAGACTTGTCTTAGTCAACTCTGAGCCGTATCCAGCTGACGTAGAGGAGAAGACTTGTATCTCAGCTGTACGCCCCCCGCGGGTGGAGACGACGCCAGAGTTAAAAATACTAGACGTGTCTGGGCTACAGACGGTATTACAAAGAGTTAGAGAGGTGTCGGCCCTCCGTAATTTAACGGCGGTGGGCAGGGCGAGGTGTACACGTTTTGGTAGAATGATATGGCTTATGTCTAATGGCGCGGCGGCCTTGGGCTTCCCCGGCGCTATATACGACGGATGGGAGCCCACCTTCGGCCCGCCTGAACAACCTCCGAGACTTATGGAGTCTAGGCCAGTTTTAGAAAACCACGTGGTTAGATATGAACACCAGCGGGCGGAGGTTGTTGTAGACGTGGTGATGTATCAAGTGTGGAAAGAGCTAGGCCATATATTCAGCGGCGAGGCGGCCGCATCGCTTGTGGATTATCTCGCCGCAGTGGCTAGAGAATATGAGAGACGCGGCGCGATATACATCTCTGAAGTTTTAAAAACTGCGACACAAGAAGTCGCCCTCCTCCAGAAGGTAGTAGCCACGATGTACGGCCTAGATGCAGTAGTTTGGCCAGAGCTGTGGCTCGCCGTCTGGAGACACAAAGAGGAGGTTTTGAAACATCTTGAAGATAAAAGCTATGTAGATATATTGAGCGAAAGCCTAGCCGAGGCGAAAAAAGAAGTTGAAGAAGAGAGGAGGCGGCTGGCGGAGAGAGGAGTCGACCAGAGAACTGCGAGAAATTTCCTAGCCCACGGCGGTCTCTCTCCGGCGTTTATAAAACGCCTCGAGTTAAAAAACGGTAAGATAGCCCGCGTGGTATACGACGGGGGACTTGTAGAAAAGCTTGTCAAATATCTAGAAGGCAGGGCACCCGCTTGTTAGCACCACCGCCGCAGATGTGCACATGCATATTTAAGCCTTTCGCGTATATAAAAACGCAGAAGCTTTCCCAATAAACGCGAAGAAGAAATCTGTCCCAAGCTCAAACGGCGTGTAGCAACAGAAGTGAAGTCCCTAGATTAGAATGCGTTTGTACATCATAATCCGACCCGATTATTCGGGCTTGAAACCTCGCCCCTCAGATTAGGATTAAGTTACTAAAGTATCCGACTGCACTGCTTATACGTCGCCGGTTCCCAGCGGCATTACAACGCCACAAGACGTCGGGAAGTGTTGACGAGGGCAAGCAGCGGCCTTAAGGATGTTTTCTCTTGACAAGCGGCGAGAATTAGAAAGAGAGGTTTGGCCACATGGTCTCCGTCGCGGATCGGGATAGTGTGCCGGCGGCTTTGCTGGGGATGCGGCGGCGTAGACCGCGCTGTGCAGCTGGGCCGGCCCGCCTGATGTGTTCCCGAGGCGCTGAGAGAGGGGAGGGCATCCGGCGGCTGGCGTTAGGTCTCGCCGAGGAGCTCGGCCAGGAGAGGGTTTAGGGCTCTGTCTCGGGTGAGTAGGCCTTATTGCCTCTAGGTGGTGTACGTCGAGGCCTAGGGCTCTGGCGAGGAGCCCCTCGTCTATCTCGCCGTGGTGGAACTTCTTCATCGCGTCTGCGATGTCGAGGGGTATCATGGGAAGGAGGACGGTCTCTATGAAGAACTCGTATATGCAACTCCGTTGGCGCCGGCGAGATATGCGGCTATCACCGCATAGGTGGACTCTGGCTTGAAGCCGCCGGTGGCTATGACGTAGGCTAGGGCTCCCCCGGCGCGGGTGGCACGTACATCCCTGGCCACTTCTTTCGCCAGGTTGAGGAGGTCCTTTTCGAAATCTCTCTCCAGACGTTGGACGACCCTTATCTGGGGCTTGGCCTGGGTTCTCTTTCTATCGTCTGTGTCTGTGGCGCATAGGGCCACTGCGGGCCTGGAGAAGAGAGCAAGCCACATCTCTCTTAGGGAGAGGAGGGTGTTGAGCTCGGCGGAGGCCCTCGACCCGGCGGCGCGAGTGGGGGGCGTCGGCGTAGAAATAGATATTTAGGGGGGTTCCCAGCCTTAAGTGTCCGAGCTAGACGTCGTACTACTGGCGGTTCTCCTCTTCGCCGGGTGGTATCTTGGCGCGTCGGCGGCGGCTAGGTGGATAAACCGGAAGGCTGTCTCCCGTTGTGGCTGCGAGGCGGCCAGGTGGCTGGGAGGCGCTTCGTCTCTATATGTTGACTTAAGATGTGGGGGGAGACGGGTGGAGGTGTTTATAAATAGACTTCCCTGGGACAATCCACTTAACTTGGCGGCGTCTTTAGTAGCCGGCAGGAGGGGCTTTACAGTAGTGAGACTTGCTGCCGACGTAGATCTGGGGGCTTTCGACGCGTCTAGAAGGGGGTCTGGGAGGCGGGTGGGAGCTTTCTACGTGGTGAATCTGTCCGGGCCTCGGTGGGTGGTGGAGGCGGCGGCTAGGGCGGGAGAGGAGGTGGGGGCCTGGAGGGTTACCGCCTCGGGGAGAGTCCTACAGCTACTGTTTCCCTACACAGACTGTAGGAAGGCTGTAGAATCTGCACTATCTTTTGTGGAGAAATTAATACAGGTCAGCCCAGCCGGCGGCTGACTTTCGTCAACTGTCTAAACAACATATATTAAATTGTATGATCTAGAAAGCATGTTTAACACCCCAGCCCCATATATACTCCTGGGCCTCCTGCTCTATTTTTTGACCTACCGCTTCTATGCAAAGTGGGTAGATAGAAAGATCTGGGAGTCCGACCCCAATAGGCCAACGCCGGCGAGACTGTACTTTGACGGCGTAGAGTTCTTCCCCGTGTCTAAATACGTCCTCTTCGGCTACCAGTTCAAGTCCGTGGCCGCGCTAGGCCCCATAGTTGGGCCTCTCACCGCGGTTCTCTTTTTCGGCTGGGTGCCGGCGCTTATCTGGGTAATATTTGGCAATATGTTCATCGGCTGGGTTCAAGACTACTCAGCAATGATGATGTCGGTTAGAAACGAGGGCAGATCCATGGGCCCCATCACTTACAAGCTACTGGGAGACAGGGCAAGGAAAATCCTTCTTATTTACATCATATTCTATTTAATTATCATTACGGCAGTGTTTGAATGGGTTATTATCGATGTACTTAACAGAGTGCCTGGAACTTTTACAGCTGTCTTATTTGTGTTAATTGGCGGAGTGGTCTTCGGCTACTTGATATTCCGTATGAGGATGGACGTCCTCGTAGCAACGTTGATTGCGCTGGCGATAGTATTTGTGGGGTACTTCACTGTGGTTTTTGTCCCCGCGGCACAACAACCTGGCACAAACTTTCTCGACAGCCCCGACTTCTTTAAGACCTATGGCTTTGACCCAAAGTTGACATGGCCTGGCACAAACACTGTGCTGTTCTGGCTCATTATACTCTCTGTTTTATATTACATCGCGGCTGTTACTCCCATGCCGCGTTTCCTCTTGCCAACAGTGTATGTCGGCTATTTGCCGTCGATTATAGCCCTAGTGTTGGTTCTATTAGCAGCACTATTTACACCGCTAACCGGTTTAACAATACAGCAGACGCCGATGAAAAATCTGTTTGTTGATCCGCTTGTTAACCCGCAAGGCGGGCCTATTTGGCCAATTCTCTTCGTCACTATTGCATGCGGCGCAATTTCTGGTTGGCATAGTCTCGTTTCCTCAGGCTTAACTTCTAAACAGCTGGAGTATGAGACCGACGCCCTCCCGGTGGGTGGCGGCGCTATGATGACCGAAGGAGCCGTGGCCCTATCCTCTATTGCGGCAATTATGGTTCTCTCGCAACCGCCTGCTGGCGCTGCTGCCTATGTCCAAGGGGCAACTCTCCTAACCTCGAAACTGTTTAACATACCGCCTATTTATATGAGCATCCTATATGGTATATTTGTGACGGTAATGGGGTTAATTACGTCGATGTTGTTTATCCGAGTGTTTAGACTGATTATGGCCGAGCTGTTTGAAGACAGCCCGCTTGGCAACAAGTACATATCTCCTCTCGTGATTTTGGCTTTAGCGGGCTTTCTTGCTTTTGTAGGTAGTTGGACAAACTTGTGGATCTTCTTTGGCGGCACAAATCAGCTATTAGCGGCTCTTGCGCTTCTCCTTATAGCGATATTTCTAGCCAGCATAAAGAGACCGACTGCTTATGTGTTTATCCCAGGTACATTTATGGCAATAACCACGTTGGCAGCGCTGGCTTGGGAAACCTACGTCTATGGGCTGTATGCCTCTATGAATAAACCCATCGGCATCCAAGTGGCGGTTGCTAAGCTCTATGGCGGAACTGTAGTACAAATCTCCAATCTACTTTCCACAGCTTTTGGCGCATTGTTGTTAGTTCTAGGCGCCATTATGGTTTATTATCTTTTAACTGGTTGGACTAAATATCGGAAGCAAAAATAAATATCTCTATCTTCTTTTTCCTATGGGTTTCTTAGACAGAATCAGAGAGGTGGTAGAGGGGCTTACCGTCCATGGCCAATCGACAAGTATTTTGAAGATCAAGGCGCAGATCGACAACCTATTTATGATTATTACGCTAGGTGATATGTTGGGTATTCCGATCCTCCCGCCTTACTACTCCCTTAGGCTTGTGCCGTACGTCTTCCCCAATATCCAGAACTGGAAGCGATATATGCTTAGGGAGAGGGATTTCACGGATCTAATAACATGATTGGGCTTAGAGGTCTTCTGGAAAGGAACCCCCGCCTTAAGGTCTTTATCTACGCGGGGAAGGGGGGGCTTGGGAAGACTACGCTTAGCGCGGCGACGTCGGTTAAGCTGTCTAGCCTTGGGAAGAAGACGCTTGTGTTTAGCACAGATCCTCAAGCGTCGCTAAGCGACGTGTTTGAGCAAAACGTGTTTGGGAAGGGGGAGGTTAAGCTGGCGGAGAACCTCTACGTGATGGAGATCGACGCCGACAAGAAGATTAACGAGTACGTGGCCTCCATCAAGAAGAAGATCGTCGATATGTACCGCCTTGATAAGCTTCCTCCAGACATCGAGGAGTATATCGACAGCGCGGCGGCTGAGCCGGCGATGTACGAAAGCGCCGTTTACGACGCCATGGTAGACGTGGTGTCTGAGGGGAGGTACGACTACTATGTCTTCGATATGCCTCCTTTTGGCCACGGGATTAGGATGATCGCCATTGCAGATGTCATTAGCAAGTGGGTGGAGAAGATTACTGAGCTTAGGAGACAGGCCTATGAATACGGCCGGGTGGCTGCGTCGCTTAAGAGACAGAAATTGACGTATGAAGACGAGATTTTAAAAGAGCTTGAATATATCAGGGGGCGTATTTTGAAGTTTAGAGATATTGTCATGAATACTGAGACCACGGCGTTTCTCATGGTTATGACTCCTGAGAAAATGACTATTATAGATACGGAGAAGGCGCTGGAGATGTTTGAGTCTCTTGGGCTTAAACTGACGGGGATTGTAGTTAATCAGGTATACCCGCCTGAGCTTGCCAAAAGTCCAGACGCGCCTCTCTATATAAGGCGTAAGGTAGAGGAGCAACGGAGGTATATGGCCGAGATCGCCGATAAATTTGGCAAGTATGTCGTCGCCGTAGTCCCTATGTTAAATAGGGAGCCAAAGGGCCTCGACACGCTAAGGGCTGTGGCAGAAGAACTTTGGCAACCAAAGAGGGGGCTTGAGGAGTATATATGAAACAACTCCTCAGCCAGCGGGTTAAATATATCTTCTTCGGCGGCAAGGGGGGAGTTGGCAAAACTGTGGTTGCGGCGGCTACTGCGCTATATCTAGCTGAGACAGGGGAGCGTGTTCTATTAGCTTCTTTTAACCCGGTGCACTCCCTTTCCTCTGTCTTTGGCCAAGACCTCTCGGGGGGCGTGGTTAAGGAGGTGCGTGGGGTGAGAAATCTGTGGGCTGTGGAGGTGCAGTACGACGACATTGTGGAGAAGTACAAGGCAAGAATATCTACCCTGCTTAGGGAGATGCTTAAGATGGCGGAGCTGTCTGTGGACATCAAACCGCTTATAGACATAGCCACCACCAACCCAGCCTTCCACGAGGCGGCCTCTTTCGACAAGATGATGGACGTGGTTCTCAAGGAGGGGCCGAAGTTCGACAGGGTTATTTTCGACATGGCGGCTGTGGCCAACGCGGTGAGGCTGATCGGTCTCTCCAAGCTCTACGGCGCTTGGCTTCAGAGGACTATCAAAATGAGGATGGAGACCCTCTCCCTTAAGGAGCAGCTATCTTTCCGCAAGGAGAAGGTTAGGGAGGAGATAGAGAGGGACCCTGTGTTGGCCGAGCTGAAGGACTTATACAACCGCTATATGGAGGTGAGGAAGGTGCTGACCGACCCTGCTCAGACGCGGTTTGTCTTCGTCACGATACCCACTATACTCTCTATCTCTGTGGTACAGAGATTTATAGAGATGGTGAAAGCGTACGAGATCCCCTTCGGCGGGGTTGTGGTCAATATGGTTATTCCAGAGGAGGAAGCGGCTAAAGACGCCACCGGCTTCCTCAGAAGCAAGTACGAAGAGCAACAGAGAAACCTTGAAATTATCAGACAGTCTTTCTCGCCCCATATATTAGCCGTCGTGAGACTCTTCCCAGAGGACATCGTGGGGCTTGACAGACTTAGGCAGTTTATCAATGAGTTGGTAAAATGAGGGCGCTGAGAGATTTTCTCTTTGGCCTCCTCTTCCTTGACCTCTATCGCGAGACGGCGAAGTTAAATAAGGAGCTTAACCTATTAATCGGCGTGCTCCTCTTCGGCGACTTCTTGGGAGTCCCCCTCCTAACCAGCTATTACTCACTACGCCTCCTACCCTACGCCTATCCCATGTTTTCTGAAATTAGAAAGGAGGCGGTGAAGGAACACGAGATTTTCGACCTCATGTCTGAATACCATGCTCACTGACTTCAGTTGGCACGCCATCGCCGTGGGGAACCGAGTCCTTGGGTTGTATAACTTTTTAGTTCTCAGCGCGCCGCCGAGTTGGCGGATTGTTATAATGCCCATGGCTTCTGACGTGTTTAGACACAGAGAGATAAATGGCGTCAAGTGGGTAAGAGATGGAGAAGTTATGCACTTTGTGAGAGACGGGGGCAAGGCCTACGTCTTGAAGATTAAGGCGAAGCCGGGCCGGCGGGTGGGGGAGGGCGAGGCGATTTTTATAGGCGGCCACCAGGGGGTCTACAGAGTGTCTAGGGGGAGGGGCGGACTGAAGCTGGCTGTGGAGTTTTATTGCGACGTCACAGACCGGACTATAACTGTAGAGCTAGAGGGTCTTGAAAACCTTGACATACTTAATTACATTGGAAGAAGCCAGTGCCATTAGCTAGACTTGTCGTAGTGGCTATTTTCGGGAGGAACGTCTCCCTACCTCTCTTGGCCCTTCCCTGGGGGACTCAGGGGCCCGTCTCGGATGCACCGGGGCGGGTCATATGGGGCCGGCCGCTAGTTGTTTATTTTGCATCTGTCTTCGCACCCCCGTCTGCCGCCCTAGGGGCCAGACGTCGTTCATGAAACAAGAAAACTTACAAGGTTGAGAGTGAGGTAGTCGCCGGGACGGGGTTTGTCTTCTCTATTAGCTCTTGATGCCTCTGCCCATAGTTATCGGCGTCTTCGGCCGGCGGCGTGGCGTATTGTCTTACGCTTCGGCGCCGCGGTCTGGGCTTTGTGCAAAAGCCGCCGAGGTGCAGACTCTTCTCCCCATGCCGTACGTATCTATGGGCCAAACAGAACAATACCTCACGGTGGAGTAGTTCATGGAACTGATTGAAACCCTAAGGCGGGAGGGGATCGCCGCGGTGATAAACATCGAGAAGAGGGCATTCGCGGAGGGCCGCGTGCCGCTCGGCACCACGCCTGAGGTACCGTGGATGCCGATGACGGCGAGGAGAAAGTCCCTAGGCTGTTGCGCCTAGGGACAGACGGCGCGGTCGTAATTTGTTTATAATCTTTAAAAGGTATATGTGTGGGAGGTTGTAGCTATTGCGTTTTTTATATTTCTCCTCCTGTCGCAAGACGGGGTTTTTGTAGGGCTGAGGTGGGGGCTTCCCGTTTTTCTACCTCTTGATAGACATGTGGTTATTCTAGGCCCGACACGTAGCGGCAAGAGCCGCTTGGCGAAGAAGATTGTAAAGAGGTCTGGCCTCCCCGCGCTTATTCTCGACTGGGTTGGGGAGTATGACGTAGGGCTTAGGGTAGATGCTAGACTTCTAAAATACGACTTTAGAAATTTTGATAAGAAACTTCTCACAGAGATAATTGGTCTCTCTCTAAATCTTAACGAGCCCTCTATCTACTTTCTCTATAGAGCTATTAGAAACGCCGAGATTAGAAAAATCGGCGACGTACTTGAGGCGTTAGAGAGTTTTCTCGTCACGTCTAGGGCGGAGGTAGAGATGCGCGCCGCCATCGCCAGGAGACTGGAGTATATCGTAGAAGTTCTCGAAAGGGGGAAGGTCCCCCTGGATCTCCTACTTAAGCTAAAGAGAACTGTTGTCATTGACCTCTCTAAGCTCCGGCTCTACGAAGAGAAAGTGATGATTTCTCTTTTTGTCCTCGCCTTGCTCTATGATAGAATGCAGAGAGGTGGCGTGTCGCATCGCCCGAGGAAACTGTTGATAGTCGACGAGGCTCAAAACGTCCTCAAGAGGGGGGAGGTGGTACGCCATCTTGTTTTTGAAAGCGCAAAATTTGGCCTACGTGTTGTATTAGTGACAAACGAAGTGCCGCCTGACGACGTTTTGATACATTCCTACATTGTGGTTACAAAACCGCACGTCATGTATAAATTTCAGCTTAAGAAAAGCGCCGTTGTGATAGATAACCGCGTTATTGAGCTTAAAATCGTCTAGCAAAATCTTAGAATTTTTACAACGCACAACAGGGGCTTATGGTATAGCATACTTTGATCCCCCTGGTTTTTTGGTTTTGTATTCTAAATATTCCGCCGACGTATGTAAATAGCCTATCCGAAAAACATATATTCCCCACATCTCCGCGGTTTATGCAGGTAGAGGGATTAGACATATGGAGGGTGTTAAAAGGCGCGGGCGTTAAATACGTCTACTTTGTAATTGTAGACATCTACGGCAGACCGCGTGTCGATATAATGCCAATCGACATGGCTAGAGATGCGTTTATCGACGGCGTTCCCTACGACGGCTCCTCTATCCCCGCCTACAGCACTGTGAACAGAAGCGACTTTGTTGCCGTGGTTGACCCATCTGCCGTATATGTGGAGAGTTGGAACGGCGGGAAGGCCGCCTATGTCTTCACCAACACTCTAGACGGCAATGCGCCATCTCCATTAGACCCACGTAACGTGCTTAAGCAAGTACTCGAGAGGGCAGAGAAACGCGGCTATCAGTTTAAAATCGGCGTAGAGATAGAGTACTTCATCGTGCGGGGCAACCCGCCGGAGTTACCGGAGAGAGCTGGCTACTTCGACGTGCCGCCGGAAGCAACTAGAAAGGTAGTAGAGGAGATTATGGAGAACTTTGCCGCGGCGGGGCTCGGCGAGACTAAGACCCACCACGAGGTGGCGCCCTCCCAGTTCGAGGTAAATATCCCATACGGCAACCCGTTAAAAGTAGCAGACTCAATACTGGTGTTTAAAATTATGGCAAAAGCCATAGCCGCTAAATATGGCTACATCGCCACCTTTATGCCAAAGCCCTTCTGGGGCATGAATGGAAGCGGCGCCCATACCCACATATCTGTGTGGAAAGACGGGAAGAACTTAATGGCCTCGGTGAAAGAGCCAACCCAGGAGCTTAAGTGGGTCGTCGGCGGGATATTAAACAACGCCATATCTATATCCGCGATCGTGGCGCCAACCGTTAATTCTTACAAACGCCTAGTGCCACACCACGAGGCGCCTACTCGCGTCGTGTGGGGCCTCGGCAACCGCTCCGCCATGGTGCGCGTGCCGTACTACGGCGGGAAGATTAACAGGATTGAGTACAGACACCCAGACCCCTCCATGAACCCGTATCTAGCCTTCGCCGCCATGGTACTGGCGGGGCTGGAAGGCCTAGAGAACAAGATAGAGCCGCCGCCCCCCGTCCAAGAGGTGGCCTACGACCTACAGGGCGTCAGAGAGACGCCGCCTAACCTCGGCGCCGCGCTGAAATACATGGAGGAGGGCAAAATTGCGAGAGAACTACCAAGCGAGATCGTAAAGGCCTACCTCGGCGTGAAGCAAGCAGAGTGGCAGAGCTACGTCCAACAATACCAGTGGGAGAAGACTTGGAATACCATCACGCCTTGGGAGTACGAGCAGTATCTAACCACTGTTTAATGTGTAGAATTCTTTTTTCCCTTGGAAAACCCCCCAGAGACATCCTCCTCGATTTTGTCCAGGTGTCCAGGAGGGACCGGACAATGGGCTGGAGCCACGGGTCGGGCTGGGGCGCGCTCTGGGCACGCCCAGGGTCCTACGGACTATATAAATCCACTAGGCCGATATGGGAAGACTATGTAGAGCCCCCAGACGGATATATACTGTATATACTACACAGCAGGTTGGCATCGGTAGGTGAGCTGACGTTAGAGAACACCCACCCCATCGTGAGGGGGAGATACGCCATAGCTCACAATGGCACTATAGACAGAGAGCGGTACAAAGCCGCCCTTAGAGAAGAAGGAGTTGAAGTGGGAGAGCTAGACGGCTCTACAGACAGCGAGCTTTTACTCAAGGCAATAATAGCGTTGGGCGGAGACGAGACCGCAGTGAGGAAAGCCGCAGAGTTAGCAAAGCCCTACCTAGACCCCCAGGAGCCCGTCCTGAACTTTGTCTTTGTAGACCTCGCAGGCTTAGCCATCTTCTATACCTACAGAGGGAGCGAACACCCCCACTTTGTGCCTGTGGAGAAAGACGGCATAATTGCCTCGGAGCCCCTAGGCCAACGCGAAGGCTGGAAGCCTCTAGAAAACGGGAAAACAGTAGTGGTAAAATTCTAGCCTAAAGACCGGCTTTTCGAGACAATGTCCCGCCACGCCCGGCGTATCTAGGTAACAAATACCTCTATGTCCCCGGCTTGTCTGTATTTTGTGTACGTATTATAGAAAAATAGTGGCCGCGCCGCCGCATATGCTTCTACTTGCCAAACTCATCCTTAGGCTTAGGGGACTCTACTTTGGGATAAGGGGCTTCAGAGAGTTTTTCGAGGACTACCCAGTGGACGAGATAGCCTACCGGGCGCTCAGAGGCAAAGAGGCGGTGTACCCCTTCGGCCTCCTCGCCTCATATGGAAGCGCTGTACTCGGCGCTGGGGTACACAGGCGGGGATGCCCCCGCTTCTACACTCTCGACGACATCTTGCTGATGCCTCCCGCCTTCACCCCCCTCAGGCTGAAGAAAGCCGCCGAGTTGCTCCGGGAGCCCACCTTCGCTGACGTCAACACCGAGACTTTGGTGGGGGGCTTCCCAGCGTCGATGCCCGTGGTGGTGGGGTCCATGGGCTCTACAGATGTGGCCAGCAAAACAGCCATCGCTATAGCGAAGGCGGCCGCCAAGGCGGGCATCCCCCTCGGCATCGGGGAAAACGTGGCCACGGTGAGGGGGTACTCTAGGAGGATCACGCGGGGCCATCCCTCTTTCAAGGAGCGTCTCCTGGCCTATTTGACCAACATGGGGAAACACGGCGGGGTGTTTATCCAACAGAGCGTGGAGGACGCCTACGACGAGTTGTGGAACAGAGTCTACAGCGATAAGGACCTGGAGCAGTACGTGGAGGAGGGGAGGATCGGCTTCGAGATAAAGGTGGGGCAGGGGGCCAAGCCCGGCCTCGGCGGCGTCATCAAGATCCCCAAGGAGCAGGCGGAAAAGCTGAGGCAGAAGTATCTAATAGATTACGACGGCGGGAAGTACGCCACACGCTACTCCGTCCCGGGCACATTCACAAGGGAGATACTGACGGGCGCCATAAGGTTTATGAAGACGGCCTATCCAAAGGCGAAGATCTGGATCAAGCTAGGGCCCTTTAGAGACGCCGCCGAGGTGATAGAGGTGGCAAGCAGAGAGGGGGCAGACGCCGTGGTTATAGACGGGAAGGAGGGCGGCACGGGGATGGCCCCCACCGTCGCCCTAAAGGACCTGGGCTACCCCGCGGTCGTGGGGCTGAAGTACATAAAAGCGGCTAGAGAGGCGGGGGTGAAGACCTCCCTCCTCATCGCCGGCCGGCTCTACAACGGCGGACACGTGGTCAAGGCGGTTGCCCTCGGCGCAACGGCGGTCTACATGTCAAGACCCTTCTTAATAGCGGCGTTGACAAAGGGAGAGGAGGGCGTGTTGAAGTACATAGAGTCGCTAAAGTTAGAAATACAGATGGCCGTCTCTGCCCTCGGCAAATACGACGTCAGAGACCTAGCCCCCGAGGACGTAGCTGCTGCAACTAAAGAGTTGGCCGAGATGTTATCAATCCCCTATATATACGCTAGCCCTCCAAAACCTTTAGAAGCCGTTCAGCAAGCCTAACCCCGTCAAACTTCCTAAAGGCGTATTCCCTATTTCTAACCCCCAGCTCCGCCACGTCTACTCCTAAAGCCCACTCCAAAGCCTCCGCCAGTGCCTCTACGTCGCCCGGCGGGACGAGCCTAGCCCCAGGGGCGTCCCCCACCACCTCGGGAAGACCTCCGACGTCTGAAGCCACGACTATGCGTCCCCTCACCAAGCCCTCAAGAGCGGCATAGCCAAAGGGCTCCCACCAGAGGGAGGGGACGGCCACCACAGACACCGCCTTATGCACCTCTTCCAGCTCCCCCGGCGTTAGGTCGCCGAGCACCACTACGCCAGGAGGACGGTTCCTCAAG
The DNA here is from genome assembly GCF_055384425.1 of Pyrobaculum organotrophum. NCBI lineage: Archaea > Thermoproteati > Thermoproteota > Thermoprotei > Thermoproteales > Thermoproteaceae > Pyrobaculum > Pyrobaculum organotrophum. Next base: position 1,469,511 of record NZ_AP042430.1, read on the forward strand.
GCGGAGGCCCGCGTCATATACAGTCTTGCCCTACCGCCAAGGCGCGCCCATGCGCGTAACAGCACATAGACCCCCTTCCAAGGGCTTAGCCCCCCGAAGTAGCCCACTGCCCTCCCGCCGGGCGGGAGGTGCGGTAGAGGAGGTGCAGGGTTGTACACCACGTGGCTCTTAGGCATGTCGCCGAAGTGTTTGGCGAAGAGCCTACGCTGCGCCTCAGATACGAACACCAGCGCGTCCGCCCGCCTCACGGCCTCGGCAAACAGCGGGTTGAACAAGCCGTTTAACACCTGCGAGGCAACCGCCCTCCAGAAGGGGCGTCCTAACGATCTCTCCTGGAGGTATATACACCCCCAGCACCTTCTCATCTCCGGGCGGCAGACGTAGCCCCCCCTCGCGTTGTAAAGCGTCCCCACGGGACAGGCTGGGTCGTAGCTGTGTATGTGGACAACTGTCCTCTTTCCCATCCTTTTTGCCAGAGGCACCAGCTCCCAGTAGGCCGAGGCGAAGTAGGCCACGTCACACCACTCCAATGCCCTTCTCGCCCCCAGCGGTGGGGCGTGGAACTTCCTCGTCCCGGCGCCCCCCAACTCCACCACCTCAAGCCCCTCCCACCTCGCGCCTCCCCGCCTCACGTAGACCCTAATCTTGACGCCCAACTCGGTAAGCAACCTCGCGTAGAGGTACGTAGCGAGCTCCGCGCCGCCCTCTCCCAACGGCCAGAGAGACTCGGAGAATATGGCGACTTTCACCTCTTGTAGAGGGTAGTGTTGCCCCAACTGGCTATCTTCACGCCTGGTGGCGGGCCCACCTCGCGTATACACGGCATGTACCACTGGCGGGGGTCGGGAGGCGTATAGACGTAGAAATCGGCCTGCGTCCACTGGCAAGCCGTCAAGTACACCTTGATGTCCGGTCTGTATGCGTAGGCCAAGGGGAGGAGCCATGGGTCTAGGCTCCACTGCACCTCAACGGTCGAGTTGCTCGGGAGCGTCTCTAGCACGGCGTGATAGGCGTCGAGCTGACTCGGCGTGATCCTATCCACAAGCTGATAGAGCCCCGGCACGGCGCCGAGAGCCCACGCCCAGCCCCCCGCGGCCGGGAGGGCGGAATACGCCGCTACAGCGAGGCCCGCCCACCCAGAAGCAACCGCCGAAGCCGGTAATAGAAGCGCCGCTATTCTGTATAGTCTCTCTCCGTAGGCGGAGCTCGCCGCCCCTATGACGAGCAACAGGAGGGAGGCAGCGGCTAAGGGAGCCACAGCTCTCTTCCTAAGCCCCAGGATGGCAAGCGGTATTAGGATGGCGGGAGAGGGGCCGTAGAAGGCGTAGACCAAACCCCACGCGGGGTCCCAGGGCATCGGCGGCGCAGAGGCTGCCTGCCCCGCCAGTTCTAGGACGGAGAGGGCCTTATGCCAGAGGAACACTGCCACAAGGGCTATGTAGATCATGAGCGCCAGCCGGGCCCTCCTCCCGCCGTAAATGGCATACATCACCAAGAGAAGCCCGCCGTAAGCAACGCCGAGATAATTTGTGAATATAGACGGCGCTAGGGCGGCGACGGCGGCGGCCGGCCGCCCCCTGGCGTAGAGGTAGAGCGACAGTGGGACGAACACCAGGAGGACTGTCTTATCTGCTATCTGGCCGTCGATAAGCCCTGCTAGAGTTCTCACAGACGCCGTCACGAGGTAGAACGAGGCGAGGAAAGGCGCCGGAATTCCAACAGCTCTAAAGTAGAGCCCATACAGCGCCACCCCCAAGACGGCCAGTGCAGCGGCGTACATGGCGAAGGCCCTCCCCAGCGCCAGGGGGTCCCCCGAGAGGAGGCCCAGGAGGTGGGGAATGCCGGGGTATTCTCCGGGGCTTGTGAAGAGGGAGACGAGGTCACTCCTAAGCAGAAGGGCGAAGTAGACGTGTATAGGGTAGTCGTCCCCCCGGGGGAGCCACGACGCGTTAAGCCATAGCTGCTGGAGGTAGAAATATAAGTAAGGAATATATAGGAGAAGCATTATATAGCCAATGCGAGGCCACTTAATCACCGCCGTCACGGCAGTCGCCTTCACTGCGACCGCCTTGATTGTGGTTCTAGCCCCTCCCATAGACCTACTGGAGCGGCTGAGGGCCGGCATCTATACTGCCTACTTCCCCTGGGGCTTTGTGGCAGCAGATGGGAGCCACGCCTATGGCGTAGTCCATGGCTACAAATTCGCAGTAAACCTCTGGCGAGTGGTCGTATGCGACCCAGGGGGCCGTTGCACTTCACAAGAGATCAACGCCATATCGCTCTACCTCAAGCTTAAGGCTGAGGGGAGACTTAACATAGAGGATCTCGGCGGGGGGTGCTACAGAGTCGTTCTCAGGCCTACACAGCTCGCTAGTAGAACCCTCGCCTTCGAGGGGAAGCTTTGTCTCGCCCCCGACGGATCGCCGAGAGAGGTGTCTGGAGTTCTTCAGATAGACGGTCGCCCCCTTGACATATCCGGCTCGCCCCAGCGCGTTATCCATGACTTCCCAATGTCTGACTTTCTCGCTGTTCACGGCGGCTGACCACCGCGGCGTCTATAAGCAGAGCAACGACGGCGCCCGCCAGGGCGTAGTAGGCCCACTCAGCCAGCTTGTTTGCAGTCGTGGTGTCTCCAACCCCGAGGTAATAGGCTGCTGTTGCCAAAAGCGCCATGAAGGATAGAACAAGCCCCCTGCCCACGTGGAGAAGCGGCGTCTCTGTCTCGCCCCCCTCCGACTTAGCTAAGGCCGGCGTCGCCAGCGGCGTAGGCTCGGGCAAGGGCGGGAGACAGTCCGTGGGGAGGCGCAGATCTCTCCTCCTCACGGCGGCTTGAAGTCTCAACACAGCTGTGGCTAGGGGGAGCAATGCAATAGACAGAGCGCCAAGCATTATGAGGATTAGAGAAAAGAGACCCAACATGTAGTGGGGAACTCCCTGGTAGAAGAACCTATATGCCACCCACGACCCTAGGGCAACTCCAGGTACGAGAAGAAACGAGCCGAGGAGGGAGAGGGACAGGGTGGGGTTTAGTCGGTAGGCAAGCGAGAGGGATTTTAGCGCGATGGAAAGCCCGTGCCAAGGCTTGAGCTTCTTCTTACCAACCCTCCTCCTGTATCCAATCTCCACTTCGGCCACTCTGGCGCCATTTGCAAGCGCCTTCGCCAAGAGGTCCACCTCTAGATCGAAGCCTCTGGCCTCAAGAGCGGCATCTCTAAGTACCTCTGTCCTGGCGGCGTACATGCCGGTGAGAGGATCTCTTATATCTACGCCGAAGAGAAGCCGGAATAGCCAGCCCAAGGCCTTGTTTCCCAGCCTATATATCAGGGGCATCTCTCCACGTCTCGCGCCGAGGACGACGTCGTAATGGCGGAGGAGGGGCAACAGCTTTTTGAGGTCCTCCGCCGGGTAGGTATAGTCGGCGTCTAGAAAAGCGACATAGGGAGTGTCGACGTACATAAGGGCCGTCCTCACCGCCATCCCCTTACCCCTCCCCATCTGGCTGATGACTCTAACGCCGAGTCTCTTCGCCACTTCGACGCTACCGTCTGTGGAGCCTCCGTCTACCACTAAGATATTGTTAAAGCCAGCCGCCCTAAGCTCCTCCACTACCTTCGGAAGTGCTTCAGCTTCGTTTAAAACTGGAAGTACAACAGTTATACACACAAGAGGCCGAAAACTTAGTCTTTTAAGTATATAAGTCTATATGCAGACTCCACAGGGCCCTCTACTGGACAGCCACAAGCAAAAGACTGGGCATACCTCACAGCCCAGCCCCAGTCTAGGCCAAAGAAATATACCTGCATAAGATACGGCACGAAGGCGAGGAGTGCGAAAGCCCACAGAGGCCTCGGCCTGGAGAAGGGGAGTACTACGGCGAAGTGCCTATATACAAACCCGGCGTACTCTTGGGGCGCTCTCGCAGTGAGTAGAGCCCCCAAAATCCCTACTAAAGCCACGACGCCTGCTCTCCCCGCAGAGGCTGCGGCCGCCAGAACAACGGCGAGCTCCACCGCCAGTTTTATGTACCAAAACCACTCCGCCCTAAAAGCCACCTTTTCCAGAACCGAGAGGAGGTCTGTCCCCGGTATGCGCCAGAGGAGCGAGATGAGAACCCAAGACTGGGGGGTCAGCAATGCCAAAGGCGCCAGTAGGAGCGCCCAAGGCGTGCCATACAACGCCACGAAGAGCAGAGCCACCGCCCCGCCGTAGATGTGAAAGCCGGCGGCAAACGCCACAGAGACAAGCGCCCACTCCCAGCGTCTCAGCCGTGCGAAATATGCCGCAATCCACGCCAGCGGCATCGCCATGGCAAAATGTCCAAACACTAGCGGCTCAGGCGCCAAGAGAGGCCAGAAGACAGCCCCACGTCCCCACACCTCGGCCAACGCCCTTGAGGCTAGGGCAGCGGCGCCGACGACGAAGAGCGTTCCCTCTAGCGCGAGTTCAAGCGGCGGCATATGAGGGAGGTAGGTAAGCGGGGCGTAGGTCCTCCACTCTGGCGAAACTTGCGCCGCGTACCACAGAGCCTCGTAGTACGGGATGGGGCGGCTTGCCAGATGCGGCAGAAGGAGAAATTTGCCAAAAGCCGTCGCAAGGGCGTAGAGAGTAAGTTTGTCAAGCCGCAGGCCGCGCGCCGCGGCGATAACAACAAGCGCTCCGACGACCCCCAGAGGGGGGCTCAAGCCGTACAAAACATAGAGGATATAGGTTGCAAACACTCCGTAGGCCGCCCCCCACCTCCCCCCAGCCGCGAGACCGCCCAGAAGGGCAAAAAATATCACGGACTTCTAGACAGTACGATTTTCGCCAGGCGGATGTAATCTCTGACATTAAACACACCCAGGACGTGTAATACAGATGCCGCCCCTGCTGCCGCCAAAAGACCGCCTAATACACCAGATATATAGGCGACAGGCGTAAAAACAACTGTGAGGCCAAGGCCTATCAATAGCGGTGCCTGCGGCACAGCCCTAAGCGAGATTAAAAACGGCGGTATAAACCCTACGGCTAGGGCAACGCCCGGGGGCAGAAGGGCGGAGGACACAGCTACAGAAGCCGAACCGACAACGCCAAGTATAGCTAAGTCAAGCCACCTCTTCTCTACATTGTATATAGCTGACGCCATAGAAATAGCAGACAATTCTACCACCGCCGGCATTGCAGCCGCAAGCGAAGGTGCATCCTCCACATACTCCCTCCCCAGTAGAGACATCAATACATACGACGCACCGGCCGCCGCAATAGCCAGCGGAACGTTAATACCAACGGCGATGCGAACCCCCCTCTCGGCCAGCGACGTGCCGCCCTCCACCATCACAGGAACGCTAGCTTGGGCCAGAGCGCCGGCGACTGAAGAAGCGGCGAGGACAGCCATGGCAAGGAGATACAAAACGCCGGCCTGTCCCGTGTTCCCCAACGCCCCAGCTATAACAACGCCAAGTGACACGGCGAAACTCACTGAGAAATTCACAGCGTAGTTACTAAGGCCGGCCGCGAGGAAGTCCCCCCAGTCCCCCGGCTTAGATAAGCCAACTCGCCTTGCTGCATAAACTCCTGCGACTGCTGCAGAAGCTATCGAAGCTACTGTAAAAGCAAAAAGCGGGGCGGCGAAAAAGGGCAGGGCTAGTTTTAACACAGCCCCTGTCAATGCCGAATAGAAATAGCCGGCGGAAAATCCAGAAGCTATGAGAGCTCCCGCAGATGCGGCGAAGAAAAGAGAAGATGCGAGAAGGAGAGGAGCCCAGTCAAAGCCCAGCGCCGCTAGCGCTGCGCCTCCCGCCAGCGAGAGGAGAGCAGCTGCCGTGTAGGCAGTGGCCAGCGCCGACCCGCCTCTATCAGACACAAACCTAAGCGTGTAACTCTGAAGCCCGATATTTAAAAGCGCAGAAGCCACATTAGCCGCCGCCACCTCATACGCCGCTGCCCCTAAGCCCGCCCTCCCGCCCAGCCTAGCCGCCAGGCTCCAAAATACAAGACCAGACACTGTCGTAACGACTGTAGCCGCCGTAATCCAAGCGGCGCTTTTTACAGCTCTCTCCACGCCTAGGCTAAACCCCCCATATAAATAAAATCATGCCGGCCATAACAATTAGCAACTTTACCAATAGTTGACCCCTAACGTAGGCACAAAGTAAGAGACCATATTTTGTATTTTGCGCCGCTGGAAAAGCATCATAAACACCCTAGTAAAGCAAAACCACTATTCCAAAGTTATGTTTTTCTGTTTTAGATATCATAGACTTTTAAAATCTTTTTGCAGTACAATAAGTATTACCTATAGATAAATTAAATGCCCACTATAGTGACTATGATATCTATATAGTGGTAATACTTAAAAATAAGTAAAATCTCATATCATGGCAAGTAGAAGTATCGGACCCGGTCTCATAATAGGCGTAGCATCAGGGACAGTGTTAGAATGGTATGACGCCTTTCTTTTCGCCGTAGCTGCTACATATGTAGGTGCTGCTTTCTTCCCCTCTAAAGACCCTATAGTGCAACTTGCTAATGTATTTCTAACGTTTGCGCTTGGATTTTTCGCACGCCCTCTAGGTGCTTTGTTTTTTGGGTGGGTCGGCGATCGTTTTGGCAGAAGAACGGCCATGTTTTGGACTTTACTAACGGCAGGTCTAGCCACAGCTCTCATAGGCCTAGTCCCATCATATAAGGAGTGGGGGGTATTTGCCACAGCTGTTGTCATAGTACTGAGATTACTCCAGGGTTTTGCACTAGGGGTGAGTGGGGTGCCGCTGTAAACTACCTATTTGAAAACGTGAGAAGAAAACGTCTCTTTATGATGTTTGTACAAAGCGGGGTGCCCCTAGGTCTCCTCCTGGCGGCAGGCGTAATGTTGATATTAACTTACGTGCTTGGAGACGCCGCTGTCTCGGCGTGGGGTTGGAGAGTTGCGTTTCTCCTATCTCTGGTGTTAGTAGTTATAGGCTTGTTCTTCAGGTTTAAATTTGGCGAAACACTAGAATATATAGAGGCTAGAAAAACCGTTATGCAAATTGAAAATCCTGTGGCGGCGGTGTTTACAAAATACTGGAAGGAGTTATTGGTCGGTATCCTACTCGCCGGCGCAGCTGGGGCAGTATTTTACTACGGGAACACCTTCCTTCCAAATATAGCAAGCGCGCTTAAGCTCGTTGACGCTCCGACGAGGTTTTTAGCAATTGTACTATTCGCAGTTTTTGACCTACTGGGAATAATAGCCAGCGGCTTTGTTGCAGAAAAAGTGGGAAACGTAGTGCCTATTACCCTGGGAATCGTTTTATTTATCATCGGAGCGCTACTTATAAACCAAGCTCTTTCCAACGTGCCTATGTTTTTTGCCGTGGCAATACTCACCGGTCTCGCCCATGGGATAGTGTATACACCAGAAGCCGCCTTCTTAGCCGAGCTCTTCCCCACTCTAGTTAGAACCACCGGCGTCTCCTCTGCTTATCAAATTGGCAACACGGTATTTGCAGGGACGGCGCCATATGTGATGACTGTAATCATGGGCGTCGATAGACTTCTAGCTGGCGTCTACCTAGCCATATTGGCAACTCTAGGCCTCGTAGGAGTTTTAACATACGCCCTCCGTGTAAAGAAATGAAAATAGTCGCTGTAGACGTCGGAGGGACCTTTACAGACTTCGTCGCAGTAGACGAGAGAGGAGACATAATCACTTTGAAAATACTCTCCACCCCCAGAGAGCCAGAGAAGGCTGTGATTATGGGGCTCTCGCAGATGGGCTTCAACGAAGTTCTACACGCATCTACCATCGGTACAAACGCCCTCCTTGGCCAAGTGGGGCTTGAGCTTCCCAAGGTGGCACTGTTTACTACGAGGGGCTTCCGCGACGTCATAGAGATAGGGCGGCAGAACAGGCCTAGGCTATACGACCTCTACTTTGCCAAGCCACGTCAGCTTGTGCCGAGAGAGCTTAGGTTTGAAGTCGACGAGAGAACACTTGCAGACGGCACAATAGAGAAGGCTGTAAACCCCGCAGAGGTAGAGACGCTGGCTGCCAGGGCTAAGGCCATGGGCGCCGTGAGCGCCGCAGTGGCCTTCCTCCACTCCTACGTAAACCCCAGCAACGAGAAGGCCGCCAAGGAGGTGCTCCAGAGGTGGTTTAGCTACGTCACTGCGTCATATGAGGTGGCGCACGAGCCTAGGGAGTACGAGCGCTTCTCCACTGCGGTGGTAAATGCAGCATTAATGCCGCTGGTAAGCCGCTACCTGTCGCGCCTGAGGGAGTTCGTAGAGGGTAGGGGCGGGGCGCTCTACGTTATGTCTAGCTCCGGCGGGCTTGTAACGGTAGAGGAAGCCGCCAGAAGGCCTGTACAGCTTGTCGAATCGGGCCCCGCGGCTGGGGTCGTCGCCGCGGCTGAGTTGGCCAAGCTGGCGGGCGAGGCCAGAGTTATTTCCTTCGACATGGGAGGAACGACGGCGAAGGCCGGCACGGTGGTGGACTTCCAGCCCTCTATAACTACAGAGTATGAGGTGGGCGGGGAGAGCCACAGAGGGAGGCTTGTCAAAGGCTCGGGCTACCCTGTGAGGTTCCCCTTTGTAGACCTCGCTGAAGTTTCCGCAGGCGGGGGGACGATCATTTGGAGAGACGCGGGAGGCGCCCTCAGGGTGGGGCCCATAAGCGCCGGGGCGGACCCAGGGCCCGTCTCTTATGGCAGGGGAGGCACCCAGCCCACGGTCACAGATGCAAACCTAGCCCTTGGCAGAATTCCGGAGGTGTTGGCCGGGGGCGCGCTGAAGCTTAATACAAAAGCCGCCGTAGAGGCGTTAGGCAAACTGGGCGACCCCGTCGACGTAGCTGCAGACGCAATAAAACTGGTAAATGTGGAAATGGCGAGAGCCATAAGGCTAGTCACGGTGGAGCGAGGTCTAAACCCAGAAGACTTTGTGCTCATGGCCTTTGGCGGGGCGGGGCCACAACACGCAGCTGAGCTTGCCGAGGAGGTCGGCATAAGTCGCGTGGTGGTGCCCCCTCTGCCTGGGGTGTTCACCTCTCTCGGCATGCTCATGGCGGACTTTAGATTCGAGGCTAGGATGGCCTACCCCAGAGACCTAGAGGGCGGGTTTAGACGGCTGGAAGAGGAGCTGGCCAGATACAGCCCTGACTATTACGTGAGATATGCCGACGTTAGATATGTGGGGCAGGGTTGGGAGCTCACGATCCCACTAGGCCAAGATCTCACGCCCGAGGCCGTCAGACGGGCCTTCGAGGAGAAACACAAGGCGACTTACGGATTTGTGTTAGACAAGCCGATAGAGGTTGTGACAATACGCGTGTTCGCCATCGTGAAGAGACAAAAGCCGAAGCTCCCACAGCCGCCGGAGAGGGGGAGTCCAGTGCCGTGGGAAAAGGAGGCGTATTTCGACGGCTGGACGAAAGCCGCAGTTTACAACAGGGCGGAGCTACCGCTGGGTTACCGGGTGAGAGGCCCCGCGTTAATTGTCGAAGACTATTCCACCACAGTGGTGCCGCCGAGGTGGGAGGCGGAAGTAAAGAGATACGGCCTGGAGCTGAGACTATGAGGTGGGAGATCATATACAAAGCCACTGAGTACATCGCCGAAGAGGCTGGGATCGCGCTGAGGAACTCTGCATTCTCGCCCAACATCAGAGAGCGTATGGACCACAGCGTCGCGGTGGTAGACGCAGAAGGCCGCATCGTGGCGCAGGCCGAGCACATACCGGTCCACCTAGGCTCTTTCCATATCGGAATTATAAACTTACTAAAGGCCTTGGAAGGAGAGGTGCTGGAAGAGGGCGACGCTGTTTTAACCAACGACCCGTACATCGCCGGGACTCATCTCAACGACGTGCTCGTATTGTATCCAGTCTACTGGCGGGAGAGACTCGTCGCCTACATAGCCTCAAAAGCACACTATGTAGATGTAGGAGGGCCCCTCCCTGCGTCGCTTAATCCACGTGCGAAGACTATATACGAAGAGGGGGTCGTCATACCGCCCGTAAAAATACTGAAGAGAGGACAGCTAAATAGAGAGGCCCTATCTTTCATCTTGGAGAACTTCAAAACGCCAGAAGTCGCAAAAGGCGACCTAGAGGCTCAGTTGGCAGCTTCACGCGTCGGCGCGGCTAGAGTGAGGGAGCTATTTGAACGCTACGGCGAGAAGGTGCTAGACGCTTGGAGAGAGGCTGTCGAATACGGGAGGAGGCTGACCCTAGGCGAAATCTCCAAGTGGCCCCGCGGCAGATTCGACGCAGTGGACTACCTAGACTGGAGGGGGGAGCTATTACCCATAAGAGTCACGCTTGAGGTCGGAGATGGCGGAGTGAGGGTAGATTTCACAGGCACGGCGAGACAGGTAGACGCCCCCATAAACGCCGTCTTCGGGGTGACCTACTCCGCGGTGTCTTTCGCAGTTAGAGCGGCGTTGGCTGCCGACGTGCCGACAAACCACGGCTTCTATAGCGTTATAAAGGTGGAGGCCCCCTTGGGCACTATAGTCAATCCAGTGAAACCCGCCGCAGTAGGCGCCGGCAACCTAGAGACCAGCCAGAGGGTGGCGGACGCCGTCTTCATGGCCCTCTCCAAGGCCCTCCCAGGGAGGATCCCCGCCGCAGGCTCTGGCACAATGATGAACGTGATGATCGGAGGCGTCTGGAGAGGCAGATACTGGTCTTACTACGAGACAATAGGCGGCGGGACAGGCGGGCGTCCCAACAGCCCCGGCGTCTCCGGCGTCCACGTCAATATGACAAACACTCTAAACACCCCCATAGAAATCGCAGAGAGGACATATCCCATCAAATTCACCGCCTATAGGATACGCGAGGGGAGCGGAGGCTCCGGCAGATACAGAGGTGGAGACGGAATAGTGCGGGTCTTCAAGACGCTGGCGCCGGCCACCCTCTCGATAATAGCTAGCCGCTTCGACACGCGGCCATGGGGGCTAGAGGGCGGCTGCCCCGGAAAGCCGGCAAGAGTCGTAGTCAAGAGGAGGAGGGGCGGAGAAGTCGCCATAAGGTCAGACACCGTGGAGCTCGACGAAGGCGACGAAGTCATAATAGAAACGCCAGGCGGAGGGGGCTACGGCCCCCCAGACCAACCCTGCGACTAAGGCTTGACGTATATATAGCCCTGCTGGACTAACTCCACGATTTTTACAATACCCGCAGGCACAACCTCAGCCTCAGCCACAAGAGACGTGGGGTCGATCCCCAAGTTCCTAAGCGCGTTGTTACAGACGTAGAACTTGACCCCCCTCCTAGCCAGCGACGCGATTCTACTCCCAAACTGGGACCCCTTGACGAAGTGTCTCACCCCAGGCCCGTTAGCCACCAGAGCCACCTCGCCCTGCCCAACAGCCGCAAGAAAGTTCTCTGCATTAGACAACGCGATAGACATCGGCGCAGGATCGTCGCTATCTACATGAAGCAACAGCTTATACATAACTCCAAAGTTCTAACACCTTAGTAAACTTTTTGCCTACAGTAAACGCCGACTGACCAGTACCCAGTCTCCAGATCCACGAGACCAGCTCCTCACTTGCCGAGGGTTAACGCCTTTCTAAGCTCTAGTAGAGCTTTGTCAAGCTCGTACGTCCATCCAACACGTAGCTTTAAAACCTCCACTCGCCTATTAGCATAACGACATCTCTTGTCGAGACTAGGCCGGCTTTTGACTTCCTACGGCGCGGCCTAGTGAGAAACGCAGCGGGGAAGGCTTTTCAAGTGCGGAAGGCGTATATGGCGGCCGTGATAAACATCGAAAAACGGACGCCCGAGGAGGGCCGCGTGCCGCCCGGCCCCATGCCCAATGACCCCACACCCGAGGTAGCCTGGCTACTGATGAAGGCGTGGGCGGGGAGAAAGTCCCTAGGCTGTTGCGCCTAGGGACAGACGGTGAAAAAACCTATTATTTTTTCCTCCTGAGGAGGAGTAGAGTTGCGGCAAATAGCACGATGGTTGTGGCGGCTACTGCGATTGGGATGGTCAGTTCTGGGCCAGCGGCTGGCTGCGTCGTCTGGGTAGCCGCCGTGTTCTGTTGTGTTGCTTGTTTGGCTGTGGTTTCGGTAGCTGAGGACATTTGGGCAACCGCCGCTATTTGTCTAACTGTAGCTTCTAGGGTCTGGATGTAGTTTTTGGAGAAGTCTGCCGTGATTATATGGGGGTTTATTCCGGCTTCCTGGGCTTTCTGTCTAAACTGGTCTACTATACGTAGAGCTTCTCCGCGCACTACGGCAGCTAGGACTGGGGCGCCCTCTTTTGCGTATTGGAGGGCCTTTTGGAGGTCTTGGGTGGTGGGTGGCATGCCTGGCTCTTTGATGAGGACAGCTATGTCTCTGTATCCAAGCCAGTGGAGTATATACTGTGCGGCTGGGGTCAGCGCCACGGCTTTTCCACTGAATCTACAGCAGTACGTCGAGTTGAGCTCCCGTAGCTTCTGTAGGAAGGTGAGGTCTGGCTTTAGCCCGATGGCGTTTGCCACGGCGGCTACCAGCTTGAGGACGTTGGGCGGGTATATGCCGTGGTCGTGGGGGTTCACCGCACCGTTGTCGTACGTTAGATACTGCTGGATTTTTGTAAGGTCTATGACCTTGGCCTTTATCTGGCTGTCTCTAGCCATTTCGGCGATCTTCTGCTCAAAGGGCGCGTGCATGGAGAGGACGACGACGTCGCGTGGAGTAAGACTTGCGAGCATCTGCAGATCTTCAGCCGTCAGCTGGTACTCATGTGGGTCCGACGCCCCCTTTGTGATGAGGACGACGTCTGCATTTGGAAAAGCCTCGCTGAGCACGACGTTATAGGCGGGGAACGACACCACAATCTTTGGCATCGTCTGGGCGGCCGCTGCGATGGCCAACAGGGCGGCCGCAAGGTAGAGAGTTTTCGTCGCCATGGCAGTAGGATCGTGTGGGATATTTAAGTCTTGTGCACGGCATCGGTTTACATCCTCCGTTTTCTTCACGGCTCTGTGCACAGAGAGTGAATCATGGATAAAGTTTTTAAGCTACATGTGTTGCAAAACAGGGCCGGTAGTCTAGCGGAAGGATGCCCGCCTCGCGCGCGGGTGATCCCGGGTTCGAATCCCGGCCGGTCCACTAATTTTAAAAAGCGTCTCTTCTCCAGGCCCTATGGCAGAGGTGTCTCTAGTCCCCTCAATTGGGCCTTTTGGAGTGGTAGTTGGTATTTTACTGACTATCCTCGCTGGTGTGTTAATTGAGCAATTAGTTCACTACATATCTTGGAGATATAGGCGCGCGGCGGTGGGGGTTGCCGCTATCTTCGCCCCCATCATAACCTCAAGCCCAGAGCTGGCTGTCTTTACCGTGGCGCTTCTGCGGGGGCAGATAGAGATCGCTTGGGGGTCTATAGTGGCTCAGCCGTTTATGGCGGCTACTGTGATCTACCCCGTCATCATTTTGACAAGCATAACGGCGTGGGCTCTAGGGAGGAGGAGGTACAAGCTTCCGCATGTCCACCGCATTGTGGCCGTTCCCCTGCTTGTGTTTACCATTCCCCTCTTGCCCATCTTGTTTCTCCACCCGGAGCGCTACGGCGTCTTCGGCCAGCTGTATGGAGTCTTCCTCCTCGTCCTCTACTTCCTATATGCCAAGTTTATGCTTAGAGAGGAGGAGGTGGAGAAGGCCGGCGTCTCCCTCTGGCTTAAGAACCCGGCGGTGCAGACTGCGGCGGCTCTTTTGGCAATGGCGTTTGGCGCCGAGTGGCTCGTAGGTGGGATCAAGGATCTGGGGGCAGCCGCCGGACTTGACAAGCTCGCCCTCTCCATAATCCTCGTCCCCATAGCCACAGTGATTCCCGAGTCTATCGTGGGGCTTATCTTCATAGCTAAGGGGAAGGACGATGAGGGGGTCAGCGTTATTGTTGGGGAGAAAGCGCTCTACAGCACCTTCTACCCCGGTCTCGCCATGGCTCTTGGGGTCTATACCCTTGAGGAGGCGGCGGCGACAGCTCTCATCTTGGCGGTTTTGGTGTCTATTTTTGAGGTAGTGGCTATTTGGTTCGGCTACTTCGGCCTCACAGCTCCCATAGGGCTTGCTGGCTATCTCTATTACGTCCTGTGTTATACACTTCATCAGAGCTGTCCGCTTTAGATGATTTAACATATATAAACCCGGGGTTTTTTGTAGTCATGCATAGAGATAAGGCTATCGGCTTGGGGCTTGTTGTGGCTGGGGTTGTTGGCATTGTGTTGTATGGCTGGCTTGTCTTCTTCTCGCCCTGGCAGTTATTTATCCTCCAGCTGACTGCCTTCGCGGCTGTGGCCGCCGTTTTGGGAATACTGGCGTGGGTCGGCTACGCCCTCGCCACCACCCCGCCGCCGAAGCCTATCGAGGAGATCGAGAAGGAGGTCCAGAAGGCTCTTGAGGAGATCGAGAAGCAGCTGAAGGAGTCTCCTCAGGCCTCTGGCTAGGCTTGTGCGGCTCTACGTGTACGGCGATGTCTCCACCTAGCTCTTCTTTTAGAGTCTTCTCTACCTGGTCTGCAATTTCGTGAGCTTCCTTAACTGTGAGATTTTCATCTACTGCTATTGTTACATCGGCGTGGTATACTCCGCCGGCCTTTCTTACTTTTACAGTCTTTACAGCTTGTACTCCGGCGACTCTTTGTGCAAGTTGACGCGTTTTTATAACAACATCAGGTGGGGCGTAGTCTAATAGCTCAATTATAGATGATTTAAGTAGTGCAAGACTTAGCTTTATGAAGTATATAGTTATGGCGGCGGCTAAGGCGATATCTATCGCCGGGCTCCAACGTGTGAAAACTTCTGGCGCATACTTTTCAGAAATTATGCCGAAGATAAGTAGTGCAAGTATGGCAGAAGATGAGGCGAGGTCTGTGGAGAAGTGGAGGGCGTCTGCTTCGAGAGCTCTTGAAACTCCTCTAAATTTGCGGAGGACAACTACTCTATTGAAATCTACCGCTATGGCTATAGCCATTGTAACAACGCCAGCTAAGCTGGGCGTATATGGCTCCCACCGCACTAGTCTTGTAAATGCCTCATATGCGATAAAAGTTGCAGACGCCATTACTGCTAGAGATCCACCTATTCCGCCTAATGTCTCCGCTTTGTAGTGGCCGTATGGGTGTTCTTCGTCTGGAGGTTTTACGCTAGTTTTAACTGCTAGATATGTAATAGCAACCGCTAGTAAATCAACTGCGGAGTGGACTGCGTCTGCAAGTACCGCCACAGAAAAACTCTGTAGCCACGCCGTTATCTTAAGTGCAGTTACTGCAATGCCTGCAATAAGCGAGGTTAACGCAGCCTTTAGCTTATCCATTTAGCGTCTTGCAACACAGTTTTCAGCTACCGTCTTTAACTCTTTTGCCAAGGCGGGGTTTTTCATAAGAGCTGTGCCAATTAACACCCCCCTGGCATATAGGAGACAAGCCTTCTCCACTTCCTCCGGCTTGGAAATGCCGCTCTCAATTATGTAATCTACATCTCCTCTTAGCGACTTGGCTATCTCAAAGGCCCTTATGAGGTTTGTTTCTAAAGTGCGGAGGTCCCTGGCGTTTATCCCGATTACCACCCTTCCGCCCCACGTGGCGACCTCTTTGGCGTCTTGTACGTTGTCCACCTCTACCAGGGGGGTGAGACCTAGTCTCTGGGCGTATTCGGCGAGCTCCATGGCCTTTTCTCTATCTACAAGCCGGTATATTATTAAGACGGCATCTGCGCCATAGCCATACGCCATCTCTATCTGTCTCTTGTCTATTACAAAGTCTTTCATGAGGACGGGCTTGAAGGTTTTGGCTATAGGTATGAAGCGATAGTCTCCGAGGAACCAGAAGGGCTCTGTGAGGACGGAGAAGGCCGAGACATAGCTGTATAGCTCTGCGAAGTAAGCCCAGGGCGGGAGGTCTAGTCTAACTACGCCGCGGGGCGACGCACGTTTATACTCTGCAATAATGCCGAAGTCTCTGAGGGCTTTTGTAAAGTCTAGTAATGGAGTTGTTCTCGTGGGGGGCGGCGGCTCTGTGGCCAGCCGGAGTTCGACAGTTTTTCTAACTGTGGTGAGAAAATCCACATGTTCGACAAATGCCTGCTTTAAATTTTTAAGCTGAGGTAAAGCCCGCCGTTTATGCTAGCAGTATTTCAAGCTTGGGTCTACGGAGTTGTTCTATACTTAATCTACCTACTTTTAATTTGGCTATGGAAAGAGAAGATAGACACGGTGCTTGTAGGCCTTTTCTTCGGCACGCTCACAGCGGCGCAGTTTATTGCTAACAAACTTGTGGACTACGGCATTGGCGTTGCGCCTGCGGGTACTGTCATATTTATGACTAACGTCGCCGTGTTAGACGCCATGGCGATTTTCTACGGGAGGCAGTTCGCCATGAGAGCCGTGAGGCTCGGCTTCTTCTTCCAGGCGGCGGTGGCCTTCGCCACTTGGGCCGCCGCACAACTACCCCCGCCGGCGTGGTTTGCTGAGAGAGCCGCCGTGGTGGACTCGGTAATCACCCCCTCCGCCAGAATTGCGCTTGCCTCCCTCGCCGCATACCTCATATCCTCCACAGTGGACGTCTACATCGTGACTAAGTGGCCCCGTCTCCACATACTGGCTAGGGTTTATAGCTCTTCTCTTATTTCGCAAGTGGTAGACACGGCAGTGTTTATATCGCTGGCCTTTGGCCCAGAAGCTCAGATAATTCTCGGCCAGATACTCGTCAAGTGGGCCCAGATACCGCTTGAAGCGTTGTTGATATACGGCGCTAGGAGGTATATATCTACGTTAAGAACTAAGTAGAATTCTCGTAATTCCTCCGGCTATTGCCAAAGTGCCTACTACTATATTCACAAGTGTGACATGTTTACTTTTTGCAAATTCTAGCAGAGCCTTTATAGTTACAAGACTAACTACAAGCCCTATCAACATAGCTGTAATAGCTTCGGGAGTGGCCACTGCGCCCCCTTCTGAGAGGTAGGCCAAGGCTGTGGCGCCGAGTCCTGCAATTGGCACTAAGACGAAAGAAGATTTAAAAGCTTCGTCTGGCCGGTAGCCGAGTAGTAACAATGTTGTTGTGGTTATGCCAGAGCGGCTTATGCCAGGCAACACCGATAGGGCTTGGGCTAGACCTACCAACGCCATGTGGCCGAGAGTCATGTCGTTAAAGGTTTTAAGCCCTGCCGCCGAGCGGGCTCTCTGAAGAAGTACTGCGTTAAATATGACTGCGACGCCAAGTACAACCATAAGCCAGCCGGCGCTTGCGCCTAGGAGTAAGTAGCGTTTTGCCGCCATATAAAGCGGTATTCCCACGGCGCCTGTTGCGGCGGTGGTTACTATTATGTAAGTCAGCCATTTTCTTCCCTCGGCGTCTCCAAGAAACCCCCTCAAAATCTTTAGATATACCAGTCTGAAATATATCAATGCGGCTAATACCGACGCGGCCTCGAGAAAGAGTCCCAGCGAATAGGCGAGCTCAGGCGTTACGCCCAGTAGTAGTTGTGAGACAAACATAACCTGCGTCTTGCTACTTATGGGCAACCACTCGGACACTCCCTGAACTACCCCCAATACAACCGCCGTCAAGAAATCCATGGCGTCATCTTTAATTTTGGTATTAATATAGCTATGTGTTTTCAATTGTTACCAACTGTACTGCCGAAAAGCTTAGAGTTGCCGCGCCAGCTAGAGAGCTATATAGAGGGCCTTCTGTGAGAAGAATTGTAAAAGTGTTGGACGAGGTTAGATCTGCTGGGGTTCCCGCCGCTTTGTATATAATATCTGCTAGATATGGGTTGGTACATGAGAATCAAGTATTAGAGCCGTATGATGTGACTCTAAGCGGGAGGTCGCCTGAGGAAATAAAGAAGTGGGCTAGATCTGTTGGCCTTCTAAACGCTATAGCTAAGCTTATTGAAAACTCCACAGTTATACTCGTGGTGTCGAAACCATATTACATAGCGGTGGAGGAGGCAGTGTGTAGCCACGGCGTATACATCCTCGCGCCATATAGAGCATGTGGGAGGTGGATAAAGACAGGCAACTTTAACAAACATATAGTACTTAGAGAGCTATTGTATAAACTGGCGAAGTAATCAAAATATTTTTCAGCACCCCCAACCCTCGTTCATAAAATCACTGAGGGGGCCACCTCTGTACATCATCTAAAATCTATATGTTGTGGGAACTTAAAATCAGCAAAGGGTGAGGTCTTCACCGTTAGGCCACTGGCGGATCATCACTTCACGTCGGTGCAGAATGCCCTCTTCATATATCAGACCGGGTCTTTTCCCCATCGAATGTCAAAACGTTTCACCCTGATAATAAAGTTTTAAAATGTGTTTTTTACACCATCTGAAATGAAGAGAGTAACGTTGTTATAACGACAGTCTATGGGCTTCGCTGATGTGAATCCGCTCCGCTCTTTGGTTCGCCGTGGTGGCCATGGCCGCAGTGGTGCTTGTCTTGAGCGACGCCGTCGTAAAGGCGGCGTTGAGAAGCACATGTTGGCCACGTTGTTAACTACTTTCGTTGCCGCCAGAGACTACAAATGACGGCACGGGTGAGTCCCTAGGCGCCCTAGGGCTAGGCGGCCTTTTCCTCATTTAGGATAGAGTGTAGCAGTTCTCTTCCCCGTTTAATTGCAGCTTTTTCGTCTTTTTCTTTTACATATTTCATAAATTTTTCATCTTCAACTAACTTTTGGTAGAAGCGTAGTCTTGTTTTTGTGTTTTTTATCAATGTTTTTGCCTCGTTCTTTAGCTCTCTATATACACTATAGAATACTGGAATCCAGCTTTCTTTAATACAGCCCTCTATTATGTCTAGTGAAAGTCTAGCCGGCGTGCCCGCCGCGCCTTCGCTAGTGACTGCTACTCTTAGTCCTGCGATTTCTCTCTCGTAGGGCACTACCACATGTGTACGTGTGGCATCTGTGGCGTCGTTTATCAATTTGCCCAACGCCTCAGCTTGTCTAAAGAGTCTCTCTGCAAGTCTTTGATCATCAACTGCGATTACTACTATGTCTGCCCATTTTATATCCTCGGTGGGATCGTAGACGTTGAGATCCGCATATTTTATCTCTACTCCCATGGATTTTAACTCCGGCGTGACGTCTCTTGCAATAACTCTCACCTTGGCGCCCGCTGTGTGAAAATATTTAGCTCTACGCGTCCCCACAGAGCCTCCGCCAAGTATTAGAACTTTTAGACGTGAAGCCTCGACCCAAAGAGGTATGCGCACATCCCTCACATCTACTTTGTTTTTATATCTTTGGGCGCCTTTACATACGTCGCTGAGCTTTATAAAATAAGTAACCCCTTTGTGGTGCCCGAGTCTCCAGGGGGCTCGGGCCCGCCTGCAACCGCATAGTAGACGACCGCGAGACTGGTTGGAATAGCCGCAAAGCCCGGCCACCCCCAGGGCTGGGGGTGTGGTTCATGTAAGAGAGTTTTCTAAGAAGAAAAGTTAAATGGTCAATGAACTGGGGAATGAGTTGTTATTTGGCCCTAGTTCTAAATGGCGTTCGCAGTTTTGAAATGTCGCCATGGTCAATCGTATTTTTTAGTATCTTATTGGACACTCAACTAAGGTTGAAAATGTAAAAACTTGGATACGGCTGTTTTCTTGGATCTGAAGAATGGTATATGAATATGTGTAAAATTTGCGATTATTGGAGAAATTTGACTGGACAGAACGACATCGCTATGTTGTCGACAAAGTTGGTTATAAACTGTAGTATATTAATGTGAGAGGTTCGATACTTGTTGAGGAGGTGTTACTACTGTTGGTAGCAGTGGCGCTTGTGAGCGCATTTGCACTTACGGTAACCGGCGTAGTTCAAAACGCCGTAAATCAAATACTCGGCTTTAAAAATGCTACGAGCAGTATCACTAACCAACTTATAGACGCGGTTAAACAACTACTTGGGCTTAAATAATTCCAACTCTTTTTTCGCCGTTTTTACAGCCTCCTCTATTGTAGCTTCACCCGCCGTTATATGTGGTATTCCCAGTTGTGTCAATTTTTGTGACGTCACGGCGCCGATTGCAACTACGGTCTTTCCTGTGAGGTCTACAGCTTTAGCTATCGTCTCTACGGCGGTTGAGCTTGTAAATACCACAGCTTTTGCCGTGACTATGGCTTTTGCCGCCTCCTCTATCCTGTCTCTATCTAATACGATGTCGTAGACAGGAACTTCTATCACATTTGGCACCAACGTCTTTAACACCTCGTTGCCGGCGCTTGACCTCAAGACGACGACTCTGCCAGGGGCGAGCTCCTTCAGTAACCGCGCTACGCCATAGCTCGTATACTCTCTTGGCACTATACAGTTGCCGACAGCCTCTGCTGTAGAAGGGCCTACACATATAACACATTTGAACTTCTTTACAACGTTGCTTAAATTTATCGAATAAGCCACAGAGGGGCTCATGATGACTAAGTAGTCGCCGTCTGGAATAACAACATCAGGGCGTGGAATTATCCTACCTATAGATATACAGTATGCGCCGCTGGGGCAACGTCCCTCTTTAATTCTAACTACAACAATCTCCGTGCCGCTTCCCATAGCCTAGCCCCCCTCTCTACGACCCTTCCCACGACTATTATACTTGGATTTGGCACAGGGCCGAGACGGCTTAGTGTAGTGGTATAGAACTCTTCATCTTTAAAATATGCGGATTTTATCACGGCGACGGGAGTTTCTCCAGACAAGCCGCCCTCTATGAGCTCTATAGCTATTTCGCCAGCAGAAGAGGCGCCCATATATATGACTATAGTATCTACGGCGTTGGCTAATCGTCTGAAATTTACTTGACGCAAGCCCTTTGAGGGGTCTTCTCTCCCTGTGACTAACGCAACGGAGCTCGCAGTGCCTCTAACTACCGGAGGTATGTAATAACGTGCAGGAGCAGCAAAACCGCTGGTAACCCCGGGGACAAACTCACAGGGAACCCCCCTTGCCACAAGGTATTCACACTCTTCAAACCCCCTCCCAAACACCAAGGGATCCCCCCCGTGGAGTCTCACCACAGTGTTATATAGCTGTGCATATTTGAAGAGCATCTCGTTTATCTCTGCTTGCGTGGGGCCGGCGCCGCCTGGTCTCTTACCCACGTCAATCACTACGGCCCCGGGCTTTACGCGTTTTAACAACTCAGGCGCCACAAGTCTATCGTGGAGTACGACGTCTGCATTTTCTAATAGCCTGAGGCCCTTGACCGTGATGAGCTCGGGGTCGCCCGGCCCTGCCCCCACGACGTAGACCCTCCCCACAAGACTCACTATAAATAGATTTAAAACTATTTGGAATATGTCGTATGCTATTTGAAAGGGCTAGGGGCGTTTTCCCAGGCGGTGTGAACTCCCCAGCTAGAGCTCTTAAACACCTCGCCGCCCCCCTCGTGGCCAAGGGGGCTTCGGGGCCCTACTTGTACACAGACAGGGGGAGGCTCGTGGACTACTGCATGGCCTTCGGCGCGATTATACTAGGCCACGCCCACCCCCGCGTAAAAAACGCGGTGGTGCAACAGCTGGAGAGGGGGTGGATCTACGCTCTCCTCACAGAGGAGGAAGTTGCCTACGCCGAGAGGATAAAAGCCCACGTGCCCTCCATCGAGAAAATGCGTATCGTAAACAGCGGCACTGAAGCCACGATGAACGCCGTGAGACTTGCCAGAGGCTACACGAGGCGGGATGTCATCATCAAGTTCGACGGCAACTTCCACGGCTCTCATGACTACGTCCTTGTAAAAGCAGGCTCTGGGGCAGCCACCTGGGGAATCCCCACGAGCGCGGGGGTGCCGCAGGACGTCATAAAGCTCACCGCCGTTGTGCCCTACAACGACGTCGATGCCTTTGTGAAGACAGTTAGGGAAATAGGCGGGAGGCTTGCGGCCGTCATCGTCGAGCCGATAGCGGCAAACTACGGCCTAATAATCCCCGACCGCGAGTTCATAAAGGCGCTGAGAGAAGAGACGGAGAGGGTGGGGGCTCTCCTCATCTTTGACGAGGTGGTGACTGGGTTTAGAGTTGGGCTTTCCGGGGCCCAGGGCCACTTCGGCGTAAGGCCAGATTTGACCACGCTGGGGAAGGTCGTCGGGGGCGGCTTCCCCATAGGTATATTCGGGGGAAGGGCGGACGTCATGGATATGGTGGCACCAAGCGGCCCAGTCTATAACGCGGGCACCTACAACGCCCACCCGGTCTCCGTGGCGGCAGGGCTCGCAGTTATAGAGGAATTGGAAAAGGGAGAGCCGTATAAAATTGCCAATGAGGCCGCAGAAAGACTGGCAAAGGGCATAGAAGATATCGCCGGGAGGGCCGGTTTCGACGTAGTGGTTAAACAAATCGCCTCCATGTTCCAGCTCTACTTCAAGAGGGGGGATGTGAAAACGCCACAGGACGTGAGAGAAAGCGACGAAAAGCTCTACCTCAAGCTACACGAGCTAGCCATTAAACACGGCGTATATCTAGCGCCGTCGCAGTACGAGACAAATTTCACCTCTGCGGCACACACCCGCGACGTCGTGGAGACCACTTTGGCGGCTCTTGAAAAAGCTTTTACAGAGTTAAAAAGCCAAGTGGGGAAGTAGACGTGAGAGAGGTTAAGAAGCTCATTGAGAGGTTTCACAGCGCCCCCCTCATTGTGTTTTGGGAATCTACCAAGGCCTGCCCCCTTGCCTGTAAACACTGTAGGGCAGACGCAATACTGAAGCCGTTGCCCGGGGAGTTAAACACAGAGGAGGGGAAGAGACTTATTGAACAAGTGGCGTCTTTTGGCGACCCCAAGCCGCTACTAGTGATCACAGGGGGAGATCCCCTTATGAGAAACGACTTGTTTGACCTCATTGACTACGCAAACCAGCTGGGTGTCCCCACGTCGCTTGCCCCAGCCGTCTCGCCTAACTTAAACCAAGAGGCGCTTAAAGCCGTTAGAGAACACGGCGTCAAGTCTATTTCTATCAGTTTAGACGGCGCCAGAGAGGAGACACATGACGAGCTACGGGGGGTCGCTGGAAGTTTTCGCGACACTGTGGCAGTTATAAAAACGGCAGTTGACATGGGGATACAAGTCCAGGTAAATACTGTCGTTTGGAGAAAGTCTCTAACCGAGCTCCCAGAAGTTGTCAAGTTAATTACAGACTTGGGAGTGAAGACGTGGGAGGTCTTCTTCCTAATAGTCACCGGCAGAGCAAAAGAGGAGCTTGACATCACGCCGGAGGAGTACGAAGCGGCTGTGCAGTTTCTCGTAGACGTCTCTACATACGGCCTACAAGTGAGGACTGTGGAAGCGCCGTTTTATAGAAGGGCAAAGCTAGAGAGACTAGAGGGCAAGACCTACGACAGCTCGCTATATAAAAAGCTGGTAGAGCGGCTCAGGGAGCTGATGGGCCCGCCCAGAAGGGGGATCGACCCTACCATAGTCCCCACACGTGACGGCTTTGGCATAATCTTCGTCGCTTACGACGGCACTGTATATCCAAGTGGCTTCTTGCCCTACCCCCTGGGAAACGTCAGAAGACGGAGCCTGGTGGAGATATATAGAGAGCACCCACTTCTCCAAAAGATGAGACGCGGCGAATTCGGCGGGAGATGCGGCGTCTGCAAATACAAAGACATATGTGGGGGCTCAAGGGCAAGGGCCTTCGCCTATTTCAAAGACCCACTAGCAGAGGATCCAGCATGCATCTACAGCCCCCCTTTGTAGCGCCCGGCCTCCCCGGGGGGCTCGGGTCGTTGGGGGCTGGCTGTGTCCCTTGGTCGCCGGGCCCCAGAGCCGGGGTAGTGGCTCATGAAATGAGGAAACTTACGAGGTTAAAAGTGTGGTGGTCGCTGAAAAAGCGGGTTGTTTCTGGAGGATTTCCCAGTACCTCTTTTTGGCCCATATCAGCGGCACGTTGTCTCTATGTGCCCCGAAGCCGCAGGCGGGGCATTGTATCCGCCTGTTATTCAGCTCCTCCATCTTCGCGCCACAGCGGGGGCAGATGGTCGAATACAATCGTTCCTCCAAGTACGGAATGCCATACCACTGGGATAACTCCTTCAACATCTTCCTCAACTGCCCAAGCCCGTCTAGGAAGTGTTTCTTCACTCCGCTACTGTCCCCCTCCTTCAGCTCCCGGTAACTCTCGTCCTCCACTGCGTCAACCACGACGGCGGCTTGGTGCTCTCTGGCCAACTTTATGATTTCACGCGCCGCGTCTACCACGATGTCTCAGATTAGACTACGCCCTTCTTTAAGTCGACGAAGACGGCCTTACTTGTATCTTTCTCGTTCCCAACTCTAAGTTGGACGTTTAACGGAGCCGCCTAGACCACTACATAAAGGTTGGGCTGGTTGTTGATGGCAGAGTCGTGGAGCTACTGAAGTTCCCCGAGAGGAGGCGGATTCAGAAGCTTGAGAGGATTCATGCCCACATAAGCCGGCTGAGTAGAGCCCTCGCGCATGTGGACGAGGACAGAGACCCGCGTTGAGCGTTGGATCTCCAGAGGCAGTTGTGGAAATTTATTTAATTATGTATAATCCGCGAAGTCGTGGTAGACGCAACGCGCGAGGCCATAAGGCTGGCGAGAGAGCGTCAAGCCGCTGTAGTGTTGATCTTCCACGGCTCTAGAGACTCTATGCACAATACACAGGTTGCAGAGATAGCTAAGGCCCTGGGTGTCTCCTACGCCTTTCTGGAAGCGGCGGAACCGAGATACAGAGGCGGCGGGCTGGGCGTGCCTATATTTATCACAGAGGGTAGCGACTACCGGAAGGCGCTAGAGGTGGCGGCTGTCAAAGCGCCCCCCCTCCTCGGTTGGCCGGGGTTTGTGGATTATCTAAGGGGGTTGGGAGCTGACCTCTACATCTTCCACGGGCCAGACGCCGGGGGGCAGATCCGCCACACCGGCCTGCCTGTTGTCTTTCTCTACGGCGAGCCAAACATAGACTCGGCGCCTTGCGTCACCACGGCGGCGCCGGTGGTTCTGACGCGGGGCGTTATATACAACGAAATCGCTAGGAGATACAGCAGATGTAAGACACAGCTACTCCCGCCTCTCGCAGAGCAACCAGGCTTTATCGAGTATCTAAGAAGGGCTTTGCCCGTTGTCTTAGATCTCTATGCGGTTTACCAATAGCCCCCTTTGCGGCGCCCCACTTGCGGCTTCAACAACAACCGAGACAACGTGCCGCTGATATAGGCCAAGAAGTTGTACAACAAGCTAACTTCCACAACCACCCCTACACTCGCCTCCGCACCTCTTCTGATTCCACAACACAGTTAAACATTTTTCCCAAAAGGACATTCTCAGCTTCAACCCCCTCAATTATATTATTATGGAATTTACCAATAGGCCACCGCCTTGTTTAACCTCGCCGATGGGTCTCGGGTTTAGGGGCTCTAGAGCTCTCAGCGCCTCTCCAAGCCGGTCTTTAGTCGTGTAGACAACCATGCCTATGCCCATG
Organism: Pyrobaculum organotrophum; assembly: GCF_055384425.1. Taxonomy (NCBI): domain Archaea; kingdom Thermoproteati; phylum Thermoproteota; class Thermoprotei; order Thermoproteales; family Thermoproteaceae; genus Pyrobaculum; species Pyrobaculum organotrophum. The sequence continues at coordinate 1,494,906 of NZ_AP042430.1, forward strand.
TTAAAGACTTGGTAAGCCTCGTGTGGCTCAACCCCCCTCTTGACAATCTCTCTGAAGAGACATGGAACGTCGAAGGCCACCTCTGCCCCCAGGCTGCCGAGCGCCTTTTTCAACTTCCTATACCCACCCCCCGTGATATGGACCGCTCCGGCGACTGTATCCTCCTCCATGGCCTTCAACACGGGGCTATAGTCGGCGACTTCTGCCAGCAGTAGCTCTGCCGCTGGCCTGCCGCAGACTTCCTCCTCTGGCTTAAACAGTCGGCGTAGCAGGCTGTAGCCATTGGCGTGGGGACCTGTGGATGGGAGACCTATCAAGACGTCGCCTGGGGCCGGCGGCCTTGTGTACGCGGCTTTTATCCCAAGGACTGTGCAGACTACGTCTATGCCGTAGATCACTCCCGGCAGAACTGCCGTTTCGCCGCCCAAGAGCTGAGCGCCGACTTCGCCAGCTTTGGAAGCAACGCCGGCTACGACCCTGGGCACCTTGTCTAGGTGTTGGGGCTCTACAGCTACATAGTCCACAACGGCCAGCGGCTTAAAGCCGTCGCAGACTATATCATTTACATTTACTGTGACACAGTCTCTCCCAGCTACCTCAAGTCTGTCTAACTCTAGCGCCAACACTGCCTTTGTTCCCACGCCGTCTACATGGAGCGTAAGTCTGGCGCCGCCTACCTCTAGAGAGCTTGTGTAAATCCCCCTGGCGCCTCCGAGGTATTGAGACACCGCTTTGTGTACCGCCCAGTGTTTGTCTAGGTCTACGCCGGCGTCTCTATACCTCATCGTCTCGGTCTCATACAGAGGGTGCAGACCGAGACCCCGGCCTCTTTCAAGGTCTCTTCTAGCTCGTCGGCTGATAGGTAGACTATGCCGTCTACCTCCAAGGCGTATTTAACTTCGTCAGGCGGCACGGCGTTATAGATCATGTGGCTCTCCGGTGGCATTTTCACGCCGTGGGGACACGTTCTCCTCAGTGGAGGCGCCACTACCGCCACGTATATCTCAAGGGCGCCGGCTTTCTGACGTAGCATCTGCGCCACAAGCCTTATGGTGATGCCACTTATCATACTGTCGTCTACTAGGAGCACCCTCTTCCCCCTCACTGCTGACTCTATGACGTTAGCCTTCAGCTGTATGACGGCCATCCTATCTCTCACTTCGTCTAACAAGGCGCTTCTCCCCCTCGCCGTTGCGACAAAGGCAGGCAGATAGGGCCTCCCAAGGGCAGCAGCTATATGGGCGGCGTAATATGAACCCGTCTCTGGGATGCCCACAACTACGTCTGGTGTGTAGCTTATCTTCTCTACGAGCTTCTTAGCAATTTTCTCTCTGACAGAAGCCACCTCAACGCCGTCTATTCTGCTGTCGGGTCTTGCCATATATATAAACTCAAGGGCGCAGAGCGGGCCGCTGGCTCCGCCGCCTCTTGACCTTAGATACAACTCGCTGACCTCTATGATTTCCCCCGGCCGTAGCGACCTTCTGATCTCACCGCCTAGGATTTCGATTGCCGCGCTCTCTGTGGAGATTATGGCGTAGTCAAACCCATGTGCGCCGAGGGTTAGATGCCATAGAGACTCGCCACGTCTAGCTGCCACAACCCCATCTCTCCGTAACTCGACGTATGTCCCCCCGTCGTTAGTTGAACACCTCACGCCGCCCTCTACCTCTCTACAACAGCCGCCGTTAGGCGAGACGCAACCGACCGCCGCCGAGCCGCGGAGAGATCTTTCCACCTCTCTAGAGAGGTCCACTTCGACCCTCTCCACCCCGCCGTTGTATACATACGCCTCGGCGAAGTCGCCGCGGTTTGTCAAAGCCTTAAGGCCGTAGTATACCATAGACCAAAGCTCTACGGGGCCCCCGAAGCTATATATCGCGAAGAGACCCACCGACATGTCACCCCTTGAGCCAGCTCTTTAGGCTTAGCCACAGCTTTAAGCCGCCGACGCCGCCTCTGGAGATATCTCTATCCACTGCCCTCTCGGGATGCGGCATTAGGCCGAGGACGTTTCCGTTACTCACCCCAGCGGTGGCGTTGTGAGACCCGTTGGGGTTTTCCACATATCTAAAGGCTTGGGTATAGGGCCCCGACGGTATGTACCTACCTTCGCCGTGGGCAATAGGCATATACACCACCTCTCCCGGCTCGTATAGATGGGTGAAGGGAGTTTTCACATCTACTACGGCCACCTGAATCCACTTCGATATAAAGCCGGGGGGCTCGTTGGGGGCCAGCGCACCTGGGAGAAGACCGGCCTCGACTAGTATCTGGAACCCGTTGCATATGCCCAACACGGGGATCCCTCTCTCTACGTCTCTCCTTAGCTGTTCTATGGCCTCTGTCTGTGCCGCTATTGCCCCAGCCCTGAGGCGATCTCCGTAGCTGAAGCCGCCGGCTAACACAACCGCGTCATATTTCCCCGCGGCGTAGTCTCTATACCACACAATCTCCCCCTGGAGACCTACTAAATTCAGCGCCCTCAACACATCATAGTCGCCGTTGGTACCGGGAAATTTTAAAACAGCCACTCTATACATATTCCACTCTCACCACCTCTACCATGTGGACGTTTGGATTGCCCAAGCGCATATCCCACGCCAGCTTCAACGCCTTCTCTCTGGCCTCCTCCGGGCTTGAGGCCTCGATAGTTAATACTAGACACTTCCCCGCCCTCACCTCTATACTAACGCCACGGCGTTCGAAGATCTCCCTCTGGATAGTCTCGCCTTCGGGATCCCTAATCCCCCGCTTGTAGGCTATGTTTAAGTAAACGAGGTACCTCATAGCTTATACTCTCTCAGCCCCACCCCCGGCTCCCATATCGCAATTTTGCCGTCTAAGCCTCTCTCCCTTCTCCACTTGTAGACAGCTCTTATTTTGCCCGCCTTAGTTGCCATGTAGGACATATACTCAGGCGAGCCAATGTCGCGGCGGTAGTAGACGCCGTCTCCCCTCACCGCAGACATACACCTCTCCGACTTAAGATAAGCTTCTTCTGCCGTCTTCCCCGGGGCGAGGATTTCAAGTGCCCTAGAGCCAAGTGTGATATAGGCGCCGTCTCTCTCTTCAACGGACGAGAAGAAGACGAGACATCCCTCTCTTTTGATCACGTCCCAATCGATATATACCCTCCTCCCCTTGGCTATATTTCTTTTATGTGGATAGCCCAGGGGGGCAAGAGCTTTAACCACTGTGTATTCCTCCTTAAACCTCCTCTCAGCCTTGTGAAGTTTACCATCGGCGGCAAGACTAAACAGAGAGTAGGCGTCTCCCTCGTAGAGATAGAGGGCGTTAAGTGCCTCTGGGTCTCCCAGCCTGCTGTAGTACTCAATTATGACGGGGCCGCGCGTTGTCAACATCATTTGTCCACTGATTACGCCCACATATCTCTCGCCGAATTCCTCACGCAAGGCTTTTACAGTGAACTCTACAGCCTTCTTAGCTTCTTCTACCTCTCCCTCCTCCAAGAATGGCAACGGCGAGATTGTCCCCATGCCGCCGCATTCAGGTCCTACGCCATATTCATATGCATGTGGATTGTCTTGTACAGGCGGGAAGAAGAATAGCGTCTCGCCGTCTGTTAACGCTTGTATTGTAAACTCGATACCCCATACAGCCTCTTCTACAAGCACTGCGGCGTCAACATCCCTAAAATTAGAAAGTTGTTTCATTATGTCTTCAGCGCTTTTTCTATACGCTTCGTCAAATTCCAGATATTTGGCATCTCCATAGATCACTCTCACCCCCTTGCCACCGGCTTGTCTAATGGGCTTTATCGCCACAGCGCCAAGAGCTTTACTAAAGCTATACGCCTCCTCTATGTTTTTAAATACGCCGTATATCAACCTCCCGGGTATTCCATACTTCCACTGTAGAGCTCTGGCGACGTCTTTCCGCATTTCAATAATAGCAAGTCTCTTAGAGGCGCCTAAAGTTCTAAACCCTTTTTCACGTAGGGCATCAGACACCCCTGCGAAAAGCGGCTCTTCTGGGCCTATGATAACTAAGTCAGGAGAGAACTCCTCAGCGGCCTTAACCACAAAATGGGGGTCCACGGGGCTTCCTAAGAAGACCCTCCCCCCGGTACGTTTTGTAATGTCTACAAGCCCGGGGTTTAGATGTGAAATCACGGCGCCAACGGCAACCCCCGACTTTTCTAATGACCAGGCAATGGCGTGTTCTCGCGCGCCGTCGCCTACGACTAACACTTTGTCCATGGCGAGACGAATATGTCTATTTAAAAGTTTATTGAAAAAATATCTGGGGGCGACGCGGGAAATCCCATCTTCATTAAAAGTGAATATTTAAAAGACATAGCGCAGTAGTACATATGGAGTTGGTCTATGAGGGGAAAGCCAAAAGAGTTTACTCTAGGGGAGACACGTTGGTGTTGGTATTTAAAGACGAAGTTACGGCTTTTGATGGAGCTAGGAGAGACACAGCGCCTAACAAAGGCGCGCTTTCTGCAGCTCTCTCCGCCATCTTATTTAAATACCTAAGTAGAGAAGGCGTGGAAAATCATTTCATACAAATGGTGGATTTAAATGCGTTAGAAGTCTATAAGACAGATGTAATACCACTGGAGGTTATTGTTAGATTTAAGGCATATGGTAGCTACTTGAGGAGAATGCCGCTTGTAGCCCCCCTGCAAGAGTTTAGAAAACCGCTTGTAGAACTCCACCTAAAGGACGACAGACTCCACGACCCTCTCATATTGCCGCAAGACGCTGTAGAAGCCGGCATATTAAAAGAAAGCGAAATCTATGAAATCGCCGAAATTGCAACAAAAGCGGCAGAGACGTTAAGAAAGCTTTATAATAAAGCTAATTGCGATTTTATAGATATAAAGTTTGAATTTGGTAGACGTAGTGGAAAGTTTTTACTTATTGATGAGATAAGCGGCGACACCTTTAGACTTTTGTGTAATGGCGAACACCTAGATAAAGAATACTATAGGAAGACAGGCGATGTAAAAGGGCTTTTACAGAGGTATGAACAACTACTTATACTCACTAGAGAGCTCCTAGGCATTAAAGAGCGAGAAGTCTAGGCGAGGCGACGCGTGTTGCAACCATATAGCTCGTAATTATGAGGTTTTTCACAAGGCGAGCTCTAGTGGCAAGTCCCACGCCGCCGATATTTGGCGTTAGATAAGACGCTTTCTCAGCTACGCTTTTCTCATCAACGTCGAAATACCACTTTTTTGTAACTGGGTCAACCTTGCCGCCTACGCCGACTACTACGGCGCCCTCTTTTATAAAATCTCCAGTGAGCTTCCAGGGGTTGTCGCTGTATAGCTCCGGCGGCCTCCCCACTGCGGAAATTACAATATCTGCATTTCTTACGTAATATTTTCTGTCTTTACTCAGGGCGTGGAGAACTGTAACTGTTGCATCTAGTTGCATTAACATTATAGAGAGTGGAAACCCCACCAAAGTCCCCTTGCCAACTACAACGACGTCCTTGCCTCTGACGTCGATTTTATATTGTCTAAATAACTCCAGTATACCGGCGGGTGTACAAGGCAAGATATCTCTATCTAAGTCGAAGCCTGTCACTAGCCGTTTCTTATTTTCGGGGGTAAGGCCATCTACGTCTTTTAGAGGGGAGAGTCTCTCAAAAATCTTTGTCTCGTCTACGTACGGCGGCAGAGGCTTTTGGACTAATATGCCAGTTACATCATCTGCGTTATTTAACCTCTCTATTAATTTCAACGCCGCAACCTCTCTTTTCTCCGGCGGCTCTTTATATAGCTCGAAAAGCTCGACCTCACCTCCTATAGACTTAATATCTCTTGCCTTTAGAGATACGTATCTATGTTGCGTCTCCAACTCTATTGGGTCGTCGTTTAGAAGGAGTACGGCTAGCTTTGGAGTAACTCCATAGCGCTCTAACTCTTTCACGTGGCGTCTAGCCCACTCCAGAGTTTCTGTATGTAGTCTGTCGCCTTTAATCCAAACAACCATGGGGACATATCAAATGCATGGGCTTTCCAGACTCACGCCACTCTCTAAGCTGATACTCTACATAGACTCTTTGTCTCTCACGCCACTCTCTAAGCCAGCCTTCGCCAGTTTTTAACACAGCTCTAGCCACCTCAACTTCCTCTTCTTCATACTTAATCCTGCCCCCCTCCTCTATCACCTTGGGATATTTTACACGTTCGCTAATTACCTCCAGCAAGCCGTCTGCCACAGCCTGTATTACTCTTGAGTAGAGCCTATGTTCATATATCAAAATTCTATCGGCTAGTATAGCTAGTTTTTCTTCATATGGGAGGTCAAGCCCGTATATATCCCCTATGTATACAGGCCATTGATCTAGAATGGGGCCTCCATCTACAGACTCATCTACTAGGTGTACAGTGGGGCCGGAGATTTTTACGCCAGCCCTGTACACTTCCATATGGACTCTCAAACCATACATCCCCTTACCCCCGGCAAATGGCAAAAGAGAGGGGTGGATGTTTAATATCCTCCACCTAAATTGTTCAATAAAGGAAGACCCCAATATGTAGTCGTAGCCAGCCAGTATTACTAAGTCTACGCCATATTGTCTCAAAAGGTCTGCTAGTTCTTGTTCTCTCCTCGCCCTGGCGACCCCCCTGTGTTGTATATACACAGCCTCTACGCCGTAGGCCTCCGCTATCTTTCTCACTGGCGCATTTTCGTCTGTATATATCAACAACACAGGCTCTACCCCTCTTAAGACGCCTAGTTTTACATGGTCAAATATAGCTTTTGCATTTGTACCCCTCCAAGACGCCAGAATTCCTATTTTCACAGTCACGAAATTTAAACAGATATATAAACTATTGCGTTAATTTCCACGGTTTTTCCTAATGTATTTTAACTATTCATTTAAAATTCCTAGAAAGCTCTCTCTCAGCCCAATCTATGTTTATTTCATGGGGATATACGCCGGTGAAACAGCTGTAGCATACGACATCGCCGAGGATAGCTCTAAACTTCTCCATGGAGATATAACGAAGGGTATCCGCGCCTATTATCTCTCTCACCTCTTCCACATCTCTTCCCCATGCTATAAGCTCTGTTCTTTTTTGAAAATCCATTCCATAGAAACAAGGCCATCTAATTGGCGGAGACGCTATTCTCACATGTACTTTAGTCGCGCCGGCTTTTTTTAACATCCATATAATGGCCTTTATATTTGTACCTCTTATGAGCGAGTCGTCGATGAGAAATACTCTTTTCTTTTCTATAAAATCTCTCACTACATAAAAAGCCTCTTCTGGTTTTCTCTCGCTCGGAGGCCTTATGAATAATCTGCCAGAAAATCTATTTTTCACCACGGCGTCTACAACCTCTAGGCCTAACCTCTTGGCAAAACCTAACGCGGCGTGCCGTGCGGTTTCAGGCACGTAGGTAACTACATCGCCTTCTTCTGTCTCATCTTCCGCCAGGGCGCGGCCTAGGGCTTTTCTAACGTCTGCCACAAGTCTCCCCCCAAGTTTTGACGCAGGGTGGGCGAAATATACATATTCTAACGCGCATAGTCGCGTCGGCTTTGGGTCTATCTTCCAAGTAGATATTCTATCGCCATACATTATAGCGACGCCAGGCGCCAACTCTATGCCGTTTTCAAGCGCTACAGTCTCCGACGCGATTTTTACGCCATCTATATCGTGGCTTAAGGCCAACGGCCTTATCCCATGCGGATCTCTCACTGCAAGTATACCCCATGGAGTAAGCGCCACAAGTGACGCCGCCCCCACTATCCTTTTATACACCTCTTGTACGCCTTCTACAACCCCCCTCTCCCACATCTCTCTTGCCAAACTTTTTGCTAAAGCCTCGCCGTCAAACGACGCCGTGTTATCCAGCTGTCTAAAATTCACGATTGTGCCGTTGAAAGCAACTGCAATTTCTAGATCTCGGTATTTTACATACACCGGCTGTAAAGACATACCGTAGGGCCCCGAGGTGGAGTATCTAACGTGTACTAACGCAGCTTGCGTATCCTCTGGGGGTTTCCCCAATTTCACCGCGCCGTTCTCTAAATATGCATATCCAACGCCCTCGTGTCCTCTATGTGATAGCCAAAGGCCTATTTTTACCACCGCGGCCCCCGCCCCTTTACCCCACGCTGCGCCTATGCCACACATATCAAAGAGACATTAGACGTTTAAGCTCTTCTACCCCCCGCTTATATATCAACGTCCCGCCACATTTAACCACAAACTCTTCGCCATATGCCTCGCCAATTACAACGCCAGGCCCCTCTGCTCCAGCTGCTATAAAACGGCCATTCGACTCGCTAAATAATAGATAGTCTAGTCTTGTAGTCTCTGCCGGGGCTTTACATACATCTATTTCGCCGCCTATGCCGCTGTTTATAGCCATTTTTGCCAACGCCGTAATTAACCCGCCGAGTCCTACGTCAGTAGCGCCACTTATTTTCCCAAGCCAGCTCTGTATAACCGCTACAATTTCTTTTTCAGCCGCATAATCTATACTAGGAGGCCTTCCAGCAAGTATCCCATGTACTCTCTTTAAATACTCGCTCCCCCCTACTTCACCTTTTGTAACGCCCCAGATGTATATTTTATCGCCGTCGTGCCAAAGCGCTCTATTTGCCTTAGACACGTCGTCAATTTTGCCAAGCACGACCACGGCAACTGTCGGCTTTATGGGACGGCCCATGTATTCGTTGTATAGGCTGACTTTACCCCCTACAATAGGCACCTCAAGTTCAGTTGCGGCTTCCTTTAGGCCTTGTACAGCTTGTACAAACTGCCAGTAGACTTGCGGCCTCTCGGGACTCCCCACGTTTATAGAGTCTACGGCGGCGAGGGGAACTCCGCCCACAACGGCGACGTTTCTATAGGCTTTTACAAAGGCGTTGGCGGCCCCCAGTCTCGGATCTAAGAAGGTGTACCTCGGATTGGCGTCTCCCTTTACTACAAGGCCCAGTTGCCCACGTTGATAGAGTTTTAACACTGCGGCGTCTCCCTCCCCCGGCTTTACTGCCGTCCTAACTCCTACATCGAAATCAAAGCGCATGTATATGGACTCTTTCTTAGCTACATTGGGGGAGGACAAGACAACATCTATCGCTTTGTCTATAGGCGGCTCGGGGATTTCGGGAATATCGGATGGTTGGTAAGGCTCTTGGGGCCAGAGGATTTCCGGCGCTCCATCTGCTAGAGAAATAGGTATGTCGACTATCTTAACGCCCTTCCACATCACCAATACTCTATCGCTTTTTACAAAACGCCCTGGGATAGAGTATGGAACCTCGTATTTTCTCAACGCCTCCTCTAGATATGGCAAATCTCGTGGAGAAATGACGAAGATCAGACGTTCTTGTGTCTCGCTTATGAGCAACTCCTCGGGCAAGGCCGATGCATCTCGTACATGTAGCTTGTCTAGGTGGAACTCCACCCCTAGGGAAAACCAGTGAGAAAGCTCGGCGAGAGCTGTGGCCAAGCCCCCACCTCCCAGGTCTTTTATGAACTTTACACATCTACTAACTTCTTTCACTACGTCGATTAGCTTTTTTCCCATTAGGGGGTCTGCCACTTGTATTGCGCCGAGGTCCTCGCCCCCCTCCAAGGTCTTGCTGGCGAAGGCCGAGCCGCCTAGTCCGCTTCTGTCTGCCCCAAGGCCCGCCACCACGATGTAGTCCCCAGGCTCTACGTAACCCTTCGGCACAGCCTCTGCCTCAACCACCCCGACGCAAGTGGCGAGGACTATGGGAGTGTATGTAAAATCTTCGTCAAACCACGTCTCGCCGCCCACCACGGGGACCCCGACCCGGTTGCCATAGTCAGAGATACCCTTAATCACGTTAGAAAATATCCACTTGGCGTGGGGGTCCTCGGGAGGGCCGAAGTGTAGATTAACGAGAAGAGCTATCGGCGTCGCTCCAACGGTTAGGATATCTCGTATTATCCCACCGACGCCGGTAGCTGCCCCGTTGTAGGGGTCGACGGCGCTAGGGTGGTTATGTGACTCTATCTTAAAGCTGACGTAGAGACCGTGTGCCACCTCTACAAGCGGGGCGTCTGTGCCCCTTCCTCTAACAACCCACGGCGCAGAGCCGGGGAGCTCTCTGAGCCACATCTTGGTGGATTTGTAGGAGCAGTGCTCAGACCAATGTGACGTGAAAAAGGCCAACTCGGCGGCTGTGGGCTCTCTCCCTAGTCTCTCACGTATTATCTCAAGCTCGCGTTGTGTTAAACCCATGGGTATAGGAACTGGCTGTTATAAAAGTTTAATCACTCGGTTAAATATACTGCGGATTTTTATTGAAGGGACGTAGGCGATTTTACGCATATGTTTAAAATATTACCGGGGAAGGTATAAATTGGTCTAAGTCACCTGGGACATGAAGGTGGCTGTGATAATGGGGTCTATAAACGACCTAGAGGTTATGAAAGAGGCTCTAGAAGTTTTAAAGATGTTAGAGATACCATATGAAGCTAGAGTAGTAAGCGCCCATAGGACGCCAGATTTTATGGCAGAATTTGCTAAAAAGGCAGAGCAGGAATTTGATGTAATTATAGCCGGGGCTGGAGGGGCTGCCCATCTGCCAGGCATGACTGCGGCATATACGCCGTTGCCTGTCATAGGCGTCCCCATACCGACAAAACACCTCGGCGGTTTAGACTCGCTACTGTCTATCGTCCAAATGCCCAGGGGCACTCCCGTAGCCACTGTGGCAATAGGCGGAGCTGCAAATGCGGCTTTTCTCGCAGCTAGAATCTTAGGCATAAAATACCCCGAGGTGAAAGAGAAAGTGAAAAAACATATGGCACAAATGCGCGATGAAGTTCTTTCAAAAAGCTTCTTAGGCGATTTTAAGCCATAAAATAAAAATCTAGGGGGTAAAACTCGGCGGTTGCGGAATTTTTATAAAACAGCTAGTTAATAGAAACCATGCGGCTATTGGTTCTCGGAGGGGGCCAGCTGGCACTTATGATGTCCTGGGCAGCCGCCAGACTGCCGCTGGACTTTGTCGTCTACGACCCAGACCCCAGAGCCCCTGCGTATAAATATGCTATTAAGGCGAGCGACCCGCTGCGGGAGGTAGAGAGGGCGGACTACGTCACCTTCGAGTTTGAAAATGTGGAATGGGAGGTGGCAGAATACGCCCACAAACTGGGTAAGCTGAGACCCCATCTGGACTACCTTAGGGTGAAGAAGAGTAGGATATGGGAGAGGGAAACGCTCGGCGAGCTGGGAGTGCCGACCCCCCGCTGGGCTGTGGCTAGAGATGGCGCAGAGGCGGTGGAGCTGGCGGCCAAGTGGGGGAGGGCCGTCGCCAAGGTGCCCTCCGGCGGCTACGACGGCAAGGGCCAATACTTGCTCCCCAGAGAGAGGCCGCCCGCGGAGGGCCCCCTCCTGGTGGAGGAATACGTAGACATCGCGAGGGAGTTCTCAATAATAGCGGCTAGGTCTGAAGACGGCGACGTGTACTTCTACCCGCCCGCCCAGAACTACTACGTCCAGGGCATTCTGGTGTGGAACTACGCCCCCGCCGAAGCGCCGCCCGAGGCCTATAGATACGTGGAGAAGATCCTGGAGTGGCGTAGATACGTAGGCGTCCTCGCCGTGGAGTTCTTCGAAGACAGAAGCGGCAGGATTCTCGTCAACGAGATCGCCCCCCGCGTCCACAACACAGGCCACTGGACCCTAGAGACAGACGCCTCCCAGTTCGAAAACCACGTCAGAGCAGTCGCCGGCTTCCCCCTCAGGAGGCCACGCGCCTTAGCGCCCACCGCCATGGTGAACCTACTGGGCGTCGCCAGCCCACCCATTAGGGAACTGGAGAGGCTTGGCAAGGTGTACTGGTACGGCAAGGCGGAGGCGCGGCCCAGGCGCAAGATGGGCCACGTAAACATCACAGCAGACACCACGGCGGAGGCCATAGCCAAGGCCCGAGAGGCGATGAGGATAATCTACGGCAGAAAATTCCCAGAACTCGTCCTCAAAAACTACGGCAGTAGACAATAGAAAAAACAACAAAAAACGAACGTAAAAAAGGTAGATTCTCCCGGCTATGGGGTGGGGGATCACCAGGAGGAGACTCCTCATGTTGGGCGTGGCAGGCGCGGTTGCGGCGGTTGGCGGCTGGCAACTCCTAGGCGTCTTGAAAAACGCGGCGAGGCCGCAGACGAGGAACTACTGGTTTGAGCGGGTATCTGAATTCGCAAGCAACGACGACGTGGTAGAGCTCAAGTTCGTAGACAAGTTCGACAGACCTGTAGACTTCAACGCACTTCTAGTGTGGGAGCCAGATGGCGTTGTGGAGGAAGTGGCTGTAAAAGACGGCGTCCTTAGGCTAGACAAGAGGAGAGTTAAGAGACAGGCCGAGAGCTGGGTTGAAGAACAGCTGAGGAGAGACAATCCCACGTCGACGGAACACGCCCTGTTTACCATACTGCCCACCGCGCCCGCGGAGCCGCTGTTTTACACAGACGTAATTGAGAGGCCGGCGTTGAGGAGCAGAGTATATAGAGTGAGGGGGGCCGCCAGGAGGAGCGCCGGCCATAGATTTGCGACTTGTCCAGAGGCCAAGGTGTTTTACATATCAGACGTCGATCTTACGGATCCAGATTACGTGCCGGCAGTCGCCCTAAAAGACTCGTCTTCAAAAGCCTTCGGCGAAGATATCTGGTTTGGCTACAAAGTAGACGGTAGCGCTCTAAAGTTAAACGCCTACGGTGCACTTAGCTTGAAGTGGGGCACAGAGCTTAGAATAACCGGAGAGTACAGCTGGAGCACGGGCAATCTAATATCGCAAGGTAGCGGAGGCTATGCCCCCGCCGACGGGCAGTCGGCGGCTGTGATGTTCTACTCTTCAATATGGAGGGTCATCGGCTACGACGTATATGATATCTACACATGCAATGTGGTTGACACACGCGCCAGTTTATACATGCTAAACCTCGCCTTTGAAAACGGGGACATTGCGCTTAGGTCGGTTGGCTACATCCCAAAGATGCCGACCTCCATCAGCCCCGCGGAGACCCGCACCTACACGGGGATAGATGGCAAATTTGGAGATTATAACACACTTTGGTACCTCGAGATTATGAAAAATGAGCCTCTTCTAGACGTCGGTGGAACACTAGGGGTGGGCCTTCCCGTTGGCGATCTCATCGCCAACAAAGTCCCCAGCACGGTGGCGTCTCTTATAAAGAAACTACACGCAGGCTTCAACTTCCAGGCGTATGGAGCCGTTGCCAACTATATAGCAAAGGTTTCAACAGACGCCGCCCCGGGCGCCAAGTACGCCCTTAGGGTTTACAGAGCCGCGTTTGTTCACTATCTCAAGGACTACGTCTTCAAGCCCCTAGTCACTATAGCCGAGGTAGTAGACGCCTAGGTCTCGACCAGCTTTTTTAGCTTCTCCACGAGCCTCAGCGCGGACTCCCTGTGGACTTCAAAACCCTCCGGCGAGAGGAAGTTGTGGTAGAAGTTGGCATGTAGCCTTTCCGCCATGGCGAACGCTGTGACGAGTTCTCTGTCTTTTGTCTCTCTGTACAGTCTGTCGATTAGCACTGCGTAGTCTCTGTGGCTGTAGTGTGGCTCTCCCCTTTTCTCGGCCAGCGCCTTCAGCAGGGCTGTGACTGCGCCCCAGTACTTCTCGCCAGCTTGTACAAGATCGCCCCCTCTATACAGCTCCTCGGCCTCCCTGAGGTACTTCTCGTGTAGGCGGAGATACAGCTCGACGCGCTCGGGCGGGTCGAGCCTCCCGGCCAACAGATCTGCGAGAAAAGCCTCTACATCCCGGTCCCCAGCCGCCCTCTTCAAAAGCTCTGCCACTGCGGGAGAGAGCGTTATGGCCATACAACTGGCGGCGCATCTAGTTAAAAGTTTTGCCGCGCCTATGGCGTCTTGCAGATGGCCAACGTCTATATAGGCCAGGCCGCGCTTGGGCAATAGTAGAGCGATGTGTGAGTGGTGGGGCCGCCGGGATTTGTGGGCCGGCTCCGCCGCGAACCCGGGATCACGCGGACCCGAACCGCGCTTTAGAGGGCTTTAAGCCCTATCCTACCAGGCTAGACTACGGCCCCTTGCGTTACTCTCCTACAGTTTTTATATTTTTCTGCCGATGGTCTGCGACAGCATCTGCGCTAGTTTTACAGCCTCTTCTATCTGGCCGTCTTCTGCCATCTTTTTTAGCCTCTCTACAAGGGGTAGGAGAATTCTTTTCACCGTGGTTCTCGCGGCCAGAGTCGCCGTGTTACAACCGGCTCTAGCCCCCTCCTCCTCTGCGGCCAACATAGCCGTTTCAATAAAAGTGGAGACTGTCTCTTCTATATATCTCCTGGCGAGGAGCTTGGGTAGTATCGCCAGCTCCTCTTCGACTATGGCCTCGGCTTTGGCTATCTCGGAGACTCTCTCTGCGTTGTATTGCTCCGCTATCTCCCTGAGGTCTTCTATCCGCACAACTTTCACAGGTAGGCCAGGCGCCACGGTCTGGGGGACGCCGAGGTCCACCACTACTTTTACAGAGACCCCCTCTGGTATTTTATCTATTATATACTCCATGGAGTGCACTGAGGAGAACACTACGTCGCACTCTCTCAGACAGCGCTCTACCTCTTCCTTAGTCAGCGGCCTGGCCTCTCCCCCCGTCTTAGCCGCAACCTCCTTAGCTTTTTCTAAAGTCCTGTTTAATATGTAGAGCTTTTTCACACCTCTGGCCGCCAGCTCCATAGCTAGCCCGGCGCCGACTGCGCCAGCTCCCAATACTGCGACTTTGGCTTGTCTCAAGTCGAGGAGACGCGACACGTAGATTATTGAAAGAGAGCCCAGCCCCCTGGGCCCCCTAGATATCGCGGTCTCCGTCCTCACCCGCTTCCCCACCCGCACGGCCCTCTCTACTATAGTCTTCAGCAAGCCTCTGGTGTAGCCGGCTCTTACCTGTCTGTCAAAGGCTTCCTCCAGCTGGCCAAGTACGTCGGTCTCGCCGATCAACATAGAGTCCAGCCCAGCCGCCACACGGAAGAGGTGGCGCGCCGCCTCGACGCCGGCGATTATACGTACAGAGTCGACATATTTCCTGTAGGTCTCTGCCACGGTCTGTACCTCCTCTGGCGAGGCGCCGTACAAATAGGCTTCAACTCTGCCACAAGTATGTAAGACGTATATAGGCGTGCCCCGCCCCATTTGCTCAAGACATTTACGCATTGCTTCGCCAATTTTTCCAAGCGTATCTGTGTCAACCTCTCTATACGTCAAAACTATGGCGGAGAGGGGAGAGAGTAGATCCATCTCTCGTTAGGAGATTACAACTATTTAAATGATATTATACAAAGAAATGTCTATAAACTGTTGCTTACTTCTGTCTATGGTTTCTGTGGCTGTGTTGGCGTCCCATAGCGCATTAGACGTGTTAGATGGCGCCAGAGACGAAGGGCTGAAGACAGTGGCTATAGCAAAGAAGGGGAGGGAGAGAGCCTACAGAGAGTTCCCCGTGGTAGACAAGCTAATTGTATTAGATGACTATAGAGACATATTGAAGATCGTAGACTTATTAAAGGCCGAGGAGGCGGTTTTTGTCCCAAATAGATCTTTCGCAGTATATGTGGGCTACGACGCCATAGAGAGAGAGTTCCCAGTGCCGATCTTCGGGAACCGGTTCCTACTAAGGTGGGAGGAGAGGACGGGGCCTCAGAACTACTACCGTTTGCTAGACGAGGCAGGGATAAAGCGGCCTAGGACTTTTAAGCCGGACGAGGTGGATCGCCCAGTTATCGTCAAGATGCCAGAGGCGGAGAGGAGGGTCGAGAGGGGGTTCTTCATTGCCCGCGACCGCGACGACCTATACAGAAAGGCCAAACGTCTGGCAGACGCCGGAGTGATAAAGCTGGAGGACTTAGAGCGGTCTTCCATCGAGGAGCTGGTCCTCGGGGCCCACTTCAACGCCAACTACTTCTACTCAGTCATGAGGAGACGGCTTGAGTTACACAGTTTCGACAGGAGGATACAGAGCAACCTAGATGGGGTGTTCCGCCTGCCTGCCAGAGACCAGCTGGAGGTAGACCCTGAGGTGAGGTATATAGAGGTGGGCCACGAGCCTGCGACAATACGAGAGTCCCTCCTCGAGAAGGTGTTTGACATCGGCTACAGATTTGTGGAGGCAACCCGCCGTCTCGTCCCCCCGGGGGTGATCGGGCCCTTCACCCTTCAGTTCATTGTGACGCCCCAGCTGGACCTCGTGGTTTACGACGTCGCGCCGAGGATAGGCGGCGGCACCAACGTATACATCGGGATCGGGGGGCAGTACTCCAAGCTCTACTTCGGCAAACCGATATCGATAGGGAGGAGGATAGCTATGGAGATCCGCGAAGCCGCCGAGCAAGGGAGACTCCCTGAAATTACTACGTGAAGAGATCCTCTAGGCGGCCCCTCCGGGCGGCCTCCCTTATCTCGTGGGCTATCCTCTCCCCCATGTCCATAGGCCTGTCGAAGTAGAGGACTGAGTAGGGCGAGCCGTAGCCCATGTATATGTTCGTCCCAGCCACAATCCGCCCAGAGAACTCGAAGACTGAGATTGACATGTCGTCTCTTATTATAGACTCCAGGCAGTAGGGCCCTGCCAGTCTGCAGCCGACCACTTCCTCGACGGCTTTGGCAAACTGGACGCCGTACTTCCATATCGTTGGGAGTAAAGACTCCCTAAGGACCAGGGGGAGGTTGCCTACGACGACGAAAGTGGGCTCTACCCAGCCGAAGGTCCTCCCGTCTACGTTAGACTCGTACCTAATGTCTGCGCCAAAGACCTCCACCCTGCCGTAGACCGGCGAGGAGAAGTAATGGTAGTAGGCCGGCACGCCGAATACGTACTCCTGGATAATGTAGTCGCTCAAGCCGGCCAGCCTCCTCCTCAGCTCTTCTCTATCTCTAGCGAGGAAGTACCCCCTGCCCCCCTTGGCGCCGAAGAGCTTAACTATGACGGGCCTATCCACCTCCTCCAGCGACTTGTAGACCCTCGGCGTGGGGATGCCGCCCCTCTGGAGGAGCTCCATCTTCTTGTACTGATCTGCCTCCCACTTGATTAACTCTCTACAGCCGAGGGTGGGAACCGGCGCCTCCAGCGCCTGTCTCCAGCCGACGTATTCTACATAAGAGCCATGTGGTATAAAAACTGCATTGGTTTCTACCAGTTTTTCAGCCGCTTTTACAAAATTTCTAAAGTCTACAGTCCACACTTCGTCTATGAAGTTAAACTGTTGGTAAAACTCAGCGACGTCGGCTCTACCCGCTATCGCAATAGTCCTAAAACCATATTTCTTTGCCCCCCTCAGAATTTGTAATGCAGTGTGGGACGCCACTGTGGCTACGGTTAGTTTATCAAGATCGTACTTCTTAAGAGTGGTTGACACTAACATAGAAAGGTATACCATATATAACTTTAAAAAGCTCTTAACTTTAGTTAAATATTGCTTGAACTACTTATATTAAGATACATTATGTTTAAAAATTTCATTTTATTTAAATATATCATATTCTTTACATATACTTAAATGAATATTTTAATATAATTTGACATATAAAAAATAATGGGAAAGTATAAGGTAGTTGTCTTATCTCCAGTACCTGAGGCTTTGTTAAAAATGTGGTTTACGCCTGTGGCACAGAAATACGGCATTTCGCTTGACGATATAGACCTAGTTACAATTTTTGAGCCTAACTACGACGAGGTAGTGAAACATGTTGCCGATGCTGATGTCGTAGTTGGCGATTATACCTTTAGAATTAAGATTGATAAATCTATTTGTGAAAAGATGAGAAAAGTAAAGCTTATTCAACAACCGAGTACAGGTTACGATCATATCGATGTTGAAACGTGTGCAAAAAGAGGAATCCCAGTGGCAAATATAGGCGGTGCAAATGCGATTTCTGTAGCCGAACATACCATCATGTTGGCCCTGATGCTTTTAAAGAGAGCGATATATGCACATAATAAATTAGTCAACGGATCTTGGACGCAAGGCGAACTTATGAATATAATTGGCGAAGTTTATGGCAAAATATGGGGTATACTTGGCATGGGGAGAATAGGCAGAGAGGTGGCCGTTAGAGCTAAGGCTCTTGGCGCCAAGGTTATATACTACGATATCGAGAGGAAAAAAGATATAGAGGATATGGGTATTGAATATAGACCTTTCAACAAGTTGCTCTCTGAGAGCGATATTTTAAGTATCCATGTTCCTCTTACTTCTACGACAAGGAGCATGATTGGTGAAAGAGAACTAAGAATAATGAAGCCCAACGCTATTATTATTAATGTTTCGCGGGGTGAAATTGTAGACGAAAATGCCTTAGCTAAGGCAATACGTGATGGATGGATTGCCGGCGCTGCTGTTGATGTTTTTTCTGTAGAACCTCCGCCGTCTGACCACCCGCTGATTCAAGTGGCCAGAGAGGGATTTAATGTGATAGTTACTCCACACATAGCAGGTGCTACAAATGAGGCGAGAATGCGCATAATAAACATAACATTGGAAAACGTGGCAAAGGCGTTGGTCGGTCTCAAACCTGAAAATATTGTAAATATGCCATGAATGTTGCAGAAGCTGTAGTCGCTTGTTTAAAACATCTGGGGGTAAAAAGAGTATACGGGCTTATTGGTACTTCAATATTAGACTTTATCGACGCGTTAAGAGATAGCGGAATTAGATACGTCTCAACACGACATGAGCAAGTGGCTGTCTCTATGGCAGATGCTGAGGGTAGAATCACAAATAAGCCAGGTGTCGCCGCCGTACATGCAGGCCCCGGTTTTCTTAACTCATTAATATCATTGGCAAATGCGTATAAAGATGTCTCGCCGCTGTTACTTATTGCTGGGGCTGTTAAAAGGAGGTTCGCAGGTCTCGACTCTTGGCTCGAAGTTCCACAGAGAGATATCGTTAAACCTATAGTAAAAGCTACATACAGAATAGACAGACCTTTAGAGGCGTCAAAAATAATAGCTGAGGCTTACTCGCTCGCTGTCTCTCCACCGCAAGGCCCAGTTTTTGTAGAAGTTCCAGAAGACGTATGGACACTGCCCTCGGAGTTTTCCGAATGTACATTAAAAATAACGCCACCACCAACGGTGTCCTCTGATGGCATATCTCAGGTTGTTGAGATATTGAAAAGGGCAGAAAGACCTATTATACTAGCTGGCGGTGGTATAAATAACGAAGAGGGCGCAAAACTATTATTTCAACTCGTAGAAAGGTGGCATATCCCTGTTGCAGTAACGGGAAATGGACGTGGCGCATTTCCAGAAGACCACCCGCTCTTCTTAGGTAAAGTAGGTTTCGGCGGAGGTAATATAGTTGCAGATGGGGCGTTACTTCGTGCAGACTTAGTACTTGCTATAGGAGCTGGACTTTCTGATACATCTACATACGGCTATAACTATATGCCTAGGGGAGACATAATAGCGGTAAACCTAGACCCATTAGCTACAAAAAAGCCGATTTCTTATACTCTCTACTTCTATGCAGATGCCGTGGATTTCTTGAGAAAACTATTATCTCTAGACCTCCAATATCGTCCACATGAAGAATGGTTTAAAGAAATAGAGGAGCTTCGTGCGAGTTGGAAACTGTTTTTAGACGAGGCTCTGTCTAGGAAATACACAGGTTTTGTTAATCCATCGAAATTCTTCTATATGTTGAACAAGGCACTGCCGAGAGATTTCATAATGGTAGGTGGACAAGGTATGCACATTGTATATACCTTTGATTTTATACAAGTTAGAGCCGTAAGAGGATATATTGCAGCGTTTAATCTCGGCGCTATGGGTTTTGCCTTCCCTGCTGCTCTTGGCGCAAAACTTGCATCGCCAGAGAGAGATGTATACGCTGTATTAGGCGATGGCGAATTTATGATGACAGTACAGGATCTGGAAACTGCGGCAAGAGAGAAAATCCCTGTCAAAATCATTGTTGTAAATGATAACTCATATAGAGTTCTCTACATGAGGCAAAAAGCTCAAAAAATGGGGAGAATCTTCGGTACAGTTCATACAAATCCAGATTTTGTAAAATTGGCTGAAGCATTTAACATAGAGGCAATGAGTATATCCAATGACGACGACATACAAAAAGCTGTTAAATTTATTACAGAAGACGGACTTAAGTTGTTAGAGATAAAAATAAGCCCTGACGACCTACCGCCTATGAATATAGAAGCCGCTTTAAAATTCTGATGTTTTCATACTGGTTTAGAAGAGATACGGAAAAAACTCTACTTCTCCGTTGTATTGAAGAAGTAATTTCTAAGACAGGTACTGACGATAAATGTCTACTCGCGGCTGCAGAGTACCTATGTATAAAGAAAACTGGCGACTCTACACCGCTTGAGCAAATAGCGGCTAAATATGGAGTTCAATTACTTTGTGTATTTAAGTGGTATAGCAAATTATACCAACAGGGCTTTCGATATCCTAAAGACCGTTTTGAGCAACTACTTGAACAAGTGAGGGGGAAATACGGCGTAGCTATTGCAGAAGAGGTAAAAAACCTCTACAACTTCCTCAAGTCTAAAGGCGCGTTAGACGGCCTCAAGCCAGAGGGCGTAATCGCCGCCCTCCTATACTACGCCGCTAAAAAACACGGACTTAGATACGACTCCATTAGAACAGCCGAAGAGTTTGGAGTACACCCAGAAACCGTGGAGAAGAACATCGTAATACTTCAGTGGTATCTACACGGCAAAATCTAACTCGTCGGCGTTATTAAACGTTATCTGTATGAGAGAGGAGCTGACTCTACTGAGCCGGCTGAGGAAGCCCCTCCTGGCAGTTATCTACGGCGGGGGTCGGCGAGACCGCCCCTGTGTTGAAGTTCCCCGAGTAAAGGCCCCACCTCCACCTCTCCGTCAACTCCAAGAGCTGTGACCGAGGGCACCACCAGACAGCTTGTCTCATACACAGAGACGAAGGCCCCCGGCTAGCGGGTGAAATACGCCATATTCAACAGAGAATTCACACACTGTACAGAGGAGGCCAACCTCATAGACCTCCAGAGCCTGAAAAACATATAAGGTCGTGTAGAAGATGAGACGTTTCTCCCCGGCCGAGAGCCCCGCCTGGGGCACGGTGGCGCCGGGGTCCTCGGGCGGGGCGCAACGTATTTTTGCCCCCAATGGCTCAACCACATGGCTTTGATTGATAACTTTGTCGCCGGAAGATAGCCAGCCGTGGCGTTATCGTCACAGAGATATACGTCGTTCAGTTCGTGAACCTCACCGGCGACCGTAGGGACGTCGTTATTGCCCCGTCTCCTCTTGACAAAGTCGGTGAAAGTCCTTCAACCTCTACCGTCACATGCCGCTACCTCTCAGATATGCCCTACATCAAGAGATAGACGAAGCCCGTAGCCGCTATGAGTAGCCCCATGGCGGCGTCTAAAAGCCGCTGGTTTCCGGCGCAGTTTACGAGGCGCTGGCCGAGGAATATCCCCAGCCCCGCCACGAAGCCTCCACTACGACCCGATGCTTAAGCTCTACGCTTAAGGCCACCTCCCCAACCCTAGCCGCCGGGAGGAGGGCTTCAAGCTCTCTAACAAACGCCCTCGCGAGGGCAAAACTAGCCGCTGTTCCAATAAACACATCTAGCACGCCAACTACGAAGTTTAACACGGCTCGGGCCGCCGGGTGCTTGAGGTAGAACTCCCTCTTCCCCCACGCCGCATCTGCCAGTAGCTTTCCGCCGGTGGCGAACATGGCGGCGGCTACGAGGTATTTGAGGATGGAGAAGGGGAGGAGTAGGAAGGTTAGGAATCCGGCGACTACGCCGGCTAGCGCCGTGAGCGACCCCACCCGGAATATCGGCCCTTGTATCGCTCTACGGGACGCGGCTAGGTTTAGCGCTATCGCCACAGCCGCCGCGATGGCAAAGCCAAGCAACACGGCGAAGGGGTCCTCTCCCGCGAAAATCAACACAGGAAAGAGGACGATGTTTGCGTAGGCGCCCTCTCTACTAGCCGTCGACAACGCGCCAGCGAAAAACCCGGCGTAAAACCACAAGGCAATTCTCCCCCAATCCACGGTGGCGGGAGGACACGAATATAAAACAGTTCCTACCTGAAGGGCGGGGCTTCCGGTTGTACTCCGGCATCCTGCAGAGGTTGTGTCACGGCGTTATTTATTTATAAACCCGTGGCATGAAACGTGGAGTTTGTAGAAATCAAGATCCCGAAGCCGGTCTACGAACTGCTGTCTAGACGCGGCATTGACGTAGAGGCCGAGGTTTTAGACAAGTTGTTGTCTGAATTGGATCCGCCTGAGGAGGCGGCGGAGAGGGTTAGGCTTGCAGAGAGATTCTACGCCGAGGCCATGCAGTACGTCGAGAGGGGCGACCCCGTGCAGGCAAGCGAGAAGCTGTATAAAGCCGCTGAGGAGTGCGTAAAGGCTCTGGCTACGTGGTTCAAGACTCCGGAGGCGGCTGAGGCAAGGAGAGAGGGGAGATGGTGGACTAAGCTCTTGGCCAGAGCGGCGAAGACCCTCAGCGCCATGTTGAACCAGCCCCAGATCAACATCGGCTGGAGCGTGGCGTACGACCTACACGTATGGGGCTTCCACGAGGCCGCGTTGGCTGTAGAACACGTCAAAGCCGCCGCGCCACAGATAGAGAAGCTCTTGGAGACGACTAAGGCCTTGCTACGGAGCTCTCACACGTAGCCGTTCTCCGACAGCTTGCTCACAGCCCAGCTCCACAGCGGAGCCCCCCTCTCGGACAAAACCACGACGTAGAAGAAGGCCGCCGAGAGGGACAGCACAACGGCCGCGTCTATCAGGGCTATCTGCCAGAGGAACTCCAGCTTGAGGAAGTAGACAGCCACCGCCAGCACGTAGGGAGACAGTGCGAAGGAGTAATAGAGGAACACCACGAGGAGCTGGAGGATGTTCCATAGCGAGAGCTTAGGCGTTGTGATGGGAATTTCCAACTCCCTCATCTGCGGGGGCGGCTTGACGGAGGCCATGAGCCAGGTGGCACTGGGGGCTACAAGCGCCGCCGACGCCAAGACAACCGCTAAGAAGGCAGACGGCGGAAAGACGGCGCTCTGCGCCAAAAACACAGCCGCCCACGGGACCAATAGCAAAGCCGTGATAATGGTCCTAGCCGCCATCCTATACCGCAGGTACTTCAAGCCGCCGGACAAAATACTAATCCAGAGCCTTTCATGGGCAACCGCCTGGTGTAGAGCTGGAAAAACGAAAAGCAGCAGAAAGTTAACAACAATAAACCCAGCTATTGATAAATCGACGCCGCTTGTAATGTGGGCGGTGGAAAGAAAGGCATATACTGCGGCGGCCGCCGCTGAGATCGGCATAAATGTTTTGAGTACGTTAAAACTCTTCTCACGCCGAACTATAGACCCCTCGGGAGATGTATCATATACGTCCACCACCGCGTTGACAGAGGTGTGCCATATGGCCCCCCAGAAGGTCTTAGGCAAAGCCTGTGGTCTCTCTCCCCTCCTGCCCAACTTAAGCGCCTGCTCTTTGGCCAATATGCCGTATGCGTTCGTAGCCACATCTTCGATCCTCTTATAGGGAGCAGTTGCGAGATACGCCACGGTCAACATTATCGCCTCGAGGGCGTGGAGAGGAGACGGATAGTACAACCCTAGGAACGGGGAGATCTCCGGGGCTACTAATAGCAACAAGACGAGAGCGGGCAGTATGCCGACGTAGAAAACGCGTGCTAATCTGCTGGACAGATAGGAAGCGGTTAATACCGCAAATGCAGATGTAAAACTTAACGAGAGCCAAGTCGCCAAGTAGAAAAGGAGACCAACCGGCGAGAAGTTCAACGCCATCGCTGGGAAAGAGATAATAAAGTAAAATAGTGCCAAATCTATGGAGGAGGAGAGGACTTTAGCTAGGTGCACCGCCCTTGGATCTACAGGCGTAGCGAAGACGAAGTCGAGGTCTTGTTTACTCGCCGTTATGCCGCCGAAGATCGCCACGATAGAGAAACCCAGGTACAACGATAGTAGCAAGAATGGCACGCTCATGGGCAGGGAAGCTGTACCTTGCTGTGGGTTGTGATATACCTCCCACAGTGTATTTGCAGAAATTAAGGTGAACATGCCTATCTCGAAAGCTAAGCTCCACTTTGAGTGGGTCTGTTTAATGGTGTAGTACACCAGCTTGAGGAACCTCATCTCATCAGGCGGGCCACCACGTCCTCTATCCTCTCGCCCGCGTCGGCCGCCTTCTCCCTAAGTTCGTCCATTGGCCCTTGCCAGACTATCCTCCCCCTGTTTATTACTAGGGCTTTGTCCGCGAGCCTTTCGGCCACCGACATTATATGCGTCGAGACGAGTATGGCCGACCCCGACGACTTCAGCGACTGGAAGAGCTTGATGGCGTCTTGTTGCGCCGGGATGTCGAGGTAGTTCAAAGGCTCGTCGAGGAGGAGGAGGACCCTTGGCTTATGCATCACAGCCAGCGCGATGGCCAGTCTCTGCCTATTGCCCCTTGAGATCGAGGCGGCGGCCTGTCCGCCAGCTCCTCTATGCCGAGGAGCTTAAGCGCCTCGTCCACCGCCGAGTCGTGGAGGCCCCGGAGCACCGCCATGAACTGGAGGTTCTCCCTAACTGTCAAGTTTAGGAAGGGCACGGCGTCCTCGGGCAGAAAGCCGAGGCACGCTTTGGCCTCCCTAGGCCTCGCCTGTACATCATAGCCACAGACGGCCGCCCTCCCCGCGTCCGGCTTCAAGAGACCGGCGAGGATTCTGAGAGTCGTGGACTTGCCAGCGCCGTTGGGGCCGAGGAGGGCCACCGACTCACCGCACCCCACCTCGAAGCTCACTCCGCTAAGGGCCACAACTGAGCCAAACCTCTTGACAAGCCCTCAGCCTTGATGCAGCCCACATACCTCGAAGGGAAATTATTTAAGACTTTTTAGTCTTACCGAAGTAGCGGAACCTGCTAATGTCTCCGCGTTGCCACCACGGGCTGCTTGAGGAGTGCCTACCACGGCATTGGGAGAGGTGGCGTCTCGGCTAATCTACACGCCATCCAGTGTTTTTACGTGGCGGTGCGCCTTGGCAAGGACGCGCCTGGACGTCTCGTAGGTCACTCTCGCCAAGGCTTTGTCGAAGGGGAGCCAGGCGTAGCCTGTGTGCTCCCAACTCAGCTTGACCTCCTTAGACTTAGCCCTCGCCAAGAAGAATATGACCTTCTTCCTCACCCTCCTCCCCCCTCTGGTGTAGACGTACTCCACCTCCTCTCTAAAGCCAGGGATGAGCTCTACCTCCAGCCCCGTCTCCTCCCTGATCTCTCTCAGCGCTGTCTGCTCCGGCGTCTCCCCCGGCTCTACGTTGCCCTTGGGGAAGTCCCAGTGGCCCGCGGGGTAGTGGAGGAGGAGATACTCCACCTCCTCCCCCCTGTAGAATACCACGGCGCCCGCCGACACCTCGTCGTATTCCATAACTCTTTAGTAAGGAGATCTCTATTTATGTTCTACACAGAGGCCCAGCCCTAGGCCGTCGTGTAGTGTTTTGCAGCTCCTCAGCATCTGGGCCAAGACGCCGTCTACCGCGAGCTCCTCCCTCGCGTAGAGGACTATGTCGACGGGGACGCCCCGGCAGAGCCTTCTGAGCTCAGCCGCCGTGTCGAAGTAGTCTCCGTAGTTGGGGACCACAACAAGGATGTCGAAGTCGCTTGCCGCGCCGTGTGTCCCGGCAGCCCGAGAGCCGAAGAGAAAGACGGAGACCTCGCCGCTGTATTTCTCCACTATCGCCCTCACGCACTGGGCGAACCTCTGGGGATACTCCCTTACTCTCTCGGCAAGGATCTCCCAGACCATCTCTCCACCAGCGAGATCAGGATATCCATGGCCGAAATACAGCGAGCGGCTGTCCCTGGGCCGTACGGCTTTACGCCTCTGGAGGGGTACCTCGCCAGTATGTAGTGGGGCTCCAACCACTCGGCCTCCCTATAGGCCTCCTCCGGCACCTCTCTTCCCAGCCTCTTCAGCACATCCAGGAGCTCTACTAAGCTGTGGGTGAAGGGGTGCGAGCCCACGGCGTCTGTGACAACGCCCTTCAGCAACATCTCCACCGCCTGATGCGCGTTGAAACACGCCAGGTTGTACACGCCGGCGTTATACGCCATCCGCGCCATCTTCATGAAGGACACCGCCCGCTCGATCCAGTCCTCCAGCCCCACAGCCCTACCTGCCCGGGGGGACGATCCACCTGTCGACGTACCGGTCCATGTTCTGGATCACGACGATGCGGCTCGCTTCGTCTTCGTCCATGTATCTAAACCTGGCGCCTATCTTCTCGAGCTCCGCCAGAAGTTTAAACGCCCACTCCCTCACCTCTTGGTGGCTTAGCATGTCCTCCTTCTTCAGCCTTTGGGTGGAGTGGCCGAGGTACATGTAGCTCTTGACCTCCACGAAGTGCGGGTTGCCCCTCTTGACTATCTGGGCGAACTCGGGTATGTACCTCTCGTCGTAGTTCAGAGAGCGGATCAGGGTAATCCTAAGGACCGTCCTGGTAGGCATCTTGGCGAGAATGTCCAGCGACTCCAGCCACCTCTCCCAAGCGTCCTCGCGGCGGTAGACGGGGACGTTTATTAGGTAGTACAGCTCTCTGTTGGGGGCGTTGGTGGAGAGGTAGAGCTGGGTGGGGAGGGCGTCCTCCTCGACGAGCCGCCTCAGCATCTCGGGGTGCTGGCCGTTGGTGACGAGGAAGACCGACTTCGTAGCGGGGAGTGACTTCACAAGCTTTATCAGCTGGGGGAGCTTGGGGTACATGGTGGGCTCCCCCGAAAGGGAGATGGCCCAGTGGGTCGGCTCGAGGGCCTCCTTTATCCTATACCTCCCCTGTGGGTGGCCCCAGTAGCCGGAGAGAAGCCGTCTCCTCTCTTCGAGGACTTCCCTCACGATCTCCTCCGGCTCCATGTAGAACCTCTCCTCTAGCTGGAATGCGTCGAACTCCTCAGTAGGCCGCCAGCAGTAGACGCAACGGTTGCTACAGACCAGCCCCACGGGGCTCATCTCAACACATCTGTGGGATCCGCCGGCGGGGGCGTTGTAAAACTTCACCTTGTAGCAAGATCTGCCGGTCTCCAGCGCCTCCTTAGTCCACTTACAGAGTTCTACTGTGGCGTGGCCCGCCACGCCGTAGTGCCGCTCTATCAGCGCCCGGGCCGCCGAGGCCCTAATCTTGATCTTGGGCCCCTCCAACATGTGGTACCTCCCAAGCGCCTCAGTTTCACAAGACACGTAAAAACTCCCGAAACTAATATATATACTCTTCTATACAGCCACATGCGGCCTCTGGTCTACGCCGCGCTAGCCTTCCTCATATATTTCGACGCCCTCCTTACCTACATAGCCGTGGGCCACCTCGGCGCCTACGAGGTGATGCTGCGGTTCGTGAACCACCACCCCGAGTCTATATGGCTGGTGGCGGCCGGCAAAAACGCCGGCGTGCTGTACCTAGCCCTGAGGAGGAGGCGCTACCCCTGGCTGGACTACGCCGCCCTCGCCCTAGCCCTCTGGCATAGCGCCGCCGTCTACAACGGCGTGATGCAACTGGCAAAGGTTATATATACTGGCGCCTATTGACGTATGAAGCTCTCCACGGGCGCCAAGTGGGGCCTTGTAGCGGGGCTCATAGTCGGCCTCGCCACGGGAATTGTCGACTACTTCGGGATCGACGCTATAAAAAATCAGTTGGCCGACTATATATACCGCGAGGCGATCGCGCAGGGAGCTTCGCCAGAGATAGCCCGTCGGGCGGCACAAACGACTGTAGAAATCTTTTGACAATTGTAGGCGGATTAATCGTCGGCCTAATTATATATATTATCGTCGGCGTTGTGTTGGCCGTCTTATGGGAGCGGCTGAAGATGCCTTGGTACGCAAAGGGCGCTCTCTTCGGCGTGGTGTTTCTCCTAATATTTGCTGCGCCTAGTTTGGTAGTACATCCTCCTCCCGGTGTGCCGACTCCGCCCGTGGCGTATCTATAAGCAAAGTGGGCACTGGATTTAGCCGGGCCTATCTTCCTAGCTTGGCTGCTGGAGCGTAAGAGCCGTGC
Organism: Pyrobaculum organotrophum; assembly: GCF_055384425.1. NCBI lineage: Archaea > Thermoproteati > Thermoproteota > Thermoprotei > Thermoproteales > Thermoproteaceae > Pyrobaculum > Pyrobaculum organotrophum. Next base: position 1,522,950 of record NZ_AP042430.1, read on the forward strand.
CTAGGGCGGTTCTGGTCCTGCTGGCGGGCGTCTTCCTAGCCCTAGGCCAGGCGGTGGCTTTTCAACCTGCCGTGGAGCAGCTTTTTCTCGGGGGCCAGTGGATAGACGTGCCGAAATACCCCGGCGACGTCGGTCTGCTCAAGCTGTCTTACTACCTCGCCGACTAGCACATAGACGTTTCTATCTCGCTCTCTAGGTGCGGCCTCAAGGCAGAGCCCTATAGGGCGGCCTCGGCCGGCCCCGGCGTGTTTGAGGCCGTGCTGAAAGTAAGAGCCAACAGGCTGGGGCAGAGGGAAGGTTGCACCGTGGTTTTTAAGTCGAGGTATAGGTACAAGTCTGGGGTTTTAACAGACGGCGTAGAGTGGGTGGACTACCTAGAGGTGGAAGTGCCCAACTACCCGCCTCCCAAGGCGGAGGCCGTGGGCTCTCTATATCTGGGGGCCAGGGGAGGATTCTGCTTAGGGTTTGGGACAGCTACCGCTACCTGGGGGTTGTGGAGGTTTCGGCAGTTGGCGCAAGGCTCTACAGTCCCGCGGTGTATTATGGCGACGTCGACAATCTCACGGCGTATTTAGACGTAGCGCCGCTGGACTACTCGGCATCGCTTGTGGTCACCGTCAAGGCTAGGGACGCCTTGGGGAGGGAGGTCGCCGTCTCTAGGCAAGTGCCTCTTTCTGTACAGCCGAGGCCCGCCCCTAGGCTAGAGGCTTACCCCCTGTGGCTTCCGGCCGGGGGGTGCGGGAGGGTGCGCATCTCGGTGTCCTACCCCATCCCCTTAACGGCACGGTGTATACGCCTGACGGGTCCGCGCCGCTGACCGGGGGACACGGCGTGGTGTACACTACTGTCTGCGCCGCAGGAGGTTACGCCACCGTCCCCGTGACCGTCCAGCTGGACACGGGGGCGGTGGACAGAGCAGAGCTGCAGTTGCCCGTATACCCAATTTCGCCGTTTCCCCTCAACGTCACTGCGCAACCGGGTGTTTTGACGGCGGGGGACATCAACAAGGTGTCTATCTACGTCACAGCTCCCGGGCCCTACGTGGGGGAGCTGTCTGTCGCCGGGGCGGCCTCTCTCACGGGGACGCCTGTCAGATTTTCGGGAAACGGCACGACGAGAGTCGACCTTCTGCTCATCCCCACCTCCGGCGTCGTCACCATCGACATGGCCGTGTCTGCTGGGGGCTACACTGCGAGAAGCTCGGTGGCGCTTGTGACGTCGCAGAAGGCGCCTCTAGAGGTGTATGTTGAGCCGCAGGAGGTGGCGGCCGGCGGTAGTCATGTGGTGAAGGTGACGGTGACGCCTAGGGTGAACATATCTTATCTCGTGATCACCCTCTACCCAGTGTCTGGGGCGGTGTTTCCACAGACCACGTTCCGTCTCGGAGCCCGGGGAGGGGCCGTGGAGCTCCCCATACAAATCCCCGCAGATGTGGTGGGGAACGTGGCCATTGGCTACAGAGCCGCCTACACCCTGGCCTCGGAGGTTTCTGGCGAATACAGCGGGACTCTCTACCTAGTGGCGCTCCAGAGACCGCAACTCTACATACAGACCTCGGTGGTGCCGGAGACGCCTAGGGCAGGAGAGCCGTTCTACCTGGCGGTTAGGCTCTTTAACGCAGGGGGAGTCGATGCGAGAGACGTCGTTGTAAATGTAACAGGCGCAAAAGTTGTAAAAGCCCCGCCCCCGCTGGGAGCAATACAGCCGCAGGGGAGCAAAGACGCAGTCTTCACCCTAGTAGCCGACGGGGCGGGGCTGCGCAATATCACCATCACGGCTATTTACAAAGACGTCTTGGGGGGTCCTACGCGGCGCGAAGCGCCGTAGCTCTCTACGTCAACGCCAGCGCGCCGTCTGCCGCCACACCACCTCAGCAGAGCGGCGGGTCGGAACAGACGTGGCTCGTCTTGGCCGCGCTCACAGCATTGGAAGCCGCGGTAGTGGTGGTCGGCTTGTGGAGGGGGCGTGTTGCCAGACCTCGCTAGGCTGGCTTGGCAGTCTGTCAGAGAGAGGGCTGGAAGGTCGGCACTTGCGGCTATGGGCGTCTTCGTGGCCTTTCTGGCGCTGGCCGTGGCGCTGTCTGTGGGGGAGATGGCGAAGTCGGCTGTGGAGTCGGCCTTCCAGCAACTAGGCCTAAACACAGTATGGGTTATGGCCCAGAGGGGCTATTTCACGGAGGCGGACGCGGCCACGGCCGCGGCTGTGGCGAAGGAGGGGGTGGTGATACCCATAGCACAGGACTTTGGAGTACTCAGGTTGCCGGACGGGACGGAGCGCGCCGTGACGGTGTACTACATTCCGCCTCAGTACCTAGGGCTCCTCCTGCCTAAGGAGGCTTTGAGAAGCGGCCAGCTCTACGTCGGAGGGCCCCTGGTGATGGTAAACAGCCGCGTTCGTATGGCCGGCGATAGGCCGGCGGCGCCCGGGTCCCCCATGACGCTGACGAAAAGCGACGGAAGTGTCGTCGAGGTGGTGGCGGCGGGCACCTTCGAGTCAACGGGCTTTATCGGAGGCGCAGACGTGTTGGCAGACAACGCCCTGTACCCGGAGAGGAGGTATATAATCCTCTACATAGCGGCCAGGAGCCCCCAGGCCGCCGAGGCGCTGGCCCAGGCGCTGAGGCCCTACTTCCCAGACGCCGTGGTGATCACGCCCCAAACTCTGGCTAGGCAGGTCGGCCAGCTGGTTTCTGTTGTACAGGTGGGCCTGGGGGTGCTGGCGGGCATCAGCTCGTTGGTCACCGCGATGTGGCTCTACGACACTGTGACAATATCTATCCTCCAGAGGACTAGGGAGATAGGCATCATGCGTGCAGTGGGGTTCAAGAGGAGACACGTCATAGCCATGCTACTGCTGGAGACCTTCATAGTAATGGGGATCGGCGTAGTCGCGGCGCTTCCCGTGTTGGCCGCGGCCTCGGCTATCCCAATATCGCTAGGCCCCGGCCTATACCTCAAGCTGGCCATATCGCCAGTTGCGGTTGGGGCGGCCACCGCCGTGGTGATCGGCGCCAATATCCTCGGCGTGCTCCCGCCCGCCTACAGAGCCAGTAGACTCAATATTGTCGACGCTCTGCGCTATGAATAGTTAAAACAAGCCGCAGTCGATAAGTTTTTTCAAAATCCTGTAGGTGAGGCCCCAGACGATCCACCCGCCTGTTTCAAAGGCGGTCTCTCCCCTCCAAGTGATTTCTCTAAGCTCATCTCTGCCAACCCAACGCGCCTCTCTAACCTCCCTCGGATTTGGCCTAGGCTCTCCGACCCACCTCGTGAATATAAATGGGACAACTTTAAGCCAGGGTGCGTTTCTTGGAGAAAACGGGGGGAGGGCCCCTGCGACGTCTGTTGCTTGTATAGACACCTCCTCCTCGATTTCTCTAACGGCTGTCCCCAAAAGATCTTCGCCAGGTCTCCACCTGCCTCCGGGAAATGCGACATGGCCAGACCAGGGGTCTCCATCTCTCTCCACCCGCTTAATTAACAGCACTTTTCCGCTCCTTAGCAACACTCCCACAGCCGCCCAGTCGGGCCCCCCGGCGTGGTTTACCCTAAGTAGACACACTAAGAATATGAAAATTCAAATATATACATTTAAGTCCATATGGCAATGAAGACGACTTGCCCCCTCTCGATTGGTGAGATCTATTCCGCGGACTGAGCCCAATGCGGCTATTCGAGCGCTACTGTGCCTCCCTTTAAGACTCCGTAGTTTGTCACAATCCACCTATTTCTGACCTGTCTAATAACAACAACTTTTGACCCCTGTTCGGCACATACAGCTTTTTTCAAAGCTATAGTAACCAAATCCTTCTTGACAGCTTGTACTACGCCAAACACTGTGGCGGGGCCCACGGCAATTAATACAACTTCTCCCTGTCTAAAAGGCTCTGTCTTACCCTCTATAGATCTAGGGATGGGCTTGGTATCTATTTCAACAGTAGTCCACACGGGGGGGAGGGCGCCGGGTTTTCCAGCGACTGCCCCAGCGAGGGCATCTGCCTTAGTAAGCGCTGGGTCTAGGCCAGTCATAATGCCGACAAGCCCCCCGGGTCTCGCCTCATTTACTTTATAACCGCCGTATTCAATACTCAAGACTTTTGTCATTATCGGTTGGTAGCCGGGCTTGGGTTTATCCACCTTTAGCCCAGGCCTAATCTCGATTTCATCTCCAACTTTTAACACCCCCTGGAGGAGAGTGCCCCCGAGTACTCCGCCTCTGAGCTTCTCGGGGGGAGTGCCCGGCGGGTTTACGTTAAAACTCCTGAGTACAGAAAACCTCGCGGGTTTTCCAAGTTCTGCTTCACGAGGCGGCACAGTCTTGGCGATATAGGTGGCTAAGACGTCTATATTTACTTTATGTAGAGCAGAAATAGGCACTATCTTAGCCCCCTCTGCCCACGTCCCAGCTAGAAATTTCTTTATCTGTTCGTAGTTTTCCAACGCCTTCTCTTTGGCCACCAGATCTATCTTATTTTGTGCGACAACTAGCCTCCTCACGCCGATAATGTCAAGGACGGCGAAGTGTTCCACTGTCTGAGGCTGGGGGGCGGGCTGGGAGGCGTCTACTACAAGCACAGCTCCATCTACAACAGCTGCGCCAGAGACCATAGTCGCCACTAACACCTCATGCCCCGGCACGTCTAATATAGAAATTCTTCTAACAAGCTTGGGCTCAGAGCCGTTTGGACATTTGTTGTTTATCAATATGCCGTCTGTATAGTAATACTCTTCGCCGCAGTCGTAAATACCGACTTGGGCATAGCCCAACTTTATAGTCATGGCCTTTTTAATCTCCTCACTGTGTTTCATAACCCACACGCCAGACAAAGCATATGTAGTCTGGGTCTTCCCATGGTCGACATGACCCGCCGTGGAGATTATGGCGTCTGGATAGACAAATGTCATGGCAGCATCTACGACACTGTTTATATACTTAACTCGCAGGCCATAGTTTATATATCTTAGCCATATTGACAATGTGACTATTGTACGTCTTGAAAAACTTCGGAAGGTTTTTGACAACAGAGTAGTGGCTGTAGATGACGTAGATCTCGTAATAAACGACGGGGAGATACTAGCCGTGTTGGGGCCGTCTGGCTGTGGAAAAACCACACTCCTCCGTCTCGTGGCCGGGCTAGAGGAGCCCACCTCCGGCAGAATATACTTCAACGACCGCGATGTTACAAAAATACCAACCCAAGAGAGAAACACGGCGATAGTCCCCCAGACCTGGGCCCTCTGGCCTCACATGACAGTTTTTGAAAATGTCGCCTACGGCCTCCGTTTAAAGAAAAACCAACTTAACCTTACAGAGAGGGAGATAAAGAGACGGGTAGAGGAGGTTTTAGAATTAGTGGGGCTTGCTGAATTAAGCAATAGAAGGCCTTTCCAACTGTCTGGGGGGCAACAACAGAGGGTGGCTCTGGCGAGGGCGTTGGTAGTCCAGCCAGAGGTCCTCCTCTTAGACGAGCCTCTGGCAAATCTAGATGCAAAACTCAGGGTGGAGCTTAGAGAAGAGGTTAGGAAAATAGCAAAAAAACTCTCTATCACTACGCTATATGTCACACACGACCAAGAAGAAGCTATGGCCGTAGCCGACCGCGTTGCTGTGATGAACGCCGGGAGAATACTACAAGTGGGAACCCCCGAAGAGATATACCATAAGCCTCAAAACCTCTTTGTCGCCACATTTCTAGGCAGGTCAAACCTATTCCGTGGGCGCGTCGTAGAGGCCAAGGGAGAAGTTGCCGTAATAGACATCGGCTTTATTATAACAGCAGAGGCCCCACAGAAAGTTTCGCAAGGAGACGAGGTGTATGTAGTAATAAGGCCAGAGGATATATATATGGGATCCGGCGGCGTGAGATGCTCTATCGAAGACGTAGTGTTCCTAGGCAGATTCTACCAGACAACTCTGAGATGTAGCAACAAGACGCTCAAAGCCGAGGGGCCGAAGCCGCCGGCGCGTTCCGGCGAAGAGATCCAAATAGAAATCGCCAGAGCGTGGGCTTTTAAGACATGAGATTTATCAAACTCTCGACGACATTGGGGTATACATACCTAGGGCTCTTCTTAGTGGCGCCGATAGTCTTTATCTTTTGGCAAGTCCTCGCAGGGATAGGCGAGATATACACATCGATAACAGACCCCTTTTACATAAACCTCTCTCCCGACGCCTTCTCTAACGCAATATATATCAGGCCGACAGACCCGCCTACTCTTGTAATACGGGGGCCAGACCTCGGTGTGATTATAAACAGCCTCTGGGTCGCCCTCCTCGTCGCCGCCGTCGACACAACGCTGGGTTTCGCCCTCGCCTACATCCTCGCCAAATACGTCTTCCCCGGCAGAACAGCCCTAGGCCTCCTAGCCACCCTCCCCCTAATCGTTATGCCCTTTGCCACAGCCTACGTCGTGAGGAAGTTTTTAGACCCACGCTGGGGCACTTTAAACTGGATACTAAGCGCCTTCCTCCCCCTCCGGATAGAGATCTCTGGCTTAGCCGCCGTAGCTGTCGTACAGATCTTAATGTTCCTTCCCATAGCGTACTTAAATATCTACGCCGCACTCACTCGAGTCGACCCAACGCTAGAGGAAGTGGCTGCGAATCTAGGCGCAGACGAACGGCGGACAATCCGCGACGTAGTGCTCCCCCTCTCCACGCCAGGTCTCGCCGCCGCCTTCGTCCTCGTCTTTATCTTCGCCATAGACGATGTGGCAGCCCCCATAATATTCCAAGACGACCCAGCCGCTCGGAAACTCCTCTCATACCAAGTCTACTCTAAGTTTCTAGACCAACTACGTGGGCAGATAAGCCCAACTGCGGCCTTCCTCGCCCTGATCCTCCTCACAATCTCAATAACAGCCTTCCTTGCCGTGAGGAAATACGTCGGGCTGAGACAATACGCCATGTTGATTAGACAGCTCAGGCCGAGGGTTTACAGGCCAGGCCCCCTGGGCAAAGCCGCAATATATTTAATCGCCTTTCCCCTAGTCCTCACAGCGGCGGCCCCCCTCATAGGCGCAATAGCGCTAGTCTTCGCAGAGAGGTGGACTACTACTCCACTCCCAGAGGCGCCTTCGTTACAAAACGCCGCGGACCGCATAGCCGAGGTTTTCCAAAACTCACTATTCCTCCGAGGCGTGATAAACACAGTCTACTACGGAGTTACGGCCACCCTCATAATGGTGGGTATAGGGCTGTTAATCGCTCTGGCCGCGGCTAGATCTAGAGGACCCGCCGCAGACGCCCTAGACGCCTTGGCCACGATGCCCATAGCCATACCTGGCCTCGTCGTGGCCTACGCCTACTTCCTCACCTCACTCCAAGTGTCGACATTTCTCAAGCCCACGGCCCCCGCCCTCGCCCAAGCCCTCGACCCCCTCCGCCACCCCGAGCTCTATCTAATCGTGGGCTACTCCGTCAGAAAGCTCCCCTTCGTAGTCCGTAGCATATACGCCGGGCTACAGCAGATCCACCCCTCCATGGAGGAGGTGGCCATGAACCTCGGCGACGGCTACCTAGGCGTCCTGAGGAGAATACTGGTGCCCCTCCTCAAGACCAACATACTCAGCGGGGCGCTGATAGGCTTCGTCTACGTCACCAGCGAGGTATCCCTCAGCGTCACCCTCGGCGCCCTCAAAGGCGTGGGGCAAGACACCGCCATGCCTATAACAGCCTTCATGCTGGAGAGGTTCGAAAGCGGCCTCTACGGCGTCCAGGAAGCCGCCACCCTAGGCCTCGTCCTCGTGGTGATACAAGCCGCCGCCATAGCCCTAACCACAAAGGTGCTCAAGACAAGATACGGCTTCGTCCTCTAGGTACTGACGCGCTTATCGCAAGATAACATTTAAAATCTATGGAGTAAGAAAAATCCATGAACCGAGACCTAACCGTAGGTCTAGCCGCCTTTTTGATGCTGATAGCGTTCGTAGCCGCCCAGGTCCCATCGACAAACCAAACAAATATAAACGCCACTACCGCGCCACAACCCCAAACATGCGACACCATTGTGGTGATAACGAGACATCCAACCGATATCCTAGACGCCACGAGAAAACTTTTCCTACAGAGCGACGTGGCAAAGAGATACGGCATTAGAGACGTGGTGTTTAAGCCGGTCCCCGCCGCGCAGTGGAGGGCCTTGATCCAGGCCGGCCAGGCGGACGTGGCGTGGGGAGGGGGGCCGACGCTCTTCGACTCGCTGTATAAAGACGGCTTGCTCTTGCCGCTGGAGGGGGACGAGGTGAAGAGCGCGCTAGCCCAGATACCCAAGACCATCGCGGGGATGCCCATGATGCGCGTTGGGCCAGACGGCAAGGTCTACTGGGTGGCCTGGGCCGTGTCCAGCTTCGGCATCACCATAAACACGCAGGTTCTCAAGGACCTCGGCCTCCCCGAGCCGAAGAGCTGGGCAGACCTTGCCTCGTTTGAGTACGGGAAGGCAGTGCTGAGGGGTACCCCGGCCGCCGGCCTTTCGTCGCTGACTAAGTCCACCAGCAACACGAGGATCGCCGAAATCATCCTCCAGGCCTACGGCTGGGACGAGGGGTGGAGGGTGATTACTCTCACCGCGGCCAACGGCAGGATATACGGCAGTAGCGAGGGCGTGAGAGACGCCGTGATCGCCGGCGAGATAGGCGCCGGGTGGACCATCGACTTCTTCGGCTACACGGCCCAGCTCCAGAACCCGGCGACGAGGTACATCGTGCCCAACGACACCTCCGTCAACGGGGACCCCATCGCCGTGGTGAAGGGCACAAAGTGCCGGCGGGCGGCCGAGGCCTTCGTGGCCTGGGTCATCACCCAGGGGCAGGTGGTGGTGTTTGACCCCAAGGTGAACAGGATGCCGGTCAACCCCAGCGCCTTCGATACGCCCGAGGGCAAGAAGAGGGCCGACCTAAAGGCCGTCTACGACTACATGCTCCACCTCAGGACTATAAACTTCAACGACACCCTGGCCCTCGCAACCGAGAACGTGGTGATGTACTACTTCGACGCTGCTGTGACGGACAACGCCCAGCTCCTCCAGGACACTTGGGCCAAGCTGGTCAAGGCCTACCTCGGCGGGAGGATAGACAGAGCCAAGGCCCTGGAGCTGGCCCGGCGCCTGGGCGAGCCCGTCACCTTCAAGGACCCCGACACCGGCCAGATGGTCAAACTGACGCTGGAGTACGCCATGAAGATCAACGACAAGCTCAAGGATCCGGCCTACCGCGACAAGATATACGCCGCGTGGAGAGATGCCGCTAGAGAAAAATACCAAGCCATAGCATCCGAAATATCCCAACTCGCCACATTCACACCTACTCAAACCTCCAAGCCATCCGAGAGCCCGATGATAGAAAGCGGATTAATCATACTGGCCATACTCATTGTAGCGCTCGCAGTAATTCTCACCAGATACAGAGGGAAAAAGGCCTAGCCCCCTTTTTCTACCCTCAACTCCTCCAAGGCCTTCCTCAGGGCGGAGCAGATGTCCTCGGCTGTGAAGCCCTCTCTCGCCATCTGAGCCACAAAGAGGCCGAGGAGCGTAGGGAGGTCAGACACGGGGCCCACCGCCACAGCCTCTCTATCTCCAGACTTATAGACAAGCCTAGCCACAGGGCCCTGCCTCTCCACCCTAAGCATAGTGGGAAAAAGAGAGGAGTTTTAATCTCTTACCGGCCGGGGCGGCCCGGGGCACACCACCACCCTACTGTAGCCCCCCGCCTCCACCACGGCAACAGTCCCGTTGCCCACCCTACACACCCTCTCTGACCCAGCCCTCAAGAAGTCGAAGGCGCAGAGCACCCTCCCCGACCCATCAGCCACAGTCACATTACGCAGATCCACGTAGGCAGACACCACCACATACCCCCATAGCAGAAGGCCGAAAAAGGCGCCTGCGGAGCCGCCATCCTCCCCCGCACATCAAGATAAAAGGCCAGGGCCACCAACGCGATGATGAGAAGCGCCACCCCCACCAGAGCCACACAAACTCTAAGCAAATCCATGAAAAGCACTACATAGATATATAAATCTTATAATGACCTCTCCAACAGTCTCATCACATCGCCGATGTGTTTTTCCCTGGCCTCATCTGCGGTAGCTCCATAAGCCGGGTCTATCCTCAGGGGGTATATGGCGCGGCCGTCTTTCATACGGATCGGCTTGCCGCTGTTTGCCCATCTAACTGCCGCCTCCTCTTCTTCATCCTCAGCCTCTTCCTCCGACACGGCTGGATATACCAATATCCCAATTTTTGCACCGTATTCGCACATATATGTCATCACTTGAAAGCGGCCTCTTGCGATGTAGCCCGGCCTGTCTGAGTATTTGCACTCCACCACAGCTTTCACATCGGCGTTTGCGACAGTTAAATCCGGCCTCCCCCTCACCTCGTCCCCGGCGACCTCCTCTATTATGGAGTGGTGCGGCAACGCTCTGTTAAGATACACCGCCAGGGTTTTACCGTCCCTTTCAACTAAGACGGCGCGTTTTTCCACGTCTACGCCCACCGTCCTCCAACCCAAGCGCCGTAGGGCTTCTAACACAAGCATAGCTATATACATCTCGTATAGGCGCCAGTTGACGAACTTCAACGCCTTTCCAACGCCCCTCCTCCTCCCCACGTATATTTCTCCCTCCACAAGCGCCTTGGCTGCCCTGTAGATAGCCCAACCCTGTCTCAGCCAAGGCGGCCCCTCTCTTACGTCTACTGTCGTTCTGCCATACGCCTTGGGCAACCTCTTGGCGATCCGCCTTAGCCTCTTGACAGCCTTCATCACCTCCTCGTCGACAGCGGCCTCCCTCCCCCACTTCGATACTTTCAAGGCCATGCGCCGCAGTATCCCATACTCAGGCGCTTGAAGCGAAGGGAGGTACGTCAACGAGGCATATACTCCCGCAGGAAGAACAGCCACAGTCCTCCCCACGTCTAAGGCGCCGAAGATCTCGTCACCGTATACGACAGCGAATTCCCTATAAACCAAGAGGTCTCTAAGTGCGGCCTTCACCACTCCCGTCATCGCATTTACAAACACGGCCAACAACGCAGAGACTACTGCGTATCTCTCTTCCTCCGACTCGCCCAGGAGCTTCGTGACTTTTCTCCACTCGACGTAGTGTTTTACATACCAACGCGCCGCCAGCTCCAACAACCGTCTATCTCTACGCCGCCACTCAGCGGACCCCACGGGCTACGCCCTGTGTCTCTTCCTCAGGGCGAATCCTCCAGACGACATCTCGATCAGCTCTTCAGCCCGCGGCTCAGCAAGACCCAGGACCTTGTATGCGTCTCTAAGCCTCTTGGCGTGAATTAACGCGCTGGGCGGAATGTCGCCACCTCTATTCATGTTCTGATATGCGCTGTAGAGCTCGCCATCGGCCTTTAGAACATCCTCTCCGATCTTCTCGAATCTCACGATAGTGAATCTCCTCAAGAGAGCCTCCCCCAGCAGAAACAAGTTTCTAACGTCGCGTGTGTTCATCGTAGCTAACACCCTGATCCTCTTGAGGGGGGCGTCTCCCATCTCTCTATAGTTTCGCAGGAAGGCCCTCGCCTCTTCGTCGGCCTTATCGCCATATCCCTCGATCTCCTCCACCAGCGTCTTGGGTATTTCCCAGTCTTCGGGACTCGGCGATCTGAAGATAGAGAAGAACTCGCCAAAGGCCTTATCTGCATCTGCCCTATTTATCTCGTCGATTATGAGGAGAAGGGGCCTCCCGCAGTTTCTGGCGGCCCTGTTGTACGCCTTAATCAACAAGCCGCTCTTCCAGACGACGGAGCCCTCCCTTATGGTCTCCCCTCCAACCACATCACGCCTAAACCACAGCGCGTTCGCAGTGGCCAAGATATAGTCGCCCCCCGTCAGCCTCTTGGCAAACTCCACTGCCAACGTCGTCTTCCCCACCCCTGGCGGACCGACAAGCAACACGTTACCAGCGTACAGCGCCGCCCCCACCTTCTCTGCCACGCCGGGATACATGCCGCGTAGCTCCTCAACGGCCATCTTGAAGGGGGCCACCTCTACGCCGCCTTTACACCTAGGTACAACATAGTTCCCGCTCCTCCTCGCCAGATCTAAGACAGCTTCAACTATCCTACAGTCCACCTCGTGAAGCGACCCAGGCGCCTCAATCTTAAGCAGAAAGCCTTCCCCGCCCTCTAGATAGGCAAGGACATCGATGAAAAATTTGTAGTTCCACCCCTCTTCGCGTCTGTCAGGCCAGTACTCGCACCGGCACCAATCCACAAGGTCTTCCTTCGAAACTCTGCCGATAGCTACCACCCTTGAGTGGTACCACCCCGGCGATCCACTTGACGTTGGCACTGCCAACACATACACCTCCCCCAGTCTCTCAACGGTCTCCTTTAGCTTCTTAAAGTCCTTATACTGGGCAAACGCCCATAGGATTTTGCCATCTTTCTTCTTTGCCTTTAAAACCTCTAGACATTGGGGATCGCACTGGTCTGGATAGCGCGGCTTGAGCTCGCCGGCGATCTGCGATAGCGCGAAGTGCCAGTTTGTGGCCGTGCCCCTTATTATAAAACACATAAAGTTGAAATTAAAAGCCGATCTAATATGTGTTAACGTTATTTGACAGACGCATCGGCGGAAGGACGTTGAGGGAGCTTGCCTGGGAGCTCTACAGAGGTGGGGCCTACAGGCCGCCCCGCTCTGAGCTGGAGCTCGCCCAACTGGTCCAAATCCAGAGGAGGATCTCGGGGGGCATGCCGGTGCCCAAAATGCCGTATGTCCCCGGCAATAGGAAGGTGGGGAGGATATGGACCTTCGACCTCCCGCCGGTTCTGACATGCCCCTACGCCACCTTCTGCGGGAGGCCGGGGTCCGCCGGGCTCTACCGCGGGAGGGGGCTGGTATGCTACGACATAAACATCGCCAGGTACAACCCCCTACACCTCTTGAGGGAGTACATCAACTTCATCCACGTCGTGAGGGAGGGCTACAGCTGGCTTAGAGACTGGACCCGCTTCGTCGTGGAGTTTAGGGGGGCGGAGATAATTAGGTTTCACGTAGGCGGAGACGTATTCTCAGACTGGTACTGGGGCTACCTTAAGAGGCTGGCGTCCGACTTCCCCCACGTGACGTTCTACCTCTACACGCGGTCATTCCCCATAGTGGCGGCGTCGCCAGAGCGGCCACCCAACCTAGTAGTCCTCATGTCTCTAGACGGGGCCAACTACAAGGCCTATGAGAAATACGGAGCCTACTTCGACCACATTACATATCTCGCCGCTGGCGAAGACGCAAAGAGCCAGATCCCCACGATAGAAGCCCTGGCTAAGTGGGCCGCCCAAAACGGCAAGAGACTCATCATATTCCTAGAACACAGAAGACTCTCACAGCTGAGACAAGCCCTGGAGAAATACAGCCAGTACATCTGCCCAAACGAGCTAGGCGTAAATACGACATGCGAAAAGTGTAAACGTTGCTTCGCGCCCCCAAGGGACAGACATTTTACGGCTTAATACGGCAAAAGTCTGTTCCACATGCTAGCTCCGATTTGACATTCCGCGTTGGGTAACGCTGTCAGCGCTATTTTCATAGTAGAGCACACATGACGCCGACCGAGCTCTGTGTGCGATAAGCAGTTGGATATTTCTTATAGGCGATGACTCAGCTCTTTCCGTGGGACTCTCGGCCGTCTCCTACGGCTACTCCGAATTGTACGGCGCCTAGCCCAATCCTGCGGCTCTTGCCCAAGCCCAGAAAGTTGGCAAGTGAAACATAGTACGAGAGCTTGTCCATGTATCTGTCGTCTTGGACGACGTACTTCGCGGTGCCGTAGAAGCCGTAGAGCGACCTTCCTACGTCGTACTTTACCTTCACGACGCAGCTGGACCTGGGGCACCGGAGGTCGGCAAGATCGACGTATTCATGCACCCAACGGATGAACTTAACATCTAGCTTCTTGACGAGCCCGAGCTTATACGCCACTATGATAAGCCATGGGGGTCTTCTAGGCCGGTGGTATTGTGCTTTCACATCGCCTTTGGTAGTTGGGGAGTTGTGTGTGTTTCGGGAGGGTGAGGTTGTTGAGGTTGTGCGGAGGTTTCTAGTGGGGGCTGGCTATATGTTGTGTTTTTGGGCGTCAGGTCGGGGCCAGAGGTTGTGGCGTATAGAGGGGGGACTTTTGGTTGTTGAGGTGAGGGGTGTGCCTACTGATGTTAAGGTTAGGGGGAGGGGTGTGGGGATGCCTAAGAGTAAGGCAACGGTGCGTTAGCAGTTTTAGAATTGGCTTGCGGAGGTGGTGGCCGAGCTTATGGAGCGTAAGTACGAGTTGGCGGTTGGCAGAGGGGGGTGGGTGAGGCAGGTTAGGGAGTGGGTGGGAGTGCCGTGTCGAAGATGAGGTGGGTGCTTTTGGCTATCATGAGGAGTATGTTCGCGTGTTTAGGAGGGGGCACGCGATGGCTAGCTGTGGGCACGAGATCTGGTTGGCGAGAGAAGATGAGATGCAAGTGCTGATACCTGGGGTCATTTGGGGTGTTGCCCTCGGCAGTAGGCAAGCCATAGGCCTGGGCTTTAGGAGCACTATGGAACGCTGTTGTCCTTGGGCCAACTTGGTAGGGAGCTAGGCCTCGTCTTAGGCGGCCTCTCGTAGACACGGCTATCTACCGCCGGAGTGAGCCGGTTCCGTGTGTAGACGCGGCGGTTGTTGCCTCTTGAGAATATTGCCATATCTCGCGTTAAGTCTCGCCTTGGCTGTTGGGGGGCGCCGTGCGGAGACGTCGGCGTGTTATGCGGAGGTCTCCTTCACAGTAGTGCGGAGGGGGTTGCGGCGTGTCGTCGCTAGGCTCCGTCTTCTTCTCTTAGTTTGAGGAATAGGTAGCCTGCGGTTGCTGTGAAGGCGGCTGCGATTGGCATCAAGAGGGCGGGGTCCGCTTCTATGAGGTATCCGGCTAGGGCGGCTGAGGGCGTCGCCGTTATCCTCATGGGTATGTTGGCCACCGCGGGGGTAGTGGCCTCGCTCCCCTCCGCCGCTGCGCCCGAGATGTAGGAAGAGCGCGCCGTTCCGCCTATGCCGACCATGGCGTTGTAGAGCATGTAGAGGGCGATGAATGTGGCTCCGTTGGGGGCCAGGGGGAGGGCGGCCAGTAGGGCGCCCGAGGCGAATCTGCTCACGGCCGAGGCCTTGACCATCCCGAGCCTTCTGACGAGGGCGTGGGCGAGGAGCGAGGCGGTGGAAAAGGCTAGGTTGCCCATGGCGAAGATGGCGCCGATGGCGGCCCTGCCCACCCCCAGGTAGACATTTATCCACAGGGAGAGTAGGGGGTTGGAGAGGCCCACGCCTACTCCCGCCAGGAGCTGGCTGAGGGAGTAGACCCGGACGGTGTCGGCCCTCTTGGCGATTCCAGCGAGGGGGTTTACGCGCCGCAGTGCCTCGTCGCGCCCCAGCAGGAGTAGCACGAGGAGGGCGGCCACCGAGACTGAGCCGGCGAAAAACGCCACGGCCTCACGCAGGTTCAACAAGCCCGCGAGGAGCGAGCCGGCGATCCCGCCTGAGGTGGAGAGGAAGTTTATGACGCCCAGATCCCTCGTCCTTTCGAGGGCGCCGCGGGCGTTCCTCCTCACCAGCGCCATGACGAGGGGCGCGAAGCTACCCCTGGCGGCGCCGGGGCCCAACATGCCCAAGCCGCCGAGTCCCAGAGCTACGGCGATCGCCCAGGGGTTTTTCGCGGCGCCCAACACGAGGAGCGCGGCGGCGAAGGCGGTCTCGCTTATGGCGAGGCCCCTGGCGTGGCCCACCACGTCGCCCAACGCGGCGTAGAGCACAGAGGAGCCCAGAGAGATGAGACTTGCCACCGCGACGGCCGCCCCCGCCGCAAAGGCGCTCCCCGTCAAGCTCTTCAGATGGAGGGGCACGACGACTGCCAGATAGCCCGTGGCCAAGCCCCTCAAGAACCTCTCTAGGCCTAGAGCCGCCATGTGTCGCCGCATACTACCAGTCGCCCGCCGCCTTTTAACTGTTCCCCCGGCTCCAGGCCGCCGTGGTGGGCCGCCAGCCGCTTTTAGCAAAAGCCGCCGCGGAGCGACTCAAGGCCCCCGGCGCCTGGGCCTCCGCCGCAGGCCGGCGGCTGCCCCAGCGGGCTGGGTGCCCCTGCGTCAGCTTGGCTGACCTGGCCTTGCGACGGGCCGCCAGTGCAGAGGGCGGTCCCCCTCCGCCGCCGGCTCAACGTGGCGGCTGGCGCCGCCCCTGGCCGTGGGGGGCCCGGCTGGCGGCGGCAACCGGCGCTCCTCCGCCATCGCCTGCTACGCCCGGTGGGCATGCGGTGGGTTTTATGCGTCGACGCGTTGGACTGTTCGGCGGGCCGCGGCTGGGGGCCGCCTTGTGGGTGCTACACCACCTTGGGGGCTCTTACCTCGACGCCCAGCTCTCTGGCCAGCTCGAGGGCCCTCTTTCTAATCGCCGGGCCTACGGTGAGGAGCTTGAGCCTCACCTTGTTAACTCTCTCGTAGAGGAGGCCCTCTCTGTATAGCTCGGCCACGTCTCCGCGGTCGATACTGGCCTTGTACTCGACGAGGATGTGCTCACCGTCCCTGATGAGAACGTCGATGGCCGAGGGGCGGCCGGACACGAAGCCCTCGCCGTCGTAGTAAGTCCAGCGCTTGATTTGGTAGATCTTGAGCAGGTCGCCAAGCAGTTACTTGATGGACTCCCTAAAGGCCTCCTCGGTGAACAACCCATGGCGGTAGCCAAGCGCCGTCGCCGACGACGTCAGCCTCTCGATGCTGTTCTGCATGGCGTGTATGGCCTCGCTGTGCCTCCTGACGTCCTCAGTCAACGCCTCCACGGCCTTCCTCAGCTCTTCGACTGCGCTCCTCAGCTTGTCGATCTCCTCGCTGTGTTTAGCCACGACGTCTCTCAGCTCGCCCACGGCCTTGATTAGGCTGTCCAGGGACGTCCTCAGGTCCGCGATGCCCAGCAACCCCACCACCGCATATCTAAACTCCTCGTCTTCCCTCAACGGCCTCAGAAGCTCCCGTTTCAAGTCGAGGCCCACGTCTAGCTGGGTGAGCCGAAATTTAAAAACAAATCCGCGCCTCTCCAACTCCACAACGACACTTCGGCGTCAGGCTGAGGGGATGCCTCCCGGCCGCGCCGGGCGGGGGTGTGCTTATCTCCACAGCCGGCATGCCCGGCTAGCCGCTCTTTGGCTCCGAGGGGGGTTTTCTAGGTCCTCCTCCGCTCCACCGCCGCGAGGGGGCGGCCGTCTAAGGCGTCTTGACATTCAGAGAAGGGGGACAGGCTCTACGTGGGGGGCTACCAACGTCGTCTTTTCAGCAACTTCTGAGCCGGTGCCTCCTCTCTGATTTGACAACGCAAACTACAAGCCTCGCCCTTTAGGGCAGGGAGGGGGTCGTACAAGACCAGTCCCTACCTCCGGACTGCAGGGTCGTTAAACTGATCATTACCTCCTACCACAACAAGAAAGAGAAGCAAGGCTACATCAGCGACTGCCCAGCGACTGGGAGGTGGGAGAATGCTAGATGAACGTCCTCGCCCATGTCTAGCCGCCTTTTGTGTTGACTGCGGTGTTTGCCGTGGAGTGTTTTGTGCAAACCGGCCGATCCGGCGAGACCTATATTCGGATGCCCACACTTGCTATGTTCTCCCTGATTCTCACCAGCTCTTCTCTGGCCCGGGCCATGTTCTCTTTTATAGCGGCGATGTCCTTCTTGATGTCATCCAACTTTCTATTCACATCATCCAGCCTTTTGTTTGCGATGTCCAACTTTTTGTTCATGTCGCCCATCATCTTGACGGTGACGAGGAGGAGGGCCGTCTGGAAGTCCTCCCTCGAGATCTTCTTCTGCAGATAGGCTTGCACAGCGGTCTCTAGGGCCTCCTTGGCGGCCTTGCCCAAAACGACCGCAATTAAGTTCTCAGCCACATTCAATCCGCCGCCCCCTTATATAAGCCTTTCGGGGCGAAATCCATCCTGCCGACGGCTCCGGAGGCCGCCGCCTCTGGCACCGCGACCATCGGTTTGTGGGTTGACGTTTACGTCGGAAATTCTATTAAGTTCTTTTTAAAGGGGAGTTTATCTCTTTGTGGAGCTGGGGGAGTATGTGGCTCTTCTGCACGGGGTTTGGTCGAGGTGGGAGGATAAAGCGCTCCGTATATAGAGAGCTGGGGGTGAGGAACGCTGAAGAGTTGCAGTAGCTTTCCGTCTGTTTGAGGACTCGGAGGCATCTCGTCGATGTTTGTACACAGCGACGAGATTTTTAAAAAGCGGTGTGTACACAGCTGTGTGGTGTCTAGGGCGCGTGACTGGTTTAGGCAGGCCCTCCGCGACCTGGAGCACGCCAGGAGGTCTCTGGAGTTTGGAGACTACGAGTGGGCGTGTTTCGCCGCGCATCAAGCCGCTGAGAAGGCGGTTAAGGCCCTCTACCAATGTCTGGGGGTGGAGGCGTGGGGCCACTCCGTCTCTAGGCTTCTGGCGGGCCTCCCGGCGCACGTCAAGCCGCCCGGCGACCTCGTCGATGCGGCGAAGGGGCTTGACAAGTTCTACATACCGTCTAGATACCCCAACGCGCACCCCGAGGGAGCTCCGATGGACTACTTCACCAGGGGGGACGCTGAGGGCGCCGTCAACGCCGCGGAGAGGATTGTGAGATATGTCGGTGAGGCTCTTCAGACTAGATGTGGAGAGGGTGTTTAGGGAGCTTTTCCGGTACGCTAGGTGGGCTGTGGAGCGGGGGGCCCTGGCGGTGGTTCTTATCGGCTCTCTGGCGAGGGGGGACTACACGGCGTTTTCAGACGCCGACGTGGTGATAGTGGTGAGAGAGGACGGGAGGAGGCCTATGGACAGGATACCGGACTTCCTCGACCCGTCGTTTCCCATCGACCTAGAGCCCCGGGTCTACACGGTGGAGGAGCTCAGAAAGATGGCGGGCACCAGACTCGCCGAGGAAATCGCCAGCGGCATACTCCTGGCCGGAGATGCCAAGGTCCTCTGCGAAGCCGTAGGCGCCTGCAGATAGGCGGAGGGACCTCGGCGAAGCCCCCGCTAGACCCCGGCGGGGCGCGGCAAGGCATAGAGAGACTAAGCTGTGGGAGGCGGCGGCCACCGGCCAAGTCGATAGGGCTTGTAATACAGACTCAATCGGAGAGCGGCGTACGTTAAGAGCGGCTTGTACAACGGCGATTAAGTTGTGGATTATGTCTTTCTGACTTTGTTCCAGAGTATTGCAACGATGTCCTCTAGGGCCTATGTTGCGTTTGACGTCTTCAGCTGAGAGCCCGGAATCTGCGTATGTGCAACACGTCATATATTCTAAGACCTGTAGACGCCGTCATATATTAAGACCAGCTCTTTAGCCGCGTTATATAGCCTCAGCGCGCTCTACCTCCCCGACTTTGCATGGTTTTCCTAGGGTTATGTAGTTCGGCCAACCATCTCTGCCAACTTTATAGAACTTTTCTGGCTTGTATGACCTTGCCTTTGTCAACGAGCTCCCACGTCTCTCGTACACGTCTCTCGGCCCCAAGATGGCGTAGGCGAGCGGTTCCGTTGCGGTGGCCACTATAGGTTTCCATGACGTCTCGGAGCTCGACTGTTGTAGTCTCAAATATAAATCTACGTTAATCTGTAGGTATTATGAGAGTGTGGAAGGCTGTTGTGTTGTTTCTCCTGGGATTTTTTCTAGCTCTGTTCGCGTTTCCAGTGGCGTGGGCTACGTCTGCTTTGTTGGGGTATCTCTTTGCAATCGCCGGCATAGTCATTGGGGCGTATATGGTAACAAAGAGAGAGTCTGCAAAACTGCCATTGATATTGGGCGTGGTGTTGATGATATTTTCTCTCCTGGCGTTATTAGGCACTTTCATCGTACACATCGCCCTATGGTCTCTGGCTGAGGCCGCCAGAGAGGCGTCAAAGGTTGTGAATCTGACGGGGACTCTAGGCCGGGGGGTGAAAGCTGGGGACTGGGTTATCACCGCAGTGGATGTGAGAGAGGCGGCGTATATTAGAAGCGATAGTAGTTACTACAAGGCGAAGGAAGGCCACAAGCTCGTAGTCGTCAGGTTGAGAGTTGAAAACGTGGGTAGAGAAACTAACTCGCCGCCTATATACGGCTTTGTGCTTGTTACAGACGCCAGGAGGAGCTATGAGAGGATATACCCCTTCAGCCTAGACTTCATGTGGAGAGTCTCTGACGAGGTTATAAAAATCTGCCGTCGAATTTAGAGCGTTAGACACCACGGCGCGTGTGGCTCCCGGCTCCGCTGCCGAAGGCGACGTGCTTTTCCAAATACCAGCCGGTGAGAAGCCAGAGCGGCTACACATAAGGACGGGGATAGTCGGGGGGTATGAGATCGTTATCAAACTTGGCTAGTTTCACAGGCTATACTCCGGCTACAGCAATTGCTAAGCTCCGACAGCAATAAAAGAAGTTTATAATTGTTAGTGCCTAAAGACAGGGTTCAAACGAAAGGCGAATTAAGCATATGTCGTGAAGAGGTTGACACATGGACTAGGAGAGCTGTAGAACTGGGGAGAAAGCTAAACGAACTGTCTACGGAGCTTGAAAAACTAAAAGCCACGTATGCGGGAGAAAGGAAAAAGCTCACAGAGGGCTTGGCAGTCAGAGAGGGGGCTATTGTAAAAATAGCCTTAATAGCAACCGCCACGGTGGCAGTAGCCGGCATAATACTCCTCTATCGTAAGGCAAAATATGTCCCATAGCGTCAAGCAGATCGCTAAGTTTTCCTTCTCGCCATTAGGACGACTACTGCCGCGCCGACTGCGGCGAGGGCCGCAAGCGCCGCCGCCTCCGCCATCTCCTCCGGGGTCATCCGCTCCAGCTGGATATAGCTAAAACCCGCCTTCGCCGCCTCAACGGCCTCCTCGACAATAGACACCTCCACGCCGGCTGGCCTAACTGCCGCCGCCTTTGCGGCCTTTTGCAGAGCCCCCCAGGAAGACCAAGTGGTTTCTAAAGACGAGTATGCCGTCGGAGAGGTAACACCTGTGGACCATACCCCCTCCCGCCAGCACCGCCTTGTGATACAGGGCCCTCAGGCCGGGCGGCGTCTTCCGCGTAGCCGCCACCACGACCCTTGGGTTGACCCGCCGCGCCAGCTCCACCAGCCTCCTCGTCTTCGTGGCGACCCCTGGGGGCCCAGGCAACGACCTCCTGGGCCGTCCTCCAGGTGGCGTGTAGACACCGGGCCTCCCCCACCGCCCGCAACACAACGTCGCCCCTCCGCGCCAGCTGGCCGCCCCTCTTAACCACCTCTACCTCCCCGCAGCCCGCCAGCCTGTACACCTCAGCCGTCTCCTCAGACCCGGCCACCACCGCCTCCTCCCTGGCGAAGAGCTGGGCAACCCCCCTCAGACTCCCGATGCCTAGAAGTCGTAGCTCCCCAGATCCTCCAAAAGTCAAGCCTCTAGCCGGCTCCTCATTTGATAAACCCGTACTTCGACAGATCCATCTTCTTCAGCGACTCTATGACGCAGTTGCCTAGCTCCGTGTAGGAGGCCACGAAGGCCTCGAAGTGGCCCACTCTGATGGTTTTGGCCGGCGGGCCGAGGAGGACGGCCACGGCTTTGATGGGCGGGTCCTCGGCGAAGTCGTAGGGCGGCTTGAAGACGTACACGTAGTAGGTCCTCCCGCCCGCCTCGGCCGTGTACGGCTCCCAGTACATAGTGCCGCCGCCGGCGGGCCTAAGCTGGAGGCCTTTGCCGATGAGGAAGGGGACGTAGGCGAACATGCAGCGGCCCGCCCCCGCCTCGAACTTAGCCCAGGAGCCGTCTAGGTTGGGGGCCACGTCTATCAACTCGGTGTTGGGGAGGGAGCTGGGTATGTAGATGTAGAGGGTGCCGTTGTACACGAACCTCACCCCCAGGGCGGTGTACTTCGCCGTGAGGTTGACGCCGAGGTCCCGAGACAGCATCCACACGGCGGCGAGCTCCCTATAGCCAATGGGGGCCTTGTTGGGGTCTGCGAAGACCGTCTTGGCGGAGGTCAGCTCCTCAAGCGCCGTGGGGGCTCTGCAGACGAAGGCCAGCTTGAACCTCCCCAGAGAGTAGGTCTGGAGGGCCCCCGCCCTCTCGGCGTCTGGCCTCAGCTCTACATCCACCGACCCGAAGAGGTCCGGCTTGGCGCCGCCCTGTATCCTCCTAAGCCCCTCCACAGACCCCACAGACTGTATCCCCTCCGTGCCGAGGCCCGCGGCCGCCGCCGCGTCTTTAACCACCTTAACTAACGTAGGCGCCACGTATCCAAGAGGCGAGCCCGAGCACGCCTTAGTCGCCGTGGCGCCGGGGCCCGCCGCCTCCGTAGACTTCAGAGGAGCCGCCGTTGTAGCCGCCGTCTCTTGTGTCTTCTGTGGTGGCTGTTGGATCTGCAACAAGAATGCTATTGTTACGATTAGAGCTCCGATTAGGACCGCCCGCCGCATGTTTGTATGAAAGCCGTGGCTTATCTATATAACTTACATACGAAATATCAAGTTTAAATTTTTTAAAGTTTTATACTTTTGTATTATATAAATGGTCTTCTTTTAATTTTTTGTCTTATTACTTTGTTTATGTATATTTTGTTTATTTTTGTCTTTTATTTGAACTAGTTTATGTAGTTTTCTGTTTTTATTTTTTGTATGGGTAAAGCCTAAATCCCTGGCGGTGTTGTCTTTTGTGGCTTTGGCATTGGCCGCCGTCGTGTTTGTAGCACTTCTACTATTTATACTGCCTGTCGCCTACCTGGGGGCACCTCCGCCGGGGTTCGGAGAGGCGTTTCTCCTCACTGCTCTGTTTAGCGGCGCGGCGGCTGGGCTTGGACTGCTGCCGGGGCTGGCTGTGGCTGTCTGGGGCCGTGGGGGCTGGCGGGCGGCCGCGGCGCAGATCCTCTACGCGCCTGCCGTCGTGCCGCCTACGGCGGTGGGGGTTCTCCTCCTGGCGGCCTTTAGGAACCCCCTCCTGCCGGAGTGGCTCTACGGCTTTTTTGTAAACAAGGCGGCGGGGGTCCTCCTGGCGATGTTCGTCATGGCTCTGCCGGTGTCTTACGCAGTTTTCGACGGAGCGCTTAAGGACGTTAGGGCAGAGCTCTACTTCAGGTCGCTAGGGCTTGGGGGGCTTAGGCTTCTGGCGGCTCTCCTCCTCTCGCTGAAGAGGGCGGCCGCGGCGGCTTTCCTACTGTCCTTCCTCCGGGGCTTTGGAGAGCTGGGGGTGCTCCTCATCTTCGCCTCCTACCCGCCCACCATGTCTATCTACATATACCAGGCCTTCCTCCAGGAGGGACTGGGCGCCACGGTGGCGGCCTCCATGGCTGTCGCGGCTCTGGGGGTCTCCACGGCATACCTACTGAGGCTATGGCTATTGAGGTGAGGGGGCTTAGGGCCAGGAGGAGGAAGTTCCAGCTGGAGGTGGAACACCTCTCCGTCAACTCTGTCACAGTGGTGCTCGGGAGAAACGGCAGCGGGAAGACGACGCTTCTCGACGCAATAGCCGGCGCCATACCGGCGGAGGGGTCTGTGGAGGCGTGTGGGAGAGAGGTGTCGCGCCTCCCGCCGGAGGAGAGGGGACTTGTCTATATACAGTCCACGCCGGTGGACCCGCCCGGCGGCCCGGGGAGGTTCCTAAGGTGGGTGGCGGCGAGGTGGGGCAAGGGGGAGCGGGATGTGGAGGAGGTGGCCGCCCTCCTGGGCATAGGGGACCTTCTGGACAGGAGGGGCCTCTCCACCGGCCAGAAGCAGCTTGTCAACATCGCGGCGGGCCTCCTGGCGGGGGCCTGCGGCTTCCTCATGGACGAGCCCACCTCCCACCTAGACTGGTTCAACAAGCGGCTTGTGAACGACGCCGTCAGGCGGCTGGGCAAGCCCGTCCTCTACGTAACCCACGACCCCTATGAAGCCGCCTATATAGGCGATGTCATATGCGTCATAGAGGGGGGCCGCTTGAAGAAGTGCGTAGAGAACAAGCCAGCCGACTTGGCCGAGCCCGTGGTGAAAAAGCTGTTCAGCTAGAGATGTGGCGTTACAACTAAAAGCCCCGCCCTTTAGGGCGCGGTCATAAACCGCGTACTACATCGTCGCCCGTGTAGTTAAAGTTTATAAACTCCGGCTGTTGATGTGTCAAGCCGCCGTAGTCTAGCGGTTAGGATGGCGGGTTGTGGTCCCGTTGACCCGGGTTCAAATCCCGGCGGCGGCCCTTTAGCTATATATTCCTCTACTCCGGCTCTGGGGTTGTCACGACGGGAGACGGCTCTTTAGGTCTTGTCTATTATGTAGAAGTGTCTCTGTCTGTGGAACACGCCTGCCACCATGGCTAATAGCTCAAGTGTAGACGCCAGGAGGACGTCTACTATGTATCTCCTCGCCCTTAGGCTACCATATATATACACGGCAGCGTAGACGGCGGCTACTGCAGTGGCGAGGGTGGGGCCGTAGAGTGCGGTTAGGGGACCGGCGGCGGCGAGAAAAATGGCGACGGCTGCTGAGGCCGGCGGGATGGGGTTTCTGTATCTCACGGCTTCGCCGAGGGCGGCGGCCCACCTCGCCCTCTGCCTGACGAAGTCTAGCAGAGAGTTGGGACTTCTGATAGAGACCCTTGTCCTGGTCTGGAAGGTCTTGTAGCGCCGCTTGAGGAGCTCCATGGCGAAGCGGAAGTCCTCGGTGATGGTGTCGCCCATGGCGGGCCATATCTCCCTGAGGACGTCTCCCCTTACTATGAGGAGCTCGCCGTGCATGCCGAAGATGGGCCTCCTCAACACCTCTAGGGCGAAGCGGTAGCGGGTGAGGTCGTCGAAGTGTCTAATCCAGTCTAGGGCGTAGGCCAACTTAGAGCGGCCGGGCCTAGGCACAATCACGCCGTTGCCGGCGACATAGCCTCTGGCGCCGTAGTAGGCGATGTCCCTGAGGAATTCCGTGTCGAGGGGGTAGGAGTCGTCGTCGAGAAATATGTACCATGTGTCGGGCCGGGCGTAGTTGAGGACAAACCACCTGATGGCTTTGTACTTCGTGCCGTCTTCCTCCCGCGGCACGACGAGGACGTTTCTCATGTTGAGGGGGTTTGAGGAGACGACGACGTAGCGGAGGCCGAGGCGTTCTAGCTGTGCCACAGTTTCGCGAAGGGCCGGGAGGACTCTCTCGTTGCCTACTGTGACGACTACTACGAGGTAGTTATCTATAGGCCCCGCCGGGCGGCCCCCAGGCTTTTTAACTGCGCCGAGGGCGAGGATAAAAAGATAAATGCCGCCTATTGTATTGAGAATTAGGTAGGCCAAGTCGAACATGTCTATGCAGGATTTTAGGTTTTTAAAAATGCCTTATATACCCTTGCCACTTTTTTGCCGTGGTACTTACTAGAGCGTGGCTCAGGCGGAGACTTGGGGTGTTCGACATGTATGCCCTGGTGCATTCTGACTCCCAGAGCACCTACTACTTCCTCCTTGGCTTTATTGCCCTCTACGCTGGGCAGTATGCTTTCTTCGGCGCTATATACGGCGTGTTGTTAATGGCAGCGATAGCTGTCACATACGGCGAAATGGGGTCTAGATTCCCCGAGACAGGCGGCTCTTATCTATACGTTAAATCGGCTTTCGGCTCTACGCTGGCGTATATATCGGCGTGGCTAATCGCCTTTGACCAAATTGTCATGGTTGCATATGGCGCAATAGACGCCGCCAAAACTATAAACAAGACGCTTGGGCTTGGGATACAGGAAGTCGCCCTAGCCGCCGCCATCACCACAGCTCTCTTCGTCTTGACAGTCCTGGGGATAAGAGAGTCGGCGAACTTCGCAAAGGCTGTGGCCGTGGTCGACCTCGTAGTGATGCCGGCGTTGATAATCTGGGCTCTAGCCGCCCACCCCTCCTGGCCGCCCTACTTCAACTGGGCCGGCGTCGAGGGGGCGAGTCTCCTCTTCGCCTTTTCTCTCCTCTCCCGCGGCTTCACAGGCGTAGACGCCATTGGACAGCTGGCTGGAGAGGCCAGAGAGCCCCTTGTGCAAGTGCCCAAGGCGACTGCGCTTGTCGTCGCCATAGGAGCCTTCTTCGGCCTGGGCCTCACAGCTGCTTTAATGTCGGCGCTGAGGCCAGAGGAACTTGTCGACCCAGCTATTGCGCCGCTGTATCTTGCGGCGGAGATAAACCCGACTTTGACATACGCCGTGGCTATAAACCTATTTCTCGTAATGATTACGGCGGCTCTTGCAGGCTATGTGTCCTTCTCGAGACTGACATATATGCTAGCCGAGGAGGGCCTCCTCCCTGGAATATTTAGAAGACTACACAAGAGGTTTAGAACTCCACATCTCTCTCTCCTCCTGGTCTATATAATATCTCTAGTTCTAATAGCGCCGGGAGAAATAGAGATAATCCTAGCCATATACGCCGTCGGCTCTTTAATAAACTACCTCATGGTCGCCGTGGCGCTGGCTAAGTTTTCTAGAAGCAGCACTCTCTACAGCGCGTTTAAAACTCCAGTCGTAGCCGGCGTCCCCCTGTCTTCTGCCATAGCCATGGCCCTCCTCCCTGTGGGCATAGGCCTTACAATATTAGAGAAGTATAGATATCTATGGGCGTTGCTCTTGTGGCTAGCGGCAGGCCTGGCCCTACTCTACTTTAGAAAGAGGAGGTAGACCTTATTATTGAAACAATAGAGAAGGGGCCCACGGCGTCTAACCGTCGGCGCCGATTTGGCCGACAGCGCCGGGCGGGGTGGCCCGTCCAGCGCCGTCGGTTTATCCCCCGAGCCCCCGGAGGTGGGGCCTCCGGGGACTTGGGCCCTGGGGGCGGTTAGACGCCGTGGGCTGTAGCTATAGGTCTACATAAATTTAACAGTAACTTCGCAATATTTATGTAATATTTATTGCTTTAATATTTGTAAAGTGTCTATATATAAATACCTCTGGCGCTAGAGCCGCCAAGCTTATATACATATACAACCGCGGGAGTATGTACATAGTGGGCGCGGCGCTATCTCTCTACCCGACTTGGCAAAAGAACTACAGCAGCGGCGATGCGACCCTTGAGATGCGTCTCAAACAGACTTATGACGTATGAAGGCGCCGTCTACAAGCGCAAATTTAGGCTCTGGATTTGATGTAGTGGCTGTGGCTCACGACGCATATTTCGCCGAGGCGTATATAAAACTGACGTCTGGATGCGGCGTAGATATAAAGTTCCGGGGGTTTAACCCAGGGAGTGACAACACAGTGAAGAGGGCCTTCCAACACCTCTTCGAGAGACTGGGCAGATGTTGGGGGGTTGAGGCGGAGGTGGTAAACAACATCCCCATTGCCAGAGGTTTGGGGAGTAGCGGCGCGTCGGCAGTGGCGGCTTTGGCGGCTTTTATACGGGAGGCCGGCCTTAGGGTGGAGCCCGCCGTTGTGGTAGAGGCAGCTGGGCTGGGGGAGGTCGCGGCGGCCGGCAGTCCGCATTTTGACAACGTGGCGGCGGCGGCGCTGGGCGGCGCTGTAGTTATCGCCTCCGTCAAGCCTCTGGAGTTGGTTAAATTTATGCCAAAGCTCATATTTGTAATCGGCGTGCCAGACGTCCCGCCTATGCCAGAGAAGACAAAAGTCATGAGGAGCGTCCTCCCCAGAGAGGTGTCTTTTAGAACCTACGTGGCGCAGTTGGCAAGAGTCTCTGCGCTAGTCGCCGGCTTTGCAAAATCAGATCCAAGACTTGTGGCCCTCGGAATGAGTGACGAAGTAGTCGAGCCGGCTAGAGCGCCTTATGTACCAGCCTACGGCAGAGTCAAGAGATATGCGCTAGAGGCCGGGGCGTTGGCCGTGTCCATATCGGGGGCCGGCCCCTCCATAATCGCCCTTGTGGAAGAGAAAAATAGCGACGTAGTAAAGGCAGCTGTAGAGAGGGCTTACATAGAGGAGGGCTTGAGAGCAGAGGTCAAGGTGGCATCAATAACGGAGGGCGCTCTGGCGCAAATTATATAACACCTCTCCAGTAGGTACATGGTTAAGGTTGTAAAGAGAGATGGGAGAGTAGAGGAGTTTATCCCTGAGAAAGTTGTCGTCAGCGTCTTGAAGGCAGGCGCGCCAGCAGACGTGGCGAGGAAAATCGCGAAGAAAGTAGAGTGCGCCGTGATGGACAGGGAAAACGTGACAGCCCAAGAGCTGACGAGGATGATACTGGCGGAGCTCAAAAAGATAAATGAACAGTGGTACAGAAATTGGATAATCTTCGATCAGGCGGTCAAGCGGAGGAGGACTGAGGAAGAGCTGAAGTAAGTCCCTCGGAAGTACATATTTTTCCGCCGGGGGCCTCGGGCCTCCTCAGTCTCTCAGGGAGCATGTGGGCGTAGCGCTGGAGCTCGTCGGCGTCTAGTACTCTCTCAACGCCGTCGGGGCCATAGGCCTTGTCCACTAGGAGGTCTATGTATATAATGCGGCGGCCCCACTCGGGATCTGTATTTATGTTCACATAGGTCCCCAGATAGACGCCGGAGGCGCTGTAGTAACTGTGTACCACATACCCGCCGGACTTCGGCACACAAGTGAGGGCGTAGGTCCCCGGCTCGATCTTAACGCCGATCCCGTCGAGGACGCCGCCGGGCCTCAGCGGCCTCTTCACCACGAGGACGTCGTCAGATATTTTTACCACCTCCCCCCGCATTTTGATCACCTCGCCCCAGGGCTTGACGTGGTAGATGACGACTCTTCCCCTGGCTAAGAACTCTACGGCTTTCTCATAGACGTCAGCTCTTGCGTAGTCTAGCAGATCTAGACATTTGCCGAGGCCCTGCCCCCTCAATGCGTGGTGGCCCCGTATCGTCGGCACAACTGCCGCCCTAGCCTCGTCAAGTTTAAACTTCGCCTGTCTGTCAAATAGCACCACGGCTATGCATTTGCCTCTCCTCAACAAGGTGCCGGGGGGCCCTCCCTGCGATATCTTAAGCATCTCTTTGTAAAGCTCCTCTGCCTCTTTGGCCAACTCGTCTTCACTGGCGTATTTTGCCGAAGATTTAAAACGTAGGCCTATCGAGGCGTAGTTTTTTAACTTCGTCTCGGCCAGTATCCTCAGTCTAAGTCTCTCCTGCTCTGCAATATATCTACTGTAGGAGACCCTCCCCGTGGTGTTGAGCTCCAAAAGCTTCCCCTCGACGACTATCTCCGGAGCGGCGACGCCCCGGAGGGGGCCCATGGGAGGTTTTACAACTGTAAAGACAGACGTACTACCTGGCTGGACTACATAGCGCCTTGGCACTTCCATAAGCTGGCCGCCAGGGACCTCCACAAGCCCCTCTCCAACTACACGGCCTACAAAAACGTCGTGCAACCCAGCCGACGCCTTAGCTATCACCGGGTCTACATATTGCCTAAGTCTCTCCAAAAAGTAGTCGACGGCTTGGCATTCCCCAATTGTCACAACTCCTGTCTTTGACTCGTGGTCTTTTACTGTAATGTCCGGCGGTGAGTAGTCTGGCTTTAGGCCAAAGCGGTTTATAATTTGTTGAGTCGGTTGTACAATTTCAAAACCCCAGTCAAGGGCGAGTTTTGTAAGTGCTGTGGCATAGATACCTCTTATCCTCGCCTTAAACACTTATATAGATAGAGCCAGTTTTAAAAGACTGACTCTTGATGAGTCCTTCCGCTGATGAAAAATGATATATATACCAACGCTTTGTTTTCTGTGATTCCCATAAGTGTGATGGTAACCGGCGTGGGGACAACATCCTTTAGAGTTAAAGGCCACTTCGGTGTAGATAGGCCAAGTGAATTCTCGGCCCCCCTCAGGCCTATCGTTAGCTGGAATTTAACTAGGAAGTGTAACTTGAAGTGTTTACACTGCTACATAGACGCCGGCGCCGAAGACCCCCACGAGCTCACCACCGCCGAGGCCCTAGCCCTCGTCGACCAGATGGCCGAGGTGGGAGTCCCCCTCATCCTCTTCACCGGAGGCGAGCCCCTCGTCCGGCAGGACTTCTTCGACATCGCCGAGAGGGCTAGAGACGCCGGGATCAAGCTCGTCCTCTCCACAAATGGGACCTTGATCACGTCCGAAGTCGCCAAGAGACTGAGGGAGGTGGGGGTGGTCTACGTGGGAGTCAGCCTAGACTCTATAGACTCTGCCTTCCACGACCAGTTCAGGGGGACGCCGGGTAGCTTCGCCGCCGCGCTCGCCGGGGTAAAAAACGCCATCGCGGCCGGCCTCGACGTGGGGCTCCGCTTCACCGTAACCGCCAAGAACATACACGAGGTGGGGGCCTACGTGGACTTCGCCGCCTCGCTGGGGGTCAAGAGGATAACTTTCTACCACCTCTCCGCCGCCGGCAGAGCCCAGAAGCTCCCCCCCGACTGGTGGTACACCCCCCAGCAATACAGAGAGTTCATAGAGACGCTCATCTCCAAGGCCAGGCAGTACGCCGGGAGACTGGAGATAGAGACCACCCTAGCTCCCTACGACGGCATATACATCGCCCAGACGGTCGGCGGAGGGGACGAGAGACACCTAAAGTTCGTAGAGTCGACAGGCGGATGCGGGAGGAAGATAATCTCCATTTACCCAAACGGCGACGTATATCCCTGCCAGTTCATAGACTTCTACAAGCTTGGCAACGTCAGAGAGAAGCCCCTCAGAGAGATCCTCACCCCCGAGAAGCTAGAGCCGTTTATAAACACGGAGAGGTACCTCAGAGGGCCGAAGTGCTCGACGTGTAAGTTTAAACAGTATTGTAAAGGCGGCGATAGGGCGAGGGCCTATTATCTATCTGGCGATATGTTTGGCGACGACCCTCTCTGCCCCATCCCCCACCTGTTTAAATGAAGATCCGAGTTGCGACTAGGGGGTCGAAGCTCAGCCTTATCCAGACGGAGGAGCTCTTGGCGCAGATAAAGGCAGTGGAGCCAGACGTCCAGTTCGAGATCGTGGTGGTGAAGACCACTGGCGACTTGATACAAGACAAGCCCCTCTTCCAGATAGGGGTCAAGGGCATCTTCGAAAAAGAGGTGAACCTCGCCGTCTTGAGGGGCGAGGCTGACATGGCAGTACACAGTCTAAAGGACCTCCCCTCTGAGCTCACCCCAGGCCTCGTCTTAGCTGGCTTCTCTAAGAGAGCTCCGCCGCATGACGTACTTATAAGCCGCGGGGGCTACACGCTGGAGACTCTGCCGAAAGGCGCGGTGGTGGGGACCTCTAGCGTTAGGAGGGCAGAGTTTTTAAAGGCTGTGAGACCTGACATAGAAGTTAAACCCCTCCGGGGGAATGTAGATACAAGAGTGGGGAAGGTGTTGTCTGGTCAATACGACGCAGCTGTTATGGCAGCTGCGGGGCTCCAAAGGCTATATGGGAGTTCTCCCCCCGTCTCTATAGTGCCGCTCCGCGTAGAGGAGGTGCCGCCGCCCCCCGGCCAAGGCATTGTCGTCGCTGTAGCGAAAGAGGAAGATAGCTGGCTGATAGACCTTTTGAAAAAAGCTAGTGACAAAACTGCGGCAATTGAGGCAACTGCAGAGAGAGCCTTCTTGGCGGGGGTAGGCGCCGGCTGCCACGTCGCAATCGGCGGCGTGGCGAAACTAACCCCCCAGGGGTCTCTGGAGTTTACCGCAGGATACGCCGCAGGCGGAGCTAAATATGTAGTGAAGGTCTTCGGAGAGGATCCCGTCGAGGTGGGGAAGAGGGCCGCACAGCTGATTGCCGAAGTACGTCAAAAATTTAAACAGAGAGACTAACGGCATTATGCATATAAAATGGCTTGAGAGACATACTAGACATTTCCAACAGGCGCTAGCCGCTTTTGAAACTGGCGATGAAGCCGCCGCGTGTTATAACGCCTATGTGTCTATAGAGGCTCTTATAAAGGGAGTCCTCGGATTTGACCCATATGGCGAAGTTCATAACGTCAAGCGACTCCCCGCTCTTGTAAGAGAGGCGTTTAGAGGCCAGCCGCCTAGAGATGTAGAAAAATGCGCCTACTGTCTTGAGAGACAAGCGTTTTCTGGAGACGGCGCAACTTGTATAAAATGCGCCGAGTTGATAAGTGAGGCAATATACCAGTTGCTAGGGCGTGGCTAAATTCCTCAGGCGCCCATCTCTCAATTCATAAAGCGGCACTCCAGGCGGCACCTCAGCTATATAATGCGTAGTCCAAACAACGAGAGCTCTCTTGGAGTATTGCCATAGGTATTCCATAAGCGCCTTTCTCTTTTCCGCGTCTAAATATGCCGTCGGCTCGTCTAAAAGCGCGACCTTCGGCCGGCAAGACAACACTCTGGCAATTGTAAGAAGCTTTTTATAACCGCCAGAGAGCTCTCTCGCCTTTCTACCCAGAAGCCCCCCTAGCCCCAGCGCGTCAAGTACCTCGTCGTTACGACAGAACAAGTTGTCTTCCACCGCGCCCGCGAGCACAAGCGGCTCTTGGTGTGCATAAAGCACGGCGCGTCTCATACGCCGTATTGCTACAGCCGGCGGCACCCCCATTATATACACCTCCCCCTCGTCTGGCTCCAACAGGCCGGCTAGAATTTTAAGAAGAGTAGTTTTGCCAGAGCCGTTTGGCCCCACGACAACCGCCATGCCGACCTCTGGAAGCTCCAGATCTACCCCACGGAAGACCCACACACCGCCGTATTTTTTGCCGAGATGGACGGCCTTTATCATCCCCTGTATTTAAAGCCCAGGGCCGTCACGACAGCGCTTACTGCGACAGCCATGGCCAAGAGGATGACCCCCAGCTGTATGGCCACGTCCCAGTTTCCCAACATAGTCTCGTGGGCCACCGCCGTGGTGAGGACCCGCGTCTTATATCTAATGTCGCCGCCTAGCATGAGGGCTATCCCCAGCTCCCCCAGCGCCCTTCCATACGACGCGGCGACCGCGCCGGCCAAGCCCCCCGCCGCCTCTCTGATATATATCTTGAGCAGAGTCGCCTTCCCAAGGCCAAACATCTCTGCCAGCTCCCTCACCCTTGGGTCGACGCCCTCAAGCGCAGTTAGGGCATAGGAAAGGTAGAGGGGGAGGACCAGGAGGGTGTGGCCCACCACCACCGCCTCTAGGGTGTAGAGGATGCCCAGGCCGCCTAGGGGGCCGGACCTAGCCAAGAGGAGGTAGAGGAGTAGGCCGAGGAGGACGGTGGGGATCCCCACGAGGCCGTTGAAGAGGGCCTTGAGCACGGCCGCCAGCCGCCCGCCCCTCATGTGTAGCCACAGGGCGGCTGGGGTGCCCACGACAGCTGAGACCAGGGCTGGGACGGCGGAGACGTAGACCGAGTTCAGCACTATGCCGACTAGCTCAGCCGACACAGCTGGGGCCGAAGACGGCCGGCTTTATCCACTCCAGAGCCTTGGGGTCGGCTCTGGAGATGGGGGTGAAGAGGGGCTGGCCGGCCACCGTCAGATTGCCGATGACCTCCTGGCCTCTCGTCAGTATGTACTGAGCCATGAGCCTGGCGGCGGGGGAGGGCTTGACAATCGCGAAGCTGTATATGTTTATCAAGTCGGGCGCCGCCGGCACCACCACCTCTAGCTGGTCTAGCTTATCTCTGTACCTCAGCCAAGTCCCCACGTCGGTTAGGGCGTAGGCCCTCTTCTCGTTGGCGAGAAGCAGTGTCTGCCCCATGCCGGCCCCCGCCGAGATGTACCACGTGTCCACCCTGGGGTCGGGCTCCCTCCCTATGGCCTCGCGCCAGAGAGACAGCTCCTTGATGTGGGTGCCCGACCTGTCGCCCCTCGACACGAAGGGCGCCTTCGCCTCCGCAATCTTCCTGAAGGCCTCAGCCGCAGAAGTCCCCCTTGCGCCAGCTGGGTCGCCCCTGGGCCCAACCACGATGAAGAAGTTGTAGGCTACGACGTCTCGGCACTTTAGGGTGCCGTTTTCCAGATACCTCTTCTCGAGGTCGGGGGCGTGCACAAGCACCACGTCCACATCCCCCCTAGCCGCCATGAGGAGGGCTTGCCCCGTGCCGACGGCGGAGTACCTAACCTCCACGTCGTACCCCCTCTCCGCCGCCCACCTCTCGAAGTCTGGGATCATTACGTCGAGGAGACCCGTGTCTTTGACGCTGGTGGTGGTGGCCATATAGAGGACGACGTGTTGCCTAGGCGCCGCGATTGTAGTCGCCGTCTGTTGCGGCGCGGCGGCCTGCGGCCGCTGGCTGGCGATGTAAAGCGCCGCTGCGGCAATTAACATTACTACAATTATCAGATATCCAATTTTGGACATAAGAAGCTATATAACTGAGCTTTATAACTGTTGTGCGCTTTGTGGCCGAGCTGAGGGTAGAGGTGGGAGGCGCTTCGTTGGGGGTAGACGTATTTAAGGCGCTCCTCGCTATAGACATGACGGCCTCTATGAAGAGGGCCGCCCAGACGCTGGGGATGCCCTACACCACCCTCTGGAATCTGGTAGCCCGCGCCGAGAGGGCCCTGGGGGCGAGGTTGGTGGAGACGTCAAGAAAAGGCGGGACAAAGCTCACGGAGGAGGGCCGGAGGTCCCTCCGTCTCTATATGGCAGAGGCGGCTAGGAGGGGGATAGTGCTGGGTCTCTCCGACTTTATATACGCCGGTAGCCACGACCCCGCGGTAGAGGAGGCTCTCCGCGGCGGCGAGGCCTACTTCGTCGGGTCGCTACAGGGACTTCTGATGGTAGCCGGGGGGCTGGCCCACTTCGGCGGGGTCCACCTAGGCGACAACCTCCAGGCCGTCGCCGCCTACGCCCCGCACCTCTGCCTAGTCCAAGGCTTCAGGAGAGAGGTGGGGGTGGCCACGAGACGCCCCATCGCCGACCTCTCCCAGCTGGCGAACATGAGGCTGGTGAACAGACCGCCAGGCGCCGGCACTAGGATACATATAGATAGGCTACTCCGCCAGCTGGGCCTCGCCCCTAGGGAGGCCCCCGGCTATTACAACATCGCCTTAACACACGACGAGGCTGCCGCCAAGGTAGCCGCCGGCGAGGCAGACTACACAGTGACGACGAGATCAACGGCGGAGAGATACGGCCTACACTTCAAGAAGCTCTGGGAGGAGGACTTCGACTTTGTCTGCAAGCCAGAGGCTTGCGGCAAGACGGCAAACTTCGCCGCCAATCTCAAGCTAGGTCCTGGAAGCCAGGCGAAGGAAAATATAGGCCGCGTGGTCTGCCCCTAGTCCGCCACCTGCTCCACCCTCCTCCCCATCTCCCGCCCACTTAAAAAACCCCGCACACTATATAAAACGCGGTAGTCAGAGACGCCCAGTTTCCTAACCGCGTCTCTAATATAGTCCTCAAGCACTTGTCTAGACACGCCGTGGACCATAAAGTAGCAGGGATACTCCCACTTCCCCGGCACCGTGTTCCTAAGAACCACGTGGGTGGTGATGTTGAGCCTAGCCGCCGCCTCGCAGACCGGCTCCCTAACCACCACCATGGCGTTCTCCCTAAACCCAACCGCCTCCCCGTCCAGAGTGCCGTGGAGGTCCCGGAGCACCCCCAGCCTAATGAGCTCCCTGATCTTCGCCAGCGCCTCCCCCACCGAGGTGCCCAGCGCCTCGGCCACCTCCCTAAACGGCTCGGGCACCAGCGGCAGAGACTTCACCCTGGAGAAGAAGGCCTGCGGCACCCCAAGCGACTCCACAGAGGGAGGCGACTCCGGCATGACCTCGCCCTTCGTCCACGACACCCCCCTCCTCAGGTCGAACCTCACATCCACCTTGTAGGACCTAAGCGAGTAGAGGATCACGTAGTCAAGGCCGAACTTCCCAGCCACAGCCGCCACCTTCCCCTCCAGCTCCTCCCTACTACGCGCCTTAGTCACAAACCACAGGTTGTACGGCTTGAAATCCCGCTGGAAGTTATGGCTCACGTAGGGGTCCCTATTCACCTCCGCCGCCACCACCTCGACGACGTCCTCCGGCACAGCCATCCCCACCAAAGCCGCCTCCATCCCCCTCGCCCTGTAGTTCAAAATAGCCCCAATCCTCTTAAGCACCCCAGCCCTCACAGCCCCACGCAAAACCTCAATCACCTCCCCCTCCCCAAGCCCAACCCTCTCACCCACCACAGCAAAAGGCCGCTCTACCAGAGGAAAATCGTACTGAACCTCCATCAACACATCCACCAACCGAGAATCCATACCAGAAAAAACCACTGGCACATAAAAACATCAACCCGCCAACCCCCACCACACCAACAAGCCTACACTTTAGATTTCTGGGCGTTTAGGGAAAAACTCTTTGCCACACAATTGACACTGCATATAATATGTTTCTACTATCTTTTGATTTCTGGCGACGTAGAAGACGTCGGAGCGGTGGGGGTCGCTTTTCGCTTGTTGTTTCTACTATCTTTTGATTTCTGGGGCTTGTTTGTATGGATCTTTTGGGTTTTTAAGTTTTTTCGTGGTTTTTTGTCTGGCCGGCGGTCGCTTTCCAGCCCCTCTTTACATTCATACATTCTCCTGTCTGGGTGTAGGCGTACGCCATTCTTCGCCTTTACGATTGTGACAACGCCTAGCCGAAGGGAGAACCCAACGCCATTCTTCGCGTTTGGCTGTCTAGCCCCTTGTCTAAAGTATATTACACCCTTTACTGACATATATTGGAATGTTTTAATGTGTGGGTGTTGTGGCTGGTGTGTATCTCTATTTTGGCCGGGTTAGGGTTGGGCCTCTCGTTGGCTACCTGTGGCTGTTGGGCCGTAGGCTGTATCTGAAGGTGGGCTGGCGTCCTCGGGACACTGTCTACCTCGGCTCTGTGGACGACCTGCTGGGGGTTGCGGTGAGGGTTAGGCGGCTCGTGCCGAGGCCCCTGCCCGTTAGGCAGCTGGTGGCTGCGCTGGTTGACGCCCTAAGGAAGGCGTATTACGTGGCGAGCCGGTGCCGCGACTCGCCGCGTTGGAAAATACGCGCCTGGGAGGCGGCAATGGCCATAGAATACGCCGCCACCGCCCTCGCCATGTACTGGCCAAGCGCAGCCAAGAAAATACTAGACGACGGCTAGGGTTTTATATGTGGGTTTTTGTTTTATTGTGGCTGTTGTGGCTTTGTTGACGGATTTTGGGTTTAGGGACTATTTTGTGGCTGTTATGAAGGGGGTTATACTTTCTATAAATCCTGGGGCGCGTATCGTCGATATTACTCACGAGGTGCCTCCGCAAGATGTTTTTACCGGCGCTTTTATCCTTAAGGCGGCTTATAGGTGGTTTCCGCCTGGCACGATTTTTGTCGCTGTGGTAGACCCTGGGGTTGGCACTGAGAGAGCTCCCCTTATTTTAAAGACGAGGAGGTATTTCTTCGTAGGTCCTGACAACGGCCTTTTGGCTCCTGCTGCTGAGGAAGACGGCGTGTTAGAGGCGTATAGGATTGAGGTGAGGCTTCCACAGCTCTCGTCGACGTTTCACGGCCGAGACGTTTTTGCGCCTGCGGCGGCCTATCTGTCGCTTGGCGTAGAGCCGCGCCTCATTGGGTCTCCTATTTCGCAGTGGAAGAGGTTGGAGATTCCAGAGGCGCGTGTTGTAGACGGCGTTGTGTACAGCCGCGTTGTGTATATAGACAGGTTTGGCAATGTATATACATCTGCGAGAAGTCTCCAGGGCGTGTCGTATGGAGAGGTTATGTGTGTAGAGACGCCTAGGGGCGTCCTCAGGGCTAGATATGTAGAGACCTATGGCAGAGCTTCGCCGGGGGAGGCGGTTTTGCTTATAAACAGCGAGGGGTATCTAGAGCTTGCGGTCGCAATGGGAAACGCCGCCGCTACATACGGCTTGAGGCCGGGAGATGAGATAAAAATCTACAGGTGTTAAAAAACGTGATGAACTTACGCCGCCGCACAGACAAGTGAAGAAGGGATAGAGACTGAACCTTCTGCCGGCTTTTA
Source organism: Pyrobaculum organotrophum (assembly GCF_055384425.1). NCBI lineage: Archaea > Thermoproteati > Thermoproteota > Thermoprotei > Thermoproteales > Thermoproteaceae > Pyrobaculum > Pyrobaculum organotrophum. Next base: position 1,560,709 of record NZ_AP042430.1, read on the forward strand.
AAGATAACAAACGGCCCCCTCCCAGCACGGCGGTTTCCCGGGCCCTCGCGGAGCCCAGTACTCCCGTCCGCGGCGCCGGCCTTAACTTCCGGGTTCTGATGAGTCCGGGTGTAGCACCGGCGCCTATGGCCGGGTTAGGGGCCGGTGGCATAGTATCTGGCTGTTTATAAATTTTTTGCCTTAATGTTTATAAAGGGGGGCGTCTATTGTGTTGGAGTTGAGCGGCCCGCCTGGGCCACTATGAAGACTCCGCGTACGCCAGTGGCTAAGGCGCGTTTTCCACTCTTACGCTAGTTATATAGTCTATTGTAATTTCATAATTCCAAGCTGTAGACGGGGCGCCGCGTTGTATAGAAAATTTTGTAGACGCCGTCAGATAGCCTCCGCAGTATATATTGACTAGGTAGTCTGTGGCGGGGGCTTGGTACAGTCTTATAGAGCCGTCTGACGCAGTAGAGGTAAACACGTCGACCCATCTGCCTCTGGTGGCGGCATCTATAACTCTGGCGTAGCAGCCCGCCGCCGGCCTCCCCCCGGCCTCTTTTACTACGACAGTGACGGGGTAGGCCCAAGTCCTAATTTTTCCGCCTGTCGGCTCGCCTAGCTCAACTATATCGCGTAACACAGCGCTGTCGTATATCCAAATCACCTGGCCGGCTGCTATCTCTCTAGGCGACGCGATCCCCCAGGCTACTCTAAGCACATATCCAGGCCGCCAGGGGAGGCCATATAGCGTCTCTCCGCCGAATATATAAGTTAGGGCGACTAACGACCCCTCCTCGTCAAATACGGCCGCGGTGCCGTAGGCGAGAGGTCTGTCGTTCCAATCTCTAACTCCAAGAGCCGCCGCGGCTATGGCTAAAAACAAGGCGGCTAGGAGATGTTTCACAACACCTCCCCGCCACTTTTTAAAATATCTTTCCGCTATGTGACATGCGTATTCTTATCTTCGGAGGCCTCAGCTTTATAGGGGCAAACCTAGCCGAAGCTCTGTCAGAGTATGAGCTGTACGTAGCCCACAGGCCTGGGTCTAGAGAGGCTAAGCCGCAAATAGCCCGCTTCGTGGCTCAGTACGCCACCCTTCTGGAGTATACTGACCCCGCGACGGCGTTTGAAAAGACAAGGCCCCACGTCGTTATAAACCTCGTGGGGCAGTACTACGGTAGGTCCCAGGAGCTGTGGCAAGCAAACGCCGAGTTCCCCCGCCTCCTCTGCGACGCCGCGAGGAGGGCGGGCTGGCGCGGCAAGGTGGTGCACTTCTCAGCGGCTACTGTCAGAGGGCCCGTGGGGGCCGTAATCGAGGAGGAAGAGCCCCACCTCCACGGCGTGGCGCCAGACAACGACTTCGACAGGTCGAAAGCCGCCGGCGAGGAGGCCGTCGCAAATTGCTTCGACGACTGGGTGATAGTGCGCCCGGCCTTAGTATACGGCAGGTTTAACACACACCCCGAGTGGGCGACCCTCACGCGGTTTGTCAAAAGGGGGGTCACCCCCATGTTAAAGGCCAGGGTGTCTGCCATATCTGTCAGAGAGCTGGCCAAGATGGTGAAGGCGTCGCTGGCCTTGGCCAGGCAGTACTTCTTCGCGACAGAGTGCCAGCCGAGGCCACTGTCGGAGTTCGTAAGAGCTATCGCAAAGGCCTTGGGGAGGCGTGTGGTGCCAATCCCAATCCCCACCGCTGTATTGCACATAGCGGCGCCTCCCGAGTTTAAGAGACACCTCCCCTATCTAGACAAGGCCTTTAGTTGTGAAAAAATGAGACGCCTACTCGGCCTAGAGCCCAGGCCTAACTTCGAGACGGAGGTAAGGGAGATGGTAGAAAGTATCAATGTTTAAATCATAGTATATATACTAAAGCATGGCTTTTCAAGTTGTTTTTATTTTTAAGAGATGTCCTCCCCCCGACCTCCTTAGACTTAAGTGGTGGGGCTTTGCCATCGCCTCTCTTTCAGACTGCCCCGGCGTTGAGGGGGTGTTGGACCTACAGCGTTATATAGAGGGGAAGTTTGTAATTTTAGTTGGCGATAGAGAGCTGGCCGAGAGACTCGGCGTGGCGCACGCCACGGTAGAAGAGGTAGAGAGGTTTCTGGCTTGGCTCTCGCGGGAGGTGCCGCTGGTCTTTAAGCCATATCTCCAGTAACTTTTATATAGAAGTGGCTCCCGTGGGGCGTGAGTTTTGAGAAAAACCTCCTGGAGAGAATCGCCTCCTATATACCGGGGTACGCAGGGTATAAGGAGAAGGAGGTGAGGAGGGAGACAGACGCCCTTGTTAGACGACACGTCGCGTCTATACTGTCTGCCGCCGCGGCTCAACTGACGCTGGGCCCCGTCGAGGCTAGGGCCGTGGCGGCGAACCCAGAGGCGAGGTTCCTCTGGGACTCCGTAAAGGCGGCTCTCGACAAAGTGACTCAGAAGATAGACAAGGCGCAACACGGCTACTCTGGCTTCTTCGACTTGGCTAAGGTAGACGAGTCTGTCCTCGAGGAGGTCTACAGACACGACCTAACGCTTGTGGAGACGGCGAAGAAAGTGGCTGAGGCAGTTTCCTCTCTAAAGGCGCTGAGGCCCCTCTCCCAGGAATGGCTCGACGCGCTTAGGCAGATCCTCGCCCAGCTCCAGAGTCTCGACTCGGCGGTAGACGAGCGCAATAGGATACTAGAGCCCTCCCTTTGTGGCTCCCGGCCTCCCCGGGAGGGCGCGGGGCCCGCCCGCGGAGACGCCCGGAGGGGCGGCCGCGGGCGAGAGGGCCCGGGTCATTAGGGACTGGCTGTGCCCCCTAGTCGCCGGGCCCCAGGGCCGGGGACGTGGCTCATGAATGTGAAACAGTTACGAGCTTAAAAATGTGGTGGTCGTTGAGACGGAGGAAAAAGGTTGTTTCTGGAGTAGCTCCAAGTACCTCTTTTTGGCCCAGAGCAACGGCACGTTGTCTCTGTTGTCGTTGAAACCGCAAGAAGGACAATGCATCCGCCTGTTGCTCAGCTCCTCCATCTTCGCGCCGCACCTCGGGCAGATGGTCGAATACAGCCGTTCCTCTAGATACGGCAGTCCGTACCACTCGGCGAGCTCCTTCAACCTCCTCCTCAGCTGGCCCAAACCGTCTAATAAGTGCTTCTTTTCGCCGTTCCCGTTGCCCTCCTTCAGCTCCCGGTAGCTCTCTTCCTCCATCGTGTCCACCACGATCGCGGCCTGGTACTCCCTCGCTAGCTTAATTATCTCGCTTACGACGTCTTTAACGACACCTCTTATCTTCCTATACCGCTTTGATGCAAGGTGGCGCGCCCTCTCCTCAAGCCGCCTCCTTCTGACGGGGTCCGCCTCCCTAGTGGCTTGTTCGTCGAGGCGGCTTATCTCCTCGTGGAGTCTCCTCAACTTTTTGACTGCGCGCTCGTCGGGAAGTCTCATCCGCCTTACGATCTTGCCGTCTTTTACAACGCCCACCATTATGCCGTGGTCGAGACGATTCATGTCGACAACGACAAGCGCCCTGGGCTCTACCGGCGTCACCTCTCTGGCGAAGACAAGGGCGACATATAGCTTGCCGTAGGTCGGCTCCTTCTTGCCCCTCCGCCTCTCTACGCCTAGGAGTGCCAACTTCAATTTGGCCCCCTCCTCCAACCGTCTTTTGATCCAAATGATGTTGCTCTTCTTCAATTTTACAACAAACGGCGGTATGCCCAACTTCCGCACTCTGACTACGCCGCTCTTTAGGTCGACGAAGACGGCTCTACTCACGTCTCTCTCGTCTTCAATCCTAAGTTGGGCGTCGAGCGGAATTGCCCGGTGGAACGCTACATCGCGCCAGAACATCTTGGCTTGCTTTACGAAGTACTTCTTGAGACCGTATTTGGGAAACACCTCCTCGATAATCTGGCGCGCCAACTCTCTCTTGTCTGGCGTGAGGAGGCTGTCCAACTCCTCCGCCGTGAGTCTGGGCTCCTCTTGCCCCACAATCTCCTTTAACAGCCTTCTGACGTACTCCTCAACGGCCAAGTGCATCCTCGTGACGAGGTTTAGGACGTCTGGCCGCTCTTCGACGAGACGCCAAGGTATCTCTATCCTCAGCGTTCTGTATGCGTACATGGGCGTATATGTGGAGTGGCTGAAATCTCTGTTGGTTATGGGAGGCGCATGGGGGCAGGCCGAAAGTTTCACAAGACAAACCCACGGCGCCGTGCCCCGCCTCTCCTCAGAGCTGGCGAAACCCGCCCTCCTCTCCCCTGGCGCCGTCGTGAAGACGGCGTTGAGAGACATGTTGTTGACCTCCGCCGCCCCTCGCCGGCGTCATACGCCGCCGTTGCCACCCCTCGCGTTGTCCATACTGGCGATACCCACCGCGGCGCTGGCCGTGATAACCGCCATAAACCCGTTTCTTAACCCACCCACACCTCTAACGCAACCACACACCACTTTCTACTCCCTCTGTTCACCTGCCTGACAGCGACGACGTCAGGCAGGTGAATCGAAATAGTTAAAAGAGCGCTTCTGACTTTTTGTAGTGGTGGGGGATGTGTGAAGTTGTCACATACATTGCAGACGCCTCCGCAGCCCCAGTGGGAGTCCGGCGGGAGGAAGAGGGGGCTTTTAGACAGGCTTTTTAAGAGGACATAGCCACGTCTAGGTATAACATTGTGAGTACGCCTGCGACAAAGCCGTAGGTTGGGAGGTCTTTTCTCTTGTCTTCTGCATATATGTCTGGATATAGCTCAGCCGCCGTGACGTACATCATGGCTCCTCCCGCAAGGCCCATAGCCGCCCCCATTGCCAGAGGTACGGCTGATAAAAAGAGGGCGGAGGCCAAGGCAGCGCCGCCCTCTACTACGGCGCTGATTACGCCAATTAAAACTGCGGTTTTTAAAAGTCTGAATTTTAACAACGGCATTACCACCGCCGCCCCCTCTGGCACGTCTTGAATTGCTATAGCCAGGGCTGTGACAAAACCAAGTTCTGCGTTGTATATTGTCGCAACTCCGACTGCAAGTCCCTCAGGTATGTTGTGTATTGTAATGGCGAGGGCTATAAGCCAGCTCTTTTTCAACTTCCCCGCGAGGACAGCAGGCCCCTCATACCCCTTGACTAAGTGTTCATGTGGGAGTAAGACGTCTAGTAGACGTATAAACGCGACGCCTCCGGCAATGCCTAAGCCGACTTGCCAAAAGCCCCACCTCTCTACGGCGGGGAGTATTAAACTTGTAAAACTAGCCACAAGCATGACGCCGCCTGTAAAACCAAGGCCGAGGTCCACAAGGCCCTCGCCCCATTTTCTAAAGGGCAGTACCCCCGCCGCCACGCCTGCCAGAGTGCCCATTATCAATATTAACGCATTTAGAACTAGAGGATCCACGCCAGACGGCCGTTTCAACTTTATATACTAACGCGCTAACTTCTACAATGCCACAAGTAATCCAATGGGTTAACCCCAAGGAGGGCGAGATCATATGGAGATACCCCGTGGACAGGATCGAATGGGGGGCCCAGCTTATCGTCGAGGAGTGGCAGGCGGCTGTCTTCATGCGGGACGGCAAGGTCTACGACGTGTTTAGGGCAGGGAGACACACCTTGACCACCCTCAACCTGCCCCTCCTCACTCAAGCCTTGAGTAGGGTCGCCGGCTTCGACAAATCGCCTTTTGTAGCCGTCGTTATATACGTCTCGCTGAAGCAACACCAGCTCCCCTTCGGCGGGCGGGGGCAGACGGCGGAGCTCGCCCCCATACAGTTCTACGGCTCCGCGTGGTTCCGCGTCGCCGACCCGGCCCTCTTTGTGACTCAGGTGGTGGGGGGCCAGAATATATACACCACGGAGGACCTCCAGAAGTTTCTCAGAGGCTACTTCAACGAGCTCCTAATGGCCGAGCTCTCCCGCCAGTCCATATTCACTATATACGGCAACCTCGACCAAGTCAGCTTTATCGTTAAAAACGCCATAGACCCCCACTTCAGGAGGCTAGGCCTAGAGCTGGTAGACGTCAGGTTTGAAGGCCTAGACGTGACCGACCAGGTGTGGAGAGACCGCCTCTTCTTCATCAGAGCCACGGGGGTAAACCCCGCCGAGTATCTGAGGATGGAGACCGTGCAGAAGGCCGCGGCGGAGTTGGGCAAAAGCCCCGGGGCGGCCGCCGGGACGGGCATAGTCCTCATACCGCCCCTCCTCTGGCCTCAACAACAAGCCGCGCCGCCGCCCCAGCCGGCGCAGCCCGCCGCTCAGCAAGGCGTGGTCTGCCCCCAGTGTGGGTATGTCAACCCGCCGGGGGCTAAATACTGTATAAACTGCGGCTATATGCTGGGTAAGAAGTGCCCCCAGTGCGGCTACGTAAATCCGCCGGAGGCCAAGTTCTGTATGAACTGTGGAGCCAAGTTATGACGCCTGGCGAGAGGGCTGCCGCCTTGGCTACACTCGCCTTCGGCCTCTACCTAATAGCAACGTCGCTAGGCGCCGCTCCGCTGGCTTTAAATATAGCCGTCGGGCTCCCTCTGGCCGTCTTTGGAGTAGTCTACGCCGCGTTTGGAGGAAGTAGAGAGGCCCTCCTCTGGGGCGGCGTGTTGGCCATAGCGGGGGTCGCCACGGCGGCTGGCGGAGCGGCCCCTCCCCTCTTAGTCGCTGGGGTGGCGCTTGTTTTTATCTCGCTTTTTGCAATTTTAGCCGGGCGGAGATGACGCTTTTCTTAGCTATTGGAGGCGGCGGAGATGTAATAATGGCGGCGGCTGTCGCCGGAGACGACGCAGTTGGCCAAATACCCTGGGAGAGGTATGTAGTAGATCCCACGCCGGGGCCTGTGCCTCCAGACGCGTTGCGGGAGGTGGTTGAGTTAGGCGGGGGGCTTTACTTAGCTACGCCTAGGAGTTACGTAGAGAGAGGCGGCAGGAGGTTTAAAACCCAGGGCATGTGCGCCGCGGGGGTTCTGGGAAAATCTATCTATATTGTAGACCCGTATAGAAAACCCTCTGAGTTAGCCAAGGCCCTGGCGCGTTTTGGCAAAGTCGTGGGCGTAGACGTCGGCGGAGACGTACTGGGGGTCGGCTGTGAGGAGTCGTTGGGGAGCCCGCTGGCAGACGCCTATGGCTTAGCTGTGTTGGCTAAACTGGCTGAGGCCGGCGCCGCCGCCGAGCTGTTAGTGATGTCTCCTGGGGCAGACGGAGAACTCGACAGGAGGTATATAATGCAGAGAGTTGCCGAAGTGGCAAGAGAAGGCGGCTTACTTGGCGTAGTCGGCCTCTCTAGAGAGCAAGCCGCGGTTTTAGAAAGACTTGTAGAGAGGTGTGTCACAGAGGCGTCGGCCGTCGCCCTGAGGGCTCTCCGCGGCGAGTATGGCGTTTATACATTGAGGGGCGGCCTTAGGAGAGTTGAAGTAGATATATGCGCCGCAGTAGGCCTCCGGCTTGAGCCTAGAGTCTTGTTGAAGTTTAACCGCGCGGCGAGGGTAATATACGAGGGAGATCTGCCCATAGACAAAGCTGCAGACGTCCTTTTAGAAGAGGGGATCCCCACTGAGTTACATCTAGAGAGACTTTTGGCAAGCGGGCTTGAGCCCCGGCAGGCGATAGAGGAGTTGAGAAAATACAAGAGGTGTTAAGCCTCGGCGGTCTGGGCGGCTTTTGTCTCTTTAAGCACCTGTCTATATCTATCTTCATTAAAGGGGCCTGCGGAGACGGCGGCGGACTCTATAGAAATTGTGAGCGTTAGCCTCTGGCCGTATACAGTGATATTTAAATAGGCAGTTCCCGCCGTCTTTAAAGGCACTCCATTTACTTCACATATCTTTGTCGTATATATGCCTGTGCCATTCCCAGCGAGATTTCCCAAAATCTGGGCCACGGCCTCTTGTGATATACGGCCGCGCTCCTCTACTTCAACCCCGCCGTAGCCTAAATATGTACAAGGCCCCTTCTCGACTCTAGACGTTTCAACTCCCCTCAGTAAATAAATCGTAGAGTAATTGGCCGGCCTGACTTCAGTTTGACACTGCCCCCCTGCGCAAGTTACAATATAGGCGACCCTCCCCTCTGTTGCAACTTTAAACACAAGTTTGATGGGGCCGTGCGGCGGGACAGTTGCATAAAGCTCGCCGAAGCTATAATTGCCGAGGGCCCCAGAGCCCTCTACAGACCAGCCCCTCATACTTATCGACACGTCGCCTACTGCCACAGTGATTACAACAGTGTAGTTAACCTCGTAGTTTTTAATGTTGAATGACGGCCGCACGGCGCCGACGGCAGGCGTGTTGACCGCCGGGCTTGTCTGCGTCGTAGTTGTAGTAGGCGGTTGTGACGTCGAAATTGTCTCAAGCCCGTGTCTCGGCGCTGTGTGTATAAAATAGAGCGCCGCCCCTATGATTAAAACTGTCAACACTATATACGCTGTTTTTCTCATATAGAACAACTGAGGCCACATATATAAGGGTAACTAGACCTATAGCCTCGTCTCTCCCTCATACCGGCCTTTTCTTGCGGCGGCGAAAGTAGTTAGTCTAATAAACGCACCAAGCCCCGCGAGCCCCCCGCCAAACGCCCCCGGCTCCGGCGGGAGGCCTAGGAAGAAGGCGGCGAGGGCGCCCACGGCCGCGGAGCCAAAAGCAGCGGCTAGGCCTAGGGCCAGGCCCCCAGCCCTTCCCCTCTTAGAGAGGGGGTACTCTAGATAGAGGAGAGAGCCCTCGGCGCCGTCTACTAAAGCGCTGTAGCTCCTCCCGCCGTATTGATATGTGAGTAGCCAGAAGGGGTAGTAGACAATGCCCTCGAAGCTCCAGTTTATCTCTACCCTAGTCTTAAAGACAGAGGCGTAGGTCTTCGCCTCGTCTACAACCTCATCGAGAGATCTAAAGGCCTCCTCGGGCTCTAGGTCTGGCTGGTGGAAGACCCCCGCCCTCTCTAGAGAGGGCTTGAAGGGAGTCCTCCACCTGGCCGGGAAGACGTAGCCTTTGGGCAATCTGAAAGGCGGCTTTGACAGAGCGAGAGCGGCGGCGTAGGTCTCTAACTCTGGGAGAGGCTCGAAAGTTATGTGGTAGAGGTAGAGGGGGAGGAAGTGTAGCTCGGCGCCAGTCGGCGAGGCTGTGGGGAGGTCCTCCGGCGCCCCCACAGGCCTGAAGTTTAGCGCAGTGCGGAAGGCCGCGGTTTTGTCTACAGAGGGCTTGAATATATAGACCCTCTCGTAGGTCCTCCCCTCGCTGACGACAGTGCCGCAGTAGGGGCAGACGTAGAACTTCCTCCCCGGGGGAGCCTCGTACCTAGCCCCGCAGTAGGGGCACTGGACAATCATTTCTCTACCCTACGGCTCTTGAGGAAGCCCCCCGCCGCCATGTAGGAGAGGGCGCCGCCGGCTGCCACTACGGCGGCCCCCACATAGGGGTCTACCCCCAGCGCCGCGTAGCCGAGCCCCCCGGCGAGACCTCCGGCGGCAGCCGCAGCCAGTAGGCTCGCCGCCTTATGCTCGACGAAGACAGGCTCCTCCGCCAACACAACCTCGCCGTCCCAACCCGCTATGTAGTAGCGGAAGCTAGAGCCGCGGTAGAAATACGGCATGACCCACAGAGGGAGGTAGGTCAGGGGGGAGGCCACAAGTCTCTCCACCTCGTAGTCCACCGTCTTATCCCTTACGCGGGCCGCCGCAGTGAATACGCCGACGGCAGCCCTGGCCCTCTCTTCGGCGTCTCGGTCGACGGCGGCGAGGAGCCGGGGGATGAGGGCTCTAACCGCCTTGGCCTTAGCCCGCTCTGCCGTAAACTCGCCAGCCATGAAGGCAGAGGCCTGGCTTTCGGAGACGACCTCGGCGAGGGGCTTGGGCTCGGGCCCAGTCTTAAAGAAGTGGCTTGTAAGTCTGTCTACGGAGAGGCCCCAAGCCGCCCTCCTCGCCAAGACGGCCACCACGTCTGCTAGAGCCACCCTGCCCCCCACCCTCACCACCTTAGTCACGATCTGAGTCCGCGGCTGCCCCCTCACATACACAGTCTTAGTGTATGTCACCACCACCGTAGCCTGATACGTTGCGGAGAGCTTGACGTCTACGAGGTAGAAGGGGAGGTAGTAGAGGTCTGGGCTTGCGAAGTTTATCTCAGAGATCCTCCACCTGAGGTTGAGGTCACGCCGCGTCCTCTCAACGGCCCTCCGCACTATTTCAGACGCCGGGAGTGTGGGCACAGCCAGCACGTCCCGGGGCTCCCCAGCGAGGAAGTTGGCCCTCCCGCAGTATCTACACACCACGACGACTGAGTCGGGAGTGACGTCTAGGGGGGCTCCGCAGTAGCTACATCTCACGAAATCTCACGGAGACAACTTAATAAATATACAACGCAGCCCCGTCGTGGAGATGTTCAAATGGATTAGAGAGAGGCCCGCCGAGTACGACCTCGCCAGTAGCGGAGTGGCGAAGATAGAGGTCAAGCCGGCGGACGAGCCCCCCGTAGAAGAGATCCTCACCTCGCTCTACAAGATATCTCCCCAAGAGCTTGCTCTCACGGCAGGCGCCCAGGAGGGCCTCTTCCTCGCCTTCCACGCCGTGAGGCCGAAGGCCGTAGTGACAGTGGCCCCCGAGTATGAGCCAATATGGAGGCTGCCCGGCGCCATGGGAGTGAGGCACGTGGAGGTTAGAGACGTCTGGGAGGCCCCCCTCGGGCCGGAGACAGCCCTCGTGTTCTCAAACCCCAACAACCCCACGGGGAGGTTCCTCGGCCGGGGGGAGCTCTGGGAGCTCGCCGACGAGGCCCGGAGGCGGGGCGCCGTCCTTATTGTGGATATAATATTTTCAGATTTTGTCACAGACGACCTCGGCGGCCTCCCCCTGGAGAACGCCGTCTACGTCCACAGCACGGACAAATTCTACACAAGCGACTACAGACTCGGCTGGGCCTTCGGCGACTCTCGCATCGTGGAGAAGATACGCGTCTTCAAGGACTTGGCAAACCCGGGCCCCCGCGACTTGGAGAAAAAAGCCGCAGCGGCTCTTCTATCAAGGAGGGAGGAGGTGAAGAGGAGGAACCTCGCCGTGATAGATAAAAACGCCGCGGCTCTGCTCTCCGCGTTTCCAAACGCCATCTACAACCCCCACATGCCCATAGCCCTAGTGGAGGTGGGATGCGACGACGTCGCCTTCGCCGAGGGGCTTCTAAAACGGGGGGTCAGGGTCATGCCGGGGACCTTTATGAAGGCCCCCCGGGCTGTGAGAGTTGGACTAGGCGTAGAGCCTCCGCCCCGCTTCGCGCAGGCTCTGGGAATCTTTGGCGAGGCTTTTGGCAACTGCCGCACGTAGTTTACACACGGCGCATATCTCGCCGCTGGCCGGCTCGCCGCAGATCTTACACTTGTGTAACTGCCCCACCTCCGCCCTTCCAAACTTCATGTTGAAGTCCACAACTCCCCCAATCAGCTTTAAGTCGAAGTCTGGGTCTCTCCTCCTGGCCGCTGCCAGCATTTCGTATACCTCGGCGTGGGCCGCGCCGCAGAGGCCGTATTCACAACAAACGGCGCTGACTGGGAGGCCCCGCCGCCTGCAGTACTCCTCGTTTTCCTCCGGCCGCGCGAAGATCAAAGGCCTGATTTTAGTCACTAGGAGGCCTCCGCCCTCCACCCTGGGCAGAATTTTGAAATTCCAGAGGTGGTTACGCCCAACTAAGTTCTTGATGTAGTACGTCAGGAAGTCGTAGGCGTGGTGGCCAGTCGCTACTTTAGTAGCGCCGAGCTCTCTCGGCACTTTGTTCATAAGGTAGCGCTTGACAGCGCCGCATACAGAACATATAGGCCGCCCCGTGGCTCTCGCCGCCGCCTCGATGTCTAAGTAGTCCCGGGCGTAAACCACGTGGATACCCACGCCGAGGGCTTCCGCAAGCTTTCTAACGGCCTCCTCGATCTTTGCAGAAGTCCTAAAGCCGAGGTTTATGTGAAACGCCCTCACCTCGGCGTCTATTCTATACTCCTCTATGTACTCCTTCAAGAGGGCCAAGGCGGCACAACTGTCCTTCCCCCCAGACACAGCCACATATATTACGTCTCCCATCTCGACGAGTCTATACCTCCTAATTGTCTCAAACACTCTCCTCCTATATGTGTCTAAGTCGACTTCGCGCGTTGGAACTCTAATAGAAATCACAGAGAGTGAGATATTAAGAATTAAAAAATCTGTATCTCCATGCGCGACATCAGGCGTTGCGCCGTCTGCGGAGCTTACGTAGAGGAGGAAGTCCACTGCGGGGTGCCGACGGCGGTTGTGTTAGACGGCGCCACACGCCTCAAGATCTCCAAACTCCTATCCCTCGCCCTGCGCCACAGCCCCCACGTCTTAGGCATAACACTAGATGTAGAAGGCTGAGCAGACATAAACGCAGTGGTGGAGGGCTTGCGGAGGGCCGGCCTCCCCGCAAGCCCACAGGTGCTGAAGGCCGTGGCCCAGCTAGACGACAAAAGCCGCTTCGAGATCAGAGACGGCCGGGTGAGGGCGCGCTACGGCCACACTATAAAGGTGCAGATCAGATACGAGGTCGACATAGACACGCAGCTTCTCTACCACGGAACCGCCCTATATGTCCTGCCCTCTATCCTAAGCCAAGGCATCCTCCCCATGAGGAGACTCTACGTCCATTTGGCAGTGGACGTGGAGACGGCTTGTCTCAACGCAAGAAGAAGACAAAACCCGGCGGTGGTGGAGGTTAATGCAGACTGCGTCCGGAAGAGCGGCAACCCCATCTACAAAGCCACAGAAAAAATAAGGCTCACCCCCTACGTGCCCCCTACCTGCGTGAAGAAGTGGGCCATTTGCTAACGCAGAACCAGACTGTATACACCGCGCCGGCCCCCACCTCTCTATCCTTCCCCCTGAGCCTCCAGTTTCTACAATCCGGCGGGGCCATTACAACGCGCCTCCTAAGCCTATTAAACAAAAGACCCAACAGGTAGGCCAACAATGCGGCGAGGACAACTGCAAGAGACGTCGATGGAACCAACGCTAATGCAGGAACCGTTGAGAAGATATACAAGAGGTCTTTGAGGATGAGCCTTCCAGATACAGCCAGCTATCGTGTATACAACCCTTCTTGTAAGTAAGGGAGGCCTTGGAATTCCAAAGGGTCACTTCTTAAAAAGCTCAAACTCAAGGCGTATATTACCAAAGCGGATTTTCATATTTAGTTCTACACGCGGTCGGTATAGCGCCGACAAGCAAAGCGGATATGGTCGGAAATGCGGCCAAAGCCGGAAGATGTAGCTGGGCACTATAACCAACGAGACGAATACATGACCTACCAAAACTTTACAAATAGAAATTATTTAATCCCTATGAGTTAGGCATGTTGAAAAAGAGAGTAGGAAAAAGATAGGTTGTTTATCTGCCTCTTCCGCCGCCGCCCTAACTGCTCTGTCCGCTTCCAGAGCCGCCGCCGGATCCTTGGCCGCCGCTCCAGCCTCCGCTACCACCGCCACTAGCCTGTCCGCCCGCCCTACCTTGTCCGCCTCCACTGCTCTGTCCGCTGCCTCCGGCCTCTCCGCTGGCTCCTCCTGTGGGAGCTTTACGTTGTTTTATAATTTCTTTAATTACTTCACGTATCTCTGCCCCCCTCTGTGATGCAATTTTACTGACGACCTTGCCTCTCTCTTCTGGAGTTAGGGTCTTTAACTCCTGGAGTATAGATATTGTCTCGTTGATTATACGAGCGCGTAGGGCTAGGATTTGAGACAGCTGGGCCATTTTCATTTTTTCGAAGTGGCTCTGTAGCTCTCTGAGACGTTCCATTACTTTCTCAAGGCGGTCGATGGCTTTGTCTAACTCAGACATATTCATATTTCTCACTAGATCTGAGACGTTGGCCCACCTATATACTTCACGTAATAGCTTAAGTCTCTCTATATTTCTATCTATTGCGTCAATTGCTGTACGAGAGGCATTTACAAGGCCAAGCAAGGCTCTAACTCTCATCAGAGTCCTAAGGCCTCTCTCTGTGGCGTTGTCTATGTCGGCGGAGGCGTTGATGTGTGCGTAGACCCGATCCACGGTTCTGTTTAAATGCTTGCCCAGCTCCTTTATGGCGGCTAGCCTAATCTCCCTAATCTGTTGAAACACCGCCTTGGGGTCTGACACATTTAGCATCTTTAGCTCTCCCACGCCGATCATGGGGAGCGGCCGCGCCGTGGGCGTTGTAATTATAAATGTCTTATTTAACTGAGATAGTAACACGTCGCATTGTGGCAAGGTGAAGTTTGCCCCAGTTACATTTACATATAGTTCTATAGCTTTACATTTTAGCCATAGGTGGAAGTCCGACGCATTTACCGAAGCCGCCTGGGCCAGGGCGGCGAGCGCCGCCAGCGCAATTACCGGGATTAGTTTCTTTTCCATGGCTTTTTTAGACATAGGGGGGATAAATAGTCCCGCCGCGGAACTACGCGCGGAACTTTAAAATAGACAGGCGGAACAACAGCCATGCTGGTGATATTAAACCTCACCGCGCCTCCAGTCTTAATACTCCTCCTCCCAGCCGCCATGTTTGGAAACTATACGCTTCCCGCTCCTCCCGCCTCCGACGTGGCGGCCTTTACGCCGAGCGGCGCCGCCTTGCCCACCTGGGTAGTCGGCGGCAACCTGTATATACTACAGGGAGGAGACCCCGCCGTAGCTATATACGTCCCTCGGTTTGAAAACTCCAGTGGTGTGTATAAAGTAAGCCTAGGCGGGGGCGACATCATAATCCAAGCGCCTCCCGGGGTAATGATACAAGACATAAACCCCCTGCCTAGACAGACGAAGCTGAACAAGACAGGCCTATATCTCTACCTCACAGGCCCCGCCACGGTCACGTACTACTTCTTCAAGGTAGAGATAAAGCCGCCCCCAACCCCGCCGCCTCCGACAACTCCAGCCACGCCAACGGCTACAACTCCTCCTGTAACTACGCCACCTGCCACAACGCCCCCGGCAACCACGCCTACGCCTCAGCCTACGCCGACTGCTACAGCAACTCCCACGCCGCCTTCCGGCGCCGGGGCGCAGGTGCCTATGTGGCTTGTTGGCGTGGCTGTTGTGGCGGTGGCGGCTGTGGCGGTTGTGGCTTATCTGTTGACTAGGAGGAGGGGCGGCGGGGGCGACTGCGGCGATTTACACGAGACGGATATAGCCATCCTCAAGGAGCTTGAGAAGAGGGGCGGCTCTGCCGAGAGGGGGGAACTCCAGGAGGCTCTCGGCCTTCCGAAGACCACCCTCCACAGACATCTACACAAGCTCGCCAGATACGGCTTTGTGAGACTGGTGCAGGTGGGCGGGTCCCAGAGGGTTGAGCTGGTTAGGGGCTGTAGGTGATGGATTTTTCCCCGGTGGGGGAGGAGTCCCTCGGGGTTAGGTCGATGTGTTTCTATGTCGAGACTCGCGACGTGAGGATACTCTTCGACGCGGGGGTGTCCCTAGCGCCGAGACGCTTCGGGCTGCCGCCGCACCCCCGGGAGTTGGAGAGGGCCCGGGCGGTGAGGGCTGAGATACTGCGGCTTGCAGAGGCCGCCGACGTGGTCACCGTCAGCCATTACCACCGAGACCACTTCACCCCCTGGTACCCCAGCGTCTATATGGCCACAGACGGCGAGATGTACAAGAGGGTGTACGGGGGGAAGAAGGTCCTCATGAAGAGCCCCCAAGACCTAAACTGGTCCCAGAGGAGGAGACACTACGGCCTCTCCAAGGCCCTCCAGGAGGCGGGGGCAGAGGCGGTTTACGCAGACGGCGGCGAGTGGACCTTCGGGGAGACGAGGGTCGCCGCCTCCCCGCCCCTCTGGCACGGCCCCGCCGGGTCGAAGACGGGGCGCGTCCTCGGCTTCGCCGTCAGCGACGGCGAGGAGAGGCTCGTGTTTCTCCCAGACGTAGAGGGGCCTCTGGAGCCGGAGCCCATCGCCTTCGCCAGAGAGGCGAGGCCCACTGTGGTAGTCGTCGGGGGGCCGCCCACCTACCTCGGCTGGGATCTCGAGAAGGCGATTAAGAACCTCGCCGAGCTAGTGGAGCTAAGACCCCACACCCTAGTCCTCGCCCACCACCTCCTCCGGGACGTTCAGTGGAGAGAGAAGGTGGCGCCTCTCTTTGAGCTGGCCGAGAGGAGGGGGGTGGAGGTGGCCACCTACGCCAGTCTCGCCGGGAGGCCCGAGGAGCTTTTGGAGGCCAGGAGGAGGGAGCTCTATGCCGAAGAGCCCGCCGCGGCTGTGGAGACGGGGGAGGGGGAAGAGGAGGACTAGAGATAGGCGCGGTAGAGGTTGCCATAGCGGCCTGGCTCACCTCTGACGGGGATTTCGTGGCCACATCTGGGGCACCTCCCCTCTCTTAGCTCTATTCTTACAGCTCTGTCGCCGCGTCTCTTGACGACGGGGTATCCGCACTTGGGGCAGTAGGTGTGTTGCCCCGGGTGCCCAGGTACGTTGCCCACGTATACGTAGTCTAGCTCTCTCCTCGCCTTGCGCCATATAGATTCGAGAAGGTCGGGCGGGGTGGGCGGGTTGTAGAGCCTATGCGCCGGGTGGTAGGCCGTGATATGTAGCGGTGTCTCTCGGCCGAAAGAGGCCACGGCGTTTACTACTTCGTCTGCCTCGTCGTCGTTTACCCCCGGGATCACCAAGTACGTGAATTCTATGTGGATGCCGAGTCTCTTCGCCGCTCTGGCCGTGGAGAGCATCTTGTCTAAATCCGCCCCGAGCCACCTTTTATACGTCTGCCTGCCCCCCTTTATGTCTATGTTCATGCCCTCCATGCCGGCAGAGGCTAGTCTCGCTAGAACTTCCTCAGTGAGGTAGCCATTGGTATTTATAGAGGTATGTAGCCCAGCGGCCCTCGCTAGCTTGAACAAATCCTCTGCGTATTCCGCCAGAAGGGTGGGCTCGTTGAAGCTTATGTTTACGCCAGAGTCTCCGTTTTCCACAGCCCACTTAACTACCTCCTCTGGCTGGACGTAGCGGCCTACGGGAGACGCCACTTTGCTTATATACCAGTTTTGACACCAGGCGCAGGGGAAGTTACAGCCCCACGTGCTTATGGTCATGGCCGAAGTGCCGGGGTAGAAGTGGTAGAGAGGCTTTATCTCCATGGGCCTAGATTCAGCCGCCGTCAGTAAGCCATATGCCGCTGTGTAGAGCCTGCCCCCGAGACTAAATCTCATGCCGCAGGCCCCCACGGCGCCGTCTCTCAGCCTACAGCGGCGGTGGCAGAGCTTACATACGACAGCCCCGCCGGCAGTCTCAAAGTAGGGAGAGGGCCTCACGTTGGGCAGACGGAGGAGACTCTCGTCGACTTTATAGACAACCTCTGGCCAGGAGTATATCACATATAGCCCCATGTAAAAGTTTTAAGTAGGTTTCTAAGCCAGAGTGAGGATCTGTGACTGGCGAGGGCGAGTCCGACCGGTGGCGACGCCGGGCCGGTTGTACGCAATGGCTCTCCTAAAAACGACGTAATGTTTAAATACCCCAGGATTTTGACAAGGCATGTCGCTATTGATTCTTTTTAAAGGCGATGTGCCGCCGCATTGGAAAAGCCTGAAGGCAGAGGGGCTGGAGGTGAAGTCGTTGAAAGAGGGCCTCCCTCCGTTGGAGGGGAAGTTTGTAGTGGTTGTGGGAGATAGAGAACTAGCCGAGAGGTTAAAAGTTGGACATATGACAGAGGAGGAGGCAGAAGACTTCTACAAGTTCCTCATCCAGAGGCTTTCCTCCTCTTGATATATAGATACCCGCCTGCAGTTGCTACGGCTGTTGCTATTGCAATAACGTAGGCGGCCGGCGGCGCGGCTGTCTCTCGTTGTGGAAACTCGCGAATTGGGGGTGGCCGTTTCGTAGAGTTTGTCACAGATACCGTCACTGTATATGGCATAGTATAGAGATTGCCGTATTGATCTGTATAGCTCAGCAAGAGCTGTATGTCGTAATTGCCGGGCGCCGTGGCGTTAAAGCTGAGGGGTATGGTGGTGGTCTGTTGCGGGTCTAGCTGTCCCGCGAAATATATCGGCGCAGTTATCGGCCTAATGCCACGCGGCGGTTTCGCCTCTACCTGGAGGTTTGTAACTGGGGCGAAGCCCTTGTTGACTACAGTGATAGAGATATAGAAGGCCCTCCTCGGCTCTACTATCTGGGGGACGACAGATATGCTTGTGATGTTGACAACAGGCGTCTGGAGGGCTTGGAGGTAGAAGTTTCCCTGCGCCGTGCCTGCGGTCCCCAGCTCGGTGGTGTATATAATGTTGTAGGTAAAGGCTATTGCGCCACTGTAGGTGGCGGGCACTATAAAAGAGATGGGTAGCTGGGCGCTTTCCAGGGGGGCAAGTCTGTCTATCTGGAAGGTGTAGGTCGGTGCCAGGAGGGCTGACGTCGCTGGCGATATTGTCACCACCGCCTTCTGTACTACTACGTCTCCACTGTTGATAATTGTAACGACAACTGTCCTATTGCCGCCAGATTTGACGAGAGAGGGGCTCGGCACTACTGTAAATATGGAAGACGAAGAAACAGGGAGACTTACCGTATACTGGTCTGTGCCCTGTCTGTGGTAGATTGTGACGGCGATGACGACGGGCTGGTTGGAGAGGGGCGTCACGACGAGGTTAGCAGCCGCCTTGTCCACTCCGCCGAAGGTATATGGCATGGGCTTGTCTACGGCGGCGTTAGATATAGATACCGTGGCGTTAAAGGGCCCCGGCGCCAAGACGTAGAGAGTTACGTTGTTGGCAACGCCGGCAATAAGACGAGTCGGCCTCACGTCTAGCCTAGAGGCACCGCCCGCCGGCTGTTGTACGGCGGCGGAGGCCAGCACTTGGTCTATCTTCGACACGCCGGCGATTTGATACATCACCTGTGCTGTGAAAGTGACGACAGAGGAGACGGGGTAGACGTCTAGCGACGCGGAGCCGCGACCGCCTCTGATGGGAATCGACACACTTGACTGAGGCATAACCGCCCCCGACGCCGTTATAACTGCTTGGCCGTCGGCAGGCGTTGGCAAGACGACTGTGAGATTCACGCGGTTATACCTATTTGCATAGAGTACGGTTGGGGTTATATAGAGGAGGGGCGGTGGGGGAGGCGTGACGGACAACGGCACAGTGTAGGCTAAAACCACAGGGTTCCCCAGCCAGTCTCTCGTCTGGATTGTCACTTGTAGAGAGGCGCTGGGGCTGTCGGCCGCGACGACTACAGACACGACCGCCTGTCTGCCGCTGATAGCCACGGGACCCGTTGGGGATACAACTCTGGCGCCCTGTCCTTGTATGGTCAAAACACCCACAAGGGCGTAGGGACTGGAGATAGTTAGGTTAATCTGGCTGGGGAGACCTAAGTATGTAACTCCTGCGGCTGTCACATTAGCCGTTGGATAGGGCGGTATGTAAACCTCGGCGTATTCCAGCTTCTCTATGCCGGTGGTGAGACTTGAACCGGCTGTCTTATATGTGGCGCGTATCGCCACGTTTACGGGGCACGTCACGTTGAGGGCCGAGGCCGAGGCCCGGAGCGCTATAGTGACTACGCCAGGCCCTGCCGACGGCAGAGAGACTGTCTCAAGCGGGACGAGGTAGGGGCACTGGGGCGTCAGAGAGACAGAAACGTCGACGTACTGTGCCGAGAGGTAGAAAGAGAAACTCAACACGCCTACGTCACCTGGGAATTTGGGCAATTGCGTCCACCTAGCGCCGAGCCAGAGGTAGTCTACCGCGTGGCTCGCCACCGTCGTCTGGCCGTAGGCGATGAGAGCCAGGGCGGCGGCCAGGAGGATCCTCTTGTCCATAGCCATGGGGGGATACCCCCTATATATACAAAACTCACGAACTAGTGAGTTAACTTTATTACCTACACAACTGGGGTGGAAGTGCTACTAGAGATCCTTAGGCTGTCTTGGCAAGCCCTCTGGGAGAGGAAGGGGAGGACGGTGGGGGCTATCGTCGGCGTCGTTATTGCCTTCTCGGCGCTGAGCTACGCCCTGCTCCTCGGCCAGACCTTTAAGGACTATACCACGCGTTACTTCACCTCTAACTTCCAGACTAATGTGGTGTATGTCACAGGGACACAGTTTACAGACGCAGACGTCGGCACTCTGTCGACTATCGACGGCGTGGAGACGGCTATCCCCATAGCCAACGCCAGAGGCGTCGTCAGGATCTCGGGCCAGGCCACGCCCATCCCGGTCACGGTATATGGAGTCGACCCCGCCCTCCTGCGGCTCCTTCTGCCGCCCACCGCCCTCTACGAGGGGGAGATGGTCATCGGCTCTAGCATGGTGTTAATTGGATATTACGTAGCCTTTGACAGATCTACGGGACAACAGAGGGTTTCCGTCGGGTCGCCCCTCTCCCTCTCCATAGGCCGGAGGTCGATAAACGCCATCGTCTCGGGGATACTCGCCACGGGGGCCCTGGGCTATATAGACACCGCCAGGGGGGTGGTGATGGACATCTCGGCCTTCCGCCAGGCCACTGGCGTGACGACGTACAGCGTGGTTGTGCTCGTGCTTAGAGACCCCTCTCTCGTGGAGCAAGTGGCTAACGACGTGAGAGCCGCCTTCCCCAACGTAGACGTGATATCCCCCCAGGCGGTGCTCCAGACTATAAACAGCTTCTTGACCTCCTTCCAGCTCTTCCTCGGCCTAATAGCTGGGGTGAGTACAATCATCACCGCCCTCTGGCTCTACGACACTATGTCCATAAGCGTAGTCCAGAGGACCAAGGAGATAGGAGTTCTGAGGGCCCTCGGCTACAAGAGGAGACACGTGCTAGCCATGTTCCTCGGGGAGGCCGCCATAGTCGCCCTCATCGGCGTCGCCATCGGAGTCGCTCTGCTGCTCCCCCTCTCGCAGATGGGGTTGCCCTTCGGTAGCCAAAGCGCCTCTGCCGCCACGCCCCGCACGGCCCCCCACCCCACCTTCAACATATCTCACATTGAAGTAGATCCGCTTATTGTCGTAGCAACAGCCGCGCTTGTCATTGGGATAAACCTACTGGGCGCCCTTCTCCCAGCCTATAGAGCCAGTAGAATAAACATAGTGGCTGCCCTCCGTTACGAATGATATTATTCGTGGCAGATCTAACCACAGCAGCTCTTGCTACATACATAGCATATCGCGTATTTCAAGCGTGGCAATCTCTCTACGACCGCAGACTCTCTCTATATTTCTTTGGCATGATCCTCCTGGCGGCCGCCTTGGTATTAGAAGCTGTAGTCGATATATATCTAGGCCTACTTAGAGAGACAGAGCCAGGCAGATTTGTGGCGAGACAAGAAGCGGTGTTTAGAGCCGTCGTAAACCTCCTTCTCCTAGCCGCATTAACGCCAATCGCAATAGCGGTGACCCCCGCCATGTTTTACGCCATAGCGCCGTTGTTTATACTAGCGCCGGTAAACGCAATTCTCGCCATTTATATCGCCGCCGTAATGTTTATCAAAACGGCAGAGCGGAAGGCCCCGCCGTATGTACCACTTGCCTTTACAGCTCTAACTATCTCTCTGCTATTTCCAATCTCAAGCAATATGGCCACCGTCTCTAGACTACTAACGGCAGTTTTCCTCGCGTTGGGCATATGGCACGGAAGAGGCGCACCAGGCTAGAGATAATTGCCGACATACTAGAGATTTTGTCTACTGGATGTAGACCACCAACGCGACTAGCCACAGAGGCCAATCTAGCATACGACCGCATGATGAAAATAGTGGAAGCCCTTATTGAGAGAGATCTTGTAAAAGAAGACGCTGGCGTCTTCTGTATCACACAGAATGGACATAAATTTCTAGAAGCATACCGTCAGTGGAGATATTTTCTAGATACCTTAGGTATTTAAGATCCCCCTAAAAAAGGAAGAAGTTCTATAAATCTCTTTAACTCCTCCTCAGAGAAACAAGTATACCCTGTCTTCTCCGCTGTTTTACAATCTTCATAGAATACCACAAGGGCAGAATCCTCCGGTGGAAATGACTCAGAAATCTCAAATCCAAACTTTCTTAAGACTTTGGCATAATGCTCTGGAACCCTTCCTACGAACACAACTTTCATAAGATTTACACAATTTTGAACATTAATAAATTTTTCTACATTAATACGCATTTATATATTTACGTTCTTTTCCTTCTTACGAGAAGAAACGCTATTAATAACAACGCTACAACTATAACTACGGCGGCTAGAGACATAGTTTGGAATGGCTGAGGAGTGGCGAGTAGTTTATTTAACTCAATTTCTACCTTCTGGTACTTCGCCCTGGCGGCTTCCCTCCACGCCTGGACAAGTCTATCTCTATAGGTGGGGTCTCCCGCTATTTTGTCGTTTATTGCGACGGCGTCTTGATATGTAAAGGCCCTAGTCTGGCCTGTGGCGGGGTCTGTGTAGTTCACTGGCGCTCCCAAGAGGCGCCACAGTCTTTCAAACTGTTGTCTAGATATTCTGCCAGAGTAGTAGGCGTCTACTAGCTTCGCCCAGACAGAGGTGAGCTGGTCTTGGAGATCTACTAGAGTGGCCTCGTAGTAGTAGATAAAGGAGTAGTAATACGACGCGCTTTTTTCAGGCGGCACTGCCAATACCTTTGCCTTCATGAGCTTGTCTAAATGGCGTTTTAAAACTGCGGCTTTAGTCTGGTTTACGTCTGGGGAGTCTAACAGAGCTAGATTGCCGGGCAGTATATACCTATCTATAAGTCTCTTCTCTAACTCGGTGAGGAAGACTCTGGTTAGTAAAGCCGCTGCTGTGGCGTTGGCGCCCCGAGGCACGGCGATGGGGTCAAAGAGTATGTCTGTGCCGTCTGCCGGAATACAGTAGTCAAGCCCTGCGATAAAGACGTAGTAGTCAACCATGGGGCCGAAGAGAGCCTCGCCTCTCTTTACGACGTCTCGTACTGCGCCACTTGAGTCAACAAATCTAGAGTGAGCCGCCATGGCTGTGAGGAGTCTCCAGCCCTCCTCCCAGCCGTATATCTCTGTCACCAGTTGCATCATCGCGGCTGTGGAGGTGGACTTGGTAGGCCGCGCGAGGACGACGGGCTTGGCGCCTGTCTGTAGGTAGTATTTAGTGAGATTCGGCGAGGCGAGGGCCGCCCAGCTACACGCAGGCTGGACTCCCGCCTTGGCGAGGGCCTCGTTGCTATAGCCAATTACATAGCCTAAGAGACCGTAGACCACGTAGTACGTCTTCCCATCTGGCCCCATCCGCTTGAGTAAAATACCCCCCGCCCTCTCTGGCATTTGTCTAAGCTCTGGGACGTCTGGCATGGGGGCTAGGTAGCCCTCCCGCAGGAGGGCTTCGTAAAGCACCGGCGCGCCGGCCCAGAGGAAGTCTACATCTCCCCTCTCTATGAGCCCCCTCCATTGGGTGGGGTCTGCGGGGATTATCCTAATGTCTGGTATATACTTCCGTAGTATTGGATACGCCGCGTCAATAGAGAGTTGGTCTGCTCTAGTCAACACCGTGGCGGAGGAGACAGATAAAGCCAGGAGTAATAGCGACGCCGCCAGCCGCCACATAATGGGCTTGTTTGTAGTTTATTAAAAACTTATACTCTTTCTAAAACTACGGCGGCGCCTTGCCCACCGCCGACGCAAAGAGTAGCCACGCCGTAGTCAACGCCGTCTATCTGCATCTGTCTAGCCAACGTGCCTATTATCCTCGCGCCTGTGGCCCCCAGCGGGTGGCCTATGGCGATGGCGCCGCCTCTTGTGTTAACAATCTCGGGGTCTAGGCCGAGTTGTTTAATTGCATATAGCGTAACTACGGCAAAAGCCTCATTTATCTCCCACCTCCCTATCTGTTTGACCGTAAGTCCGGCCTTTTCAAGCGCCTTTTTCGACGCAGGCACGGGGCCCATGCCCATAACCTCAGGCGGCACTCCGGCGAAAGCCACAGCCCTAATCTTAGCCAGAGGTTGAAGGCCGTGTTTTTTCACAACTTCGCCAGAGGCAAGCATTATATATGCAGCGCCGGAGTTTAAAGGCGAGGAGTTGCCCGCGGTTATTACGCCATCTGGCTTAAACACAGGCGGGAGTTTGGCAAGCGCCTCGAGGCTTGTGTCTGGCCTAACAGACTGGTCTCTATCTACAACTTTCCTCTGGCCGTCTTTTTCCACCGCAACGGGCACTATCTCGTCTTTGAAATAGCCCTTTTCATACGCCTCTGCCGCCCTCCTGTGGCTTCTAAGAGACCACATGTCCATCTCCTCCCTCTTTATGCCCGAGACCTCGGCTAGTCTCTCGGCGGTGAGCCCCATGACGTAGCCAATCGGCAGATTGTATAGTCTTACATACTCCTCGTCTGTAAGAAATTTAGGATTTATCTCAATATGTGGATTTTCATACATAGGGGTCTTAGACATTTTTTCGACGCCGCCAGCTATTACCACGTCGGCCATACCTGTGGCCACTTCCATAGCTCCAAAAGCCACTGTAGTAATTGAAGAGGCGCACTGTCTATCTATATGCGCCGCCGGAATTGTGTAAGGCAGTTTGGCGGCGAAAACAACATGGCGGCCGCCGTAGAGCCACTGCTCGCCTACCGGCAGAGCTGTCCCTGTCAAGAGATCTTCTACATCTTCCGGCTTGACGCCAGTTTTTTCTAAAATCGCCCTCACAGGCGCCGCCGCCAACTCCTCCGGTCTTACGTCCCAAAAGTCGTCTTTCTGAGGCTCCTTCCTAGAAAATCTCGTAAAGGCTGTTCTTGCAAACGCCACTATATAGACATTTTCAAGTCTTTTACCTACTGCAGACATAGGGGAGCGGATTTCCTAAGTTAATAACTATTACTTCTCAAAATTTTTATAGAGGTCTTTTGCATCTCACTAATGTCGTTGCCAAGGGCGTTTATAACATCAGTAGTGGGCTCTTGGCCTAGGCCAACTTGGCTAATAGAGGCCTTCGAGAAGTTCGAAAAGGGCCAGATGGACCAACAGACCTTCAACCAATACCTCGACGATGCAGTCAAACTAGCTATAAAAGACCAAGAGGAGGCGGGCCTAGACGTGATCACAGACGGAGAGCAGCGGAGGACCTCCTTCGTGGCGTTCGTCGGTCAGAAGATAAGGGGGTTCAAGATCGTGAGGGTGGAGGAGCTACACCCCAACGCCAAGGAGATCATGAAGAGATACAAAGCCCCCCTCACCCTCTGGAGGCCTGTCATTGCGGGCTATATAGAAGACAGCGTCCTCGCCGTAGATGAAGTGCAATACGCCAAGAAGGTCACCCAGAAGCCTCTCAAGGTCACCCTCCCCTCCCCCTACCTCATAATGTGGGAGGCTTGGCACGCCAAGATCTCCGCCCCCTACTACCCCAGGCCGGAGGACGCCGCGGAAGCCTACGTCAAAGTGTTGAGGAACGAGATAGCCCGGCTTATAGACGCCGGCGTGGCCTTCATACAACTGGACGAGCCCATGCTCGGCGACTTAATCGAGGCGGAGCAAGACAAGCCGGATAGGTACAAACAGGTGGCCTCCGAGCTCTACGGCCAGAAGTACAGAGGCCTTAGAGATGAAATACAGCTGGCGGTGGACCTCGTCAACGAGACAGTCAAGGGCTACACCACCTCTGTGAGGATAGGCATGCACCTAGACCGCTGGCCCACCGAGGAGTCCCCCATAGTTGGCTACGAACGCCTGGCCCCCCAGCTCTTCGACGTGAAAGTGAAGCAGTACGTAGTCGAGTATAAACACCCGAGGATGGGCAACCCCGAGGAGTTCGCCAAGATACTCCCTACAGACAAGGAGATAGGGCTGGGCTCCATCGACGTCCGGGACCCCAAGAGGGTGGAGACTGTCGACGAGGTAGTGGCGCACGTAGAGAAGATTGTCAAGTACGTAGACCCCACCAGGATATGGCTAAACCCAGACTGCGGCTTCGCCCCCGGCATGTACCGCGCCTTCCCGCGCGCCGTCGCCATAGAAAAGCTAAAGGTGATGGTAAAAGCCGCCCAGATTCTACGCCAGCGCTACTGGTGGGCCTAGGAACATACAATTTTTGTCGCAACTCCTACAAACAGACGTCAGATCTCTAGTAACATCTTCTGCATGTCGTCTATACAGGCATCCTCTTGGCTAGGCTTTTTATAAGTGCGTTGTCGTTAACGAACCAATCTGCTTGTTTAGGCCGTCTGCCGCCAGTCTATTGGCGTCGTCAACCCTCTCTAGTTGCGCTACTCCTAATGTTGAGGTATAAGAAGATGTCCTCGGCGGAGAGCTCCATCCCTAAGCTTCTCCACCACCCTATCCGCCGCCACACTGAGGGCCTTCTGTAGGGTGTTTTCAAGTTTTTATGTTGGGCTTGTTTGAAATGGCGTGGTGACTCCGCTTTGGAAGATATTTTTCCAGTTCTTAGCCCAGAGGGGGGTGGACTCTCTGTGTCTCCCTCCGCACTTTAAATGTAGGTGGGAGATTCCCCAGTGCGTGGCTGTGGGAGTACTTGTGGGGAGATACGCCGTGTGTAGGTGGGAGGGGGTTGAGGTTTTGAGAGGCCGCGGCGCGGGAGTCTGCCGTTGGGTTTTGGCAAAACGGTGCGTGGGGGAGCGGCTGGAGGTCGGTTTTTCGCCGCCGGAGAGACCGCGGATTGTTGTCGACCTGTCGCTGTGGGGAGAGCACACGCCGGGGGAGAAGCACGAGTTGGTGGAGCAGATCCTCGCGACGTTGGACGCAGTCCGTAGGGTGCTCTGGGACGGCAACCTCTGGGTGACGAACGCCCCCGGCGAGTTCCTGGAGTTACTCGGCCTACATGCCAGGGGGCTTGTCCACCGGATGAACATCTCGGGCGGCCCCCCGCCTCTGGAGAAGCCGGTGGTTCTCGACCCCGAGGGAGACTGTCTCTTCACAGAGGAGACAGCGCGGTCCCACTCGGAGTTTATCATCGGTGGGATTGTGGACAAGGAGAGGACGGCTAAGTCGGGCACCAGGAGGCTGGCGGAGTTACTCGGCGTGGAGAAGAGGTGTAGGATAGAGCTGAGGGGGTCTCTCGTGGGGGTGCCAGACAGGATAAACAAAATAGCCGAGATCGTGCTGTCGGTTCTCGCCGGCGTACCCCTGGAGGAGGCCATCCTCAGGGCCCAGGCCAAGAGAGACAGAGTCTACAGGCTCATGTGGGAGATCCAGAAAAGGGCCCGCCGGCTCCCAGACGGCAGACTGGCGATCACGAGAGACGCCCTCGCCGAGGCCAACTGGCTGGGGGCACCCCCCGGCGAGGTGGAGCTAGCCCTCAGGAAGACCCATGCTGTGGTTCTAGGGTAAGACCTCTCTGAGCACTCTGGCGGCGTTTCTCCACATGACTGCCTCCACCTCCTCACGTCTGAAGCCGGCCTCTATCAGCGCCTCTGCCAGGCGGGGGATCTTATCCACCGACTCCAAGCCCCGGGGCGTTGTAGATATGCCGAGGTAGTCCGTGCCTATGGCTAAAACCTCCACGCCGAA
Organism: Pyrobaculum organotrophum; assembly: GCF_055384425.1. Classification (NCBI taxonomy): domain Archaea; kingdom Thermoproteati; phylum Thermoproteota; class Thermoprotei; order Thermoproteales; family Thermoproteaceae; genus Pyrobaculum; species Pyrobaculum organotrophum. Next base: position 1,588,049 of record NZ_AP042430.1, read on the forward strand.
TTTATCCCTTATGTATCTCGCGTGTTTTGCCAAATCTCTAGGGGTCGGGTCGCTGGATATAGTAGACGGTATAAAGGTGAGGCCTATCACTCCGCCTACGTCGCGCAGCTTCTTGAGCACTTCGTCTCCGACGTTTCTCCTATGGCTATGCACCGCGGCGGCGTTGGCGTGGCTCACCACTACCGGCCTCCTCGCCGTCTCTAGGACATCCAAGGCGGTCCTCTCCCCGGCGTGTGCCAGATCCACCAAGACCCCCACCCTCTGCGCCGCCTCCACAAGCCCATAGCCCTCTTCAGAAAGGCCGCGGTCTCTCCCCCCGCAACACGACCCTCCCCACCGGTTGCTAAGATTCCACGTCAAGCCCAAGGCCCGTAGCCCCAGCCTGTAGAAGAGCCTTAGGTCGTCCGCCGACGAGAGGACGTCGGCTCCCTCAAGTGCAATGAGGAACTTCAGCCCCGGCGCAGCTAAATCGCCCCTTCTCTCCACGATCTTTATGCCGTGGGTCTCAGACAGAGCGTAATACACCTTGAACCCCTCCAGCGCCAGCTGGAGACTCGGCGACCAGCCGCTGTAGGAGTTGACAAATGGGAAGACAGCCGCGACCACGAGTTCTGCCCCCGCCCTCCTCAGCTTTGGCAAATCGCTCTGTCTCCCCTCTGCGTCTACGTCGAAGGGCTGGGGGCTGAGAGAGGTGAGAAAATAGTGGGCTATGTCTTCGTGTAGATCTATAAACATCACTCTTCTAACTCATCGATTATACTACGGAGTTCGTCTAACGCCTCTTCAACTAGTTTACAATCGCCCTCCTCTACGGCAGACTCTAAGAGATCTACTACTTCGCGAAGCCGTCTAGCCAATTTTTCAGACATACGTCCAAGTTCTCACAGCCTTATAACACTACCTACCTCTGACATTGCCCCACGCCTCTACGTGGAGCCTGGGGGTGACGCGGAGCTTGTGTTTAACCGCGGCGTCCCATATGCGGCGGAGCACCTCGGCGTGTTGCTCCGGCGTCTCGGCGAGCGGCATTAGGAAAACTCTCTCACGGGGTATGCCGTGTTTCTCAACGTAACGGACTGCCTCCTCCACGTCCTCCTCGCTCCCCACCACGAACTTAAACCATGCCTTGGGGCTCTTTGGGTAATGGGGGTGGAGGGGGGCGTCTACTCTTGCGTTAGAGAGCTTAGGCGACACGTCGTAGAAATCAACACAAGCGTCTAACTGTGGAGTGGGCGGGTAGACGCCGCTGGTCTCGACTTCGACAGTGCCCAGCCGCCGGAGGGGGCAGGCCAACTCGTGGAGGTTGCGCCAGATCAACGGCTCCCCTCCTGTGATGACGACATGACCCAGCTGGCCGTATGCCGCAGCCCTCTGGACGACCTCTTCGGCGTCCATCTCAACTCCGCCTAGAGGGTCCCAGCTGTATTTTGTATCGCAGTACCGACACCGTATTGGACAGCCCGCCAGCCTGATGAAGACGGCAGGTTTGCCGAGGTTCACCCCCTCGCCCTGGAGAGAGGCGAAGATCTCAACTACGCGGAATTTCACGGAGGAGAATACTCCAATTGCATTTGGGCCAGTTGTTTTAACACGGCGTCTATATACCGCTCTGCCTCAGCTCTATCGATAGCCCTCTCTGTGTATATATGGCGGAGGACTTCTTCATATTTTTTATACTGCTCGTTTAACTTCCTCCAGGGGATTGTCTTTAGTTTTTCCGCGAGCTGCGGGTCTGTCGGCAGTCTGCCCTCCGCCATTAGACAGGCAATTATTGGATAGCCCACATACCCCCTATACACAGTGCCGTTGTCATCGCTATATACACGTCTGCCGGAGATTTCAACGTGATACACTCTGTCCCCCTCTGAAGACAATACTTCACAACGGCCTGGCCCCAACATTTTCACTCTGCCATCTGCCACAGCGCCGAGGGCCTCAAGCACTTTTATCCTAGGCGGCAGTTTAAGTTTCATAGTCCGTCCATTAACCCGACTCATCTAGTCAATAAAAAGGGGGTTATTTAATCCATACACACTCTCTACGTTAGTTGTTACAACGTCGGGGGTCAAAGACAACACATCGCGCTATCGGTCAAGGCTGTTGCGTCTGTCGAGCCCGCCCGCCAGGGCGTCTGGCGGGGGCGGGCCCCGAGCCCCGGGGGAAGGCCGGCGTGACATTAGGGGAGCCAAGTTTCACATTGCCTTCTCAACTATAACCTTTTCAATACTCTCTACATACCGCCTTGCTTGCTCTGGCAGATATCTGTATATATCTGTAGTGACAAACCCCCTCACTAATAGAGACACAGCCTCTTCGTAGGTAAAGCCCTTGGCCTGTAGATAGTTTATCTCCTCCTCAGCCAGCCTCCCAATAGAGGCTTCGTGTGTCAACATCGCGTCTTGGTGATAAGCCGCCAGCTGTGGGATGGTGACTATGTCGGCACTGCCAGAGAGTAAAAGGCCGCTACACTCAACATGGCCTCTAGAGGGCTTATGCGCCTCGACTAAAGCCCTCATGGTGATGTTAGATCTGTCTGCCGCAAGCGCCCTCGTGGTCAACTCAACTGCAGCCCCGTCGCCTTCTAATACAGCCGTCGTCCCCACGTCAATCTGCGCACTCCCCAGCCCCAGGAGTATAGAAGTCGCGTGGGCTTTCGCCCCCTCTCTCAACACAATCCTCGGGCTCGTCTGGAGGGAGTTCACCTCTTGGAGATTGGCATAATATCCGACGTACTCTCCGCCCTCCTCTACGAGAACCCCAGTGCGAGGTCTTACATGCGCCGCCTTCGTCCAGTTATGTACCATTATATAACGGAGTTTGGCCCCCCTTAATACGTAAAACTCAGAAATCCCCACGTGCAGCCCCACGACCTCCGGCGCAATTACACACCCAGTGTAGACCACCGCCTCAGCCCCCTCTTCTACAATAACGACGTTGTGCGGCGCCTGGAGACCCCCCCGGACGATAGAGAGACAGGCGAGGATAGGATCTCTCACCTTAGCCCCCGCCTTGACTCTAATCACATACCCCCCAACCCCCCTTAGAGCTGCCACAGCTGTATATTTATCAAGGTCAGGCGGCACAAGGCGCCAGAGGTACTCCCTGGCGAGGTCTGGATATGCGTCGGCAAACTCCTCTACTCTATACACCTCGACCCCCGGGATCCTACTTAAGTATCTGAAATATGCACTATCTCCCTGTATGTAGTAAGCCGGCGCTCCCATAGACACGCCGACTTTATTCGCGACTGCAGCCACAGCCTCCTCACTAGTGGGCGTCCTCCCGTCGCCAAATTGTGTAACATCGACATCTGGGCCGTGGGGAGCCGGCTTGTTTAACGCCGCTTTAGCTCTCTCTCTTATTTTTTCAAACCAGCCCTGCGAAGCCATAGGTAAACACGGCGTCTAAAACCTCTCTACCCCCACATTTTTTAAACCCGCCGCCGTAGAGAACACAGACTTTATCCGGGGGGAGATGTCTAGCTATATGTGCGCCATGTGTTACAATAATTAACGCGGCGTCTTTTACAAGCTCTTTCAACGCCCTAGCCACAATTACAAGACTTTCTACATCTACGCCGCTGTCTGGCTCATCTATAAGAGCGACTCTAGGCCTCTGGGCTAAAACAGTGGCGAGCTCTACCCTCTTCCCCTCGCCGCCGGAGAGCTTTCCTATTTCTCTATCAAGAAGATGATCTACCTCAACGACCTTAGCCACCTCTCTATAGTCACACTTAGTCTTCCTACATATATTCGACAGAAGTACGCCTACGCGAACGCCCTGTAGCCGCGGCGGGATTTGAAAAGCGAGGGCCAGGCCCCGGCTGGCTTTTTCATACGGCTTTAGTTTTGTAATATCTTCGCCATCTAAAAGGACTCTGCCCCCCACGACCTCATACCCCGGGATCCCCATTATCGCCTTGAGAAGACTTGATTTGCCAACGCCGTTGGGCCCCAAGATGTAAAACACCTCCCCCGGCGAAATAGAAAAAGAGACTCCGCCGAGGAGAGCCCGCCCGCCTACAGCCACCGAGAGATTTTCTACAGTAAACACATGTGTAAAAAATAAACTAGTTTTAATTCTCTTGGTGCAAAATCTACACCTTTTGGAGAATCTCAGCTATCTTTCTAATACGCTCTCTATACGGCGCTATTCTATCAGGCTCTGTAGTAGCGACGTCGGCGAGATACATCGACCAGCTCTCCAACTCTTCGACAACTTCTTCGATATTCCGCGGGGCGCCGGGCCTAGGTATTTTAGCCCAGGGTATGAGCTTGACGGCGCGTCTGCCGGCCTCCGTCAGCTCGTACCGCCCGTCTTCTCTCCTCTTGGCCAGACCCTCCGCCTCAAGTTGTTTCAACAGCGGGTAGACCGAGCCGGGAGACGGCTTCCAAAAGCCCCACGTGAGCTCTTCCACAGCTCTTATAACCTCGGCGCCGTTCATAGGCTTGTCTGAGAGCAACCAGAGCACTACCTCCCTCAGCCCTCTCCTCGATATAAACGCCCAGGGCGGAGGCGCCATGTGTATAACACCTCTCGTATTTTTAAACTTTTCGATTTCGATATCGAAATCGAAATGCTAATGTATATAAACGACGGCCAACGTTACGTTATGAAACTACTTACATTTAGAAGGGGGGAGGTTAGAAAAGTTGGGCTTTTTAAAAACGGCAGGATTTTAGACTTGCCCGAGGCGTACAAAGCGGCGTTTAACACAGAGGAGGCGCCAGATTTTCTATACGACATGAGACGTCTTATTGCACTAGGCGAGCCTGCGCTTGAGATAGTTAAGAAGTTAAACGAGAAAGCCAGTGGGCCGTTTTACAAGCCAGAGGAGATAAAGTGGGAGCCGCCTGTGCCAAACCCAGAGAAAATACTCTGCGTAGCCGTCAACTACAGGGCACACGGCGCCGAGACTGGGATAGAGCCCCCCGACAAGCCCTACTTCTTCCCCAAGTTCCCAAACGCCCTAGTGGGCCACGAGGGCTATGTAGTGAAACACAGGGTGGTACAGAAGCTAGACTGGGAGGTAGAGCTCGTCGTCGTAATGGGGCGCCCCGGCAAATACATAGAGCCAGAGAGGGCGCTGGACTACGTCTTCGGCTACACCGTCGGGCTAGACATGTCTATGCGCGACTGGCAGAACCCAGACGAGAAGACCGCCAGACAGTACGGAAAGAACTGGATATGGGGCAAGACTATGGACACCGCAGCGCCTGTGGGCCCGTACATTGCGACAAGAGACGAGGTGCCAGACCCCAACAGACTGGGGCTGAGGCTTTGGGTAAACGGCCAGCTAGAACAGGAGGGAAACACCTCCCAGCTCATCTTCAACATCCAACAGTTGATATACTGGGCATCCCAAGGCATAACCCTCCGCCCCGGCGACCTCATTTTCACAGGGACGCCGCCCGGAGTGGGCTGGGCCAAGGGGAAGTTCTTAAAGGGGGGAGACATCGTAGAGGCCGAGGTGGAGTCTATAGGCCGTCTCAGAGCGTATATAATTGAGGAGTAGCTACAACACGACAATTTTCTTCACTACCTCAGGCCGGTCGATTCTAACTCCGCCAAACTTAGAGGCCAAGATAAACACCCTGCCGCCCACTTCTACTCCAGACAAATCGAGACGGCCCCCCTCCGACTCTACAAGCGCTATATCTCCAGTAGTACGCGCCCCCGACAGATCTACATCTCCCCTAGACCCACATATTGTTATAGAGTAGGCCCCCGCCCTAGCTACAACACCCCCTCTAAACCTCTCGACAATAATTTCGCCGACCACCCCCGCCCCAGTTAAATCAAGACGCCCCGAGGACTCTACCACTTGTAGATGGCCCCCAATTTTTGCGCCAGCCGCCGAGATTTCGCCACGTACTGAAAACACGGCGAAGAGCTCAGCCCTCCCCCCTCTAAAATCTACATCGCCGACGACTTGGTCTATGTATACATGGCGGAATCTAGCCCCCTCGAGATATATATTCCCCCTCACGCTGTAGATAAAAAGATCTATGCCCCCAGCCCCACGGAGGTCTACGTCGCCAGTTACATAGTATATAAAGAGCGGGCCGTGGACTCTAGCCTCCCTCAGCCTAGGCGCGACATCTGACACCTCGCCCCCCGGCAGGTGGCACCTCTCGCAGTCGGCTGTAAAAACTAACTTCCGCCGGCAAGCCGGGTCTTTAACACAGTTGGGGTCGTGGTATGGACAAAAGCCGCTCTCTCTTGCAGGCCTCCCACAGAAACACCTCACAGCCGCCTCATCTACGCGGCTTTAAAAATATAAGCAAGTGGGCAGATCTATACGTCAGATAGGTGAAGAGCCGGAGTACCCCCGACTGTTGAGGAACACCCGCCCCACCTTTATAACCCAGAGGCCGATGTTATTTATGGCAGTGTATCTCATGTCTATCAAGCCGAAATTTGGCGAAGAGATACTCGGCGGGGCGAAAAAATGTGAATTGAGGAAGCTAGTGGGGCCTTTGATACAGCCAAACGACGTGGTGTATCTATACTTTACAAAACCCACGGCGGCTGTAGTTGGATATTTCACCGCAGGCCTAGTCTTCATAGTCCCCACCCACAACCTATCTAAACTACTCTCTGAGCTGGGGGGCTGCGGCGTTGGAGAAGAAGATTTAAAATACGTCGAGGGCGCCCGCTACTCTATGTTAATAGAGGCCAGAGGCCCAGCCCGCTGTCTAACGCCTGTCAAACTGACAGAGATAAGCCTGAGGCCGCCCCCCAGCTATAGAAAATTAGACGGAAAGACGGCGGCTAAACTCAAAGCGCTTTGCGAAGGCAAAAAGATATAAGGCCGCACGCCACTTACGATATGAAATTCCCAACTGTCAGACCCCGCCGCCTCAGGACAAACAAAATCATTAGAGACGCCGTTGCCGAAACTGCCCTCGACCCCAGCGACTTCATCTACCCCATCTTCGTCAAGGAGGGCCCCGGCCGAGAGGCCATACCCACCATGCCCGGCCAACACCGGTGGCCCGTCGGCGAGGAGCTAATTAAACACGTAGAGGAGGCCCTCGCCCTAGGAGTCAACAAGTTTATCCTATTCGGCGTGGTGCCAGAGGAGCAGAAAGACCCCCACGGCTCCAGGGGCTACGACCCAGAGGGCCCCGTCCCCAAGGCCCTCCGCCTCCTAAAAGAGACCTTTGGTGACAAGATACTCCTCTTCGCAGACGTCTGTCTCTGCGAATACACAGACCACGGACACTGCGGCGTAGTAAAGACCACGGGGGGCAGGTGGCACATTGACAACGACGAAACTATAAAGCTATACGCCAAGGAGGCCCTCGTGTACGCAGACGCCGGCGCTGACTTCGTCGCCCCAAGCGGCATGATGGACGGCCAGGTGGCCGAGATTAGAAAAGCCCTAGACGCCCACGGCTTCCACCACGTGGGGATCATGGCATACAGCGCCAAATACGCCTCAGCCTTCTACGGCCCCTTCCGCGTGGCCGCCGCCTCAGCGCCCAAATTCGGCGACAGGAGGACATACCAGATGGACCCCAGAAACGCCCACGAAGCCCTCAAAGAAGTCGCCATGGATCTGGAGGAGGGCGCAGACATAGTCATGGTAAAGCCGGCCCTCGCATACCTAGACGTAATCCGCCTAGTAAAACAGCACTACCCCTGGGCCCCCCTAGCCGCCTACAACGTCTCCGGAGAATACGCCATGGTAAAAGCCGCCGCAGCTGCCGGATACATAGACGAGAGGGTCGTCACACTAGAAATCCTAACCGCAATAAAAAGAGCAGGCGCAGACCTAATCCTCACCTACCACGCCCCAGAAGCCGCAAAATGGCTAAAAGACGGCACCCCATTCTAGCCGTCGTCTAGTATCTTCTTCGCCGCGCTTGGCCAGTACATGGCGAGGGCGGAGGCGGCGTATTCTATGGCCATTGCCGCCTCCCAGGCGCGTATTTTCCAACGCGGCGAGTCGCGGCACCGGCTGGCGACGTAATACGCCTTCCTTAGGGCGTCAACCAGCGCAGCCACCAGCTGCCTAACGGGCAGGGGCCTCGGCACGAGCCGCCTAACCCTCACGGCGACGCCCAGAAGATCGTCCACAGAGCCCAGATAGACGGTATCGCGAGGACGCCAGCCCACCTTCAGATACAGCCTACGGCCCAACAGCCACAGGTAGCCAACGAGAGGCCCAACCCTAACCCGGCCAAAATAGAGATACACACCAGCCACAACACCCACACATTAAAACATTCCCATATATGTCGGTAAAGAACACAATATACTTTAGACAAGGGGCTAGACAGCCAAACGCGAAGAATGGCGTTGGGTTCTCCCTTCGGCTAGGCGTTGTCACAATCGTAAAGGCGAAGAATGGCGTACGCCTACACCCAGACAGGAGAATGTATGAATGTAAAGAGGGGCTGGAAAGCGACCGCCGGCCAGACAAAAAACCACGAAAAAACTTAAAAACCCAAAAGATCCATACAAACAAGCCCCAGAAATCAAAAGATAGTAGAAACTACGGCCGTCTCAAGAGACGAATTGACAACTATCTACAGCCAGAAATCAAAAGATAGTAGAAACCACCTCGCCACGAGCTCCACCAGGCGGTAGTACAGCTCGTCTGGCCAGAAATCAAAAGATAGTAGAAACGTTCTGCCATGCCCCTCTATTTTCCCAGGCTTATAACAGTTCCAGAAATCAAAAGATAGTAGAAACTACATTCGGCATAAGCGGAGTCACAGAGGCGTTTGGGTCTCCAGAAATCAAAAGATAGTAGAAACCTCTCTTTTCGTCTTCTGCCGTACCGCGCGCCGTTGCGGTTCGCCCAGAAATCAAAAGATAGTAGAAACGGCGTGTCGGACGAAGCACTCATCATTGTCATGCCGCCGGTGGCCCAGAAATCAAAAGATAGTAGAAACCCGCTAAGACGGCGTCAAGTATTGCCGTCTTGTCGTCGGGACCCAGAAATCAAAAGATAGTAGAAACTCCTCCCAGCCCAGCATCTGATAAGCCCAGTTGTCCTTACCGGCCCAGAAATCAAAAGATAGTAGAAACATTCCAATATTTGAGCCGAAAATGCTGTTGGTCACCCTACCAGAAATCAAAAGATAGTAGAAACACGAAGATGGAGAGTTCAGTATAGAGTGCGCATGACTGACATCATCTCACCAGAAATCAAAAGATAGTAGAAACCTGCAAATGGCATGTGGACACCAGCGAGGACAAGTGTGCCTCTCCAGAAATCAAAAGATAGTAGAAACTACTCGCGTACGCGCTGATATATGTCGCGCTTGTCTTAGCACAGCCCAGAAATCAAAAGATAGTAGAAACAGCACTGCTACGAGTTGGCTCTCTGGGCAGCAGGGTGCCAACATCCAGAAATCAAAAGATAGTAAGAATTCTGAGTGATACGCTGGTCTGTGGGGTGCTTGGTGTGTTGCGGCTTTTGGAGTTATTGTTATATACTGGCTGTGTCTTTGGTGGTATGGGGGGCTGGGTTAGGGAGTTTTTGTGGCTTGTCGCTATTGTGGTGGCTTTGGTGGTGTATTCTGTGGTAGCTGGCGTGGCGTGGCCTATTGCGGTTGTTTCTTCCTACTCTATGGAACCGACGTTGAGAGTGGGAGACTTCATCTTTCTGGTGGGTGCCAGCTGTCAGAGCGTTTCTCCGGGGGATGTTGTGGTCTACGTGGCTAGGAACCCCCTGTGGGTGGGGAGTTGGATTATCCACAGGGTGTATCAAAAGGTTGACCGTGGTGGCTGTGGCTTGATCACGTGGGGTGACAACAACCCGGCGCCTGACCAGGCGGCGGGGGAGCCCCCAGTTACAAATAACATAATTGGGAAGGTTCTCTTCACAGTGCCGTATGTGGGGGTGTTTCCGCTGGTGGTTAGGCCTCAGGGGGTGGGGGGCGAGGCCGTGGCGGCTTGGTTGGGGAGGCTGGCTCTCTTCTCTGTGGCGACTTACCTCTTCTACTTGTATTTCAAGGGGGGCGAGCCTAGGCGTAGGAGGGGGAGGAAAGCTATATAAGGGGTAGACGTGTCGGTCTGTGTGGAGGCTGTAAGAGCGGAGGGCCTAGTCAAGAGGTATGGTGATGTTGTAGCGTTAGACGGCGTGTCCTTCTCCGTCGGCAGGGGGGAGGTCTTCGGCCTCCTTGGCCCAAACGGCGCTGGGAAGACCACCACTATAAAGATCCTCACCGGCTTGACCAAGCCGACGGCGGGTAGGGCTTGGGTAGCGGGCTTCGACGTCGTTGAGCAGGGGCTGGAGGTGAAGAAGAGGATTGGCTGGATATCTTCCGAGGTTATCCTTGACGACGATCTCACCGCCTGGGAGAATCTGGAGGTGCAGGCTAGGCTCATGGGGGTGAGGGGGTGGAGAGAGAGGGCGGCGGAGCTGTTGAAGGCCTTTGGGATATACGAGGCGGCTGGGAGGCCCGTGGGCAAGTTCTCCACGGGCATGCGGAAGAGGCTGGAGGTTGCCATGGCCCTCCTCCACGGCCCCGAGGTTCTCTTTATGGACGAGCCAACCGTCGGCCTAGACGTGGGGGCCCGCCTCGGCTTCTGGGAGGTGGTTAGGCAGATAAACCGGGAGTTCGGCGTAACCGTCCTCCTCACGACGCACTACATGGAGGAGGCTGAGTCTCTCTGCGGCAGAGTGGCCATCCTCAACCGGGGGAGGATAGTGGCGCTGGGGGCGCCCGACGAGCTCAAGGCGAAATACGGCGTAGACGTCATAGAGCTGGAGGTGTCGGGGCCTGTGGACCTCGCGAGACTGAGCCGCTTTGGCGAGACGACTGCGGCAGACGGCAGGGTGGTGGTCAAGGTGGCCAAGGCTGAGGAGGTGTTGGCCGACGTGGTTAAGGCCGTCGACGCCGTCAAAGCCGTGCGGGTGAGGAAGGCCAGTCTCGAGACGGTTTTTATAAACCTCACGGGGGCCACCTTCGAGGGGGAGCACATAGACGTGAAAAAGCTATATATGAAGATCCGCCGGGCCAGGAGATGATCTCCCAGCTCTACGCCCTATACAAGAGAGAAGTCCTCCGTCTCCTCAGGAGTAGATACATGTGGCTCATGGTGGCGGCTCAGCCCATCCTCTGGGTGGTCTTCTTCGGCAACAGCCTGGCGGGCCTCCCCCGGGGCTTCCTCGCCCAGTACTTCGGCGTCGAGAACTACCTGGCCTATATGATACCTGGCATGGCCTCCATAGTCATGCTCACCACCGGCATGTTCGCCTCCATGAGCCTAGTCTTCGACAAGAGGGTGGGGTACCTAAAGAGGGTCCTGGTGACCCCCACCCCCAAAACCGCCGTCTTCCTCGCCAAGGCCCTAGGCGCCGCCACCCGCGGCCTCCTCACGATACCCGTCATACTGGCGGTCGGCGCCGCCTTCGGCGTGAGATACAACATAAACCCAGCCGCCCTAGCCCTCTGGGCCGCCGCCCTAGCCGCCGCCGGGATGGGCTTCGCCGCTCTCTTCACAGCCCTCTCGGTAAACACCACAGACGTCCACGCCCCCGGCGTAATAAGCAACTTCATCACCATGCCCCTCATGTTCACCTCAACGGCGCTCTTCCCACAGCAGTTCTTCCCAGACTGGCTAAAGGCCATAAGCGAGGTGAACCCCCTCACCTACCTCACCGAGCTCGGACGCGAGGCCCTCGTATACGGAGCGCCCCCAAGCCCCACAGCCGCCCTGGCCACAGCCGCCTTCGCCGCCGCCACCCTAACCGCCGGCGTCATAGCAGTAGAGAAGTGGCTCAACGCAGATTAACACGACACAAGTCGCTGACCACAACCCTATAGGCTGGCTCGCAGCCGGGGTCAGGATACGCAGTCCTGGTCCTCAGACACCTCTCGGTCTTCTCCACCACAAGCCTCACCCCCATCCAACGCCCCACAGACCCCACGCCTACGCACATCACGTATCTCCCCCCGTAAACGTTTTCGCCGAACGTGGTCGCTTTACGGGCCGCCTCTTCTCCCAACAGCGCCGAAAGAACCTTCCTAATGCAGTCGGGCGTTAGGAAGAGGCGTTGAGATAGATAATCCCAGAGGTGCCGGTGATGTCCCCTCCCTTCGATGTGTGCTATGTCAACCTCGTGGCGGCATCCTGATCCCATAACTCCATACCACGTTTACACAGGGTCTGCCTAATCTGTCGGAGGCTCCCACCCCCACGAAAACTCTGTCGACCTCTATATACGCCTCCAGCACAGTCCCGTCCTCGCCTCTGACTAATACACGTCCAATCTGTTTATCTTCAAGCGGCACCGGCCTTAGGGGAATTTCTTGCGAACAGAGGAGCCCTGCGTAGACCCTCCTCTCCGCCTCCACCGCTGTCTTCAGGACAAGCCCGACGTTGTAGCCCTCGCCCACCCTCTGGATCTCTGCCACAATTGGTATAAGTCTCACCGTCACTTTACCAAACTCCGGAGTTTCAAAAACCGCAACGGCCGGCTTATACTCCACTATAGAGGCCTCGACTGCCTCTACCATCTGGCTCTTTGAAGCGCCTCGCGCCCCTTCTCTGAGTAGAACTTCAGAAACTCAATCTCCACGTTGTAGATCCTCCCATCCCCGTCTAGATAGACTACAACCTCGGCGAGACCGGCGACAGTCGCCGCAGGCGGCTCTTCCCAACGCCTAATTATCAACGTGTTGTCCACCACCTTGACCTCGGGTTGCAACACAGCACGAGGAGCCGCCATCGGCTCGTAGTTAGAAGTCGAGTAGAAGTCCCGCGTCTTGTATATGTTAACGCCGAGGTTACTCACCACGTGCATAAACAACAGCCTGTTTCTATTTATCAATCTTTTGGCCCGTTTTTTGAACTCCCGGCTCTGAGAGAGTAAAACTCTTGGTAGCTGTAGGAGAGGCCAGGGCCGGCGGAGGCGTGTCTCGTCGTCGGCAGGAGTATTGAAGCCGTATTTCTTTTTTGATAGAAATATTTTTATGGTGTAGACGGGTAGATGTCATGGCTTCGGTTAAGAAATACACGCTTCCGAACTTGCCCTATGCCTACAACGCCCTGGAGCCGTACATCGCAGAGGAGATAATGAGGCTCCACCACCAGAAGCACCACCAGGGCTATGTCAACGGCGCAAACGCCGCCCTCGAGAAGCTGGAGAAGTTTAGGAGGGGCGAGGCCCAGATTGACATAAGGGCGGTGCTCAGAGACCTCTCCTTCAACCTCAACGGCCACATACTACACTCCATCTTCTGGCCAAACATGGCGCCCCCCGGCAAGGGCGGCGGCAAGCCCGGCGGGAGGACTGCCGACTTGATAAACAAGTTCTTCGGCAGTTTTGAGAAGTTCAAGGAGGAGTTCAGCCTCGCCGCCAAAAACGTAGAGGGCGTAGGCTGGGCCATCCTAGTATACGAGCCGCTGGAGGAGCAGCTCCTGGTGTTGCAAGTGGAGAAGCACAACCTTATGCACGCCGCAGGCGCCCAGATCCTCCTGGTGCTAGACGTCTGGGAGCACGCCTACTACCTCCAGTACAAGAACGACCGCGGTAGCTACGTAGACAACTGGTGGAATGTGGTAAATTGGGACGACGTAGAGCGGCGTCTTGAGAAGGCTTTAAACGGCCAGATCGCCCTCAAGATTTAAAAACGGCACGTATTTTTTCCCCATTGGGAGCCCTTTTGACAAGGCGATTTCATATCTCAGGAGGCGATTTCCCGGCAAGAGCGCATCTTGGGTGAAAAGGGCGTTGAGGCGGTTGGGAGATGTCGCTGAGGCGGCGGGCGGTTTGTATATAGTAGCGGGGAGGCCGGAGCTCGGAGACTGGAAGCCCCAGTACCAAGTGTGGTACTCGGCGGCGGAGGGCAAGTGGTTCTGTTCTTGCGGCCGCCGTGCCTGTACTCACATAGCCGCAGTCCAACTGTACATCGCCTATAGAAGGGCTCTTGAAATGAGCCAAGGCGCTTATCTCTACGTTGCAGAGGCCGAGGTGGAGTGCCCCGGGAGACTTGAGGCAAACGGCCGGCTGTATCTCAAGCCTTCTCCACGCGGCTTTAAAATCTTAGTTATATCTAAGAGGGGACGTATTGTAGTTAAATGTGGCGGCTATGTCCTCATGGAGCTCTTAGGCGAGAAAATGCCGGCGGCGGTAGCCGAGGCCCTGGCCGAGGCTTATGAAAGTGAGAAATAGGAAGGGCGTCTTCCGCCTTGTCCCAGACGCGCCTCAGAACTACCACCGGCTTTATGTAGACGTCTTTTCTATAGCCGTCTCTCTCGCGCGGCCTGAGGAGATTTTCCACTCGGCAGCGGAGGCAGGGCTAGACGCCGTCTTTATAATAGACGCATGGGGGGAGGTCCACCTCCGCCTGGCTAGGAGATATATAGAGCTTTGCGAAACGTATGGCCTAGACTGTAGACTAGCCGAGAGGGGGCCGGCCGAGCTGTATGCCGTAGAGCTTTGTGAAACAGAATGCGGCGCCGGCTGTGCCGTAGTGACAAGAGATTTCGACGCCGTTTTAGCTGCGGGGAGATGTGCCGTGTTGATATTTAGAGGGGGCAGGTTTTACAGAGCGACGGCAATACATAAATAGAGGGGCGGGGGTTTAGACGTGGAGCTTCCAGAGCTCGGCGAGTTAGAGTTAGAAAACCCAGAGCTCTCTGCGTCAGGCCCCGCGGAATATACTGTCTCGTTTGGCAGGCCGTGTAAAGTCGCGGCTAACATCAGGATAGACGTCCTCTCTTTTATATGGCCTAGGATACGCGCCAAGGCTCTCGCCGCAGTTTATAAATGTGGCGACTTCTGGCCCCACTTCGATGTAAAAATGAAGGCCGTCTCTCTCGGCAGAACTATATATGTCCTAGTTGACTCAGTCTCCCGCCACTTAGAGCCAGACGCCGAGGTGACGCCGCTAGAGCGGGGGCTCCTTTGGAATTACGCGGCGAAAATAGGCGCCGCTGCGCTGTGTAAAACCCTGAGAGAGGTGTTGCACATAGACACAGGCTGTAGAACCTACGCCTTACTAGAGTAAAAATCCCCGCAGCTGTAGTCAACGTCCAAAACGCCAGAGGCGTCACATGTATTAAGACATCACATGAAACAACACCCATTTAAAAAGGAGCAGGCTTAACAAAGATAGTTGAAAAAAGAGTTTACTGTTTTTTAAGCTCCTCTATTCTCCTGTCTATCTCCTTTAGCAACACCTCTGTTATATACCGCCTCAGCTCCTCTAGATATCTAAGTTCTGCCTCTTTGCCCCATTGCATGGGGTACAGGCCCCATGCGCCGACGCCCCACATCCCCCAGAAGCCTGGCCTTAGGTATGGCGGCAGGTGGCTCCAAGGACCTCTCCCGGGCCAGCCTCCCCACCACTTCCACCAGCCCATGTATGAAATATGTTTCACATGTATTTAAATTTTTCTATGGTGGTCCCTCTTTTCTACATGAAACTAGTTTCAGGGGGAGCCTCTCGGCGAGGGCTCTCGCCACTTTGTGGCGAGCTTGTTCAAGAATTCTCCAAAAAGTCGCCTTGGAGACCCCCACTCTCTCGGCTGCCTCCTCTGTTGTAAGACCTGCCACATGTATTAAATACATCGCCTCTATCTCGTAGCTACAGAGCTCTACGTAGTGCGTGGGGTGGAGACCGGCAGCCTCCTTTATGGGTATATATAATAGCTCTTCAAAAGGGAGGGTTGTTGTAATCTCTGTCCTCGCCCCAGCCAGCCCCCAGCTGTGTCTGTGGCGCCTCCGGTGGCGCTGGCCCATTAAGGCTTTTTAAGCGCGAAGGGCTTGCCTTGGTATAAGATCTTGTCTGCTAGATCTGGGGCTAATTTCTTTAGGTCTTCGGCTATGTTCTGTAGGAAGGCGAGTTCCTCCTTTTCGTTTCTCAGCTCGTCTGGGAGCATCCTGGGTATCTCCTCGATTATTGGGTACCACCTGCCGCAGGTTGGGCAGTAGATGACTCCGGTCTCTATCTCCCACTTGTGGCACTCTTCACAGGGGAGGGCGTCTGGCTTGGGGTGCTCCTTTATCTTTAGGTCGCGGTATGAGCAGTACTCCTCGCAGAAGGGCTTGCGGGGCCAGGTGTACTGCCTCTCGGGGTGCTCCGTCCGCTTTATGACTATCAGGCGGAGTGGAAAAGTCTTGTCGTAGGGGCAGGCCAAGACGTCCATAAGTCTATACTTCATACTGTACAAGAATATGTCAAAATATAAATAATGAGCTTGCGTTACTGCCGCGAGGCGGCTTTAGAGACCTCTTCTGCTATTTTTACATATAGTTTTCTAAATGCTGTTGACCTCGGCAGATGTGACGTCGATTTTATGACAACAAAGGCGTTGACGAGGGCGCGGTATTCAAAACTTGTCTTTATCCTCTCGTAAAAGCCGTCTAGAGCTGGGAAGCCGTTTTCTGCTAGAAATCTCCTGAGTTCCTCAAGCTCTCCGTCTTTTGGTTTGGCTCTGCCGAAGTTTACAACTCTGTCTGTGACGTGACGCTCGCCGCCCCCCGGCAGAAGCACTTTGCCATAGGCCGCCTTGAGACGCCAGGTGGCGCTGTCTGTACTATCTACGCCAAGTAGGGCGAGTATGGGAGTTACAGAGGGGCTCCCCATGCCTAAGACGTGGAGCGGCCCCCGGTACTCCTCTCTAGCTCTCTTAATCAAGCGGAGGGCGTATTCTCTAGACCCCCTGGGAACGCCTCTTGTAATTAAGACGTAGGGCACGGCGGCGCCTATGGCGAGGGCTGGCGCGTCTCGGTAGAGAGAGAGGTATTTCTCAAAGAGCGCCGGGTCACTATAGACATGTAACACCGGCACTACGGCGTCTCCCACAGACTTTCTAAGCTTTAGCCAGTTTTGATACGACTTCCGCATTTTTTTCTCGGCGAGGTCTGGGGGGTCTTCTGGAGACGGCGGGATGTCTAGAGAGAGGTATAGCTGGGCGTCGACCCGGCGGTATATCTCTGCGATCTTGTCTACGTCTAGCAAAAGCCCCCTCTTTAATATCTGGTAACCGCCTGAGTCTACCCAGAGCTCTCCCTCGTATCCAAGCACCCGCCGGGGGTCGCGTTTTATCTCAATTGCATTTATCATTACGCCTGGCACGTCGAAGTAAAGCCAGGGCTTTGGCACTGCAGAAAGGGGGCTTCCTAAGACTACTCTCACTTTATTTTATCTATTGGATTTATAAAACAGGCCCCTGGAGTTGGCTAAAACTTTCAGTGAACTGTAAGATATAATACATAGATATTATTAAAGACGCGAGGTTTTTAACCGTCTACTCTCTCCCTGCCATGTTTCTAATAATTGTAAAGACAGAAGAAGAGATTGCAAAAAAGCTATGGAAGATGTTAGACGGCCTAGAGCTAACGCCAGGGGTCTACTTAACCTGGGCGCCTAGAGAGAAAATTGTCAAGTCTGTCGACGCAATAAAAAAAGACGTGATTAAACGCTGGGAAGAAGAGGGCAAAGGCCCTCTTTTCGAAGCGGCAGTTCTCGAACTTACAGAAGAGCAGTATAAAGAGGTAAGGCCGCTTGCCAGAGGCGTAGTTGAGAAAATTGCCACAGCTATGCTTGAAGAAATGGAGAGACTGTTGGAGAAGATGCGGTCGGGGAAAGACCGCAGCCTATCCGGCTGGTATAGAGATCTAGCCAAGAGATACGAGAGATTGATAAACATAACACTTGCCCTAGATATAGAGCCGACAGTCATGGGAAAGCTTAAAGACAAGTGGAGAGAAGTGACGTTAGAAGCCGGCAGGAGACTTAGAAAAAGCTAGTCCAGCGCGATATCCACGATTCCTCCCGCCGCCTTTATATATGTTTGTAAAACGCCCCGGCCGCCGGGCCTCGGCTTGGGAGTTCTCACAACGCCTCCTTCAGACTCTGTCGCAACAAAGAGGCCTACCTCCGGCGGGAGGTCTAGCTTTAGCCTAGCAACGCCTCCGGCTAGATCTAGCTTTAGGCTGGCGGCGCCTTCAAACACGCTGTACTTCAGCCTCCCTGTAAAAACTCCGCCGCTGAGGTCAATTTCTACATCTCCCCCGGCCAGGGCTAGGTCGGCTTTAACAACGCCGCCAGAGACGTCGGCCTTTAAGTTTGAGAGACTGAGGGAGATCTCTACATCGCCGCCTGCGACGTCGAGAGATAGAGACTTGACCTCTAAAAGCGCCATCTCAACTTCACACCCCTCGGCAGAGATGCGGCCGTCTCCCACTTCGAAATCTCTGGCGTCTTCACACCTCGCCACCACTTGGTTAGGCCCCCCGAAGATTTTCACTCTGCCCCCCGCCACCTCCACCTCCACCCTCCCCCCGTGGCTGAGGGGGCCGCGGTACACTTCCACAAGCTCTCTCCTCCGCCTAACTCCAGACTTCACGCCGCCTAGCGCAAGGACTTCTACAACAAGCTTTAGGAGAGTGGACAAGAGGCCTCTCTCAGTGACAATCCCCACGTCTCTTACCCTAGTCTCTACGTATGGGCGGAGGTGTTTCGGCGTTTTTACAACCCCCACGTCTCTAATCTCTTCGACTACTTCGTAGAAGAGCTCCGGCGGTATGTCTTTTTCAAACTCCACCACTGCCGTGTCGAAAATCCGCACCTTTTTCCCCTCTCGCTTGGCTAGCTCCAAGAGGTCTCTCCCCACCTTTAGAAAGACTCTGTCGCTGAGCTCAAGCTCTTTTATATCCAGAGACTGAGCGGCTTCTGTCTCGAGCTGTTTTACCACAGAGAGAGCCCTCCGCCCGGTCTCTGTCAGAATGTAGAACCCCCTCTCGTTTTTCTCTACGAGACCCCCAAGTTTTTTGATGTGGAAGGCGAGGGTGGGGCTGTCTACACCCAGCTCTTCCATCAACTCGCTGTAGCTCCTCGGCCTCTCCTCAAGAAGCTTTAGTATCCTCCTCCTAATGGGGTGGGCGAGGGCTTCGAAAACGCGGTCCATGTGGATATCTCTGCGGCTGAAGATAAAGCTTTTTGTCAATACGACGCGACAAGCCGGCGTGTGTTATTGTAAATTCGAATTTATATAGGCGCGTCTCCTCTCTGGCGTGCGTCTCCGCGCGCGCTACATCCTCACGGGAGAGCTTGAAGTTGTAGAAAACGGCGTCGTAGAGGTAAACGATGAGGGCGTGGTGGCGGGGGTGGGTAAATACACTGGGGGTGTCGCCGCCGATCTTGGCAACGTAGTGCTTATGCCTCAGCTCGTCAATGGCCATGTACATGTTTTAGACGTCGCCATGTTAGACAGAGACGATATGTATATCGACGACTTAGTGGGGTGGCCCCACGGCGTGAAATACCACGTCGTTAAAAAACTTGTAAAGAAGGGTAAACACATCCCACTTCTAGAGAAGGTGGCGAAGAGAATGAGGAGATATGGCGTGGGGTGCGCCCTGGTATACGCAGAATATGCGGCGAGAGACGTAGAAGAGGTGTTCCGGCGGTGGGGGGTAGAGACTGTAGTCTTCCAAGAGGCCCATGGCGGCTTTCCAAACTATCCCAACGTCCAAGTGGCCACTCCCGTCGACCACCCCCCAGAGTACCTCCGGCAACTCAGAGCCAGGTATAAGCTAGTCTCTACCCACGTCTCTGAGACAGAAGACTGCCACGAAGCCGGCGATCTAGAGCTCGCGCTAAAGGTGTTAAATGCGGACGTTTTAATACACCTTGTATATATCACGCCCGAGGAGGTCGCGGAGATCCCGCCGTCAAAGACTGTCGTGGTAAATCCCAGGGCCAACGCCTATTTCGTTGGGCGGGTGGCGCCGGTGCCCCAGCTACTACACCTAAAGCCCCTACTCGGCACAGACAATGTCTTTATGAACGAACCAGACCCCTGGGCCGAGATGAAGTTTCTCCACGCCTACGCCGCCGCCTCTGGCTGGAGACTGGGCGAGAAAGAGATACTCGCAATGGCCACGGTCTGGGGCTGGGAAAAAATGAGGTGCATCCCGCCGATTGAGCCCGGCCACAGGCTCAGGGCACTCGCCGTGGCGGCGCCATACGCAGGAGAAAAGGTGTTGAAGTTCTTGGTGAAGAGGGCCGCCCACACAGACCTAGTGGCATTGGTGGAAGGCGCCTCTATAGAGCCGCCCCCCTCCTGAGGCGGTTCCCCGCCGCCTCCTGGTTCCTAGTCCACTTCGCCACGAACTGCCGGTAGCACTCCCTTGAACAGAAGACCCACGGCTTGTTGACACAACAAGTCTTGACTACTATGGCCCCAGCGCCGACCAGCTTGCCGCAGTTGGAGCAACGGAGCTCGGCCGGCCTCTGGATCTTAAGCTCGAACGGCATAGACCTCCTCTACCAAATCCTTATGTATTATCTCGGCCGCCCTTCTGCCGGAGAGGAGCATCCCGCCGAAGATGGGGCCCATTCTCGGCAGGCCGTGTACTGTACAGACCGCCATGCCCGCCACATAGAGGCCAGGCGCCACCCTCCCGGTGTGTTCTACCACGAGCTTCTCAGATACCTCAGCCCAGGCGGACTTCTCCCCTCTCACCTCTATGCCCAACTCTGGCACTTTTCTAGCCGCAATAGAGATGACTTCGGCGTCGTGACCCGTGGCATCTAGAACAGCCTTGGCCTGAGTATAGAGCGGGTCGACGTGCGATCCAGACATCTGTATCGGCGTCCACACCCAAAGCAATCCAACTACCCTCGGCGGATCGCCCCGGAAGATCACGTCATCTACGTGGACTCCCAAGATTATCTTCGCTCCGGCGTCTATAGCGCCGGCGGCCAACTTGGCAATCAACTCGGCGGGGTCCACCGTGTAGAGGCCGTCGCCCACAGGCTTGTACCTAATTTTAAAATCTCTCAATACAGGAACCGCCTCCTCCTGTACCACAATCTTCGGAATCATGTTCCCACCTGGGCCAATCCCACCGCCAAAGGAAAACCTTCTCTCATAAACCACAACTTTGTGCCCCCTCTCGGCGAGATATCTAGCGGCCGTTAGGCCGGCAGGCCCTGCCCCAACTATAGCCACATCTACATCGCTATATTCATACAAATCCTCAAGCCCATGTTTTATTATCGCCCTCGCGATTTTTAACTCCATAAGTAATAAATGTGGTATAAATAAATATCTTTTCACCGCTGAACAGCCCCTAAGAGACGGGGGTTAACATCATGAAATTACTTATGCAGAACACAGAAATGTGAAAAAGGCGGTTTTTATGTATCTCCAGAGGGCAAGGTCCACCTCAGTATGTGTATATAAAAGTGCATGACGTGGAGATCCGGCTTCTCCTCTATCATGCCGAATTTATAGCCGCATTTTTTACAGGAGAGGATATAGACGTCGCTGTAAATGTAGACGTCAAAGCTGTCTCTGCCCTGGGTGCCGCAATTGGGGCAGCGCCACATTTCAAATTCCCATTCAGAACCACATACGCACCTCGCAACCGTCCGCTGTCTTTCGTAAATACCGAGATCCTCCCGTTTCAGCACAACAAGAGAGGCAGGGTCGCCGCAGTTTTTACAACGGCCACCTACTCCGCCTCCCCCAAACCTAAAATAGAGGGCCCTCCTAACTACATAGTCCACCAGCTGCCTCGGGACGCCCCTCTCCTCTGCCTCCCTCCTAAGTCTCTCAACGTCGATAGACTCAATGACATATTGGGCAGGTGATTTATCCACATGGACCTCCAGACTTTTCGCTATCTGGTCGAGCTCGGATAAAAAACGGGAGGTTTCCCTAGTCTCTCTAAGACACTCTTGGTCTTCGCCACAGAGAGCTCTATACAGCGATTCCACGTCTTCTTAAGTAGTTTGGCATGTGTGTTTTTGCCCAGTCTAGTGGGGTGGTTCCGTCGCTGAACATTGCGTTGAGTAGTGGTCTGTTTGTGGGGTGTAGTACGGCGAATATGTGAAGCGCCACGAAGAGTAGCCCTAGGGCGAAGCCGACGTCGTGTAACAACAGCATAAGCCTCGCCTCCGCTAGAGATAGGCCTAGGGCATCTCTATAGACAAGCACCACGCCACTAATAGAGAGGAGGATCACGGACGCGATAAGCACAAGCGCCATGTAGGCAACAAACACGTTGTGTCTCTCCATAGACGCCTTGACGTCCTCGGGAAGCGGCTTGCCGAAGAGGTAGTGCCCCGCCAGCGCCTTAGCCTCCCTAATCTGTTGGCCAAGCGGCTTGCGGAGGGCGTCGAAAATTCTCACCTTCTTAAAGAGGAGTAGATTGACGGCGTACACCAAGAGCAACGCCCCCCATATATGCCCTAGAAATCTGTGGGCAATTCTAAACAACTGCACGCCGGCTGTAACGGCGTCTGTGCCCACCGCCGCCGCAAGAGGGGCGCCCACCGCGTACACCAGAGGGGCCAAAACCTCTATAGCAAATAGAGCGCCGCCAGTAATCGCCAACATAGTAAATAACAACAAATTCCACTGGTGGGCAACCCTATACCCAATACTTACAACCTCCACTCTATCCATGTATAAAACTAAGTAGAAGTTTAAAAACTTTTCTATTATTTTTTCTCTTCTACCCTCGCCCGACGCCAAGCAACAAAACCCAAAACAGCAAGAACGCCGGCAAGCGCAACGCCTCCTATGGTGACAAGCGGCTTCAAAACTTCTCTGACTTCCTGCACAGCCACGGGCTTGCCTTTGTCGGCAAAGTGTCTGTCTATGGCAAAGCTCCTCCTCTCAGAGGTCACATATATCCACCTGACAGAGCCGCCGACGTATTTATCCACGTTGAGGCCATATACCTTTCTGCCTTTAGCCTCCTCCTGCCTAGCCTTTTCAATTATGTCCCTCGCCGGCCCGAAGGTAAACACTCTAGTTGGACATACTTCGACACATGCAGGCTCCTTACCGTTTTGTATTCTGTCTACACAGAAGGTGCACTTGTAGAACTTTCCGTCGTCTCCCCTCTTCGGCACGTCGTAGGGACATGCCATCTGGCAGTAGCCACAGCCAACACACTCGTCTCTATTTATTACAACGGCGCCCTCGGGGGTAACTTTTATCGCGCCAACAGGACAAGCTCTTGCGCATGGCGCCTCAACACAATGCATACAGTTGTATGGAAGTGATGAAATTTCTATCTGACTAAAAGCGACTTCTCCAGCTGGTGTTAACAGATACTTTTTAGTTACACCCTCATAGTAAAATACAACCTTCCAACTTTTTGCTGTTAGCGATTGTGGCGAAGTTAAGCTACCTGTAAATGTTGTACGTTCCGCAGGTAATCCATTCCACTCTTTACATGCCACTTGGCAAGCTCTACATCCAATACATCTGTCTAAATCTACTAAAACAGCAAAGCCCTCGTCTGGTTTGGGAAACTTTATCGACACCATAGTTACACCATTTCAGCCTTCTTTATTTTGCCAAGCCATGCCTTAGACTCTTGTATTGTAGTAACTACATCTCCTACGTCGGGAACTATAAAATTAGCTACAGCGCCGCCTATATATCCCAAAAAGCCAAACGTCCAGACAACGCTTACAACGGGTATTTTCTTACCATTTATATTTAGATACGCCATCCCCTCCGTTACATATGCTTTAAGCCTTATGGACCCTCTTGCTGTTATTATATCCACATAATCGCCTGACGCAATCCCTAGTTTTTGAGCAATTGCTCTAGGTACATATACAAAGGGCTCTGGCACTAATTCTGCTAACATGGGAGAGTTTCTGGTCATAGTACCGCTGTGGAAATGCTCAGTCAACCTATTGCTTGTTATTACTACAAGTTCTCCTGGCAGACTCTCTAAATCTTTTGGCTCTAATGCTACACCAACAGGTTTGCCCCTTACAATATCCGGCTCTTCTTTCAGTACAGATATATTGTATGGATTTAGCCACGCCAACGTGGGATATCTTATAGCTAGTTCTATATCAGGCGACTCTACAGGCTCGGTGTGTATAGGCCACTGGAAGTTATAACCCGCATACCATCCGCCCATATCGCCTATAGCTTTTAAGACAGCAGTTTTAAGACTGCCAGACTCTTGATAATACTTACGTAGGAGTTCCCGCATCTGTTCCATCTTTGGCTTAAAGGCGCGCCATCCGCCACCAGAGAAAAAGGGTCTTTTCACAGCAGCTTTAAAACTCGTAGTCTCCTCATCCCAGTAGAGCGTATCGTTAACCCAGAGATATTTCATACCAGTTTTTGCAACATATTCCTCAAAGCTTAAAGTCTTTACTTCGCCGCCCTCCTCTACTACAAACTTTCCGTCTATCTTTACCTCCCCTGTTCTAATATATGTAACTACATCTAGTCCACCAAAGAGGTCTGCCACGCCGCTTAACTTCCGCTTAAAACTTCTTGGAATCCAGAAGTTATGACCTGGGAGAAATGCTGGCCTATACTCGCCAGTGTATTCATCTATCCATTCCCCTGTCTCGCCTGTGACTACATACTCCCTACCTGCCGCCTTCACCTTAACTTCGGTCCCCAACATCACCTTTAGAACATCATAGTTGTAGCGGAACCTCACGTTCATAGGCCAGGACCAGCCCCAGTCTTTATACACCATAAACTTTTTACTAAACACGCCATCTATCTCGCCCTCCTCTCTTAGTCTTGTGCTTCTTCTCATAGTTGTAAACTCGTCTCTTATCGGGTCGTAGATCCCTTGGTATAACAATACCGCGAAGTTTATCTCCTTGTTTATTATCCTTGGGTTAACCTCAGCTTCTATAGGCGAAACCGGCGCGCTCCTGCCCAAACCTCCTGCGTAGTTCCAACTTTCATCTGGTTTCAGAGACCTCTCATATATAAATATAAGCTTCCCGCCCCTTCTAAACGTAACTTTCTCAGTTTTTACACCAGCGACTTCACTCGGTAGTTTAATAACGCCGTACTGCCGTAGATATTCATATATTTTCGCAACAATCCAATAGTCAGGTCTTGAATCTCCTCTTGGAGACACAGCTCTATAAGTCCACTGAATTACTCCGCTTGTGTTTGTCCTAGTACCCTCCTTTTCTGCAAATGACGCAGCGGGAAGAACTACATCAGCAAACCACGCTGTTTCACTCTGAAATATATCAGTAACCACAAGTAATTCTAGAGAAGATAGCGCAGCCCAAACAAGCTTAGTATTTGGATTAGTTACTGCCGGATTTTCGCCAAATATAAACGCGGCCTTAATTTCGCCGGCTAACGCCCTCCGCACAAATGTTATTTCAGAAGAGCCAGCCCCAAATGGGAAATCGCATATCACGACGCCGTTGACGGGGTCTTCCTCTGGTTTTGTCCCACAGAATAAGCCCCAAGCAAGCTCTAGCCTACGCCAGCCGTAGAATTTATACACTTGCAATACCTTTACTAAGTCGGCTTTACCTCTATCAGGTGCTGTTGTGGCAAATCCGTTGCGAGCCCACTGTGGAACTTCCCAACTCCACGCATCGGGCATACCCTGTAATTTCCAGTCTTGATACAATCGCACCTCAAAGGGGCTGGTGGGATTGCCGTGGTAGCCAGGTAAGGCGTCCCAACCGCCGCCATGCATATCGGTAGTCCCTTGTACATTACTATGACCGCGGAATGGATGTGCACCACCTCCTGGATAGCCCACATTGCCCAACAGCAATTGGACAATAGCAATAGCCCGAATTATGTTTATAGTGGCATTTGTGTGTTGTGTGACACCCATCGCCCACTGTATTACGCCATGTTTCTTATGGTTTGTAACCACGCCGCTGTTTTCTACATAGATCTGCGCTACAGTCCTTAAGAGGTCGACAGAGACGCCCGATATTTTTGATACTTCATCGGCTGTATAATCTTTAAGCAATTCCTTTAAGTCCGCCAAGTCGTCATCTGTGATATTCCAGCGGCTCATAAGTCTGCGAAACTCAGGGAGTTGATCTATGGGCGGGTTTCTCTCAAAGAAGGCGTAATGTAGTATATAGTGTAGTATAGCTGTTTCTGTACCAGAACGGAAGGGAACCCATATATCAGAAATGGCGGCTGTTCTGGAATATCTTGGGTCAAAAGTGATAAATATAGTACCCCTCTCTCTTTTACCCTTGAGAAAGTGTGCAAGAGACACTGGATGAGCCTCGGCGGGACTTGAGAAGAAAAGCACTACATCTGCTAGGGCGAGATCCTCTAGCGTGGCCGTTTCTGCCCCCCATCCATATGTTACAGCAAGTGCTGCCACTGTACTTGAGTGACATTTACGGTATTGGGCGTCCATGTTAGACGTACCAATAAATGCCGCAAACTTTCTAATTAGATATGACTCTTCATTTACAAGAATAGACGAGCCAATTACTTGTACAGGCACATCTTTACCCACGTAGTAATATCCGTCTTTTTGCACCGGAGCCCTTGTGTTTTGTCTCCAGCGGCTTAGAATTTCACCTAGTCTCTCCGCAATGTATTGTAGCGCCTCAGTCCAACTTACCTCTCTCCAATTGGGCGGATATTTCTTAGCAATAGCCACAAGTTCATCCCAACTCTTAGCCCTAAGTAGCTCCTCAGGTGGAGGCTTGGGGCCTGTTCTAATCATCGGCTTTTTCAGCCTAAGCTCATTATCAACAACTTGAAACGCCGCCTTGCCCTTAGGACAGAGAGCCCCTTTGTTTATGAAAGAATCTTGAGACCCCGTGATGTGGACTATCTTGTCACCCACTACGTACATGTCTATAGAACATCCTATGGAACAATAGGGGCAGACGACTGGGACTACAGAGGCTTTTATTATGTCAGTCTTCCTGCCTATTTCGCCGAGAGTCCACTGAGTCTTCCACTCTTTAAACGGCACTTGCGCCGACGCTGGAAACGCGAAGGCGCTACCTGCGATTGCAGCTATCTTCAGTAGACCTCTCCTAGTCGTCGCCAGCGTCATAACACACTCCTCGCCGCCCCCTTGTCTCTCCTACCTAACAGCTTCTTGGCAGTGAAACATGTGTAATCTTCCGTAGCTTCGTAAAGACTAGAGAGCCCGTCTACCGCCTCGGGAATCTCACCTAGCAATTTATCCAGGTCCCCCCTTAACTTTGCATACTGAAGCTCCACTGCTTTAAAAGCTGTTTCAAAAAATACATCTGCCATAGTCAACATGAATAAAATAGCTGCATTTATACTATGTTCGAAATGGCTTCGAATAATGTTTATATATTGGATGGACAGAGTAGGGTGAAGCCCCTGGTTTTTACGTTAGCTATTAGCGGTATCCCAAGTTTACACGCCGCCTCGACGCCGCTGTAGAGAGGCCCCCGGAGGGAGACTATTGCCGAGACGCCTATAGAAGCTAGCCTATTCACGATGTCTGCAGAAACGCGACCAGTCGTAAATCCGATCTTTTTCTGACCTTTAAGACCCTCCATTAGGTACCTCCCCACGAGCTTAACAACGCCGCTATGGCGGCTTGTGTCGTGGACAACAAGCCAAACCCCGTCCACGTATAGGGCCGAGGTGTGCATCGCCAACTCAGGCTCGACGTGCCAAATTGTGTATTTTGTAAACTCCCTCGCCAACTCTACAGCTACCTCAAGCGGAACCTCTCCGCCTCTCCTAAATTTAATAAGGGGCGCCACACCGCAATCCTCTGTGTATGAGACAACCATAGTCCTTCTGCCTCTCGGCACCTCTGCCCAAATCCTTGTACCCTCTATTTTTAGGCGGGCTTGAGATATGTCGTCTATATATCCCTCTGAATATAGGTAACCATATGCAAGAGCCTCGAGGTCGACAGGCGCTGATATAAACACGGCGGACTTCTCCCCATTTATATAAACCTCTACCTCCGCATCTACAGCGATCTTAATACTGCCTACCTCTCTATACGACATGGCAACACCACTAGACCACATCTCTTGCAGTAACCGGCAAACACCCCATTTATATAGATCCCTCTGTGAAGGCCGTCTATCTCTACGCCGTACTTCGCCGCCACAGCAGCTACAAGCCGGTTTCTAGCGCCGCGGAGCACAGCCACTGCGGCTAGATCCAGCCACGTTCCCCCCCTGCATCCCCTCACCAACTCGAAAAAGCTACAGATTTCGTCTCTATCAAACTTGCCAAACTCCCTCCTAACAGCCGCCGTCAATATGTCGTCACAGCCAAAAGACCGGTAGTAGGCTAGGTATGCACCGGCCTCTGTCTTACATACACCGCTTGCACAACGTACAGCGCCTTCTCTTGACAGTCTCTCCACCGCGTAGTAGACCGTAGAGTTGGAAAATGGAGAGAGGCGAGCCAGACGGTAGACAGAAAAGACCCCCAACTCCAAGGCCTTTCTCAGAACCCACGTGACCGACACCTATCGTTAATAGCTATGTATACTTAAGTTTTCTCACTACCCAAAGCCGGAGCCTGCGCCGGCGGCCTCCTCGCCTGTGGGCATAGTAACATTGACGGGGATGAAGGTGGGTATTGTTATGTTTGTAGTAAAATTTATCGTGGGGTGGTTGCTTGGGTAGAAGTATGGAGTTAGCACTGCAAGGCCAGCTAGGGCTACGCCGGCAAGGGCCACCGCCACGATAAATACGTAGGCGGCAAGGCTTAGCCTAGTCGCCATCTTTATCGCCCCCCTTGGGCATGTATACGTACAGAGGCCGCAGCCAGTGCAACGCGAATAGAGGACATGCGGAGGTCTCAGAGCACTTGTAGGACATGCTCTTACACAGAGGTTACATTTAACACATCTGTCTCCGTCTATCGCCGCAACTTTCCTCGTGAGCTTCATAGCGAGAGGGCTCGGGCCAGCCCCTCTCTGTGGGCCACTGAGAGGTAGGCTAGGTAGCGTTGCACGTCGAGATCTCCCGTTAGTATGAGCTCCTCGACGGGAGTTGGCTTGGGCTCCCTGAGGTAGAGCCACTCGCCGCATCCCCTCAGCGTGAGGAAGTCGATGTAGTTGTCGACAACGACGAAGTCCCCCTCCACGCAACCACCTAGTCTTGGAAACTCGATTTTCACAACTGCCTCAACCCCCCGTAGCTTGAGGAAGGCCAGTTGCGCCGCTTGATACATCGCCCTTTCCCGGCCTTTTACTAGGTCGGGGTCGTAGTAGCACCTAACCTCGAACCTCTTCGTAAGGGCGTGCAACTGTCTAATGAGACTCTCGCCCCTCGCGTAGAAGGCATCAGAGAAGCCCGTCTTCTCGAGCAGTTGTCTCTTTGAGAGATAGCCATAGACATGGGAGATGAGGAGAGGGCAGTGGGCCAGGGGGAGGGAGAGGGTTTTGCCCCTCCCCCTCAGGAGGTTTATCAAAAAGGGGTGGGTTTCGGGGACGGAGTATATGTATATCACGGAAGCTCGCGGAGGTCCGGCACCTTCGGCGGCCAGTAGTAGGCAGACTTGGCGGGCTTGGGGCCTATGCCCAGACCCCACAGGAACGTGCGCCTCATCCCAATGAGGTCGGGTCTTGCGCAACCGGGCGCGCCGGGCTTCTTGTTGGGGCACAGCACCTCTCCCCTGATTATGCCGAGTATACGTGGGAACTCCAGCCTCAGCCCGCCCCACCTCTGGGACCACAGGCTGTATATGCCCTGGGCCAGCTTGCCCCTGCTGCCGTGTGTCAGTAGTTTGTAGAAGAAGTCGAAGGCGGCCTTCGCGGCCTCGAAGTCGAACTCCATAGAGCCGTACTCCTTGGGGTCCGCCTTCTCTATCTTGACCTTGAAGTGCCAGAGGTTAGTCCAGGCGATGGGGTCGTTGGTCTGCGGGAGTACGAAGTCGTAGGTGGTGCCGGTCTCCTTCCACCAGACGTACTTGGCGAGGTCCCAATAGGGCATGCCCCTCTCCTTGTACAGCTTCGTAATCGCGATCTTGCCAAGCTCTTCCTCAGACACAGGCGCGGGGTCGGCGACCTTAGTCCACTTGAGGCGTTTCCAGTTGAAGTCCCCCGCCCGTATCTTATCCACGAGGCTTGCGCCGTCTACCTTGATGTCGACGGTCTGGAAGACCGCGGAGGTTGGGTAGGAGCCGGCGACCTCCAACACTTTGCTGTAGTTCCACCAAGCTGGCCTCCACCTATATGCGCCGTGTAAAAGCACCACGACGCCCTCCCTCACCCTGGGAGTGACCCACACTTTTGTTACAAAGCTAGACACCTCTAGGTCGTTCAACGCCTGGATTAAGAACCTCACCCTCACCGCGTCGCCGGTCTTGAGGCCCAACAACTGGGCGTCTATGGGGTTCATCCAGAGGTAGAGCGAGGGCCACAGCTCGAAGGAGTACCACATCTGCTGCACGCGGGAGTTCTCGCCTTGGTACAAGAAGCGGGAGTTGGCGACGAAGTCGAACTCGCCCTTCCTCGGGTCGATGCCGGTGGTTAAGCCGGGGATCCTCGCCCAGAAGTCGTGAATCGGTATGACGAAGTGTAGCTTCGCGTTTATCAGCTTCTGTACCGTCGCCAAGTCTCCTGCAATGGCCTTCTTTAGGTCCGCCTCCAACGGGATAATGGGTATAGACACCTCTCTTAGCTCCTGCTCGGCCATGGCCGGGCTGTACCACTCAAGCTTCAGAGTGTGGGTGACGGTGCCGAGGACGTTGAACCCGAGGTATATCTCGCCGTCGATCTCTATGCCGACTATGTTGCCAGCGCTATCGTAAGCCAGCTTCGTGATGGGGTCTACCCTAGCCACCTGCTCCCTCGGCACCTTCTTTAGGTAGGTCTTCTCGGCGTATACGTTAGTGTCGTGTATGACGAACTGGTATAACTCCAGCGCCTCCACGGGCTCCAGGCCTTTGTCCTTTGAGAACTTGACGACGGTGGGCGAGTAGGCGTATACAGCCCAGTTGTACATATCCCATATCGTCGGCATCACTTGCTTCCTAATGTCATTTACGAACTGCTCGTAGGTAATCTTCCCGTCGTAAAGGTCCCTAATCAGCTTCTCGGGCAACTGCTCGGGCGGAATGCCGAGCTGCGCCGCGTAGCGCTTGCCTCTGTTGACATCGATTAGGAAGGCCAGCCTGTCGGCGAGACTGGGTATCTTCACCTTAGCCCCCAGGTAGTCCACCTCCTTATCCCTCAGCAGGTCCTCCACTGGCCTCCCGTTTTTCTTAGCCATAAGCACCGTCTTCGCTATAGTTCTCCAGGCCAACTCCAGATACCACTCCTCCGGCGAGATGACGTCGCCAAGGCCTATCTGCTGGTGGGCCTCAAGCGCAGATCTGTGCGGGTCCTTCGGCCTCCAGCCCATCCTCATCAAGAATATGACGTAGGAGGGCCACCGCACGCTGAACCACCTATCTGGCGCATATATGCCGGGGGCGGCCGGCTGGGGGTCGTGGCGCTCGAACCAGTGCCCCTCAGATATACAGAGGTCTGAGAAGTAGCAACTCTCGTTCCAGAACTGGGTCATGTGTACAGTAAGTTCTACTTTATCTGGGTTTGCGAAGAACCTCACCCACTGGGCGCCGGCTTGATATGTGGCTGGCGGATTCACCACACGCCATATCCATACATACACTCTGTCGGGCACTGCGAAGCCGAGGCTTCTCCAGTACTCCTGCCACTCGGGGTCGTACATCCTGAAGGGTATGGTGTTGGTGGGGTCGTAGGCCCCGAAGGCGCTTTCCTCTGGCGCTATCATGTTTATGTTCCAAACGGCGGGCCCGTCTAGCTTCTTCTTCAGCACCTGGGCCGCGAGAGTGCCCTGCCACCAGTAGTACATGAAGTCGGTGTTGTGCCACGAGGCCGCGCCGGTGCCTCCCACAGTGCCGACGGCGCCTGTCAGCGCTATTAATAAGAAGAACATCCTCGCCAGCATCCACCCGCCGTAGGTCTGGCCGGGGCCGCGCCACTGGTTTATAGACAGCGCCTTGCCCGCCGCGGCGACCTCTTTAGCTATGGCGCGTATCAAGGTGGCGGCGTTTCTGACCTCCTCCTCACTCAACGGGTCGGGCGGCGGCGTCTTGGCGTTTAGCCTTGTGACCCACGCGGCGTATTCGGGGGTGAAGTTCGCGAAGTACTCCCTTAGGAACTTCTGGAAGTAGTCCCAGGCCTTGGCGTAGTCCTTTATGTAAACCACGCCGTCTTCCGTCACGCCGTATATGTCATCGGGCGGGAGCGTCTTTATGTAGCCCATGTTGTAGAGGTGTTGCAACAGCTTCCTATCCCTCAGGAACCAGTCCCAGTTCCACCACCTCCTGACAAACTCCCAATCCACCGCGTTTAGCTCGTTGATGAGGACGTTTGCCACAGCCGCCCACAGCCACGCCTCGGTGCCAGGCCACGGAGCCACCCAGTAGTCGGCTAGAAGCTCCGTGTGGAAGTACTTCTCTCTCACCGAGATGATCTTAGCCCCCTTGAACCTCGCCACCGCCAGCCTAGGGCCGTGGGACATTAAGAAGTGAGCAGCGTCTCCTAGGTGGCCCATGCCGTGTTGAACAACTACTTTGGCCCTGTAGTAATCCGGCGAGTTGCGGTCCATGGCAATCCAGAGGTTGTTGGCTAGGCGGACACCAGCCGAACACAGGTTGGTGTGGCTACCGAAGGCGTGTTGTTGCTCCCAGTCTTTAACCCAGGGGTGGTGGGTGAAGTAGCCGGTCTGTAGAGGTCTGCCCTCGTGCCAGTGCAACCTCGTCGAGCCTATGGGGTTGCCCTCGACGAAATACTCGTAGAAGGCTTTGGCGTAGTAGTCAGACACGATTTCGAGAGACTCGTCGTAGGTTATCCTCACGAAGTTGTCGTCGCCTCTGGCGCCTACCCTCTTGCCCGTCTTGGGGTCTATCTTGCTCAGTATATACACTATCCGGTCTGGGTGGGCCGCCGCGGCGGCGGCGCTCTGGCCGCGTACACAGAGCCCCCAGTTGCTCTTGTTGAGCGGGTTGACCATTACCTTCCGCGCCAGTCTCGTGTCTTTGTCTATCCACACCACGAAGTGGCAACTCACCTCGCACCCGCCGCAGACTCCGCCGGTGGCTATGAAGTACCTCCTCTCCCTGGGCTTAGGCCATGCCTTTGCGTCGTACTCCCGCCAGTCTATCCAGTTCTCCCACCACTTCAGAGATATGGTCTTCAGCCCGTCGGGGGTGCTCACCTCGAAGGAGCCGCCCACCTCCTTCACCCCGCCAGTAGGCGGGACGCGGTAGAGGGTTGGGTACCCCTTGAACTTGCCGGTGGCGCCGCTCCACCAGTTCTGGTCCTGCTCCACCTCGCTGTAGGGCTGAGCTTTTACAAAGGCGCCGGCGGCGATCCCCACAGCTATCGCCGCGGCGCTCGCCTTTAGGAAGTCTCTCCTAGAGAGAACCGCCTCCGTCATGGCCCACCCCTCTTTTTCACCTCTTCCACATACGCCTTGTGGTGCGCCATCCACCACTCAATCGGCACATAGCCTTTCGCCAACAACTGCGACTTCAGCATCGGCCAGTTGGTGGGGAAGATCGCCATGAGGAAGTGTATGGGGAGTGCGGCGAAGAAGATGAATGCGCCGAATATGTGCAACAGCGACATGAAGCCCCTCCACCAAGGCGGTAGGATCTGCATATAGAACCACTTCTCCACCACCAGGAACAGCCCGGATACGCCCAGGAGGAGTAGCCCCAAGATGACGCCCCACACCCACACAACTTGGAACGGGTGGTAGAACGGCGTGGGCGGATACTCCTTTCTACGGCCTAGCCTGTACTCGGCGACTTCCTTAAGCACGCGGAGCGCCTCGCCGAACTTCGTGATTTCCCTAAGCCCAGCCCTCTTGTCTGAGGCGGCCAGGACAATCAACACTCCTATGAGCATCAGTATTGGCCCAACCCAGTCGTGGAGTATGCTTATCAGCTGGCCGGAGGTGTGCGGCGCCGACAGGCCTAGCGCCGCCCCAAGTCCCTCGAATATGTTGACTTCGCCGAATTTAAAGAACATGGGGAGGCCCGTTATGAAGTTGATGGTCATGCCCACGAGTAGGAACAAATGCGCAATCTGCGTAGCGGGCTTAAACCTAAGGACGTATTCCTTGCCCCCCTCGGTCTTTATCAACGGCCTCATAGCCCTAGTGCGCCGGCTTTATTAGCCCTGTCCATACCGCGCCCGCGCCGGCGATTACCAACAGCGCAATGGCCGCGTATACCAACGCCTGGCGGGTATCCCTAACTGCGTTGCTCAGCTCCGCAGTTGAGGGGTCCTTCGTCGGTCTGTACTGCTTCCAGAGCCCCAGCACGTTTGGCTCAGGAGACCACTCGGGGTGTGCGCCGGGCTGTAGCGCAGGGTCTGCGTTTGGGTTCCAAGTGCTGAGGTCGACGACGGTGTCGACAAGAGCTCTGTTGCTGGCCTCGGCTGTGACCACTTTCTTAAACGCGCCGGCGTCTGTGTTTATGGGCCTTTCTGCTCCAAACGGCGCGAAGAAGAGCCTCGGCTTCACCACCTCCGCCACCTTGCCCACTGGCTTAATCCTCCCCTCTCTGTAGAGCTTCCCAATGAGGGAGTTGGGGTCTTCGATGTCTCCAAATATGCGGGCTCCCGTGGGACACGCCGCGACGCATGCAGGGAGGAGGCCCGAGTAGACAAGGTGCTCGCAGAAGGTGCACTTATCCGCCTTGTTTGTACGGGGGTCTATATAAACGGCATTGTAGGGACACGCCCTGGTGCACGCCCTACAGCCGATGCAGAGGTCTTTGTCCAGCTGGACTATGCCCGTCTCTGGGTTATGTCTAAGAGCGCCGGTGGGGCACGAGTTGACGCAGGGGGCGTTTTCACAGTGGTTACACTGGGGCAAATGGAGTATGTAGCCAACGACGTTTGGATACTCGCCGGTGTAATACTCTGTTATAAACAGCCTCCATTTTCCAAGTGGCACGTCGAACTCTTGCTTGCACGCCGCGACGCACGCCCAACATAGCATACAGAGGTCCTCAATCGTGGCCATCGCGAGTTTAGGCATATCCCTTTTACTGCCAAGGTTTTATATTGCAAATTTCCCACGTCCGGTGTAGCAAGGTCTATAAACTAGAGATAGAACATTGTGGGTGAGTCTCGATGAAAAGAAGCTGTATGTACAAGGCTACGGCGTACTTGTGGCAATTAGGCAGTTGGCTAGGCTTCTCTCTACGCCGGCTAAGGTGGGGTTCTACATCTCGGTGCCCGACGTTTTGGAGATCGCCGAATCTCTCGGCGTGCCGGCCATGCCTCGCAACGATAGGCAGTGGTTTTTCGAGGAGGTCATGAAGGCGGCTCTCGACATGGAGAAGCTAGACGCGTTTCTAGAGGAGTTAACTAAGCTCATAGACGAAAGGGCGAGGGAGGTGGCCACCTACGTAAACAAGTATCCAAAGGCCGGCGAGTACCTCAGGTGGAGTCTTGAGAGGGTTGAGGAGCTGAAGAAGAGGATTAGGGAGACCGCCAGGATCTACCAAGGCTTTCTAAGGCTAAAGAAAGAATACAGCCAGTCTCGCTAGAGAGGGGAGCTCCGGCTTCATAAACCGCGCCGCGCCGGGGATTCCGGCTTGGTCAACCGCGTTTTTCAGCCTCTCGTAGAACTCCAGCACCTCCTCCCTCCTCGCGGCGCCCCATCTCAAGAGGAGATATGCCTCTACCGCGTGGTAAAACAGCGTCAGCTTGTCCATCGGGTCTATCCTAGAGGCTACAGAGGCGAGCGCCCTCGGCTCAGCCCCCTCGGCCAACAGCTTCAACAACGTCTTCAGCTCTGGCCTGATGTCTAGTTTCTCCAGCTCGCCTCTGACGTCTAAGCCCGCGGCTAGGCCAGCCAGCGTCGCGATTACGTCTGCCCCCACCTTCCTGGCGTAC
This sequence comes from Pyrobaculum organotrophum, assembly GCF_055384425.1. NCBI lineage: Archaea > Thermoproteati > Thermoproteota > Thermoprotei > Thermoproteales > Thermoproteaceae > Pyrobaculum > Pyrobaculum organotrophum. Next base: position 1,623,663 of record NZ_AP042430.1, read on the forward strand.
TCCCTAACTGCAGCGGCCTTCTTCGACGTTAGGAAGAACAACGCCGCAGTTTGGAAGCTCTTGTACTTCCTCAGTATTTCCCGCGCCGCCTTGAACTCCCCAAGCACGATGTAGGCCCAGCCCAAGTTTAGCTTCACCACGTCTTCAAAGCTCCTCTCCAGGCGGAGAGCCGCGTACTCCTCCTCAAGGAGGCGCTTTACCTCCTTCCAGTTGCCTAACAGAGCCTCTCTATAGGCGAGGAGGAGGTGGAGAACTCTCTTTGCCCTTATCCAGTCTTCGCCCTCCAGCTTGAAGAGTAGGTCCTCAACTATCGAGAAGACGGACTCCGCCTCTCTGTACTTCCCCCGGCCCAGGAGGAGGGCTCCCAGGTTATAGAGGGCACGGTAGGCCTCCTCCGCCGGCGCCAATGCGGCGGCCCTTCTGGCGAGATATACGACGTCGGCTGTGGTGAATTCTAAATACCGCATAGCCTCGCTTAGGGCTAGAAGTGCTTTCGCCTCAGCTCTCCTCCCGCCGGCCTGACTTTCTAGAAAGTAAATAGCTAAGTCGGCGGCCAGTTGCGGTGGGGCTTGGAAGAGGGCGTCAACGTATTTTGCACTGTCTTCCAAGTATTTATCGACCCCCAGCCTCCAGAGCAACGCCTCGTAGTAGAGCCGGCGGACGGGGTCTTTTACTATCTTCAACGCCTCCTCTAGAAGCCCCTTGGCCAGCTCCGGGTCGTACTTCACGGCAAAAAACTGAAGCCACGGCAACCTAAGTACGTATGTGTCACCCCGCTTCTCGAACCACACTCCCGGCCTAATGCCGAGTTGCTTTAGCTCCTCCTCCGAGAGGTAGCCGAGGATTGCGCCCTTTATAAAGTCAGGCCCGAAGGACTCCACAGCTTCTAAAAACCACCGCGGCTTCAAGCCCAGCTCTTCAATGTGTCTTTTTGTAATTTTCCCAGGGTAGTTCAACTTCTCGAGGGCAGCGCAAAGGGCCTCGGGGTAGCCGCCTGTGACGTATATCAAGTCTTCGGCGACGTCTGGATCAGTCGTTTGGCCAAACGTTGCGAGAAACTCCAGCAGCTCCGCCTTGCTCATCGGCGGCATAACGTAGGCCCCAACCCTCCCAGCCACCTCCATCACCTCTGCAAGCGGCCCTGTGGCTACTGCAAAAGCGCCACACTCGACGGCCCTCTCAACCTCTGCAAGAGAGACTTCTACGACAGCGTAAGAACCGCATTTTAAATCCTCGCCAACTTCCACCCCTGCGATATTAGCTAGTCTCTTTGCCGTTGTAGAAACGCCGGATCTCCTCGGCCCTAACAACGCGCCGGGCCTCCTCTGCTCTAGATCTGCCAGCACCTCCCGGTCAACGGGCCTGGGCCAGTAGCTACACTCCATATACCTCCCTAATCAGTTCTCTCCCAACTCCACACACAGGACACACGCCCCTCTTCTTGGGATACACCGTGCCGCAGTTGGGGCACTGCTCCACCTCGAATAGGTAGGTCTCCACGGGCTCTCCCCCCTCCACGAGCTTGATCGCGCCTTCTGGACAAGCCTCGGCGCAGAGGCCGCACTCCGCGCATTTGTAGCTATCTACTTTTAGCATAACTTCGTCCTCGTCTACCTCAATGGCTTGAGTTGGACACACGCCGGCGCATAGGAAACAGGCTGTGCATTTCTCCATGTCGATAACTGGCCTCCTGGGGTTGACTAGGCCTAGCTCCACCGCCTTCTCTCTGTCGTAAGAGATACGCCGGGGCGGACCCCACTTCACCTCAAGTAGATTATCGCCGCCGGCGAGCTTGGCGAGGCCCCTCCGGAGGAGCATCCTTCTGCCTACGTCGCCGCCGCGGCCTCTGATAACCCTAATTTTTAAACCTGCCTTCACCGCCCTCTCAAGCTCCTCTAGCCCCCTACCCCTGAGGCTACAGTCGTCGCATCTGGCGTCTACCGTAACCTCGCCGTATTTCTCCACCAGCTTCACATAGTCCTCCGCCCTTAGGCCGTTTATACAGACGCCGCCCTCTCTACAGCTGATGTAGGGCCCCAGCTGGGCTGTGAAGACGCCGGTGGGACATGCAGACATGCAGACGCCACAGCCAACGCAGAGGCTTGGCTCGGCCTTTACCCACCTCCCGTCGACGTAGAGCGCGCCCGCGGGACACACGTCGACGCATTTTCTACAGCTCGCACTTGTCCAGAAGCTCCTGACGCACCTGCCGAAGTCAGCGTAGATTTTCATAGTCCTCAAGTAGGAACTTCACGACGAGATCTCCCACCGCCGAGTAGAAGAGGGTAGAGGCGGTCTCTCTAATGGCGATCCCGGCGAGAGGCCCCCACTTAAGTAGGTGCTGTTCTAGAAACTGGAGGGCTTCAGCCGTCTTACCCCCCTCCAGGAGTATTCCAACGAAGGTCAGCTCTAGGCCTAGGTGATCTCCACATCTCACCCTAGCCTCCCTGAGGTCGGGCTCGTAGCCCATCTTCCTATAGAACCTCATCACCTCACTTGATATATCTGTACAGAGCAAACCAGAGGGGTCTCTAAAGACAGACTCGTAGGGGTGGACATACTGGATAAAGGTCTTGGTGTAATCCACCCTCAGCCTGAGGTAAGCGTCCTCTTTTTTCAACTCGCCTAACATAGCGCTTCTATAGGGCTCTGGAAGCTCGGCGGCGACTTTCTCCACCAGAGGTAACTCGCTCGGCTCAAGCTCCTTGAGAATTAATCTGCCTAAGAAGAAATACATCCCAGCACTAGACACTTGTCTCATGGCGCAGAAATATATGAGCTTTGCTATACCTATGCGGTGTAGTAAAAACTTAAAAAATGTCGGTAGGGTAATTTATGGAATATTTTCTCTCTCGATTTAGAGAGATGTGGAAAGGCTTAGTTCCCTCTCTTACGGAGAACCAGAGAGCTATTTTAGAATACTGTCTTTCTAGGTTTCCCTCTCCCTGTAGTCCCTACGAGGTGTATAAGAATACGCCGTTACAACTTTCTTCAGTATACAAAGCTTTTAGAAGACTAGCGTATAATAGACTAGTTCTTCCGTTGCTTGGGGGAAAATACATCGCCAGCGTCAAAGCCGCCATAGCGCTTCTCTTCCACGGCAATACCTTGGCGTTGCCCTACGTGGCTAAGATATGGGGTCTGACAGCCCCTCCTCTCTCCATTCTCGCTTGGCTTATAATCCTCGGCGCGTCGCTTTCTAAGCTCGGTTTTGATATAAAATCGGCCTATATTTGTTCACCCCGCGGAGCCGCCGTATATGTCTCCGAGTTTATCCGCGGAGGATTTAGGTCGCTTAGTGACACTCTCGGCATAGAAAAAGAGATTCTGGCGAAAGCTTATGAAGCTCATCTCGAAATTATGAAGCCTTATATGTTTAGAAGAGGCAACATAGAGATCTTCATAAGAGTTCGAAATGGGGATGTAGATATAGTTGCAGCCCGATGTCCCCGGTGGAGGACATGTTCTCACGACTTTCCCGACGAATGTCCAGAGGTGAGGAAGATCATTTATGCTTCCATTTCACATTAAAGAGACGGGAGTGAGGAACCTCCTCCGCTACTTCCCACCGCTGGCCTATCTCGTCTTGGTGGAGTTCGAGGGAGGCGACGCAGCTGAGGAGGCAGAGGCCATGGGCCTACCGCGGGAGCTGGGGAGCTACGTGAGGCAAGCCGTAGAGCGGTTGGAGCGGGAGTTGTTGGCCGAGGTTCTAAGCCAGTTAGGCCAAGACCAGCAGTTCCTCAACGGCCTCCACCAGTGGATCTCCCAGGCCGTAATCGGGAGGGAGGAGCTGTGGGGCCCCGCGTCGCTCTACATCAAACACCTCTACTGGGAGACGGAGGAGGGGCCCTACAGCCGCTGTATGGAGGCCGAGGAGCTCGAGGCCTACCTGGCGATGGCTCAGGGCCGGCCAGAGCAACTGAGGGCCGCCGGCCTCGTCTACAGGAAGTACGACCCAACCCTCTCGAGACACTTCTACTGCTCCCCCAGATGGTACAGCACCGTCTTCCAGCGGATCTCCGCCGCGGTTAAGGAGGAGCTAGGCGGAGAGGCCTACGCCTACGTCAAGAGCTTTGTGGAGAGGCTCTTCTGGAACCCCAGGGGCTATGCCTACTTCAGATCCGCCGTCTTTAAAGACACGCCTGTGGTGCCCTACGACGAGTTCATAGGCGATGTTGCTCTACTCCCCGGCGTCTTCGACGGCCGGAGGCTCAACCCCACCTACAGAGAAGCCGCGAAGAAGGCAATCTTCCAAGTGGAGCGCATAGACGTGGCGGCTCAGCTAGACGAGGAATTTGGCGTATATGTAGACGGCGGAGAGGTAGTGGCCCCCACAGTAGAGGCGGTAGGCCACAAGATGCTGGCGAAGTACCGGGGCAAGAGGGTGGTGGCCCTCGCCAAATTCGACATAGAGATACCCAGGCTCAAGCCCAAGCTGGAGATCTACGGCGTAGAGATAAAGCCACGCCGCCTCTACCTTAGAACAACAACAGCTCAGCCTCCCTCAGAACCCCCCTAACGACATCAACCCCACGCCCAAGAGCCGTCACGCCTAACACCACAGGATCCCCCGTCTCGCCGAAGACCACCACCGTCCTCCTCCCCATCAGCTCCACACCCACCTCCCTCTCCACAACGCCGCCGAAAACTCTAAACTTCGTCTTCTCAAGCGGCTTCACCCCAAGACGCTCAAGCAAATCCCTCCCCACCACGTTGTAGATAGCTCCCGTATCAACCAGAGCCTTTACCTCTAGAGAAGTGCCAGGCTCAACCAGGTTGAAAATCTTAACCCGAACCTTCACAAACCGCGCTCCCCGCCTTAAAGGTCGGGGTTTCTCCTTGCCCACGCCTTTATGGGCATCCACGATGCCTCGGGCGTGGAGCCGGGCGGCACGCGGCCCTCTGCGAGCGTCTTCGGGACAGAGCCCCTAAGGGGGTGTGCGCATGTATTTAGGTCTTCTGCTTGTATTTACAGTAACCACTTCCCGCTCATGCGGGGTTTCCACTGTGGGGGTCTCGGCCGTTGTCCGGAGTTAATCCGTTCGACGTGGGATAATAGGCTTCTATCCTCCTTGGCGTCGGCGTCTTGTGGCCGACCCTCGCGGCTATGTTTCTCGCGGCATTTACATCGGCGTTCAGAACGACGTTAAACCTCTTGCAGACGTACAGCCCCCTATGCACTCTGCTGTTTTCATGCACCTCGCCGCAGACAGAGCACGTTTTGGACGTATTGCGCTCGTCGGCGGCGTACAGCCTTATCCCGTACTCCGTCAACACCTCCCTAAGCCTCTGCATAAGCCTTCTGTAGCCCCAGACGCCGACTACGTACTCATTCTGTGGATCGTGGGCTATGTTCTCTGGATAGCCGACGTAGACCTCCGAAACTGCCGCACTTGTAGACGATCTCCAGCCTTCCCTGCTTCCCAGACCACTTTATCACCCCGGCGTATCCTCATGCCGAAGTCCTTGAGGACGATAACGGAGGACGCGGCGGGAGTTGAAACCGAAGCGATTACCCGCCTATCGGCCACAGTCGAGGGCCGTCAGTTTTTTATAAGACATTGTAAAAGATATAATGTGAGTATTGCAGAGGAGGTTAGGAGGGTTTTGCTTGAGCATCCTGAGATTATTGCTGAGGCTCTTGAGGCTAGGCCTGAGGTTCTCTATAGAGCACTTGCCAAGCTTATGCCGTGGCAAAACCTAGCCACCAAGGAGGACGTGAGATCGTTGAGAGAAGAGATGCAGAAGATAGAGGAGAAGATGGCCACTAAAGATGACCTAAAACACTTGGCAACTAAAGACGACGTCAGTAGGCTTGAGGAGACGAGAAGAGAGATGGCCACCAGGGACGATATAAAGGATATTGAAGCAAGGATGGCCACTAGAGAAGACGTGAGAAGACTTGAGGAGCAAGTGGGAGAGGTGAGAAAGAACATGGCTACGAAGGAGGATCTCAAGGCCTTAGCCACAAAGGAGGACTTTAAGAGACTCGAAGAGCAGTTGGAGGAGGTGAGAAGAGTTATGGCTACGAAGGATGAACTTGTGGCGTTTGAAAAACGCCTCATGGCGTATGTCAACGCGCTGGGGGCTAGATGGGGGGTAATCAGCGAGGATATATATAGAGAGGGGGTGAGGGAGCTTCTGCGGGACGTGGGATACACGGTGGAGCGGTGGGTCTACTACGACGGCGAGGGCTACGTCTACGGCTACCCGGCGGAGGTGGAGCTAGACGTCGTGGCTAAAGACGGCAAAACAATAGCCGTAGAGCTCACAGCCGCCCTCAAGAGGGGAGACCTCCAGTACGTCAAAAAGAAGGCCGAGCTCTACCAGCGGACAGCCGGCAGGCCGCTGGACAGAGTGATAGTGGTGACGCCGTTTATACACGACAGAAACCCAGACCTGGTCAGAGCCAAGGCAAAGGAGTACGGCATAGACATCGTAGCCCCCGGAGACCTCTAGCGGCTGTAGGCGAACCGCAACTCAACGACACCAGCTGGCGAGATGACTGAGCCGTCCACCAGAGGCCTTCGTTACCGCGCCGCCGCCGGTGTTCCCAAATTCCAGACCCTCTATCTGTTGCTACTCCTGGGGTGGGGCCGGGTAGACCACCTCCAGCCCTAGGTCTTTGGCCATTGCCTTTACCCGCTCGGGGTATCTGTCGTCTATGTAGGGGGTGACCACGTAGACGGCGGCTACCTTGGCCCCCCTGGCCCTTTCGTAGAGCTCCCTCTTCTTCACTATGGTGGGCAGGTCGCTCCGCTTCAGCGAGGACGTGATCTCGACGATTATCAGCCTCCCGTCTCTGACCACCACGTCGTAGTCCACCTCAGAGGGGGTGCCGTATACGTAGCCCTCCCTGTCGTAGAGGATCTCCTTAGACACCGACCACCCGGCCTCCCTCAACATAGCCCTCATGCCCTCCCTAAACGCCTCCTCGCTGATTACCCCCCACCTGGCCCCCAGCGCGTCCAGCTTCCTCTCCAGCCTGTTGATAGCCCTCCACAGCTCCTCCACGTCCCTCTTTGTGGCCATCCTCTCCTCGAGAGCCCTCAGCTCCTCTCTCGTGGCCAGGGCCTTGAGATCTTCCTTGGTGGCCATTTTGGCCTCAAGCGCCTTGAGCTCCTCCTTAGTGGCGAGACCCTTAACCTCCTCCTTCGTGGCCATCTCTCTTCTCGTCTCCTCAAGCCGCTCCTCAAGCCTACTGACGTCGTCTTTAGTTGCCAAGTGTTTTAGGTCATCTTTAGTGGCCATCTTCTCCTCTATCTTCTGCATCTCTTCTCTCAACGATCTCACGTCCTCCTTGGTGGCTAGGTTTTGCCACGGCATAAGCTTGGCAAGTGCCCTATAGAGCACCTCAGGCCTAGCCTCAAGAGCCTCAGCAATAATCTCAGGATGCTCAAGCAAAACCCTCCTAACCTCTTCTACCACGTATATACATTATTTGTTTTTTAATAACTTATCGCCCTCCAGAAGTCTAGTTCGTATTTCTGGATCGCCTTTGCTACGAAGCGGTATCTTGGCCAGTTGAGGTGGCGCTGTGCCACTCCCTCGGCTAGCTCCTCCAGCTCTGTGTAGGGGCCGGCAAAGAGGTCCATGAACCTGGTGTTTCTCACGCCGTTTTGCCTCGCCCACGCGGCGAAGGCGGCGCAGTTCTGGCCCCACACCGGGAGGTTTACGGCGGCGGCTACGGCTAGGTCCCCCATGGTGCCGTTTAGCGCCAGCCAGGAGAGGAAGTGGGTGTAGGCCACGGCGGTGGGGTCGAGCAGATCCCAGGTGAACTCCGCGCCGAGCTCGGCGGCGAGTTCCCAGAGGGCCTTTAGGGCTTCCCAGTCGCCGTCTATGAGCATCTTGACTAGTCTGTACTCGTCTGGTTCTCTGGCCTTGGCCATGGCGGCTGAGAGGGCCTTCAAGTCGTGGGGGACTATGTAGAGCTGGTTGGCGACGAAGCGCCTAAGCGCCTCGCGGCTGGGCTTGGCGGCGGCTAGTATCTCCCTGTTTAGAGGCTCGAGCTCCCGCCTCAGCGTCTCAATGACCCTCATAGGCGGCCTGCCAGAACTTGAGTTCGTATATCGACGCCTGTCTGAAGTAGGGCCAGAGGGCCTCCGGCGGCGCGCCGGAGCTGTCCAGCAGAGCGCGTAGCTTCTCCACAAGGGCGTTGTACTCCGGCGTTAGGTAGACCGAGGCCCACCTCCTATACAGCGGCACCGGGTTTCTCTCCAGCGCGTCTCTGTGCCTCTGGGCTATCTCGGCGTAGCTCCAGAAGCAGGGGAGGAGGGCCGCCATGCATTGATAAAAGCCCTCCAGGGAGCAGACGGAGAGGAGGTAGGACATGTAGCTCACGTTTACGAAGTTGGGCTCGGCCCTCTCGGCGTCTTTCAGCGTGAGGCCGGCCTCCCTGAGGAGGGCCTCGTAGTTGGCCATCTCGCCTGTGACAGTCCCGTAGGCCAGCTCTAGCGCCGTCTTCATCTGCTCCACGCCGGGGGCTCTGGCAGCGGCTAGGGAGAGGGCCTTGGCGAAGTTGACGAGGTAGTTGTAGTCCTGTAGTAGGTAGTATCTGAACTTGTCCATGGGGAGAGAGCCGCGGTAGACCTCTACGACGAAGGGGTGGCGGAAGATCTCCTGCCAGATGGGGTCTGCCCAGGCCCGGAGTTTTTCCGTTGCCATATACGTCAGATCTTCCGCCTATAAAAATTTTTTATATGGAAAAGATCAATTAGTTATGGCCGAGTGGAAGAGGGTGCACTGGACTCTCTTCTCGATAGTCTCCGCCAGCTTTTTCCTAGACGGGGTGCTCTTCAGCCTAGTCCCCACCACTATATATCTGACAGATCTGGCGCAACACGCCCCCGTAATATTCGCCGCTAACTCCCTAGCCTTCATGCTGGGGGCCTTCCTCCTCGGGAGGCTGGGGGACGCAGTGGGGAGGCGGCTGGGCCTTGTCATTTCCCTCGCCATATATACGGCTGGCGCCTTGTGGTTTGCCGCGGCGTTTTGGGCCGGCCGGCTCGACCTCGCGTCTGCCCTCCTCTCCACCTCCGTCATTAACTTCGGCGTGGGGGGCGAGGTGGGGCCGGCCTACGCCGCCCTCGCTGAGTTTTCGCCGCCTAGGCGGAGGGGCGCCGCGCTGATGCTCTCTACCAACTTCTGGAACATTGGGGCGGCGGCTATCGCCGTGGCCTCCCTCTACTACACGGCGCTGGCGGCGGATCCCAAGACCGCCGTCTTCTACACCTTCCTCACCGCAGTGGCGCTTGCCGCCATCGTCTTTCTGGCGAGACTCCACATACCCGAGTCCCCCCGGTGGCTACTTGCAAGGGGTAGGGAGGGCGACGCGAGGGCTTTGGCAGAGAGATACGGAGTTCCCCTCCCTAAGGCGCAGCCGGCGTCTTCCTCGCTGAGGGGCTACTGGGGGAGGGTGGCCATCCTGGCGGCTGCCTTCACCGCCCAGCTACTGACGTACAACATCGCGGCTTACTACCTCCCCTACGCCCCGGGCTTCGCCTACGGCGCAGACGCGGCGGCGGTGAACATCGCCGTGGCCAACGCGGGGGCGGCGGCCGGGGCTTTCCTACTCCTCCCGCTTATAGACAGATCTAGGCGGGCGTCCTTCCTAGTAGCTTTCCTCGGCGGTTTGGCAACTGCGACGGCGCTCGCCGCGGTGCACGGGGCTTCCGCCTCGCTCTACTTCGCCGTACTCTTCGTCAACCTGGTCTTCTCCGAGTGGGCGTGGGCTGCGGTGAGCGTGTTAGAGAGCGAGCTTTTCCCCACCGCCGTTAGGTCGACAGCCGTGGGAGTGGTGACTGCGGCGGCTTGGCTGATAAACGCCGGCGCCGTCTTCACAGAGGGCGTCCTAGGCGCGGAGGCCTTCTTCGCCCTTCTCGTCGCCTTGTGGGCGGCTGGGGCGGCCGCAGCGGGCTACTGGCACAGGAGGGGCGTTGAGAGCGCGGCGAGAGAGCTGGAGGAGCTGGCCTAGCGTCTCTTGGTCTCCGGAAGGGTATATACGGCGGCGGGGACGGTGAGCCAGAGGAGGGGCACTGCCACTAGGGCGTAGAGACCGGCCGCCGGGTAGAGCCAGGGGCCGAGGATCATCCCCACCCGTGCGGCAGAGCCAGCGGTCCCAGTGGCAAAACCTCTGACGTGTTCTGGGAAAAGCTCGGGCGTGTAGGCGTATACCACGCCCCAGGCGCCTAGGTTGAAGAAGTTCAGCGCGATGGCGGAGATGTAAAGCTGGGGCAAGCTAACGCTGTATATGAGGGCGGCCGCCGATGCGGCGGAGCCGAGGAAGAAGATCGCTGCGGTGGGTTTCCTCCCGATTTTTTCCACGAGGTAGGCGGCGGTGAAGTAACCGGGGATCTGAGCAATTGTCGTAATTAACATGAACTGGTAGGTCTGCACCTCGGCTAGTCCCCTCTCTCTGACGAGGATGGTGGGTAGCCAGAGGAAGACGCCGTAGTAGCCAAACGCCAGCACTAGCCATATGTACCACACTGGGTAGAGCCGTCTCGTCTCAATAGAGACAGCCCCCTTGGCCGCGGGTTTGTGCTCGGGGAGCGTTGCCCTTATCACCGCGGCGTATAACGCGGTGAGGCTGAGGAGGAGCAGGGCGGTTCTCCAGCCGAGGTGGGGGAAGAGGAAGTACGCCACGGCGGCTGCCGCCAACGCGCCGAGAGACCAGAAGCTCTCTAGAATCACCACGTTTCTCCCCTTCCTGTCTGGCGGGGAGAGCTCAGATACGTAGGAGGCGACGACGGGGAGTTCGCCGCCTAGGCCCAGCCCGGCGATAAGACGCACAGCTGCGAGCTCCCATCCGGTTTTTACAAAGGCTGTGGCAGCCGTGGCAAGGCTGTAGAGGAGGAGTGTCGCTGTGAAGACGGCCCTTCTGCCAAGCCTGTCTGACAGTCTCCCAAAGGCAGTTGCGCCGATTAACATGCCGAGGTTGTTCGCTAGTACCACTACGGATCTCTCCCAGACCCCCATCCCTAGCTCAGCCGCCGACGCCACTAGTATGTACGACAAGAGGAGGACGTCCATGGCGTCGAAGAGCCAGCCTATGCCTGTTATAGTTATCAACTTCCATTGGGAAATCATGCAGTTGGCAAAACTCGCTTTTTTAAGTGTATATATGTCAAAATTTTCCTCCTTCCCTCTCTTGGACATAAGAGACCCGGCAAATTTTTATTTCACCTAAGTAAAGCCGCTGTGAAAATTACAGAAGTGGAAACTGACAGCACGACACTTGCCGAGGTGCTTGTAAAACACGGTATAGAGGTGAGGAAGGGGGCGCCAGTAGTGGCTGTATATGGCAGAGACCGCGACATACTTAGAGCTCTCCGTGTCGAAGAGAGACCTGTGTTGGGAATATCGCCGCCTGGGGTAGATGCAAAACTCGCCGCGCTGGAGCTTAGAGAGGTGCCGCTATTGGCGGAGTTTGTCTTTGAAATCATCGACGTAATAAGGCTTGAAGCCGAGAGCGGGGGCCAGAGGGCGACTGCAATAAATGAGGTGGCGCTTCTGTCTGCAGAACCCGCGACTTTTGTGCGGTATTCGCTCTACGTAGATGGGGCCTTTGTGTTTAACGACATGGGAGACGGCTGTTTAATCTCAACGCCTATAGGCTCAACCGCCTACGCTCTGTCTGCAGGCGGCGCAGTTATAAACCCAAGGGCACATGTTGTAGAGGTGGTGCCTGTAAATTCCGCGTTGAGAAAGCCGCCACATGTATTTCCATCGGACGTAGTAATAGAACTCCGCGATGTAAAAAGTAGGTCAGACGTCTATTTAATTGGAGACGGCGTAGAGAAGATTAAATACAGGGGAGTTGCCATTGTTAGAAAAGTCGGCACAGCTAGACTTGTGACGAGAGTGCAGAATTTCCAACAAGCGGCGGGGCTCCCCCCAAGTGCTCTATTGGTGAAGAAGATTATTGAAGAAAGAGGGCCCCTCGCCGCCTCAGAGATAGCCGCTCTCTCCGGCCTATCTCCCAGGACTGTTAGATATGCGCTTGAGCGTCTTAGAAAAGCCGGTTTGGTAAAATCTATTATAGACCCCACAGACCCCAGGCGGAAAGTTTACACGACCTAAAGAGTTTTTAAGGGGGCATCTAGAATTTTCAAAATTGTGATCCTGTGCGAAAACCTCGGGAAGAGGTTCGGCAGTTCGTGGGCTCTCAGGGGGGTGACCTTTGAGGTGGGGAGGGGCGTTGTGCTGGCGGTGCTGGGGCCCAACGGCGCTGGAAAGACGACATTAGTTAGAATATTGACTACAGAGCTCGCGCCGACAGAGGGCAGGGCGCAAGTCGCCGGGTTTGACGTAGTGAGAGAGGCGGAGAAGCTGAGGAGAGTTATAGCCGCTGTGCCTCAGGAGGCTAGGCCGATCGACTTCCTCACCCCCCACGAGTTTGTAGTAAGCTACCTCCTCCTGAGGGGCTACTCTCTCAAAGAGGCCAAGAGGCGGGGCGCCGAGGTGTTGAAACAGTTCGGCTTATGGGATGTGCGTAATAGAGAGATAGACACTCTCTCCGGGGGGATGAAGAGGAGGACTCTCGTAGCTGCTGTCTTTGCGGCAGAGGCAGAGGTGGTATTTCTCGACGAGCCGACGACAGGGCTAGACGTGTATTCGAGGAGAGTCGTTTGGAACGCCGTCGTTGAGTTAAAGCGCCGCGGCGCCACTGTCGTATTGACAACTCACTACGCAGAAGAGGCGGCAGCCCTCGCCGACTGGGTGTTAGTCTTAAATGGCGGCCGTGTAGTTGACTTCGCCCCGCCCGCAAAGCTTGTGGAAAGCGTGCCCGGTAGATACGTCGTGGAGATCTACGGCAGAGATGGAACTAAGCTAAACAGTCTCGCAGTTGCTGAGGTGGGAGATAGGAGACTTTACTATGTCGAAACCCCCGCCTATGTAGAGGGGGCAGTTGTAAGGCCTAAGTCGCTGGAAGACTACATCCTCCTTAAGATAGGCGCCGTGGGGGGTCATGAAGGCGATTAGAGACGCCCTCGTCATAGCTTGGATAAATGGGTGGATTGCCGCAGTTAGGGGCTGGGTGTGGGTAGTTACAAATGCCATCACGCCGCTGTCTTTCTTAGCGATTCTCGCCGTTTATGGAGGCGCCGAGGGCCTTAGGTGGGGGCTAGCAGGCGGCTTGGTGTGGACTGTGGCCTCCAACGGAATTTCTCTTATTGGCGACGCCGCCTACTACCGCTTAGCTATTAAATACCAGAGTATGCTCACGGCGGCCCCTGTATCTCCCATCGGCTACGCCCTAGGCCTCGCCCTCAGCTCTTTTGTCTTCTCTCTGCCAACGCTAGCGGCGTATGTAGCTATCTCGCTGTGGCTTGGCTTGGGGCTCCTCACGCTGCCCGCCGCATATGCCTTAATAACGCTGTGGCTAGCTTCAGCCGGAATTGGCTTCACTCTCTCCTCTCTTGTTAAACACATGAGATATGCTTGGTCTCTGCCACAGATACTATCTACAGTCTTCACAGTGGCCGCCCCCGTCTACTACCCCGCAAGTCTTTTGCCGAGTCCGTATCTCGGCGTGGTGATGCCCACGGGCGCCGCCGGCATACTTATACAACAAGCCGCCGGCCTTGCGGCTTATGATATTTGGCTGACTGTCGCCGCGGCGGTTGCATTAGCTATACAGAGCATATCTGGCCTCTACTTCCTTATTAAGCTGGCTAAGTGGCGGGAGCCTTAGATATACACCGGCGGGACGCCCCCAGACTCAGCTATAACTTCAACCTCAACGCCCATATATATAGACTTTACAACTACTTTGACATACGGCGGGTTGACAGCCGCTTTTACTCTCTCCATTATATCTACGGCGAGTTCTTCGTGAAGTATTTCTCTGCCTCTATAGCTATCTACCATTTTTTTAAACTCCTCTATAGACAACGCGACGCCTCTTGGGATATACTCTAGAGATATCTCAAAGGAGTCTACCACTTTGCTAATGGGGCATATAGACTCGCCACGTGTTTTCAAACGGACTAGAGAGGGGTTTTTAGAAAGCTTGAGCATAACCCATCATATTTAACACTATTTGAACTTGTGCACATGACTTGCGTAGTTGAGGGCTGGAGGGCGCATCCCTACTACGGCGAGGTTGCTAAAGTACGAATAGCCGGCGGCGAGACTGTAGGCGATTTCTCAGGCTGGATCCGCGGGGCTTTTAGAGAGTACGTAGAGCTCCCGCCGGGGGTCTATGAGGTTGTTGTAGACGGCAGACGAGAGGGGTGCGTAGTGGCGCCGCCTGAATACCCATGGCATTTCGCAGTTCCCTACATGGCGGTGGACTGGGGAGATGTTGTAGAAATCCGTATATACGCCCCAGAGGAGCCCGAGGTGGGGCGTGGCAGAGTTGTAAAACTTGCAGACCTAGGGCCCTTCTCTATCTACCTCGGGTTAGTCAAAGGGAGGAGGTATACACTCCGTTGTTGTGGTAAAACTAGGCGTTTTAAATCCCCACCGGTGGCCAATGCGCCTGGAGTGATTGCGATGTATGAAGTTCTGCCAGACCGAGCCGCCGATAGACTCGGCTGTAGAGACCTCAGGCGGGGTTACTGTGGCGGGACGTTAAAAGATGTGGCTAAGCTCGCAATTACAGCGCTTGATATAGCAGATACGCTCTATCTCCACCCGATATACCCCGCAATGAGCTACCACCGCTACGACGTAGTTGACCACCTACAGGTAGACGAAAAACTAGGCGGCTGGAGCGCCTTTGTGACGATGAGAGAGACATTGAGACGGCGGGGGATGAAGCTTGTGTTAGATATCGTGCTTTACCACGTGGGGTTGCGAAACGCCATATTTCCAGAGGGCCCCTTTGTTTTTAAAAACCTAGGCTATACACATCTTGTCAAGAAGATAGCAGAGAAGATGCCTATGGAGGCACTTCGCGAATTATTTAGGGGGGAGCCGCCATATGAGACTTTTCTAGACGTCTGGCTAATGCCAAAGCTCGATTATTCAAAGCCCAGCGCTGTGGAATACGGGAGGAAAGTCGTCGAGTTTTGGAAAAGCCACGTAGATGGATTTAGGCTAGATGTAGCTCACGGAATTCCGCCTGGCGCCTGGGCGGAGATTTTAAAACCGGCGGAGGGGCTTTATATATTTGGAGAACACATGGGAAACCCAGCGCCTTTCTATTGGGCAGTACCAGGGTTTACAGCGTATTTACTCTACAAGGCGGCGGTAGATTGGCTGGCTAAAGACCTAGATAGATTTGTGAAGTGGATAAACTTATACATAGCGCTTACGCCGCCGGCGGCGTTGCCATATATGAACACCTTTCTTGAAAACCATGATACAGACAGAGCCGCCTCTATTTTTGACATAAATACGCTATATAGAGGGTATGCTCTGATTTTCTCACTGCCGGGAGTCCCCTCTATTTACGCAGGTGGCGAATGTGGAGAAGTCGGCAGAGCAGAAGACCACACTAATAGAAGGCCTTACAGCCCCTGTCCCGACTCCCCACTTAGGGAGTTTTTAAAGAGATTATACACGACGAGGAGAGAACTAGCTCTTTACAAAGGGCCTGCGTGGGTTGAGACAAGGCGCTCTGAGCTCGTTATACACAGGGGGGCTGTAGACGTCGCCGTTGGCATAAATAAACTTACAGTGAGTAATACCGAGAGATATATAGAACACAAGTTTTTATAGGTGTTGTATTAAATATGGAGTTTAACTTTAGGGGTGTTACAGCAATTTCTGGAAGGCCGGGAGTTGGTAAAACTAGTCTCGCCATGCGTATCGCCCACGAATATTTGACAAGAGGGAAGAGAGTTTTGTGGGTCTCGCTGTATGAAGATAGAGAGACCTTCCTCGAAAATGCAACCAGGCTGGGGTATGATCTTTCAAATGCCGAGTTTTGGGACATGATCTTTGTAAGACCAGACATTATATTAAACCAGATAGTCTCAGCCGTTTCTCAAAACGAGTATCACCTGGTTGTGGCAGACTCTATCTCGGCCCTTATAGAGGGGACTCAGAGCAGGGAGTGGCTTATAAATGCCGTATATAGAGTGTTTAAACCTGCAAAAATAGACTTTATAGGAATCGCCGAAGAAGAGACTACAACGCCTCTGGATTATATAGCAGATAACCTCATACGTCTAGAGCTCCGGATGGAAAACGGCGTTGCAGAGAGAAGGATGTGTATAATTAAAGCAAGAGGAAGACGGGCCGGGTACTATATCGAGTTTGACATATTAGAGGGACGGGGCGTGGTGTTTATAGACGAACTGCCAAAACCGCATAAGAGAGGTCCATGGAATAAATGGGTTGAGTCTCTCTCGCCGGCTTTTGGGCCCTTGGCTGGCGGACATGTGTATTTCCTGGTTGGAAAGATGGTGACGCCGCTTCTTGCAAAAACAGCCGCTGAGTTGTCTAAGGAGGGACTTAGGGTACTTTATCGCGTCTTCTCTGGAGACGTAGACGTGATTTCTAAGCTTGTTGAAAAATTCGGTGGAAAGGCCGTAGTGCAAAGGGCGTCGCCTAGCCCTCTGAGTCACTTCACCCATGTAAAAAGTCTCTACGACGCGCTGACTGAGACAGACGCAGACGTAGTTGTGTCAGAAGGTATTGACGTCGAATATTTAGTATATGGGAGGAAAGCTCTCGAGATAAATCGGCTTGAAACCGACGAGTTGAGAAACCTCGGCATTACAATTTTGGCAGGCGCTAAGCGAGACTTTGGCTTTAGATATTTTGCAGACGCCGTGGCGTATATAAAGCGGGATCAGGCCGTGGTGTATACACCCAGTGGGAGGGCCGTATGTCGTTTTGAGACGCAGCCGGCGCCCCGCCTTGTTTGTTAGACGTGTGTATAAGAGTCGAAGGCAGAGCGTATATAGGTGGACATTTCGTCCGGATAAGACTGGGGAGGGAGGGGTGTAAGACTGTACAGTTTTCAAACGACTACATAATACTGCCCGGGATGGTTGATATACACGTCCACTTCCGCGACTGGGAGTTGGCACATAAGGAGACTTTGGAAGGCGGAGCCGCCGCGGCGTTGGCAGGAGGCGTAGTCGCCGTAGGCGATATGCCAAATACAAAACCCCATATTAGAACTGCAGAGCTCTACAAGAAGAGGCTAGGGGAGGGGGCGCGGTTGCCCATAGTATACAGAGTGCATATGGGAGTGCCTGTGGATCTTAGAGAGTTAGATAGAGCAAGGCCTCCTACTGTGAAGGTTTACCCAGAGGATGTAGCAGAGTTCGGCTGGGGGCATATAGAGGCGCTCGCGAGGAGATGTGCCGGCCTTGGATGTACATTAATTTTCCACTGTGAGGACCCGGCTTATTTTAAAGACGGCGAGAGGCCGCCGGAGGCTGAGATGGCGTGTGTTGAAAAGGTGAGACGTCTCGCCTGGGATACAGAGGCCAGAGTCCATCTGACACATGTCTCTCTACCTCAGACTGTCGATATAGCCAGGGGCTGGGCCACGGTGGACGTAACTCCACACCATCTATTTCTAGACAGAGAGAACTGTAAGCTAGGCGGTTTATGTCTAGTCAACCCGAGGCTTAGGGAGCCGGGACTTAGAAAACTACTCCTCGCCCGTCTCGCCGCCGGGCTTGTGGATATATACGCCACAGACCACGCCCCGCATACGCTGGAGGAGAAAAAGTCAGACAGCCCGCCGCCGGGCATATGTAGCTTAGACATAGCGCTCAGCTTGTTGCTTTCTCTCTGGAAGAGGGGGGTGTTAACACTAGACGACGTCGTACGGCTATATTCCCACAGACCCGCGCGTTTCCTCAATGTAAACAACGATATTATAGGCGGCGTATTTACAATTATCAAGCTCGAGGAGTTTACAGTAAGGGGGGAGGAATTTGCCGGCAGGTGTAAATATACGCCGTTTGAGGGGTTTAGAGCATTTGGCGTAGTCGTCGCCACTGCAGTTGGCGGAAAAATCTTCTTTAGAAATGGCGAAGTGTACGACGTTTAGCCGTATTTCTCCGCTAGTTTAAAGAGAGTGTTGAGCACAATCTCGTTTGCACCTTCATATATCTCCGTGGCTTTTGCATCTCTATATAACATTTCTACTTTTGAATCTGTTGAATAGCCGAAGCCCCCCATGATCTGCATAGCTGTCCTAGTTGCATCTACGGCAAGTCGAGAACCTAGATATTTCGCTATCTGGGCGTATAGTGGGAATAATTCGCTATTTTTATCTCTAAAATACGCCGCCGTATAAACAACGCCTCTCACAGCCTCGATCTGTGCCTTTATTGACGCTATGTAGTGTTGAACCACCTGGAAGTTTATAATCGGCATGTCAAACGCAACTCTCCTCTTTGTATAAGACTCGGCCTCTTTAATTGCGCCTTGTGCTATGCCGAGCCCAATAGCCCCAACACAAGTACGTCCGTTGTTTAAATCTTCGAGGACAACTTTAAACGCGCCATTTAACCCGCCGACGATAGCCTCGTCGCCTACCTCACAGTTGTTAAACTTAACCTCAGCTGTGCCAGTTCCTCTAACGCCCATTACTGCAACTGGGGCGGTCTCTACACAACGCCCTCTCTCTACGAGAAATAGCGTTACCGTTTTGTGTTTCTCCTTTGGAGACCCCGTTCTAGCTGCGACAAGAAAAGCGTCGGCATAGAGGCCGGAGGTTATCCATAGCTTAGTTCCGTTTATCACCCAGGAGCCGCCGACGCGCTCGGCAGTAGTTTCAAGCGAAAAGGCGTCAGAACCACAACAAGGTTCAGAGAGAGCAAAAGCAATTATCTTCTCTCCCCTAACCGCCGGCTGAAGCCACTTCTCTTTTAACTCGCTGCTTGCATAATGTATCAAGTCGTAAACTATCATAGACCCCTGGACTTCTGTAACTGTAGCCAAAGCGGGGCTTGCCTTGGCGAGTTCTTCGACAACAATTACCATACTTCTAAAATCTAGCCCAGGTCCTCCATATTCCGGCGGAGCGTGTGGCGCCAGCAAGCCGAGTTCTCCCATTTCTCTAAGCAACTCTTTGGGATACCAGCCTTGGTCTATACGCCGAGCGTTAGGCTCAACTCTCTTCTCTACAAACTCTCTTGCTGTTTTTCTAACAAGTGCGTGTATTTCATCTAGTTGTGGAAACATTAAATGCCGATTATCGCCACATTAAAAATAGTTATTCGCCATCTGTTAATGCATTTTTTGCATCTCTTTAGAAGTTTTTAAGAAGAGACTTGTAGACATAGCTGTGAAATGTCCCAACGCCGTTGTGATATCAGGCAAGAAAATTGAGCTAGAAAACTGCATACCCAAAAACCGTAGCGAGTGGAGTCTAGAACTTGCAAAATTGTTGGCAGAGATAAACGGCATAAAATTTACAGAAACAGCCAGGAGAGTTGTAGAATACGTGAGGAGGTTCTGGCTGGAAAACGAGATATGTCCCCCTGTCTCTGTAATAGAGTCTGAGCTCAATATCGATAGGAAAACGCTACTAGAGACCTTTGGCGGGAGTTACGACGCCATTTGTATACTCGCGGGGGCGGAGCCTCCCGCCGGCTGTCTGTCAAAAATGTTGTCTTCCACGTAGTTTATAGACAAAATATGTGATGACAGCCGTAATATGACACATAGAGGTGATAGGCAACGCGGCGGCTAATGCAGATGCACACGCGACATGTATCAACAACAACGCCGTGGCTAAATCAAACGACGTGGGCATAGAGAGGGCTATCTCCACTAGGTAATCCCTCGGCGCGACAAAGCCAAGCATAGTCCCCGTCAGCACAGTTGCCAAAGCTAGGAGAGATACTGCAAGAACATCGCCCGTAAAAATCCTCCTCACTATCAAGGCGATTAGAGACGCCAGGGCAACTAGGCCAATCGCCATGCCTGCCTTAGACAACGTCGTTGGTACATTTTTTACAAATATAAAGAGGTGCCCCATTAATGATGTAATTATGGCAATGTGAAAGGCCAATGATGTAGTTCTAAATCTCCTATCTCTAACCGCGCCAAATGTCAAAAACCGCATAAACTCTTGTGGAGCTACGGCAGTTGGAGATGTAGAGATAGCTCTATAGGCTCTATAGAGTGTTACAACTGCCGAAGCCGCCAAGACTAGGAGAAAGGCCGTCAACATGACAATATACATGTGTCTTTTTATATGGCTTTTTGTGCAAATACTGCACGCTTCAGACTGTATAAATCCACGCGCCGAATTACGCATATGGCATACGCCTCCCTAGCCGCGAGAGCTTGTGTTAAATGTAGAAACTGCGTCGAGATTTGCCCCTCATATATCGCCACTAGAGATATAAAATATTCACCAATGGGTAGACTTGAGCTGTTGAGGAAGGGAGCCTCTGAGGAGGAGAAATTTAAGGTTTTTTCGTTATGTACTATGTGTAAGAGATGTGCCTACTTCTGCCCCCTGGGGCTGGATGTCGCAGAAGTGACTAGACAAGTTAGAGATTTCCTCGCGGCTAGGGGGATGGCGCAACCATATGTGGCTAAAGTCGTTGAGAATTTCCTCAGGCGAGGTAATAACATAGGCATGCCGGCGAAAGTTGTAGCCGCGACGCTCAGAGTTGTTGTGAAAAAAATTGAGAGTGAAAAAGGCGAGACGGCGCGCTTATATTTATACGACGGCGAGAAATTCACCGATGTTTCAGGCGCCGAGGTTAAGCCCTCCGGTAGATACGCCTTGCTATTCCCCTCCTCCTCCGACATTTTTGAATTTGAAGACGCGCTCAAGGGCTATATATATCTGCTCAATAGAGTGGGATACGACGTTGTTATTAGTCTACGGCTTGCAGACACAGCAAACTACGGCTATTACCTAAGCGGGGCGCATATGTATAAAATTGCCAATATGTATCTAGAGGAGATTAAACGCGTTTCGCCACACATTACGATATTTGGCGAATGCGGCCACGGCTGGCATATCTTCACTAGACTTGTAGCTCCAAAATCGCCGCGGCCCTCCGCCCATATCCACCAGATACTCCATAGAGCTTTGACACGTGGAGAGTTGAAAATTAGGCGTATAGAGACTAGAGGGCCTGTTGTGTATATGGACCCATGTAACTACAGCAGAGGGGCTGTACCCCTAATAGAGGAGCCAAGGGCGTTGTTAAAAGCGGCGGTTGGCCAATATGTAGAACTTTGGAAAAACCCAAGAGAGTCGTTATGTTGTCTAGGAGGTGGCGGACTCATAGCGCCAGAGATGTTAAATACAGCTGTGGAGTATTGGAAAAGGGCATATGGCGGCATTGAATTTACAACTGCCGTAAGGCCTTGCGCGACATGTAAAGCACAGCTAAAACGAGTGTTTAACACAATGGGTATAAAGGCAGAGACGACGGGGGTCGTCGAATTATTGTATAAAGCGGCCGACTAATGTCCCCCTTTGTACAACCGGCCTTTCCCGGGGGGCTCGGGGCTCGCCCCCGCCAGACGCCTTGGTGGGCGGGGGCCCGGCCGTGCCCGGGCGGAGGGGCTCGCCAGATGTAACAGTCGGCCAGGGCCCCAAGGCCGGTTGGTTCATGTGAGAGAAATACCGTGGTTTCCCCGTTATAGCCTTCCCCAAGACCAGCGCCCTAGCCGACTAAAACAGCTAAGATAGATGTTACGTACATAAAGGCTGAGAAAGCGTTTATGTATGTACTTCAACACATAGAGATGTTATACCCCCTTGTTAGATTGGATATATGCCATATAATTGTGGTTATGTTTATATAATATTTTTAAAGCTGAGGATTTTTGTAGACTATGAGCATGAGAAAAGACCGTGTTAACATAGCTGTTGCTAAAGAAATCGCAGAAGAGCTGGCTAAGGTAGCTGAAGAACTCGGCATGACGCAATATGCGTTGGCGAATCAAATCCTCGGCGTAGGGCTTGAACTTCTACGCCAAGGCTACAGCCTGGCTCAAATTAAAGAAATTACACTATTTTACAAAGTTATGATAGAACTCGAGAGCGTGCCTGTGCCCGGCAGACTACTCGATAGAATGATTACAGATATGGCTAAAGAAAACCCAGAGGTCGTACACCGCGCCTGGTGTGACGCAGGGAGGATGCTCGCAGCATATATAAAGGCGGTGTTTGGAGACCTAGAGAAAGCAGTAGAGCTGTTGCCACATTTAGCTAGAGTTGTGCCAGCCAGACGTTTTGAAATCAAGGCCAAAGGGGGAGAGTTCTCCATGGATACAGTAGGGGTTGGCTATAGTATAGAAAGTGTACAAGCCACCGCCAGGGCAGTCCAGTGTCTACTAGAGGAACTCGGCTACGAGCTGAAAGAAGTTGTAACGGCGCCAGGAATCCTCCGCGTCAAAGCGCTGAAAAAGTAACCCCCTTTACCTCTCTAAAAGTGATCATGTTACAGAGGACAGTCGGGAATTTTGTCACTCGCAGAGGGGGTTAGGCGCTTGTGTATAAAAATTGTTTAGGTGAGGGCGGTTGATGTCGATAGTCCTTAAGGACGTTAAGAAGAATTTTAGAGACTTCCGCCTAGGCCCCATAAATCTCGATATTGAAAACGGCGGGAGAGTGGCTATCATAGGGCCTTCGGGCTCTGGAAAATCAACTCTCCTCCGCATAGTCGCGGGTTTTATAAAACCAGATAGGGGATGCATATATATATATAAACGGAGTAGACGTAACAGATACAGAGCCGTGGCGCTGCGGTGTTGGAGTTGTATTTCAAAGCCCAGCCCTCTTCCCCTCTCTAACTGTGTTAGAAAACGTGGCAGAGCCCCTCCTCTCTAGGGGGGTTGCAAAAAGAGAGGCATTTAAAATTGCGAAAGAGGTCTTAGAGAGACTTGAGTTGGGGCATCTAGCCGGTAGATATCCTGCACAACTCAGCAGAGGGCAACAACAGAGAGTTGCATTAGCGAGAGCTCTGGCGGCAGACCCGCCGATTTTAGTATTAGACGAGCCTCTCACTGCCTTAGACCCGCCGCTCCGCGGCGAGATTCTGCCATATATATACGAGGCATCTCGAGGGCGGACTGTATTCTATGTGACACATGACTTTGAAGAAGCTACGTATATAGCCAAGCGGGTCGTAGTCCTTATGGATGGGCGTATTGTAGCAGATGGAGACGCCGTAGAGCTATTTGAAAACCCCCCGGCGCCTAAGGTGGCAGAGTTTTTAGGCTACGTCAACAAGATCAGAGCCGACTGTGGCTATCTATATTTCAGACCCTGGGACATAACGCCAGGCGGTAAATACAGCGGCCGTATTTTAGCCAGTTGGTATCGGGCTGGGCTTTACGAAGTTTTGGCTGAAGTCGGCGGGCAGCCGGTGAGGCTAATCCTGCCGCAGCCTCCGGCCTCTGGAGTTGTGACATTTGATATAGTTAGGGGGAGGTGTTTCTCTGTCTAAAACGAATACGGCCGCGGTTTAATAACTCTAGAGATAGCCACAGCCGCCATAACTAAAGCCGCAAGAACCGCCGAGTAAAAATGCCCCGTTTCTATAAAATCCGGCGCTCTAGAGGTGAGAAGACGTGCTGTCTCTGCCGCAAGTGTCGACGCGCCGCCGGCGGTAAGTATAAACGCCAGCGTAGTTTCTGAAATAGATGCGGCAAAGGCTATAAGCCAGGCTTGGACTAGAGTGGGGCCTAGAGACTCTGTGACCACTCTTAAAACACACCTCAGTGGGCCTAGATAAAGTACGCAAGACTCTCTCGCGTCTGCCCTAATTTTCTCCCACGCCGGCTTTATAACTGAGTATACTAGAGGCGTAAGTACCAGGGCGTGTGCTATGGCGAGAATAAAAAGCGTGCCGTAGAGAGGTTGCGCAAGGTGGAAAAAGCCGAGTGCAAAAAGACTTCTAGAAAGCGAAAGAGATATTACATATGCGACTGCCGACGTCTTAGACATCGCTACGTCTCCAACTAAAAGAGCGAGAGAAAATGCTATAGCCGCCGCCGAGGAAACAAAAGCTACAGAAACGCTATTAGCAAGCGGTTGCGCCATAGCTTCAAGACCTCTAGGATTTGACAGAGGAAGGAATATATATGTGGCAACTGCCGCGAAATATGACACAACTATAAATGAGAGAAACAGCATAAGTAGACTTGGACGGGGAGCCGAGAGAGATGGGCCTGCGGCAGGCGGTGGGGGGATCTTAAAAAGGGGGATGGCGAGAGCTATTGAAGATATTAACATAACCAAGACCAACGTAGAGACTAGGTTTGTTGTGGCGAAGGAAGTAGCGTATATATAGACGAGAAGCTCTACAGTTGGGCAGCGCCCGCCGAGGAGAAGCGGCGTGGTAAAGCTCAAGAAGCTAAAGACAAAGGTCGTATATAGAGAGTAGAGGAGAGATGGCTTGAGCTCTGCTAAGAAGACCCTTATGGTAGTTATGCGGCGTCTTGTATAAAGAATAAGTGCGTCAAGAAGATCTGAGAGGATGGACCTCAGGTTAGACTCTAGAAGCAAAGCGACGTAGGGGCTGTAGTAAACTGCATGCGCAACAACAATCCCCCAAGGCCCGTACATAAAGTCGCCGTGGATACGAACCAACGCGTCTACTGTTGATAGAGCAGGGGCGAAAAATGGAATTAAAACAAGAGGTCTCACCCAGGGGGCCCTCAGGTAGGCGGGGAGGAGCGCCAGCCCCAGCGCTATAGACAAGATGGCGGAGGCGGCTGCCTGAACCACCGTGAAGAGAAAAACCCAGAGAGTATAGGAGTCCAGCTGGAGGGAAACCCCGAATTGTGTCAGGAGTAGGACATATGGCGTTGAAAATACAGTTAAGAAAAAGAGGGCTGGGATTCCGTAGGGCTTCACCCAGAGGCGATTTCTCTCTGCCACCTCAGCCTCCACTCGTCGGCCTTTGCGCCCAGGGCAGAGTTGTACACCACCACAGACTGGGGCTGCGGGAGGCCCTTGTTGTTTTTAATAACGGCGTCTGGCCTAACCGGGAGCATGTAGTTGTATGGGTCGACAAGATCTTGCCCCTCTTTACTCAGTGCGAACTTGACGAACTCCACAGCCAGGTCTCTATTCCTGGCGTTTTTCAACACAGCAACCCCCTCCCTATACAAGAAGGCGCTGTACGTCGCGGCCTTTATATTCGGCGTGCCTGGGTCGATGGCGTGGCTGTACCACGAGAGGGCGATCAATACATCACCCCTCTTCAATGCGCTTCTCAATGGCGTAAATCCTGAAGGATAGCCGATCTTAGAGATCTGGCCGGCCAGCTGTTTGAGGTAGCGCCAGCCCTCCTCCTCCCCCTTCACAGACATCACCCACGAGAGCACGGCGAGGCCGGTGCCGGACTGAACCGGGTTGGGATATGTGACAAGCCCCCTGTACTCCGGCTTCAGAAGATCGTCGAGGGTCTGAGGCGGCTTGAGGCCCCGCGCGGCGAGAGCTGTCTCGTTGTAGACAATCCCTATGTACGACTTATCAAGCGGGTAAACGCAGCCGTGGGGATCCCAGTACTCCTCGGCCGGCACCCCCTCCACCTTGAAGCCCGGACAATATAGCACGCCCCTTTCGATAAGCACCATGTAGTAGAACTCAGGCACCCCAATGGCCACGTCCCAGGGCGGGTTGTCTCTGTTTCTTACCCCGCGACAGAAACCCAACCACCGCATTGGCAAACACGGCGAAGTTTGACAAAGCCAACACCACATTGCTAACCGCCACGGCGGCGAGCCCAACCACGAGTAACAGCGGACCCATACCTCTCCCGCCACATGTACGGAAAAGCTTGACGTGCCCTTTCAACTCCTTTCACACACCTGCCCCACGTCGTCGCTGTCAGGCAGGTGAACCGAGGGAGTAGAAAGTGGTGTGTGGTTGCGTTGTTTAGAGGTGTGGGTGGGTTAAAAACGAGTTTGTTCTATTGTGGTTTTCACCATAAGCGCCGTCAACATTGCAATTATCGGCACTGGTATGAACAACGCGAGGGGTGGCAACGGCGGCGTGTGTATGACACCGGCGGGTATCAATAGCTCACGACGGCAACCGCCCTAGTGGCGGCGAAGATTAGCAACATGGCCGGCACGCATCTCTCAACGCCGCCTTCACGACGGCGCCAGGGGAGAGGGGCGGGTTTCGCCGGCTCTGAGGAGAGGCGGGGCACGGCGCCGTGGGTTTGTCTTGTAAAACTTTTGGCCTGCCCCCGTGTGTCTTCTATAACCAACAGAGATTTCAACCCCACCACATACAAGGCCATGTACGTATACAGAACGCTGAAGGTGGAAATCCCCTGGCAGTTGGTAGAAGAGAGGCCAGACGTCCTAAACCTCGTCACGAGGATGTGCCTAGCGGTGGAGGAGTACGCCAGAAGGCTGTTGAAGGAGATTGCGGGGCAAGAGGAGCCGAAGCTAACTACGGAGGAGTTGGACAGACTCCTCATGCCGGACAAGCGGGAGTTGGCGCGCCGGATTATCGAGGAGGTGTTTCCCAAGTACGGTCTCAAGAAGTACTTCATAGACCAGGGAAAGGTGTTTTGGCGCAATATGGTATTCTTTAGGGCGGTTCCGCTCAACGCCCAACTTAGGATCGAAAACGAAAGAAATACGAGTAAGGCGGTTTTCGTCGATCTCAAGAGCGGCGTTCTCAGAGTAAGAAAACTCGGCATACCGCCTTTCGCCGTCGAGTTGAAGAAGGGCAACGTCGCATGGATAAGAGAGAGGGTAGAAGAGGGCGCTAAATTGAAGTTGGCGTTCCTCGGCGTTGAGAAGAGAGATTGTGAGAAGGAACCGAGCTATGGAAGACTCTACGTCGCCCTAGTATTCGCCAGAGAGGTGACGCCGGTGGAGCCCAGGGCTATTGTCGTTGTCGACGTAAACCGCCTCGACCACGGCGTCGCGGTTGGTCTCCTCGTGGACGGAAAACTGAGACAGACGTTGAGACTTCTAGACGAAGACGCGGTGAGAGAGCTGAGAAGACTCCACGAGGAGATAAGCCGTCTCGACGAGCGAGCCGCGAGGGAGGCGGACCCCGTGAGAAAGAGACGTCTCGAGGAGAGGGCGCGCCACCTTGCATCAAAGCGGTTTAGGAAGATAAGAGGTGTCATTAAAGACATCGTTGGCGAAATCATAAAATTAGCAAGGGAACACCAAGCCGCAATCGTGGTAGACACAATGGAAGACGAAACATATCGAGAGCTCAAGGAGGGCAACTGGAGTGGAGAGAAGAAACACCTCCTAGACGGGTTGGGCCAACTGAGGAGACGCCTACAAGCGCTCGCGCAGTGGTACGGCTTGCCGTATGTAGAGGAGAGGTTGTACTCAACCATCTGCCCCCGCTGTGGTGCGAAAATGGAGGAGGAGAGAAAGCGCATAATGCGTTGTCCCGCTTGCGGCTTTACGGACCACAGAGACAACGTGCCACTGATATGGGCCAAAAAACGCTACTGGGAAATCCTCCAGAAGACAAAACAACCCGCTTTTTTGGCGTCCATCTTACTTTTAACCTCGTAACTAATTCTCCTACATGAACCAACCGGCCTTGGGGATCCGGCCGACTGTTACACCTGGCGAGCCCCTCCGCCCGGGCACGGCCGGGCCCCCGCGCGCCTGGGTTGCCCCTGTGCGGCTCGGGCGCGCGCCCCGAGCTCCCCCGGGGAAGGCCGGTTATACAAAGGGGAGCCACTATCACAAGTCTCTTCGCCGACTGTTGTTGAAACGCTTGCCAAGCCAAGAGCGCCGCCAAGAGGGCGGCTATTATTATTACAACCGCCAATAAAGTCCTAATGGACATGCAAGAAATTTCGAATCTCTATAAAAATATTAAGCTAGGCAGTTGGAAAAACAGATGATGAAACGGCCGTGACACGAAACGTGAAGAAGTGTTTCTATACTGAATTAATACACTTCGACGAAATCTGTCGGCTTTGGAATCTCCTCCTTCAACCCCTTCTTCTTCCTAAGTTGTTTTACCAAGTCGAGAAGCATAGACTCCGGCACAGGCGCCCATCTAGAGAACTGCATTGACCAAAAGATCTTGCCGGCCGCCGCCGCGCGGAGCTCGTCGCTAATTGTAAAAGACTCTAATACGGGGAGTTCAGCTCTTAGATACGCCATATATTCCTGTTGTGTCATATCGAGTATCTTCCCTCTGTGTTTATTAAGCACAGAGGTCACCGCGCCTATGTAATCAGGGGCTACTTTTATATCTAGTCTTAACAAAGGTTCTAACACCGTTGGCCTGGCTGACAACATAGCTGCAAATATGGCGTTTTTTGTAGCTGGCATAATTTGCGCAGGGCCGCGGTGGGCGGGGTCTTCGTGTACTACTGCATCTACTAGAACTACCTTTACGCCTCTAATAGGCTCTTGCGCCAGGGGGCCTGCCTCAGTGGCCCATCTAAAGCCCTGTACTATGTAGTCTCTAATCTCGCGGAGGTATTGAATGCCGGAGGTCTTGTCTACAATTACATTGAAATATCTATCGTCTATCGCCCATATGCCTCTAGCCTCGTCTGTATCCCAGCCTGCCTTCTCTCTAAGGATCTTAGCCCTCTCTCTCGGGTCTTGATCCTCCGTAATTTCCTTAGTTGCAATAAGCTCTATGGTGGTTTCGTCGAGGGGCTCCACATAAAAGTAGAGACGGTTGTGTTTATTCGGCGACTTGCCCTCCCACACCTGCGACCTCTCTCTCACAGTCTCTCTAAAGCGGATTAACGGCGGAGATACAGTAAACTCTGTCTTAGACCTCTCTTTGAGAAGCCACGTGGCGATCTCTAGATGTAATGTACCGACGCCAGAGAGTAAGATCTGGCCTGTCTCTTGGTCGATTTTCAAATCGAGCGTTGGGTCTTCGATAACTAAGTCTTTAAGAGCCTCTACTAACTTCGCCAACTCTGCCGGATTCTTGGGCTCGATGGCTACAGTCACCACAGGCTCTGCGATATATCTCATTTTTTCAAAAGGCGGAATGTCGGATATTCTAGGATCGACGAGAGTGTCGCCGGCTCTAGCCTCATCTACCCCCATTAAAGCGACTATGTTGCCCGCAGGCATATAGGGCACTATAATCCTCGACGGGCCCATGTAGATATAGGTCTGGAGTACCTTCTTCTTCATCTTCCTCCCGATGATATATATCTCGTCCCCCTCTCTAATTGTGCCAGAGAAGACGCGGCCGGTGACTATCAACCCGGCGTGTGGATCTTTGTTGACCTTGCTCACGGCGATCACCGTCGGGCCGTTGGGGTCGGCCTCTAGGAGGGCCTTCCCAACCTCGCTGTTTAAATCGCCGCGCCACAACCTCGGGATTCTGTACTTCTGTGCTACATTAGGCGGCGGCACATGTTCAATAATCATAGATAGGAGTGTTTTATACAGTGGGAACTCTTGCGCCAATTGGTCTACATATCCCTTCTCATAAGCGTCTATAATATTACTAAACTTTATGCCTGCCTTCTGCGCCATGGGGATGGTAATGCCCCATTTGTGAAGCGCAGATCCCATCGCCATCTGGCCCTTGCCCGGATCTATCTTCCACTTGTCTTTAAACTCCGGCGGGGCGAACATCTCGATCAAGGCGTTGAAGTCCTTCACTATGGTCAAGATCCGCTGCTGGATCTCCTGAGGCGAAAGCCTAAGCTCCTTGATCAGGCGGTCAATCTTGTTTATGAAGAGGACAGGCCTTACGTACTCCTCCAGCGCCTGCCTCACCACCGTCTCGGTCTGCGTCATCACCCCCTCCACCGCGTCAACCACCACCAAACCGCCGTCCATAACCCTCAACGACCTAGTGACGTGGCCTGTGAAATCCACGTGGCCTGGCGTATCTACGAAGTTAATCAGATAGGGCTTGCCCCCGTACTCGAAATAAAGCGATATGTTCGCCGCCTTGACCGTCATCTGCCTCAGCTGCTCGATGGGGACGTAGTCCATGGCGAGGGCCTTCCCCGCGACCTTCGGCGATAGGAGACCGGCGCCCATGAGTAAAGAATCGGTTGTAGTCGTCTTGCCGTGGTCTACGTGGGCGAGAGTACCCGCGTTTCTAATCTGAGTCGGATTTCTAGCTATTGCCAATATTTCATCTAATTGCTTCTCTACAATTCTAACAGCTGAAGACATGCCCCCCGTTGAGAGGATATATATTAATTTTTCGTCTCAGGAACCCCCATAGACGTCCGGCAGACCGCCTGGAGTCAAATATGTGCCCTGGGCAAAGACTTGGCGGCCCCCGTGGCCAGGCCCCGGCCTAGGAATATGCCAAGACTGAGACGGGGGGCAGAGTGCCATCAATTCTCAAAAGCCGCAGGTAGTCTCTACAGACGGCTTGTAGCTAGATGCGTCGCCACTCCAGACCACAGCCCCGTCTCTAAGCGCGTAGACCCATTGGCAACAGCCTAAGACGTCCATATGATGAGTAGTAACTACTACAATACGTCTAGATGCGTAACTTTCTAAAACCCGCATGACTCTCCCCCTCCAATCTCCATACAAGTTAGAAAAAGGCTCGTCTAACAAAAGGAGATCTGCCTCCGAGGCCAACGCAGCCGCTATTACAAACCGCTGTCTCTCGCCCCCACTGAGAGTAGACCACCTCCGCCCCGCCAGCCCCAGCACCCCCAGAGCCTCCATATACCGCCGGGCCGCCTCTACATCTTCCCGCTCCACAGGCCGGGGAGAGAACCTAGACCTCCCCGACAGCACCACCTCCCCCGCCGGCGCGTCCGGAGGCACGTAGAGGTCGCCTACGTACACCCTAGACGACACCCCGCCGTATTTAACCCACCCCCCGTCGGGCTTGAGGAGGCCGGCTAAGATCTTGAGGAGGGTGGTCTTGCCCGAGCCGTTGGGCCCCACTACGCAAGTCACCCCCGGCTCCAGCTTGCCGGCGGCCCTCAGGAGGAAGTCCCCCAACCTCTTCTCCACGTCAAACTCTACGTACATACCTCCACATGAGGAGGGCCGCCGCCGGCGCCCCCACGATAGACAGCACCACGTTCGCCGGCACGTCCCTCGGCAGGAGCAACCTCATGGCGAGGTCCGCCCCCAGCGAGAGGACGGCCCCCACCGCCGCCGCGTCGAAGAGGATCTTGTCCACTCTGTGGCTACCCGCCGCCCACCGGGCCATGTGAGGCGCCAGAAGGCCCACAAACCCCACCGGTCCCACCGACGCCACAGCAAGGCCGGCCCCCGCAGAAGCCGCCGCCACCACTAACGCCGAGACTCTCCTCACGTCTACCCCCAGGCCAGCCGCCGCTTCCTCCCCATGGACAAGCGCCGAGATGTGCCGGGAGTTTAGATACACCGTTGCCAATAGGACAACAGAAGCTCCAGCCACGGCCCACCCCAGAAGGCCGGGCGGATAGGCCCCGTAGTTCCCCTGCAGGCCGAGGTATATGTAGCCAAGCTCCTCCGGCGGAAGCAAGAGGAGAGCCAACTGGAGAGCCGCCCCAGTGACAAAGGAAACGAGGATCCCCACCATTAACACCACAAAGAGAGAGGCTCTCCTAGCCAGCGTCGTCAATCCTACAATTACTACAGCCGCCCCGACCACCGCGCCTAGGAAGTAGCCCACATAGGGGAGGCCCCACAGGCGCCAGAGGAGATAAGAGCCGAGGGCAGTCAACATTGCCGTGCCGCTTACCCCCAGAACGTAGGGATCCGCCAAGGGGTTCCTCAGAGAGGTCTGTAGCAACAGCCCCGACATCCCCAGGAGGGCGCCCGACACGGCGGCGCCGAGGGCTCTGGGGAGTCTAACGGCGCCCACTATCCCCCAGTCTAGGCCCGCCTGCCCGAGGAGGAGCTCTGCGGAAAAAAGGAGGGGGGCCGCCAGGAGGAGGAGCCGCCTCACTGTAGATGCACAAATAGGGTGAAGTTGCCAGGCGGCGCCACCTCGGGGTGTATAATCCACACCAGCTCCTCCAGCAGCCGCTCGGGGTAGGCGTTGGCCAGCTGGTAGAAGGCGGGGCTGTAGGCGTAGACCCTCCCAAGCACCACCGGCCTAAGCTCCGCCAGCCTCGGCTCCGCCTTGAGCAGATCCTTCACGCTAGAGACGCCGTAGCTAGACCAGATCAAGACGTCTACGTCGTTTTTGTGCTTCATCACCACCTCGAGATCCACCCTGCTGTAGTTGGCGTAGGCGTACCTCCCGCCAGCAATCCTAATTAGATCCCTCACCCCCGCCCCTGCGGGGTACAAAACGCCGCCGAATATGGTGAACCACGCCACCCTAGGCCTGTCTAAGTCGGCCACGAGGGAGGCCAGGGAGCTCCACTTCGCCTCCACCCTGTCGAATATCTTGACGGCGTCGTCAGTGGCGTTGTAGAAGGCGGCTATGAACTTAATCCACTCGGCTCTCCCAAGGGCCGTCTGCTCCTGGAACTCGTTAACCACGGCGTAGGGGATCCCCAGCTGGTCCAGCTTCTTCACTACAGACTCAGTGCCGTAGGGGCCGGGGTAGTAGAAGACAAACACCACGTCGGGCTTCAGTGAGGCGATCTTCTCAAAGTCGGGCGAGTAGGCGGGCCCCACGTCGGCTATAGTGCCGTTGTTAAGCATCGCCTCTACCTCCGGGAGGTACCACCGGTACTCCCTCCCCCACATCACCCCCACGATCGACCTAAGGACGTCGGCCCTCCCCGCCTCTTTATACAGCCTGTAGGCCATGGCCACCTCAGTGGAGGCCATGTAGACGGCCCTCTTGACGGGGTAGTACACCACCACGTCCGGCCTGTACTTCGCCCTGTAATAGTCGGCGAGGTCCTGCGGCAGGCCCCGCGGCAGGAGGAGTATCCTCCTCCCGAGGGCGTCCCTCAAGAGGTAGACGTCACCCTCGTACTGTATGGAGAAGAGTCTGGCGTACCTCACAGGCACGTAGTCAGAGGGCCTCTCCGAGATCTCCCTAAGCAACTTGACCTCTCTGTAGGCGGCGGCCGCCGTCGAGTTTATAGACGCCAACTTCCCCTCAAGCCTCGCGAGGCCCCTCGACACCTCGGCTCCCACCGCGTCTACTCTCGCTTGGAGTTGTGTAAGTCTATCGTTTACCCCCTGGACTGCGTAATAGCTCTGTATAAAAGCCGCTGCGGCTAAAAACAGAGCTATTATAGCTATGGCGAGAGTAGTTTTTGAAGTCATAATGTGGAGATTGAGCCATTATATAAGTTTTTCTGGTGTTATAACAGCCTCGGCCTCCTCCAGAGGCGTAATCCAGAGAGTGCCTCTTTCAGCCGCCCTCTTAAAAGCCGCCTCGGCCTCCTCCAGCCTCCCACCCTTCGCCACATACTCTGCGATAGACACGGCCCTATTCGCAGGGCTCCTCCACGCAACCCTCCAGACGTAGTCGAAGTACCTAAGCCTGTAGGGAGGCGGCGACCTCGGCTTCAAAGCCTCCGACACGGCCCTCCTCGCCTCCTCTAGAGACCTCGCCGACTCCACCACCACTTCCAAATAGGCCACGTCCCCCACCACGTCGTAATCTACATAGTAGGAGTAGGCGATGCCCGGCGTCCTCAAGAGGCTAAAAAGGACAGACTTCGTCCCAGACTCCAGATGGAAGGCCGCCCCGTGGAGCATGGCAAGGGCCTCTGCAGGGTCTCCAACAGCCACTCTCACAGCTCTGGCGTAATACACCCCGTCTACCTCCCGGCTCTCCACTATCCTCCTGGGGCCAGACCCCGCCGTAGGCCTCGGCCTAGGCGGAGCCTCCCCCTCAAGTCTCCCAAAAAGCTCAACCGCCTTGGCGACAGCCTCCTCCCCAAACCCACCTGACAGAACTACGAAAGTGTTCCCCGGCGTGAACCACCTCCTCTTAAACTCCAGGAGGTCCCCCAGCGAGATGGACTCCACAGCCTCCGGCGTGCCCCCCACCGGATCCCCCCAGTCCGAATCGCCAAAAAGCGCCTTTATCCCCAGCTCCCCAACCCAGTCGGAGGGGTCCTCCCGAATCTGTCTAAGTTCAGAAAGCACTACGTCCTTCTCCCGCTCCAAGTCGGCCTCTTCAAACCGCTCGTTGGCATACAGCCGGAAGGCCAGCTCCACCAGCCCAACAGCCGACTCGGAGACCCCCTCGAAAACCAGGAGGAGGACGTCTCGCTCTGTATAGGCGTTGTTAGACCCGCCTAGCGACTCCACAGCCTCATCTACGTCGAACCCAGGCACCCGGAACAACATGTGCTCCAGCAGATGGGTTATGCCCCTCCTCTCCCTCCCCTCAAACAGCGACCCCACCCCAATCCCCACCACCACAGCCGCCGTAGGCGCGGCAAACTTATCCAACACCAGCCTCACCCCATTATCCAACAACACGCCTCGTAGAAAGATGTCCTATATAAACACAACGAAATAGGCCATAGCACGCCGGCAGAAGAGCTCTCAAGTATCCCAACAGAAAACTGAATACGCCGACTTGTGTCTGAACGGCGACGCGCCTTATTGCGTCTTGGAAGGTCTCTCTACTATAAATTCTAGAGAAACCACGTGGCTATTCGCCTCTCTCCTTGTGGCAAACTCCACTTGCACTCCCCCGTCTTGCCCATTCTCATAGACAGCTCACTTAACAACTCGACGAGATCTCCAAACACCTCGCTGTAGAACCTCTCGTGCACCTTGACCGTGGCCTTAAAAGACGTCGCATAGACGTCGCCCCGATTGTAGTCCATATACTCATAGTAGTAGTAAGTCCTAGTCATAAAGCTCGGTATCAACTGGTCGAAAAGCCTTATCAACATGTCGCCCCTCCTGTTGGCCAACAGATTGACCAACAAGACAGAAAGCGGCTCGGCTATCTCTTCGATGCTCACTAGCCTAATCCCCCTCTTCCCCAGCCCCAGCACCATCTCCCGTCTCGGGTCCCGGCCGTATATTACGTCAAGCGGCGAGAGATAGTCCGGCGCATGTGGGAGATACGGCGAGGCCGCCTCCACCAGAGCCCGCCTGGCGAACCTAACCGCCTCCAAGACGTTGGACTTCCCAGCCCCGTTGGGGCCCACCAGGAGGTTTACCCCCGGCCTCAGCTCAAGCTCCAGCTCCCCAATGCTCTTAAAGTTCCTAACAACGACCCCCTGACAAACACATACATCACATGCGACATAAACCACGTTTAAATGTACCCCCCGCCAACGCGCCAGAGGCAGAAGATTTTTAAGTCTAGAAAATTTATAGATTGTAGGGCCGGCGGGGGCCCTCCGGGGTCGGCTTGCACGCTGTTCGTCAGAGGTCGGCCTAGCGGATGTACATCATCCCCCCTCATCGGGCTTCCCCCGGCCTCGGAAGAATCTTCCTTTTTAAGCACCTGCGCTACGGAGGGGCTGTGGGCCAGCGGAGGAGGGGCTGGACGGGCGCCGGGGGCCCCGGTCCGGGGGCTAGGGCTTCAGTACTACCTTCACCTCGCTGGGCTGGAGGGCCCTCTCAAAGGCCTCTCTCGCGTTGCGTATCCCCGTAACTACGGAGGTTATGAGGGGCTTCACGGCGCCTTCCCTGATGAGCTTGATGGCGTGTCTGAACTCTCTGTATGTGCCGCATCTCGTGCCCACTATCCTCAGCTCTTTGACCACCGCCGGCGTTAGGTTGGCGGGGGAGGGGGAGCCGGGGGTGGACTTTAGGTGTATCACGCCGCGGGGCCTGGCGATCTCTATAGCCGTGTTAATCGCAGAGGGGTCGCCGCTGGCCTCAAACACGACGTCGAACCCCAGCGGCGCGTTCTCCACCATGTACTCACCCAGCTCGCCCAACTCCACCACCTCCAGCCCCAGCCCCCGGAAGAGGTGCGCCTTGGCGCTCCCCCGCCTAGCCACCACTACGGGGTCGAATCCCCTGAGGACCTGCGCCGCGAGGTAGGCCACGTTCCCCGTCCCCAGGATGGCCACCTTCGCCCCCGGCGGAGGCGGCACCTGGGCAAGGGCGTTCAACACAGCCGCCAGCGGCTCCACCTGAGTGGCGGCGGCTGGGTCCAGCCCCTCGGCCGGGTGGAGGGCCTCCAGAGGCGCCACGAAGTACTCCGCCATCCCCCCGTCGAAGTCTATCCCAAGCGTCCTCTTGTAGGGGCAGTGCGTGTAGAGGCCGGCTCTACACATCTCACACCTACCACAGGCGAAGTTTATCTCGCTGACGACGACTCTTCCGTCCAACTCGCCCCCCTCCACAACCCCCACCACCTCGTGCCCCGGCACAAGAGGCGACTTAAACAGCCGGTAGGTCCCCCTGTAGAATGCCTTGTCCGTGCCGCAGATCCCTACCGCCAGCGTCCTCACCAGCGCCCACCCCCGCTCTGGCTTGGGCGCCGGAATCTCCTCGACGCGCAGGTCGCGTGGGCCGTAGAGCCTAGCCGCTAGCATTGCTAAGCGTCCTCAACTCCTCTGCTTATAGTAGTCGTAAGTCAAGACTTGGTACCAGCTGGGCACTCTAGGCTCGTACAACGAGAACTTGGCCAATGGGTATGGGTGGATCTTCCTAACGGCCTCTATACCTGTTAGTATCAACTCTACCTTGTCTATAGGCACGACCAGGCCTACCTCGTGGCTCTCGGTCCTGCCTAAGATAAGCTCGCCGGTGCCAGGCAGGTTTATTTGTACACGGCCTGTTTTATATGAATATGGTATCAATGTACACGACGCCATGCCTAAAAACGCCATCTCTGGCACTACGCCATGCCAAACAAGCGCCTTAGCCATAGTAGTTATCTGAGCCGGCAGGCCATAGATGATTGCCACATCGGGTACAAAAGTAGAACGCTCAAGAGGCGCCACAAGCACAAAATCCACAGAACTAGGCTCAAGCGACCGCGTATTTAACGCCCTCACTATAGCGTCCATAACCTCTCTGCTAGATGTATGCCACTTGGGGATCTCGCCATCTATATAGTCCAAGTGTTTATCTACCAAGCCCAACGCCTGCGCCCCTATCATACAGAAGGAGTCCTCTAAACCCACAGCCAGCGACCAGCCATAAGTCCTCGCCATGTTTATCACTTGACAAAACGCCATCCTAATCCCAAAGTCTCTATAAGGTCTCCTAAACCCAGACAAATCACACGCACCACCCCTATGGCAGAATTTTACACCAACTGGAAACGTCGCGAGCCCAAGAACCTCCCTGAGCCTTACACCTAACTTCCTGACAGTCTCTACGTCCATAGTCTTTAATTGCCACAGTTTAATAAATATATAAAGACAGCCCACGTCGCCCACAGGCAACTACGCCCAAGACCCCCCGCTCACGTCATCACTGACAGCCGCCGTCTCCAACGTTGCGTCGTGGGGCCAGGCAACACGCGGCTCTGGCACGGGACACTGCCCTAAGCCCTGGCAACTAGTAAAATGTCAAGTCCCCCTTCAATCTTACCAATTACAAAACATGAAACTGCCCCACCCGCCGGGCCAAAGTCGACAACATTAACGTCAACTTAAAAAGACCGCCGCTGTGACGCCAAGAAAAACCTCAACCAGCGGCTCTCTGGCGACCCGCGCCGCGTAGAGACGCCGGCCTACGCCCGAGATCTCGCCAGCGGTGACTTAACGTCGGCTAGGTCAACTCGCCGCAGGTACAGAAGACCTCGTGTAGAATTGTCTGCAAGTCGTCAAAGCCCTCTCTAGTTATGGCAGAGACTTTGATAAGCCTCTGCTTCTTTTCAAGCCTATCTACAATAGAGGCTAGCTCAGCCACGAGGTCTTCCTCAAGCCCGCCGAGCCCCTGCGCAACCCCGGCGCGTAGCCTCTCTACAAACTCTCTATCTAACAAATCGGCCTTCGTCAAGACTGTGACAAGCGGGATCTCAAACCTCACTCT
The DNA here is from genome assembly GCF_055384425.1 of Pyrobaculum organotrophum. Classification (NCBI taxonomy): domain Archaea; kingdom Thermoproteati; phylum Thermoproteota; class Thermoprotei; order Thermoproteales; family Thermoproteaceae; genus Pyrobaculum; species Pyrobaculum organotrophum. The sequence continues at coordinate 1,661,334 of NZ_AP042430.1, forward strand.
AACTGCCAGCGCCATGAGGTTGAGAAAGACTAAATCTCTAGGCCTCTTGAGCATATCCGCCGGCGTCAAAAACAACGCAAGACCCCTCCTGGCGAAAGACTCGACGAGCTTCACCACGGCGTCGTGAAACAACGTAAGCTCGAGCTGGCCAGGCGTGTCGACAAATACATAGTCATATAACAAGCCGAGCTTCTCCAACTTAGAAGAGACCTCGCCAACGAGGTCTAGGAGGAGCTCCATACTCTTCACCAAAGCCCCATTAGGCCCAAGGCCAAACCTCCTCATTACGTCTACAAGAGTAAAGTAGTTCCTCACGTCGAAATTCGGCCTATAGGGCAGAGACTCAACAGCACAGTCCAGATTTACATAAGCCACGCTAAACTCCTGCTCCGACAGATACCTCCCAAACTCCCCAACTAACGTAGTCTTCCCACTACCAGCAGGCCCAAAAACTACCACAATCACAACCCAAAGACACCAACAGCTTAAAAACTCACCAGCCGAAAGCCACCCTCTCATACGCCACCCACACGTTAGAAACAGTAGGCCATCCCAGACCCATCACCAAGCCACCACCCCCACCACGCTTAACCATCGTCTAGTATTTTTCTGGCGGCGCTTGGCCAGTACATGGCGAGGGCGGTGGCGGCGTATTCTATGGCCATTGCCGCCTCCCAGGCGCGTATCTTCCAACGCGGCGAGTCGCGGCACCGGCTCGCCACGTAGTAGGCCTTCCTTAGGGCGTCGACGAGGGCCGCCACGAGCTGCCTAACGGGCAGGGGCCTCGGGACGAGCCTCCTCACCCTCACGGCGACGCCAAGAAGATCGTCTACACTGCCGAGGTAGACAGTGTCGCTAGGACGCCAGCCCACCTTCAGATACAGCCGACGGCCCAACAGCCAGAGGTAGCCAACGAGAGGGCCAACCCTAACCCGGCCGAAATAGAGATACACACCAGCCACAACACCACCCCATTAAAACATTCCTCTATATGTCGGTAAAGGATGCAACATACTTTAGACAAGGGTTTAGAAAGCCGAAGGCAAAGAACGGCGCTGGGTCTCCGCCGTCTCTAGGGCGTAGTTGCGATCGTAAAGGCGAAGAATGGCGTACGCCTACACCCAGACAGGAGAATGTATGAATGTAAAGAGGGGCTGGAAAGCGACCGCCGAAAGAACAAAAAACCACGAAAAAACTTAAAAACCCAAAAGATCTATACAAACAAGCCCCAGAAATCAAAAGATAGTAGAAACGGCATATGACGCAAGCCTCCCTGCCTGTGCGGCGGCCCTCGCGCCGCCAGAAATCAAAAGATAGTAGAAACATTATCTTTGGCACGGCCTTGAACTGTCTTGCTTGTTCTTGCTCCAGAAATCAAAAGATAGTAGAAACCCAGCATGGGCTTGGGGTAGCTGGGCGTCTTCGAGCGTCCAGAAATCAAAAGATAGTAGAAACTCCACGGCGGCTATGGGCTGGATTGCCCTCGACATAGGCCACGCCAGAAATCAAAAGATAGTAGAAACACCGCCGGCTTCGCCGCGAGGTTGGGCTTCCATGCCGCAGGTTTTTAAAAGAATACTCTATTTTTTCCTACCCCTCTTCGCCATCCCCGCCATGGCCTTCATCGGCTGGCTCCTCTGGCGTAGGGACAGGTTTGCCTGGCTTGCCTTCTCCTACGTCTTCGGCGTCATGGCGTCGATTATCGCCGCCCTCGCCGAGAAGCCCTTTGAATCTCAGTAAGGCCAAGCGCGAGGGCCACTAGATACGCCAACGGCCGCGTCTCTAGGAGCACCCCCTTGACAGAGCCCCTCTTCCTCCACACCACCTCGCCCATCCCCCTCAGTATCCGCCCCACCTCGCGTGAACACGGGGCATTGTCCTCGCCGCAGATGTCTTTTGTGCGGATGAAGATGCAACCTCCCCTCGCGCCGGCGAGAAGCTCGGCCATTAGCCTGGCCAGAAATCAAAAGATAGTAGAAACAACAGCACAGTGATTCATATGTGCCGGGCTAACGGTGAGTCAATGAAATTTTTGATTTTAGATATTGACATGTATACCTATATAGCTTTATCTTGATTATCTAGCGTGTTTTATTATTTATGATGGCTTGGTTTTTCATTGTTTGAGCTTTAGGTTTTTTCATGGTTCTTTGCGGGGTCGGCGTTCGGCTCCTACCCACCTTTACGTTTATACACAGCTCTTTTGCGCTTTTCGTCTGGTGGGTGCCCCGCTGTGTGTGCCGTAGGGGGTGTCAACGGCCTTTGAAGATCTTGGCGTCGGCCCGCCGGCGGTCTGGCCATGGCTGGGGCTGAGCGGCTGTGTATCTCGCCGGGTCGCGTCTCTCGGTGTTGGAGTGTTCGGCGCCGTGGTTCGGCGGCTTCCGGGTGGGGGTTTGGGGGTTTCTCGTCGGGGGTCGTTTTGGGGGTCTATGTTAATATATGGGTGGTTGTTGGTTTGTGTGATGGTGGGGGTGTTGAGGGGGTTTGTGTCGTTGTTGTTGGTGTCTGGTAAGAATGTGTTGTTTGTGGGTGCTCCTGGGGTTGGTAAGACTAGGCTTGCGCTTGAGTCTGCGGGGTTTATGACTGGATGTGGGCCTGTGCTTGTGGTGGGTAGGGATGGCCTCTCGTTTGAGGATCTTGTGGTGCGTTTTGAGAGGGCTGGTGGTGGGCTTAGGCGGGTGTTTGGTGGGTTTGGCTGCGCGGTGCTTCGGTCGTGGGTTTCTCTACTGAGGGGAGTAGGGCCGTGCCACGTGGTGTTTGACGAGTTGAATAGGGCTAACGTGGATCTCATCTTTGGAGATCTTTTCACAGCGCTTGACCTGGCGTATAGATATAGGGTGCCGGTGGTTAAGGCGCATGAGCTGGAGGATAGGGCGGCTGTAGAGGAGTGCGTGGGGGGTGTTGGTGACGTAGTCGATAGGTTGAGAGAGTTGGCGGGGCGGCTGGGGGGCCTGCCCTTGCCCTACTCCTTCCGCCTATTCGCCACTATGAATGTCGTGGATAGGGCGCAGCTCTTTAAGCTCAGCTTTGCCCTCCTCAGGAGGTTCGCCTATCTCTACGTCTTGCCCTTCTACGAGGACTACGAGCCCAGCCTCCGGGAGATCTCGCCGAAGGAGGGGGGCGTGTTTGCCAAGAAACTTGACGAAGCTCTAGACCGCTTCGTCGACCGCGCAATCGAGGAGCTATCTCCCAGCGACGCCGTGGAAGGCGACATAGCCACGCTGGTCAAGCTCAACTTCAGCGACCGCGCGGGGATTAAAGAGGAGGTGAGGGGGCTCTGGTCTAAGCTCGGTCTCGGCGGACTACTCGCTTGGACGCTGGGCGTAGCCAAGGACTTGGGCCTCGAGCTCGGCCCCTCCGTCTTAACCGATCTGGCCCGGCTGTTGGTGGTCTACGCGAGTTTGAGACACCTTCTGTCTGACTTGAGAGAAGAGGCTCTGGCCGACTTGGCCTACTCCTCCCTAGTTCTCTCACAGTTCTCCTCCGCAGTCCCCAAGCTACGCTTCAGGGCACTGCTTTCGTTTAACGACAAATCCCGCGCCTTATTCGCAGACTTCGCCAGGCGAGTCCAGGAGATCTTCGGAAAGGCCTCCCTATCGTATAAGATCGCTGACGCCCTACTCCAAGAGCTGCCTGAGTGACATGCGCCGGTGCGTCTTAACTGAGGGCGAGACGCCAACCTTAAGCGAGGCGCTCGAGGGATGTGACGCCGGCGTATCGGCAGAGGAGCTGAAGAAGGCGGTACTCGACATGCGGGCGACCCTCGGCTATTTCAGAAGGGGGGCAGTAGGCGGGATAGCCTTGGACACTCCGAGGCCTGACGTTGTGGGAGACAGAGTGCACACAGGCTTTTGGGTCGGCGTTTATAGATACGCAGGCGGGATTGAGTTAGTGATAAAGCCGAGGGTAAGCCGCTACTACAGAATGGTCGAGAGAACCGACGAGGTTCTGCGCGACGTCTACCCGTTATATTTGCTCTCGAAGAGCCTCGTCGCCACGAACGTGCCTAACATAGTCCGCATCACGAGGATCATCTGGGAGGCCAGAGGCTTGATACAGCGGGAGCCCAAGTACTTCCGGGCCGCCGTCGAGGCGAGCTCAGGCAAGCTCATCGTCAGAGGAGACAGAGAGCTCCTTGTCAAAAACATCTCGGTGCCCAACGTCTGGCTGGCCAGCTCGGTGCTCTTGACATTAAGCAACTTGAGCCAGTTCCTCCGTGGAGCACTGAGGTACATATCCGGCTTGCCCGAGGGGGTAGGAAAGGCGCTTGAACTCTATATCTCCTCACTGGAGTCCGCCTTAAAAGTGCTCCATAAAGACGCCGAAGAGGAGATCCCACACCTCTGGGTGGAGGACCTCGACCCAGGTGACTACTTCTATCTGCCCGCCATCGCTAGAAGAGTTGGGTCTGAGTTCTTCTTGATCCCCAGCACGAAGCTATATGAAACCTACGTCCTAGCCCTCACCGTGAGAACGCTCAAGAGGGATGGGCTCGCCGCAAAAGTGCTGAGGGGCGGGATTGCCGTAGACGTAGAGGGCGATGGCAGAGTGTACTTCAACAAGGCGCCTACGTCTAAGCTGATACGGAGGATCGCAGGGATAGCGCCCAGGCCTGACATAGTTGTGGAGAGCGGGAGAAACTTGATTGTCGTCGAGGCTAAATACCGCCGTCTAGACGAGAGGAGACTGAGGAGAGCGGACGCCATAAGGCTTGTGGCATATCTAGCGGATGTGGCCAGAGACCACAGACTAAGGGGGGTCGTGGCGGCGCTGGAGCCGCCACATCAAGCCGGCGGATGCCCCGCGGTGTCAGCCAACATAGACTCGACGCAGGCAGAAATTCGGTTCAGTAGAGTAAACCCGGACTATGAGAAGTCGGAAGAGGAATTTATTGAATGCATCAGAGGAATCTTGTCGACGGGGCAACCATAGGGGACGAGTTGGTAGGCGGCTTCCCTCTTCACATACCTCCAATAGCTGGCGAGGGCCGTCTCCAGGAGGGAGTCGCCCACAGCGCTCTGCAGACCCAAGCAGTACCCCGCCTCGGCGACATGGAGGCTCCCGGCGGCGTAGCCGCAACGACAGAGGGCAAAGGGCGCCGACCCCACCAACACGGCATCCGCGCCGCGCCCCAGCCGCCTTATGAACTCTCCCAATGGGGTTAGTCTGGCGGCTATATTTCTCTTCCAATCGCCGCCGCCTCCAACAGTGAGGATCCCCAGTCTCCGGAGGTCGTTGAGCGGTTTGACGTAGGCCCTTTTTTCCCTGTCGCAGTAGAGATCCCGCCCTTCTAAGGCGCGGCACGCGGCTTCAGCCACGGCGTCTTTGTCCAGCGACTGGCCGTAAACTACGGCCTGTATAAGCCTGCCGAAGAACCTAAGCGTCTCCCGCACGTCCCGTAGATCATCCGGCACCTTTAGCTCACAGGGGTCGTACACCTGTCCCCTCACCTCGAAAAGCCTGTATATGTGGCAGAAGCACGCCCCCGAAGGTGGGGGGTCAGGCCTGCCGCAGCGGGCGCTCAGCGCCTCGCCGGCCTTCTCTATACACTGCCTGTCGCTGCCCCGCCCCTCCGCGATGCACTTAAGCACCGCCTTGATCCTCGCCCTCCGGCCGCTCTGCGCCGGAGCGGCAAGGGCCACGGGGCCGAGACCAGCGGCGTATACCACCGCAAGCTCCCCCCGGACCACCCACTCCAGCTCCATCCCGACGCGGGCAACCCCCAGAGCCCTGTCCAGATCCAACACGATCACGTCAACCACATCTACAAGTTGCCGGGGGTATATAGCAGTGTTCCCCTTTCTCGATCTCCATCGGAGGGTTCCCGGTCTCCTCAGCACCGCCAAGCCGGCCGGGTTCCGAAGGACGGCCTACAGCCTCTCCGCGAGCCTGGCGACGTCTTCTAGGCTCCAGGTGTCTCCGCAGTGGTAGGTGAGGATGACCCTCGTCTCGGGGCCCATGTTGGCTAGTTCGAGCAGGGCTCTGAGCCCCTCCGGCAGCGTCAGGCGGCAGAGCTTGGGGGTGACGTGTAGGTGGAGGACCGACCCTGGGATGCCCTTTTCCCTAAAGTTGTCGGTGTAGAGCTGTAGGTTTTTCCAGCTTGTGAGGCGCTTCACCTCCACGGGGCCGCCCCCGTCTGCCTACAAGCGCGTAGTCGAAAACCGCCTTTGGCCACCCGACGCCAACGCGGGGCTCGACGGCGAAGCCCAGGCTGAAGCCGGATCTATCCAGATAGTGGAAGAGCGCGGCGGAGAACAGCCAAGTCGACGAGGTGTTGGCCCCCACCTGGCCCAATCCCCACCCCAGGGCCGCGGCCAGCCTCCTCAACGCGGGCTCCACATCCCGGGGCACCGAGGCGGAGAGGTCGGCTTGGGCCACTGCTATTAGGTCCCCCGGGTCGACCCCCGGCTGAGGAGGTCTAGGTCCCTCCTGAAGTAGGCCGTGTACTTCCGGGAGGGGGATATCGCTACCTCGCCCACGGCGACGTCGTGACTCAACAGCCTCACGGCTTTCCATCTCCGCGGATTAGGCCGGCGCCTTGGCCGTAAGAACTTTGTCCACCGGCCGGCCGAGGTCTCTGCGGGTTTTCACGCCGAGCATGGCCAGGGTTATGATCTCCAGCTCGTTCGCGGTGTAGCGGCCGAACCTGTCCACCACGGCGTCTATCCTCGCCCGCAAGGGCTCCCCCACCTCCACCCGCTCCGCCGACCTGGTGGGGCGGAGGACGTGTATGACCTTCGGCTCCTCATCGTCGTAGAAGCCCAGCCTCACCACCTCGCCGTCGGCCACCACGCTGTGGTACAAGTCGTAGCCGTACACCCTATCTCTTATGTACCCCCTCCTCACAAGCGACTCCAGATCTCTGTCCAGCTTGAGCGAGTAGGGCCCCGTGGGCCTAACCACGAACCTGTACCCCGTGAGGCCCAGCGACTTGGACACCCCCTCCCCCCGTCCCAGTGCTCCACTAGGAACATCAGCTTCTGCACCTTCTTCTTCCCCCACACCTCCCCCCACCTCCGCCAGTGAGACACCACCAGATACAGGAGGGCCCGCCTCCCCACGTCCATATCTGTGATATGTGTCGCAGTTTAAAACATTGCGGCCCCACCTCCCTACAGGCCTTTCAAGCGCTGCAACCGGCGCCGAACCTCGTCTAGTATATCCTCTACGTCTTTCAGATACTCTCTGACATACTGCTCGTCGCACATGCCGTCGTAGAAGCAGTCGACGTGGAGCAGCTGCGACATAGCCGCAAAGCTACGCACCAGATCCCTCAGCCCCAGCTTCTTCAGCGCGTCTCTCTTCTCTCTGTACGTCTTAGCCTCCACGCCGTACGCCCCCAGCAGCTCCTCGACGGCCTTCACCACGGCGAGCCAGCCCTTCTCAGCCGCCTCTCTCACAAGCATGGGGTCGCCCGTCTTCCCAAACCGCTCGAGCTCCTCATACGCCGCCTTGAGGGCTCTCCAAGCCTCCTCCAACATACGCATACTGAAATACCTTTATAAATACCTTAAGCTACACGCGAAGACGCCGCCGCGGGGAGGGTGTGGACGGCCACCGTCCCCTCCTCTTGGTCAACGTGACTGCCTCCTTCACTCTGCTTTCAGCTCGAGGGGATGGCCTCTCCCTGTATCTGACCACGTAGTCTCTGAAGTCGGGCGACGTGACCTCGTCAACCCCGGCGTCTCCAACCACTGTGTACCGTTTGTCCCAGGCGCTCATGGTTGCCCACGCCTAGGGCCTTCCCCTTTTCTGCGCCTCCACCGGCGACCTGCCTCCACCGCAGGTTCGTCGGGCATGGGGAACGACGGCCCGGCCCCTCCCACTCAGATTACACATTTCCATAAGAAGGAAGCCAACCACGATATTCAGAGAAAAGGGCTCAAAGGAAACATCTAATCCGTGACCCGCCTGAACCTGGCCTCGGCCCACCTCCTCAAGTCCGGGCCCTCCAGGTGCTAGTCCCCTCCCCTTCACTATTTTTAAACACACCGATACTTCCCGTGTCAACACAGTTAAGGCCAAACCTTCAACGCAGGGGCTCCACAGCCCCGCGAACATACGCCGGGGGAGCCCCCGCAGGTTAGGGGCGGCCGGCCACGCGGCTCTTCACAAACTCGACGAGCCACCTGGCCAGGGGCAGAGCCGCCTTCACGTCCCTAACGTCGTATTTAGCCTCGTGGAAGCCCCACACGTGTATATCATAGGCGTCTTTCCACGCCAGCCTAACTCTGTCCTCTCCCAGTCTCTCCGCCGCTTCCCTCGCCGCCCGCCCCAGAAGCCAAGTATCCCACCGGCCCCTCCGCCTGACCTCCCCAAGCGCCTCGACCCCCAGCGCCTCTGCCAACGCCTTGATGCACTCCTCCACAGCTTTGTAGAGCTTCTCGCTGGCCTGTACCGCGTCCCCCCTCTCGACGTACTGCTCTGCCTCGGCGAGAAACCTCTCCGCCAGCTCTACACGCGCGGCGGCTACATCGGCTGGATCCAGCCCCAGAGCCCTAGCCAGGGCCTCCAACGCCACCTCCCCCACGTCAATACCCCTCCGCTCCGCCTCCCTAACCAACCTCTCAGGCAACACTACAGCCACACTAAGACAAAACCTCCATCATAAAAACCTTACGACATACAAAACACCCTGACCAACCATTAGCCGGCATTTTGTAAGGTGTTCTCTCTCCGCGCCAGCTCTGGTTTAGTAGCTCTCCTCCTCTGAGATCAAGAAAAATTTTAAGACGTTGCCATCGTATTTAGCGCCGGTTATTTGACACACGGCGTTGTGTAGCATATAGCAAATTTTGCCGAACTTGGGGAGGGTATGTTTTTATCTGTGTGTATTGTAGACGATATGGAGGCTATCTCCTCTCTTGAGATGTATGTGGTGGATAGGAACGCGGAGTGGCTTGGGGTGCCTCGGCTTGTGTTGATGGAGAACGCGGGGGCGGCTGTGGCGAGGAATGTCGTTCGTAAGTTTCCCGGGGCAAGGAGGGTTTTGGTGGTGTGTGGGACGGGGGACAACGGGGGGGATGGCTACGTGGCGGCTAGGCATCTCCACGGGGCGGGGCTGTGGGTGAGGGTGGTGGGGCTTGGGGAGCCTAGGGAGGAGTTGGCTAGGGCGAATTTCGAGACTGTGAGGAGGCTGTGGGGGGTGGAGTTGGCGCTGGCGGCGACTCCCCTGGAGCTTCTCGCTCTTCAGGACTGGTTCCTCTGGGCGGATGTAATTGTAGACGCGGTGTTGGGGACGGGGGTGAGGGGGGCGCTTAGGGAGCCGCACGCCACCGCGGTCGACCTCATGAACGTGGCTCCTGCGCCGAAGGTGGCTGTGGACGTCCCCAGCGGGCTGGACCCAGACACGGGGGAGGTGCGGGACAAGGCGGTTAGGGCCGCCCTCACCGTCACTTTCCACAAGCCAAAGAGGGGCCTCCTGGCTGAGGGGGCGCAGAGGTACGTGGGGGAGCTGGTGGTGGAGCCCATCGGCATCCCGCCGGAGGCTGAGGTGGTGGTTGGGCCGGGGGACTTCGCCTATCTAGACTTCTCCCGGAGGGCCGACGCTAAGAAGGGAGACCACGGCCGGGTGCTGGTGGTGGGTGGGTCCCTCGAGTACTCGGGGGCGCCTATGTACGTGGCGCTGGCCGCGCTGAGGTCTGGCGTGGATCTGGCGGTCATCGCAGCGCCTGAGCCGGCGGCGCAAGCGGCTAAGGCCTACAGCCCAGACATAATCGCCGTCCCGCTGGAGGGGCCTAGGCTCTCCCTACGCCACGTGGAGAAGGTGCTGAGGCTGGCGGAGAAGTTCGACGTGGTGGCCATCGGCCCGGGGCTGGGGCTGGAGGGCGAGACCCCCGACGCGGTTAGAGAAATAGCCGCGCGGGTCAAAAAGCCGCTTGTCGTCGACGCAGACGCCATAAAAGCCCTCGAGGGGTCGCCGGTGGGGGGGCCCCAGGTGGTGTACACCCCACACGCGGGGGAGTTCAAGGCGCTGACGGGCGTAGAGCCGCCGAGAGAGCTCAGAGAGAGAGCCGAGGCGGTGAGGGAGTGGGCGGGGAGGATCGGCGCTGTCATACTACTCAAGGGCAGATACGACGTGGCGTCAGACGGGAGGCGGGTCAAGATAAACACCACCGGCACCCCCGCCATGACCGTCGGCGGGACAGGCGACGTACTCACAGGCCTCACCGCTGCGTTTATGACCAAGACGCGCGACCCCCTGGAGGCCGCGGCCGTGGCGGCCTTCGTCAACGGACTAGCCGGCGAGGAGGCCGCGGCCCAGCTAGGCTTCCACATCACCGCCAGCGACCTCATAGAGAAGATCCCAAGCGTCGTCAGGAGATACGCGCGAGAAGATATAAAAGGGGGCCGTTGAAGATATATAGAGTGGCTTAACTCCACTAACCTCCCTTGCCGTAGTCGTCGCCGCCCTTGCCATCCGCCTGCTGTTGCAGAGGCGGGTTGTCTGCCCCGGCGACTTCTCGGCACTCCGCAACGCCTTCGCCGTCATCGGCACAGAGGCGGCGTGGGTAGGCCCCTAGCTAGCCCTCAGGAAGAGGTACGGCCTAATCCCCGTCGAGGTGAGGGTGGACTGCAGGCTGGGCGTCCTCGTGACCCAAGACCCCTGGCCCCTAGCCGTAGTCCTGCTCTTCGTGCCGTATTTTCTCTTCGCCGCCGTCATCCTCCTCCTGTGGATAGCAAGTGAGATGGACGTCTTCGAAAAAGACGTCAGGGATTTGTTAAAGGCCGCCGCAGGCCAGTAGTATAAGGGGACGACTGGGTGGTTGGCAATTGGGGCGGGCCAGTGTGTGGATCTGCCGGCTGAGACAGTGGTATCGCCGGACCTCCCGCCTCAGTACTACAGGCGGGAGGTGGCGCAGTACCGGATCAACGCGAGTCTGCCGCTGGTTAGTCAAAACATGACGCGATGTCTTGGTACTCTTAAGATCCCTGGAAGGTGGGGTCTTACGGAAAATGGCACATCATGTGGATATTGAAAATGATAAGCTTTCTATGTTACAGACAGGCGGATGCATTGAACCAGTAATTCGTCTAGGTTACTAAAACATATAGTTTTGGCAGGGTCGCATTGTAAGAAAAAGTCATCAGCTATAGCTATAAATTTTATACAGACCTTCTCGCCGCGCCCAAGCATAGTCTCAATTTTATTAGCGGCCGCCGTCAATGGCAAAGGGCGGAACCCTGGTATGAGGTCTTCAAAAAACATACACACAAACTTTTTAGAATTCCCTAGACATCTCTCTAGCGCCTTCTTAACGCCCTCTACATTTCGTATTCCCACATTTTGTGCTTCTCTCAAGATCGTGTCGACAAAGAACTCTGAGTTATCCAATAGAGATCTCACCACGCTTTCCACTACTGATGTGAGTTCATAGGCTTCGCAACGAAAAGTGCCGCCAAGAGATGTTTCGTAATACATCAAATCAGCCAAATACCGATCTACTAAATCGGCGACATACTCCGACGGGCTTGCCTTAGCTAAATCCATACGCCATCCTCTCCTCAGGGACTCGTAGGCCCTGTCTGCGAGACAGTGTAGGATCCCCGCCCTCAGACAGTCCCAGAGACTGCGTCCACAGAGCTTGTCTTCTTTGAAGAGCTCACAGGCAGAAGTCCAAGGAGGATATCCTATGCGTATAACCAACATTCTATTAATAGGATCAGTAATAGGATCGCTGGGCGGCCTGCACAATATGTCGTGATACTTGGTGGACGCGTCAATAAGCTCATTCACTCTGTTGCACAAGCGCTTGTCTAGGCCCAGTATGTGACTGCAGATTTCGTTGTGAATCTCCCACTTCGGCATGAAATTTTTCTATACTGGCCTATTTATTACTTTTGTTAGAACTTGAGCAAGAATCAAAGTTCTAGGTTATTCGAACTTAAAGTTCTAGTGTAAAACTTAAAAGATCTCTCGGGACTTGTCTCCATGTATCAAATAAGGACAAGCCTGCTCATTCTCGAACTAGCCTACAACGCAACAAAAAATGGCAACTGTCTAAGGCCATCTGACGTAAGAAAGAAACTCGGCAGATCGAAGGGGGCTATCGGGAATTTGCTGAAAAATCTCATAAAGAAAGGCCTTCTAGAAAAGGAGAAAAGGGGGTGTTACAAGCTTACTGAGAAGGGCTTGGAAGAATTGAAAAAGACCCAGTACTATATAGCGGAGTTTCAAACCGAACTCGCTAAGTGGGTAGCCGCCCTGGGCTTCACAAGGGCGACCTTCGAAGGCTGGAACCCCGACTTCGGCCCCCCAACGGAGGAGAAGCCGCCGCAGTTGGCCGACCTTATGTGGGCTCACGAGGTTCGTGAAAAGGTAGGCAATATTATGGATGATATCGATGCAATCCGCATAAGGGGACACTTCGCAAAGCCTGTAGACTTAGGAGTGTTGCTAGATAAACTAGGGTGGACAAGGGAGGCCCTACGTGTTGACGCGTGTGAACACGAGCCGACCGCTTGGAGGAGGTGGTGTGAAAATGACGAATCCTATATTTTCGACTTCTTTGAGCCGCCGATCTATAATATTATAATCAAGCTGTTTAAGGACGGGAGACATGTAGAGGTGTGGTCTCTTGCGGCTTACGACGATGAGTTTGAATTCTACCGAGACTACGCGGTGGGAGAGGGCGGGTTCCATGCTCCGCTGAGCGTTCTGCTCTCCTATACCCTTAGTTACGTGTTCATATTAGACGCTGTTTCAGGGATTATCCTCGGCGAAAATCGCGGCGGCTTGTTAATAGACAGCGTGGTCGCACTATCTAGAGATGAGAAGGGGCCGTTGGCGCTCTACAGCGTCTTGCCTACAGGGTATACGGCGCCTAAGTTCATGGCGGAGGTTCTCAACCTTAGGGGGTTTGAGGGGGCGCGGCTAATGGAAGGGCCTCCTGAGGAGACATGAGCATGCCTTCGCAAACCAAGGTGCCGGATATCCAGTATTGGGATGAGAATTGGTGGAGATGTTATCTTTTGCCAAGAGACGCTACGGGTTGCGACATCAAATATACAACCTTGGGAGATTTGTACGCCAAGGTCTTGGGCTTTGTGAGCGCACGAGAAAACCTTTTGCGTATACTCTCAGACGACCTAGGCCAAGTGCTCAAAGGCCCACATAGAGAACTTGCCCTAAGAATCCTCCTAGGAGGCGTAAGTCAAGACTGTGTAAAATCTGGCGTAATGAGGGAAGAGTGTATACCGAAGAACTCAATGGCCTATTTCTATCGGCAAGTGCTGGGAATAGGGCTGGGCGACGATCTTAAGGCCGATATAGATAACAGAAACAGACTTTTAGCTAAAGCGAGACACACATTACTGGAAGAGGCAGCCAAAGGGTTCCGTATTCAGCATATTAAGTCAGAACATGCGGTACTGCCATCGGAACACACGTTAATGAAGTGGATAATAAAAATATATAACTTATTGGATTATCTATATTTGCGAACTAATATGAGTGTAAATGCGGAAAAGTACGATGTTAAGGATGCCCAAGATCTTGTTAATGCGTTTGTTGATGTTATAAACGCCGCAGTTGGCATACTTCCGCTCTATAACCCGTTTACGTTCTTCCTACAGTCTTTAGGCTCAACGCCGAGACCATATCTGAAACTTATGTATGGCGAAGAGCTCTTTAGCGATAAGACAAAGGCACTTATGGAGAGGTTCGGCATAAAGCTAACAGTCAAGCTAGTGCCAGACTTAGGCGGCGAACTGGATAGAGAGCTTGCAGTAGTAGGCCATACAGCCGACAGCGTTGGCAATAAAGTCTTATCCTTGTTAGACGTAGTATACGACTTAATGTATAGCTTGTCAAGAGATGAGCTGAGAGAATACGTAACCCATTACTCTTCGTATATAGATAGGTTTTCAACAAAATATTTAGTGTATCAAACAGGGTATATAGAAAAACAACTAGATAAAAGTCCGTTGATATATTATCTAGGTTTTAAACTGGCAGTAGAGGCAGGTAATGTACACATCTCGGACTCAGATAGAGATATTGATATTAAATGTAAAACTTCGTTCTGTAAAGATCCGAGACCGCGTGGCGGCGCACAACTAAGGTTAAGACTCGGAACTATCAGTTATAGTAATTTCCTTGAGGTCTTCTCTCAGCTATTGTTTTTAGGCCTGGCCCGGCTTGAGACAAAAGATTTGAAAAACGGGGTATTGTACGTATTTATTTGATATGTCCTCTCAGCGCTATGTCCAAGTAGAGATTCGCGGTAAGCGCGGCGACGAGACTATAATCTTAGCTTGGCTTAAATTGAGAGAAGGAGAAGTCGAGAGAGTTGTAAAGTTCTTTAAATCGGCTACTGTTGAAAGAGTGGGCGATAGAGTAGTAGTTAATACGGCATTGAACTTTGGTATGCCTGCAGTGACCTTTAGGTCGCCGCAGACATATAGTCTCTCTTTAACGTCAGAGGTGCCTCAACTCGGTGAAAAGGCTCTATATTTAGAGCCGGTCGTGGTGAAGATACACCAGAGGCCTCGCATAACTGTTCCCGACCTGGCGACTGACCTTCCTCAACTTCCCGGCGTAGCTCCTAAACTAGCGCCTGTTGATGTCGTGTTCAAAGAGGCTCAGAGGCTCGGCCCTCTAGCTCTTAATGACGTAGTACCTGAGATCAAAACGGCAGAGCCCCATCTTCAGCCGGCTACGGTCTCTTGGGCTGAGAAACCTTCATTTTTCTTGTCTCCTTTGTCTTCTGACGTGCCTCAGATCTTAGCTCCACGCGTCTCGACGACGGGGGTGCCGCAGGCGTCTGGAGGAGATTACGATATAGAGCTCTTCAGCTTCTTTGAGAACCTTTACGCGCGAAACCCCCTCTTGAGACTGAGCTTAATCTTAGTCGATAGACCCCTTGTGATATTAGCCGAGAAGGAGTCGCAAGACTATATTGAATTTCTTAAGAGAGTGTTAAGAGAGATATATTTGGTCAGAGCTGGGAGTCTCCCTACAAATTCCAAACACATTAGTAACTCGGACGATCTTGAAAAGATCATGCCGGTAGACGTAAGCGCCGGGGGTAGGATCTTTGTATTTGATCTGCGGGGTGGAAGATTTCGAATAGAGTTGATAAGAGACGGCATTCTTGATAGGTTGAGAGAGCTTTATTCACAACGTTTGGGCTTTTTCGTGTTCTACGGGAGCGGGGAGAGGTTAAGAGAGGTCAAAAACTTCTGGAAAAAGGGGATGTCCGACACGCCAAGACCTATAGAAATAGCCCTAGCAAGAGAGGACATTCAGATTCTCAATGTATTGGCAGATGCCATGTGGGGAATGTCGTCTCTTTCTGGCAAGCCATATGGCGATCTTGATGAACGAATAGTTTACCTAGAGGATTGGTTCTGGAAGGAGTTAGAAAGAGCTACAGGGGTGTTTGACATATTACTAAGGACTAAACCTAGTGATGATAGCGGCAGTGAATCTAAAATGCATTACCTCGTTAAAGCGTTTGTCGTAAGCTATCTAGCGGGGAAAATATCAGAAGAGTTAAAACAGACAGGACTTGACGACAAGACTGCGTGGGAAAGAGCGCTGAGTTGTGTCGATACCGAGCGCGAACTGGGCGGTATTAGAGTTGATGTGTATGTGGAGTGCGAAGGGCCGTACAGAGATTTAGCCGTCGAGGTGGAGACTTTGTACGGAACAGGCGCTGTGATTCATAAACTTAGAGAAGTGGTAGAGAGTAGATATGGCCGCGTGAATATGCTATGGATTGTAATTCCAAACCCTCAAGCTGTGCTCTATCTGCCGCTCCTTCTTAAATTCGGGCGTTGGAGTATAGAAAGGTACGGGAGGTGGGCTGAATTGTTCACTTTGGACCTAGAGGGTAGAGGACTTATCAGATTAGCCGATCTAGCCAGGAGAATCCATGATAGATTAATTCAAGACGGCTCTGTTATGTCTTAAGACAAAGCATTTAGTTACGTCATATGTAATTTTTAATGCGTTTATACCTAATCATTCATTATTCCTAAATTCCCGAGATTGCGGTAGTAAACCGCCGCCGTAGGTAAGTAAGACATAGATACCCCTTGATATAACACAAATGAGGAACTCTCGCTACAATAACTACGGTATTAATGTACTGAAATAAGCGCCAAGGCCGCCAAAGCGACGTAGTGGAAATTTAGACTCTTTTATGTTGTAAAAGCGTATGCTGTTAACATTGGAACATATCCTCACCAAACATACGATTTGTCTCTTCAAAAGTTATGTTACACTGCTATTGAGACTATAGTCTCTGTAAGAGTTTCAAGACCCTCACAAGCATTATGTGTCTCTCCAGCTCTTAAAAATAGCGCCCAAAACACTTCGATGACAAAGTGTCAATATTGTCTCCGGTTTTGTCTTCGATATGCGAAGAAGAGAGAACTACCCACCCCTATATTACTTAGAAGAAGCTGAAAGGCTAGAAGGTCAGCAGGTCCCACTCCAGTATGTAGTCGCGGGCGTCGGCGATAAATCTTGCATGTCTTTTCGCCGCCGTGGCTGTCGAGTGTGTCCCAGCTAGTCTCCAGTGGGGATCTCTAATCTTTTCTCTAGTTATCAATACTCTCTGCTTTCTCTTGTTAACGTATACATAGAACACAGGTCAAGAGAAGTGCCCAGTTATATATCCATCAGGTAAAACTAGCCGCACAATAGCCGCCGAAGCATAATTGAAAGCCGCCACGGAGGATTTTTTAAACTGGATGTATGTCGTACACATAGTGGTGGTCGACGTGTTGGGGGCTCACGCGTATACGCTCGTGAGATACGGCGTAGACCCCTATGACGACGTAGAAACAGCCGTGAAGAAGCTGGAGACTAGGGCGCCCCATTTAGCCCGGCTTCTGAGGGAGGTCGCCCGCGTCTAGCTCTCCACTCCTCTTCCACGTCTAGACACCTCGCCCCGGCCTCTCTACAGAGCTCTTCTATGGTTTTCTTTACCTGTGTCCACCACTGCGTGCCGGCCTCTTGTCTGTAGGCGGGGGGTAGCCTCGCGTGTGCCCTGGGCTTGGGCCTGTATCTGTCGTATATAAGCTCGGCGCCTATGGAGGCTGCGAGTTTTATAACCTCGGCGAGGTCCTCTCGGCTGTCGTTGTAGCCCGGCACCACTGGGCCTAGGAAGATCCACACCTTTACCCCCTCCTCGGCTAGCCTCGCGGCGGCTCTTGCCCTGGCTGTGGGGTGCGGGGCGGCCGGCTCCAGCTCCAGGGCTTTGTCTCCCATGGCGGTGATGGTGATGCCCACGTCTACCAACTCCCTGTATCTCTTGAAGAGGTCTAGATCCCTCAGCACGAGGGGGGATTTGGTCTGTACCGAGATGTGGAAGCCCGCCCCCGCCAGTATCTCGATGGCGCCTCTGGCCAGTCTGTACTTGGTCTCGGGGGGCTGGTAGGGGTCTGTCACAGTGGAGAGCCCCACGACGCCGGGCTTGAGCTGGGCGGCCTCCCGCCTGAGGACCTCCAGGAGGTTGGCCTTTACGTAGACGATGTGGCCCCAGGCGGCGCCGGGCGGCCCCCTGGTGTAGTCTTGGGCGTAGCAGTAGAGACAGCCGTGGAGACAGCCGACGTAGGGGTTGAGGGCGTAGTCGTACTCCGGTAGCCCGGAGGGGGTTAGGGCGCGGCGTACTCTTATCTCGTATATTTTCACATGTCTACCTCGTCTCCTAAATATATGCCAATTCTGCACATATAGTACAGTTTTAAAATGCATGTTATTAGCCAAGTGGTGGATATATGGCTTGTGTTTCTTGTGGCTTTTTCCATCGGCGGACTTGTGGCGTCTCTACTGGTGATATACCTCTTCTACCTCCTCGGCACCCTCCCGCCCGGCTGCTACGCCAATGTAGAGCTTCTGCCGGGGGTCACCCTAGATTGTATCAAAGTGTTGACTAGCCGCTATGCCTACATAGGCCCCGTCCCGCTGGACGCGGCGGCTGCCGTCTGGTTTGTAGTAAACATCGGGGCGGCTCTGTGGCTGTACAGAACTCTGTCTAGGCGGGCCGCCCGCTTTGTCTTCTGGTGGCGTCTCCTCGGCCTCGTCATACTGCCCTACCTCGTCTATCTGGAGTTCGCCGTGTTGAAGGCCGTCTGTATCTATTGTACTATAATGCACGCCTTTATCCTCGCCGACTTTGTAGTGATCACTCTCTACCTACGGCGGGTGGCCCCATTGATAAGATGAGCATTTCTCCAAGCGCCGGCGCTGTGGTGTGTTGTATGTGGCTTAGGTAAGTAGGACAATTTCTCTACTGCAGAAAACCCTTGGCGTCATCTCCCCGGCGCCTCTCGTGACATACATGAGTGCCTCGTCCCTCCTGTAGAGACCCCAGGTGTATCCAAAGCGACTGTTGGTGTACAAGGGGACGTTGCCGGGCAAGCAGAAGTGGCCGCCGTGGGTGTGGCCCGCGAGGTAGAGGCCACCGACAGCCAAATGGAAGGCGTCTGGCGAGTGGACCAGCACGACGTCTGCGTCCTTGACCGGGGGGTAGTCTCTGGGGTCGTCTCTCCAATCGAGGCCATATATCCTGAGACCCCCTATCTGGACCCAGCCGTCGGCGAGGACGTAGACTCCTGCCTCCTCTAGCGCCGCGACGCCGCGGCGGAGGGGGATCCAGCGGGAGGCCCAGTGCTCGTGGTTTCCCAACACGGCGATTTTGGGCTTGGGCAGGTGGCGTAGCGTCTCCGTCACTGCCGCGAGATCGGCGGTGAGTTCGTCGTAGGTGTCTCCCCCTATCAACAGGATGTCGTAGGGCGGGAGCTCAAGTCTCCTCGGAGTGTGGATGTGGAGGTCGGAGAGGAAGGCCGCCCGTCTCCCGAGGCCCAGCTCCAGTGTGGTGACCTCAGTGTAGAAGCCACCGGCGAGCCCGCCGGCCAGAAGTAAGGCGCCGGCGGCTGTGAACAGCTGGCGTCTCCTCACTGGGCCCTCTTGAGGGCTTCGGAGACTGCGGCGTGCACCAGCTCTATGTCTTCCCTAGTTATCATATATGGCGGGAGGAACCTTAGGGTGTTAACGCCGGCGGTCAGCCCGAGGACCCCCCGCTCCAGGAGGGGCTGGAGGAACTGGTCGGCCTTGACCCTCAGCTCTAGGCCTAGCATGAGGCCCACCCCCTTCACCCTAACGGCGAGTCTGCTCTCCACCTCGCCCAGCGCCTTGGCCAACTCGGCGCCGGCCCTCTCGGCCTTGGCCGGGACGTCCTCCTCTCTGAGGAGGCGGGAGGCGGCCGCGGCGGCCGCCATGACCACGGCGTTTCCGGCGAAGGTAGATCCGTGCTCCCCGGGCTCAAACACGTCGCCGAAGTCCTCCCGGGCAACCGCCAGGCCGATGGGGAGGCCTCCCGCCACAGCCTTTCCTGCCGTGAAGATGTCTGGCTCCACGCCATATTTCTGGAAGGCCCAGACGGCGCCTGTCCTGCCGAAGCCCGTCTGCACCTCGTCTATTATGAGGAGGGCGCCCTTCCTCTGGGTCTCCTCCCTGAGGGCCTTTAGGAATTCGGGGGTAGCGGGGTTGACGCCGCCTTCTCCCTGTATCGGCTCCACCACCACGCAACAGGTGTCCTCCTGCACCAACTTGTCCACCTCTGTGGGGACGTTGAACTTGCCGAATCTCACGTGGGGGTAGAGGGGCTCGAAGGCCTTTCTGTACCTCTCGTTCCAGGTTATGGAGAGGGAGCCCATGGTCCTCCCGTGGAAGCTGTTGGTAAAGGCGACGATGGTAGGCCTCCTGGTTATCTTCTTGGCGATTTTGACGGCGGTCTCCACGGCCTCGGTGCCTGTGTTCTGTAGAAACACAACGCCGAATTTGGCGGGGAGGAGTCTGGAGAACTCCTCTATAAACCGCTCCCTGGCAGGGGTGGAGAAGTTGAGGGGCACGGCCCACACCTCCTCCAGCTGCCTCCTCACGGCCTCCACTATCTTGGGGTTGGCGTGGCCTAGGAAGGCAACGCCGTGGTTGGTGTTACAGTCTAGATAGCGCCTGCCCCCGTCGTCCCAGACGTACTGGAGGAGCCCCCTGACGATCCTCAGGCCGTACTCCCGGTAGTATCTGGCGATTCTAGCCATAAGCCACGATAAAAGCCAGTTAATAACTATTCCTCCTCAACGATAAACTCCACGACCCCCGCCACGTTCACCACGTCTCCCCTGTACAGCTCCACGAGCCCCTCCCCCCTTATGTCCACGCCGTTTACGTAGGTGCCGTTGGTACTACCCAAGTCTAGGATGTAGAGGGCGCCCCCAACCCTCTTCAAGGCGAAGTGTCTCCTAGATATGTACATAGCCGCCGGGCCTAGCCAGGCGAAGTGCTCTCTGCCGTAGACCCCCTCCCTCTCTAGAACCACAGGCCCCCTCAACACCAACCTCGCCGGGTGGAATACCTCGACTACATACACCCGCTCCATGTTGTAAAACGTGGACAAAATAAACTTCCAGTAGTCATAAGAGAGACGTATACGCGCCTTATAAAAGACATAACCTAGGAGTGTTGTATCTCTTCCTTAGCCAGTTTCTTCGCCAGCTTGAACACCTCGGCGAGCTCCTCCACAGCGATCCTCCCGGTGTTTATATTGCGGGGGCTGGGGTGGTAGGCCCCCACTAGATACACGCCGTCTTTCTCGACCACCGCCCCGTGTCTAAATTCCTCCCGGACGCCGAGGATCTCAGACACAGCTCGCCAGGCCACTCTGCCCAGGGCCACCACCACCCTGGGCTTGACTATCTCCACCTCCTCCCTCAGCCACCGGCTGCAGTTCTTCACCTCCTCGGCGGTGGGCTTGTTGCCGGGGGGAGCGCATTTGACGGCGGAGGTTATGTACACGCCGTAGAGCTCCACCCCGTCGTCCCGCGAGATGCTGTACGGCCTAGAGGCGAGGCCGGCCTCGTAGAGCGCCTTGAAGAGGTTCTGGGAGCTCCGGTCGCCGGTGAACATCCGGCCAGTGCGGTTCCCCCCGTGGGCGGCGGGGGCGAGACCAACCACCATTATGGGGCCGCTCCCCCACGGGGGCACCGGCTTGGCCCAGTAGCCGGGCGGAAACGAGCTTCTGTACTCAACGAGACGGGGGCAGGCCCTACACGCGGTCAGTCTCCTCAGGAAGTCCTCGAAATCCACACTCAGTGGTACTCCACCACGTATATCTTTTGCGCCTTCTCCCTAAGGAGCTTAACCCAGACGTTCCCCCTTGGGTCCATGTCCATGGCGGCAGCTGGAAATATATAACCAGCGGATAAAGTTATTTTTATACCTCTGGCATATTTCGTGGACAACTTGAAGAGGGAGTTCCTAAGGCTTCTTCGAGAGGATGAGGAGTTTAGGCTGGCTGTAGCCGGCCTCATAGGGCTGGGGGAGGTGCTACAGGAGCTGAGGAGGCTGAGGGAGGACTTCCAAACCTACATAAAAGAACAGGAGAGGAGGTGGAGAGAAAACGAACGGAGGTGGAGGATGAACGAGAGGCGGTGGAGGGCCAACGAACGGAGGTGGCGTGAGGCTTTTAAGAGGTTTGAGGCGCTTGAGCGGGGTCTCCAGAGGATGGATAGGCGGCTTGTCCTTCTGGGCGCCCGCTGGGGGGTGGAGGCAGAGGAGGCTTTTAGAGAGGCGGTGCGGGGGATTGTGGAGGATGTTTTGGGGGTTGGGGAGGTGGTGCGGTGGTCTTACTTCGACGGGGAGGGACTGGTGTTCGGCTTCCCCTCGCCCGTGGAGGTGGACGTGTTGGTTAAAGACGGCGTGCATATACTCGTGGAGGTTAAGGCCTCCGCTACAGATAGCGACGTGGCTAAGCTGTGGCGGATAGGCCAGCTCTACCGCCGCGCCACCGGCGTAGAGCCGAAGCTGGCCTTGGTCACGCCCCACATAGACGAGCGTGGTAGAAAAGCCGCTGAGGCGCTGGGCATCCAGGTGTACACCTATTTATAGGTCTTCCCCGGGCTCTACGTGGGTAACCCAATGAGGCAGATCTTTAACCGGGTTAAGTGGAGCGGCCGGCGGGCCTACTTCTGGTTCATAAACAGGGGGTCGCCGGGCGGCGAGGAGGTACTCTCAACAGACGACGTGGTGGAGGTGGGGGCCAACGGCGTTGTCGTTTCGGTGGGCGGGAGGGAGAGGTACATCCCCTACCACCGCATTGTCGAGATTAGGCTGGAGAGCGGCGAAGTTCTCCTCAGCCGGAGAGGCGGCCGAGAGCCCTCAGGAGGGCCTTGACCTTCCCTGGGTCCTTCACCCCCGGCGACGACTCCACGCCGCTTGCTACGTCCACCATGTAGGGCCTCAGCGCCGCGACGAGGTGGGCGTTCTCCGGCGTGATGCCTCCGGCGAGCGCCACCTTCCCCATGTGTGCCACCTCGGCCAGCGCCTGGAGCGGGATCTTGAGACCGCCCTCGTACCTCTCCCCGCTCCCCTTCTCTGCGTCTACTAGGACGTACTCGTGGGGCTTGGAGAGGAGCTGTGACACGGCGGCTCTCAGATCGGCCCCCCGTCTGTACACCGCCACCGGCGCGAGGGCCACGCCCCTCTCCTCCGCGTAGCTGAAGTGGCCGTCGCCCAGAGACCCGTGGTGCTGGACCACCGGGATCCCCAGTGACGCCGCTAGATCTACGGCTTCGGCCGGCGGGAGAGAAGCCGTCACCAGCACGGGCCTGCTCTCTCTAACCAGCCGCACCAGTTCCCCGAGCCGCCTAGGCTCCACCGACCGGGGGCTGGAGGGCTCCACTATGAAGCCGATGTAGTCCACAAGGCCGTCTAGAAGCTCCACATCCTCTGGCCTCGCCACGCCGCAGATCTTAACCAACACAAGAGAGTGAAAAAACTAGGACTATAAACATACTAAGAATTGCCTCAGCAAGATTTCCAAGATCTTGAGATGTTTATAGACATTAAACGCAACGACGTTTAATACCGGGGGCTATCACTGGAAAGACGCCCCAAATTATAAACAACGCTACCATAGTCCACATTGCATTCTCTGTCTTAGGCCAATTGTGGTATTTTCCTTGTGGATTCTTAGGCGTTTTAGTAAAACGGCCGGAACCACATGTGGAACATACCTTCGTTGTTGTTCCTCCTCTCCCCCTCGGCGTCGGTGTGAAAGCGCATGATTCAAGAGTATGTTGTCTATAGGAACTGTTTGACAGCGGCGTCACACGTTACATATATGTTTATATATCTGTGTCTTTCCCTACGCCATGTCGGGGTGGTAGACCGCTGGTATAACATCGCCGCTGATCTGCCTGGGGTCCTCGCTCCTCCTAAGGACCCGGATGAGGGGGAGAGTAGAATCGCTCTTCTCACCAGGATACTGCCCTCTGCGCTGATTGACCAGGAGTTCACCGCAGAGAGGTGGGTGCCCATACCTGAGGAGGTGAGAGAGGTCTATAGGCGCGTGGGGAGGCCTACCCCCCTTCTGAGGGCGGAGGGGTTTGAGCGGGCGCTTGGGACTAAGGTGCACATATACTACAAGTACGAGGGGGTTCTGCCGGTGGGTAGCCACAAGCTTAACACCGCGGTGGCTCAGGCCTACTACGCGAAGGCGGATGGAGCTGTGGAGGTGGCTACTGAGACGGGGGCGGGGCAGTGGGGGATGGCTGTGTCTCTCGCCGCGGCGCTCTTCGGCCTCAAGGCAACGATCTTCATGACCCGCTCCTCCTACAACAGCAAGAGGCAGAGGCTGGTCTTCATGAGGGCGTACGGCGCCACCGTCTACCCAAGCCCCAGCGAGGTCACCGAGACGGGCAGGAGACACTTTCGACCCGACCACCCGGGGTCCCTCGGCATAGCCATATCTGAGGCCGTGGAGTACGTCCTCTCGGGGGAGAGGAGAAAATATCTGCCGGGTAGCGTTATGGAGTTCGTCCTCCTCCACCAGACGGTCATAGGCCTTGAGGCCATGAGACAGTTGCCCGAGGAGCCGGACTACGCGGTGGCTTGCGTCGGCGGGGGGTCTAACTTCGGCGGTTTTACATACCCGATGCTTGGGGCTAAGCTCAGGGGGGAGGGGTTTGGAAAAACCAAGTTTCTCGCCGTAGAGTCCGCCGCCGCCCCCAAGCTGACGCGGGGGGAGTATAGGTACGATTTCCCAGACGCCACGGGGATACTGCCGTTGATTAAGATGTACACCCTAGGCCACGACTACGTCCCCCCGCCTGTCCATGCGGCGGGCCTGCGCTACCACGGCGCCGCTCCCAGTCTCTCTTTGCTTAAGCGGCTGGGCCATGTGGAGGCAGTGGCCTACGGCCAAGAGGAGGTTATGGAGGCGGCGTTGCTTTTTGCAAGATCAGAAGGCGTTTTGCCAGCTCCCGAATCGGCACATGCGGTAAGGGCTGTGATAGATTTGGCAAAAAAACTCCCGCCAGGCTCTGTAGTTGTGTTTAACATGTCTGGTCATGGACTTCTTGATGTTGACGCGTATGAGAAGGCTCTTGAGTGGGAGAAAATATATAAACACCCCGAAGATTAACGATATGGCTTCGGGGTGGTAAATATACTAAAAAAACTTGCAAACGGCGTTTCGCTTAATATTGACGAGGCCTACCTCCTCTCGCGTGAGATCCTCTCCGGGGGGCTAAACGACGTGGCTGTCGCGGCGGCTCTCACCGCGATGAGGTGTAGGGGGGAGACGGCGGAGGAGGTGACGGGTTTTGTAAAATCGGCTAGAGAGGTGGCGGTTAAGGTGCCGCTTAGGGTTGAGGCTATAGATACGGCGGGGACGGGGGGCGACGGGGCGGGGACTATAAACTTGTCCACGCTCGCCGCTGTGGTCGCCGCGGCGGCGGGGGCCAGGGTGTTAAAACACGGGAACAGGTCGGCGTCGGGGTTCTTTGGGAGCGCGGACTTTATGGAGGCGGTGGGCTACAACCTCGAGGTGGGCCCTGAGAAGGCAGCTGAGATGGTGGAGAAGATCGGTTTCGCCTTCGTCTTCGCTCCGCGGTACCACCCGGCTTTTGCAAAAGTCGCGCCAGTGAGAAGACAGTTGCCCTTCCGCACCGTCTTCAACATCGTGGGGCCGCTCGCGAACCCAGGCTTGGTCAAGAGACAACTGATCGGCGTGTCGGAGAGGAGGCTGCTGGACGTAGTGGGCGGCGTCGCCTCCGTCTTGCTAGACCGCGCCCTTGTGGTATACGGCTCCGGCGTGGATGAGGTAAACACCGAGGGCCCCACCGAGGTGGTGGAGGTGAGGGGCGGGAGGGCCGAGCGCTACGTCTTAGAGCCGGAGGACTTCGGCATTGGAAAAACGCCGCTTCCCCGGGCCTCGACAAGGGAGGAGGCGGTGGGTCTCGCCTTGGCTGGGCTTAGGGGAGAGCATAGGGAGGCTGAGATCGCCATAGCTGTCAACGCCGCCGCGGCGCTCTATGTGGCCGAGGTGGTGAAGGACTTCAGAGATGGCTTCGAGCTCGCCGTCAGGACAATTAGAGAGGGGGCCGCGTATAGGAAGCTGAGGGAGGCCGTGGAGGCGTCGAGATGAAGATCCCGCTGTCTAAGCTCCCACCGCCGAGAGAGCTAGCCCACGGGCTGTACCAGTCGGGGGAGGAGTTCGTGGCTCTTCTAGAGTCGGGCCAGGGCTTCGCAGAGAGGGCGAGGTTCACCCTCGTGGCGTGGGGGGTGGAGAGGGCGTACGTCTCCTCTGGGCCCGATCTACAACAAGTGCTCTACTCGGCGCAAAGGGAGCTGAGGGCAGACGAGGGGCCCTTCGGCGGCGACGTGTTAATCGGCGCCTTGACCTACGAGGCGTCCTACTACGTGGAGCCTCTGTTGCTTAGGTATAACAAGGTAGACCGGTCTATCCCGGCGGCGTTTCTGGTTAAGCCCAGGGGCTACATCCTCTACGACAAGATGCTGGGGAGGGGCTACTTGAGGGGGGAGATGCCGAAGGTTTCTGTGGAACGGAGAGAGACCAAGGTGAGGGGGCCGGTGGCCATGACCGACCCGAACCGCTTCAAGAGCTGGGTGGCAGAGGGGAGGGAGAGGATCGCGGCTGGGGAGATCCTCCAAGTGGTGCTCTCCAGGTGGGTAGACTACAGAGCGGAAGGGGACCTCTTCCCTCTGTACAAGGCGCTGGCAGAGGAGAACCCCTCGCCGTATATGTACTTCGTTAAATACGGCGATATCCACTTGATTGGGACGTCGCCTGAGCTGTTGGTAAAGGTGCAGAGCAGCCGCGTGGAGACCCACCCAATCGCCGGGACTAGGCCAAGGGGCGCCACCGAGGAGGAGGATCTAGCGCTGGAGGAAGATATGCTCAGCGACGAGAAGGAGCTAGCTGAACACATCATGCTTGTGGATCTGGCTAGGAACGACATCGGGAGGGTGTGCCAGTTGGGGTCTGTCAAGGTGGAGGAGCTGTTCGCCGTGGAGAAATACAGCAGAGTGCAACACATAGTGTCTAGGGTCATGGGCGTCATGGATAGAAGGTTCACCCCTGTCGACGCCCTCTTGGCCACCCACCCGGCGGGCACCGTGTCCGGCGCCCCCAAGGTGAGGGCTATGGAGATAATCGCCGAGCTTGAGGACGAGCCTCGGAGGTTCTACGCAGGGGCCGTGGGCTTCATCTCGCCGTCTCTCCTCGAGTTCGCCATAGTCATAAGGACTATAGTGGCCATGGGCGACTCCCTCCGTATACAAGCCGGGGCGGGGGTTGTGTATGACTCCACGCCCGAGCGTGAGTTTAGAGAGACCGAGTCTAAGCTTGCAGCACTCAGAGCCGTCGTGGAGGGTGGGCCATGGACTTGACTCTGATCGTAGACAACTACGACAGCTTTGTCTATAACATCGCCCACTACGTCGGCGAGCTGGGCAGCCGGCCGCTTGTGTTGAGAAACGACGAGGTGACTGTCAAAATCGTTGAGAGAATTAGGCCAGACAGGATAATAATCTCGCCAGGCCCTGGACACCCGGCTAACCCCCGCGACGTGGGGAACTCGCCCGACATCGTGAGAGAGTTCAGCGGGAGGATACCCATACTAGGCGTCTGCCTAGGCCACCAGATCATAGGACACGTCTTTGGCGCAAAGATCAGGAGGGCAAAGACAATAAAACACGGCAAGACCAGCCAAGTGCGCCACCTCGGCGGGCCGTTGTACAGGGGCGTGCCAGAGGTTTTTCAAGCCGCCCGGTACCACAGCCTTGTGGTAGACGAGCTTCCCCCGGTTCTGGTCGCGGAGGCCTACTCACTAGACGACGGGGAGATCATGGGGCTTCGGCATGTGGAACATCCCGTCTACGGGGTTCAGTTCCACCCAGAGTCCGTGGCGACGCCGCTTGGGAAGAGGATTTTAAAGAACTTCCTAGATCTGACCATATGAGGAGGCCCGGCCTCGGCGTGTACGTCCTGGCTGGCTGGCCCAACGCTGAGGTTTTCAAGAGGGCGCTTACTGCCGTGGGAGAGGTGGCCGACTTCGTGGAGCTGGGTCTGCCGAGTAGAAACCCGAAGTACGACGGGCCCTACATCAGGCAGGCGCATAGGGAGGCGGAGCCGTCTGCTGTGGAAGCGGCGCCCGGCGAGACGTACATCATGGCTTATTGGGAGGACTTCGCCGGGGAGCTCCAGAGACTGTTTGAGACGGCGCGTGCGGCGGGGGCGAGGGGGGTCCTCGCCCCGGATCTCCTCATTGACTTCCCAGGCGATCTAGACCGTTATGTTGAGCTGACCAGGAGGTACGGGCTGGAGCCGGCTTTCTTCATACCCAGCAAGTTCCCCTACGCGTTGCTTAGGCGCCTCGCCTCTCTAAAGCCCGCCTTCATATACCTCGGGCTGTACGCCGCAACTGGCATAGAGCTGCCGGTATACGTCGAGAGAAACATAAAGACAGTTAGGGAGGTGGCGCCTGAAGTCTATCTGGTGGCGGGCTTTGCCATAGACAGCCCTAGGAAGGCCGCCGCTGTGGTAAAGGCGGGGGCAGACGCCGTGGTGGTGGGAACAGCCTTCTTAAGAAGGCTTAGAAACTCGGTAGAGGAGGCCATCGCCTTCCTCAGGGAGATAAGGGGGGCGTTGGACTCACAGCAGTAGGAAGGGGAGGTAGATCGCTATATTTACGGCAGTGACCACCGCGCCATATTTAAGAAACTCCGTGAAGGAGACCGACGTGTGGTACTTCTTTTCGAGGACCTCCAGGATTATTATGTTCGACGCGGCGCCAAGTAGAGTGAGGTTGCCGGCGATGGTGCTGGCCATGGCGAGAGTGAGCCACGCCCTCTCGTCTACGCCGACTTGCATCAAGTAGGCCGAAAAGAGATTGACGAAGGGCACGTTGCTCAAGATCTGGCTGAGGCCGAGGGAGAGGGCGGTTATGGCCAACATGTCGTGGACCGTGCCTTGGTAGGTGGGGAGGGCGGCGGAGATAATCGGCTGGAGGACGCCGCCGTCCCACACTGCCTTCATGGCGATGAACATAGTGGTGAAGAAGAGTATCGTGCCCCAGTCCACCCTGGAGAGGAGGTCGCGGGGGTCGCTCGCCAGAAAGTAGACGAAGGTCGCCACAACAAAGGGTATCAACCCTATGTTGTGTATATGGGGGGCTCCGCTTACGGCGGCTATGTCATTTGCCACCATGGCCGCCACAGCCGCCGTCAGCCCAGCGGCGGCCACCGCCGCATCTCTCCTATTTCTAATGGCCTCCCATGGGCTTGTGGCTATCGCCACCCTGCCGTTTTCCACCCCCATCATCTTGGCCAGGATCAGCGGCGTGACGACGAGGTTTATGAGGGTGGGTAACGCCAGCGTTTTGAAAAAGGCAATAAACGGCGCTTGTATGCCAGAGGTGACGGCTATAAACATGTTCTGGGGGTTACCCACCGGCGTCATAACCGACCCGATGGTCAACGAGTAGGCCAGGAGAAGGAAGGCGAACTTAGGCGGCAGTCCCGCGGCGCGGGCGAGCACAGCCGCTATGGGGGGCCCCATCAGCGCCACCGTGTCGTTTACAGCCACAGCCGCCAAAAAGCCAAAGAGGAGAGAGGCCCCCATCGCCAGCCCGTACCTAGACTTGAAGAGGCCGAGGAACCAGTAGGCTACTGCGTCTAACAGCCCGCTGGACTCGGCTAGGGCGACTATGGAGAACATCCCCACGAGGAAGAAGAGAACCTCGAAGTTTACCACAGACGGTATTTGGTCGATGGACAGAGGGCCTGGCACAATGGCTATGAAGGCGGCGAGCGACATGAGAGACCAAACCGGTAGCTTGGGGTATAACGGGCGGAGGAGCATGCCGATTATAACCACCGCTATTATGACTATGGAATAGATCTCGCCGAGGTACATCAGCTCTACAAACTTTAATATTTTAAGCTGTTGCCCCATATATGAATGTCACATTGTTATTTGCCGCCCTCTTTACGACAAGCGTCTTCGCAGGCTTCGTGGGGTCTCTCACGGGGTTGGGCGGCGGGGTGGTGTTGGTGCCGATTTACGTCCTCGCCCTTGGGGTGCCTGTGGAATACGCCGCAGGCGCAAGCCTCGTCTCTACCATAGCCACCTCTTTGGCGACTAGTGCAACATATGTGAGAGATAGGCTTACCAACGTCAGAATAGGCATGTCTCTAGAGATCTCCACCACCCTCGGCGCTCTGGCGGGCTCCCTCACAGCCGCATGGATCTACGCCTCGGGGCTACAAAGAGTGGTGTATTTGGTATTCGGCGCTGTGCTCATCTTTTCCTCCTATATGCAGTGGGCCGTGGCTAAGCTAGGCGAGCGGCCTAGACCTCCGCCAGACCGCTGGACTTCTTTTTTAAAACTTAGAGGTAGGTATTACGACGCCGCAAGGGGAGAGACGGTGGAGTATTACGGAGTTAGGTGGTGGCTTGGCGCGCTGATCATGTTTGCCGCGGGTCTCGTGTCCGGCTTCTTGGGCATAGGCGGAGGGGCGCTTAAGGTGTTGGCTATGGACTGGGCGATGGCCCTCCCCATCAAGGTGTCTACCGCCACTAGCAACTTCATGATAGGCGTGACCGCCGCCACGGGGACGGCGGTGTACTGGGTCCACGGCTATATACAGCCCTTCTTAGCTGCCGCGACTGCCCTCGGCGTACTTGCCGGCGCCTACGTTGGTAGCAGACTATTGCCGCACCTCAGGAGTAGATCGGTCCGGTTCTTTTTTGCCACGGTGGTGCTCCTGCTGGGGGTACAGATGTTGTTGAAGGGGGTATGGAGCTGGAAGACGTAATCGTGTTAGTGATGAGAACAGGGCTTGCCGCCAGCGTAGCCCTCATCCTCTCAGGCCTTCTCCTCCTCGCCCTAGGGCCGGACAAGTCGATTTCGGAACTGGCCAACCTCCGTTCGCCTATAAACTCCTCACTGTATCCTCCGGCTAGTCTAGTGATAAACCTCCCCTCCCACCCAGCCGTAGCGTTGTTGTTTATAGGTCTGGCGGTGTTGATGGCTACCCCCTTGGTACGCGTGGCACTGGCAGTAGCCGAATTCATAAGGGAGAGAGACGCCATATATACTGCACTAACTCTATTTGTATTATTTGTCCTATTCATCTCGCTTATTTTACCCCGTGTATATGTATAGCCTTACCCCCATTGGATATATACGACATAATTACTCCGACGAGGAAGTAAAAAAGAGGCGGGTAGTTGAGGCCGTCGTAGAAATTTTACCTGAGTATGAGGCTGGTCTCGCGGGGATTGAGGAGTATAGCCACATAATTATCATAGCTTACCTCCACAAATTCCGGGGGAGGCCGCTTGTTGTAAGACCAAAAAGAGTCGAGGGGGCCCCAGAGGTTGGAGTTTTTGCAACAGACAGCCCCGATAGGCCGAACCCAATAGCTGTGACAATTGCCCGACTACTTAAGCGTGATGGCCGCGTGCTCTACGTAGACGGAGTAGATCTATTCAACGGAACCCCAGTACTCGATATAAAAGGCTTTTCACCTAAGAGATGTCCAGAGAGAGTCAAAGCGCCTTGGTGGGCCGACTAGATATTGCGTATTTCTAGAAAAGAGAACTGTAGCTCCCCTTTACACAACCGGCCTTCCCCGGGGAGCTCGGGCGCGCGCCCGAGCCGCACAGGGGCAATCCAGGCGCGCGGGGGCCCGGCCGTGCCCAGGCGGACGGGCGCGTCAAACACAACAACCTATGAGCCAACCGGCCTTGGGAATCCGGCTGGTGAACACACTTACGAGGTTAAAAGTTTGATCATTGATAAGCATAAAATTTTTAAATGGGAGCGTTTCTTATCTTATGCCGTCTCACGGATCGCTGACGAAGGCTGGTAAGGTGAGAAATCAAACTCCTAAGATACCGGCTAAGCCGAGAAAGAATCTAACGCCGAAGAGGAGAAATATAAGGAATTATAAGAGAAGGATCCTCTACGCCTCTTCTCAATCCGCATCTGCCACAACTGAGGCTTGATCATATTAGCAACTTTTTTACTTATTGTCCTGTTTATAGTATTTGGCACTTTATCTCGTAAATTAGATGTCTCTATATCCCTCGCTGTAGGCGCGTTAATATACGGCGCCGTTGCTTTTGGCGCCAGTTTGTGGAAAGTTTCTATCTCTGCCTTTAATGAATCTATGGCCTATATCTTGACGTCTCTAATCTTCGCCATGGCCCTCGGCTTCTTATTAAAAGAAAAGGGGAATAAAATCGCAAGCGGCTTAAGCGCCCTCGGCCCAAGAGCCGCCGCGTTTTTAATACCTGCCGCAATTGGGCTCCTCCCTATGCCAGGCGGCGCCTATGTAAGTGCCGTAGTTGTAGATCCTCTCTATGAAAAAATGGGGCTTGATAGAAATGAGAAGACTTTTTTAAACTACTGGATGCGCCACATTTGGATATCCATATGGCCGCTATTCCAAGGCGTGTTAATTACATCTGCAGTGTTGAGGGTATCTGTATGGCAAGTGGTAGAGTGGGCGTGGCCAGCCGCCTTATTTGCAGTAGTTGCAGGCGTGGCTATGGGCACACCGCTAGTGACAAACGTCGCAATAGTCGGGAGACCTAGAGATTTACTAGCTCTATGGCCGCTTGTCGCAGTAGCTGTCCTATCTTTCACAATACCGCTTCCACTGGCAGTAGCCTCTGTCTATTTGACATACGTCGCTGTACACAAAGTGCCAAGGGCGCAAATAACTGCCTCATTTAAATATGCGCTTAACCCCCGTATTATATCTATCATAGTATTCTCTCTTGTCTTCGCCCAGTATATAAAAGAGAGTGGGCTCAGTACCCAATTAGCCGAGCTTCTAAGTGGATACTCAGCTTTTGCAATTTTCTTCATACCCTTTGCCGTAGGTTTAGCCACTGGGGTAGAGTTTACCTTCGCCGGCTTAGCCTTCCCGCCTATATCTCCTCTGATACACGGGCCTGCTCTTGCGTTAGCGTTTACTGGCGGCTTCCTCGGCGTTATGTTAAGCCCAGCCCATTCCTGCTTGGTCTTAACATGTGAATATTACGGTTGCGAAGCGGCGAGAGTATATAAACTACTTTTAAAAGCCGCCGTCTTAGTCGTAGTCCTCTCTATTGCATATTATATGCTAGTCTTTTACTATAGGTAGGCCTACGTGTTTATCAAATAATAACTTCACATTTGTAGAGACATATAGAATTCGTTTAAGCTATTTGAAAAACGCAGAATTTTGACACTATTATATGATAGCCGCATAAACGTAGTTGCTTGTAACTAACGCCGAGGGACGGTCTAAGTGCCCTAGCTAGAGACGACAACTTTTATAACCGACGACATTTTGTTAGACTAGAATGAGCTCTTTTTCTGCCTTCTTGCGCATGAATATTTTTATAGTAGACATATCTCTGGCGTTATGGCTGAACTGGCAAAATATGAAAGAGTAGTAATAGACCAAGACATATGTATAAGTTGCGGCGCGTGTGTTGCGGCGTGTCCATATCAAGCCATTGAGTTAGATGAAAATGGCAAGGCGAGACTCATTTGGGAAATGTGTAAAGACGACTTTTCGTGTATAGCTGTCTGTCCTGTAAAAGCTATATCTAAAGCCAACGAAGCCACCTCTGAGGCTAAGGCTAAGAAAGGTTGGTATAGATTTGGCAAATCACTTACACCAGAGGAGCAGAAGGCTTTTGAAGAGTGGAAGACAAAATACGGGATTACGGCGCCGCCAGTTTAAAAAATAACTTTTTACATACTTTTTCTGTGGGCGTTTGCAAACTCTGTGGAAATAGAAGTATCTTAATATCTAGTAAATTAGGCGTTTGTATAGACTGTCTAAGGAGGAAGCCCCGCGACGCTTTAGAAATAGCCGCTAAAGCCCACGCCGTGAGCCGTATGCGTTTTAAACTACCGTTGTCTCCGCCGACCTCTGGCACGCCGTGTGGAATTTGCGGCAGGGGATGCGCCATCCCAGAGGGCGGCGTGGGCTACTGCGGCCTTGTGAAAAACTTCAGCGGGAGACTTGTTAGACCTGGTGGAGATATCAACGTCGGCGTCCTCACGTATTATTACGACCCCATACCTACTAATTGTGTTGCCGATTGGATATGCCCAGCGTCAACTGGTAGGGGCTATCCGCGTTACGCCAGATCTCCCCTGGGCGAGGTTGGATACTACAACCTGGCGGTGTTTTATGGTGCATGTAGTCTTGACTGTCTATACTGTCAGAACTGGCAGTATAGGACGTACCCCTCAAACCCCCGCCTGGTCTCCGTTGATGAGCTTGAGAGGGCGATGGGGCGGAGGGTAACTTGTGTTTGTTTCTTTGGCGGAGATCCAGCGCCTCAGACTGCCCACGCACTACTTGTGGCAAAAAGGGCGGCGGAGAAAGGGATAAGGGTGTGTTGGGAGACAAGCGGCCAGCTTGCACCGCATCTCTTGGACAAAGTAGTTGACATATCGCTCAGGACGGGGGGCATCGTGAAGTTTGACCTAAAGGCGTTTACGCCCAGTGTATACAAGGCGCTTACAGACGGAGAGGTGGACGTGGTGTTACGTAACTTCAAGGCGGCAGCTCGGCGTTTTAGAGAACGACGTGAAGTGCCGCTTGTGGTAGCCTCGATTCTTCTAGTCCCTGGCTACGTCGACGAGGTTGAGGTAGATCTGCTTACTAAGTTCATCGCCCGCGTAGAACCAGAAGTACCCACGAGGTTCCTCGCCTTCCACCCCGACTATATGCTCGACGACCTACCGCCCACTTCTAGAAGACATGCTGAAACAGCCTTGAAGATAGCTAGGGAAAACGGGCTTGTGGAGGTATCTTTAGGGAACGAGTGGCTTTTGGGCGACTACTACTGACGTTTGCAGTATGGCTTTATGTACTTGTACACGTCTTCTAGCCGCGGCCTCCCCTTGTAGAGCACGACGTTGGGAAGGAGCTGCTTCCAGGTGGACATGGCGAGCTCCTCGTCTACCAGAACCAGGAGGGGCTTGCCGACTTTTACAACCTTTTCGTACTTCCGCCTCAGGTAGTCAGGCGTCCAGAACCCCACAACCTCTATATATAAGTCGCCGATTTTAAAATCCGGAATGTAGACCCTGCCCTCCACCACCAGCACCTCAGGCTCCCTCTCCACTGGACATACCCTGGACACTTGGCGGTAGAACTCCTGCTCCACGTAGCTGTCGAACTCGTCGGCGGCCGGCGGTCTACTAGCCAGTGGCGGCGCTGTTTGCGAACTCTCTCTGAAGTGGTAGGTACGGTCGCCCAGCTTCACCTCAGCCTCCAGACTCCAGTTGGACGCCGCCACTATATAGGGCACGAGCTTAGCAAGTCTCGTGCCATAGCGCTCTGTCTGCCTCAGTGCAGAGGCGGGCCCGTCGAAGTGAAACGCCAGCTGGTCTCCGGCTTCCTCCGCCGTATACATCAGTCTCAGACCCTTTACAGCTCTCACGAGGGTTTTCACAAGCGGGGGGTCATTGGGCAACTTCGCCTTCACCCATAGCGATTTGAAGAGGAGGGTCTGGATAAGGGAGAGATTGTAGAGGCGGAGGAGGTCCCCGGGGGTTAGGTCGGGCGGCTGGAGGATGGCCCTGTTTTCCTCGTAGGCCTTGGAGAAGAGCCGCTTCACCTCGGCCACGTCCATTCTCAGCTTGGTTGCCGCCGCCTGGAACACCCTCTCCCGGTCCTCAGGCGTTAGGGCGTAGCCCGCGGCGGCGGAGGCCTTGAACACCTCCAGCCTCACCTTGGCCACTAGGCGGGTGTCTACCTCCTCCACCTTGGCCAACTGTTCTACAAGATGGGCCAAGCCTTCTGTCAATCTCTTATCCCAACCTAATGCCTCAACTTTCTTCCTAAACTCGCCTATAGTCGCCGACTTTCTTACAGCCTCAAGCACCGCAGCGGCTGGAGACTCGTCGGTAAGGTATAGCGGCTTTACCTCGCCTCTCTTCTTCGTAATTCTTAGGTACTCCAGGGGGATCACGTTAAGCCCTTCTTTCTTCTCCTCGCCGCCCCGACCTCTCTAGTGCTGGCGGTCACCACCTCGTATATCTTGGCCTTGTGGGGCTTTAGCCTAAGGGCGCGGCCCATCCTCTGTATGAATTGTCTTGTACTGGAGGTTCCGCCCAGAATTACGACCACGTCTACGTCGGGCACGTCAACTCCCTCGTCTAGCACCTTCCCCGTGACTATGGCCTTGAACTCTCCCCTCCTAAAGGCAGACATCACCAGCTCTCTCTCGTAGGGCGTGGTGTCGTGTGCCACCAGGGGGATGAGGTAGCGCTCTGACACGGTCCTGGCCAGGGAGGTGTATTCAGTGAATATGATTATCTTAGAGTCTCTGTGTCTCGCCAGTATGTCCCCCACAGCGTCTACCTTGGCCTCTGTCTCAAAGATTAGCCGTCTCATGCCATGCCAAGCGGCGAGGGCCTTCCTCGCCTCGGGGTCGCGGCCGGCTAGAACAACGAGCTTTTGGAAGTCCGACGGCGATCTGAACCTCAACCCCCTCTTCCTGAGGTAGGCGAGGTACTGTCTCTCCAGCTCCTTGTATAGCGCTCTCTCCTCCTCTCTCAGCTGCACTCTTATAACTTCTACCTCGTAGTCCGCCGTCCACAAGCCCCTCACCTCGGCGGCTGATAGCCTATACACCACGGGGCCCACCAGCCGGTCCAAATCTACGTGTAGCCCGTCTGCCCGCTCCGGCGTCGCCGTCAGCCCCATGCGGTAGGGGGCTGGGCTCAGCTCCGCGATCTGCCGGTAGGACTGGGAGGGTAGGTGGTGCACTTCGTCAAATACGAGAAGTCTAAACTTGTTGCCTAGGGTCTCAACCGCCGCGTAGGCCGAGTCGTAAGTGATCACCGTGACGCAGCTCTCCCTCTTCTCCTCGCCGTACCACACCCCCACCCTCCCCGGGAAGTAGTGGGATAAGCGGGTCCTCCACTGTTGCACCAGTTCCACTGTGGGAACAACCACGAGGGCTGGCTCGCCTATTTTAGCAATGGCGGCTATCGCCACGTGTGTTTTGCCGGCGCCGGTGGGCATGACCACGACGCCGCGTTTGGTCTTCATCCAAGCCTCAAGGGCCTCCCTCTGGTAACTCCTCAGCTTGACCTCTGCGGCAGGCCTAACTTCTTTACATTGCGGAGCCCAGACTCTGTCTTCAATCTCTATGCCCACCGCCTTTGCAACAGCCAGAATCCTTGGGTAGTATATGGCGAGAGATCTATATTTATTAACTCTACTGTCGAATTTTATAAAGGGGAGGCTCTTGAGCTCCCTCGGTACGTCGCCCTCTAGAAGTATTGTCCCCCTGTCCCAAACCAGCGTTAATCCCACCGCACCTCAGCTCCCGCCCCTATTTTTCTCGCCTTTTCTAATACGTAACTGGCCATTGCGGCATCAAATAGGGGGTTCCCAACAGACTTATAGACCTTTATTTCTCCAAATTTACACTCCCTTCCTTTTAGAAAATCGCCGATGTAAACCCAACTCCCACCTATATCGTCTGTCTCCTCGGCGGCATGCGGATTATCTACTAAGAAACAGCCGGCCCTTCTTTTAACTTCGTCGTCAAGTTCTCTAACAGGTCGCGGAGCGCCTATTGATATTACTGTAGCGCCTTCTTTAAGCTCTCTGCCAAATATCACTGGAGTTCTAGAAGTTGTTGCAGCTATTATCAAGTCGCTTTTTAATACATCAGTTAGAGAGGTTAGTTTCGCACCCCATCGTTGCGCCACTTCTCTAGCTTTGTCTTCATATATGTCATATATCTTAAACTGCGCTTGGGGGAATAACGCTTTAAATACCCTGAGGTGGTACTCCCCTTGGACGCCAGCTCCAATTATCCCCACCTCAGCCGGCTTTACGCCTAGTACTTGCGCCGCAACTCCACTAGCCGCCGCTGTACGCCAGGCGGTTAGTTGTGTCCCATTTATCAATGCCTGGGGGGCTCCTGTCTCTACATCAAAGACAAGGACAACTGCCTTAACTGCGGGCTTGGCCTTGGGATATATCCCCACTAGTTTAACCGTAATTCCCTGGCCGGCGATATACCCGACCATTGGAGCAAACCAAGTCTCGCCGACTGTTATAGCCTGTCTTGGCAAGAACTTAGCATCTGAGAAATAGGCCCTTCTTATAGTCTCGACAGCCTCTACGGCGTCTATAAGAAAGTCTATATTTGGCAGGATTAACATGATTAACAACCCATTGCCATCTTTTAAATTTTATTTAGAATATAGGCAAAGGCTAGAGTTGCGGTGGCAAGAATTGCAAAAACTACAGGCGGGTTATCGGCAAGCGGAAGCCAGTGGAGATTCATGCCGTAAATGCTGGATATTATCAGCGCAGGCATGGCGACTGTGCCTAGCCAAGTTAGTTTTTTCATCGACGCGTCTAGAGACAGCTGTACTGTAGTAGCATAGAGGAGACGTATATCTCTAGCATATCTCCTAATGATAAGAGCTTTTCTATACAACGCTCTTGAGTAATTCTGTAGTCTATGGCTGATAAAACCTCTTCTAAGCAACTCCCTGCTTAGATAATAGAGTTGAGATGCCGTGTAATAGAGGTGATGTGCTAGATAAGATGCTGTATAAACGTCGCTGGGACGTACGGCCTCTTCCATCTCTAGTCTATACTCAAGCTGGTCTAGAAAACCCTCGGTATATTGCAGAGCAGTTGATAAACTGTCTAACGCCTTTTGAAAAGCCTCTTGTACAGTGCGGTAGGGGCCTTTGATAACTTTACCAGCTTGGTCAACTGCGAGCTCTACCCCCTCTTCTTTAACCTCGCCCTCTTCTATTTTAACTAGAGGAAGTTGAACTATTGTGATTCCACCTTCGTCAAATATATACACCATGATTTGTTTAAACTCTATGAGATTTAAGAATGTGACAGTTGATATCGTTGACGTAAGTATGCTACTTGTGTTATTGGTCGCGTTGGCGTTTTTTCCAAAGCCTCTGGGAGAGGTTGCCGTGATAACTACTATACCGCTTTTTAAAAAACGTATTGTGTGGACAAAGTTTTCACCAACTTACATAGCCCTGTCTCTCGCGGTTTTCACCACGGCGTTTGTCCTAGACTATCTCGCCATGGGCCCCCCCTCTTATATCCCGGCGTGGTGGGATGTTGTAGTTTTAACGCCGCTGGCCGAGGAGCTCGTTTTTAGAGCCGCGCCCTTCGCCCTCCTCCCGCCTCCCGCCTCTTGGATTTTTGCTGTCGTGGTCTTCGGTGCGTTGCATCCAGCTAACCCCCTTCTAGCCTCTCTCTACGGGCTCGCCCTCGCCCTTATGTACCGCGGCGGGGGATATGTGGCTTCTGTTGCGCTACACGCCTTCAACAACTTAATCTGGCTGACTCTTGCCGCAAGCCGTCTCTAAGTACTCTAGATAACGTCTCTTTAACTCACTGTGAGAGTAAAAGCCCTCTATGTGACCCCAAGGGAGGGGATCGTCTCTTGGGCTAAAGACGTAGTTAAACACGCCTCTTTTTAACAGCCGCCTTAGGTAGCCTTGTGGCGACGCCGCCATGGCGGCCTCTTCTATATATTTTGCAATTTCTCTGCCGCCTAGCGCTATACCTGCTTGTATAGCACCGAGCGTAGGCTCATAATATGTAAATTCACCACGGGAGGCCCTCTGTAGGCGTTTAATCTTGTCTCTTAGACGTTTAATATTTTCCATAGCGCTGTATTGAAATGGCGTCTGAGGCTTAGGGATAAAGGGGTTTACGCTAAGAGATAGACGAACTCCCGTCCTGTCTACTTCCTTAATTAAATTTATAAGCTCTTCTATATCCCCCTCCTCTTCACAGGGGAGGCCGGCCATTAGGTACATCTTTATCTTCAGGCCTAGTTCAGCCGCTTTATCAACTACTCTCAAGATGTCTTTATTTGAGATGTCTTTCCCCAAGGCTTTTCTCAGTCTCTCGCTAGACTCGGGGGCGATAGTTAAAGTCTTTTGCCCCCCTGCCGCTATAAGCTCCAACATTTCATCATCAAGCAACTCGGCTCTTAGCGATGGGAGAGAAATAGGCACGCCCTTGTTAACGGCCTCTCTAAGCATAGTTTTAAAGTGTGGGTGTGCGTTTGCTGTTAGAGCGACAATAGAAGGCCTAATTCCATATTTTTTATACAGCTCTTCAGTCTCTTGCAAAACAACGCGCCAATCTCTAGGCCGGTAGGGCTTTGAGATATAGCTCTCCATACAGAAGAGACAAGCGTAGGGACAGCCTCTTGCCAACTCTACAGAGAGACTAAAGGCCGCCTCTGGCTCGGGTATACGTCTATAGTCAGAGACGGCGTCAGTCGCGTATGCAATTTTAATAGGCCGCGGGCCGTGTGCGGGGTAGTACAGCTCCTCCGTCTCTTCTCCAGTCGACAAGTATTGTACAAGCGGTTTCCACAACGGCTCTAACTCGCCTATAGCCACAGCGTCTACAAACTCGGCGAGGGGCTCTGGATTCGCCGTGACGGGAGGCCCCCCGATCACCAACTTAGGCCTCTCCCTCTCTCTAGCTCTGGGAGGTATCTTTGCTTCTATAAGCATCTTGACCAGATTTACATAGTCGAGTTCGTAATGTATTGCAGCCACAATGTAGTCAAAATGGGCAAGAGGTGTGCCGTCTTCAATCCCATGGGGCCCCCGATCCGCCGTGAACCGCTCGACGTAGAACCCCTCGTCCTGGAGCTTGAAGTAAAGCATGTGGAAAACCGCGGAAGACATGGCCACCGCGTAGGCGGATGGGTAGAGGAGGGCGACCTTGACCGCGTTTTTCCTATACGCGACGCGTCTCACAGCTTAAATACCGCGGATGGAGAGAAAAATTTAGTTATACATACTTTCTTTCTACTCCCTCACACACTTGCCTTACGGCGGTCCTGCAACAACCCTTAGAAGAGGGTCAGGTGGGTTAAAAATGGTTTGTTTTACCCTCTTCACGGCGTTGGTCAGGCCCCCCAGGGAGGGGCAAAGAGAGGTAGGGGACGATAGAAGATATAAATCATCGTTTTAAAAAAGCGCGTGGATTTTGTAAAAAGCCTCCGCAATGGGGAGTACACGGTCTACGTCATAGTGCTATTTGTAACCGCATTGCTACTTCTAATGTCGCTATATATGACTTTCTATAGAGTCTACGAGCTTATAAAAACCGCTACTGTTGAACAAACTGACAAAACAGCGCAGGCTATTTACAATGCGTTATCTGACCTATTTCTCGTCATAGTATTTGTAGAATTAATTGATACATTTATTACGTATATAGAGCAGAGACGTATAATTGTATACAAGATAGTAGATGTAGCTCTTGTGGCGCTTGCAAGAGAGCTTTTTGTATATCTAGCGCCTGTAAATAAGGAGTTTCAATTTGACAAGGCGGTGGCCATAATAGCCGCCACGTTAGTAGTAGGCGTGGTGGACTACCTCCAGAGAAAAGGTATGAGAACAGAGAGGCATAGGAGATAAAAAGCGTTTTGTAAACACTAGTAGGCCGTAGACATGTTGAGAAGGAAGAGATCGCCCCTACTGCTCTCCTTCAAAACCTTCTAGTTTTAACTTTGTAAAAATTTTCACATACATGAGTCAAACTTATGGTAAGCCCCAAGGCGGCAGATGGGGGCTCACGGCTGGCGTCCGTCCCCCGTATGAGCTGTCCTCTCGCCCCGACATACCCAGGGCGGGTCCTTAAGATCTGGAGACCAGGAGAAAGATATGGGACGAGAGATTTGCTTCTGTTATCTAAGGCTGGTTTTAACTATATCCTTAGATATGCCACAGAGATTTCTCCACATATAGCCATAAGCTAAGGGTTCAACACAAGGGGCGCTACAGAAAGCACAGACATCTGTCTCCGATCCTGGGAGACAGACTCCGAGCTAGGAGGTAAAGTTTATTAACATGCCTCTTTTGCTGTCTGTGTCTTCGGCGAGTTTTAATATCGTTTCGATAAGAGAAAACAAATTGTTGAATAGGAGAGAGCTTGTAGTAGAAGCAATGCACCAAAAGGCCTCAACACCTACTCGACAGAGTGTAAGAGAGTGGGTGGCGCAACAACTAGGCGTAGATGTGGCAAATGTCTTTGTGAGAAAGATAA
The DNA here is from genome assembly GCF_055384425.1 of Pyrobaculum organotrophum. Lineage (NCBI taxonomy): Archaea > Thermoproteati > Thermoproteota > Thermoprotei > Thermoproteales > Thermoproteaceae > Pyrobaculum > Pyrobaculum organotrophum. The sequence goes on from NZ_AP042430.1 coordinate 1,702,756, forward strand.
AGACCGAATATGGAATTGGGAAGTCTGTCGCAGAGGTGCACATATACAACGATCAAAAACTGGCCCGGGTTATAGAACCGCTTTATATAATTACAAGAAATCTAGGCGAAGAGGGCAAGAAATTGATGGAGGAGATTAAGAAAAGGAGGAGTGAACGCAGGGAGAAGAAGAGGAAGAAGAAAAAGAAGAAGTAGCTATGTCTAAGAAAGCCCCTGTCCAGAAGGAGGAGAAAAAGAGGCTCCCCCGCGCCGCCACTTGGTACGAACTTGATTTACAAAAGGGAGTGTTTAGGTTTAAAAACAAATTCTGCCCCAAGTGCGGCTCTGTCATGGCCTTCCACAGAGAGCCGGTGCCGAGGTGGCACTGCGGTAAGTGCGGTTTTACACAGTTCCAGAGGTAGTGCTGGTCTTAGGAATTGAATCAACAGCCCATACCTTTAGCATCGGCATTGTAAAAGACGGAAAGATACTCAGCCAGTTGGGCAAAACCTATATCCCACCAAGCGGCGCGGGGATACACCCCCGCGAGGCGGCAGAACACCACGCCCGTCACGCCCCAGCCATATTGCGCCAGTTACTAGATATGTTGGGACTCGCCTTATCTGATGTAGATGTGGTCGCCTACGCAGCGGGGCCGGGTCTCGGCCCCGCTCTTAGGATCGGAGCTGTCTTAGCTAGGGCACTGGCCATAAAGCTTGGCATCCCTCTGGTGCCCGTCCATCACGGCGTGGCACACATAGAGGTGGCTAGATATACTACAAACGCCTGTGACCCCCTTGTCGTCCTTGTCTCAGGCGGCCACACCGTCATTACAGGCTACTCAGACGGACGTTATAGAGTCTTTGGCGAAACCCTTGATGTAGCTATTGGAAATGCTATAGATGTATTTGCAAGAGAGGTTGGACTGGGCTTCCCCGGCGTGCCCGCCGTAGAGAAATGCGCTGAGGCTGCCGACACTGTAGTGGCCTTCCCCATGCCGATTGTTGGACAAGACCTGTCGTATGCTGGACTTGTCACCCATGCGCTACAGCTTGTAAAAAGCGGGACGCCCCTACCGGTTGTATGTAAATCGCTCATAGAAACAGCATATTATATGTTAGCCGAGGTCGTAGAAAGAGCTCTAGCTTATACAAAGAAGAAGGAGGTGGTGGTGGCTGGCGGAGTTGCGAGAAGTAAACGACTGAGAGAAATCCTTAGTGCCGCCAGTGGGGAACACGACGCCGTTGTGAAAATTGTGCCAGATGAATACGCGGGCGATAACGGAGCTATGATAGCTCTCACCGGATACTACGCATATAAACACGGTATATATACAACTCCAGAGCAAAGCTTTGTAAAACAAAGGTGGAGGTTAGATAACGTAGATGTGCCTTGGTTCTACGACCTCTGCAACCCCCATTAAGTGACGCTGGCTCTCCCCGGGAGGGCCGGGAGTCGCAAGGGGGGCTACACAACAAAATAACCCCCTTTCCCCGTCTTAACTCGCTTTATCCAAGTTCTATTACTTTGTCGTAACTTGTCATCAAGCGTCCCCGAATGTTAAATTGCGCTTTCTTCTGTCGCTATTAGGAGTGTTCTGCGTTCTTCTTTTTCTGGGATTTGCAAGAATAGGGGAAAATACACGTATTGGTTAGGATTCTGGCGGCGATGATTGTAAATGTCACCGTGGTGTGACATCCGGCTCTGTCTCTAGTCACTCCGAGGTCGTCCTCCAGGTAGTTATCGCTCTGTTGGCTTGTTTAAAAGGTTTTCGCCGAGTAGATATCAATGTATATATAGGTGTCTGTACATAGAAATGGTGAAGTGGGCTTTTGTATTTATTGGAGTGGGTGTTGCGTTAGTAGCTTTTGCAATAGCCAACGCGTTTCTGCTTTATTTCACAAGTGTGCCTAAGACGACATTAAACGTAACAGCGCCTCTAATAGGCCAAGTGAAAATCTCGGGGATGCCCGACCCGTATCAAGTGGGCGTAGGAGTATTGAGAGGCGTTCTTCTACTGGCCATAGGCCTTATCGGAGGGAAACTTATAGATACTGGACTTACAGAGCTTAGAGAGAAGAGACGAGAAGAAGCTCTTAGAAGATATTATGAACAATATGGATATCAGTACCAACAGTATTGACGAACTTGTCCTAGAGTATTTTAGACGACTAGATGAGAGGGGGCTGAGCGAGTGGATAGACAAAGTGTTCCCCACCTCTTCTACACTGGAACGCGTCAAAGAACTTGCAGGGCTCTCGGCGGAGGAGGCAGTGGAGAGACTTGCCAATGAAATAGTCAACAAAATCGCCGTTGATGTAGCCGCCGAGGTCGTAAGAGCGCCGGCTGAAACCGCTACATGGCTTCTGGCGCGGAGGATCGCCCTCTGGTATCTTCAGCTGGCCGTGGAGCTCGGCGTCGTGCGCACGCGTAGGTAAGCGTCGAGTTCTCTATACGTCTCCACTATCCTCTTGCTGAGCTCTATCTGCTCCCTCCAGTAGCCCTCCACCTTCCTCCTATGTCTCTTTATGAATTGTTCATAAAGTGGGTGTGGCGGTGCGGGGCGGCGGCCCCACAGCGGTGTGCCAGGAAGGGGTATGTAATAATGCATGCGGATGTTTGCTCCCATGGCGATCAGCTTCTCCATCTCTCTCACTGTCTCTACGACATCATCTTCATCCTCGCCTGGCAGCCCCCCTATTACATCTACCACTGGCTTAAAGCCCATTGAAACCGCAGTTTTAACCGCCTCCTCAACTGTGGCGATGTCGTGACCCCTTTTTGTTAACTTTAACAGTTTCTCAGAAGCGGTCTGTAGGCCGAAAGAAATACGGCGGTTTGCAACATATGGCCTAATCGCCTTGAGAATGTCTCGTGTCACAGTCTCTGGCCTAGTCTCCGAGGGAAAAGTTCCGAGATATGGTACTCCGCCAGTCTCTCTAATCGACTTGAGCAAGCTCGCTAATGCGTCTGGGTTAGGAGTTCTGCCGTCCGACGACCCGTAGAGAAAGCCCACCGGTGCTATAAACCTGATCTCTCTATGGCCGGTAGATACATAAGCCTTAGCTAGCTCTACGACATTTTCCAGTGGCCTGAAGCGGAGGGGGCCTTGCGCCCAGGTCTGGCAAAAGGCGCATCTATATGCGCAAGACCTCATTATTTCAATCGGCGGGTATATCCCCAACGATTTGCTATATGTCTTATAGATGAGTTCCGCATAGAGGCGGCGACCCGCTCTAGGCCTCCCGTCTATAAACATTACTGTATTCGGCGGTATATCCCTCCCAGCGTTAACCTCTCTCTCTATAATAGCCGGGAGGGCAACTTCTCCATCGCCAACTACCACATATTTAACGCCGAGTTTTAATAACGTAAGCGGGTCACCTACCGCATGCGGGCCACCGACTACTACTGGATACCTAGAGGCTACCTCTAAAATTTCGCGCCAATGTTCTACAAAGGTAGGTGTCGAGAGGCTATAGAGTACTAAAAACTGTTTGCCCTTTTCTGCCAACGCCGCCGCGTCTGCCAGCGGGTTTCGCGTTGGCACTATCCGATATTTATCCTCCACAGGGGCTACGGCATATGCCATGCCGTTGTTTGAACCCTCAAATAGTCTTGCTAACAGAATCACGTTTTATTTATTCCATGTTTTTAAAGCTATGCTCTTAGCGTATGTAAGGGGGCCTCCCGTAGCTGTGTTCGCAGGGTCTTGGCTGTGTTCTAAGTCACCTATCGATGGGACGCCAGTGGCCCTCGGAGAGCCATTCGGCGACTGTGACCCAGTAGTGGCGCGGCTTATGTCTATTGCAACTTCTGTGAGGATTGTAAAGCAGACTGGCACAAAGGTATTCATAAGTAGGGAGTTGGGAGAAGATGGCGTAGATGCAGCTTTTGCAGGTGGGGCAGACGGCGTATTGGAGGAGCTCGACTATGCGGTTGGGGACTACCGGAACGGCGTGAAATTTGTGCTTCTTGAGCCTAGAGATGTAAGCGATTTACTTAACGCCGTCCGTACAATTGCGGAGAAAGCTCGAAAATCTTTTGACGTCCTTGTGGCGACTGACTTAGATAAAGTTGGCGTATTTGCGCCATATGTAGATGGCGTAGTTTTAAAAGGCGGGTGGGTTACAATAGAAGTTGGTGAAGTTGGCTATGTGCCAGAAATCGGCAGATGTCTCTACTGCGGAGTAGACTACCTAATGTACAGCGGCGTTTTACGTAGGTGTATATACTGCGGGAGGAAGCTAACTAAGGTTATTACTTCTGCAAAGCCGCCTAGGTCTCGTGCAGTTTTTCGCTCGATTTATAAAAAGTATGTTTCATTAAATAAACTCCGGTTCAAAATTGTATAACACTGTTTATCTTAGTCTATTTTCTCATTTCACATATAAATATTATGATATATAATTATAGTATTTAGATATATATACTGAGTTATACTTATATAACTGGGTATACTCGCCACTATGCAGTTTATTAAATGGATAAATGAGGTTAGTAAAAATGATATCTTACTAGTAGGCGGAAAGGGCGCGAATCTCGGCGAGGTGGCACGTCTTGTACAAGTGCCGCCGGGGTTTATAGTGACTTCAGAGGCATTCCGCTACTTTCTTGAAGTAACAAATCTCAAGGAGAAAATTAAGAGCGTTCTCTCCGAATTTATTACCAGCGGAAATCCCGAGGAATATGAGCGGGCAAGTGTTGAAATACGTAAGTTAGTTGAAAGCGCTCCGTTGCCCACCGATTTAGAGAGAGAAATCGCCAGCGCTTATTTAAAGCTTTGTGAAATTACTGGCGTAAAGAACGTAGCTGTAGCTGTAAGAAGCTCGGCCACTGCTGAAGACATCCCTGAAGCCTCTTTCGCAGGCCAACAAGACACCTATCTTAACGTGCGGGGGGTAGAAAACGTCATAACATATGTGAAAAAAGTGTGGAGTTCTCTTTACACAGCTCGTGCGTTGTACTACCGTGAGAAAATGGGGATACCTCATGAAAAGAGCCTAATGGCTGTAGTAATTCAGAAGCTTGTCAACGCGAGATCTGCTGGCGTTATATTTACACTTGATCCAACAAATGGCGATAGGTCTAAGGTAGTTATTGAGGCAAGTTGGGGTCTCGGCGAGGGAGTAGTAAGAGGCGTTGTAACGCCAGATGAATACATAGTTGATAAGTCTACTATGAAGATAGTTGAGAAAAGGATTTCTACAAAGAAAATTGCCGTAGTAAGAGATGAGGGGGGCCTTACAAAAGAGGTAGAGCTCCCGCTTGAGAAGGCACAGGCGCCTGCGCTTACAGACGAAGAGGTTATAGAATTGGCAAAGATGGCTATAGTGTTGGAACAACACTATGGCTATCCTGTAGATATAGAATTCGCCGTAGACGCCGATATGGTCTTTCCGCAGAACCTCTATATACTCCAGGTAAGGCCGGAGACCGTCTGGTCTAGAAAACAGACTGAAGCGAAAAAGGAGGAGGTAACGCCGGCCGGAACTGTAGTTGTGAGAGGTATTGCAGCTAGCCCAGGCGTGGCCGTAGGTGCCGCTAAAATATGTCTCACTCTCGAGGACGCAAAGAAGAAGCTAAAGAAGGGCGACATCTTAGTTACAAAAATGACCGATCCAGACTGGGTGCCCTACATGCGTCTCGCGGCCGCAATTGTTACCGACGAAGGCGGGAGGACTTCACACGCTGCAATTGTAAGTAGAGAACTCGGCATCCCTGCCGTTGTGGGCACAGGCAATGCGACATCTGTTTTAAAAGATGGTGAAATATATACCGTAGATGGCAGTAGAGGCGTTGTACTAGCCGGGGCAGTAGTTGAAAAAGCTGAGGAAAAACCGGCTGTAACTACGGCCGCTCCACCACGGGAGATAATTTTCCACATCTACCGCGCAATACCTACAGGTACTAAGGTGTATATGAACTTGGGAGAGCCTGATAAAATAGATGAATATAAAGATCTGCCATTTGACGGGATTGGCCTTATGAGAATCGAGTTTGTAATCTCTAGTTGGATAGGCCAACACCCGCTTTATCTGTTGTCAATAGGGAAGGAGGATAAGTTTATCAACAAGATGGCCGATGGCATAGCTAAAGTAGCCTCGGCAATATATCCAAGGCCCGTCGTTGTGAGATTCAGCGACTTTAAGACCAATGAATATAGGGGTCTTGAAGGCGGCGAGAAGTTCGAGCCCGAAGAGCGCAACCCGATGCTTGGATGGCGTGGCGTATCGCGCTACGTCTCTCCACAATATGAAAAGGCGTTTAGACTAGAGCTTAAGGCGGTGAAAAAAGCCAGAGAGGAGATGGGCCTCAATAACATATGGGTAATGGCGCCTTTTGTTAGAACAGTATGGGAGGCAGAGAAATTTGCTAGGCTTCTCGAAGAAGAGGGGCTCTACCGCGACCGCGATTTCAAAGTGTGGGCCATGGCAGAGGTGCCCTCAATCGCCTTTATGGTAGAGGAGTTCTCTCAATATTTCGACGGCTTCTCCATAGGCTCTAACGATCTTACACAATTAGTACTTGGCGTTGATAGAGACAACGACTTCTTAGTACGTATCAACCCCAAGTACTTTGATGAGAGAGAGGCGCCAGTGTTAAGGGCGATTTATGATATTATAAAGAGGGCGCATAAGATGGGCCGCACAGTGTCTATATGCGGACAGGGACCCTCTGTATATCCACAACTTGTGGAATTCCTTGTGAGAGCAGGCATAGACAGTATTTCAGTCAATCCAGACGCCGTGTTACAGACCAGAGTTCTAGTGGCTTCAGTTGAGCTTAAAATTCTCCGCGAGAGACTAGATGCCGTCTATGCCAAGCTATATAAGCTCGACGAAACAGAAGAGTTTTACGAAATTTTAAAGAAAGTATTTGGAGGAGTGAGGTATTAAGATGGTGGACCGGCCGGGATTCGAACCCGGGATCACCCGCGTGCAAGGCCTATGCGGGGCCTAGCCCCTGGGCATCCTTCCGCTAGACTACCGGCCCTCGCCTATTTCAAGCATTCACTTTTTATACTTTACGCCAACGGGGGTGTATGTATTTCGTTTTCTGGCTCTATGACATAATACCTCCCTTTTGTCCAAACGCCGTGTTTGCAAGTTCTCATTAGTTCAAACAAGAGGTTTCCCAAGTGGTTTAGAATAAAGATAGCTTCTCTTCCCTCCTCAACTGCGGCAAGCCGCCTCTCCGCCCACCGGACCCAAACCCTCGCGTTATTGATGACTGTACAACATTCATCTATACACACAAGCCAACCCACTGGCGTGTCTGGCAGAAGTGGGTAGAGACATCTAAGAGCTTTTCTCAACATGTAGAGACTTTTCTTATAGTACCTCTCCGCACCAGTTGAGAGATAGAACCCGAGGTTAAACAAAGACCAATAAGCCCTCAGGAGACACTTCCTCTGTCTTCTGCAAACGACGGCAGCTGCATTTATATAACTCAACGCAGTTTCTAAAGCACCGAAAACCTTGACTATACTTGACGCTTTTGAAACACAGAGTTGACTCCCGAACCATAGAACTTCTGTATCACCTAAATCGCCTGGACAAGACCCTGCAAATATGCAAGGCTTAGATAAAACAGGCACAAAAGATACTAAGCCCCTATTTAAAATCTATACTTGTAAAAACCGCCATTGGGGACGTCTTTACTATATCCCACACTATACGTTCTACACCTTCTACAGATAATATCTTTATAGTAACGCCTTCTGTATATATACTACTGGACACCCCTCTTGCCCTTAGCTCTCCGGATATTCGTCTATATACATACTCTACAAGATACGGAGTTGAAACAGTTATAGAGATACGTCGCTCCATATATATCTAGAATGGTTGTAAATATAAATTTTCCTGCACCTCAAGATCCGCCAATTATTGGTCTTAAGAAAAATTTTAAAAGTGGAAAATAGTGTATAACCCGAGCCCGGTCGTCTAGCGGCCAAAGGATAACCCGGCTTGGGATGCGGGGCTCTGGACAGTGCCGGAGGCACCCACAACCCGTGGCCCGGGTTCGAATCCCGGCCGGGCTACCATTATCTTAAAACCATCCAGACGTGTTTAGAGACGCATTAGGCCTTGCTCTCTGTATGAGCTAGTATAATGATATATAATTTCCGATAGATTTATTTAACAAAATCGCGTGTTGGTTATGAAAGCAGAAATCTTAGCTAGGAAGCCGCCTATAACGGCAACTCCAGACACAAAGATTAAAGATATTGCCAGAATTATGGCGGAGAAAAAAATAGGTCTGGTGGTTATAGTGGATAAATCACAACCAGATGTAGTAGTCGGCGTTGTATCTGAGCGTGATATTGTAAGAGCGGTAGCTAATAACATTGATGTGAATTTACCGGCCAAAGAGATAATGACTTCTCCAGTAATTACAATAGAGGGCGACGAGCCTATCTGGAATGTGGCAAAAATAATGCGCGAACACAATATACGCCACGTTGTTGTTACAAAAGGTGGAAAACTCTTCGGAGTGATCTCAATTAGAGACTTGGTGTCTGAGCAGTCTGTATTAAGAAGTCTTATAGAATACGGTATCCCAGAAGAGCATAGACCAAGCGCAGATTAGTTTTAACAAGTTTAATCCCTATAACAACTTAAATTTTTAAGAAAAGACAAATTCCAGAGAGAACATATATTAACCTGGTGTCATTTATTAACATGGAAAAAATCGTGGTAGGATATGACGGCTCTCCTCAAGCCAAAAAGGCCCTTCAAAAGGCGAAAGTCCTCGCAGAGAAATTTGGATCTAAGATCTATGTTGTACATGTAATAGACACGGCGATATTATCTCTCTCCGACATGTTTTCCTCGCCTACAGTATTAACAAGTTTGAGAGAGAAAGCCGAACAATTAATAAAAGAGGCCTTAGAGGCCTTAGGTGGTAATGCGGAGGGCAAAATACTTGAAGGCGATCCAGCTCACGAAATTGTGAAACTCGCAAGAGAGATAAACGCGTCTCTTATAATACTGGGGGCCAGAGGGCTTTCAACAATTAGGCGTATTTTAATGGGTAGCGTATCTTCAAGAGTTGTACAAGAGTCGCCGATAGACGTCTTAATAGTCAAAGGCTAGCAAACCCCCTTTTGTGGCGCCCAGCCTCTCCAGGAGGGCCGTGTGCTACCTGCAAAGACGTCACAAGGGCGGCCGCAGGCCCGATAGTCATTCTGTCTCTGTTAACTCCAAAGACTAACGAGCTTGTAGAACTCCACGTATCAACGGCAGTGCAGAAATAGATAAAATCGCGCCTGAGAGTATAAACGCCAGATGAGGAGATATAGAATATATATAAGCCACAGTCACGCCTCCGGCGATGGCTCCAGAATATTCTAACGCCAGCGTCGCGCCCATAACCCTCCCCCTATTCTCCGGCGTTATATAATCGCCGACTAAAGCCCTTCTTATAGACATGGCGATCTCGCCGCCAATCCCTATAATTATAGTTGCTGTGACTAACGAAACTACGTTTTTCCAAACTCCAATCATAAAGTAGCCCACAGCCATTAGAAGTAGCCCGGAGAAGAGAGCTGTTACACGAGGCGCCTTGTCTATAACTGGCATTAAGATAAGGCCGAAGAAGATTCCAACGGCAGTTGTGGCGCTCTGTATAACTCCCCAAGACGTATTATCTATGCCGATCACGTTTGTCGCATATAACACGCCAAAAGTCTGTAGAGAGATTCCGGCAAACGAGACTAAAAACCCTAGAAGTGTGATATATATGATAAAAGAGGGCATTGTAGACATCCCTCTCCAGAAGTGGTAAGATTGTAGAATTTCTGAGATTAATTTCCTGCCGTCTATCGGCTTAATTTCTATAGTCTCTTGGAGGGCTCTCATACGCAATACAGCTACTGTAACTGAAATCAGACCAGAGATTATGAATGATAGACGCATACCGAAAAGTCCCATGTGGTCTAAGAGGTATCCGCCTACTGGCGGTAGAAAAAGCCAGGGCACTTGTGGGAGGACTGCAGTCAGCATCATGCCCCCGCCCCTTTTATCAGGTGGGAGAGAGTCAAGTAATATTGCTGTTAGAGCTGGTTGATAAAAATGGAGTGCCCAATCTATCACATATACAACGGCAAATTGTCTCCAGTCTTGAACCGCGGCGTAGAAAAACTGGACTATCGCTATCCCCCACGTACCCACCACAATAGACCTCTTCCTCCCGACTACATCTGTTAAAACTCCCCCCGGGAGGATAGTAAGCAATACGGCAAGAGAGCCAAGAGATCTCACAAGGCCTATCTCGATGTCTGACGCCCCCAACATATGTAGGTATTTAGACATATAGGGCTGAGTTAACGAACTTGATATCGCGAATAGAAACCACGAGATTATCATAGCGCCCACATTCCCCCTAAGCCAAAATGAGAGCCCCACGATTGTTGCCGGCTATCTACCACTTTATAAATTTATATAGGTGGGTCAAATAGGGGCCTATGAATAACTGGCTTGTCTTCACAATCGCATTTGTCGTCACTATGGGTATACTCTTTGCAACTCTAGCCACCGGCGCCTATGGCAAAGAGCCCATGTACAAGCCGTATTGGGAAGACCAAGCCAAGAGACAAGCCGTATTAAACTACGTCTCACAAATAGGTATTTTAGCTCAACGCGGCCCGCAGGGGGTGGTAATAGTGGGGTACCGCGATCAAATCAACACGGCAAATCGACCTGAGTTATTGGCTGTATTACGCGAGTTGTTAAAAACAGCAGAGGGGTATACAGTGTATTTAGCCCCATGGGCTATAGACAACGCGACAAGAGGATACCTCTCTCTTCTCTATGATGGCAAAATAACGCTACAAGACTATCTACAGGGGGAGATTAAAAACGCCACGGTTTTTACACAGAGAGTAGACCAGGCGTTTGAACTTGCAAAACTTGTGGCGCAGTCATATGGCCAATATAGGCCGCTGGGGGGTGCGCCGGTGGCACAAACGCCTCCTATATATGTTGTAATATTTCGTAACGACACCTCGTATGTTGTATATGAGCCTTTTACAATTGGCAGAGATAAGACGTACACAGACTGGCTCAGGTGGATAAAGACGGCATTTGAAAACTTAAGACAGGGACAGGGAAAAATAACTCCATAGGTAGTAAATACCTATTACAAACACGTAGATAACAAACAGCCTCCTCACCGTCCCAGACTTTAGCTTCGGCATAATATATCTGCTCGAGGTATAGGAGCCTATAAAGCTTCCAACTGCTATGGCTACTGCCAACGGGAGGTTAAGCACACCTAATGCTGCATATATAGTAGTTGAAGATACTGCAGTTGGGAAAATAATACCCATGCTCATAGCGGCGGCTGACTTGGGGTCAAAGCCTGAGATTAATATAAGAGCTGGGACAAAAATCGTGCCTCCTCCGACTCCAAAAAGAGAAGAGATAAAGCCGCCGATAAATATAAGGAGTAGGCCTAGCCAAGGTATATTTCTGCGCGGCCTCGCGTTTTTTAAAAGCACCATGCCAACTGCTATTAGGTAAATACCATATGCTAATTTAATCCACGGCCCGGAGTATTTAACAGAAACAACGGCGCTTATGGCTGCGGCCAAAAGAGATATAGCCATATATCTGGCTAATACTCTAAAGTTGATCATTTTTCTGTAATTATACACAGCGACTGCAGATGTGACAACTATAGAAAACATACTTGCCGCCGCTGCAGTTTGAAAGACCACACCTGATAGATTTAACATAGGGACAATTATCACGCCCCCTCCTACGCCGATAAGAGGGCCGAGAAGGCCGCCCAAAAGACCCGCTAAAATAGCAATCCAATACATATGGCCAAATCAACCACACCTATTAAAAACAATAACAGCATGCCTATTTTCAGAAACTCATATACCTTCAGTTAGGGGACTCATATATGCAAGAATCAACGTTTTTAATTTCATAAAAACACGTTATTTTGGAAATAAATCGGCGTATGAAACCTACGCTTATAACCAGGGGGCTCACAATATTAAAATCTCTACTTCACAATTTAATGTGATGACACCCCAATGGTCAGAACATGAAGACACTCGCATGGGCTGAGTAACGGGTCAAATTCTCTAACCTCGTAAAGGCTATGAAAACAGAGAAATTGAAAGCCTAGACCTCTGCCTAGAGATATTTTAGCTTTCACCCGCGCTTCCTGCTTGCACGAGGTTTAAAGAGTTGGGCTTGTGTTATCAAATTTTTAAACGCAAAAGTTGTGAACTTTATGGCACGTAGGAGGAAATACGAAGGTCTAAACCCCTTTGTCGCAGCGGGTCTTATTAAATTTAGTGAAGAGGGAGAGTTGGAGCGTATTAAACTAAACCCAAGAACTGCTATCTTAGTCTCAATTACGGTAATTATAGCAATTTTAGTCTTAAACATCCTACACCCCCTTTAACACACGGAAAAATTTTAATTCCCAGCCTATTAAGTAAGTAGGCGGGGGTGCCCGAGCCAGGTCAAAGGGGCAGGGTTTAGGTCCCTGTGGCGTAGGCCTGCGTGGGTTCAAATCCCACCCCCCGCACCACCTCTTTATAGTCTTGGTAAAACCCAGAAAGCCGCAGAATATTAAAGCCGAACCCAGTATACTACCTCTTTCTCCACGCGCCGTATTACACCAGCTTCTTCTAGGTAGATTAAGTGACTGAGGGCCTCTCCTATGGCAAAGATTTTGTTATATGCATTAAATTGGTCGAAGGCGCCGGCGTCCCAACTAATCCTTTTAGCAACTTGATATGTAGTTAAAGGCTCTTGTAATACCTTTAGTATCTCGTTTAATCTCCTTTCGTGATGTTTTAACAACTCCGAAACTCTGGCAGATAAATTAGGGATTTCATCCCCATGCGCCGGAAATCCCCTTGTCTTTAAATCGACTTTTTTTAGACTAGACAAATACTCCTTCAACGGATTAAACCCTGGACGTGGATACCAGGAGATATTTGGCGTTATTTTTGGCAAGACGTGGTCGCCGGTGAAAATTCCAAATTTTGTTACATATACGGTGTGTCCCGGCGTGTGGCCGGGCGTCCATACTGCTTCAAGCCCACAACCAACTTTTTCGCCATCGCCAACACCCTTCCAATTTAATTTCCATATATCTTCATACGCCTTTCTAAACCTAGACATTGGATGTAACTTAAGAAAAGCCTCAAGTATGTCGGCTGGAACTCCGTGTCTCTTGTATTCATCTATGTACTTGTTTATGAATTCATCAAAAGAAGTTATTGTATCTCTTAGTTCTTCCTTCCCAATATAAAAATCTGGAGATGCTACTTCAGATAGAAATTGGACAAGAGTTATATGGTCTGCATGTAGATGTGTAATAAACACCTTCGAAATCTCTGAAAGTTTTACGCCTAGCGACTTAAGCCCTCTTATAAGCGCAAGAGCTGCGTCATACGTGGCGAGACCTGCGTCTATTAACACATACCCATCTGAACACTTAAAAACATAGACATTGATGTGGCCAAGCTCCATACCTGGCAACGGCACCTTTAGCCTTTCAAATGACATACTGCGTCTATGGAATATCTCCATATATGTATTTCTCCGAGACTCATATAAAGAAGCCGCACAGCTCTATAAGCCGACAAATTTTGCACTTATAGACATCTTCATAGGAAGCCTCCAGCTCAAGACGTTTTCAACTTGATAACTACAACAGGTATGTCAGACGATTGCTAAAGGGAAACGCCGGAGGGAACCCAAACCGGAGCCAACTAGGGATGGGAAAAGCTATAGGTACCCGAGTCCTGGAGGAAAGCTAGTAGTAGGAAGAGAAATCGCCATTATATATGACGTATTTGTAAGCGTGAGGTTGTCTCTCTAGCGCGGTCTTTAAGAAAGGCTCTGTGACATTATAGGCCCCGCCCCTTGGGGCGGGAAGGGGCCGTCGTTTAACAACAGCTACATATTGCCTTACTCGACATGGGGATTAACACAGTTTTGATAAAAATATTATAGTTGAGTCCGTCGTATGTACTTCCCTATTGAGAAACCTGACGTCTGGGGGATTTTTAAAAAGAGACTTAATAGATTTGTTGGATTGGCTGAAATAGATGGAGTTGAAACTCTTGTACATATCCATGACCCAGGTAGGCTTCAAGAGTTGTTATTTCCCGGCGCAATGATATGGGCTAGGCGTAAACAGAGGGGCAAGACACAATATTATCTAACTGCCGTAGAACTAGACGACGAACTTGTATTTATAGATTCGGCAACGCATAATAAAATAACGTCTTGGCTAATAGAGGCCGGATTCTTACTACGCGGATATGCAATTGAGAGATATGAGCCAGCCTTTGGAAAGGGGCGGTTTGATCTCTTACTCAGAGGGCCCAATGGCCAGAGGGCTCTTGTAGAAGTCAAGGGCGTCACGCTTGAAGCTGGCGGCAAAGCGCTTTTTCCAGACGCCCCAACTTCAAGAGGTGCGCGGCATATGGAAGAGCTTGCAAAAGCAGTGACGGAGGGCTTTGAGGCCCATGTTATATTTCTAGTGTTTAGGAAGAGGGCTAAGGTATTTTCGCCGAACTGGGAGATGGACAGAAAGTTTGCAGAAGCTCTGGTCAGGGCTTATAGAAGCGGCGTCTATATACACGCGGTAAAATTAGAGATGTTTAAATGGGGTCTGAGATATATAGAGGAGTTGCCTATCGATTTGCTAGCTCTTTGAGAAAGCGATATACGGAGCCCCAGATCTTATCGTCATCTCTAATCTTGTTTTCAAAATTTTCATACCCAGCCCACTCTCTAAACGCCCTTTCTGTACTATCATCCCACACGCCTGTCACCTCCCCCCTGTAGAAACCCAGCTTTTTCAAGATCTCTTGAACCTCCGCCGCCACATCTCTTTTGTTTACCACATCTCTTGGGTCGTCTCTGTTTAACAACGTGAGTTCCCATATTTTAAAAATACGTCGGAGCTCAGCGACAGGCTCTGGATGGTCGTCTACTCTAATATCGACATATATATCGCTTAATCCAAGGTAGCCGCCATTGGGTCTTAATACGACTACAGCCGCCGACTGTTTACCTCTTCTATCTCCCCCAGCCCTCTCTCCTGCCTCTAGTGCCGCTAGGAGCTTATCTACCAATTCCCCCCGTTGGGTTTCAAAAGCCTTAGCCATAGACTCAAGCACTTGGGGTCCCGCTAAGATATTACCAAGAACTACATATCCGCTTCCGATAATTTGCCCGGCGTAAGCCGGACATTCTCTCCCTGTAAAACCAAAAGCGTCTCCTCTAATGTCTACAGCCCCTATCTGTCTCTGCTCTCTGTCTGGGTCCTGTGCCAATGCCCTTTCCACTGCGTCTCTGGCAGATAAACCCTGCTTTAACAAAGCCAATATAGATTTGCCCAACTTTGGATTTGCATAACATTGTGTCGCAACTGCGCCAACAGACGCCTCGAGATGAGGCACGAATGCGCCCACTGCAACAAACTTTGAAGAAACCGCAACGCCCACGTCTACCCCATCTGTGGCTATGATTGAAAACGTCATAACAGACGGTTACTCTAAAATAAATATAGTTAACGTCTCATATCTATGGAGCTGAAAAGTGGCATAAAACTTCTCAGGGGGTCGCCCAATACAATCATAGTGGGAAGATATGTCGTCGATCCAGGCCAGCCAGAGGGAAGGGCGGCCGATATTTTAGCCCATACAGGAAATACGCCTGTTGTCTTACTTACACATTTTCATGCAGACCACCTCACAGCGACTCCAGAAAACTCCGAGGTTTATGCGCCGTGGGGAGAGGAGCTCTTTGTAGCCAGCGTAAGAGCCCGTCTATTTTTTACACATGGAGTATACATAGACAATGCCGTGTATAAAGGCAACGATTTAAAAGTTAGTGGAGTTGTAAGGCCAGGAGATAATATCGGGCCATTTGAGGTAGTCCCACTCCCCGGCCACACCTTTGGCCACGTTGGTTACTACATAGATGGCGTTCTCTACGCCGGAGACGCAATATTTGGAGAGAAAGTTTTAGAGAAGTATGGAGTTCCGTATCTAATGGATGTAGATGCCTTTCTACACTCTCTCGATTACATAAGAGAGTTGCAACCAGAAATCTTAGTGCCCGGCCACGGCCCAGTGATTGGGAGTAGGAAGAGAATCGAACAGCTGCTAGATCTCAACCGTTCTGCGGTTGAAAAAGCGGTTGCGTTAGTGAAGAGATTTCTGCCTGCAGACATAACTACGATTTCTATACGCCTGTTAAAAGAGGTGGGGAAAGAACACAACGGGGAGAATATACTGCTTACAATGACTACAGTAAGAGCTGTGCTTTCAAAACTATCGCGAGAGAAGAGTGTTTACCTAGATAAAGACGGCATATGGAAGACGTATTAACACAGCTTTATAAAGGCAGAAAAAATTCTTTGGAAAGGCCAAGCCTTACACTTATGCTTGGTCTCGCCAGAGTCACAACTAGCGACACTACCTAAATCTTACGTCAAGCTGGGTGTCAAAGAGATAGGAAAATCTGTGGGATCTATATTACCATGTATTGGCGATAATAGCTAGGCAAAATAAGCACAATTAAAAGCCTTTTTAAAAAACGGTACATGTTATCTCTATGTGGACAAAGCTCAAAAACTTCATAAATAGCATGTGTCTAATACTTGCGCCGTACATCAACATATGTAAATTCGGAGGTCCGCCGCAGAAGAGTAATGTGGCTGAGAAAAGAGAAGATAGATGTAGTAAGCTTAGATGACTGCCCTATGTCTCAAAGACGGGGCTTTTTAGTAAAAATTTTTACCCCTCTACAACTCCCGACGTGGATTTACTAAAATTTATAGAAACTTTCAACGCCGAAATTGCAAAAAGACTTGATGTAGTTGAAAGCCGTGGTGAGGCAAATGGATTAATGGAGTGGGTAAATGGGAGAGTTGGAAGCTACGAAGTCTACTTCCTATGGTTTCCCAAGACCAAGCGGCTGGCATATGCCGTGAGAGGGCCGGGGCTTAGGAAAGAGGAGGTAGTAAATCTGGGGAGCGTTTTCGAGGCTGTGGCGTATGTAGAGAGAGTGATTAGCCAGTTGAAAAAATGAGGGTGGCAGTTCTCTACACAGGGGGGAAAGACAGCCACTACTCTCTCTTAAAGGCACTTGAGGATGGACATGAGGTGGCGTGTTTAATAACTGTCGTATCACAAAGAACAGACTCCTATATGTTTCACACTGTAAATATCAGGTGGAGTCTATTACATGGAGAGGCCATGGGTGTGTCTCAATATTTAGTTGAAGTAAGCGGCGAGAAGGAGAGGGAAGTAGAAGAACTTTACCAATCGCTAAAGGTAATAGTAGAGCGGCACAAGATAGAGGGTATTGTAACAGGGGCTGTGGCGTCTAGATATCAAAAATCGCGTATAGACTCCCTAGCCGAAAGACTCGGCCTTGTCCACATAACGCCTCTCTGGGGCCGCGACCAGGAAGAGGTCTTGAGGGAAGAGGCGCGGAGATTACGTTTTATAATTACCGCCGCCATGGCGATGGGGCTAAAGCCCAGACACCTGGGCCTTGTCGTAACACCAGAGGTAGCAGAAGAAATAATCGCCGCGAGTAGGAGATATGGGTTCTCCCCCGTCGGCGAGGGAGGAGAATATGAAACATATGTTTTTGAAAGCCCCCTGCTATCTGTCGAAATAGTTGCGGGCGAAAAATACTGGCATCCCAGCGGGTGGGGCTACTTTATTATTAAAGAGGCCAGAATTAAAAATTTAAATAAAGGCGGAGTAAAGAGACTAGCCCCGGTAGCTCAGTCCGGCAGAGCGGCGGAGGACCGCCAGTCCGCCGACGCTGCAGGCTACGGCAGCCACCCGTAGGTCCCGGGTTCAAATCCCGGCCGGGGCTCCAATGTCCGTCTTATCGCGCTCTCTATTTCTGTTGATTAAGCAAATAATAGAAAGTTGGCGTGACATATTTCAACTTGGCAATTTGCTGTGTCTTAGGTGGGAGCGGCTGCGCCAGCTCTCTAATCTTATCTCTAATGACGTATTTCTTTACTCTCTTTTTGAGATCTAGCGTCAGCTCTTCATACTCCGCGGCGTATCCCTCATCCACTAACTGCCTAAGCGCCTCTTCCACAGCTGGAAGAGAGACTTCAAACTTCTCCCTAAGCTCGTCTCTTGCAACTGAGACGAGGGCATATACCGTATGGACGTCTGCCGAAACTACAGACGCCAATACTGACGCCACTAATGTTTTTAGATCCACTTATCTATTTACATATTTTGATAAATATTTTACGTTGATATTTGTTCAAACCACCGTGACTTGTTTACTCTTTTAAGCTCTTGGAATAGAAACTCGGCGAGTTTAAGCACAGGCTTTGTATATAGTTGGCCACGTCTGTTGTAATAGTCTAAAGTTGCTGAAAATGGTATTTTAAGAACAGCGCCTTGATATTCAATCCCTCTTTCATGTTTATTTAAAACAATATAGAGCCGTGCGTCAAAAAACCTCTTTATAAGCGCCAAAGGCTTAGAACAGTCCTCATAGCCCTCTACAACTAATATGACGATATCTGCCCTATCTAGCCCAAAGACTTCTATTGGCGTTATTCTCGAGAGTTGGAACATATCGAGAAAGACGGCATCTATAGAATACTTCACTATGTTTCTCCTGACGGCCTCAGACAGATTATTGAATATCTGCTCCCAATTTTCTATCCTCCATATAGAGGCCGGATCTACCGCTATGGGTATTAAGAAGAGGTTTTTAGTCCTCTCGTCTTTATACGCCTCTATGTCAGGCTGGATTTTCTCAAGCTCTATATGAGGCGCCGGAAAAAAACGTGAGGCACCGCCTCCCAGGTCTATCAACAAAACGTTTATAGGTAGTGCTGCAGCTGTGTTTACGGCGAGTGTAGTTTTTCCAACACCACCTTTACAACTAGTGAAGGCAACAGTCCCAGTTTTTATCATTTATCACTGTGGTGTAGATGGGCGGCATTTCTCGGCAAGCGTAGCTACAAGCGCAGCCAACTTGGAGTTAAACTTCTCGGCGAGTTTTACTAAGTCCTCGGGCGACATTGATCTACTTAAAGCCTCTATATGTGGCTCCTCGAGGAGGTCAATGTTTTTGTAAATAACGTCGATCATGCGGTCGTTCATGACTATGGGCGTGGCTTTAGGCGCGATTAGAAACCTCACAAATGTCCTCTCCTCCGCCGGCAGTTTTGCAATAGTAGACGCTACAAACTTCATAAACTGTCCAACGTCAACCACTTCCTTAGACATGGACGGCGGGGTTTGTATAGGCTGAGCCGGTGTGGGCTCTGGCGACGGCTCTACTCTAACCTCTTGAGCCACGGCAGCGGTTTCTCTCTTCGGCTCTTCTTTTCTCTCGCCTACAATAGTTCTGAACTTCTCCACGACTTAAGACAAGTTATGGTTTATAAACATTACGAAGGTTATGAAGTAATGAGAAACAACGGCGCAAGATCGCTGTATATCTGGTTATAAAATTTAACAAATCTACTTGTAATATCCCAAAGCTCGTTTAACTCCTTTACTAAGTCAAAAAGCTCGTCTATTGTAAGATAGGGCGCCCCACCCTCTCTTATATCATCAAGCTTAGCTCTAAGCTTCTCTATAACTACATCGGCCTCTTTAACTATAGTCGCTAGGCGCTCTTCTACATCTCCAAGCCCCAGCTGTTTAAACTCGGGCACTCTGCCCCCTAACTTTTCCAATACAAGTATAAGCCTATCTGTCTCGTTTTTTATATAACTCTCGGCGAGATCTATAATTCTGCCCAGAGACTCAACAACCTCCGTATTAAATCTACGACGTGATTCACCATGTGCATTTGTTGTCTTTATTAATTCGTCTATAAGCGCGGCGTCTCCATACTTACGCAAATATCTCTCCACAGCAATAAGCTGTAGTCAGTTTATATAGGTTGAATACAGTGTTCAGACGGTTTATACCGTCTTACAACTTCCTCATAGCCAGCCCCTGCCACTGCAATTTCCAACTGCCGCACCGCTTGACATGGGCTTGACTTTGCTTTCTTTGCCGCAGAAGCGACAGCCACTTCAACTAAGATATCTCTACACTCGGCCCCGCACCTCTCGTATATGAGAGAGGCGTCTCCGACAGACTCAATATATCTCTCTAAGAGCTCCTCGACAGACTCGCCTATTTCTACGGCGGCTTTTAAAGCCGTTGCTAAAACCTCAGCTGGCACCACGGCGGCGGATTGAACTAACGCAATCGCGAGTTTTTTCGTAATTAAATTTCCGCGGGCTAGCGCCAATTCCACATAGTCTCTAAACGGTCTTAAATCCACCCTCGCTCTCTCAGCCGCCTCGTATAGAGTGTTTAACACCTCAATCCAACTCCTCTCCTCTACTTCCTCAGCTCTCCTCCCTGCGTAATACTCAAGCCCCCCCGCTACTGTAGGCGGAACGTCGATCGACAGTCTGTAGGGGTTTAGAATTGCCTCTACTACGGCTTCGTTTAATACGCCACGTTGGCAAAGCCGCCGCATCCTCCCTAGGCACGGGCTTCTGCCCAAGGCAAGCGCAACTATCGACTTGGCTAAGTCGTCGTAGGCCTCGTAAGCAATTACATAAGCCTTTACTAACATACGTATATTTATCTCCCGTAAAGCTATGCCGCAGAGACGTCGCACTTCCTCAGCCGCCTTTAGAAGAGCCTCTTTATATAACTCTCCCAGCTTTGTGCCTAGCGCCTTTATATACCAAGTGGGTCTCATTAACCGTCTTAACTCCTCCGCCGATTGTAGCGCCAGTATTTTTACATACTCTTTGTGAGGCCCTGTGACTCTGTCTATAAGCGCCAGGAGCTTTTCTAACGTCCTAACTCTAGACTCCACTACGTCGTAGTGTATAGATTGTGCAACTATAGGAGACGGAAGATGTCTATTTGCCAATACATTTACAAAAACTCTGCCTCTTGAACATGTAGGGGCATACACCGACTTTATAAAAGACTTAAGTCTCTCCACATATACACGCCTGGCTTCTTTCACAACGGCGGCAGGATCCTCGTCGCAATATTGAAGAGACTTCGCCCCATAGAGAGCCATAAAACCCAACCCCTCGCCCCACTCTGAGATCTTCTCCACTACGACATTTGCATAATCGTCGCCACAGTAAACCTCGCTATTTTGAAGAAATATCTCTCTAGCAACTTCTAGACTTGGCTTAACCACCACTTTTTCATATCTAGAAAGCTCTGATCTACATCTAGTGGCAAGCTCGCTGGGTAATACAATCGCCGAGGGAAACCCCCTCTGTCTTATATATTCGGCCCTGGCAATTATTTTACTACAGTTGTCTCGCCAAAGGACGGCGTGTTCAACCCAAATTTCAGGCTCTGCATAAAACTGCGGCGGCAATGCGTCAAATATTGCAAAAGCCCATTTTGCCCTCTTAGCCAATTTTATATACTCTGAAAAAGTAGAGGTATCAGACGCCAAGTCTATAACAACGGCGCCTCTCTCCGCAACAGAGTAGGCAAGTGAAAATATTGCAATAGATTTGCCAACGCCGTGAGGCCCCAATATAACAATAGAAGCGCCCTCTCTTAGCCTCTTGGCGATATCCTCCACTATGGGGGAAGACACTATAGAGATGTCCACATCTCCAAGTCTAAAGTACAAGACATCTCCTCGCCGGCTGAATAAATGCACAGATATATCACAGAGATTTTATATAACACAAGAGCTTAACGATATATTTTACTTACGATAGCCACATGCCCTACGCCTAAGGGCTTTCTCCTCGCCCACGCCTTAGTCGGCAACCAAACTATCTCTAGAACAAATTCGTTGAACACGAAACGTCACACGCGCTAAAGTGTTGTTGAAAAGTTGTATATTAATAGCTACACGTTAGTGATACGTGTCTACAGCTCTTGACGCGGGAATCGCCGGAAGTCGCTACCTACGTCTTCTATTAAAGCAGAACGAAGTAAAGGTAGACGATGCCTTGGGAAAGATATATCAACTATTAGCTGAGTTAGGCTATTTTGTAAAACGTGGCGATAAATACAAGCGTACAAACAAGGTGCTACCTACTGTATCTAGCCGTCTACTCGGTGCAGTTTTTGACGACATAATCATCCCCCATCTCCTTGGCGAAGCCTTTAGACTAAATCACGAGGCGCTTTTTGCCGCAACAGCACTTTTCCAACCGCTAAGAGCAAGAGCGTCAACGAAGATAGGTAGAGGAGAGCTGGCGCTGGTGGCAGGCTGGCTTCCCTGCGGCTTCTCTACAGAGATATCTGCAGCAACGGGGGCAGACCTCGTGGTATTAGACGAACACTGGGAAGTCTTGGCGCTTGAAGAAGAGCGCGTCTCAATACTACCTCTAGAGCTGGAAAAAATCGGCGAGTCTATGTCCGCCTCTCTCTACGTCAGCTTTGAGGTAGGGCGTATAGACGATCTACCAGCGGACAAATATGGGCTGTTTTCCTTCGCAATTATATGCCATAGAGAGGTAGATTTAAAAAGAGCCCGGGAGTTGGCGAAGAGAGTATATAGGGTAAATTTCATGGGGGCCCTTGGGATATTTGCAGACCTTATCTCAGAGACGTTAGGCCTGGGCAGAGGCGAAGAATGCGGCCGAAGTGGGAAGATTATATATAGAGACTCAGACCTCTGTATAACAGATGTTTCGAAAGAAGGAGAGTAATACAATTGTCTTTATGGGCGTCGGCGGAGTTGGAAAAACCACATATATCTATAGGATACTCGGGATTGCAAAAATGCCGAGAGTTACCCGGAGACCCGGCGTCTATCAGATAGTAGTTGGAAACAGAGAGTTGTATCTCGTAGATACGCCAGGTCAATACGCCGTAGAAGTAGCACAAAAATATTATGAAGCTATAAGAGTCTTTGGCACCCGTCTCAACCTGATTGTATATATGTACAGTATTGTAGACCCCCCGACGTTACATGCATTGTGGGAAATCGAGAACTGGGTTTCTAAATACCCGCCACATAAAAAGATATTAATTGGAAATAAGAGAGATCTCGCAGAAGAAGTCGGATTTATGACCGAGGGTGATGACGTTGCGACAGCCATAGGGGCTGTCCGCCTCTACTACACCTCAGCCCTTAAAGATGAGCCTGAGGAGCTCCTTAACCACCTCGTAGAAAACCTCTAACCAGCTGAAGAAGCCACGGCTCCGCCCCGGCGGGCGGTCTAAGCCCCTTCAACATCCTGGCTTCCTGCACGCTCTCCTCTTTCCTTCTTCTAGCGGCTTCGTCGCCTCTAGGCGGGATCCTAATTTCGCTTGGCTTCCCCTCGGACATATTGACAAAAGTAAAGTAGCCGTCGGCAACTCTCCGTCGGCCTCTCTGGCCAAACGCCTCTACTACAAAGCCAATTTCTAGACTTGTAGAGCCAACGTGAGTAACCCCTGTTTTAACAGAGACAATATCTCCAACATAGATAGGCCTTCTAAAGACAATTCTGTTGACGCTAGCTGTCACATATATAGCTGGGTAAAACTGAAAAGCCTCTATAAATGCCAACTCGTCTAGTCTATAGAGAAGTCTCCCGCCGTACATTAAGACTCCATCGATAGAGTCTTCAGGCATTGCTAAGAAGCTACTTGTTAAATGCCTATCTCCCTCTACGCCGGGCTCTTCCCCTTCAACTACCGCATCTATATCAGACCTCCACTTCTGGAAGTAACTACACAACTCCTCCCATCCCACGTCGCAAATCACCCTCTTCCCCACAGGCGCAGGCTCTCCTCCAGGCCCAAGTTTTACAAATATCATTCTACCTACTGTAGCCAAGTTAGTCTCGCCCCCTCTCTTTACATAAGACTCCACTAACACAGAGATACTACTCCGTCTGACGTTTACAACCCAGCCTCTGAAAGTTAATAAATCGCCGGCCCTCACCGGGGTGACAAAATGCATCCTGTCTAAAAACCCAAGTACCACATCTCCCTCGGCGAAATTCATAGCCGCTACACTGCCGACGTCTACAACCCACTGTAACATATAGCCGCCATATAACATACCAAGTGGATTTACATGTCTTTGCGACACCAACCGGGTGGATTCTACTAAAGTCCTAGATACAAATACCTCCACAAGCCAGAAGAAAAACGATATTAAAACCATGACCCTAGGCGTTATCGCCTCTTCCTGCCAGTGTTCATTACCCCCGCTCGTAATATAGATCTCTACACACTGGACTACGACGACTTGATATAAAAAAGCCCCGGCCGGGATTCGAACCCGGGACCTCCCGCTGTCTTGCCAACAGCTACAAGGCGTGCGCGGGGCGTCGCCCCAGGGCGCTCCGACCGGGCTGAGCTACCGGGGCTTGCCTTTATGTAAATAGCTATTTTTAAAATTTAAGGCCGGGGGGCCGACTATCATAGAGCCGCCTAGGGCGGCACTCCAGCGGCACTCTATAAGATAGAGCTCGGAAGAATATATATATTACTGAGCTATAGCTTTGGCGAGTTTTCCCTCGTAATACTCTATAATTTTCTTTTTCACTTCCTCAAAGTGAGTAGGCAACTCTTCTGGAGCTAATCCCCGCTGGAGGTATCGAGAAAATCTCGTCTTGTAGAGCTCTGGGTTTTCCTTCTTGAGTTTTTCTGCATATTCCGCGATGTGTTTACCAGATATTCTATCGTCGCTGGGGATGATCTCTTCGCCATGAGGAATCTCTAAACCGGCGTCTAGAGCGCCCTTAAGCACTGCAAACACTCTCGACCCAGCCACAGGTCTGTGAAGACCTATGTCAAGCACAGCTTCTCTCACACCACGTATTCTCGCCTTGTATCCAACGATAAGCCCCAGTAGGTATGCGGCCGGGGTGTTGTTCTCATCTCCCTTCCAGCCGAATTTAGCAAGCGCCCTTGTGTCTATGCCTACAATAGTCACGTCGCCTTGTGGCTTTGCCACAACGACCTGAGCAATTATGTGTTTGTTTGTCTTCCTAACCACAAGCCTAGGCTTTTTAGAGAGTAGTAACTTCCTCCTCTTCCTATAGTTAGTGAGGCCTTCCCTCCTCCTTCTAAACGGAACCTTATATCTAGGGCCTCTTGCCATGTTACCGTACAGGCTCTTTCGCTAGCTTATGTTCGTTTATATACATCTTCAAGTGACTTAAGTCACGGAAGTAGTTGCCCTTTACCATCCTATATAGCTGTCTCCAGACTCTAGGTTCTATCAAGCCCTTTTTCTTCAAAGTATTTAGAAACCTCCTCATAGCCCTCACTTTGTTTTTCCACAACTCTTCTTCGTCTATCCTCCTCCCTTTGCGGCTACCGTGTCCCCTCCTCCTCCCCTCCTTCTTTTTCTCATGTCTAATACGCCAACGTCCTCTAGATACGCCTTTTTTCTGCTCAGCCCAAATAAGCCCTTGGTCTATGAGCGCTCTTACATCGTCTTTAGTAACCACCTCTTCTAACCTCTCGGCGGCTTCAGGCGATATCTTTACCCTACTTACCCCAACTCCCAAGATTTCTGCCGCAAGTCTTTTCACATCGACCATACCTATTGGCTAGACTGGGCCTTATTTAACTCTTTCTTCAACAGCTCCTCCACCCTCTTCCCAGGATTAAGCACGTAGAATCCCAGCTCTCGCGCCTTTTTCACAATCTCAAGTCTTTTCTTTAGCCCTACTGTCCTCCCTATTCTAACGGCGTGTATCTTGGGGTCTAGTTTACTCAGCTCCTCTGGGCTATGTACAATAGCTTCTACAAAGCCGCTGGGGTGTAGGCCGCGTACGGCGGCAGGCTTGCGGTAGCCTACCTCCACAGGCTTAGGCCAGCCCTTCCACTTTCTCCTAATCTTATTGTCAAGCGACCTCTGGTTCCTCCATCCACTATCCTCAATCCTCTTATACCTCCACTGGTCTATACGCACGAAGTCAGGCTTCTTCCTCTTAAGTAAAAGCCTTAGCCTAAGCAATCTCCTAAGGGGCTGTGGGAGCTCTCTCCTAGGTCTCGCAGACACGAAAAACGGGGAGTAAAAGAGTATTTAAATTTCATCGCTATTTCTTAGCACGATCTCTTGAAAGGCGAAACTTACCGCGTTGTAAGACCCCCTACGAGGGCTACGACCGCGCTCCCTGCCCTAAAGGGCGGGGCTTTCAATTGTAAATAGAGAGGCTTCAGAGACGTTCTCTAGTCTTGACGCGCTTGAAAATCCCAAGAAGTGAGGAGGCGGTGGTGAGCGTCTTTAATAAACGTAAGCTAATAGAACGCCGCCGATTTTCCTCTCTTTAGCTTCGATATGAGACATAACGCCCTGGCTTGTGGAGATGACTAAAATTCCTATCTGTCTAGCGGGGAGGAACTTCTGCTCCCATTGAACAATCTCTCTATATTTCACCGGGTATCTAGGCCTTATTGGGCCGATGTCGTTGATCTTCCCAAGCAGCTGGACTACGTATTTCCCACCTCTCCCGTCGTCGATATATTCTATTTCGCCAACGTAGCCATAACGCTGAAGTACTCTTAATGTATGGTAGATTAGTTTATTCACAGGCCATATTACTACCTGTTTCTTGCCCATTATCTCTGCATTTTTAATCTGGATCAAGGCGTTAGAGAGCAGGTCAAGCATCACCATCGTCTCCGCGAACCCCCTACCTTTAAAAACATTTCGCCTAACTCCAGATCTAGAAAGGCGACAAAAATACCACTGCTCTCGAATATAAGCTAGTGACGGAGAGTTTTGTTAATAGTATTTTCTAAAGCCAAGTTGTGGAGCTACCTCTCGGAAACACCTCCTACATAAATACAGCCCGTATTTACGTATCACAGCCTCTCTGGTGCCACATCTAATACACCTTATCTTGCTCTTGCCGTAGGGCCTCTCCTTTGGAGGTTTTGTAGACGGCACAGCCGGAAAAAGGGGGGTGTATTTAAAATTTTACGACTGTAGAAATAGCTCGAAATTCCGCTGGAAAATCTCGTCTAATTTACCAGTTTGCATAAGATTCTCAATTACTTGATCTACAACTAGCTTAAGATCTTGGGCACATTTAGGCATAGCCACCGAGATGTAACCTGCAGAACCAGGAAGCTCAAACGCGATCTTGAGATCGGGGAATTTTCTAACAAGAGCTGTGGCGATGGAGCGGTCTAGGATTATCGCGTCTACGTCGCCTCTCTTCAACACCTCGACCATATAGGGGTACACCTTGTCGTACCTTCTCACAGTCGCCTTCCCGGGCTTCTCCAAGTTTGTAGCCGCCCACTCTTCGTGGGTTGTGCCAATTTGTACACCCACGGTCTTGCCATAGAGATCTTCCACTTTGTTTATATCTGTGCGCGAAGCCTTAGTAACAACTACTATAGACTCCAGATAATACGGCATGGAGAACTCGAGGACTTTCTCCCTCTCAGAAGTCCAGGTGATGGCGCTGATGGCCAGATCCACGTCCCCCTTCCTAACGGCCTCTAAAAGGCCGGCGAATCTCATATCTCTAATCTCCAGCTGAACCTCCAGGGCCTTCGCGATCTCGCGGGCAATGTCTATATCCCAGCCCACTATCTTGTCGCCCATAACCCATTCCCAGGGAGGCCACGTTGCGTCTGTGCCAACTATTAACTTCCCCCTCTTCTTAATAACATCGACAGAAACTGGACAAGCCGCTTGGGGAGAGGAGGGCGTGGCAGTTGTCGCAGTAGCGTTCGGCGTAGTGGTTGTAGCCGCTATGGAAGCCTTCGGCGCCGTGGAGAAGCCAACGAGGTAGCCCAAGACGAGACCTATGAGCAACGCCGCTATTGATACAGCCACAGACTTCATGGCAATTGATAAATATCCTGTATAAAACATTTGCCATGAAGGTTGCCATCGTTGGAGGTGGAATTATCGGCCTTTTTACAGCATACTATCTGAGACAACAAGGCGCAGACGTGGTGATAATCGAGCAGGGAGAGCCAGGCGGCTGGTCTAAGGCGGCGGCGGGCATTCTGGAGTTCACACGCTTTGTGATAAACCGGATAAACGTGAGGTCCTATCCCAAGAGGTACCTCTCTATGGCTCTCCGTGGCGACGCGAGGATAAAGACTTGGGACTGGCGTTGGATTTCGGCATACCTCAGGGCGTGGGGTAGGGAGCCTACACAAGACATGTGGGAAGCTATAAAAACTCTCGGCGAATACTCCTGGCGTCAGTACAGGGCGCTGGCTGAGGCAGAGAATGACTTCGCTTACTCAGAAGAGCCTCTCTATGAGGTGGGGATAGACGTGGCGGCGGCGCTGGAAGAGGCCAAACGCGATCCCCTATCGCCGAAGGTGGAGATGGGCAGATGTTGTGGCAGAGAGGCGCTGGTGTATTTAGACGCCGCGAAGTTATCTACAGAAGACTTCGTGGCTAGAATGCTTAGAGAGCTACAGGGGGTCCAGATGGTGAGGAAGAGGGCGCAGGAGGTGGCCGGCCGGGAGGTCTGGCTAGAGGGCGGCGACGTGGTGAAGGCAGACGCCGTCGTGGTGGCTGCCGGCTACTGGGCGAGGAAATTCGGAATCCCAGTCGCCCCGTTTAAGGGGTACGGCTTCAGAACCACAGCCAAAGCCCAAAGCATGTTTATAGAAATGGCCAAAGGGGTCGCGGTGGTGCCTCTCCCCAAGTGGACAAAGGTAACGGGTAGGTTCGACCTAGATGGCACGGAAGATCACAGTCCCTCTGCCAGGGTGTTGCAAAGAGCCCGGGAGGTCTTGGGCAACTTCGAGGTGTTAGACATGTCAGTGGGCTACAGGCCTTGTACCCCAGACGGGTTTCCCATAGTGGACAAGATAGGCGAGGTCGTGATTGTAACAGGGGCTTGTAGACTCGGCTGGACATACGGCCCAGCCCTGGGAAAGCTGGCCGCAGACCTAGCCCTCGGGAAGCCCGGTGTAGAGGCCCTTACCGCGCGCCGCTTCCGCCGTTAGAGACAGACCCTGGCCGTGGGGAGGACAAAGGGGCCGAACCTCCTGTAGGCCCCCCTTGTATACGCCACAGCCGTCAATGCCGCAATTGCCGCATCGACGAGATCCCTCTGGCGCAGGCCCAGCCACCTCTCTATAGCCCTCCTAGACAGCCCCATTGCCTTTAAGCTCGTCGTTGGGTGCACCTCTATCACCACGCCCTCTAACGCGCCCGCAAGCCTAATCCCCCTCTCGGTAAGTTTAGCCATACCCCCCATCATGGGCGGCAGAAGCCTAAAGCCGAGTCTCCTCAACTCTCTCTCCACATCTCTTAAGCCGCGTCCCCCCGGCGGCATAGAGAGAGGGGCGTCTATAGCCACAACAGCAGGCTTAAACAAGCCGACGAGCTTGACGACATCTCTGTCGCCTAGCCCAAGCCCTAGGTAGAGGAGGTCGCATTCCTCAAATACAGCAATGGCAGAAGGCCTACGCACCGAGAGGTCGACTCCGGCAACAACCACAAGAAAGAGGTGGTGTAGAAAAAATTACAGTTTCTTTGTACAGAACCACCAGGTCTTGCACTCGATTCCGGCCTCCTTTAGTCTCTTCTCGGCTTCTTCGTAAGTATGTGGCGGTGGGACTATTACTGGGTCGCCTGGTCTCCAGTCGGCTGGAGTGGCATAGCCGTACTTGTACGTGAACTGTATCGCGTCGATTATACGCAGAATCTCGTCGATATTTCTGCCATTTGTCAACGGATATAGGGCGAACCAAACTAGCTTTAGCTCTGGGTCTATCAACGCCACCATTCTTACGGTGGCTGTTGTGCCTGGCGGAATTGCATTAAACAAATTTGCTACTTGGAAATCTGGCACGTCGGAGATTATTGGAAATGGAATCTCGACACCCCACAGCTGTTTTATCTGTCTCTTCCACTCTACATGGCTATAGACAGTGTCTACACTAAGGCCAAGTAGCTCGACCCCCCTCTTCTTAAACTCGTCGTATTTCTTTGCAAAGGCAATAAACTCTGTCGTGCAGACTGGCGTAAAGTCGCCGGGGTGGCTAAACAGCAGTAGCCACCTGCCCTTGTAGTCACGGAAACACCTCCTCCCAGCGTCTGTATTGAAGCATAGATCCTCCGGAATTTTCATCCCCAGATACGGACCTTTTACTTCTGGCATAGATACAAATTCTATTTGAATTTATAAATGTTTCTATCCCGAAAATACTTCTGAAAGTTATAAATAGAAAAATTGGGCGCGTAGGTTAAAGAGTTGAGACAATGGCGCCCCGGCCGGGATTTGAACCCGGGTCACGGGCTCGACAGGCCCGCTTTAGCTGGCACATGGCCATATACTAGTCCGGGCTATACTACCGGTTGGGGTAGCCGGCTGGCTACGGCCCCCGTCTAGCCGGGGCGGCTCTAACTACGGCTCACTTTAAAAAGTTTTTCGCCAACAACAATAGCTTTAGATTGGCAAAGCGCCTTAAGAGTTTTTAGAACTCCCTTAGCGAATCTAGATATTTTTCATAAGCAACAGCCGTTAAGACGGCGGCTGATGTTTTAGCCGTAATCTTATGTTTTATAAATCTATGGGCGGTCACTATATACTGCATAACTTGTCTCCCCGCCTTGAGGGGCGAGGCTTTTGGTTGTAAACATATAGGAGGCCGGCCTCTATCAAGGTCTCAGGGGTCGGAAGAAGAGACTTGGCATACATGCTGCTTTTCAGAACGCTACTGCGGCAGTATGAGTCTAGTTGCCGGAAAATGGGCGGTTGCAATTGCGGTAAACAAGTTTTTGTGCAGGTCTAGTGTCGTCTATGGAGGTGTTTGTTGGGACGTCTGGGTGGCTCTATTCCTGGAATTTAGGCAGGTCGCTTGAATGGTATGTGGAACAGAGCGGGCTTAACGCCGTTGAGCTCAACGCCAGTTTCTACAGATTTCCCACTAAGAGACAAACGGCGAAGTGGGCAAAAGTCGGCTGTGGGCTTAGGTGGGCTGTGAAGGTATATAGAGGGGTTACCCACTTCGGCAGACTTTCTGATAGAGCACTAGAGCTGTTGAAAAGGTTTTTCGAAGTGTTCAAGCCGCTTGACCCATATGTAGATTTCTATCTTTTCCAAATGCCGCCTACCTTTGTCAAATCTAGCGTCAATATGTCACGAGTGGAGAAAATTGCCGGCTTGCTCGGGAGGAGGGCGGCGTTTGAATTTAGACACCCCAGCTGGTTTAGTAAAGACATTGTGGAATGGGCTGAGGATGTGGGCTTTACCCCCGTTTCTATAGATTCGCCAGATTGGGTTTGGATCGTAGAAGCTGGGGGAACCGTGTATCTACGGATGCATGGACGAACGCTTTGGTATTCACATTACTATGACGAAGAGGAGCTTAGAGAGGTTGCACAGAAAATTATAGAACTTAAGCCGGAGAGGGCCTATGTCTTTTTCAACAACAACCACGCCATGTTAGAAAACGCCAGGGCTATGTTTACAATTTTAAAAGAGCTTACGCAGTAGCTCAACGCCGAAGTATAACAACATGATGGCTAGAGCGGCGAGAAAGGCGGCGTAGCCCTTCGCCGAGAGGAGGCGCGACGCGGCATTTCCAAGAGACGCCATGAGTACTAGCCAGAGGTAGTCCATCCAGACGTGTGCAACATATACCGCGGCGAAGACATAGGGGGGTTGGGCGGCGAGCTCCGCCACTATGGGGCCGGCCACCGTTATCCACCAGAGGAGAAAGTAGGGGTTTAGAGCTGTTAGCGCTATGCCTGCCGTCAGAGGGTTTGCAAATTTAGACGTGGGGATGGCTGGCGGCCTACCTCTGGCTATCCCCCAGGCGTCTCTTAGGAGGAGGTACGCAAAATATAGTATGAAGGCGAGAGCGGCTACGGTCAAGGGGAGCTTATAGGTCTCGACGTTGATCTTGCTGAAGGCATAGACAAGGGCCATAACATAGGGAAGCTCAAAGGCCATGTGGCCGGCGGCGACATAGAGACCTGCTCTCCATCCGCGAGTTGCTCCCAATGCCACTGCAGAAGCAGTGAGGGGGCCTGGAGAAAATGCGCCAGATGGAGTTATCAGTGTTATGGAGAGGATTAAGTTTAACATGTTTAAATCCGTAGATCCTCCTTTATAATGTTTAGGTTGGGCATAGCTCAGATTTCCCCTGGCAACTTAGATAAATTAAGAAGTCTCGTGGGAAGGTCTGAGCCAGATCTACTGCTTCTACCAGAGTACTCTATGTTCGACCCCACCGGGCTCCCCCCGGAGGAGATTTGGAATAAGGCAGTAGCTCTCGAAGATTTCACCAGCTTAATTGGACGTTTGGCAAGAGAGCTCGGCGCCTATGTGGTCGGGGGGTTCCTAGAGCGAGGACCTAGGCCGAAGGTGTATAACACTACAGTTTTAGT
This sequence comes from Pyrobaculum organotrophum, assembly GCF_055384425.1. Taxonomy (NCBI): domain Archaea; kingdom Thermoproteati; phylum Thermoproteota; class Thermoprotei; order Thermoproteales; family Thermoproteaceae; genus Pyrobaculum; species Pyrobaculum organotrophum. The sequence continues at coordinate 1,735,055 of NZ_AP042430.1, forward strand.
AGATCCAGGGGGGAGGGTAGTGGGGTTTTATCGGAAGACGCATCTCTTCGACGCCTACGGCTATAAAGAGTCTGAGTTTGTAGAGCCAGGCGCCGAACTTTCGCAAGTTTATACAGTGAGGGGGGCCAGGGTCGCCTTTGCAGTATGTTTTGAGCTAAGGTTTCCAGAGGTGTTTAGAGAATTAGCTTTGGCAGGAGCCGACCTCGTGGCCGTCCCCGCCGCGTGGTACGCAGGTCCTCTAAAAGAGGAGATTTTACACATCTTGGCAAGGGCTAGAGCTATAGAAAATGGTATGTACATCGCAGTCTCAGCTCTCTGGGGGCCGCGCTTCACAGGGAGGTCGGTTGTGGTAAACCCCTTCGGCGTTGTAGAGGCAGAGCTTGGCGCTGGGGAGAGATATCGCGAGGTCTTAATAGATCTACGTCTTGTAGAAGAAGCTAGAAAAACTGTGCCAACTATATATCTTAGAAGGCCACATTTATACAGAAGGCTATGTGATGAACATGGGAACGACGGATTTATGAAGAGGGCTTGATTATCTGAAGTCTCAGCAAAAATTAGGTCTGTCCTCGTTTGACACAACTTATATGTATATAGAAGCGACCTCTTCTTTCAAAGCCTGGGCCGGGCGGGGCTAAATATGTGGTACAGTCGGGCAGTCCGGCTTCTATAAATGCCGCATGTCTATTTCTACAGCTTTCACACTCTCCGCAGTGGGCTTCACCAGATTTATAACAAGACCAAGTTTCGTATATCAAATCGCCCACCTCTTGATAACATATCTTAAGGAGTTGCGACTTTTTAAGCCCCTCTCTAGAGGGAGTCCAGATCTCTACGTCTCTCTCGGCGCGGAAGTGGCATATACGAAAGGCCGTCTGGAGAGCCTCTATACATTCGGGGGAGCAGTCCGGATATCGAGGTTCCCAAGTGTCTTCACGCGGTTTTATGTCGTCGTAATGCGCCCCGTAAATAACGTAAGTCTTCGCCCCGGTAAAATTCCTAATTGTATAGGCATATGCGGTGGCAACCGCCGCCATTACGACATTTCTAATTGGGACGACAACCGTCGGCGTATATTCCCTCTCTACAGAAAGAGAGGAGTCTGTCAGTTGTGTTCCACGCCATAGCTCGCCCAGGGCAGAGAGATCGACTACTCTATGTTCTACAACTCTCCCCCAGCCTCTGGCGGCGGCTAATTCATCTATCTTCCTAAGGACGAGTTGCGCCTTTTCTACCTCTATAGACGCCTTCTGGCCGTAGAGAAAAGACACCGCATGTATATCACAACCCCTCTTAAGCCAGAGGACGGCGTAACACGTGCTGTCAGGCCCCCCGGATACGACGGCGACAGCGCGGCAAGGCCTTTCTGGTTTCACCAGAGTAGCCATGATATTTTTCACCCCCATAAAATATATTCCTCTCTAGCCAGCTCTTGAAGTATAGTCCTCTCGTAGCAGAGATCTCTTACCGAAAGCACGCCTGCCAACTCGCCCTCTTTATTTACAACTACCACATGACGAATGTTATGCCGGCGCATAGTCTCCATAGCCGCTAAAATAGGGTCTGAATCAAGTACAGTGATAGGCCTATTGCCTAATTCTATAGCAGGTTTATCCAGGTCTAACCCCTGTGCCACTGCCCTTATTATATCTCTCTCAGACACAACGGCGACAGGCTTTTTAGGGTTGTCTCTAGCTGTAAGTACCACAAGCCCCACCTTGTTTTTTACTAGCTCCACCGCCACATCTCGTATAGTGGCGGTCCCAGACAGAAAAATCGGCGGCTTTTTCAAAAGCTCTGAACATTTAACCATAACACTTCGTGTATATTATTTTTAATATTTCCGCCCTTTAGTATGTATAGACTATGTCTATTGGAAAATTCGCCTCAACGTTTAAGCCTTGACGCGCCACGAGTATAGACGCACCTAGCACTTGGGCGCCTGCCTTGTTGCATAATCCGATTAATGCCCTCAGAGTTTTTCCCGTCCTGGCAATGTCGTCGACTATAAAAACTCTGCCTCCCCTTTTTATATACGCAGCGGGGATGTACAGTGTAACGGGTCTCCCCTCTCTGAGATATGTATATTCGTAGTTTTCTACCCCTGGCTCTCTGTATTGCTTGGCGACTACCAACGTAGCCTCAAATCTAGAGGCTGCGGCGACGGCAAGCGGTATTCCATCTACTGCAGCTGTTAAAACAACATCAACCTCAAGTCCCTCGAATTTACGCGCTATGTATATCTCGTAAAGATGCCAAAATTCGGGAAGGTTGACAAAAGACATGTCGACATATGTGTCATAAAGCTTAAGCTTAGCCTTAACCACAGTCTCTATAGGATACTTCGACATAAGTTTCGTTAACATCTCCTGCGCCGTCTCAACAGAGGGTAACATATCGCCTGTCACATATCTTGACAACACACTCTCAGGGAGATCTAACAGAGGCGAGAGGTCTCTGTAGGTGACGCCCAACAGCTTTTTTACTGACTTAAGATAATTTACTGCGTCTAGCTGAATTCTAAGACCCTCGATCCTCCTCACGCAAATATTTTATTGAGGAAAATTAAACAAATTCTCTGCCAATGATATTTCTCGCAATTATCAACTTAAGTATATTCTCAGCGCCTTCTGCTCCGACGTAATAAGACAAAATTCCCAACAACGCCCTAGCTATATTAGTCTCCTTAAAGTAAGAGGCGCCGCCAAACCACTTCATAACTTCCAACGCCGCTTCGACTGCGAGACTGACAGCTAGATATTTGGCTGTAGCTCCGGCAGTGGCGACGTCGTGTATTGTAAACGCAGTGTCGCCGCTGTAAAACCTATCTGCAACCCAAGCCGCTCTATAGACTGCAAGTCTTGCGGCTTCAAGTCTTGCATAAAGTTCGGCAAATTTGAAACTTATCGATTGGTAACTTGCAATCGGCTTTCCAAAGACCACCCTCTGTTTAATCCACTCAAGCCCTCTGTCTAACAACCACCTAGTGGCGCCTATAGACGCCGCTCCTATAATTGTGCGGGCTAGGTTAAAGCCCTCCATTGCGATTTTAAACCCGCCGTTTAATTCGCCAAGCATAAAAACGTCCTCCACAGGAAGGCCGTCTAGCATTAGATAGCCCGTAGAGAGACCATGGCGGCCTATCTCATCCCAATCTCTATGGGTAAAGCCCGGCGTCACTCTACCCCTCCTCTTCAGAAGCGCTAGAAAGACTGTTATCCCTTTGTGTCTATCCTCAAGTCTGCCTGTCCTTGTAATTGCGACTACGCCGCCGCCATATGGCAAATTTAAGATTGTAGATACGCCAGTCACCATGTTTTTCTCGCCATATAGCTTCCACAAGCCGCCCTCTTTAACTGCTTTCGTTTGAAATGACGCCACGTCGCTACCCCCCTGCGGCTCTGTAGAGCCTATGCCCACGAAGGCGCGGCCAGCCACAACCTCCGGCAGAACCTCCTCCTTCGCCTCATCCCGCCCGTGGCGCTGGACTATGTAAGGCCAAGCGGTCTCTAGCAGTACATAAACTGGCGTAGCAAGCGAAGGATCTGCATACGCTAACTCCTCCACTGCGAGCGCCGCTTGTAGAAACGTCGCCTCTTGTCCGCCATATTTAGAACTTAGAGTCATACCCAGAAGACCGGCTTCGCCCAATTTCGCCGCCACTTCCTCAATAGGCCACTTCCTCTCGTCTATTTCAACCCATCTGGGTGCAATAACTCTCTCAGCAAATGATTTAACAGATTCTACAAAAAGCTTGTCTTCTCTAGACAAGCCGAAGTCCATATATATTTTTACTACAGTGCATTATTAAATGTTAGCTCTTGAAATATCTCAAGACAACATAGCTGTTTACTACAGAGGGAGGAAGATACCCGTTGTACCGCTTTATACAACACCAGCTCTACACTATATACAATATGTAGCCATGTATGTAGCAAAGAGACTTATAGACAGCGGAATAGAGAAATTCGCCATCAAAGACGCCAGAGCAGCTAAGATAATTGAACTAGCGTGTGGAGGCCGTTGTGTATATGACATAAACGGCGTAGATATAGACAGAATACTAGAGGAGGCCTATTATAACAACCTAGCCGATAGGATATTGGCACATACCATCTCTACAGATGCGTTAGTTATACCCTGTGTAGATCAGCCGCTGGCCAGGGCGTTAATAAAACGGGCTAGAGAATATGCCCCCGATTTAACACTTATAGCCTCTCAATACGGCGGCTCGTGCCCAGAGGCAGACGTTATACATACGCCGCAAACAGTGAAGGTCTCTATTCCCCTAGGACCAAGTTCAAAAGCCGCTCTCCACACAGCCATGTGGGCAGTTGAGAAGGGAGTTGCCGAAAGTCCGCTTACTCCACTACTCGACGTAGAATGCACCACGTAGCTTCAGCCCTCCAGGTGGCTATCACCAGTCTATAGTGTCCCGACGCCTTCATCATAAAAGACATGCGGCGGCCGGGATTTGAACCCGGGACTTCCCGGTTATGAGCCTTACGCGGGGCTCCGCCCCAGAGCGCTCTAACCAGGCTGAGCTACCGCCGCTTCAGATGTATCAACTCACAGAATTAAAAACTTTACCGCACGTATTTGTATAGTTCCCAACGGCATTATATATCAAATCGCTCTGTGTAACCCGCCGTTAAAACTTATAAGGTTCCGTAGATAGGAAAACATAGCGGGGGTGCCCGAGCCAGGTCAAAGGGGCAGGGTTCAGGTCCCTGTGGCGTAGGCCTGCGTGGGTTCAAATCCCACCCCCCGCATCATCTCCTTATACACAGGACCTAGCTTTAGCTATGCCTCTCTCAAGGAGCTCCTTGATCTCTGCATCTGTATATCCAAGCTCCCTGAGTATTTCACAGGTATGTTCCCCGAGGGCTGGGGGCGGCGTATAGCTTCCCACGTCTATTGAGTGAGAGTTAATGGGATTTTTTAACATCTTCACAGGGCCGTATGGACCCTCTGTTTCAATTACAATCCTTCTATATTGAATATGCGGGTCTGAAAATACTTGCGCAACGTTATACACAGGTGCAGCAGCCACACCGTTTTGCCACATTAGAGATACCCAGTAGCTCACCTCTTTTTCAGTAAAGATCTCCTCTAAAATCTTTACAAGCGCTTCCCTATTTTTTACTCTATCTCTATTTGTCTTAAAACGAGGATCATCAGCTAGCTCAGGTCTGCCTATAGCCTCACAGAATTTTCTCCATAGGTGGTCACTACCGACGGCAAGTACAAAATATCCATCCTTGGCCTTAAACACTTGATAAGGCACTATTGTCGGATGTGCACTACCCATTCTCTTCGGCGGCCTGCCGCTAGCGAAATAGTAGCCAGCTTGGTGTGTAAGTAATGAAACCGCCGCCTCTATGAGAGGCACCTCAATGTAGCCAGAAACTCCACTTAATACCGCCGCTGTCACTGCGAGAGCACAGTAAAAACCAGCGGCTATATCTGTTATCGGCACGGCAAATTTCACCGGAGGCCTATCTGGCTCGCCTGTTAAATCCATAAGCCCAGACATTGCAAGTGCCACTAAATCGTATGCCGGGAGATCTCTATAGGGCCCTTCGCCAAATCCCGAAATAGAACAATATACGATTTGTGGATTATATCTTCTTAAAGTTTGAAAATCGATCCCCAGTTTTTCAGCAACCCCCGGCCTAAAATTCTCAACAACTACCTTTGCAGATCTCACTAATTTATAGACTATCTCACGACCCTCCTCTTTTTTAAGATCTAAAACCACAGACTTCTTGCCCCTGTTTATACTTGCAAAATATGCGCTATATTTCTCACCATATGAGGGGGGGCCCCAGTCTCTCGCATGGTCACCCTCTGGAGGTTCTATTTTTATAACCTCCGCGCCTAAGTCCGCGAGCAACATGGTAGCAAAGGGCCCTGCCATCGCCGCTGTAAAATCTAAAACTCGAACCCCCCTCAGCGGCTTCATAAAATCTTTTTCCTAACGGCTAGATAAAAAGTTGCAAAGGCAACTAAACCCACCATGTTAACTTCCCAATTCGGCACAATTAACAAGCCCCCAATCAATATGGCTACAACGCGACGGGCTATATCAAGTTCTCTGCCGCCAAGCCATCCCACGTTTGCAATAGTAAACGACCATATTGCTAAGAGAACAAGGGCAAATTTCGCAAAAAACACCTTAATAGTGTATTCAATACCTGCCGTAAGTAAAGTCGGCATAATTAATATCGCCGTAGCTTCATAACTTGTGAGAAAGAGGGCCGCAATTATGTATTTAGGAAGCGCGACCTTGGCAGCTTTTATGCCGACGTCTATCGGGTTTACGCCAAATACAGACGCCGCGGCGAAGTTTGAAAGACCCACAGGCGGCGTGATATCGGCAAGCACCGCGTAGTAGAATAGAAACATGTGAGTAGCTAATAAAGCCGCCTGAGGCGGCATGCCGGCGGCGATGGCGAATTTTACAATTGCAGGAGCTGTCAACAGAGATGCGGTAATATATGTAGCAGTGGGGGGCACCCCCATGCCTAATACTAGAGAAAACACAGCTACGAAAAACAAAGCTATGTACAGAGACTGCGAAAGATTTACCAATACTACCGAGAAAGTTGTGCCAAGACCCGACACCACTACCATAGCCATGATGAAATTAGCTACCACAATCGAGCTTCCCACGGCGATTAATAACTTAAACCCGTCGGCAAGGCCTTTTATCACATCGCCGACGCTTGGTCTCGGTTTTAAGAAAAAGGCCAGTATAATCGCCAAGATTGTAGACACTACTACTGCAGCTGTTACTGTGTAGCCCATCAGTAAGATTGTTAAAACTGACGCAATAGGCACAACACCCGCCCAGCCGCCTCTCCTAAGCCACATCTTTATACTCTCCCTCTCTATGTCCAACTCTCTAAGACGCGCCTTACGTACATAATATTCATTGTACATTAATATCGACGCTATATATAGAGCTAAGACCGGAACCGACATCACCATAATCCAGACGTAGGGTATAGCCAAAATCTCGGCCATTACAAAAGCCACTGCGCCCAAAATGGGAGGCGTTATTAACGCCACTGTGCCTATATTTGCCACAAGCCCTGCGGCAGTTATATCATCATAGCCGGCTTTTTTAAATGCGCCTTTTAACGCATTTCCAACATACGCCGCATCGGCCGCTCCAGATCCAGACGTCATACCAAGCACTATCCCAAGCGCCACTGCAGCTCTACCAACGCTTGCCGGACTGCGGCCGAGTAACGCAAAGACGCCTCTTGCTAGCTTATCTCCATATCTTAAAACAGTTAAGACGCTTCCAAATATAGTGAAATATACTATATACTGTACAGAGACGCTAGTTACTGTGCCAAAAAGCGCCGCCTCAGTCTCAATATAGGTCTTGGCAACTAAATAATCGACGTCAAAACCCGCTATACGCCACGGCGGCGGGAATAAATAGCCAAACATGTTATATAACATAAACACAAGACCTAATATCGAGAGGACTCCGCCGACAAATCTATACACAACTCCCATCAACAAAAGAGTTAATGTCCAACCCATAGCTAAATCCCAAACCTCTGGAGTGACAGCCCTATATATAAGATCTTCATAATTAACCACCAAGTATATATACGGCAGAAAGGCGAGAACTGCGCCGACGAGATCAAGTCTCTTGTCGTATCTGGGGGTCAGCGGCCCTACAGATATCACATATGCCAGTATAACTATGAGAGCCGGCAAGAGGCCTATCTTGGGTACTAGAGATAACGTCGGGATTAAGGCTAGAGCTGCAAATATATACCCCGCAAAAGGCGAAGGCCTTGGGGGATATACGTATGAGTGTAGGTAGCCGGCGGTAACTATAAGCCAGACGTGAGTTGCTCTAACTACTTGGGTTAGATCAAATACTGGTATTCTTACGACATAGCTCAACGGAGTGTAGGGGTGGAAGAATAGATATAGGTGGTATACAGAGGCGGCTGCGAGAAAATAGGCCAGAAACCTCTCCTTGGCCATATCAAGGCGAAAAAACATGTATTTATAGATGAAAAATGAATTGTTCCATAGCTATAATATATAGTGATATTATAGTATGCCGAACTACAAAAAATTACTCTGTCAAGAACTGTCTTATAGAGCACATCTCCTACGTCATATACCCCCGACGTATAGTATTCGAGAGTTTTTCTATCTGTTGACATCCAAGCGTAAAAACGCCCGCCGACATAGTCAAATGTTAGTACCACCCGCGACCCTGTCACAGAGTTGAGAAATTCGATCTGTATGCTGAATACGTCTGTAGGCAAGAGAAAAAGCGTATTGTTTATTACTAATAAAAGCTCAATCACTTGAGGACGCCCTTCTCTCTGTAGTACCGTAACGCGCCTGGGTGATATGGGATAGTACCGCCGTAGTAAAGCAACGCGTTTTTCAGATTTGTGTCTTTAGCCGCAGCCACAGACTTTTGCAATATGTCTAGGTGTTCAAACACCGCCTTGACTATTTGATAAGCTAGATCCTCGGGCATGTCTTTATGACAGACAAACATATTCCAAAAGGCTAGAGTTTGCACGTCTCTTTCAGTGCCATAGATATTGCTAGGTATAACGCCTCTTGAAGCAAGGCCAGGGAATTTTGAAGTGAATTTCTCAATTACTTCGTTTGGCACTTCTATGAGGACTAGAGATACGCCACGCTGTTTTAAAGAAGCCCCTAGCTCTACAATTGCAGACGTCGGCAGTCCGCCGCTCCAGATAAAAGCGTCTATTGTGCCATCTCTAAGCGCTGCGGCGCTCTCCGCAGCCCCCAGTCTCTCCCACTTGGAGAAGTCTTTTGCCGGGTCTATCCCCAACACCTGTAGAAGTAGAAGCGCTTCTACTTCTGTCCCACTACCTGGGGCGCCTGTCGAGACCCGTTTACCTTTTAAGTCGTATATCGTCTTTATGCCAGAATCGCTTCTAGTTACTATGTGTAGATAGTTTGGATACATCGTCCACAATATAGCTATGGGGGCTGGTTTGTCTTTAAATTTGTCGTGTTGACCTGTATACGCAAGATATGCCGAGTCGGGCAACGTGGTGCCACAGTAGTATACACCCCTGGCGGGATCTGTCTTATCTCTTATCAAAAGTAGGTTGTCTATTGAAGCTGCAGTCTGAATAGACGAGGCATCTATATTTGTAAAGTTTTTTAAAATCCCGGCCACCACCCCCCCATAGTAATAATATACGCCTCCTACGCCGCCCGTGGCTATTATCACAGTATATCTAGCCGGCGCCGTCGGAGAAACAGACTGCACAGGCGTTGTGGCCTTGCTCTGAGAAGTCGCGGGCGACGGCTGTGTAAAGAAGTAAACAACAGCAACTATTATCAATATGGCCACGACAGCCGCCACAATAGTACCAGATTTCATAGTCACACAAAAAATGATATTTATAAACATTTTCATTAATCGTAAATATTTAAAATATATGGGTAGCCTTATATAATATTGTATATAATATGCCAATTTTAAAAATACTAAATAAATACTTGTAAATCTTAAAATACAGAACTTTATTAAAGTAGACATATTTTATGGGTCTTCTACTTAATGTTGACTACAACGACTACGTAGTTAGAAGTAGAGCTAGGAAAGTTTTGCAAATCGCCGGCATTAAATCCGTCGGCGAAGAAGAGGCAGTTGACGCATATTATATCCACTACCGCACGCCGATATTTGGCGGCAGAGCCTTCAGCGCCGTGTGGAGGAAATTTGTAACTATGTATATAAACTCGCAATACTACAGCGCCATTGCGCCACTTTGTCGACTAAACCACAGGGCTTCTCTAGAGGCGGCCGTTAGGCTTCTAAAGGCCTTTGAAAAGTATTTACAGACCCTTGAACAATATGGAAGGGCGTGGTTTGGCTTAGGACGTAGAGATGCGTGGACTGAGGCGTGGAGACAGTTGAGGCGCCATTTTGGAGACCCCTCAGACGTGGAAGAGCTATATAGAGTTCTTAAAAAACTAGGGGAGGTCTTAGGCAGAGGGAGGAGGGGGGACCCCGCCTCTCTTGCACTTTCTCTAGCCGTAGACCCGCGGAGGGCAAAAATGGCAAAAATCTTAGAGAAGGCTGTGGCGTTGGAAAAACTCATCGGAAACCCCCTTGGCGTTGGGGATGCGATAGTCTCCACGGCAGGGGTTATATACGGGCGAATCTATAGCTCTATTGAGAAGGCGCGGCGGGCTACTACATATACAAAAGCTCTCTTTCTCGGCGCCCCACTCCTCTTTCTTCACAAAGCTACGGCCGCCGAACTTTCCATAAGGATGCCGAGGGCGCAAGGCGATAGAGGCGTCTACCTACTGGTAGATAAGTCTGGGTCTATGTACAGCTTGATAGACGGCGTCGAAAAAATAGCTGTTGCAACTGCCTACGCCCTAGCTGTACTAAGGAGGTATAGGAGGGTCGTGCTTAGGTTTTTCGACGCAGAGGTATACGACCCTGTAGAAGACGTGGCTAAGATGGCCGAGATCTTGCTTAGGGTATCCGCTGGAGGAGGCACAGACATATCTAAAGCAGTAGAAGTCGCAATTGACGACGTAGAAAGACGCAGACTAAAAAACTACATGCTGGTTGTTGTGACAGATGGAGAAGACGATAGGATAAACCCGCTTGTTTTAAACAGAGCGAAGAAAGTCTTTAAAGACGTCGTGTTTGTATTAGTGGGGCAGCAACGCCCTCCGCCAAATGTAAAATCTATTAGACTACCTCTTGGCAAAGACAGGCCGTGGATCTACTCTATAGAAGGCACGGCCCGCGCCGTGTAGCGGGATGTTTACCCTTCTGAAGTCAAAACCCCATTGGTCAGCTACGCCAGGCGCAACCCAAGTGTATAAGACGTGAAATATATACAGGGCGACCTCCCCCACCTCAACCTCTTTATACACCTCAGTCTCATATCCAGCGATAGCCCCTGCGACGCGAGGCACGTCTATCTTTTCAGAGTTTTCAAACTTTACGCCAAATTCAGTAGCCTTGTCGACGTTGCGTCCGCTGACGCTCCCCAGCTTGTATATCAAGTCTGCGGCTTCAATCGGGAGGACGTTAAGCGTAGCATATCTATGGTGTTTAAGACATTCGTAGGTATACGAGCTTTTTTCCACGGCGACGGCTACAGTAGGCGGCTCTTCAGAGACTGGGGTATTCCACGACGCAGGCATGAGGTTAAGTCTGCCGTTGGGACATTTAGAAACTATTACAAGAATTGGACGTGGGTGGAGAACTCTGTAGAACTTGCCCTCGTACATATCTTAAAATAAGCCGATGTTTATAACTACTTCTCTACCACAAGCACGTAGGGTCCCGTCTCTTCGGCCTGTAGAATTTTCACATCGTTTATAGCCATCAATCGCCTAAGCATTACATAACACACATAGTCATCTGTCACAATTTTAAACTGGGCGCCCGCAGACGCCCCCGCGAGTATAGACGCGACTTTCTTCAACGGGTCTGGACACTGTTGTCCTCTGACATCTATTACATCCATAGCCGCAATTGGCTACGGCCATATAACTTTTTATCTAATATTCGGGATTAGAGATATGGACGAGAGGCCTGTCTTTGAAACAAATTTACCTCCTGAAAAAGTCAAGAAGATAATTGAGGTTCTACGAGAGGTCTACGACCCAGAGATACCCATCAACGTCTACGACCTCGGCCTAATTAGAAAAGTGGTTTTAGAAGACGGCATATTGAAAGTCACTATGACTCTCACTGCAGTGGGGTGTCCAGTGGCTGGAAGTGTGGCACAAGAAGTTGGCTACGCCCTACAGACAGTCATGCCAGAGGCTAAGGACGTAGAGGTAGAGCTAGACTTTGAAAAGCCGTGGGACCCCACACAAATGACGCCGCAAGGCAGAGAGCTTTTCAAAGCAATATATGGCTACGACATAGTAGAACAATATTTGGCGCAACAAAGCGCCGCCCCAGAATAGCTAGAGGGAGAGAACTCCCACTAGAGAGAAAGCTGCTGCCACCCAGAGAAGGTACCTCCTCCACTCTACCCTACCTCTAGAGAGGCGTTGGACAAGCGGGTGCCATTTCGCAACTTCCGTCAGGAAGAAGAGGACTATTTGAACAACCGCAGCGTAGAGAAACGCGTGTCCGGCGCCGAATGCGCCTGCCAAAGTAGCCGTGGCTATGCCATATACCGTAGCGGCATAAAACAAAGCCGGGTAGGAGAAGAGAGATACAAACGCCACGTCGACTGCAGACTGGAGAAAACGTTGTTCATAAGGTAGAGACGCCGTCTCGTTAAAAGCCCTAGCCACGGCTTGCGGATCTACAAGCGGATAGCCCAACGCCGCTAGAGCCGCTGTAATAGCCACAGAAGACCAATATATAATGTATGTAACATAGAGCCATCTCACAGACACTATAGAGCTTTCTATGTATAAAAACTAAATCTAATTTAAGAATCACCTCTTAAGCTTTCATAAAATATACAATATTCGACTTTTGTATTTGATTATTTTTATATTTTAAGTATTTCTCGTAATAATTTCTTATCTATTTTACCGGTACTGGTCAAAGGCATCTCATTAACGAAGATTATGTCATCTGGCAACCACCACTTCGGTATTCTGCCTGTACTTACTTCTTTACTAAGCTCTTCGTATATAACTTCTTTAGTAATGCTATAGCCTTCTTTTGGCTTTATCACCGCTACAGGTCTTTCTCCCCACCTTTCATGTGCCTTGCCTAAAACCGCCACTAACTCTACGCCAGGTATATTTGATATAATTGCCTCGAGAATACTTGTAGGTATCCACTCGCCGCCACTTTTAATAACATCTTTAAGTCTATCTGTTATTCTTAAAGCGCCGCCTGGCAACAACATGCCTATATCGCCTGTTCTAAACCAGCCATTTACATAGCTCTCTCTTGTTTTGACGGGGTCTTTATAATATTCATAAGGCAACCAGGGTGTTCTTACCCAGATCTCTCCCATTTTCCCTATTTCAACGTCTTTGCCTGTGTCTGGGTCAACAATACGAACCTCGGCGAAAGGCACCGGATGAGTATTTAGACGAACAGTATCTATATCCTCAGCTGATGAGACAATAGATATCGAAATAGCAAGCATATCCGTCCCCCCGTAGATTGTAGAAAACTTAATACCTAGGTTGTCCATCTTCTTAGCTAAGCCGCTGGTTATCGGCATGCCTCCAACTAAAGCCTTCAATCCACGAAGAGCTTCTAGCTTCTTCGCTTTTTCAGCAAAATCAATCAACATATACACCATCGTAGGAACAGCGTTGATCCACGTGACTTTATATCTCTCTATTAGTTCAACCGCTTTATCAGGCATAAACCTCCCCATTAATATGTACCTATTACATAAGTAGGGAGCATGTATAAAACTACCCCATGAGTGTATATGATAAAACGGTATCAAAGGCATAATAACATCGCCTTGATGAAGGGAAGCCGGGGTTTTATATAGGCCCAGTTGATATACTATTGCAAGAGCTCCATGAATAATCTTCTCGTGAGTATACCTAACAGCCTTTGGAAGACCTGTTGTGCCTGATGTAAAAAGTATGGAAAAGTAGTCATTACCGGAAATTTCGACCTCGGGCTCCCTAACTCCCTTATTTTTCACAAGATCGTGGTAGCAGTATCTACCGTCGCAGTCAGGGCTTAGGCTTATAGTTTTTTCTTTATCTATCAGTGTAGAAAGAGATTTGAAATCGCTGGAGTAGAAAAGCCATTCTACATCGGCGATTTTTAATGTGTGTAAGATATGTTCTGGAGGCAATCTAACGTTCACGGGATATATCACTGCGCCTATCATCGCCGCTGCGTAATGAATTTCAAACATAGGCAGGCTGTTCCAATCGGCGACACCTATTACACTGCCTTTTTTAACGCCTATTGAAAGTAGTGCATTTGCCAATGAAACAACTCGGCTGTATATTTCGCCATATGTAAATTCTTTATCCTCCCATACCACTTTGACATCTGGACATAGCGTTTTCGCTCTTCTTAATATACTATGTATTGTAAATCCTATGTTACCTTGCATATATCACTACATGTTCATTTTCGATGTCGATTATATTCTTTCCGATACTATAGCTATTGACAGAGTATTCGCCTCTGAGATATTTTTCAAAATAAAGCTTAGCCACTGCGGCATATCTTTCTACTCCTAATGTATCTGCGATGTCGATTAATGTAACCACCGCAATACTGTGGCCTAGTGTAGTTAAGATATCTTTAGCTCTAAACTCGATCTCTTGTCTATCCAACGTAGTTAACGACTCAATAGTTTTTTTCGATATATTCAATGCATTTTCCGCCACATCACGGTATGTCTTTAATCTTGAAACTATAGTCTCTAGATCTTTAATCATAGAGATATGTGCGCCTTTTTTATACATTGCCTCTAACATATCTAAGGCCTGTATATTGCTCGTGCCCTCCCAGATGGGGGTTATTAAAGCCTCTCTATGCCACCTCTCGATAGGATATTCGCTCAAAAATCCTATACCCCCATGGAGCTCCATAGCCAGACGTGTTACATAGGCGGCGGCATCTGCAGTAATGTTCTTTGAAATATGTGTTAGAAATCTTGCGTAGTGGTACCGCTCGTTATATGGCGGCGCACTATGCCAAGATTTATCAAATTCCTCAATTGCCTTAAACGTCAACGCTAACGCGCCCTCTATTGTAACTTCCATATCTACCAAATCTCTAATAACAAGGGGATGCTCGATGAGTAGTTTGCCAAACGCCCTTCTTCTTTTTGTATATTCATATGCCTCAAGATACGCCTTTCTTGCGACACCCAACGCGCCAATGGCGTTGGCAAGTCTTGAAACCATTAAGTCTTCCATAATATAGTAAATGCCATTGTCTAAATCGCCAACTAAATATGCCTCAGACCCATGAAATTCAACTTCTCCAGTGGGGACGGAGTTTGTACCACTTTTATCCTTTAGTCTTCTCACTACAAAGTTTAAACCTCCGCTAGAGTTAACACGTGGTACTGCAAACAACGCAAGACCTTTGGCACCTTGTCTACCGCCTTCAGGTCTCGCAGACACAAGCGCGACGTCTGCTAATCCAGCTCCACTTGCGAAATATTTATCTCCATATAGCCGCCATACTCCTCCATCCTTTTTTGCAGTAGTCTGGTTTGCGCCTAAGTCACTACCCCCCTGGATCTCTGTAAACCACGTAGCTCCAAAAGCCAAGGGACTTGTCTCGCCTATAAGTCTTGGCACAAACTCTCTTAGCGCGTCACCGCCGTATTTGTAAAGGGCATAAGCCGTTTGATTTGTTATCGTGATGATACAATACAGACCAGGGTCTGAAACCAAATACCCCATTGCATAATGTTCATGCCAACTAGCTCCTTTATAAGGCGGTTTATTAATACCAAAATCAAACACCAGACGTTCTAAGGCGAATCTTTCAGCTGGATTAAGCCAAACTCTATCTACTCTATTGCCGTTAACATCCCACATAATATGCCTAGGTCTTGATGCTTTGTCTACATAGTCGGTTATTTCTAATAAATCACGTCCAACAAATCTACCCAAATTGCTTAACTGGGGGACTCTACCTAAGAAAAACTCAAGCACTCTTTGTAGCGGCTTATCGACATCAAATAGGTTAAGCCCATATATATTTGACAAGTAGCCATATACCTCTAGGTTATCTTTTACAACATCCATAGAAGATTTTTTAGTGCTATATTTAAAATTTCTTCCCAAAATTAAACCTTACACACGCCATGGAGTACGTATCTATGTTTATATAGGGTGTTTCTCTCAGCGGTTATGTTAGCAATAGAGGGGGGCAAGCCCGTGCGGGAAAAGCCTATCGTGGCTAGGCCTGTCGTGTACAGTGAGGACGTCCTCCACGACATAGCAGAAGTTCTCAAATCTGGAATTCTAACTGCGCAACACGGCAGGTGGGTAAAGGCCTTCGAGGCGGAGCTCGCCGCCTACCTCGGCGTGAGATACGCCGTGGCGGTCTCCAACGGCACTACAGCCCTCCACACGGCGCTTAAGGCCATAGGCGTGGGGCCGGGCGACGAGGTGGTGACGACCCCCTTCACCTTCGCAGCCACCGCCACCGCCATACTCCACTCCAACGCCGTGCCGGTCTTTGCAGACATAGACAGGGAAACTCTCAACCTAGACCCGGCCTCCGCCGAGGAGAAAATAACAGAGAGGACAAAAGCCGTGGTGGTGGTGCACCTAGCCGGCATGCCCGCCGAGATGGACCAGTTCATGAAGCTGGCAGAGAGATACGGCGTGAAGATCGTGGAAGACACGGCGCAGGCCCTCGGCGCAGAGTACCGGGGGAAGAGGGCAGGCTCCATAGGCCACATATCCACCTTCAGCCTATACGCCACGAAGCACATCACCTCCGGCGAGGGAGGCGCCGTCGCCACAGACGTCGCTGCATATGCAGAAAGGGCGAGGCTAATTAGGGCACACGGCGAGGTGGGGAAGTATAGCTACGAGCTCCTCGGCTACAACTACAGGATGACCGAGATACAGGGCGTACTCGCCTACCACCAGCTCAAACAGCTGCCAGAGATGCAGAAGAGGCGCGAGGCCTATGTAAAGACGCTGTTGGAGGAGCTGGCCCCCCTAGAGGGCGACCTCCTCACTATCCCAAAGCCAAGGCCCTACGTCAGACACGCTTGGCACCTCGTCCAGATACTACTCGCGGTGGAAAAGCTAAACAAACCCCGCGACTATGTAGTAGAGGCGCTGAGGGCAGAAGGCGTGGGAAACGCCTTCGTCGCCTACCCAACCCCCCTCTACAAGACGCCCCTCTTCCAACGCAGAGAAGGCCACGGCCTCGGCTGCCCGTGGACTTGTCCATACCAGAGGCGCAGGGTGGAGTACAAGCCCCTCCCAAACGCCGAGTGGGCCGCGGAGCGCGTCGTCTCGCTATTAGTAATGCCCAATCTAACAGAACAAGACGCGGTAGACACAGCGACAGCAGTGAAAAAAGTGCTAACCGCCCTCAGAAGGTAGCAACCTCTTTCAAAAACCTGGCAAGGTGCGGCGCCTTTGCCTCCAGCTTCTTCACCGCAGTCTCCACATCTTCATAGGGATCTACCCCATACCTCACCAAAGTATATGCGTGAGCCCCCAACACGTGGATCACCGCCGCCATGTATACGACGTACATCCAGTTTAAAAAATCCTCCGTAGCGGCGTTCCCCCTTAGAGCTCTCTATCTCCTATAAACGACCAGCCCTGGAAACCCACTGGAGTCGCGAGAGGGAGTTTATATATCTAGCCTGTCTTTGTATATACGTCTCACGTTTTCTACACATATCTTGTACATATCATCCTCTGTGAGAACCCCCTTTGCTACATACTGCCTGAGCCTAGAGGCTAGAGTCCATGGCGGGATGACGGCGCCAGGGCGCGACTTGTCGTCTAGGTAGTCGCTCTCTACTACAAAGACAGGCCCCGCCCTCAGCGCGTCTTCAAACTCGCCCCTCCGCCCCAGGGGGACAGAGGGAGAGAGACCCCTCGCGTATGCGTACCCCGCCAACGCCCCCTCGATGTGGTGCATTACAACTCTCGCCGGGTCGACGCCCGCCTTAGCCACCAGAGCGGCGATAGAGTCCACAGTCTCGCGGCCACGCCGCTCTAAGTGGAGGTGGACAACGGCGCCGACGTCCCGCGCCCGCTCAAACACGTAGAGAAGCACCCTATTACACAGCTCTACAACCTCCTCCCCCACAGGCCAGTGAGGCCTCCCAAACTCTCCCATGCCCACCGCCCGCCCCTCCTCTACATACCTCGCCGCCAGATCTACAGCCCAACGCATAAACTCCTCCACCTCCCCAACCCCCCAGCCGGCCTCCAAAAGCCTTACACACTCAGCCGGGTGGACCCCCACGACAGCCCCTGAAACAAGGCCGACCCCCCTCGCCACCTCTGCATTCCTAACCGTGTGGTCATACAGCCTGACAACCCAACCCCTATCCCCCGGCACACCCCCAATAGACCAGGTAAGCAGAGAGACAAACACCAGCCCCACCCCGCCAGCCGCCTTAAACCTCCTAGCCACCTCCACAGCCCCAAACCCGGTAAATTCATTAGCATGTGTATGATTATCAAAAACACCCACAGCCACGGCAGGGATTATATACCTATTTTATTTTATACTCCTTCTTTCAAAAAGTATTACAGACGTGCCCAACCCCACCCACGCCGAGGGAACCCTCCCATGTACATGAAGGTGATAAAAACATACGAAACCACAAGAATAATGGTTAAAATCAGCGTGTTCACACTATTCGCGATACTAGTGCTCACAGGCATACTGCCCACAAACAGCGCAGACGTAGGCATCAGCATATTCTAGGCCTGGACAACCTCATCACAGTATTTTTCAAGTCTAACAGTCTCATCCTTTGGACCCACATCTGCAAAAACTAAAAACCTCACAAAGCCCAACAATGAGCTAAGGGTGTAGACGTACTCTGGCCTGTCTTCCTCTGGCAGGTTCAGAAGCCCGCTGACTACCACAAACTCCGCCTTTATCTTGCCAGACGTGAAGCTGTCATACAGCTTGAAGAGGTCGTGAAATGTCTTCACTACATATATCTGGTCATCTCTCAGCTCTATGCCGTGGAAGGAGGTCCAAGAGCCGATTTTCAGGAAGATTGCGCTGTCCTTTATCTTTTCTAGTAGTGCGTTTACTTTTCTAACTCTTTCTCCATGTATGCACACTACGCTTTTTAGGGGGGCCGTTATGCCGAGTTTTTCCTCTTCTACTAGCTGCGTGTGGCCTCTTGTGTGTAGTGGGTGTACGTACATAATCCCCTTCCCCTCTACGATGTCGAAGATGTATCTTGGGCCTGGGGGGCGTGTTCTAGATTTTTCGAGTTGCACGTACCGTATATAGTGGCCTATGCTGTTTTTTCGGTACCAGACGTGTATTACGTGGTCTGCTATGTAGCTGACATGGGGGGTGTCTTCGTCTGCTATGACGATTATTGGCTTTTCTTTGGCTATTTGGTAGAGGATGGAGTGTGTCACTACGTCTATGTTCTGCCGCGTGGCCATTCCTGTGACTGAGTCTACTACGGCGGCGCCATAGTTGGCTATGTGGTCGAGTATGTATCTGGCTATGTCTTGTCTAAAGGCGCGTGGGAAGTCGTAGAAGTCGAACTTGGAGGGGTCTACGCCTACTCTTCTGGCGGCTTCTCTCAGTAGGTCTGGCCCCTCTGTGGTAGAGACCCAGAGTACCTTGTCAGCTATGCGGCTAGCTAGGCGCATGGCCAATGAGGTCTTTCCAGAGCCAGGCGGGCCGTATATGAGGGTCATCCCGCGTTTGGCAACTTCAGCGATTTCAATCACGCCCTTTTTATTTTCCTCATAGTTTATATATTCTTCGGTGGGAGCCGGGGAGTACACCACTTGTAAAACCCGGTAGGTTATAGAGTCCTCGGCACAGGCTATTACATTACGTGCATAACTAATATAGTATAAAATCCTCATGCCAAGGCGTGTCGAAATAGCGTTGCCGGCGGCGGATTGGCTAGTTAGATATTCCACCTAGTCGTCTAAATTCTAGTAATATAAAACACGTCAAAAGATTAGAAAAGGCATGTTGCCCATGATGAGGTAATATTGGAAATAGGGACAGTAGCCAAGGGCATTGGTGAGAGACTTGAAGTACCTTCTGTCTCATATGTGAACTTGAGATCTCTGAGAGTATAGCCATAAGAATATGCCATTAGGTAGATGGCTGGGCTGGGTGTTCAGCCCTCTCGAGCTATCGCCATCTTTCGGCAGCGCCTAGCTTCATCACATGTCTATCCTCGGTCTACGGCTTATAACTATATATGCGCGTTTTTACCGCCGAATCCCCTGTGTTTCAGAGCGCTACGGTATTTAAGAGCTGCCTAACGGCTTTAGATATCAGTTAGTTGCCTATTGTAGGGCTCGGCATGTATACAGTAATGTATTTAGATTGGATTGTTTTTTTCTATCTATGAATCCGGTAGAGTTGTTTCGAGAGTTCTACCTATCGCTGGGAGTATCTCTTAGGTCTATTATAGAATATAAGATGAGGAGAAGGGGGGCTACGGCGTCTGATCTCTTCGAAAGACCATATCTCCTCTATCTTTACGCAGTACAAGATATGGGTCCTCACAACGCGGAGCTTATTGCAAATCTTTTCGCGGAGTTTGCCCGGAGGCAGGGGATAGACCCTAAGATAGCCAAGGAGGCGCTCCGTGGCCCTGAGAACTGGCGTCGATTTGTACAATATCTGGAGGGGTCATAAGGGGTTCTCTAAGGTTTTTACATTCGTATACGACCTTCCAGCGTCTGGGAAGACCCATCTTGTGCTTTATGCATCATATGAGGGGTCTCTGCGTTGGCTTCTACAATATTGCGGGTGGGGAGTAAGGCAGAGGGGCTTAAGCTAGGCCTCTCTAAGTTATTGTGCCGATTTTTCTAGCTGTGTCTCACATAGACGTTCTATTGTCTAGCGTAATAGAGCAGTACTTCAAGTATTTGTCTGACGTGGTAAATTTTAAATTGGATAAACACGCTTCTCCAGAGTAGAGAGACAGCGTCTTCTACGCACAGAGTTTTTAACATCACGATTATCGCCATTGGGGGGATAAATTAACTAGTCTCACTTCGCCTACGTGATCAACACTCTTCTTGAGGTTAGCCAAGTCTTCCACAAAGGACCACTATAGGAAGATCAGAGTGGTCAAAACGCGGCTGGGGCCCGGGCCGGGGGTAGAGTTCTATTTTACAATATCGCGGAGGGGCGTCTATATCATTAGGAGGTGGTCTCAGAGTTTTATGAAGCCAGAGCCGGTGGCGGCTCCTTCGGGCAGGAGAGTGGCTTTTTCAGAGGAGGTTGTGTCCGCCCTCGCCAGGGCTATGCCTGGGCGGAGGCGGCCGGGGGTTTTGGCAGGGAAACCACGGTTAGTATCCGCCCGGCGGCGTTGGCGATGCATGCGACAACTTCATACCTCCCCCGCCACATGCGCGAAAAAGCCAGGAACATTCTTTCAACTATTTCGACTCACCTGCCTGACGTCGTCGCTGTCAGGCAGGTGAGCCGAGGGAGTAGAAAGTGTGAGAGGGTTGTGTTAGAGGTGTGGGTGGGTTGAAAAACGGGTTTGCGGCGGTTATCACGGCCAACGCCGCGGTGGGTATCGCCGGTATGAACAACGCGAGGGGTGGCAACGGCGGCGTATGACGCCGGCGGGGGTCGGCAAGTTGCTTACGACGACGGTTGTTCTTGTGGCGGCGAAGGTCAACAACATGGCCAAGCCTCCCAACGCCGCCTTCACGACGGCGCCAGTGGAGGGGGCGGGTTTCGCCAGCTCTGAGGCTGGGCACGGCGCCGTGGATTGTTTTGTGAAACTTTTGGCTTGCCCCCGTGTGTCTTCTATAACTAGCAGAGATTTCAGCCACTCCACATATACGCCCATGTACGCATACAGAACGCTGAGGATAGAGATACCTTGGCACGTCGTTGAGGAGCGTCCAGACGTCCTAGACCTAGTGACGCGTATGCACCTAGCGGCGGAGGAGTACGTCAGAAGGCTGTTAAGGGAAATCACGGGGCAAGAGGAGCCGAAGCTGACGACAGAGGAGTTGGACAGACTTCTCACGCCAGACAGGCGGGAGTTGGCGTGCAAGATCATTGAAGAGACCTTTCCCAGGTACGGGCTTGGGAGGGCTCTTGTGAGATATTCCAAGTTTCTCTGGCGCGACGTGGCGTTCTACCGGGCAATCCCCCTCGACGTCCAACTGAGAGTGGAAAATGAGAGAGATGTGAGTACGGCGGTCTTTGTCGACCTAAAGAGTGGCGTAGTCAGAGTAAGAAAACTCGGCATACCGCCTTTCGCCGTCAAGCTGAAGAAGAGCGATATCTCTTGGATCAGAAAGCGGTTGGAGGAGGGCGCTAAATTGAAGTTGGCGTTTCTTGGCGTTGAGAAGAGAGGTGGTGAGAAGGATCCTACTTACGGCGGTTTATATGTCGCTCTCGTATTCGCTAGAGAGGTGACGCCGGTGGAACCCAGGGCGCTTGTCGTCGTCGACGTCAACCGCCTTGACCACTACGTAAAAGTTGGGCTGGTCGTTGATGGTAGAGTTGTGGAGTTGTGGAAGTTCCCCAAAAGGGAGCGGATTCAGAAACTGGAGAGGATACACGTCCACATAAGCCGGCTTAGTAGAGCTCTCGCGCGTGTGGACGAGGACAAGGATCCACGTAGAGCGTTGGATCTCCAGAGACAACTGTGGAAACTTGAGACAAAGCGCTACGGCATAATCCGCGACGTCGTTATAAACGCCACCCGCGAGATCATAAAGCTTGCGAGGGAGCACCAAGCCGCCATAGTCGTCGACACAATGGAAGACGACACGTACCAAGAGCTGAAGGAGGGCAACTGGAGCGGCGATAAGAAACACTTCCTAGACGGTCTCGGCCAACTGAGGAGGCGTTTGCAAGCGCTCGCACAATGGTACGGCCTTCCGTATGTGGAAGAGCGGCTATACAGCACGGTCTGCCCCCGCTGTGGAGTCAAGATGGTTGAGGAAAACGGCCGCTTCATGCGCTGTCCCTCGTGCGGCTTCAGAGCGCACCGCGACAACGTCCCCATGATATGGGCAGAAAAACGCTACTGGGAAATCCTCCAGAAAACAAAACAACCCACTTTTTCCTCCGCACTGGCGACCATCACACTTTTAACTTCGTAAGTTTTCTCACTCATGAACGACGCATGGCCCCGGGGCGGCAGACGGGGGCGCCCAAAGTGGTGCGAGACAAAGAACTGGCGGCCGTCCCCCGTATGACCCGCCCCCTCGCCCCGGTGTACCCGGGGCGGGCCCTTAAGTCCCCCGGGGAGGGGCCAAGAAAAAGATAGGGGGACAAGAGTGGGCTATATCCTCGATTTTATACACAACGCGCTTCCGCGCTCGGCGATACTTGCCACGTTTAGAGGAGTTGATCCAACGCCTGAGTTACAGACTCTCTTTAACACTGTGTGGCGCTACTTCCCAGATAGGGCGGTGGTGGTAAAATCCGCCCTTGGCTGGCCTATACAAATATTGAAGATACGAGAGGGGGACGGGCACTTTTTGTTAACAGTTTAACTTTAATATATCTCTCCCGCTGTATATGTGGGCGTGAAGGATCCAAAAGCTATTATCCTTGAGATATTAAAGAGGGAGGGGCCTGTCCCCGTCTATAGGTTGGCTAAGGCACTTGGCGTGTCTTATGGAGCTGTCCAGTGGTACATATACACTCTAGAAAAGGAGGGGGTTGTCGAGACTGTGAAAATTGGAAAAAGGAGGTATGTGGTTCTCAAGGCGTCTGATTGGATGGGGAATGTAAAAGTTGGTGATATTCTCGACGAGTTTCTTCTTACTCTCTCGGCGCTTGGAGTTAAGCCGGAGATGACGCTTCGGGAGGCCCTAGAGACCTTAGAAAAGAGGGCGCCTCACATCGCCGAGCTCCTCCGTAGGATGATGGAGAAAATCTAGAAGATCTTGCCTGGGTTTAAGATATTGTACGGGTCGAAGAGCTTTTTGAGCTCTCTCATATAGCTCAACGCTGTCTCCCCTAGCTCAGCCCTCGCCAGCTCTTTCTTTAGGATCCCCACGCCATGTTCTGCAGAGATTGTGCCATTTAGCTTAGCCACAAGCTCTGCCATGTCTTTTATAAACTTCTCCACCTTCTCCAGGCCCTCCTCTCTCCTATACCAAGTGGCTGGGTGTAAATTGCCGTCTCCCACATGTCCGCCGAGAAGGAGGGGGACGCCGTGTTTAGCGGCAACGGCCTTAAGGCCCCGGACTGCGTCAGGTAGTTTCGAGATGGGGACAGCTATGTCTTCTATCACCAACACGCCCCCTCTTGCGGCTGTTATCTGGCCATAGAAAAGCTTACGTCTTGGCTCTAGGAGTTTCATGGCGGCTTCCCACCCCGCGGCTTCCTGTGCTATCTCGCCTCTGATAAGCTCTCTCAGTTTTTTAAGCAGTCTCTCCTCGGCGCCTGTGTTTACATCGACGCCGAGGAAAAGGGCGTTTTTCTCTTCCAGACCAACTAGGGCAGAGGTAGGCGCGTCGAGAAACTCGGCAAATAGGGGCCACACCCTGTTGGCTCTGACTTTTACCACGTCTTCAACTAGGGTTTCTACGTCGTTGTAATACGCCAGTACTGCCGTAGCTGACTCGGGGATGGGGGCTAGCTTGAGAGTAGCCTCTGTGACTAAGCCCAGAGTCCCCTCGCTCCCCACAAATAGTCTAACTAAGTCGTATCCATTTCTACATTTATACGTCCGGCAGCCCAACTTAAGTGTATCTCCCCGCCCCGTCACCACCCTTAGGCCTAACACCCAGTCTTTCATAGTGCCGTATTTTGCGCCTCTCATACCGCCTGCGCCGTTGGCTATCGCCCCGCCTACTGTAGCACTTTTGACAGAGCCGGGGTCTACTGGGAAGAAGAGGCCGTGTCTAGCCAGTTCTATATTAAGCTCCTCTAGCTTGACCCCCGGCCCCGCCACAGCTACGCCGTCTATGGGGTCTATCTCCACCTTGGCCATCCTTTCGAAGCTGACCACCAGCCCGGGGGTTGTCGCAATGGCGTTGCCAGAGAGACTTGTGGCGCATCCCTGTGGAAATAGTGGGGTCTTATTTCTCACTGCCCAACGAACTAGCTCTACAACCTCCTCTTCGTCTTCTGGAAATACAACCCCTATAACAGACTGAGAAACCTCTATAAACGAGGCGTCGCGGATATATAGAGATGCGACAACTTTATCTTCTATAAACCGGTCGCCAAATTCCCTCCTTAGGAAGCTTATGTCCATATATCTCAGCTCTCAAGTCTTTATCTATCTTACAGCCCTAAAAATTAAATATATGGCTCCAGATTTTGGAGGGCCCGTAGCTCAGTCAGGTGAGAGCGGCGGCCTTCGGAGCCGTAGGTCCCGGGTTCAAATCCCGGCGGGCCCGCCACAAGTTTTATAAACTGAAGCTTATATTTAATACGGCGGGGGGCTGCACGGCGTGCCGGCCGTGCTCCGCCGGAAGGCGGACCCAGGCTTGGGGGCCCGAAACCGGGGCCGGGCGGCGTCTCCGGCGGCGTGCCGCCTGGGCTTACCAATGAGCTCCGGTCCAGGGGGGCGCCAGTCCCCAGGCTACCCCGGCCGTAGGGCCGGGGGGACCTGGGCATGCGGGGAAACGGCGGAGGTCCGGGAGGGAGCACGCCTAACCCGCAGCTGGCGCGTTCCCTGGGGCTCCGGGGGGAGAGACGTCCAGGCGGACGTCGTTCGGCGGCGCCGTCGGCCCTGGGTTGCCGCCGTTATAAAACCTCAGCCCCTCCCTCGCTGAGATATACGTCTATCTCTAGCCTAACGCCGTATTTGCCAGGTATATATACCCCGGGCTCTATTGTAAAAACCATCCCTGGCTTTAACACGTCGGATGAATTAGGCGATATGTCGGGCGCCTCATGTATCTCAAGCCCAAGGCCGTGTCCCGTGCGGTGTATAAAATAGGGGCCGTACCCCATAGCCTCTATGACCTCCCGCGCCGCCTTATCTACATCGGCAGCTCTCGCGCCAGATCTTACGGCGTTGAGAGCGGCTTGTTGAGCTTTCTCTACTGTGTCATATATCTTTAGATATTCGTCTGGAGGTTCTCCGTAGAAAAACGACTTAGTTAAATCGGCGTAATATCCGCCGTAGGATGCTGAAATATCTAACACCACGGCGTCTCCACGCCGTAATTTCTTGTCTGTGGGCTCTAGATGTGGCACAGCGGTGTTAGAGCCAAATTGAACCAATATGGGCCCCGGCGCGAGGCCTTCTTCATACAGCGCTGTGTAAATTCTGGCGGCGAATTGACGTTCAGAAACGCCGGGTGTCGTCTCTAGGCTTTCTATAACCCGCCTAATTTTTACAGCCGCCGCCTTTATCTTCTCTACCTCATCTCTGCGTTTTATAGCACGCCACTCTTTGAGAAGGTCGTCGGCTAGTTTAAACTGAGCCTGGGGGAGGGCTCTCTTGATTATTTCAAAATGGCGGAGTGTAGTTCCGCCGTCTATATAAACGACGTCGTCTATACAATTGGCAACAGCTTGTCTAAGCGCTTCTGCTGGATCTTCCCCATCTCTATATGGATATACGTTCCCAGACACTCTGTCTACATCTAGCGCGGGGATAACAACTGCTGTGTAATCTCCACATTTTATAACTGCTTTAAAACGTTCGTACGTCTCTAGCCAAACTCCCGTTAGGTAGGCAAAGTTTACAGTAGTTGTTACAATAATCATACCTTTACTAAACCTCTCTCGTCTAACCTCCAGGCGGCTGTCTCCCACGTGTATACATTAGATATGACCCAGACCACCCGCCAAATTTTCATATAGCGGAGATCTATGGGACTTGGCGTGGGAGGTCCTGGATGTGTGTGAAATATGGCCAAGAGGGAGAGCCCCTTTTCTTCAGCCTCTGTAAGAGCTCTGTAGAGCTCCTCGGGGTCTAGCCTAAAGGCTGTGGGGCTCTCTAACACGTTTTTAAGCCAACGCCATGTTTTGACTATTTCCCCATGGCCGAAGAGCAATGCCACACATTCCGCCTCCGGCTTACACCTCTCGGCCGCCTCTTTTAAAAAAGTTTGCGGAATTTTCACAGTAGCGGCACGTAGCGAGAGAGTTTAGATCTTTTTGAAACCTCTAGCGTCAGTTTTTCTATCTGGTCGCTACTCCCCTTTACGACAGCTATAGTGAGACAACGGCCTTCTACATGGAGATGTGTATAGGCCACTATGTGAGTTTTGTTATCCTCAATTACGTCGCCTATCTCTGAGAAGGTGTCTGTCACCGCCATTACAACGCCTAGACACTGGTGTTCAGGCTCGGCGTGGCTTCGCCTGGCCTCTAGATACTCTTGGAGGGCGGCGGCGACGATTTCACTTCTGGTGGCCCCTGTCTCTCTAGATATTTTATCTATGGCGTCGGCCATTTCTTTTGGTAGTGATATGCCAAAGCGTTTCACATATAGGTAGAAATAGCTATATATTTCTGTTTTGGCATAGGCGTGAGTTGCATAGGCGTTGTAGATACCACCTTTGCAAGAGTAGATATGGGAAGCGTCGCCGTGGAGGAGTTAAAAAATCTGCTTCCACACGCCGTTGTAAAAAGAATTACTGTACCTGGGATAAAAAACACCGTGTGGGGCGCCTTGCGTCTCATAAAAGATGGATGCGATGCAGTTATTGTACTAGGTTGGGTCGGCCCCACGCAGGTGGATAAATATAGCTACTTAGCCACATCTATTGGACTTATCCAACTTCAGATAGCCACAGGCGTCCTTGTATTAGACGTCACTGTACATGAAGAAGAGGGCGGCGGCGACGAGAAAAAACTAAAAGAGATAGCTATAGATAGGGCGAGAAAACACGCATGGAATCTAGCCCAGCTATTGACAGAGGGACTTGAGAAATACGCTGGCAAAGGCTTAAGACAAGGATATCCACACGCCGGCGAAATTCTATAATTTTATCAATTTCTACCTATATAACACATATAGAATCCCTACTTATTAGTAAATGGGATGCCGCACTGGCACTTAATATACAATATACATATATATACAATAATATGTCAGTTTTATACTTTTCATATTTCTAGAGAAATCTATTTAAAGTGTAGGTAAATTCTAAAATAGGGCGGCTACGGCAACAAAAACGCCCCCACGCCTCCCGCTGTTGCCGTAGTTCCGCCTCTTTTCTAGACTAGTTTTGATAATAGAGTTGACACCACCCCACTTAGATATATGCCGTCGAAAACCCCAGCTCCTCCAATCGACATAAAGGGGGGTCTGTGACTCAATACTTTTTTTATGTTTAGAAGATCTGCGCCAACTATTGTGCCATAAACAGCCGTTATATACGTAGCCACAGGCCCTCCCCCTGCCAACAGCGCAGACAACGCCGCAATTATAGGCGGGGCAAATGCCGGCGTTACTACGCCGACATTAGGCACAACGCGACTTACAGCATATATTAACGCAGAGGCTAACATAATCGAAAGTAGGAGCGCGGGGCTGTGGTATTTAGCGAGTAAATACGTCGCGACGGCTAGAGGTATAACTGCGCCTCCCACATTTACAGCGATATACGACTTCTCCTCTTGTAATGCAATACGTGGCATAGGTATTGGCATGCCAAATACAACAACATAGTCAACGACCGGGATATACCTCCTCCTAGATAGTGTATACACCACCACGTTTATAGGACTTGTGGCTAGGCTGAGAAAAGTAACCGACGTGGCTATTAGAACTGCGGCGATAGAATGCATCCCTGCCGCCGTCAAAATCTCCGTAAAGGACGCCGTGAAAAAAGGCATTAGTAACACGGCGAGGCCGGCGTAGAAAATGCCAAAGACGCCGTAAAACGGCAACGCGATAACGATCCTCATTGTCTCACGGCTTTTGAATACGCCGCCTCGGCTATATCTGCAGCAAAAGCCACTATAGACGCAGCCTCGTGCATAATTGCAGTTGCTTGTGGACATATAACTTGTAGAGTCTCTCTTGCTAAGTCCGCACGTTGTATTAATACAGCTAGGGCTTTCTCTGCGTTGTTATTATAAAATGCTTCAAAGGCGTCTTGGAGAAAGCGGTGTACTTTTTTAAAGATTTTTAATACGTCTTCTACACATATAATGTCGTTTTGTAAATAGTAGTTAGTAGCGCGGTCTATTGCATCTCCTACATGCTCTAGGTTTTTTATTGTAATTATATAATCGACGTAGTGCTCAGGCTTATGTACGATATTTCTCTTTACAGTTCTCAGAGAGAAGAAATATAGC
Organism: Pyrobaculum organotrophum; assembly: GCF_055384425.1. Taxonomy (NCBI): domain Archaea; kingdom Thermoproteati; phylum Thermoproteota; class Thermoprotei; order Thermoproteales; family Thermoproteaceae; genus Pyrobaculum; species Pyrobaculum organotrophum. The sequence continues at coordinate 1,763,943 of NZ_AP042430.1, forward strand.
CTGTCTAGTTGGTCATCGAGACGTAAGATTTCTTCCGCTAGATTACGCACTCCCTGAGATAGCATTTGTGTATAGAGAAAGAACATTGCGTCTACTGTTGTGTACATACTACGTACAGCCTCGTCGATGTTTATATCCTCTCTAGTTACAATCCTAAGTTTTAACAAGCCCCCAACCTCCATGAGCACTACGCCGGGGAGCTTCCCCTCTATTTTTGTAACTATAGCCGATATGTCTTTAGTCTCTACCTCTAGCTCGTCGGCACCCTCTATATAATATGCAATTATGTCTCTAATGAGTTTCTCAACGTCGTCCCCCTTAATTCTTACCCTTCTAACAGTTGTAACTTCGCCGCCTGGTAGTATAGTTATTTTATCTCTATCTATAAACATTCGCAACGGCGAGCCTACTCCAAGCCCTTGTGACTCAACCCACTCCTTTGGCAGTGTTACTCCATAAGACCTCTCCCCAACTCTAATAATTTTCCGAAGTTCCACAGTATACCCAAGATTAATGGTATTAAAGGTATTTTCAGACTGGGACGGCCATATCATAGATCAACATCGGTGAGTTCATCACCTTCATGTCTAGAAGAGTGACTTAAAAACTAATAGAACCTTTCAAGTTTTTAGAGCAAGGTGGATAATAATTTGTCGTTTTCTGTCTTAGGGCGATTTCTCAGAAACGTAAACGCCCAGCCCCGAGCCCCTGGGGAAGTCGGCATCACAAGGCGGCTGAGAGAACCACGTCACAGTTTTTGCCTAAGTAGCGCTTTTAAATACTTGGCGAGGGGATGTAGAGAGTCTGCTCTAATCACTGCTTTTGCCGCTCTGGCGACTTCTTCACTAGTGGGATTAAAGGCTATTGGATAGCCGGCTTTTTTCAATATAGAGAGGTCGGCCTCGCCGTCTCCAACAGCTATAACCTCAGACCATTCTACATCTAGGATTTCCAAGATTCGTTCGGCAATTACGTCTTTGTTTCTATCGCTGACGGAGACGGCGACGGTATTTACAGCGTCGTCTCTATATATTAATTCGTTTACTACGTAAAAATGGAAGCAGCGAGAAAGCTGTCTTGTATAGCCAAGTCCTGCTGAAAGCGCTATTGAATAAACGCCTGCCTCTTTTAAAACTTGACATAAGGCATCTAGCCCTCTCCTCGTCTGAAAACGCGCCTCTATTAAACGTTTGGGCGCCCCATGCCAAAGTAATGTATCATATAACGCCCATTCATAATAATCTATAACACCTAGCTTATAGAGAGCTCTATTTAACTCGGCGTCTGTGCCTAAGATTGCGTGTAGTCTCTGCCAAGCAGAGCGAAACGGCGTAATTACGCCATCGACGTCAAAAATAACCGCGCGGTATGTCATCGTCACTCTTTATACACACGTATAGCTCGCGAGGGGCAGTGCCGCTCTGCCTCCTTGACTTGTTCATATAGCCAGTCAGGCACAACGCCCTCTTCAAAACCGTTTACTGCATATTCTGGCGCAATGGCAGGTTTTCCGCCTTCGCTAGGGATAAACACCGTGGGGGCGTAGAATAGGCAGAAGTGCGCAACAACACATCTACTTCTGTCTATCTTTACTCTAACAGGCATGCTAGACTTCCAGACTCAATATTTATCTGTTAGGCCTAGACTCTGTAGAACGGCCTCGCGTATAGTAGAGATAGGCTTGGGTTTTACAACTCTACAGGGCCTTCCGCCACATAAAGCGCCTTCATATACAAGGAGAGCTCGCTTAATGTCTACGCCGGCGGTATAGCCGCCGAGCGACATATCGCTCTTCACCACTCTATGACAGGGGAGAATAACAGGGAGCGGGTTTGTCGCCATTAGCCATCCAACGTGACGCGGGCTTGTGCCTATGGCCTCTGCATATAATTTATACGTTGTGACATAGCCCCTCGGGATGCTTAATAAAGGCAGTAGTCTTTTGTCTATTTCCTCAAACGGGATTTTATCCACAAGCTCTCTTAGACCAACCCATTTATTGCAATCAGACGGATTGACGTGGGTTTTTTCGCCATCCCAACCAACGACGACAGGGCCGTATTGAACACAAAGCACGTACAAGATAAATTGCTAAAATTAATTGTCTCTTGTGGCTAAGGTGAAGCTCGCGGGTGTTTTAGTAGCGCTAGCTGGGGGAAAGACAGAACTAGAGATAGATGGGGCAACAGTGAGAGACATATTGAGGGGTCTTGCCTCAGTTTCTCAGAAGCTATACGAAAGAGTTGTGGGTCCAGATGGGTGGCCGAGGGCCGATATATATATAGCTATAAACGACGTTGATATTAGACTTCTCTCCGGTCTTTCGACTCCGGTGGGAAAAGAAGATGTTGTGCTTATCCTAGCCTATATACACCCTGGCTAATTCTTCTTCCTATTGTCTACAGCGACGACAGGTATTTTCTCGGTCTGTGAAGGTACTGCGTTTTGATCTGCAATCAAAACCTCTTGTCTATAGTAAACAACGCCTTTAGGCAATTCATCTTTTGCAAATATAGCCCTAAGGAGTAGAGTAGAGCCGAAAAATAGGAATGTAGCCATCCCGGTTAACACGGCGCTCCACACCGTGGCGTATTCTAAGTAAGCCTCAAGCGGCGTGAAGGGAAGTATAAGCCTCTGCCCCATCACCTCTCTTATGGCCCAGAGGCCGTTGACTACAAACCACACGAATATGCCGGCGAGACCCCACTTTATGAAGAAGTCGCCCAGCCAGCTCCCCAAGGGGCGTCTTGGCGGTATTGAGGCTATGAAGGCCAGGGCAAAGGCTATTATCATGAACCAGATCCAGCCGCCCACTACCGGGTGTTTCATATACTGCGATATAGATCCCAATAGTTGTCCTAAATCCATCTATACAATATGGTTGCTAAAATATAAGAGTATTGTTCTGTTTTAGACGTTTACGGATTTTAAAACGCCCAGTTTTACTTATGATACTGGCAAACGACGAGTTAAAAAAACTGATTTCTACAGGCAGACTTAAGGTAGATCCCCTCGCCCCAGATACAGTACGAGAAAACGGCCTCGACTTAAGAATAGGGGGGGAGTACGCCATCTACGCCTACGAGGGCGCCGTAGTTAAGCCGTGTGAACTTGAAAACGCTAGACACCTCTTCCGCATAGTCAAGGCAGACGAGGTGGTGATCCCGCCGCGGAATTTCGTCCTCTTGACGACAGAGGAGTATGTCAAAATGCCCGACGACGTAGTGGGTCTCGCCAACTTGCGCTCTACTCTCGCGCGGTACGGCTTAGTCATACCGCCCACCGTAGTAGATGCAGGCTTTGAGGGCAATATCACCATCGAGGTGGTAAACGAGTCGCCGAACACCATAGTGCTGAAGAGGGGGATGAGGTTCCTCCACTTGATACTCGTCAAGGCGGAGGGCCGCGCCCTCTACTCCGGCACATACCAGGGGCAGCGGGGCGTCACGCCGCCTAAGGGACTTAGGGGAGAGTGTTAAAGGCTTGACGCTCTTTATAACGAGAGTCCGCCTTGTGGAATATGTTTAAAACATATCGGGATCCTCTGGGCACTTGGCGGGGTCTTTTGTAGCCATGTCGTAAACCTCCACCTTTTTGCCTACTATTGCAATTTTTGGCCTTGTCTTACGATAGGGACCTGCTGTAGATGTAAATATAGTTGTTATAGCGCCGCCGTGGTGTGTTGCACAGCCGGCGGGCACAAAGGTGTGACCTCGGATAAGCGCTACTACGTCGTGTTTTACACAAAATTCGTTGGTAATTTTTCTGCCAAAAAGCCAGGCGCCGGGGCCTCGCGGACTAGGCGCATATGTCTCGCAAAGACATGGGTCATTCCAAAGGATTTGAAAAGCTATTGGATCTGTTGGCGTTATGAGGTCGCCGTTGATTTTTCTCACCTCTTCTAGAGATACAGGAGTCATGTCGTCTCTTAGGGGAATCCCGCCATGAAGCGCCATCACCCTTTTGTTTATCACAGCGACAAGAGGAAGGGCGGCAAATGTTTTCTCAAACTCCTTATAGACTGCGCCGCATTTACTGCCGATTTTTTTGCACAACTCGTCTAGAAAGCCGCCGTCGATGTTCATAATTGGCGACTCGTGATTGCCGCGGAGAACGACCGCCTTGCCCTCTAGATATAGCTTAAACACCTCGACGACAACCTCTAGCCCCATGTCTCCCCTGTCTACGTAGTCTCCCAAAAAGAGGTAGGGACTTTCCCACTCGTCGAAGATCTGGCTAAGGGTTTTGTAGTCACCGTGGATATCGCCCACGGCTGTGAAGCGGCCTTCCACCTCAACCACAAGACTCCGCGTCTTCTCTCTGACCTTCGCCAGAAGGTCGACCAGGGCCTCTACAGACGCCATAGCCTTCTGGCGTTTAACTCCACGGTCTCCACCACTTGATCCCTAGGCAACTCCCAGAGCTCTGCCAGCTTCTCCACAGTCTTGTTTATCAGCGGGGGCGCCAGCCTCATCCCCCGGTACTCATACGGCCCGTCGCTTTCGAGCAACACAATCCGTCTGTCGGCCGCCTTTGCCGCCTCCTGATGCTTCTTCTGGATCACCACGGCTGGGTTTATGGAGATGTAGTAGCCCAAGTCTTTAATCGTCTCCAGTAGGTCGAGGGGGCCTGTGTACCAGTGTATCAACGCCCTATCGACGTCGGCTCTCCTAAGCTCCTCCACCACGTCGGCCCAAGCATCCGGCGCGTGGACGTTGACCACGAGGTCAAGCTCCCTGGCCAGCCTTAGGAAGGCTCTGAAAAACTCGCGCTGTTTGTTAAACGTCTGGGGGACAAACCTCCTGTCTAGCCCCACCTCGCCTACGCAGGGCACCTCCGCCTTTTCGGCGAGGCGGACGACAGCCTCTAGATCCCCTGGCTCGGCCTTATCTACCTGCCAGGGGTGTATCCCCACGCAACGCACGGCTCCCTCCAGCTCCACAGTCCTCCTCGAAGTGGCTAAGTCGTCTGAGACACAGACTAAGGTCCACTCCTTGGTGTATTTCTCCAGCTCCTCTCTCGGAAACTCGTGACAGTGTACGTGGTTGTCAAACACGTGGTACAGTACGTTTGGTATTTAATTACTCCTTTCGCACGGTCTCACATTGACATACGTCGTGTAGAGCTTCGGCGTCCCCCCGTAGAGCCCGGGCTCGCCTCTGGCAACGGCGTTTATCGGAACTCCTCTGAGGTCTTTCCCTATGCCTCTGTAGACGACGACGCCGGGCGGCACGCTGGGATCTGGCGAGGCCTCTAGGACGACCTCTCCCTGTTCATTGTAAAGCACGACGCAATCTCCGACGTAGTCCCTGGGGTTCATATATACGCGGGGCGGCGGCTCGCCGTATATGTCGCGGAACTGGCTGTTTGTGTAAAGCGGGTTCGGCGGGAAGGTGAGCACTAAAGCGCCGCGGGGCTTCTTATATTGCGGCAACGGCGGTAGACCGCGTCTCTCCGCCGTAACGCTATAGAACTCCACCTTGCCTGTAGCTGTGGGGAAATTGTAGTAGTCAGGCGGCCTCAGCTTTACATAACCCCGCTCCTTTAGCTCCTTTAACGTAACGCCGGCCCCCCTTATGGCTTTATCAACTGCCTCCCAGGGGTCTTCCCGCATCAGCGGGTGCTCCGCTAGGCCCAGAAGCTCGGCGAGCTTCGCCACTACCCACGTCTCGCGTCGGGCCTCCCCCGGCGGCTCTGCCACCGCTGTGTTATAGACGAGATAGTTGTGCCAGTAGCTGTATACCACGTCGTCTTTCTCCAGGTAGGTGGGAGCCGGCAGAACTAAGTGCGCCGCCTCAGCTGTCTCGTCTATAAAAGGCGTGTGAACCGCGAGAAATACGTCGCCTCTGGCGGCTGCCTCCGCCAGCCTATTACCCTGTGGCAGGGTGAGGACGGGGTTTGCGTTCCAGACATAGATGATGTCAAAGTCGTCGATCCAACTGCCCAAGAGACCCATGTTTACCACTCGGCCTGGCTTAGCCATGTGGAGCCCTCTCAAATAGGCGAAGTCTATCCCCCAAGCCCCCGAGTTTGAGTAGTAAAAACCCGCTGGGTCTCCCAGTAACGCGTGTATTAGGGATATAGCCCGTGCCGCATCGCCTCCGTTTTCCGTCCTCCCGATGGCAAACCCTATTACGGTCACCGGCCTCCTGAGGTAGAACTCGACTAGACGGAAGAGAGTTTCGCGCCTAACGCCGGTCTCCGCTTCAACATACTCGGGAGTGTAAGTCTCTATGTATTTTATAAACTTGTCAAATCCATAGGTGTACCTATCGACGAAGTCTCTGTCGTATTCCCCACGCAATATGATCTCTCTAGCAATTCCAAGCGCTAGAACCACGTCTGTCCCAGGTTTAACCAAGACAGGCAGATCTACGTTTTTCATTGTCGCTGTCCATACGACGTCTACAGCCGCCGTGGCGTTTCTAGCCCTCTTCGCGAGAGCCCACCCGTGTATAAAGGAGGTCGCCGCGTCGAGGGCCCAAAACACCACGGGCCTTCTCCCCAGCTCTTCTGGCATCGCGCCGTAGGACCTCCCCCAGTGGAGCTTTATCGCCTCGCTCCCCTCTGCGCTACATATTGAGTAGTCTGTCGAGGCGGCGCCCAACGCGTTAAAGAGGCGAGCTGGATAATACCACGTCAAGAGCCCTTGATTGCCATCGTAGTCGATATGGAGAACCTCCTCTGGATGCGTCTCCCTAATCCTCAACGCCAACTCTTCCAGGGCCCGGCTCCAACTCACCTCGATCTGTTGCCGCTCTCCTCTCAACACCGGCCTTTTTATCCTCTTCGACGAGCTCAATCTTTTTACGTCGGCTACGCCTCTGGCACAAGTAAAGCCGAGAGTTGGAAATTCGCCAATTGGAACTAACTTCTCTAGTTTTCCCCCTCTATAGACTGGCCTAAAGATACAAGTATCGAAACAATCACGAGTACAAGCAATCACGTCACGCGTTTATGTAATCTCCTAAGAAATTGGCGAAAGCGCTCTGTCCTGGGGTTGTAGAGTATCTCTACAGGCCCCTCCTCTACTATCTTCCCGCCTTCGAAAAAGACCACTCTATCTGCTACATCTAGTGCAAAGTCTACCTCATGAGTCACTATCAACATGGTCGTGCCGCGACGCGCTATGTCCTCTAACACTTGTAGAACCTCCTCGACTAACTCTGGATCAAGGGCAGAGGTAGGCTCGTCGAGCATAAGCACCTTTGGGTTTTTTGCCAGAGCTCTAGCGATAGCCACTCTCTGTTGTTGGCCTCCAGAGAGTTGCAACGGGTAGGCGTTGGCCTTATCCTCTAGGCCAACTAGGCTAAGCGCCTCTCTAGCTCTTGCCACAGCCTCTTTATACGGCAATTTATGGACTTTGACGAGAGGAAGTACTATATTGTCTACCACCTTGAGATGTGGAAATAAGTTGTAGTGTTGAAAAACAAAGCCAACTCTCTTCCGCACCTCTCTAAGTGTCTCTTGCCTTACTTCAACCCCGTCTATTAATATGCGGCCCTGTCTCGGCTTAACTAACCAAATGAGTGATCTTAGGAATGTCGATTTTCCAGAGCCTGAGGGACCCATAATTACAACCTTCTCCCCCTGGGCCACGTCGAGATCTACCCCTTTCACAACCTCAAGTGTTCCATAAGCCACGTGGAGATTTCTAACAGACACAACAGCCATAGTCTATATTATGCCTCTTCTTAAATACCCAGGTATTGCATACTTACGCTCGATATAATGACTTATCTTCACCATAGTGTAACAAATTATGAAATATATCGTTGCAGCAGCTAAATAAGCCTCGAAATAAGCAAATTTAGAGGCGGCGTAGTAATCAGCTCTTCTAAATATATCTGGCGGCGTAACGCCAATGACAGCTACAAGAGAAGAATCTTTAATCAACAACACAAGCTCGTTCATAAGCGCTGGAATTGCTATCCTAAGCGCCTGGGGGAGTATAATATAGCGGAAAGTCTGAGTTTTTGTAAACGCGTATGCCTCTGCAGTTAGATACTGCTCCAGCGGTATGGCTTGAACAGCCGAGCGGAAGATCTCGGCTTGATACGCCGCGCTATTTAAGCCGAGGGCAATTACGCCGGCTGTAAAGGGGTCTATATTTATGCCGTAGTCTTTTAGATAACCTCCCACGCCGAAATATATAATGAAAATTTGAACGAGAAGCGGCGTACCTCTAAACGCCTCGACGTAAGCTGATGCAAACCATGGAAGAGGCTTGGGCAAGAAGAATCTAATAAGAAGGAGTATAGAACCGAGGACGAGCCCTATGACAAAAGAGAGCAACGCCAGAGAAAGCGTAGTGGGCACACCCCCCACCACATAGGCTAGGGCCTCTATATAGTGTTCTAAAGCCATATCGGGCGGCTTCTCCCCTACTAATAAACTTTAAAAACGATTTATTAAACCGAAAGTATTTTTACACATGTACCGCATAGTTGATATAGAGACCGACATTAGAAATGTTGTAGAAAAATACAGACTCGGCCATTTACTCAAGGCTAAAATCGCCGTTGTGTATAACTCAAGTTCAAGATCTAAGGCAGTCGCAAGGATATGGGGACTTGGCAAAATTTTTCAAATTGCATATGGGCTGGAGCCGGCTTACGTTATAGAGCTTCTGCCAGCCTTTACCACTTTGACATGTAGAGAGAAGGTCAGAGCGATTGCCCACGAGCTTGCACATATCCCATCTACAGGTAACGGCACGACAAGGCCGCACAACACTGCCTTTTGGAGAGATTACAAAACTTATTCTGCCTTATTTAAATGCTCCGACTTCCCCTCTCTCCAGAGAGGAAAAGCTTGATGCGAAAGAGAATAAGTCTCGTCCTTTAGGGCGGGGCGGACATCTTTCCAGAACAAAGTAGTGAAGAACAGGGGCTTAAACGTTATATTCCATACGGCCGGGTTGGCCAACTAAAATTCAAATGACCCACGGAGGGGCACGTCCCCCTATCTTTCTCTCGGCCCCTCTTCGGGGGCTCAGGAGTCCGCTTCGGGTGCGCCGGGGCGAGGAGGCGGGTCATACGGGGGCTGGCCGCTGGTTGTTTATATTGTAACAGCTTGGCGCCCCCGTCTGTCGCCCCGGGGGCCAGACGCCGTTCATGAAATAGAGAGAGTTACGAGGTTAAGTGGGGTGGTTGCCGGTGCGGAAGAAGCGGGTTGTTTTGCCTTTTCTATCAGTTCTCAATACTTCTTCTCTGCCCAAATCACGGACACGTTGTCTCTATGTGCCCCGAAGCCGCAGGCGGGACAGCGCATGAAGCGACCCCTCTCCTCCGCCTTGGCTCCACAACGGGGGCAGATGGTTGAATACAGCCGCTCCTCCACATACGGCAGTCCGTACCACAATGCCAACTCCATCAGTCTCCTTCGTAGTTGGCCGAGACCGTCTAGGAGGTGTTTCTTCTCTCCGTTCCTCTCCTTGAGCTCTCGGTATGTGTCGTCCTCAATTGCGGCAAGCACGACGGCAACTACAATGACATTGGCTCACACGGCAGACCAAGGCGCGTCTGTAGCGGATTTACTTCAACAAGGCCCCTAGAGAGCCGCTGTAGTCAACGCGTCGGCGAGCCCACCGCCGCGTATATCGCCTTCTTTAGGCACATGTGACAGAAGAGGTCAAAAGGAGAAAAGCAAGGGTTGGGAGGAGAGGAAAAAGGTTGTTTAGTCTGTGTCTACTTTTCGCCGTCCACAGATATTTGCTGAGGACGGCGTCGGCAAACGTGCCTTCTTTGCCGACGACAACTGTATTCAACAATCTGCCCCCGTTGTGGAGCCAAGATGGCAGAGGAGAAAAACCGCATAATGCGTTGTCCCCCTAGGCGACGCTGTGGAGATGATAAACGAGCTGGAGAAACAAGACAAACCGCTACAATACTCGTCCATTAACTCCGACGAGAGACAATACCAAAGACCCCCACAGTAGAAACTCCACCTCTCAGGGCGTGGAGGTATGCCTTGACATCACGCATCGAGACGGTTTATGTCAATGGTAACAACGGCCTTTAGCTCCACCGACGCTGTTTCGCAAACGAACTCGACAACCTAACACGCAAACTATTGCTTGTTTGCGTGAGAAGTCTGTCTAGTTTCTCCGCCATGAGTCTGGGCTCCTCTTGCCCCGTCAACTCCTTCAACAGTCTTCTGACGTACTCCTCAATGGCCAAGTGCATTTTTGTCACAAGGTCGAGGACGTCCGGCCGCTCCTCGACGAGACGCCAAGGGATTCTGATCTTCAACACTCTGTAGACTTGGCCCATGTGTATGCTTGGCGTGGGGGAGGAAAGCTAGTTGAAGAGTCTGTCTTTCAACTATTTCGACTAACCTGCCTGACAGCGACGACGTCAGGCAGGTGAGCCGAGGGAGTAGAAATTGTGAAGAGACCGTGTTAGAGGTGTGGACGGGTTAAAAAACGGGTTTATGGCGGTTATCACGGCCAGCGCCGCGGTGGGTATCGCCAGTATGGACAACGCGAGGGGTGGCAACGGCGGCGTATGACGCCGGCGAGGGGCGGCGGAGGTCAACAACATGTCTCTCAACGCCGCCTTCACGACGGCGCCGTGGGTTTGTCTTGTAAAACTTTTGGCCTGCCCCCGTGTGTCTTCTATAACCAACAGAGATTTCAGCCACTCCACATACAAGGCCATGTATGCATACAGAACGCTGAGGATAGAAATCCCCTGGCAGTTGGTAGAAGAGAGGCCGGACGTCCTAAACCTCGTCACGAGGATGCACTTGGCCGTTGAGGAGTACGTCAAAACGTTGCTCAAAGAAATCACGGGGCAAGAGGAGCCCAGACTCACGGCGGAGGAGTTGGATAGACTCCTCACTCCCGAGAGACGGGAGTTAGCGCACCGGATAATCGAAGAGGTGTTCCCCAAGTGCGGTCTCAAGAAGTACTTCGTAAAGCAAGCCAAGATGTTCTGGCGCGACGTGGCGTTCCGCCGGGCTGTTCCGTTTGACGCCCAGCTTAGAGTTGAGAACGAGAGAGACATTAGCATGGCCGTCTTCGTCGACCTTAAGAGCGGCGTAGTCAGAGTGCGTAAGCTTGGCATACCGTCTTTTGTCTTAAAATTGAAGAAGGGTGACATCTCTTGGATAAGGAAGAGACTACAGGAAGACGCCAAACTCAAGCTAGCGTTTTTGGGTATAGAAAAGCAGAAAGGTAAGAAGAAGCCGACCTATGGAAGACTCTACGTTGCCCTTGTCTTCGCCAGAGAGGTGACGCCGGTAGAGCCTAGAGGCATTGTAGTTGTTGACGTGAACCGCCTTGACCACGGCATAATGGTGGGGCTCCTTGTAGACGGCAAAATCGTGAGACGGATGAGACTCCCCGACGAGCGCGCGGTCAAAAAGTTGTGGAGACTCCACGAGAGGATAGGCCGTCTCGATGCGCGAGCCACAAGGGAGACCGATCCCGCCAGAAGGAGTTTTCTCGAGAGTAGAGCGCGTTACCTCAAGTCCAAGCGGTTTAGGAAGATAAGGGGCATTGTGGAGCAGACTGCAAGCGAAATTGTAAAATTGGCGAGAGAGCACCAAGCCGCCGTCGTGGTAGACACGATGGACTACGAGACGTATATTGCGAGGAAGCAGAGCGGCGAGAAAGGTGACAAGAAGCATCTCTACGACGGGCTTGGCCAGCTGAGGAAGCGCCTACAAACACTAGCGCAATGGTACGGATTGCCATATCTGGAGGAGCGACTGTATTCAACTGTCTGCCCCCGTTGTGGTGCGAAGATGAAGAGAGAGAAGAAACGCATTATGCGTTGCCCCTCTTGCGGATTCAGCGATACACGCGACAACATCCCGCTACTCTGGGCAAAGAGGAGGTACTGGGAAATCCTCCAGAAGACAAAACAACCTGTTTTTTCCTCCGTCTCGGCGTCCATCACACTTTTAAGCTCGTAACATTTCTCTCCCATGAACCACATTCCCCGGCCCTGGGGGCACGGCCGATCAGCCGCGCCCATGCGCCGGGGCACGGCCGGCCCCTCTCGCCTCCGCCCCGCCCACCGAGGGCGTCTGGCGGAGGCGGGCCAAACCCAGCCCCCGGAGGAGGGCCGGGGAGCCGTTCTTTGAAAGGGGGCAGTGGTCATGAACATACAACTTATTAAGTTAGACACCGTAATAATATATGTATTACTTGGCCGACCAACGTCTAAAAGTTGCGGCAGAGAAATTCTCACCAGAGTTGGCGCTGAAGTGTAGGACTGTATATCAAATATATAGACTATACAAGGTGGGGTTGGTAACTCAAAAAGTTGGTGAAAAGGCGAGAGAGATATTGGAGAAGGAGTGTCCAAAAGAGTTAGTTGAGTTAATTGCGCCTACAGTAGATTAGATCCACCCTCTTATTTTCATGGCGTTGTATATTCTTTCTAATGCGGTTACTATTGCTGCGTCTCTCATTGTCCATCCTTTTTCTCTCTGCCATCTCTTGTATACTCTCTCGACGTTGTTTACCATTATGTTTTCAAGTCTCTTTCTAGTCTCCTCCTCGTCCCAGATATACCACTGGAGATTCTCCACCCACTCTAAATACGACATAATCACGCCGCCGGCGTTGGCAAGGATATCAGGAACTACGACAACCCCCCTCTCATACAAAATCCTCTCAGCCTCAGGAGTAGTAGGGCCATTAGCACCCTCAACAACAAGCCTAGCCTTCACAAGCCCAACATTATCACCCCTAATGACATTCTCAATAGCGGCGGGGACGAAAATGTCGACGTCTAGTTTAAATATGGCATCTGGGTTTTTAACAAATTCGGCATTGTCTTTTGTCGTAAACAGTTCCACGAGAGCAGGCCCTGTAAGTTCCTTGTTTTTTTGTATCAATTCAACATTAAGTCCCTCCTTTCTATAAGCTACGCCATTTATATCAGACACAGCTATCACCTTAGCGCCCATTTTTTCTAGCCAATACGCAGCCCACGCGCCTGTGTTACCCGCGCCGTGGATCGCTACTGTTTTTCCTTCTATTCCGCCCCATAGTTTTTTTGCCATTTCTCTTGTCGCTACTGCTACTCCAAAGCCTGTGGCGTATTCTCTCACTGGGTTTCCCCATAGCTCTGGTGGTTTTGAGGTGAATACCCCGGGCACGTTGTAGCCTTTTATTTTTGAATATTCGTCTACCATCCACGCCATGATTTGGGCGTTTGTCCCAACGTCAGGCGCTGGGATGTCGACTACGTCGCCTATGAGGGGGGCTATGGCTCTGGCATATCCTCTAGAAAGCTCTTCAAGTTCTCTCTGCGAGAGTTTCTTAGGGTCTACACGTACTGCGCCTTTAGCGCCGCCATACGGCAAGCCAGCTAGGCTATTTTTCAACGTCATTAAAATAGCCAAGGCGACGTCGTCGGCAAGAGTAACCTCAGGATGAAAACGAACCCCACCCTTATACGGGCCGAGAACATCACAATGCTGCACACGATAACCCTCAAACACCTCAAAACCACCACCATCCAACCTCACAGGAATATTAACAATCAAAACACGCCTAGGCCTAGACAAGATTTTATAGAAATCTTCGGGAAATCCGCCTAATTCTACGCCTTTTTTTACATAGCTAAGCACATACTCTAGAAACCCTGTCCTCTCCATGTGAATATAGAAAGCTTGTATATATAAATATTTCTATATAGCTGACGCAATAAACTTCCCAACTTCAATTGTCGTATTTCTCCCGCCTATGTCTGGCGTCTTGATATTTTTCTCTAGGCTTATCTCAACTGCCCTCCTTATGGCTTGTGCCACGTCTCCCCTACCCATCCATTCAAACATCATAGCGGCAGAGAGTATTGTAGCTATCGGATTTGCTATACCTTTGCCAGCTATATCAAAAGCGGCGCCGTGGACAGGTTCAAACATAGCTTTTGTATCCCCAATATTGCCGCTTGGCGCCAGGCCGATGCCTCCGGCAACTTGTGCCGCAAGATCTGTCAGAATGTCGCCATATTGATTTGTAGTTAATACTACATCGAAGCGGAGGGGGTTTCTTACCAACTCCATGGCCGCCGCATCAACATACATCTGGTCTACCTCAAGCCCTCTCAGTTCCTCCAGAGCTACATCTCTAAAGAATCCATCTACGACTCTCAACACATTTGCCTTGTGGACAATAGTAACTTTACGTTTTCTCATCTCTGCATAGCGCCTGGCGACTCTAGCCACACGTCTAGTGCCCACGCCAGTAATTACCTTCAGAGCTATGGCGACGTCGCCTATTTTATACTCTGCGCCTACGTATACGTCCTCTACGTTTTCTCGAACAAAGACACAGTCGATCTCCTTTACTACAGGAACTCCAGGGAGGTTTTTCACAGGCCTTATGTTGGCGTAGAGAACATACCTCATCCTAATAAGCGATGTGACATCGTAGGCAGACTCCCCAATTGGCCCTTTAAAAATCACGTCGGCTGAATCGGCTAGTTTTAACGTTTCGGGAGGCATCGCAACACCGTATTTCCTCAACGCTACGTCTCCGGCCTCGGCGATTTTTATCTCTAGATCTACCCCGTATTTAGCCGCCGCTGCATTAATTACATGAAGCGCGGCTTCTACAACCTCCGGGCCTATCCCATCGCCTGGAATTACCAGTACCTTATATGGCATATCCCCTGGATTTTGCAGTTATATAAGTAGTGACAATTTCTTTAAGTATACTCTCGTCAATTTTCACCTTTTTAACTGCAAGCTCCTTTACTGTGTTGAGGACGTACTCCACTAAGTCTTCACTTGGGTTAATCCCCATGTTTTTCAATGCCCACTCAACTGCATGTCTCCCAGAGTGTTTACCTAAAACAATCCTCCTCTTGTTTCCAACGTCTTCGGGTCTCATCGGCTCGTATGTAAACGGGTTGTTTAACACGCCGTGTACATGTATACCCGCCTCGTGGCTAAAGGCGTTTTCCCCAACAACAGCTTTGTTTGGAGGCACTGGCACGCCAAATAGTTTTGAAACTAGCTGAGAAAGCTCGTAGAGCTTTTCCAGTTTTACATTTGTCCTCATGCCAAGTAGAAAATGTAACGCCGCCACGACCTCTTCTAAAGCCGCATTACCGGCTCTTTCGCCAAAGTTATTAACAACGACTTGAGCTACGTCAGCACCGTTTTCTATCGCCGTAATTGTATTTGCAACAGCCATGCCAAAGTCGTCGTGACAATGTATATGCATAGGCACCGGGGGAAGTCTCTCCCTGAGGAAACGTATTAAATATGCCATACGGCTTGGCGTCATTATGCCAACTGTATCCGGGACGTTTATCTCGTCTGCGCCTGCTTCAATAGCTGTCTTATATACTCTAGCTAAAAACTCTAGGTCGCTTCTAGTGGCATCCTCAGCGCTAAATAAAACTTTCACACCATATGATTTTGCATAAGATACAACCTCCTCTACTCTACGTAGAGCCTCCTCTCTTGATATGCCAAGTTTATATTTTAAATGTATATCTGATGTCGCTATAAATACATGTACCATATCTACATCAGCTGATACTGCCGCATCTACGTCAGATTTCGACATTCTAGCTAAGCTAACAACATCGGCTCTATAGACCTCTTTTGCGATCTGCCTAATGGCTATCTGCTCGTCTTTTGACACAGCCGCAAACCCGGCCTCTATCATATCTACGCCAGCTTCGTCTAGAGCTAGGGCGATCTGTAATTTTTCTTCATTAGACAGAGCGACGCCAGGCATTTGTTCACCATCGCGCAGAGTGGTATCAAAGATTTTAATTACACGAGCCCCGAAGCCATAAGCTCTAAAATCTACACCTATATAAGCTTTGTGTATTATATATAACCGCCCGTCGTGATAATGCATATATATGTATTAACTTAGTCCTACATGAAGATCAGAGGTAGGGCGATAGTCTACGGCGATAAGATAGATACAGATGTCATAATACCTGCCAAATACCTAGTCTATACAGACCCAAACATTCTAGGTCAACACGCAATGGAACCCATAGACCCCGAGTTTCCAAAAAAGGCAAAGGGGGCTATTCTCGTCGCCGGACGCGCCTTCGGCATGGGCTCTTCTAGAGAGCAGGCGGCACTTGCATTAAAAGGCGCCGGGGTGTTGGCGGTAGTAGCCGAAAGTTTTGCACGTATATTTTTTAGAAACGCCATCAATATTGGACTGCCAGTGTTACAAGTGCCAGAGATTACTAAAAAGGTAAAAGAGGGAGAGGAGCTTGAGGTAGATATAGAAAATGGATATTGCATAAATCTAACAACGGGAGAAAAAATTGAGGGTAAACCTATAAGAGGGCTTCCTCTTGCTATTTTAAAAGCGGGTGGATTAACTAACTATTTAAAATTGCTTAGATAAAATAATTATAATTTTTAAAATTTTCTTTTTGAAAATACACTCTATGATTGTTATGTCAAAAATTTAATGCGGCTATAATCTAGTACTAACGTCTATCTAGTTCTACTTTACATATATTTTTGGATAATGTTTTTAACCCATAGTATCGCAGACATCTAATGTGTGGCATCTTTGGGGTATATAGCTTAGATGGAGAATATATACAAGGTGATACGGTGATAAAGGCGCTTGCTGTAATGAGAGAGCGGGGGACGCAACATGGCGCCGGTGTTGCCCTCTACAACCCCTCGCGCTGGGTAAAGACTAAGTTTTTTACCACAAGTCCCCCGGCAGATGCAGTAGAAGTATATAAACTCCCCGGCGGCTTATACGATGTTGTAAAATACGGCGATGGCGATATAAACGGTGTTGTATATATGAAGAGCGCTTGGCTCGACGTATATAAGGTAATTGGATGGCCAGAGACTCTTGTCGAGATGTATAGAGTAGACAAAAAGAAGTCTATCGCTTGGCTTGGACATACTAGATACCCCACTAACAGTCCAGGAGGCTTCCCGTACTATAGCCACCCATTTTCAGCAGGCGACGTGGCAATAGTTCACAACGGCGACCTCAGCTCCTACGGCTCAAATATAAATCTATTGAGGTATGAGTTCGGCTATAGAGATTTTACCGGCAACGACAGTGAAGCCATCGCCTATCTCCTCTGGGAACTTTCGAAAAAATACGGTGTAGAAAAGGCAGTAGAAGAGCTTATGTACGGCAAAGAAGTAAGAGGCGCCAGACTTGACGGACCATACGCTGTGGTCTTTATAGTAGGGGGGCCAAGGCCTGTCTTTGGCGCTTTTGTAGATACACAACACTTCCGTCCCCTCTATGCCGGTTTTGCAAAAGATAGACTGTACGTCGCCAGCGAAGCGGCTGCAATAAAGGCGGTGGCTAAAAACGGCGTAGATATCTGGGCGCTAAGAGGCGGCGAGTATATACTTGTCTCTGGAGGAGAAATTTGGGGAAAATTCACAAAACGGTCGATTTATCCCGACATCCCCCTTCCGCCGCCTGAGGTAATAGACGCGTCGACATACGGCACTATTGAACTAGCTCGAGAAATAAGGAGACAGTTGAAAGAAAAGGGCTATGTCAACGTTATCAACGTCATGGGACATAGATATATTGGCAACGGCATGGAGGGAGGAGTTCTGCGGGCGTGGGGAATAGTAGGCAACGCCTCGGCTAACGTCATGAGTGGCGGAGAGTTCTACATATATGGAGATGCCCAGGAGGATCTAGGCGACGCCATGAACGGCGGGTTAATCGCCGTATATGGAAGCGTCGGTGACGCAGTAGGACAAGCGAAACGGGGAGGCGAGATCTACATATACGGCAACGCCAACAATAGAGCAGGGATCCAGCATAGAGGTGGCGTGTTAGTCATCGGGGGATCCGCCGGGGATTACCTCGGCGAATATATGGGCGGCGGCGTGATACTTGTCCTCCGCCATACTTGGCAAGAGGAGGTCGGGCGGCGGATAGGGGCGGGAATGGTCGGCGGAACCATCTATATAAGAGGCGAGGTTGACAAGAGCAAGATCGGAGGTGGGGTAGACCACGAGAGACTTGACCGCTATATTAGAGCTCTAAAGGCCGCGGGGCTCGACGTAGACGTCAAAAAGGCGATGGAAGATCCGCATGTGCGCAAGATATTCTCTCTTTACCACCATGTCGAGGTTAGAGAACTTACCGAGGAGGAGTTAAACTACCTAAGGCCTTACGTCCAGCGGTTTAACGCCTTGTTTAACGAAGATGCGAAAATCGAGAGAGACGTATTCACCGTTATCAGAGTGGCCGAGTTCCAGAGGGAGTAAATTTATATTCAGAAAATAGATTTCCCAAGTGCAACATATAGTAGTGCGGACATATATAGAGCCTGTAAAACATCTGGTACCAGAGTTTTGGGGAGAAGAGAAAATTAGAATGATTAGGAAGATGGCTGAAACAGGCGAGCCGGCGGTAGATGGAATCACGCCATTGAAAGTCGGCAGAATTCTCGACAAAGCCGTCTTTAAAGATCTCAGAATTTCAGACCTTAAAGAAGCTTTAGCAAAGGCAGATAAACTCGACGTAGATATAAGTATCGACTTCTTCGGCACCCGCCTCAAGATTCCTGTCTACATCGGCGACATGTCCTTTGGGGCATTGAGTGGAAACCCGAACATAGCAATCGCAAAGGCAGTCACTGAGGTAGGCGCAGTGGCCGGAATTGGAGAGGGGGGTCTCCATCCGGAGATCGCTAAATATCGCAATATCGTGGTTCAATGGGCCTCAGCGCGCTTCGGCATGGATATGACGCTTCTGAGGGCGGGGTTGGCGGTAAATATCAAGATAGGCCAGGGCGCTAAGCCGGGCATCGGCGGCCATCTACCTGGGAAGAAGGTAGTTGATATCATAGCCCAGCTTAGGAAGATACCAGTGGGGAGCGAGGCGCTTTCTCCCGCGCCGCATCACGATATATACTCTATAGAGGATCTAGCCCAGAGGGTTAAAGCACTTAGAGATCTCACTGGAAAACCTGTTCTTGTGAAAGTAGCCGCCGTTAATAAAATACATTTTGTTGCCGTTGGTGTTGGCAGATCGACAGCAGAAGGCATTATTATAGATGGGGCTGGCGCTGGGACGGGGGCTACGCCTGTTGTAGCTCGGGATCATTTAGGCATACCTATTGACTATGCCGTGCCAGTTGTAGATATGTGGCTTAGAAAAGATGGGACACGCGATAAATTGATAATGATCGCCGGCGGCATGTTATATAGCCCCATGGACCTGGCGAAAATAATCGCAATGGGCGCAGATATGGCAAACATGGGCACCGCCGCCTTAATGGCCATGGGCTGTATCATGTGTCACTCGTGCCACACAGGCGGTTGTCCAACAGCTTTAACAAATATGATAGGCTCGGGGAGGGAGCTCGACATAGAGTGGGGGGTGCGGCTTTTGAAAAACTACCTACTGGCGTTGGGGAAGGGTCTCAAGGCTGTTTTATACGCGCTGGGGATGTCCAGCTTAAGAGAGTTAGTAGGTAGGAGAGATTTGCTAGAGGTTTATTACGTAGATGAAAAAGTAGCTGAAACTCTAGGCTTGTCGCTCGTAACGCCTGGAAACGTCGCGTGGATAGACCCGGCGGTCAGAGTTTTTGTACATAGGGAGTATTATGAAGAGGGGCGGCCGCCGATAATTGGTATGGGAGGCGTCGTGCCGGGGTATACAACTCCTGCCAGGAGACCTCTAGATCTCCTCCGTATTGAGGCAGCACAGGTGACACATCCCTCGGTAGATCCCTATAGAGAGGAGCTTGAGGTAGATATATGGATCAACGGCGAGAAGTATTACACGCCTGTCGTAGTTCCCGCATTAGATGAGGCAGCCGTATATGCTGGATACGCCCTAGGCGCGCCGATATATGGCAGCAATTGTCACAATTTCAAGTGTATAAACGACGGAGCTAAAATCATAGCTCCAGATGAGACGGTAGACATTAGGGAGGGAGTGGTTATAGTCGACGAAACAAAAGGCAGGGGACTACTTGAAGAGGCTGTGTCGCGCCTAGATTTACAGCTGAGAAAGACAGGTGTAAGAAATAAAACTTACATAGTCGCCGTGGGTAGACTTTACAACGGTGGAGATATTTACAAACTAGCTGCGCTCGGCGCAGATCTCGTATGTCCCCTCGGCATTTTTGAGTATGTATACCAGAGGGTGAAAAACATGGATTTGAGAGAAAGGATGAAAAGGTATGAAAATGTCATAACAGCACTTACTAAAGAACTGAGGCTATTAATGGGCGCAAACGGCGTGACAAACTACTTCCACACGCTTGTCGGTAATAGAGATCTGCTGAGGTCTCTAGACGGCAAGATAGCTCAGCGACTGGGCGTAGAGGTGGCCGGCAGATAGCGCCTCCCTAGCCCCGGAGTTTTCTCCTGCAGGTCTCGCAGAAGTGCACCCCCTTCGCGTCGGTGTCGTATATGCTGTTGCTGAAGTACATGACGCAACGGGGGTTGACGCAGTGGCCGAGGCCGTAGAGGTGGCCGGCCTCGTGAGTTATTTCCTTAGCTAGCCTGCTCTCGAAGAAGGCTGGGCGCAACCTCGCCGTGAAGACCACGGCCGTCTTCAGCTCGGGAGCCGCTAGCCCAAACACGTAGTTGAAGCCGGGGTAGTAGCCGTCGCAGTCTAGGACGTACACGGCGGGTTTCTGGCCCCTCTGCGCCAGCTTCTTAACGGCCTCGTCTGCCCTACACTGACCCCTTGACCTGTCTAGGAACTCCTCTATCTCCACCTCGGCCGTTTCCCAGACGGCGGCGAACTCGGGCAGATCCACGGGCCTTATGTGGGGCGGCGCGTATACGTAGAGGCGGGGCTTCATGCCCTGTAAACTAGGTACTGGGCGGCGGGGCACGCGGAGCTACAGAGGAGACACCCGACGCACCTCTTCTCGTCTACCTCGAACCTCCTCCCCGGGCCTGTCCTCCTCAGCGCCCCCGTGGGGCACCAGTGGACACATAGGTCGCAGTCGCCGCATATGGCGGCCCGCACCACGAGGGCGGCGGCGTCTAGCGCAAGCCGGGGGTCCTGTGCCGAGATCCTCCAGAGGCCTCCTCCCCCCTCCACCTTCACTGGGCTCTTCCTGCCGGCGGCCTTGTCCAGCATCTTTAGAAGCTCCGACAGGGTGTTTGGGTCGGGCTCGGCGTCCATCTCCACCGCCACGCCGCCTTCGGTCTTTTTCACCCTAACTGGTAGCTCGGCCCCCCTCTCCCTCTTGACCCACCTGGCCATGTCCCCGGGTATCTTGCCGCGCCACCTCCACAAGCCCATCTTCACCTCCTCGTCGGAGAAGCGGCTCTTGAGCTCCACCTCCATCCTGCTGTATATCTCAGGGTAGCTGGAGGCCACCATGTCCAGCTCCGCCAGCTCGTTGGCTGGACACACGACGCAACCGAGTCTGTCGAAGCCGCGCTCGTAGGCGCGGTTGTAGGGGAGGTCGTTGAGGATGATGTAGAGCCACACCTCAAGAGCTGTCCAGCTCTGCAGAGGCGCCGCCACTATGGAGCCGGCCACCCACTTGCTCTGAGACACCCTTGGTAGTTTAGCCCTTTGGAAAGACTCGGCGCCTCTCTGCCCCACAACGCTTATATAGCCCTGGGGAAACCGGCTTTTGAGAGCCTCGGTGGTGGGGCCTAGCTTTATTACTTTACAACACCACCTGTAGTCTCTGGCAGGCGGCCCAAAGGCCTTTATCGCCCTCCAAAACCTATCCCCAGCTGATCCTATAATTATCTCAACGCCATAATACTCCTGTATTTTCTTGATATTTTCATAAGTCTCAGGCGGCTCAAGCCCGGTGTCGTTAAAAAACACGTAAAACTTTACCCCGCTTTTTACAACAAGATCTAACACAACTAAACTATCCTTTCCCCCCGAGTAAGAGACTACAACCGGCTTTTTGTACCTCTCCGCAATCTCTCTTATGAATTTAACTGCCTCTTTTGTCAACTCCTCTATATGCTCCCGGTTGAACTCCGCCGCGTCTTTTAAACTAGAGGGCTTACCAGGCGGAAGCGGCGGTTTAGCTCTCCACGACTTCACCACGTGTAGCCGGCGACCGCGAAACAACTTGGCAACTCCATGTATCTTCCCATCTTTTGTCGATAGAGCCACATGTCTATATTTTTCCTCAGGCAGAACCCCCTCTGTAATTTTATCTTGATGTATGTCGTAGCCTTCTGGAAGCTCAGACATATCTACAATCGCCCAATATCCAAGCCTCTCTTTTATCATTGTCGCCACAGCTTCATACAGCGGCCTAAATCTCCACCGGCGCTCTACTATATCATAAAACCTATGGCCTATTAAACGCCCTCTTACCACAACTTCATCCGCTTGATCCGCATAGCCGGGTATTTTATTTAGCAACACCACCTCATTTAATGGAACTAAGACTTCGGCAAGTTTTGCATCACTAAATTCGTTTACTATAGCCTCTCTTGTAGTTAAGATATCTGAGAGAAAAGCCGGCCGAGGATCTGCCGGCTGCGTCAGCCTTACCTCGATAAATTCGCCACATTTTCCCGTCGCTTTCTTAAGATCTAAAACAGGCAAGTTTAAATCTTGGCACCAATATAACACAACACCGTATGGAGCTGGAGTAATAAGGTTTTTGTATATACAGTAAATATGTGAAAAGGCTTATAAATAGGTGTATTTCCCTGTCTATGCATTCGGGGAAAGAAGGCATCCGATAATTCTAGACTCGACACTTAGAGAGGGCGAACAAACCCCCGGCGTTGTGTTCTCTGAGGAGTGGCGTATTAGAATTGCAAAGGCGCTGTCTGATATCGGCGTCGGCATGATAGAAGTCGGCGATCCCAACGTGGCCCCTGATATAAAATCTGCAATTAAAAAAATCATAGGACTCAAAAAAGTCGGCGAGATAAATAGCGAAATTGTTGTCCATAGCAGAGCTGTAAAACAAGATATTGAAACAGCCGCGTCTCTAGAGCCAGACCGCATAGCGGTGTTCTATGGAGTAAGCGATATACATCTGAAGTATAAACATAGAAAGACACGAGAAGAGGCTCTCCAAATAATTGCAGATATGGTGTCTCTCGCCAAATCACACGGCGTCTCTGTCAGATTCACTGCAGAAGACGCCTCAAGAGCTGACTTGAACTATCTGATACAAGTAGTTAAAACTGCCTACGAGGCTGGGGCAGATAGAGTGAGTATTGCAGACACAGTGGGGGTCTTTACGCCGGACCGCGCCAGAGAGGTTTTTACAAAAATAAAAGCCGCAGTGCCTGAGATAGGGCTAGATATCCACGCCCATAACGACTTTGGCATGGCTGTTGCCAACAGCCTTGCGGCAGTTGAAGGCGGGGCAGACGTAGTACACACCACTGTAAACGGCCTCGGAGAGAGAGCCGGCATTACGCCTCTTCAAGTTTTTGTCGCCGCCTACTATTACCACAAGGGCGTAAGGCTTGTAAAACTTGAGAAATTGCCAGAGATCACCGCTATGGTAGAGGCGGCAAGCGGCATTACTATTATGCCCACCTTCCCCATAGTCGGCGAAAACGTATTTACACATAAAGCCGGCGTCCATCAAGCTGGCGTAATCGCAAATCCCGAGACCTACGAGCCTATACCGCCTGAAGTCGTTGGCAGAACTCGCGACTTTTCTCTAGATAAATATAGCGGGAGGAAGGCGATACAATATAGACTTGAACGCATGGGAATTTCGGTACCTCCAGAGGTGTTAGATAAAGTCGTGGAAGAAGTCAAGCAGATGAACGTGAGAAGACTTAGAGATGACGACTTATTAGAAATTCTTGAGAAAATAACTAACATGGCTTATAGAGCTAGAGTAAATAGACACATTGAGGCATATGTCTGGCTAAAAGTTGCTAATAACGTCTATACGACATCTGTAGCACGTAGAGTGGCAGCGATAAAAAACGTCGCGTCTGTAGCCGAAGTTACAGGAGATTATGATATAGTTGTAAAAGTTGTTGCAGAAAATGTAGAGGAGCTAAACCAGATTATTGAAAACATAAGAGAGATCAAGGGCGTTGTATCTACTTTAACAAATATCGTTTTGAAAGAACTCCCCATAAATAGCAAATAGCTATATATCAATCCAGTAATCTCTATAAGTCAATATTTTAATTTACGTCGCTAAAAACGCCACATGAGACATCTACTTACACTAATGGAATATAAACCACATGAGGTTGAGAACATCCTACGCATGTCTAGAGATTTTAAGACACGTTACCTGGCTGGAGAAGTCTACACGCCGATATTTCCAGGGAGGCTCGTAGTGTTATATTTTGAAAAACCTAGCACGAGAACTAGGCTCTCGCTAACTGCGGCTGCCGCACAATTAGGCATGCAGGCGGTATATACAACTCCGAGCGAGCTACAAATTGGCAGAGGCGAGACCATCGCCGACACAATGAGAGTTTTATCGAGATACGCCGTAGCAGTAGCCGCCAGGGTATATAGACATGAGACGCTTGAAGAGATGGCGCAAAACAGCTCTATATCTGTGATAAACGCTCTCTCAGACAAACACCATCCCCTCCAAGCTCTTGCAGACGCGCTCACGCTGTGGGAATACGTCGGAAAACTACACGGCATAAAAGTAGCTTTTGTAGGCGACGTCAGTAATAATGTGGCAACTAGCTTGGCGATAATCGGCGCTAAACTCGGCTGGGAGGTCAGACTTGTGGGGCCTAAACAGCTGTGGAATATGAAACTAGTGGAAGAACTCTCTGAAGACCTTGCTAAGACCGGGGGCCGTATCTACTTTACAGATTCTATAAACGATGTAGCAGGCGTAGACGGAGTGTATACAGACGTATGGGTCTCCATGGGTTTTGAAAAAGAGGCCGAGGAGAGGAGGAGGATGTTGAAGCCCTATCAGGTAAATCAAAGAGTTATGGAGATAGCCGGGAGAAAAGCCATATTCCTACACTGCCTACCTGCACATAGAGGCGAGGAGGTTACAGACGACGTAATCGACGGGCCTCAGTCTGCCGTGTGGGATCAAGCAGAAAATAGAATGCATACAGCAAAAGCTGTTTTTGCCTACTTGCTAAGATAGCGCCCCCTTCGCGACGCCGGCCCTCTCTGGGGCTCCGGCGTCCCCAGTAAAGGCAACTGCCAACGTGGGCTTTAGTGACAGATAAGACAATCCCGCTTCTCCCACCGGCTTTTCCCCTAAGATTCTGCTACAACAGATAGGGCCGCGGGTCGACTATTTTTCCCTCTAACGCAGCGGCTGCCGCAGTAGCTGGATTAGCTAAATATACTTTTGAATCTGGATGGCCCATCCTCCCCTTGAAATTACGATTGCTCGTCGAAACTACCACCTCCCCCGGCCCCGCTACGCCGAAGTGTCCGCCAAGGCACGGGCCACATGTGCCATATGTAACTACACAGCCGGCTTTTGTCAAAATATCTATATAGCCCAACTCTAAGGCTTTCCTAAATATAGTGTAGCTCGCCGGAATCGCTATACATCTACTTTTCACACGGCCTCTTCTCAGAATTCTCGCCGCAATTTCAAAATCGCTTAGCCTCCCGTTGGTACAAGAGCCTATAAACACTTGATCTACCTCAACCCCCTCCACCTCTCTTACAGCTTTTACATTATCTACACTATACGGCGCTGCTACAAGCGGCTCAAGTTTTGACAATTCAACTACATATTTATCTACATATCTCCCAGGCTGTAAATCGGGCGGTTTGTAAGAGACGCCCCTCTCTCTTTGTAAATAGTCGACAGTAACTACATCTGGTATAAACATAAGCGCATCTGCCCCCATTTCTGTCGACATATTAGCCACAGTGGCTCTATCGTCCATAGGAAATGCCTTTGGAATTTCCACAAACACTTCCACCGAATAGCCGTTGAAACCCTCAGCTCCAAACTGCTTAAGGAGGTAGAGGGCTACGTCCTTCCCCATTACCCCCGGGGGGAACTCTCCTTTCATGTCTACCCTAAACGGCGCCGGGATTACTACCCAGGTTTTGCCGAGCTTCAGAGCAGCGGCTATGTCTGTGGCCCCCATGCCATGGGCAAAGGCCCCCACAGCCCCTGCGGTATTTGTATGCGAATCTGCGGCAAATATCACGTACTCTGGCATAGCGTATTTCTCCAGGATTATTTGGTGAAGAATGCCGCCTCCCACGTCGTAAAAATGGGGAAGTTCAAGGGCTTTGACGTGCTTTCTGATGTAGACCATTATCTCGGCGGCTCTCTGCGTCGGCGGAGGAGACAGATGGTCAAACGCCACCACAACCCTCTCCTTGTCAAAAACCTCCACCTTGCCCATACTCTCCAGCACCTCTAACACGTGGTACCCTGTCAAGTCGTGAAACCCCACTAGGTCTGGCACCACTTCTACCACGTCACCAGGAGACGGCGTATGTCCTAACTTCTTCTGGAATATATACTCTGTCCACGTTGGCATGGAAAAAGCCCCGAACCTATATAAAAAGATTAAGCCTGGGGACTATCCTATTTTCAGCGCGGCGGTGACAGCCGCGTATGCATCGACAAGCCCATAGCCGCTGTAGACGTCGAAACCCGGCGGGCCTATATCTTTGGCAGTAGAGGCCAAAACTTGGTATACCTCGTCCGGCGTCAGAGGCCTAAGGCCGTATGCTGTCCTAACTGCTTGGATTAACGCCACGACGCCGGTTATGTGTGGAGTTGCCATGGAGGTTCCTGACATATGTGCATATCTCCCGCCGGGGTATGTAGACAGAATATTTACGCCGGGGGCAGCCACGTCTACCTCAATGCCGTCGCTCGACCAAGTGGGGACTGCGTAGTTTTGGTCAACAGCGGCTACCGCAATAACCCAGCTGTACCTAGCCGGATACGCCACGTTGTCAGTGGTGGGATCCCCATCACCGGAGTTCCCAGCCGCGACGACCTTGCGCGATTTAACGCCGCTCACGACGCGCAATATACCGGTTTCCACGGCCGAATTCGCATACCGGCTGGCGCAGATGTACGGTCTCCGCCCGACGTCGGAGCTGGGCGAGCTGGTGACGTACGCTACGCATGTCGACGTTGGGGAGGTGAGTAGCGCGCGTCCTGCCCCCAAGGCTGAACGGCGTCGACCTACGCTTCAGCCACGTCTTAAAAGCCGGCAGAGGCGACGTTGTTGCAAGGGAGGTCGCAGAGGATCTGCCGAGCTACAGAGGGATCCTGACGCAACAGGCAAAAGATAGGGCAGTAAACACAATAATGAGGGTTGCAGGGGCAAGCCTTGAGAGGTTGATAAGGGAGTTCAGAATCCCCGCCAGAGCGCCCGACGACGTGACCATCTACGTGAACAAGCCTGTCTTCATCTTTAACATTAGAAAGGAACCGATGAAGACAGTTGACGTTGGGCTCTTCGACGTGTTGCTGTACGCCAGGAATCCAAAGCTCTTCGAAGATCTTGTGTCGAACTACTTCGCGAAACTCGAGGAAGACATTGCCTTCGTGCTCGGCGCCAAGCTTGAGGACGTTGCAAAGGACTTCACGACATCCAGCGGGTGGAGCGGGAGGGCGTTCGTTATACCGAGACATATGTCGGTTGATCTGGCCAAGAAAGCACTAGATTTCGGCATTAGCAGTGGATATATTGAGGTCAGCGAGGTGAAGCAACAGAGCCGGACAAGCCGGCACGCTTTACAACAGAAAGCCTCGCCCTTTAGGGCGGGGTAGGTTTTAAACCAACATCTATATTTTTTCATGGCTGAGTTGGTGAAGAAAGTGGAGAAAAAGAGGGGGAGGGGTGGGGGCGGGCGCCGCGCGGGGGGCGAACTCAAGCGTGGGATGGCCCTGGCGGGGGGACGCCCCGCCGATATGCCTCCCGTGCGGACTGTCCGCCTGCGCCTTCTCCCCACGACGGCGCAGGAGAGGAAGCTACATAAGCTGGCAGACGCCGCGGCTAAGGCTTGGAATGAGGTGAACTATCTGAGGAGGCGGCAGTTCTTCGCAAAGCAGGGCGTAGACCTAAGGGGCACGTACAGAGAGGTCTACAGGAGGTACAGAGACGTCCTAAAGGTCAACGTGGGGCAGGTGCTCAACAAGAACAACGAGGCTTGGCGGAGCTTCTTCGCCCTTCTGGCCAAGCTGAAGGCCGGGGAGTTGCCGCCGCATGTGAAGAAGGTCTCGCCGCCGGGGTACTGGAAGGATAGACTCCTCGGCAAGAGGGTGAAACGCCTCGTCGTGAGGAGTGACCGGTACTACGTAGAGTCTGTCAACGGCGGAGAAGGGTACATAGTGCTCAAGGACTTCGGCATGAGGATACGCCGGGAGGATAAAGTGGTCTGGGAAGCAGGGCCGTCTCGAAATTGTATATGAAAACGGCAGATGGTTCGCCTACCTCACCATAGAGGTTGGAAAGCCTGCTAAACCAAGGCAGTACGTGAGAGGCGTCTACGACAGAATACAGATAAGACAGCCCAAAGGCGATAAGAAAGCATTCATAGACGTCGGCATAAACAACCTCTTCGCCGTGGTTATCGAGGGCGAGGAGAGGGCGATCCTCATCAAGGGCACTCCGCTGAAGGCGGAGTACTTCTGGTGGAAGAGGCAGAGGGCGTTGTACCAGAGCGTGCGGGATGTGAGGAGGAACTTGGGGTTCCCATGGCAGAGCTGGCACAGGAGGTACCTAAGGGCGCTGTGGAAAATGAGAGAGAGGCTGAGGCACTATAGAAATACAGCGGTCAGAGGTCTCGCGGAAATGCTGTGGGAATCGGGAGTGTCTGAGGTCTACGTCGGCTATCCCGAGGACATAGCTCACGAGCGGCAGAGCGAGTATGTGGTCAGCGTATGGGGATATAGAAAGCTCGTGCAGAGGCTTGGGGAGGTGTTGACGGAGTACGGGATTGTACGCCGCCGACGAGTACAACACGTCAAGGGCGTGCTCCATCTGCGGCGAAATTCATGAAAACGGCAGAGTGTATAGAGGGCTGTACATCTGCAGGAAGTTCGGCATCTCTCTGAACGCGGATATAAACGCCGCGAGAAACATAGCCGCAAAGCTCGGCCACAAGACGCCAACGCCGAGGAAGATAGAAACATATTATCCCACGTCAAACGGCCTATTAACCCTGGACAACGGCCGAGACCCCCACAGTGGAAACCCCGCCCTCTAGGGCGGGGAGGGGGTCATAACCTTCCCGTAGAGCTCTGGGTGTGTATAGTCTATGCCTGTGTCTAACACGGCGACAGTTACGCCGTAGCCAAACGCCGCATCGCCAATTGTCACAAAGTATGTATCCCACACAAGAGGGGCGTTCACCATTTTGATATTCCACTGCACGTCTGCATAGTCTGCAAAGCCTATCGCCCAAGCTACCTTATCCTCCTCGATATATCTCACCCCCTTTAACTTCTCTTTTAACTCCCCCAGTTTGCTATCGGGGAGGTTTAACACAACTGCTTTTATCTCCTTGATATGTTTTAACATCTTTATATCGCCTGTCTTATTTAACTCGCCTAAAGCCCCTAAAGATATAGGGTCTTCATAACCTACTACCACTCTCGCGGCTTGTATAAATATAACCAACGCCAATACTACACCCTCCTTGACATGTCATAGAGATGGAACTACTCTATATATTTTACTGTGATAAAAGCTCGTCAAAAATAGCCGAGACCCGTCTCTGTACTTTTTTTGAAACCCCGGCGCTCCTCGCCGTTTCTAACACCTCAGACCCCACTCTTAGCTGAAGCTCCAGCTCGTTTAAAAACTGCGGCGCTTGTCTAATTGTAGCTCTCCCCTCCCACTGTATCAACTGCAGAGCTTGTAATAACTCGACGTAATTTATCCTGCCTATTGGGTCAAAGGGCGGCAAGCGGGGCCCCCTCTCCCCCCTCCTATTTGACAGATATATCTCTCTGATATAGCCACTTAGAGCAATGACAGTAGTATAAATCTCCTTTGTCCCCCTCGCCTTGACTGGGTCATATACGATCCTTGCAGCCGTGGGTCTCAATATCCGGGCAACTGTCTCCACGTCTTTTATCCTGGCCATTGGAGGGACGCCGTAGGTCCAGTTTATCTCTATGCCATATTCCACAGCCTTGTTGTAAAACGCCTCTATCTCTTCCATAGTCGGAGGCGGGGGGAGGACAAGTCTTTTGACGTCAAGAGCGTCGGCAAGAAAAATATACCACTCCAATTCGTTTAAACCTACTGGCGGCAACACAAGCGCCTCGGGAGTCGGCTCTTCAAACTCAACTGCAACAGTGATGGGAGAGCGGGACGTATCTAATTGCCCAACCTCTAACACATATGGAACACCCAATTGATCAACTGTCTTTAGATACTGACGCCACTTCCCCCTACGCTTTATATAAGCCTGGAATTTCATAGAAGGCCGGCAGCGACTTCTGCCGCAGTTATAGCTCTATAAACTACTTGCGCCGCATCCATAGTTTCGTCTCCTATTTTATATATAGCGTCTGCCTTCTCGAGAACCCACTTATTTGTAAAATCTCCATGGGGAAATCCGCCTATTACAACAACAGAGTTTAACAACGCCGCCCCAAGCTCTATAAACGGTTTTTTCACACCGCTCTCATGTAACACTACCCAACGACCGCCTAGCTCCCTCAATAGAGTAGAGAGGTCTTTTTTATACAGCTCTATGAGGGGCTCGCCTTTGGGAGGAACTCTGCCCGTGGCATACAGTTGTTCCATCAACGAGACAAAGTTGTTGTAGTTTTTTGGTATACGGGTCTCCCAACGCACATATATTGTATAATCTCCCTGGGTGTGTATGTATATTCTCCCAAGGCCCCTTTTGTTTAGCAAACTGTATTGAAACACCAAAAGCACTTGATGTACGATATCTGGCCTACCTCTCTTAGACGCATCTCTTAGCGACGACATAGCTAAATGATGTCGCGCTCTATCTAGAAGAATCTCCCCCGGCTTTTTGCCTCTCCTCTTGGCGTCTGCTTGTATAACTGGGTGGTTCCAGAGCTCCCGAGGCACAAGCTCAAGCGCAGATTCGGCTAATACGACAATCACGAAAAGAAACTTTTCTCAAGCTCCTCTAAGTCTGAAATTATGGCGTTAACAGCTCTCTGCACAACCTCTATAGGATTCCCCCTCCTCACCTTCACTTTAAAATACACGTTCTCCTGGAGCGGGTGGCCTACGTCAAATTGGACATATTCCACATCCGGGTCGTTAGATAGATATTCAACCAGCGGAGAAAACAACGTATAGGTCTCCCCCCTGACTTTTACCTCAAGATATTTATCATCTAGCTTAAGAATCTCTAACTGAAGCATAGCGGCTTATTTATGTAAATTTATAAACTTGAGCCGCCGCCTTGTCTCCTCTATAGAGTACCTAAGGCTTATCACAGAGCCCTTGTTCAACAAGCCCAGCTCGACAAGCTCCTCTACTGCTTTGTCAACAGATAGCCCTTTGGCATATGTATACGCTACGACTATTCTCTTGGCGTGGGGAGTAATTGGATATTTCTCAACCTCGGCATAAATCCTAGAAAGCTCCTCCGCCGCTTTCAACACCTCTTCATAACTAGCCGAGGTCTCTAATACGCCGCCTCGTACTTCAGAGGGCACGCCCTTGAGGTTAAGCGCATCAGCTAGCACCTCGGGCGGAATTGGCCTAGTTAATTCAGCGTCTTTAAATAAGACAAGAAGCGGCACCCTTAGCCTACTCTTTCCACCTCTGGCTAAAGCCGCCAGGTTTTTAACAAGGGCGACGGCCTCTTCCAACTCCTTGCCCTCTCCCTCTAGTTGGATATAGACGTGGGTAAGACGTGTGTTTACAATATAGGAGGTTCTCAAGTGGCGCTCTAAAAATTTCAAAAATCTCTCTACCTCCTCGGGGCTATGGAATTTAAAAGATAGCGACACATACACACGCCACTATTGAAACACGTTTTTAAACCTCCGCCCGCTTCATTACTGTGAGAAAGAAGATTGTGACACCTGGGGAAGAGGTGGCATACGCCGAGGAGTTTGAAACAAAAGGAAGCGCATATAGCCTAGACTTTAGATATCTCTCCTCTGTCTTAGGCATAGTGACATATGATGAAAAAGCCCATGTGGCTGTTGTAAAACCTGTGAGAAACCCCCCACTGCCCCAGGCGGGAGCAATAGTTTATTGCCAAGTCGTAAGCAAGGGGAGGCGGGCGTATCAACTCCGTTGCTTCGCTGTAGAGAACAACAGAGAGATACACGACCTAAAGTACTCATTTACGGGAGTTTTGCCATATTTCTTCTCAGATGGCGAGTTAGGCATTGGAGACTATATAAGGGCTAAAGTTGTATCTACATACGGCCCGCCTCTTGTTGTCTCAATACGCGGCCCTACCTACGGCTCGGTCCTATCCCGTTGCCCCAGATGCAGCTCGGTGCTTAAAAGACGCGGCATGACACTCTATTGTCCAAACTGTTCAATAGAAGTCAAGAGGAAAATCGCCATAGGATACTACAGCGCTTAATTATAAAAGAAAACTCTTATAAAGATCTACGTTGAAAAAGACGTGGAACATCTACTAAAAGAACTAAAGCAATACTGGCCACATTTTGAAAACGCAGATATAGCCAAAGCCTATCACGACGAGCTAGAGAAATTTGAAACATGGATAAAAGAGGTGGGGCTTAAACTCCTGGCTCTAAGAGCGAAAGAAGCTGCAGAAAAGGGGAACCCTGTGGCAAGAGACTACCCCGAGGAATATATAAAAGGTCTAATCAGGAGGGGACAGGCGAAAATCCTCGTCAATATGTTCGCCGCATATTTAGTCAGCAAAGGCAAAGCCACGCAGTACTGGCTGATAAAAAACAAGTTTGTGGCAGGTGGAGAGTCGATAGCAACTTGGATAAGACTCCTCAAAAAAATCTACACACCAAACTCCAGTGCCGTCTAAACCTTAAGAAATAAATAGGAAAGAGGGTTTAAAGGTAGGTGATGTAGGTCTTTAGTTCTGATAGATGAAGACGAATCCACGAGCTGAGCTGTTAACGACAATTACAATACGCCCAGCCGACTTAATAAATCCATTGCGTTGTATTCTTTGGCGAGTTTTACATACGCCTTCTTCTCGCCCCTGGGCGTTATGAGTGTATTTACCTTCTCAACCTTGACGTTGTAAAGCCGCTGGATTTCATCGGCTATCTGCTTCTTTGTTGCCCATCTTTCAACAACTACAGTTATCTTATTCTCCTTCTCAGCAAGACGGATAGTCTTCTCTGTGATTACAAACCGCTTGATCATAGAAACAGCCCGCGGAGCTTCTCTATCGCTGTCGTAGTCCAGAGAGTTAGTCTGCCAGGGGCGCCGCCAGGAGCTAAGACAAGCATATTTAAATTGTCTACAGATACCACGTCCACACCTGGAAAGTTTCTAACAGCAAAAACCAAGGGGGCTTTAGAGCTAGAGACTACGACTAATACGCTTTTAGGCTCCTTATAGCGCCTACCTCTCATCTTCCCCTTGCCAGCCCTAATTTTAACACCTTCTGCGGCCCTCTCTACATCGGGCCACAGGCCAAGGACTTCAAACAGCTTTTTTGCCTCTTTCGCCTTACTTATGTTTTCAACGTCGCTTACAACTACAAGAGGCAGAGAGGGGACTTTGTCAATTATGTGACCTCTAGCCATAACCCACGATTTATACGCCGTTGCAGCAATAGCAGACCGAATAGCAAAGTTCTTCTCTTTCTTGTTTATCTCCTCATGGAGCTTCTTCTCTACCTTCGGCGGGTGTGCCCTCCTCCCGCCGCGGGTGTTGGGGGCAAAACAGCCGCGCGGCCACAACGAGCCCTTGTACCTCGGGATTCTAGCGATGCCGAGACCTACGCCGAAGGACTCACAGCTGTGCTCCTTGCCGGCGCCCTCGTAGACGCCCTTAGGCTGAAATCTCGCCGAGAGAGCGCTAAGATAGGCTCTCCTGATTATGTCGGGCCTCACCGGCTCTATGAAGTGAACCGGCGGATCTATATCAGCAACATACGCCCCGTCACGCCCATATACCTTTAGCTTCTCAGGCGGTCTCTCGCCCGGCTGTATATAGGGGCTTAGATCCAGCTGTTTAAACTTCAACAGCAGATCCATCATCACGGCGTCTATACAGTCCTATTTAAATACTTTGAGAGCTTATCCACACCACTTGAGGCTCCGCCGCAGGCGGCGCCTTCTTCGGCGGTCTGACTGGGTATCTTAATACGACAAGTCTCTTCCTAGCCCCAGGCACGGTGCCTTGTATAAGTATGTAGGGCCCCTTGACCACTCCATAATGGAGGAAGCCTGACTTGGGCGTGATCTCGGCGCCGTTGTCCCCAATTTTTATAATCCTCTTGTTGTACTCAGTGCGCTGGTGGAATCCCATCTGGCCGGGCCTCGGCTGTGTAAACATGACCGCAGGAGCTTGCGGCCCTATAGTTCCCGTCCTCCTGTGGCCCTTCCTGTGTTTATGCCAGCGAGGGAGTATGGTAACTCCAAACCTCTTGATCACGCCCTGGTATCCCTTGCCCTTAGTGACGGCGATTACGTCAACGAGCTGCCCCGCCGTGAAGACCTCCTTCGGTGACACGGTTTTGCCCAGGAGAGAAACGGCGAATTTTATCCTCTCGTCTACGCTGGGGACCCCGCCGATAGGTATTTCTAGAAGCTCCGGCGTCTTCTTGCCAATGCCCGAGAGATGGGGCTGAGTGGCCACCAACGCCCTCACGTCTACAGCTACGTCTTTAAACTCCTCCACCTTCTTCATCTGCTTATCTACATCTACTTTCTCGGGGAGCGTCAACACCCGTCTGAGATATGCCGGGAGCTCGGGCGCCCACACCTCAGCGATAGATCTCTTGTAGCCGTTGGTAGGATCCAGGGTGTAGAGCCTAAAGCCCCATATAAAGAGCGGCGGCGCGTCTAGCACAGTAACCGCCTTGACCACCTCTTTGCCGTACAGGGGGCTCGTCGGCCTATCCTCTACGACCACCGCGTGCAACATGCCGGCTTTATACGCCGCGAAACCCAGCAGAGTTGGCTTGCCGAGATTTACCTCTGGCCAAGTCCGCACCCTAGGCACAATATCCGCCGCGCGCTTCCTCGGATATACCCCCATCGAGCCGCGGCGCGGCCTATTAATCTTTAAACCCATGGCGCGTGACATAGAGACAGTTTATAAACTTTAGTAGCGAGACGATATTTAAAAAAGGAACACGATATGTGCTATATGCGTAAACGTTGGAAATGTGTAATCTGTGGCGATGACATAATAGAGGGCCAGCTCTTCACTTTCTACAGTAAGGGGCCTGTGCATTGGGAGTGTTGGGAACGTGAAATTGCGCCTAAGATCTACCGCAATGTTGACTTAGCGGTGTTACTACGCCTGGACCACTATATCCACGAGGGCATTGTGTTGTTAAAAGAGCTAGAACAGATAGCACAAAACGAGGAAACCAAGAAGGAGATCTTGGAAATTAGGAGACAACTCGAGGCCACAGCCGCAAAACTTACAAATAAAATCGCTACAGTGGTTTAAAAACGTTAGATAAGAAAAGCCTAGTGATCGAGCTAGGTAGGAAAAGTGTAAAATTAACCCTGGGGAGACAGCTACTCTCTTTCTCTCTCCCAACGGGAGATCCGACACCTCTCGCTTCATTTGACGGTAGAGCACTCAGAGCCGAATGTTGTAATATCAACGTCGAGCTCCAGATTGAGCAGTCGGCAGACGGCGTCGTCGTCCACAAGAGACTAGGGCCACGTGAACATGTCTTTGGCCTAGGCACGAGGGCTTATCCGCCTGATAGACGTAGGGGACGGTTTATTCTATTTAACAACGACCTGTATGGGTATCAACTCGGCATGGATCCTCTCTATGCGTCTATACCTCTTCTTGTGTTTATAGACGGCGGCATTGCAGTCGGAATCATAATTAACAGTCCAGCCTATGGCGTTGTCGACATTGGATTCTCTAGATATAATGAGGTGGTTGTAGAGGTGGAGGATAAGCCAGAGCTTTACATACTCTTTGGCCCAACGCCACTTGAAGTATATAATGTATACAGCGAAGTGACTGGAAAACCGTTTCTACTGCCCAAGTGGGCGCTTGGCGTACATCTATCGCGATATAGCTACGAGCCTCAAGACGCAGTGCTAGAAGTTATAAAAGAGGTAATACAGACAGCCCCTCTTGACGCAATATACCTTGACATAGACTATATGGACAGTTATAAACAGTTTACTTGGGATTTAAAGAAATTTCCAGACCCTAGAGGCTTTGTAGAAGAGTTACACACACTTGGGATACATGTGGTTACTATAGTAGATCCATATATAAAAGCGGAGCCAAGATACAAGCCCTTTGAAAAATTTCTAGACTGCGCCCTTGTTACAGAAAACAACGAGATATATCTCGGAAGGGGGTGGCCCGGGCTTTCTATACTGCCAGATTTCTTAAACCCCAGATGTAGAGAACTTTGGGCGTCACACATCGCCGATTTTGTCACAACCTACGGCATTGATGGGATTTGGCTAGATATGAACGAGCCCACGGTCTTTAACTGCGACGTAGTTACCTCCAGATCTAGGATATACGCTATTGCAGGCGCAACGCCACACCCATTAACTAGAGAGGAGCTGTATTGCAAAGCGCCGCGCGGCGCCTACCATTTAGTAGAGGGGGTCAAGACACCCCATGAAAAAGTGAGGGGGCTCTACCCATATTTCCAAGCCGAGGCGACATACAATGGGTTAAAGTCCGCTGGGAAAGAGCCCTTTATATTATCTAGGTCTGGATATTTGGGAATACAGAAATACGCGGCTTTATGGACTGGGGATGTCCCAAGCACTTGGGAAGGCCTTAGATTAACCCTCATGACAGTCCTCGGTCTCTCTGCCTCTGGCGTGCCTTACGTAGGATGTGACGTAGGTGGTTTCGCAGGTCTGGGGGATTACGAACTTGTGGCCAGGTGGTATCAAGCAGCGGCCTTTTTCCCAATATATAGAATACATAGAGACAAAGGCACGCCAGATGTAGAAATTACAAGACTCCCCGCCAAATATCGCCATATGGCTTTAGAAGCTATAAAAATGAGAATAAAATTCCTCCCATATCTCTGGCATCTTGTCTGGGAGGCGCATCTATATGGCCATCCAATTGTAAGACCTCTGGGACTTGAGTTTCCAGATGATGAAGACACATTTAAGATATATGACGAATATATGGTGGGCTCCTACTTGCTGTATGCCCCAATAGTTGACAAGGGGGCGAGACATAGAGATGTATATCTGCCAAGAGGCATATGGCTAGATTTAGCCACGGGGAAGGCGCACCTAGGCCCAAGCTGGATTACGTCAGAAGCCGATATGCCTTTATACATAAGGTTTGGCTCAGCTGTGCCAACTGAAGACGAGTTGTTAATATATGGCGAAGGCAAATGGACAATATATACAGAGGGGGGGCCTATAACTATCGTCCGCACAGGTAATAGAATAGAGACAGAATGGCCCAATATACATATACTAGGCGAAAAGCTTGTAGAAATTATAATTAGTGGCAAGCCACGGCGCGCCGTGACTACAAAACTAGGGTCATATGTAGCTATCTCACATACAAAAACCCAGTGACTATCAGACATCGCCTTTTGTTTATAAGACAGAACGGCTACTTTGACTATCGGAGACAGGCCTCACGTAGGAGACGTACAAGAAGATTGAGTGTCATCTCGCGTCTGTCTAGCGTGAGGAGACAGTCTAACTCTTCCGTAGTTAACTTGGGCTCTTCTTGTCCCGTGGTCTCCTTGAGCAATCTCTTCACATACTCCTCAACGGCCAAGTGCATCCTTGTCACAAAGTCGCTCCTCTATCAACTGCCGCGGTATCTCCACCTTCAGCGTTCTGTATGTGTACATGGCCTTGTATGTGGATGGGCTGAAATATCTGCTTATAGAAGACACACGGGGGCTAGCCAAAAGTAACAACCCGCTCTCCCCACTCCGGCGACCATCACACCTTTAATGTCGCTCATATGAGCCAACCGGCCTTGGGGACTCTGCCGGCTGTTGCGTCTGTCGAGCCCGTCCGCCCAGGCACGGCCGGACCCCGCGCCCAGGGCCACGGCTCCGGACATGCCCCGAGCCCCCGGGGAAGGCCAGTCTAACAAAGGGGAGCAGATTGGGGTATATCCACTACGTAGACTTTTCCATATTTAGCAAGTACTTCTGCAAGTCTTTCGGGCTCGTCTGAAATAAAGACGTGGGAGGGGCCAGTACCCGATACGCCGCCGACAGCGCCTAGTCTTAAAGCTTCTAACGTAGGCCCCGGGGGGTAGCCCAGGGCGTAGCCATATGCAATTGCGTTTATCAACATGGCTTCTCTCCACATGCCCAACCCCGCGTAGGCCACTGCAGTTCTAATGACCGGCGCGAGCGACCTCATCTCCTCTAGTCTATACCTCCTCTTTTCATACGGTGGGATTAACACAACTGCCCTCCCAGACACGTCCAGATCCCTAATCACAAGCATCTTGTAGTTATCGGTCAAATAGCTACGCCCAGTGGCGCTTGCCACCGCGTCGTCAAAAGCGCCCGTCACGCTTATACCAGCCCACCTGCTGAGCTCTGCGTTTAGACGCGCAACGTCGAAGAGGTCCAGCCGGGCGCCCGCTAGTTTTGTTGTAGCAATTATAATAGCGTTTACGACGGCGCTACTAGACTTCAGCCCACCCGCCGTTGGAAGATCGCCAGAAATCTCTACCGAGAGGGGTCCAAGGCCGAATCTCTCTGCGACCTTCTCCACTATCCGCTTCACTGGCGAGATGTCTACGTCTGCATAAGTGGAGACCTCGAACTTATCCGACGTACAGACTCTGGCAGATATCTTTAGCGAAATGGGGAAAGCCGCACCGTGGCCTGTGGCAATCGCATTAATTATAGTACCCCCGCCGTAGGCACATCCAGTGGCGCAGACCACGTATATATGCCAACCTATTTATTTATCGTCTCTCCCACACGCCCTATTTAGGGCAGAAAAGGCCTCTCTAAGCCCCTCCTCCGGCTCTACAAGCGCAATTCTCACATAGCCCCCCCTCCCGTATAGAGAGCCAGGCAAGACAGACACTCCCTCAGTCAGTGCAGATTCAAAACATTTAACGTCGTCGCCAACTTGAGGAAATATGTAAAAGGCGCCGCCTGGCTTTACAAACTTCAGCCTTAGTTCAGACAGCGCCAGCTCTACCCTCCTCAAGTAGGCCTGGGAGATCTCTCTTCTCCGCCTTGGCAATACGTCGATTACAGACGCCACCGCCCTCTGGGCCGGGGTGGGGGCGACGTTTATTGTGGCTCTGTTGAACCTCGCCACCTCCCTAGCGATATCCCTCGGCGCAATCACAGCTCCAACCCTCAGCCCAGGCACAGAAAACACCTTAGAGAAGCTATATACAACGGCGACTGAAGAGGGAGAGAGCTCCGCCGGAGATACAAACTCAGTAAACACGATATCTCTATAGATCTCGTCGCTGATCACGAACTCAGCCACGTCGACAAGCTCCCTTACCTTCTCCCTCGGCAGGACGGCTCCCGTGGGGTTGTTGGGGTAGTTCACCACGTAGA
Organism: Pyrobaculum organotrophum; assembly: GCF_055384425.1. Lineage (NCBI taxonomy): Archaea > Thermoproteati > Thermoproteota > Thermoprotei > Thermoproteales > Thermoproteaceae > Pyrobaculum > Pyrobaculum organotrophum. The sequence goes on from NZ_AP042430.1 coordinate 1,803,451, forward strand.
CCCCCCGCTCGGCGAAGTTGGGGATCCACCCGTCGCCTCCCTCCACAAGGCTGAGCTCCAGCCCGAAGACCCCAGCGATGTCGAAGTAGCCGGGGTAGAAGGGGGAGGTGGTCAAGAGGCGTCTCTTCCTAAAGATCCACATAAGGGCGGCAAGGCCGTGTCTCCCCCCGGCCACTGCCACCACCTCGCTGGGATCTGCCTTAAAGACCTCGGCCACCGCCTCTCTAAACTCTGGGAGGCCCTCAGGAGGGCCGTATCTAAAGTCCCCGCCCCCCCTAAGGGCCTCCACCAGCTCGGGCGGCGGCGGCAGATCCGGATCCCCAATGTCTAGCCTATGCCTCGGCGCCGCCTCGCCTATGCGCCTTAAAACAAGCGAAAAATCCATAACAATAGCCACATTTAATAAATATGAGGCTGTGGCGCGTAGAAGAGGCCCAGCGGCTTGTCGAAAGCGAGCTTGCGGCAGATCTGGCAGAGGTCTGGGCGAGGTGCCGCGGCGACCTCCGCTGTTTAGAGAAGACGCCCTACGAACCGGCGCTTGTGGGCGTGGGGAGGTGGTGGGCCGGCCCCTTCACCATAGGCAATAGGAAGCTGGGGGAGATGCCGTTTTTCTCTCTGCCGCCGGTGGCGACGTGCCCCGGCCACACGCCCTTCTGCCTAAGGTGGTGCTACGCCATATACGAGGTGGCCAACTGGCGCGCTCACGTGCGGGAGGCCGCCTCTTACCTACTTTCGCAGAGAGACGACTTCGTAGACGTTGTACTGAGCTACTTGGCGAAGATCCCACATCCCGTCGTTAGACTACACGTAAGCGGCGACTTCTACAGCAGGGCCTACCTAGAGAAGTGGGCAGAGGCGGCGGGAAGGCGGCCGGACAAGATCTTCTACACATACACCAAATCCCTAGACTTAATAAGGCGTGTTGAAACGCCGGAGAACTTAGTCATACACATAAGCGCGGATCCGTACAATTACATAAAAGCAGTTGAGACATGGCGCGAGCTTGGGAGGGGCCTCATAACCTATGTATATACGCCGGGAGAGGACGTAGGTCCCATCCGCTACATACTGGAGAACACCGGGGCCGTGCTCCTCCTTTTCTTAAACCATGTCCAACACGCGCCTAGAGACGATCCCCAGAAGATTCGCGCACAGCTTAGAGCCGCCCTCGGCCCGCTGGCCAGGAGGGTGGTCTTCGACCCAGAGGAGTTCTCCAGCGGGCCCCAGTGCGTCCAGTGCGGCGTCTGCTGGCGCACGGCTAAATATTTTAAAGATCCTCCATATCGTAAGACATGGGGTATTGATATGCGGCGCAGTACCAGTTAGAAAGCCGACAGATATATATAGAGCTCTGGACTCCCCTGTTTCCTGCCTCGAGCTAAGGCTCGATTACCTAGAGACCTCACTCGCCGAGACGAAGCCCGCGTTGGAGGAGGCGGTAGCGAGGAGGACAGTCATATTCACCGTCAGGAGGAGGGAGGAGGGGGGCGCTTGGCGGGGCACCGAGGAGGAGAGGGCGGCCCTCTACCTAAAGCTCCTGGAGCTGACGCCCCACTTCATAGACGTGGAGGCCGCCGCGCCGGCGGCTGGGCAGGTGGCGGCCGCCAGGGGGAGGACAAAGCTGATAGCCAGCAGACACGACTTCGGCGGGACCCCCCCGTATGAGACCCTCCTCTCCTGGGCCCGGGAGGCGGCGGCCTTGGGCGACGTGGTGAAGATAGTCACCTACGCCAGAGAGCCCCGGGACGGCCTCGCCGTGCTCTCCCTAATCGGCGCCGTGGAGAAACCGACGGTGGCCTTTGCCATGGGGCCGGCCGGGGCCTACACCAGGCTGGCGGCGGCGGCCCTGGGGAGCCCCATCATGTACGTATCGCTGGGCGAGACGACGGCGCCTGGCCAGATATCCCTAGACGCCTACTACGCCGCGCTCCTAGGCATAGGGGCCGCCCCCGGAGGGGAGGGTCTGCCGGCGCTGAGGGAGGCGCTGGACTGGATAGACGGCGCCCTCATGTACCTCCTCAAGAGGAGGCTGGAGGTGTGCCGCGACATGGGGAAGATAAAGAAGTCCGCCGGCCTCCCCATTTACGACGACGTCAGAGAGGCCCAGGTCTTGAAGAGGGCGGGCGACTTTAAACAGATCTTCGAGCTGGTGGTGCAGATGTGCAAGGCGGTACAACTAGTCGCCTAGCGGCCTCGCCTCGACTTGAGCCCTAGCCGCGTAAACCCCGCCGGGCGCCGCCCGGCCATCCACCAGAACCTCCAGCTTCCCCGGCAGACACAAGCCCCGGCGGAAGACGCCGCTCCACCCAGTCATATTAACCCCATCCCACCCAAACCAACTCCCGTTCACATAGAACCTAAAACGCCTAAACTCCCGAGGCAGATCGACAAGCTTCACAGAGGCCACCACGTCGCCATCTGCCACGTTGCAGAAAGCCACATCCCAAACCACCACGGACCCAGGAGGAGCCCAAACCACAAACCTCTGAGTCCCGTTGAACCCAACCAACACCACGTTGCCCACCCCCACCGCCTCGGGCCCAACGCCGCCGACGCCCGCGCCCCCACCCGCCGCGGCGGGCAAGATCAAGCCGCCCCAGAAGGCCCCCAGGAGGGCCGCCAGGCCTAGTATGATCAACACGGCGCCCCGCCTCCTCTCCTCGACCTCCTCGGCTTGTTGCCTCATCTCCCCGGCCTGCGCCGTCTTTTCTGTCATGTTAGCCCAGCGCTGTTATGTTGTATATTTTGAGGGTGTTTGTGGTTTTGTACCCTATGTACTGCGGCACCGCGGCGTAGGGGCAGCCGTATCTAGCTAGGATGTTTCCGTACTGGTCTCTCACGATTATGTCGCCTAGCCCCGAGAGAGGTCTAAGCTCAACCCACCTAGCCGACGGCAGAGAGCCAAGCGAGACGGCGGAGGAGCCGCATAGGGCTGAGAAGCCGCTACCGCTTATGGAGACGCCGAAAATCGGCGTGAGAGAGGAGTCAAAAACCACGTAGGCCCCAACCCCCGTGAAGTTAGACACATAGGTAAGCCCACCGGCGACGAGCCCCATGTACACAGCCACGCTCCCAGAGGCCAGGAGGTAATTATACGACTGCCAGGCGTAGGCGCCCGAGACACTCCAGCCGGCGGGGAGAGGACACGCGCTGTATTGAAGCTGCAGGTTATCCCAGTACACCCAGACGTCGCCGCTGTATCCTTCGCCGTAGCGGCTGCCGTCTGTGGCGGCTAGAGCTATGGCCACCACCGCGCCTTGGTCGTTTAGGGTGTAGCTCCAGGTGTAGCTACTGCCGCTTGTCATAGCGCCGAGGTTTATTACGACGAAGCGGGGGTCTGTGGCGGCGCAGGCGCCGGTGGTGTCTACTGTACATACGTAGACTGGGTTTCCGGCTGAGTCTTTGAAGAAGGCCGACACTATGGCGCCGGGGCCTCCTCCCGTGTCGCTTCTGTAGAGGATGTACTCCTTATCCACCTGGCCATCTCCGTTGACGTCCACGCCGATGGAGACATACGCCACGTTGTTAGAGACGTCGTTGGCATCCTTCTGGTAGAGCCCCCAGACGGAGACGGTGGTGCCGAGGGCTGGGACTGGCTGAGCCAGCTTGTAGACCGCGACGGCGGCTCCCCAATCCGTCTGGGGGTTGCCGGAGGCGCCGTAGGCATCCACCTCAGTAGCTAGAGAAGGCGCTGGGTTCCCCACGCCGGGGGCTATATACACCTGGGTGTAGTTGTAGCCTCTGGTGTACACGGCGACGTTACCCGGCAGGCTACAGACAGTCCCCGTCCCGCTTATCTTAAAGTCGTCCCACCACACCCAGAAATCGCCGTCGGGGGAGCCAGAGGCGTAGTCAGAGGGGTCAACTACGACGAAGGCCACGGCCACTATGTAGCCGCTGACAGCCAGCGTTCTACTAAAGCTGTAGGTTGAGCCAGACGTCATGGAGCCCATGCGGTAGAAGTAGTAAGTAGTGCCATTCGACACGCCAGCCGCGTATCTTAAACCGCCGGTAGACGACACACTGGCGAGGTAGGCCCCCGGGTTTACAAACACCGAATAGATTGCACCATTTTCGTCTTCGTCAGTTATATCGTAGTAGTAGTATATAAGCTCCACATCTGGTCTCCCATCGCCGTTTGTATCCACCGCTATAGATATGTATGCGACGTTATTTCGAGTATCATCTGTATCCCTCTGGTACTTTAGGCTTACGGCGACTGTGGTGCCGTAGGACTGTATCAAGCCCCACCTCGCCGCCGTGTTGTACACAGCGGCTATTATAGCCGCACCAGTCGACCGTGTGTCCACCTGCGTCTTGAGGCTTGGGGGGGTCGTGGGGCTGTTTGTCGTGTCTATTGAGACGGGGGGTACCGTGACGGTTGTGGGGTCGTAGTTTAGGTATTTGGTGATGTAGGGGGGCAGGGTCGTGTAGCTGAAGCTGTCGCTGTAGGAGAAGGTCTGCGTTGTGCAGTAGTAAAACTGTTCCACATACGTCGTAGTGCCGCATGAGAAGGTCTGGCTGTAGAGCTTAGACATCGGCTCTGCTGTGAAGTTGACCAGCTGGACGGCGGTTATCCCCCCCTGTTTAAACCAGGCGCGGGCTAGGACCGAGTAGCGCTGGGTGGCGAGGGTCTGCCACTGGAGGGGCGTGTTTTGGCTTATGGCCACGGGGGGGCCCGAGTTCTGGCTCTGGGTTATCTGCACCTGGCCGCCTAGGGCTATGGCGTACTGCCCAGTGCCCGACCTCCCCACGGCCTCCAGCCAGCTCTGCCAGCCGGTCTGCCTCGGCGCGAATAGGCCTACGGTGTATAGCTCGGGCCACCCAGGGACAAACCTCATGTAGTAGTACGTCACGTTGTAGAAGCCGGCGTAGCTGTACCAAGCCTTCGCCAGGGGGTAGACCGAGCCGTTTAGCTCCTTGGCGACCGGCGCAAGAGAGGCGTTTACGGCGGTCTGCACCACGTTTAAAAAGGAGAGAACTGCCAAAGCCGCCAAGGCGCCCAGCAGAGCCAGGAGGGCGGCGGCATACCTCATAGCGAGGAAGCCATTAGATCAAGCTTTTCTCTATCCTCGGGCGAGAGGGTCCCCGGATCAACCGAGGATAGGATGACCTCCGCGGCGGCTCTCGGGTTGACGTAGTAGTAGGTGAAGGGTCCGATCCTCACAGACCTAACCCTCCCCTCCCGCTCGAGGACGTAGAGGTGCCACTGCACAGCCCCCCAGCCCCTTCCCGTGGCCTTTGCTATCTGGGAGAGGGTGGCGGCGCCCATCTTCTCCACGACGTTTAGTATCTCCCTCCGCGTCGGGTCCTCTGCGGTGGCCCTCTTCACCCTCGCGGCTATGGCTACCACGGGGGCGGCCAGTAGCTCCCTCCTGTTGCTCGCCAGGTGGCTTAATCCGGCGGCCGCCGCGGCCCCGGCGGCCACGGCCACTATAGGCGCCTCGGGCGCTGGGGGCGGAGGCTGCGGCGGCGGCGTGGGGTACTCGACGGAGAGGCTCCCCCTGAGGGGGGTCGGCTGTAGCGCCGTGTTTACGCAGGCCACAGTCGTGGGCTTGTCTATCTGGAATGTGCCGGTCACGTTGCAGAGCGCTGGGGGCAGATCCGCGTGTATATAGGCGGTGGAGTTAGGCGGCACGTACACTGGGTACATCCAGGCGGCGAGCGGCGCAAGGACGAGGAATACTGTGATGTTCACATCCACAGTACCGTCCCCCAATTTATATTTAACGTTGTTAGGCGATGAAGGGGTCGCCTAGGCCGAGGGCCTTAGCCACCAGCGCCAGCAGTATTATGTATATCCACGCCGCCGCGGCGAAGAGGTACGCGAACCACCTCCTCCTGTACATCCCCCAGTAGGTGTAGGCTATGGAGGTGAGGAGGAGGGCGAGGGCTAGTAGGTATGTAAATCTGGCGTAGAAGAGGGGCCACTGGGCGGCGAGGAGCGTGAAGATGAAGCCGCCTATGAAGGACACGACGGCGCCGGTCCACACGGTGAAGGTGGTGGGCCTGCCGTAGTACATGATGTACACCAGGGGGGCCAGCGCCGCTATGGCGCCCCCCGCCGCCGAGATCAGCATCGTCTCTGCGAAGTTCATACTAAAACAGCCAGAGGCTGTACCTCCCCGTGGCCAGGGCTGCTATATAAAGTGCGAAGAGGTATACATACGGCGCACACGACAGCAATGCTAGCCGCAGATCATGCCTAGTGGGGCGTAGAGCAATGTGGAGCTGTATCATCTGCGCCGCGACTAGAAGCCCCATGCCGATGAGGGCCGAGAGCCTCCAGGCGGAGATGCCGCCGTACGCCACGGTGATCCACACGGCGTATATGTTGGCGGCGGTGGCCAACACTAAGAAGGGCACAAGCACGTCTCTATGTTTGAAAAGCAACTGAGGCACCAGGCCGAAGTGCCTAGCCACCGCACTCTCGGCGTATACCCTGCCGAAGGCCACGGCCATGCCGGCCGCCACGCCGACGAGGAGGGCAACCCAATTCATAGGTCTATGAAAGTCCCCCCAAAAATTTTTTACGGTCTCCACGGCTGCAGAACCTCCCTCTTGACTGACAAAACGCTTGGCCAGCTGCCCCAGCGGCCTGTGGGATCCACCACGACGTAGATGGGGTCCGCCCAGCCAGCCGGCACTCCGCAGGGCGGCTCGCAGATTGTGCGAGGCGGCGCTCTGCTGTAGACCCAGTAGGTCGCGCCGCCTGTGTGTATCGCCCAGACGTCGCCCCTCTTTTCCACAGACCGCGCCCCCTCTGGCCAGAGTAGGGAGATCTCGGTGGTGAGGTATGCGGTTAGGGCGAAGTTGTACCTCAACACGGCGCCCCACATGCCCACCGGCGTGCTGTATGTATAGAGGTAGAGCTTGTACACGCTGGCGGGCGCCACGCTGTAGTTCACAACCCTAAGCCCCGTCTTGAAAACCGCCGTGTTGTTAACCTCCGCTTGGTCGAAGACCGGGCCCGTCGGCGTTGGGAGCACGACCCCCAGCCGCCCGCGCAGGGGAGGCGGCGGCGTCGCGTTTAAGGGCTTGTGGCTGAGGCAGGGGGCGCCGTATATGTAGAGCTTCGCCGGCCCCTCGAGGTGTATAAACGCGCCGTATCTAGCGGCCCCGGCCTCCGACGGTACGTAGACCGGCGGGACAACGTTTGGCACCGCCTCCACATAGCGGAGGATCTCCGTTAGGAGCACCGACTTGTTGTACACAAAGACGCAGCCGGCCACCGGCAGCCTAACCACCGGCCTCTCCCATATGTACAACATACCGTCTTGCCCCACCTGCAGAAACTGCCAGCCGGAGCCGTTTAGCTCCACCACTGCCCTCTCAGAGGCCCCGGGATACCAGTCCACTAGCCTAACCCGGAGGAGCACCGCCTGACGCCATCCAGAGGGGTGTGTGAAGTTGACCCAGCAGTCCCCCTGAAACGCCGGGGGCACAGCCACGTCTACTGGGTAGGCGCCGGGCTGCCCGCCCAGCTTCCCAGCGGCCACAGCGCCGCACGTGGAAAACACCAACACCTTAGTCGGGTAGAAGAGCTTGAGCTCTAGAGCGCCGGGGTAGAGCCACGGCGCGTAGGGAGAGCTGTATAGATACAGGGTCTTGTTCTCCACTGTAACATAGTAGGGGAGGGAGCCCGGCTGGACCTCCCCCAGGGGGCCCGTCCTAAAGGCGTAGTCGCCCCCGGGGGCCGTCAAGGCGATTATGAAGACGAGCGTGGGGAGGAAAAAGAGGAGTGTTCTAGCCGCCGCCTCGCGGCTCATCACTGGGGCACCTTCTCGATGTTTATCTGGTAGGCGGCGAGGGTCTGGTAGTATGGAGCGTTGGCGTCGACGGTGAGGTCAACGCCTAAGATGGCGCACTGGCCTGGCTGCAGAGTTACATAGCCTGTCGAGGGGTCGACAACGGCTTCGTTCACAATCACCGCCTGGTTGTCGGTGGAGTTAGTGGGGCTGACTAACTTAACGGCCATGTACCTAATGTAGACGTTGTTGGGGTAGTAGTCCTGTAACATAGAGACGCTGGCTAACCTGATCTTCACAGGCACGTTGTACCTGTTGCACACCCTCAACGCGTTTGTGATATTTACAATGTCGCCAGGCACACCCGTGACGTACACCCTAGTGATGTTGAGGCCGGTGTTCGGGTCGTAGTACCAGTCGGCCTTTACAAAGGTGCCGTTCATCACATAGGTGTCGTTGCCCACGTACTTAATAACCGGAGGCGCCGTGGTGTTTACATACCAATATGTAACGTTCAGAATAGACACTGTGGCAAACAGCGCCGCTGCGCCCAGCAACACAGCCAACACCACCAGCCTTCTCCCGCTACTCATGACCCCCGAAAACTCCGCCATATTTATTTTTAACGTTGCGACATACAAAAACCCGTCACCTGTAGCGCCCTCCAACCCCGACACCCAATTCGGTTCAATATGATAGCAGAAAAAGGCTTGAGACGGGAAAAAAGGTGGGAGATTTGAAGTGAGCGGTTGGGGAAAAGGGGGGTTTACTGTGGGCTCATTTGTATGTTTACTTGGTATGTGCCGAGTATTGTCTGGCCGTTGGCTAGGTTTAGGGGTATTGCTGGGTCTATTGCGACGTAGGCTCCTATGTCGATGCAGGTACCTGGGTTGATGGTGTAGGGGCCTGCTTGGGTGTATGTGGTTGTGCCTACGAAGCCTACGCCTTTGCCGTCTGGGCCTTTGACTAGGAAGGCCTTTATGTACTGCTCATAGCCGGTGGTGCCCACCTGGCCTACCCACACCAGGTTGGCTACTATGGGGGTGGTGCCGTAGTAGTTGCACACCTTCATGACGGAGGTGTAGTTGGTGGGGTCTCCTGTGAAGCCTATGATGGAGATCCTCGTGATGTTTACGCCGCGTTGGCTGTCGTAGTAGTAGCTGACTTTGACATACTGGCCGCCGGCCACGGCGGTGTCTGTGCCGGGGTACTTCATGGCAGGCGGCTTAGTGGCGTTGATAAGCCAGTAGGTGACGTTGGTAAACGTAACTGTGGCAGCCACAAGCGCAGCTACAGCCAACGCCGCAAGCGTTGCCAGAGGTCTGTAGTTCTTTTTTCTCGCCATGTGCATCACGTACACCGGGGTTTAAATATTCAACGTTGCGCCGTATACTTTAAAGTCTTTGGATAACTCAACATGTGAAAGTGGGGATTGTGGGGGGTGGGGCCATGGGGGTTTGGCTTAGGCGGGAGCTCTCGGCTCTCCACGAGACGCTGGTGTACGACGTGGATAGGTCTAGGTCTGACGTGTCTACGCTTGGGGAGCTGGTTAGGTGGGCCGAGGTCGTCATTGTGGCCGTGCCTTTTTGGGCAGCGAGGGAGGTGCTTAGGGAGATCGCGCCCATGGCCTCCGGTAGGCTGGTTATGGATATCGCCACGTTTAAGAGGGGGGTGGTGGAGACGTACAGCGAGTTTCCGCTGGACGCGAAGGTCGCGTCTGTTCACCCGCTTTTTGGCCCTGGAGCTCCTTCCATAAAGGGGCAGAGGGTTCTCGTCATGGAGGTGCCGGGGAGACAGGGGGCTCTGGAGGCCTTCCGCTTCTGGTCCGAGCTGGGGGCCGTGGTAGAGTGGGGAGATCTCGCAAAACACGACTACTACGTCTCCCGCACCATCGCGCTTAGCTATGCGGTAGGTCTCGCCTTGGCAAGGATCTACGCCGAGACAGGCGAGGAGATCTTCAAATACGGCGGCACCTCCTTTAGATATCTAGCCGCCTACGCCTTCTCCCTCCTGCGCGACCCAAATGCGCCTAGATACGCCGAAGAGGCCCCCCTGGAGGAGTTCATAAAAGCCCTCAGCCGCGGCGACTTGCCAAAGGCCTTGCTGGACCCCGACGCGGCATACAAAGCCTTCTACAAGGCGCTGGAGGCGCTGAAAGACCTCTATGGCTGAGTGGCTAAAACCCTCTTGTCTCTAACTTCGGAAAGAATCTGGGACTCTGATAGGGGCTGGGCGGTGAGAAATAGACAGTTTATATTTTACATAACAGTCTGCGATAGAGATCGGCGGCGAGGGAGTACGCGTGATGTAGTTACGTTAGATGCGACTCTTTGACCCGACGCCAGAGACCCGCTCTTGAGACACGACTTGTATGCGTGCCGTGGCTTCATAAACGTTTTTAACAGGTGCCTATTCTTCTGCAATGTTTCCGCCTGCTTTTGAATATGTGCGAGCTGGCTCCCTCTCCGAGGCCGTAGAAATCCTCTCGCGAAGAGAGGACGCGGCGCCTATCGCGGGGGGCCAGAGCTTGGTCCCTCTGCTTAAGTTGCGTCTTGTGCGGTATGGCCTCCTGGTGGACATCGGGAGAATCTCCGAGCTCCACTACGTCAGATACGGCGATGTGGTTAAGGTGGGGGCTCTCGCGCGGCATTTCGAGTTTGAGGACTCTCCTTGTCCCTTCTTGAGACAAGTCGCATTACGCATAGGCGACCCCCAGGTGAGGTCTCTGGGCACGGTGGGGGGCTCTCTCGCCCACGCCGACCCTCTGGGCGACTGGCCCGCCGCACTTCTGGCGCTTGGCGCGGTGGTCAAGGTAGTGGGGCCCGGCAGCGTTAGAGAGGTCGACATTGATGACTTCATCCGGGGACCCTACTTCACCGCCCTGGAGAGGGGGGAGCTGGTGGCGGGAGTAAGCTTTAGATGTCCCCAAAGGGGGGCGTACGTTAAGTTCTCCAGGCGGCACAACGATTTCGCTCTGGTGGCGACTGCGGTTGTCGCAGAGGTGAAGGAGGGACACATCGTGTGGGCCCGGGTAGCGGCTCTAGGCGCTGGGGATAGGCCAGTGAGGCTTAGGAAGGTGGAGACCCTTCTGGCGGGGTCGCCCCTGAGTAAAGACGTCATCGCGGCGGCGGGAGAGACTGCAGCTAAGGAAGCCGACCCCCCGTCGGACTTCCGCGCCTCTGCGGAATATAGGAGGGCTCTCCTAAGCGTGGCCGTGAGAAGGGCTTTGGAGAGACTATGAGGGTGAGACTGAGGGTAAACGGCATTTGGCATGAAGTAGATGTGGAACCGAGGGCTCTGCTTGTCCACGTCCTTAGAGACCTCGGCTACAAGTCTGTACGCGTGGGGTGTGACACTGCCACTTGCGGCGCGTGCACCGTGTTGATGAACGGGAGACCGGTCAAGAGCTGCAACGTGCTGGCTGTGCAAGCAGATGGAGCAGAGATATACACGGCCGAGTACAGCGACGAGCTCATGGAGAGACTTAGGGAGGCGTTTAAGAGGAAACACGCGGCGCAATGCGGCTTCTGCACCTCCGGCATGCTTCTCACAGCCTATTATCTCGTCAAGAGGGGTGCCAAAACCGCTGAGGAGATAGCGGAGGGCCTCGCGGGGGTGCTCTGTAGATGCACAGGCTACCAAAACATAGTAGAGGCCGTAAAAGAGGTAGCAAACTCCTAAAGCGCTTTGGCTACTGCGTCTTTTAGCGCTGGCCAGTGCCAGGCGTAGCGTTCGCCGACGCCGAGCGCGGGGTCTCTCGGCGGCTTCCCACCTGCGATGGTCTCTCTTGTCTCCAACAGGGCGTTGTGTCTATACAGTAGCTTCTCTAGGCGTAGTAGCTTCCCGCCGTCTGCTCTGTCGACGGCGTGGTGGAGGAAGTCGGGGTCTTTAACCACCTCGGCAAGGAGGTCGCGTACTTTATACCTCGCCGCCTCGTAGACCAGGGGGTAGACGTCGCCGGCCAACCTATCTACGTACCTCTCCACGTCCCAGCCCGCCCTCTTCAAGTCGCCTACACACCTTGGGTTTCCTCCGCATGTCCGCCAGAGCGTCTCGAAATCTATTGGCGGGCTTAGCGCCTCGTAGAGCTCTCTAAACTCCTCCCGCGCCAGATTCCAAACCATGTAGACCTCGGCGTAGCGCTTCGGAGCGATTTCTCTCACCGCCGTGTATTCCGACGTAATGAGGACGACGTTGAGTGTTATGTTTCTAAGTTCTTCGTCTCTCAGAGAGGGGTGTTCCATTAGATCCATGTAGTATTTGACCCAGCCGACTGGGTCGTCTCTGTAGGCTCGGTGGAATTCGTCCACGATGAGGAGTATGTCCTTGGAGGTCTTTTCTACGAAGTATAGGGCGATGTCTACCGCGGTTCTGGCCAAGAACTCGCCTACTTCGCCGGCCGCCGCCTTTGCGAATTTTGAAAGCGCCTCCTTCAGCCACTGCACCGCGTTTGTGAAGAGGGCGTTTTCAGCCCTCTTCGCCCTCGCGTTTATGTAGAGAACCACCACGTCGCCAAAGAGCTCCTCCGCCCTCTCCGCGACCTTCTGCGCCAGCGTCGTCTTACCACAGCCGAGAGGGCCGTAGAGGAGAAAGGGGTAGGTATGTTGCACCCCCATAACCTCCCTAAACCACCCAAGCTCGCGAGCGCGACCGACAAAAATGTCCACATTGGTTTATCTATCTGCGTTTTAATATTTATAACGGGGGCGTTCGGTGGGTGTGTGGGGTTTGTTGGCAAGCCGCTTCCCAGGTTTGAAGACGATGTGATTCTCAGGGGGAAGGCGCGGTATGTAGACGACATCGATCTTCCTGGCATGTTGTACGCAGGTTTTGTCAGATCGCCGTATGCGCATGCCAAGGTGTTGAAAGTGGATTTGTCGGACGCCGCTGGACACCCCGGCGTTGTGGCTGTTTTTGGCCCCGGCGATGGCTTCAACTTCGCCCCTGGGGGGAAGGTGAGGTACCAGGGGGAGGCAGTGGCGATGGTGGTGGCACGAGACCGCTATGTTCTCTACGACGCGTTGGAGAAGGCGGCAGTGGACTACGAGCCTCTGCCGGCTGTAGTTGATGTATATGAGGCGTTAAAGCCAGGCGCGCCGCTTGTAGACGAGAGCCTTGGATCTAACGTGGTGTATGAAAATGTATACATCGGCGGCGATGTTGAAAAGGCCTTCCGCGAGGCCGACGTGGTTGTGGAGGGGAGGTTCTCAATACAGCGCCTCGTGCCATCTGCCATGGAGACGCGGGGGGTCGTTGCTTCATACGACGGGGAGACCCTCACGGTGTGGAGCTCCACTCAAGTGCCTTTTGATATCAGGAAAGAGGTGGCCAAAGCCCTCGGCTTGCCTCTGGCGAAGGTCAGAGTGATACAGCCCCACGTCGGGGGGGCCTTTGGGTCTAAGCTCCTTGTGTATCCAGAGGAGCTGTGGGTGGCCAGGGCGGCCTACGTCCTCAGAGCGCCTGTGAAATGGGTGGCCACAAGGACCGAGGACTTTAGGGCTACTACACACGGCAGAGGGCTCACCCTTGAGTATAGAGCATGCGCAAAGAGAGACGGGAAGATATTGGCAGTGGAGGGGACGATATATGAAGATGCCGGGGCCTACTACTGGGGGGAGGGCCTCGCAGACACTGCCGCTAGAATGCTCCCAGGTCCCTACGACATACGGCACGGCAGGGTAAAGGTAATAGCTGTCTTGACGAATAAAACGCCGCTTAGCGCATATAGAGGGGCAGGGAGACCGGAGGCCACCCTCTTTATTGAGCGTATAATTGACCACATAGCGGATGAGCTGGGGATAGACAGGGTGGAGATCAGGAGGAGGAACCTAGTCCGGCAGCTCCCCTACACAAATGTCTTCGGGATTACGTACGACACAGGGGATTACCCGGCCACCTTCGAGAGGGGGCTGGAGAGGCTGGGCTACCACCAGCTTAGGAGGTGGGCTGAGGAGGAGGCGCGGAGGGGAAGAATCCTGGGAGTTGGGCTGTCGGTATATGTCGAAATTACCACCTTCGGCTACGAGACGGCAATCTTGAGGGCTGAGGAAGACGGTAGTTTTACGCTCTATACCGCGTTGACGCCGCACGGCCAAGGTCTCGCCACCGCCCTTGCCCAGGTGGTAGCCGACGAGCTTGAGGTGTCTCCGGAAGTTGTGAAGGTGTACTGGGGAGACACCGCGTACATAGGCGATGGGATCGGAACAATGGGCAGCCGCTCGATTACAGCGGGCGGCTCTGCTGCAATTTTAGCGGCTAGGAAGCTGAAGGCCGAGCTGGCCAAGGCAGCGGAGAAGCTACTGGGCTGCAAGCCTGAATATAGCGGGGGCAAGTTCCGCTGTGGCGACAAAGAGATCTCTATTGGCGATGTGGTTAAGGCCGTCTACAGAGGAGAGGCCGAGGCTCAACTGACCGTGGAGGCCATTTACCACGCGGAGCCCACCTTCCCCTTCGGCGTCCACGTCGCCGTAGTGGAGCTAGACCCCGAGACGGGGTTTGTAAAACCCCTCCTCTACAGGTCGTACGACGACGTCGGCGTTGTCGTCAACCCGCTCCTAGCCGCGGGGCAAGTAATGGGCGGAGCTCTCCAGGGCATCGCCCAGGCCCTATACGAGGAGGTTATCTACGACAGCGATGGAAACCTCGTCACGTCGAATTTGGCGTTCTACCACGTGCCCACAGCCGTCGAGGCGCCCCGTTTCGAGGTATACTTCGCCGAGGAGCCCCACCCCTCTAAACACCCCACGGGGACAAAAGGCATAGGAGAAGCCGCAACAATCGCCTCCACGCCGGCTGTGGTGGCGGCTGTAGAAGACGCTATGCGCAAGATCAAGCCTGGGGTTAGGATATCTAAGACCCCCGTGTCGCCCGAGGACGTCTGGAGGATGTTGAGGTGAGGTGCGTAGCAGTGTTGCTTGCAGCGGGCAGCTCCACGCGCTTCGGAGACGACAAGCTTCTTTATACATGGCGTGGGCGGCCTCTGGTGTGGTGGGCCGCCGAGTCGCTCAGAAGAGCAGGCCTTGAGATATACATCGTGGTAAACAGGAGGGAGGTCGCGAAGGCAGCCGGCGGCGTCGACGGCGTTGTATATAACCCCTGGTGGCGGTTTGGCCTATCTACGAGCGTGAAGTCGGCTCTGGCGGCGCTTTACGACAAGCCTTGCATCTTGTGGGCGCTCGGCGATATGCCCTGCGTGAGGCCGGAAACACACCTCAAAATTGCCAGAGAGTGTGACGTTGGCTTGGCCGTGCCTACGTATGGCGGCCGCAGGGGAAATCCTGTGGCGTCGTGTAGAGACGTCTACCCACTCGCAATGGGTCTTACCGGCGACGTGGGCCTCCGCGCTTTAATAAACGCCGTCCCGACGAAATATATCCCCGTGGACGACCCAGGGGTATTGATTGACGTGGACAGCCCAGGGGAGCTGGAGAGCCTTAGCTCTTGCCTAGAGCCCTCGCCACTTCTCTAGCCTTTTGTACAAGCTCTCTGAACTGGTCGAAGGTGAGCTGTTGTTTTGCGTCGCTCCACGCCCTATCGGGGTCGGGGTGCACCTCCACGATTAGGCCGTCTGCCCCAGCCGCTAATATGGCGAGGGCCAGCGGTATGACGTATCTCCTGTCTCCAGCCGGGTGGCTGGGGTCGCCTATCACAGGCAAGTGGGTGTGTTGTTTGGCGTAGGCTATCGCGCCTACGTCGAGCGTAAACCTAAGGGTTTTGTCGAAGGTTCTGATGCCCCTCTCCACTAGGATAATGCCGCCGTTGCCGTGGAGAGCCACGTACTCAGCCGCCAGTAGCCACTCCTCTATGGTGTTTCCAAAGCCTCTCTTGAGGAGCACCGGCTTGCCCGCCCGGCCGAGCTTCTTAAGAAGGGTGAAATTCTGCATGTTTCTAGCCCCCACCTGTATCGCATCTGCGTATTTAACCACTAGCGGCATGTCCTCCGGGTCCATAAGCTCCGTGACGGCGGGGAGGCCCGTCTCCTCCCTGGCCTTGGCCAGTAGCTTCAGCCCCTCCTCCCCTAGGCCTTGGAATGTGTAGGGGCTTGTCCTCGGCTTGAAGGCCCCTCCCCTCAACGCGTCTGCCCCAGCCTCTTTTACAAACCTCGCAGTCTTCATGATCTGGTCCTCGGTCTCCACCGAGCAGGGGCCGGCTATTATGAAGATCTTCCCCTCTCTAACCTCTCTACCGCCGATGTAGACAGGCGTGGGATCCCTCTTCCACTCCCTGGAGACCAGCTGACTGTCTGTCTTTAATTCTATGGCGGCTTTAACTGGCGTGTTCAACCCTTGAAGTCGGACATTTGGCGGCGTAACTACTATATAGTTCCCCCAAAGCTCTACATACCATGCAGGAACTCCCCTAGCCTCTATCTCTTCCTTTAGAGATTTCCCTTGTTGAGGCCCCTCGACTATATACAACATGGCAAGTCTATAGATCCAAGATATAAGCTTATCTCAATTTTGTGAGCATAGCCGCTAGAGCAGTTGCCACTGCCTCTTTTAATGCTTGTGGAGTTACAACTCCCTCTTTATAGTCTCTTTCTAACGCGCCAGCGTCTTCATAACGCCGTCCGCCCACCTCCAGCGGACCGCCGTAAGGTATGAGAAGATATGTGGCTATTTCAAACACGGGGTTGAACTTAGTCTCTCTGGGAGGGCAGTAGGCTGCCCAGATCTTCCTCCGCACCTCTTCTTCGGAGTCTGTAATAAATATGGCACTCTGAGGCTTCGACTTGCTCATCTTGTACATGGCGTACACCTCGTCTAGCTCTCTGTGGGTGCCCTCCATCCTGCCGGTGCCGGAGAGCGAGGTTATAATCGGCGTGTGTATAGCAACGGGCTTTTTAAAGCCGAGTTTCTCGGCGACGTCGCGCGCTAGCATGTGGGCCCGCCTCTGGTCCATACCCCCCACGGCCACGTCTACGCCCAAGTAGAATATGTCGGCCACTTGCATTATTGGGTAGAGGAGCTTCGAGAAGTCAAGCTCCACCTCCTCCATACGTCTCCCCATGACCGGGGCGGCCCTCCTCACCCGAGCCAGCGAGGTCTCTTTGGCGGTCTTCACCACCAGCTCCCAGTAACGGGGGTCCCTCGCAATCTCGTCTCCGTATACATACTTGAACTTGCCGATCTTGTCTAACACCGCCTTCACTTTTTCGCCATGGCTACGGAGCTCCTCCAGCGCCCCCTTGTCGTTTATCCAGGCATGCCATGTAGCAACTAGCACTACGACGTCAAACCCAGCCTCTCTCAGTTCCGCGAGTTTGTAAGCCCAGACGAGCCACCCCACGTGTATAGGCCACAGAGGCTCAAACCCGAGATATGCCAAACCGCCTCTTAGGCTGAGAAACTCCTCTTTTGTCACAACCTCTTCTACATTTCTCAACAGACGTTCCATATAGCAACTGCAAAAGCTATATTATATAAAATAATCCGCCGTCTCTGCCGTTTGTCTCTAGGCGACCGTTGCTGGTATTTGACGATTACGTCTAGGGGCTTTCTCCCCGCCCGTGCCTTTATCGACAGCCAGTCCCCATCGTGGGGTTATAGAGGACAACGACACACAGCTCCCTCCAGCGTTCCACAGAACAGAGTCCCCACGCCATAGCCCTTGCCAGGGTTGATGGACGACAGGGTATCCCCGCCAGAGCTGTCTTTGAACTGACCCGCTCAACCATATGAAATACATTTCTATTATCTTTCTTCACAGTTCTGCTATGGAAGATTATAGGTTGCCGACCATCCCTAAGGGCAAGACTTTTGGTTGTAAAGGTTTAAATAGGGCATTTTTTCTCTGTGTTATGTCACAGGGGTATTTACTATCGGGGTGGAAAGAGGGGTTTCAGAACTAGCTCAGTTAGCGTGTAAAGCCAGGAAATATCTCGTACTTATGGCGGGCTACGACCCAGGCATGCATCTAGGCTCTTCGCTTTCAGTCATCGAAATAGCTACAGCTCTCTACGGCACTGGAAGAGTAAAATTCAACGTCGCCAACGGCGCACACAATAGAAATTACTTTGTGTTGTCAAAAGGTCATGCCGTACATGCAATATACGCCCTTGCTGCCGCAATGGGATATCTCAGCATTGACGAACTTAGAGAGACCGGTAGCCTCGGCAGCCGTCTCCAAAACCACCCAGAGGTAGACACCCCCTTCGTAGATGTTCCAAACTCAGGCTCTCTTGGCCAAGGCATAAGCATGGCGGTGGGCCTTGCCCTAGGCCTTAGGCTGAGGGGAGAGCCCGGGCGGGTATATCTAGTCACAGGAGATGGAGAATTAGACGAGGGGCAGAGCTGGGAGTCTTTCGCCGTGGCGGCACACTACGGCTTAAACAACCTGGTGACAATCGTTGATTTAAACGGCGTCCAGCTTGATGGACACTGTGAAGAGGTGTTACGCAAGGGAGATCTAGCAGCTAGGTTTAGGTCTCTCGGCTTTGAAGTTTTTGAAATAAATGGACATGACATAGGTCAAATAGTGGAGGCGCTTGAAAAAGCTGAAAAAAGCACTAGGCCGCCTGTTATAATTGCAAAGACTATAAGAGGGAGGGGGGTGCCTCCGATAGAGGACACCGCAAAACAGAGACTTTCAAGAGACGACGCCCTCAAATACGCGGGGAATATATGCTAGACCTCGAGGGGCTGACGCCGAGAGAGGCGCTGGGCCGCGCGTTGGCAGATCTTGGAGATCTGAGAAAAGACGTAGTAGTTCTTGTGGCAGATACAGGAGAGACCACGCGGGCTAGGTTCTTTGCAGAGAGACACCCAGAGCGGTTTTTCAACGTGGGCATAGCCGAGCAGTCTCTAGTTGGGATTGCAGCAGGCCTTGCTCTGGCGGGTTTTATGCCATATGCCCTCACCTTCGCCGCCTTTATGACAAGAGCTTGGGAGCAAGCCCGCAACTCTGTAGATAGGTTAGCCTTGCCTGTGAGACTCGTGGGCACCCACGCCGGATTTGCTGACGCCTACGACGGCCCCTCTCACCAAGCGCTGGAAGACATCGCAATCTTCAGAGTCTTACCCAACTTCACAGTGTTGGTCCCAGCGGACTCTTGCGAAGTCTATAGGGCGGTCACCGCCTCAGCCACCGTAAAGGGCCCCGTATACATCAGAGTTGGGAGAGACTTCCACATACCCACCACTTGTGATATGTACGACAAGTTCGAGGTGGGAAGAGCCTACGTGGCTGTAGAGGGTAAAGACGTCGCCATATTTACTACTGGCGTTACTCTGCCCTTTGCAATAGAGGCAGCTCAGCTGTTGAGAGACAGAGGCATCTCTGCGG
The DNA here is from genome assembly GCF_055384425.1 of Pyrobaculum organotrophum. Lineage (NCBI taxonomy): Archaea > Thermoproteati > Thermoproteota > Thermoprotei > Thermoproteales > Thermoproteaceae > Pyrobaculum > Pyrobaculum organotrophum. The sequence continues at coordinate 1,822,482 of NZ_AP042430.1, forward strand.
CAGTGGTACACTTCCCCACCGTGAAGCCCCTCGACTACGCCGCCGTTGAGAAATACGCGGCGGCCACCGGCGCTGTGTTGACGGTAGAGGAGCACATGGTACACGGCGGCTTCGGCTCAGCCGTCGCTGAACACCTCTCCCAAACCAGGCCCACGAAGATGGCAATTATGGGCCTTAAGTCGTATGGAAGAACTGCGAAGAGCCCCCAGGAGCTGTATCAATACTACGGCCTCACTCCCGAAAACATCGCAGCAAGAGCCGAGGAGCTCGTGCGGCTGAGATGAGGAGGTTTTTCTACAGACACAGCAGGGGGGTCACTGAGGTGGTAGTGGGGAGAGGTCTGCCATACGGCGAATACATAGAGCGGCCTGTAGTTCTGGCGGAGGAAGGGCTTAGGCTCCCCATACCCGGCGCTCCCACCCTCGTGCTGAGGGGTGGCGAGGAGGTCAAAAGCCTTGAGGTTTTGACCAAGGTCTACAGCTTTTTAAAGGAGGTGGGGGCAGATAGATCCACCACGCTTGTGGCCGTCGGCGGGGGGGCTCTACTGGATCTGGCAACCTTCGCCGCGGGGACCTACATGAGGGGTATCCGCCTCGTCCACATACCGACCACCCTCCTGGCTATGGTAGACGCGGCGCTGGGGGGCAAAGGCGCCGTCGACTGGGGCCCCGTCAAGAACCTAGTCGGCGTGTTCTACCAGCCAGCGGCTATACTCTGCGACCTCTCCTGGCTTGAGTCTCTGCCTGAGAGGGTCTACCGGTCGGCATTTGCAGAGGTAGTGAAGTACGGCTTGGCACTAGACGGGGATTTCTACAGCTGGGTGAGAGAGAACGCCAAGGCCCTCTTGGCCAGAGACTGGGGGGCTCTGGAGTACGCGGTGTACCGCTCCCTCCAGCTCAAAGCCGGAGTTGTGGAGGTTGACGAATTCGAGGAGAGGGGCATTAGGCAGGTATTAAACGTGGGCCACACGGTGGGCCACGCCATAGAGAGAGTGCTAGGGCTTCTACATGGGGAGGCAGTGGCCGTTGGGATAGTTGCAGAGCTCCGCCTCTCCAGCGAGCTGGGCTACCTCCGGGAGAGCCACGTGGCCGAGGCGGCCGAGGTCCTCAGCTCCCTCGGCTTGCCCACAAGCGTGAAGGCGACTGAGCAACAGCTGGCAGAGGCGGCAGCCCTCGTCAAATTCGACAAGAAGAGGCGCGGCGGCCACATCTACATCCCCCTGGTCGTTAGGCCGGGGAGGTGGATTCTGGAGAAGATAGCGGTGGAAGAGGTGGAGAAGGCTGTTAGATATGTTCTGCGTCAAGGCGGGTAGGCTGGAGGGGAAATTCGCCGCTCCGCCCTCCAAGCCCTACTCCCAGAGACTCCTCCTCGCCTCTGCCCTGGCCGATGGCGAAACGGTCATCAGGGGGGTGGAGTGGAGCGACGACTTCACCGCCATGTTTAGAGCCGTCCAACCCTTGGCTAGGCTATACTGCGAAGGCGGCGTGGTCAAGGCCTCCAGGAGAGAGCCGGACTTCTACAGGTCTTTTAACGTCATGGAGAGCGGCTTCACGCTACGTACGGCGGTGGCAGTATACGCAGGCGTGCCCGGGATAACCGCTGTATACTACGGAGGCACCTTAAAGGGGCGGCCGATAGACGAGCTCGTGGAAGCTCTAAGGCGGTTGACCGCGGTGGAGAAAACGGCAGGCGCCATCGTCGTAGAGGGGAGGCGCTTGGAGGAGTTTGACATCGAAATCCGCGCAGACATATCCTCGCAGTACATCTCGGGACTTATGTACCTCGCCGCTCACGTGGGGAGAGGCATCGTGCGGCCTGTAGGCGAGAGGAAGTCTTGGAGCTTCGTGGAAGCCACCGCCGAGGTCTTGAAGAAGTTCGGCGCCCGCGTGGAGCTGGGGGAGACAATAGAGGTGGAGGGCCCGCTGAGGAGCCCCAGGGCTGTCGACGTCCCCAGCGACTTCAGCCTAGCAGCTTTTCTCGTGGTGGCCGGCATCGCCACGGGAGGTCACATCGAGCTTCTGGGGACGCTCGCCGAAGTAGACAAGTGGGCAATCGACGTGTTTAGGCAAATGGGCGCTGATATAACCATAGACAACGGCATCGTGAGAGTCGGCGGCGTCTTCACAAGAGGCGTAGACGTAGACCTCGGAAGAAACCCAGACCTCGTCATGCCGGTGGCTCTGGCAGCCGCCATGGTTGAAGAGGAGAGCGCCATCAGGGGGGTGGACCACCTCCGGTATAAAGAAAGCGACAGAGTTGCCACAGTCCTCGACGTACTGAGACGCCTCGGCGTAGAAGTGCGCTACGACAAAGGCGCTATATACATAAGGGGGCCTCCCACCAAGCGGGAAGTCGCCTTCCAGACACACGGAGACCACAGAATAGGCCTCATGGCCCTAGCCGCGGCGAAGATAGTGGGCGGATGCGTAGACGACCTCACGCCCGTAGCCAAGTCCTGGCCCTCATCAATCCTCTACTTCAAAGGATAAAAACTACATATCGCCTACAGATGTGAAAGTATTAGTCACAGGCGGAGCTGGCTTTATCGGTAGCCACCTGGTGGATCGGCTGGTGGAAGAGGGCTATGAGGTCGTCGTAGTGGACAACCTCTCCTCCGGCAGGAGAGAGAATGTAAATCCACAGGCGCGACTCCACATAGCAGACCTCAAAGACCCAGATTGGGCCGTTGGCGTTTCTGCAGACATCGTTTTCCACTTTGCGGGTAATCCAGAGGTTAGGGCGGAGCCTCGTGTCCATTTTGAGGAGAATGTAGTGGCGACTTTTAACGTGTTGGAGTGGGCTCGTCTCTCTGGCGTTAGGACGGTCGTGTTTGCCTCGTCTTCGACTGTCTACGGCGATGCTAGGGTTCTGCCGACTCCGGAGGATTACCCGCTGGAGCCGGTTTCGGTCTACGGCGCGGCTAAGGCGGCTGGCGAGGTGATGTGTGCCACGTATGCCAGGCTTTACGGCGTTAGGTGCCTGGCGCTGAGGTACGCCAACGTGGTGGGGCCGAGGATGAGACACGGGGCGCTTTACGACTTCGTCATGAAACTGAGGAAGAGGCCAGAGGAGCTGGAGGTTCTGGGAGACGGCACACAGAGGAAAAGCTACCTACACGTCGAAGAGGCTGTGGAGGCAACGCTAAGAGCATGGAGAAAATTCGAAGAGACGGGAGAGCCGTACCTAGCGCTAAACGTGGGGAATGTAGACTCTTTAACTATGTTGGATGTTGCTAAGATAGTTACTGAGACAATGGGCGTGGCGCCAGTTATAAAAGTGGGTAGAGAGCCTTCTGACTGTATGAACTCGTTTCTCTCTATAGAGAAAATATCAAAACTCGCCGGGTGGAGACCGAGACTCTCCAGCGCAGAGAGCGTTAGAAAAGCGGTAAAGGAGCTATTGAAAGAGTTGGCTTAGCTTTTTAATGCGCCCCCCTTCGCGATACCGACCCTCTCCGGGGGCTACGGGCCCGCCTCCGCTGACGCCTTTGGGGCTGCGGGGGCGTGGGGGACCGGCCGTGCCCGTGTGTACGGGCTCGGCGTAACGGCCGGTTGCCGGGGCCGGTTGGTTCATAAGTGAAGAAACTCGAGTTAGAAGTGTGATTGCCGAAAAAACGGGTTGTTTCTGGAGTAGCCCCCAGTACCTCCTCTCGGCCCGGTGTATGGGTATGTTGTCTCTGTTGTCTGAGAAGCCGCAGGCGAGGCACTGCACCCGCCCACCCCCGCTTCTCTCATCTTTGCTCCACAACGGGGACACACTGTGCTGTAGCGTTCCCCTCCTACAACTCTCGGTACGTGTCGTCCCCATCGTGTCAATTACGACGGCGGCTTGACGTTCTCTGGCCAGCTTTATGATCTCGCGGGCGGCGCAACTAGAGATGGCTATATACGTGACGCCCGCCGTGTTGGCCACGGCAGCGGTGGCGCTGAGCGGTGTCGCCGCAAGGTGGCGTTGGGAGGCCTGGCCATGACCTTCGCAGTCGAGCCGTCGCTAGCAACTTGCCGACCTCGCCGGCGTCATACGCCGCCGTTGCCACCCCAAGTCTTGTTCAATTGACAATACCCATCGTGGCGTTAGCGGCGACACCGTGAGAACCGCCGTAGAACAAACCCGTTTTTAACCCACATCCCCACCTGGTAGACCCCGCCCCGACGTCTGCGATCCCCACTTCCCCCGCTCCCTACGCTGACCAACGCCACACCTGTCTTACGGCGCCGCCGTGAGGCAGGTGTGTGAGAGTAGAAAGAAGCGTCTCTTAGCTAATTTTTCTCTCCCGCGCCGTATGCGCCCATGGGCCAAGTCTATAGAACGCTGAAGGTGGAAATTCCCTGGTAGTTGGTCGAAGAACGTCCAGACGTCTTAAACCACGCCACAACCAAAGATAAATAAATAAACTTAGTTTCATGTATGGGGTTAGACACCGCTGTAACTATAGTTCTGCTTGCCGGTGTTATTATCTATACATGGCTGAGACGTAAAAACGCTAAATGCCGATCTTAACAACTCTCCTGCCTATATGTGATGCATTTGGCGTCTCTGCCAGAAGCTTGGGCAGATCCGAAAAGCTATGTACGCTATATATTGGCTTTACAGAGCCGGAGGCAAGAAGTTTTAACGCCTCTTCTAAGTCTTTTCTACTCCCCTGAATTACTGGCAGTATCTCCACCTCCTTTAGTATTAGAAGGCCCAGTAGGAGAGGCGTCGGTTGCGGGTCGACGTTTCCTATCAAAGCTATGCGGGCACCCCAGTTGAGGGACCTCACAGTCTGCTCCAGGGTGGGCCCTCCGACAGCCTCTATGGCGCCATCTGCGCCGCCAAGTTTCTTGACCTCCTCTGAGAAGGCCTTCTCTGTGATTACATAATCGGCGTATTTGCCCACCGCTTCTGCCTTGCCGTGGCTCGTCACAGCTATGACCTTCGCCCCGTAGGCCTTGGCTATTTGAACTGCATGTATCCCCACGCCGCCGCCCGCTCCAGTCACTAATATGCGCATGCCGGGCGCCACGCCAATTTTCTTAACTCCCCTCACAATAGTCGAAAGAACACATGCGGCAAAAGAGGCAGCCTCAAAGGAGACTCCTGGCGGAATTTTCACAAGAGATTTACGATCGACTGATATATACTCGGCGAAGGCCCCTGGCAGATCTTCGCCATATATCTTCCTATTTTTACATAAATACTCTCTACCCGACCTGCAGTATTCACATTCACCACAGTATTCAAACATCATACCTGCCACTGCGTCGCCTGGTTTAAACTCTACAACCCCCTCCCCCACTTCTTCAACAACGCCGGCGAACTCATGCCCCGGCACCGTCGGCAGTTTAACTCGTTGAAAGCCTTGCCAAGCTAGGTAATCTCTAAAACACACGCCAGCTGCCGCCACTTTAACAACTACTCTGCCAGGCGCCGCCCTGGGTTTCTCTATATCAGAAAGAACTAGAGGCTCCTTAAATCTATTGAGAATATACGCCTTCATTAAGATATATTTTTTAGATCTTTATATTTATTCCTCTGCCTCTACCGCTCTCACGCCGATGCCTAACAACCGTCTAAAAACTCTATCTATGAGTCTGACGTAGGCCCCCCTCTGTCCTATAAAGGCCCCAAATTCGCTTTTTCTAACTTGCACCATGAGCTCAGGCCCTGCGAAGTCGGCATCTACTATATGTTTCGAAATCCAACCGACGGGGTGGACAGCTCTTACCCACTGTTTAAAGTCGAGCGACATCTCTAACACCCTGAGACGAACCCCCGTCTCTCCCTCAATAGTTTTAATCCTTTCGCCGCCCCTCCCCACGACTCTCCCCAACTGCCCCTCTTTAACTATTATTAAGGCGTCTGGAACATTCTCGCTCTTTATACCCAGAGAGTCTTTGTCTGTCCTAAACTCAACTGCTGTAATAATATCTGCGTCTGGGGCAAAAATCCTAGCCGTCTCGTAGATATATTTCTCAGTCTCAGAAAGCTGTCTCTTTCTCATCCTAAGCTCAAGAGCCAATCTAATACCCCTTCTAGCCCCCGGCCTTACGATATCTTTAATACCTAGGTCAACAACCTCCGCCTTCTCCTCCCCAAGAAGCGCCTCTCTTAAAAGAGTGGCGCCGTCTTTTTCCACATCAACTGGTTTTTGAAATATTGGGTCTCCCGCCACAATTAGCCTACCCCCCCTCCCAAGTCTTATGAGTATTTCCGCGGCGCTCTCGGGCCGGACGTTTTGCGCATCGTCTAAAAATATTACACTGTCGTCAAACGTCCTGCCTCTTAAATAGGAGACGTCTGTCACTATAATCTTCTCCTCTTTCAAAAGTTTTTCTATATACTCCCTATCGGCGTAGGGGCCTAAGATATCCCCTAGATACACCGCGGCTATCTTATAGTACATCTCTCCCAACCTCTCTGGCGTCAACACCTCGCCTGTGGCGACATCTACAATAGGCCTCGCAATTATAAACCTCTTCGCCTTGCCGTTTTCCACAGCCCAAATACCATAGGCAATACTAAGCAGAGATTTTCCAGTCCCAGTAGGCCCAAACAAACCAACAAGCTCATTCTCTGGGTCTTTTAACACGTTGACAGCCCTCTCCTGGCCGACAGTCATAGGCTTAAGCTTGTCAAACATAGCCTAGAAGTAGAAAAACCCTTATAAACCTTCCACGCATTTTTAAACACATCTAAAACAATACACCATGGAGAAGCCAACTATCGCAGTAGCGGCACTTGTCGTAAGAGATAGAAAAGTGTTGTTAATAAAGAGGAGGTATCCACCCAGCGCCGGCAAGTGGAGTCTGCCAGGGGGGCACGTGGAGCTGGGCGAGAGACTTGAAGACGCCGTCCTCCGAGAGCTAAAGGAGGAGACAGGTCTAGACGGCACAGTGAGGAGTTTCCTAAGGCCTGTGGAATATATCGAATGGGAGGGGGGACGTGTTAAATATCACTTCGTCATCTTAGTATATCTAGTGGAGGTAGCTGGCAACGCGCAACCGAAGGCCTCAGACGACGCAGAAGACGCCGCCTTCGTGCCCATAGAAAAGGCACTGGAGATGGATCTCACAAAAACTACGAGAGAGGTTATCGAGAGCCTACCGTCTCATCTCTAGGATCCTCCTATAGGCCTCCTCCACAGCTCTGCCCAGCTGGGCCTCAGCGGGGTAGAGCTCGACCAGCGCCTTTATCGTCGTGCCGCCGGGAGTGGCCACATACTGCGCCAGCTTCTCCAAGGTAAACCTCTCGTCGAGGTGGGGAAGAGAGGCCATGAGAGATAAGACGACCTCCCTGGAGAGATCCCAGGGGATGCCGATGTTTACGCCTGCTCTCACGAGGGCAAGCGCGAGCTCGGCCACGATAGCCGGCCCCGAGCCCAACAACACAGTGAGGGGGTCTATGAGACGCTCCTCGACCCAGAAGGTGGGCGCTATATGTGACAACACGGCATTTACCTCCTCGTCGTAGGGGCCTGCCACAGCGATAGCCGTAAGACCAACGTTAGTCATAGCTCTGTAGGGCCTAGACGAGAGCTTTCTTAAAACGTCTACCGTAGCGCCTGCTACAAAAGAGACAAGAGGCTTATCGGCGTAGAAATCTAACTCTGGCAGATTGGCAGGCTTTACGGCAAGAATAAGTAAATCGCTACTCTCTACCACAGACTTATTATCTGTATACACCTCTAGACCAAGCGCTTGAAGTCTCTGCCTAGACCTCTCTGTTTTTACAGACGCGAGGACTCTAACCCCATTGCCACGTAGGCGGAGTGCAATTTGACTACCTAATTTACCAGCGCCAATAACCCCGACTGTTAAATGGGGGACGCATAGAGAGAAGATAACATTTATTTAAATACTTAATTGACGTAGTATGTAGCCCCCTTCGCGGCGCCCGGCCCTCTCCGGGGGCTGGGGCCCGCGACGCCTTTTGGGTGGCCGCGGGCGAGGGGGCCCGGGTCATTGGGGGCTGGCTGTGCCCCCTGGTCGCCGGGCCCCAGACTGGGGATGTGGCTCATGAGTACGAAATAGTTACGAACTTAAAAGTGTGATGGGCGAAAAAGCGGGTTGTTTCTGGAGGATCTCCCAGTACCTCTTTTTGGCCCATATCAGCGGTACGTTGTCTCGGTTGTCGTTGAAGCCGCAAATGGGGCATTGTATCCGTCTGTTATTCAGCTCTTTCATCTTCGCACCACATCTGGGACAAATCGTGCTGTATAACCTCTCCTCTAGATACGACAAACCATACCATTGCGCGAGCGCTTGCAAACGTCTCCTCAGTTGGCCCAACCCGTCGAGATAATGCTTTTTCACGCCGCTACTGATCCCCTCTTTCAACTCCCGATAGCTTTCGTCTTCTATTGTGTCTACCACGACAGCGGCGTTGTTCTCTCTGGCCAACTTAATTATGCTTACAACGTCCTTAACGACGCCTCTTATCTTCCTAAACTGCTTCGATGAAGGTGGCGCGCCCTCTCCTCAAGCCGTCTCCTTCTGGCGGGGTCCGCCTCCCTCGCGGCTCGTTCGTCAAGGCGGCTTATCTCCTCGTGGAGCCTCTCCAACTCCCTTATCACACCCTCGTCGGGTAGTCTCAGCGTCTGTCTCAGTTTTCCGTCCACGATGAGCCCCACCATGATGCCGTGGTCGAGACGATTCACGTCAACGGCGACAATGGCCTTGGGCTTTACCGGCGCCACCTCGCGGGCAAAGACAAGAGCAATGTAAAGTCTACCGTAGGTCGGCTCCTTTCCCCTCCGCTTCTCTATGCTGAGAAATGCTAACTTGAGTTTGGCCCCTTCTTTAATTCTCTTTCTTATCCACTCGACAGTCTGCCTCTTTAGGCAGACGGTGAACGTATTTTGCAATCTCCGCACTTTGAGGACGCCGCTCCTTAGGTCGATGAAGATGGCTTTGCCTTTGTCTCTCTCATTCTTAACTCTCAGTTGGGCATCAAGAGGAACCGCCTTGTGAAATACTACATCACGCCAAAACACCTTTGCTTGTTTTACAAAGTACTTCTTGAGATTGTACTTGGAAAACACCTCTTCGATTATCCGGTGCGCTAACTCCCGCTTGTCTGGCGTGAAGAGTCTGTCCAACTCCTCCGGCGCAAGTCTGGGCTCCTCTTGCCCCGTGACCTCTTTCAACAGTCTTTTGATATACTCCTCCGCCGCCAAGTGCATCCTCACGGCGAGGTTTAGGACGTCCGGTCTCTCTTCTACCAACTGCCAGGGGATTTCTATCTTTAGCGTTTTTGTATGCGTACATGGCCTTGTATGTGGAGTGGCTGAAATCTCTGATGGCTATAAAAGACACACGGGGGCAGGCCGAGAGTTTCAGCCAGGCAAACCACGTCCTCGTGTCATCAGCCCCGACGTTGTGGAACGACCCCATTTCTTTTCTCTCCGTCTCTCACTTCACCTGCCTTTCGACACCGCTGAAAGTCAGGTGTGTTGTATCTCTTCGCCGACGGGCTCGGCGGCGTGACTTTGCACTCCGCCCGCCGTCCTCGGCAAATATCAGTAGGACGGCGAAAAGCAGACACAGACTAAATAACCCCTTTTTCCTCCCCTAGTATGTACTTTGCAGTAATAGGCACACACGTGAGGGGGAAGTCGGCGAGCCCCGCCATGCACAACGCCTCTTTCAAAACCCTAGGGATCAACGCAGTGTATATAGCCCTCGACGTGCCTAGAGAGGAGCTACCCTGCTTTCTGCAACTCGCCAGGCTAAACCTAAGAGGTTTCAACGTCACTATCCCCCACAAGGAGGAGGTGGTGAAGTATCTCGACAGCGTTGCGGCAGACGCCAGAGCCATAGGCGCTGTGAACACGGTGTTGGTAGAGAGGGACCTCCTAGTCGGCTACAATACAGACGCCTCGGCCCTCTACCAGCTGGCAGGCTCTCACATGAAGGGAGCAGACGTGTTGATAGTGGGCGCTGGAGGCGCCGCGAGAGCCGCCCTCTTCGCCGCGATAAAGGCCGAGGCTAGGGCCGTCTACATCACCAACAGGACTTACGAGAGGGCCGAAGCCCTCGCCAGGGAGTTCGCCGAGAAGTTCAAGAGGGAGGTAAAAGCCGTGAGGAGCCCCGTCAAGGCGGACGTGGTCATAAACGCGACTCCCGTCTACGACGCCGTGGTGGCAGACCTCAGCGGCGCTTCTCTCTACGTGGACTTCGCCTACATACCAACCCCCAGGACAAAGATGGTGGAGGAGGCCCAGAGGCTCGGGATAAAGGTGATAGACGGGGTAGATCTGTTGGTGGAGCAGGGGGCTCAAGCCGAGAAGATCTGGCTCGGAGTAGAGCCGGACAGAACAGTTATGAAGAGGGCCGTCCTCGAGTTCCTAGGAATATGAACACCTTTGGAAGAGAGTTCCGGATAACCACCTTCGGCGAATCCCACGGCAAGGCCATAGGCGTGGTGATAGACGGCGTGCCGGCTGGGCTGGAGCTGACGGAGGAAGACATCAAGAGGGAGCTAGAGAGGAGGATGTTCTGTCACATACCAGTCCTCAACCCGAGGTGCGAACCGGAGGAGGTGGAGATACTATCCGGCGTGAAGGAGGGCTACACCCAGGGCACCCCCATAGCCGTCGTGATATGGAACAGACGCGTCATCTCCAGCTACTACGAGGAGCTCTGGATGAAGCCTAGGCCAGGCCACGCCGACTTCGCCTACTACCTCAAATACGGCAGACACTACGACCACAGGGGAGGAGGCAGAGCCTCCGGTAGAACAACTGCGGCGGTGGTGGCGGCGGGGGCAGTGGCCAAGAAGATACTCGCCCTAGCCGGCGCCGAGGTAGCCGGCCACATAGTCGAGCTAGGCGGCGTCGAGATAAACGCCAGCTACACCTACGAAGACGTCAAAAAAAGCTGGGAAAGGCCCCTCCCCGTGGTAGACCAACAAGCCCTAGACAAGATGTTGGAAAAAATCCAAGAGGCGGCGGCAAGAGGAGACAGCATAGGTGGCGGGGTGGAGGTCTGGGCCGTGGGGGTGCCGCCCGGCCTGGGGGAGCCCCACTTCGGCAAGATAAAAGCCGACATAGCCGCCGCCGCCTTCTCCATACCAGGCGCCATAGCGCTCGACTGGGGTATGGGCAGAGCACTGGCAAAGATGTGGGGAAGCGAGGCCAACGACCCGATAACAGTCGCCAACGGCAGACCAACCCTCGCCACAAACAAAATCGGCGGCGTCCTCGGCGGAATAACTGTGGGAACCCCCATATACTTCAGAGTCTGGTTCAAGCCCACCCCCTCCGTCAGAAAGCCGCAGCAGACGGTAGATCTAGCCAAGATGGAGCCGACGACGATAGAGTTCAAGGGGAGATACGACGTGTCCATAGTCCCCAAAGCCCTCGTAGCGCTAGAGGCCATCACGGCGGTAGCACTCGCCGACCACCTACTCAGGGCAGGGCTCATAAGAAGAGACAAGCCCCTAAGCTAAACTAGTGACACAATACGAAACCGAGAAGAAACAAGGGAAAAGCTTATAAACTCTTTTTTTCACTACATGCGGGTAGTAAACACTACGTATAGAGTCGATGTAATAAAACTGATGGTCTGTTGCGGACTTCTTTGTGGGGGTGGTAGAACATAAGGTATGTATGTTCTAAGATGAACTCCAAACTTTTTTCCTCCTTCAGATATACGGTTCACGTGCCTTCTTTCTACATACAGAGGTTGGTAATGCCAGACATACTTAGGGAGGGTATTTCATTTGTATACCATCCATACTCTCAGTCGCTGATTGAGACAAGGCTAGAGGAGGCGAGAATTATAAAGTTGGCCGAAATGGGATTTACGCCTGAGGAAATCTCAAGAGTTGTAGGAGAAGACGTCGGCGTAGTAAACAAAACTCTTTCAGAATTGGAAAACATAATTGAGCCATTAGAGCCACGAGAGATCATAGATTATACAAAACCGAAAGCTCTGTGGCTTCTCACAACGCCACAGTGTAACCTACGGTGTAGCTACTGCTACACATCGTCAGGCAAGCCCTTCGGAGGTGCAAAAAACCTCGCAACAGAGGGGGTAGTCAAAGTAGTTGAGAAAATTCTAGATACACCCTATAAAACCTCGCAGGCCTACCGCCCATGCCACCCTCACGCATATTGACCATCGCGTCTCTCACCAGCGCGGTATAGGCCACGGCTCTCCCAAACGCGGAATAGGCCCCAAAGATGGACACATCCCCCCTATCAAGCTATAGTCCTTACCCAAAAATTCTACGAACTTCACCACGTAGCCGCCCACGGCCACAGACTTTACATCGCTACCCTCAGAGACGCCAGAGAACTTTATCCTGTTTTTCTCATGAGACTTGAGCTGCGCCAACACGAACTCGCCCCTTTCATTTAGACCTGCACGTCTCGTGTCAACGGCAACAAGCTCGACGCCTCCCAACTCTCTCTTCAGCTGGGGATACTGGTCGGCTTTGAAGATAGGCGCGGGAACCCTGTAGTCAAAGGCGCTGTGGGCGGCGAGCTGAAGCCAGCCCTTGAACCACCGGTTGCCCAGGACCTCGTTTACGTCGACGAAGGCTGAGGCCAGCCCCACCAGCCTGCTGGCGAAGACCTCCTTGGAGTACGTGTCGAAGCGCTCCGTCGATGAGACAGCCGGCGTAGGGGCCGTAACCCCACGCGGTTGAGTTCAGCTCAGACACCAGCCCCTCCATCTCAGGAACATCCCCCAGGTGGAGCTGGCCAGACGCCGCCGGGGACAAGCCTAGCCCTGCTACTCACGGCGCCCCCCACCAGCTCCCCAGCTCCTCCACGGGAACCTCGCCAGACGCCACCCTCACGTACATATCCCACCCCAACAGGCCCCCTGCACATCGGCGGCCGCCAGCGCCGCCGTAGCCCTCCGCCGCCTCGGACGCCCTATCTAACAGGCGCCGCCGCTCCCGCCCGTACAGACCTCGCCGCGGCCTCCCACCTTACAGCTCCGCCTACTCCTAAGCCGGGGCGCCCCCAGGCACCTCTCCAGAGGCCATAGCCCCCACCGCGTCGAAGTCCGACGGCGCATTCGCCTCAGCTACGGCCCAGTCTCACTTTACGAAACGTCTCCGTATAGAAGGTGCCGCCCACATCGCCGGCGCAGATAGGCCACAGGCTGGCGTAGTCGCTCTCCGCCAGCTCCCGCTTCCAAAGACGTATTACATGCGGCGTGGGGTCGGCCAGCGGCCAGTCCAGAAGCGCCCGCCAGAGGGCCTCATCCCTCACCCTTATCGGCCAGATAACCCCGGGGGCGCAGTCGGATATGTTGTACCCCACGCCGTATTTTTCATAAGTCCTCCGGGAGGCCTCCTCGAGATCCCGGCTACAGGCGATGAGATACGACGCCCCCAGAGGCGCCCGCACATCCTCAATCTCCCACCACCCCGGCGTCAGCTCCACCCTCCCCACAACGCCGTATGTGGAGAGGGGGTCCTCCACCGCGGGTTTAAACTCGCCGACGTAGGTCCTAAGCTCCTCGTCGAGATAAACCCACCTCCCATCCGGTAGCACGCCCAGCACATAATGCCAGGCAGGCCTCCCGCCCACCTTCAAATAGCCCCCAGCCTCCCTAACCACCTCAAGAGAGAGGCGGCCCACCCCCCGTCTGTAGCTACGGAAAACCTCTGTAAAGTCGCGGAAATAGGTCTTCCTCCTCAGCCCATCCCACCCCTTCTCCACAGGCACAGGCAGGGGGCGGGGCCTCCCCACCCCGTCCCACACCTCCACCCCCCTAAAGGTCTCTTTATCCACGAGGACGGCGGTGAAGTAGAGGTCAACAGGCCACGAGCAGGTAGCCACAAAACGCCTATCGTCCAGAGCCCCCACTATGCCGCACGCAAGCGGAAAATACATATGACCTCCACAGGTAGCCGCCGTAGTTTCAAAATACCCGTCATACCTAATTTCAATATGCCTCACGTAGAAGTTCACCTCCCTCCCAGACATCTCTCCCATACCGAGCTCACCTCTCTGTCATTTAAATCTACAAGGCGTTCAAACAGCACAGCTTTGACTCTGTACTCAGGCCCCTCCCCCTCGTACACAGCCAGCAGAGGGGCTACCTCGTGGCGCTTGTCTAGAAGGCGGGCCCACTCCACAAGCCCGCTCTTCGCCTGTGGGTAGGCCAGGACTTCGTTATCCACAGGCCCGCTGCCAAGGGCGTTGCCGCCCGCAGTAGCGCCGCGCAAGGCGTCCACTCTAAACGCGGCAAGAGCCACGCCATACGGAGTAAAAGACCCACCGGCGAGGATGCCGGCCCTCTCCAGATTAGTCAACTTCTCCCGATACGTGCCCACGGCGGCGGCTGCCGTGTTCTCCACCTCCGCGAATATTATCTTCCACCCGCCCCACTGCGCCAAGGCCAGGCCGTCGGGGGCCTCGGAGAGGTCGACGCCAAAGGCCGAGAACACCTCTCCAGCCGCCGCCGGGTCCAAAAGCCGCCGGAGGTCCTCGGCAATGAAGAGGTCAGGAAGGACGTAGCCAGAGACAGCCCCCGCAGCCCTAGCCCACTTGCTGGAAGACAGGGCGTATACCACGGACTTAACGGCGGAGGCCAAGCCGCCGACGTCGTCAAGCCACTTGCCACCCCTCACAATCCACCTGCCAAAAAAGCCAGCGATTTTCCCCACAGGCATGGCCGCGAGAGCCGCGTCCCCCAGCAGAGAGTAGTCGTAGGGGTCGGCCACCTCGTCGAAGGCCCTCCAAAAAGCCGAGTTGCACCAAGACACCGCGTCCACCAGCCTCCTCACCTCCGGCGGGAGGAAAACCGCGTGGAGCGGCCGCAACAAAACAGACTGGTTCCCAGCCACGAAACGCGGCCTGTCAAAAGAAACAGAAAAGTTCCCCAGCGTATATGTGCCAGCCGGGGCGTAGAGGAAGAGAGAGACCTCAGACACCTCCTCCCCACCACGAAACACAGCCGGCGCAAAAACAACCGCGTCTAGAGGAGGCACCGTGAGGTTAAAGCGGAGCTCCCCCCTGACGCCGCCTTTAGAAAACCTCAACACAGCCACATACGTCACGTTGACACAAGAGGGGTTCCCCACCACAAAAAGCCCCGTCCCGCTAGACTGCACCTCGAAAAACACCGGCACAGACACCACAGACCCGTTAGACAAGACGAAGCGGACAAAGCCGTCCCCCCGGTCGATCCTCCTAACCGAGACCCCCTCCAAAAGCGCGTTCACCTCCCCCACCTCAAGCCCCACAGCCGCCGCCCAGCCCAGACGCGCCAATACGCCAGAACACAGACGCGCATACGGCGAAAAGAAAACCGCATAGGAGTCAGCCCTCGAGTCGCCAAGAGATCTCAAGTCAAGCCGCAACACGGCGCCCGGAAACTCCCCCACCGGCCCACCCCCAGACGACCCCCCGTAGTGGGTAAAGAAGAGAGACCCATTTACATAAACCTTGTGGCCAAAGCCCCCCTGGTGCCACAAAACCTCCACAACCCACCTACCCCCCACGTAGGTAACCCTCAAAATCTCATCCTCATACAGCGTACCCACGTTCTTCACAGGAGGAGGCTCCCCAGAGTCACACCAAGAACAGTCCTCCCAAAACAAGGCAAAGTCGAGAACAGACCCGTTAACCCGCTGAAACCTCCACTCAGCCCCCACAGAAGCCCTCACCAAAACCTCCGAATACCCCAAATCCCACCAACGCTGAAGATCAAAAACCTTCAAGAAATACACACCACGGTAGTCACCAGTATCATTAGATACAAGAACAAGACCATTAGTCTCCACATTACCCAACACAACCACACCCAACAAAGCCAACACCAACAATAAAACCCGCATACCAGACAGAAAAAACGGCAATAAACATTACCTGACAAACAACAAGCCAAAAACCCAACAAGTCAGAAGAGGTAAGCTCTAGAGTTAAGGCGCAGTACCCGAGAAGGAGCAGACAAGAAGAAGGCCAGAAGAGGCAACCCCCACGCCGCCGCCAGGCCCTTTCGCCCGCCGCCCCGCACGCTCGGGCGATTGGGAGGGGCCGGCTCCCCCCTCGGGAGAACCCTCGGGGGTTACACCGCCCCCCCATCAACCCCGTCTTCTACGGGAGCCCTCGCGCCCCAGGGGTTGCCCCCCAGGGCGACGGCCGCCTCGTCTCGGGGAGGGCTTCCCGCTTAGATGCTTTCAGCGGTTATCCCCCACGGCGTGGCTGCCCGGCAGTGCCCTGCCGGACAACCGGTACACTAGAGGCCGCGGCGCCCCGTTCCTCTCGTACTGAGGGCACCTTCCCCTCAGGCGGCCAACGCCCCCGACAGGTAGAGACCGACCTGTCTCGCGACGGTCTGAACCCATCTCACGTTCCCCTTTAATGGGCGGGCTTGGGGGGCGGGCTGGAGGGGGCTAGAGAAGAAAGAGGGGAGAACTTCACCGGGTGGAGAGGCTTGACAACTCTGGCAAACAACACGGCGTCCCCCTAACCACCAACTTGAAGAACCTCCCCCCATAGCTCTTAACGCTAAACTTAACGCCAAACGACGAAAGCACCACAGCAGCGGCGTTTACAACTCTCCAATCCGAATTCCCCAACTCCACCACGGGATAGAGACGCCTCTTCCTCCTGTCAAAGTAGAGAGTGCCGTCGCTATCAAACAACCCACGCACAAACGGCACCGTCGGAGATACTAGAAGCCGCTCAATGGCGCCTCTGACAGATTCGTAAAACTCCCTACTGTTCACCCTAACCCTGTAATAGTTCCCATACGACCTCACATGGGGATTTAAACCGCAACTCTTCAACATATCAACCAGAATCGCCACGTACTCCACATCCCTATCATAGATCTCAACCACATACTCCCTAGCCTTCTTGTTGTGGTACAGCGTCCCATCACCCTTAACCACGCCAGCTAGATACTCCAAATCACAGCCCATGGAGAAAAATAAACGGGTATAAAAAACCCCCTCCTGCACCCGCCTAGCCCCACCCTTGGCGGCTGCTGCACCGCCAGGATGGGAAGAGACGACGTCTGGGTACCAAACCGCGGGGTCGATGGGGACTCTCACCCGCGACGAGCCGGTTATTCCTGGGGTAACTTTTCTGTCATGCCCGGCCCCCACTGGTGGGGGCACGAGCGTTCTCTAGGCCACGGTTTCCCGCCTGGGCCCCTTGTGTTCAAGGGCCCAGTCAGCCCGGCTTTTGCCCTTGCACTCTACGGCGGATTTCTGACCCGCCTGAGCCGAGCTTTGGGCACCCCCGATATCTTTTCAGGGGTGTGCCGCCCCAGCCGAACAGCCCGCCTGCCGCTGTCCCCGCCTTCCGGCGGGTAAGCGGAGGGGCGGAGAGTGGGTGGTGTTCCAGGACCGCATCCACGGAGCCCGGAGACCCCGTTTCATCGCTCCCACCTACGCTCTGCACCCTCCGCCCCCCCGCAACGACAGGCTGCTGTGAAGCTCCACAGGGACTTCTCGCCCCGTCGGGGGTCCCAGGACTGTGCACCTGGAGGTGGGTTCGCCGGGCCCCGGGCCGGGACAGTGGGGACCTCGTTGATCCATTCATGCACGCCGGAACTTACCCGGCAAGGCATTTGGCTACCTTAAGAGGGTCAGAGTTACCCCCGGCCTTCAGCGGCGCTTCGCCCGGTTGTACCCGGGGTTCACGTACCGCCAGTGGCCAGGATTCAGCCCCCGTACACACCCTCTCCCGGGGCGGAAGGGAGCCAACTTGTTCGGCCTAGAGGTCAAGATAATGGCACACCACCTGTAATTTTTGGGGGTGGCGTATTTTAACTACCCGATACAGCTTTTGGTTCTCTTCCTTACCAGATACGACGATTTCAGTGTATCTACCTCCTTTCCTAGTGATCTTAACGTATCTTATCGATAGTGCAGTGAGCGCATCTTCAATTCGTCTAGCCATGTCACTCTTTACGACAATTCTGGTTCTAAAAGGCTGATTTCTGTATTTCTTCACATTCCCCTCGGCATCTATTGCAGCCGCTAATAGTACCTCGGGGGCAAGGCTGGAGTTCAAGATTCTATCGACAGACTCCTTGCCGTATATTCTAAGCCTAAAGGCTCTGTCTCTTCGCGAAGCGTAGACTCCGCAACTCACGCCGTATTTTCTTAGTTCGTTGCATATTTCCTCGAGGAATTCCTTAGACATATCGGCGATTACGATTTCGTAGTTTTTGCCGACTCTGTAATCAACATAGCCATCAAAAGCGCTGAGAGCTTTGACATACTGGAATATATCCACTATACAATTGCCACCCCCGTATTTTTAAGCTTGGCTCCCTTACCGCCCTTACGGGCTCGCGGGGACCTATGTTTTTGTTAAACAGTCAGGTCCCCCTTGTCACTGCGACCTGCGGCCCCAGGGGTGTACCCTAAGGCCGCAGGCACCCCTTCTCCCGAAGTTACGGGGCCAATTTGCCGAGTTCCCTGGCCCGGGGTCACCCGAGCCGCCTTGGGCTTCTCACCCAGGAGCACCTGCGTCGGTTCTCGGTACGGGCGCGGGGGCTCGTTCCCCGTCCCCTTTTCACGGGCCCCAGGAGTCGGGCGGACCGGGGAAACCCCCGGCTATTCCCGCCTTCGGCCGGTTCTCGCCATTACGGCACTCCCCGGCCTTCGACGGTTAAGCGGGACGGCAGTCCCGCCCGCCCTATCCCGAGGCGTCGGGGACGGGGCCTGCGTTACCGCAGAACCTACCCCCGCGGCACGGGAATATTAACCCGTTTCCCTTTCGGCGGGTGCCTATTAGGCCCCGCCTTAGGACCGGCTAACTCCTGGCCTATTGAAGTTGCCAGGAAACCCTGGTCCTTTCCGGCGGAGGGGCTTCTCACCCCTCTTCGCTGCTACTACCGCCGGGATCTTCGTCGGCCGCGGGTCCACCGGACCTCACGGCCCGGCTTCTGCCCCACGGCCGCGCCCCCCTACCGCACTCCGGCCAACGGCCGGAGGCCCGGGGTCTCGGCGGCGGGCTTAGTCCCTGTACATCTTCGGGGCCCCCCGCCTCGGCGGGTCCGCTGTTACGCGTTGCTTAGCCGATGGCTGCTGTTAGGCCCACGGCCCCGCTGTCTTGGGCGGGGGACGCCCTTTGAGATTGACACTAAGCCCGCACTTGGGGGCCTTAACCCCGGTCTCGGTTGTTCCCGTCTCGGAGCGGAGGCTTACCCCACCGCCCCCGCCTCCCCCCTTCTACGGCGCCGGCAGGTTCGGAGTTTGACCGGGGGCCGGAGCCTTTCGGCTCCCGCACCCCCGATCAGTGCTCTACCCCGCCGGCCGCCTCCGGGGAGGCCTGGCTGCGACCAGCTTCGGGGGGAACCAGCTATCACCGGGCTTGATTGGTCTTTTGCCCCTAGCCCCAGGTCATGGGAACGATTTGCACGTCAGAACCCCTTCGGGCCTCCACGGGGCTTTCGCCCCGCTTCACCCTGCCCAGGGCTAGATCGCCCGGTTTCTGGTCTCACGGCCGTGACTACGGGCCCTTTCAGACCCCGCCCCTCGCGGGGTTTCCCCCGCTGCGGGCTGTCGGTTTCCCTACGCCTCCGGGGTTGAACCCCTTAGGCTCGCCACGGCCGTGAACTCCCCGGCCCGTGTTTCTAGACGTAAGGGCGGACCCTGGACCCCTCCCCTCGTACTCCCCCGTTACCGGGGTTTCCTTCGGGGAGGGGCATCCTTTCGGGCCCGCCCCACTGTAGCCGCCCGGTTTCAGGCTCTTTTCACCCCCCTTCCGGGGTTCTTTTCAGCTTTCCCTCACGGTACTAGTGCGCTATCGGACTCGGGACGTGTTTAGCCTTGCCGGCCAGTGGCCGGCGCATTCCCACGGCAAAACTAAGCCGTGGTACTCCGGGATCCTGGGACTCCGCCACGGGCGGTTTCGCCTACGGGGCTATCACCCTCTACGGCGGGGCTTTCCAGCCCACTTCGGCTACCGCCCGCCGGCGGTTGCCCAGGCCCAAGCCCCACATCTCCCCACGGTT
This sequence comes from Pyrobaculum organotrophum, assembly GCF_055384425.1. Classification (NCBI taxonomy): domain Archaea; kingdom Thermoproteati; phylum Thermoproteota; class Thermoprotei; order Thermoproteales; family Thermoproteaceae; genus Pyrobaculum; species Pyrobaculum organotrophum. Next base: position 1,842,404 of record NZ_AP042430.1, read on the forward strand.
TTCCCGTGGGGATTTGGTTTGGGCTCTCCCCCTTTCGGTCGCCCCTACTCAGGGGATCCCTTTTGGCTTCTCTTCCTGCGGGTACTAAGATGTTTCCGTTCCCCGCGTTCCCGCCCCTTACGGGGCGCCGGGGCCTATTCGGCCCCGGCAGGAAGCCCCATTCGGGGATCCCGGGTTCTAAGCCTGCCTGCGGCTCCCCCGGGCTTATCGCAGCTTGCCACGCCCTTCTTCGGCGCCCGAGCCGAGCCATCCACCGGGCGGCTTTGCCGTGCGGAGCGGCGGATTGCGGGGCCAAGGAGAAGCCCTTTGGACTACCCACCCCCGGGTGGAGGTGATCCAGCCGCAGGTTCCCCTACGGCTACCTTGTTACGACTTCACCCCCCTTGGGAGCCCCCTGCTCGTCCCCCCACCTCGTCGGCGAGGGGCCTCGCAGGGGGCTCCCTCGGGTGGTGCGACGGGCGGTGTGTGCAAGGGGCAGGGACGTATTCACCGCGCGTTGGTGACACGCGGTTACTAGGGATTCCACGTTCACGAGGGCGAGTTGCAGCCCTCGATCCCTACTGGGGCGGGGTTTACGGGATTGCCTCCCCCTTTCGGGGTCGGATCCCGCTGTCCCCGCCATTGCAGCTCGCGTGCAGCCCCGGGGTTTCGGGGCATACTGACCTGCCGTGGCCCCCTCCTTCCTCCGGCTTACGCCGGCAGTCCCCCTAGTGTGCCCCCCGCCCCGTAGGACGGGGTAGCAACTAGGGGTGGGGGTCTCGCTCGTTGCCGGACTTAACCGGACACCTCACGGCACGAGCTGACGACGGCCATGCACCTCCTCTCAGCTCGTCCGGCAAGGTCGTTAGCCTGGCCTTCATCCTGCTGTCGCCCCGGGTGAGGTTTCCGGCGTTGACTCCAATTAAGCCGCAAGCTTCACCCCTTGTGGTGCCCCCCCGCCAATTCCTTTAAGTTTCAGCCTTGCGGCCGTACTCCCCAGGCGGCGGGCTTAACGGTTTCCCTTCGCCACCGGCCGGGCCCTAAGCCCGGCCGACAGCTAGCCCGCATCGTTTACGGCCGGGACTACAGGGGTATCTAATCCCCTTTGCTCCCCCGGCTTTCGCCCCTCACCGTCGGGCGCGTTCTGGCCGCCCGCTTTCGCCACTGGTGGTCCTCCGGGGATTAACGGATTTCGCCCCTACCCCCGGAGTACCGGCGGCCTCTCCCGCCCCCTAGCCCGGCAGTATCGCCCCCCGCCCCCGGGTTGAGCCCGGGGATTTCAGGAGCGACTTGCCGGGCCGGCTACGGGCGCTTTAAGCCCAATAAACACCCCGACCACTCGCGGAGCTGGTATTACCGCGGCGGCTGACACCAGACTTGCCCCCCGCTTATTCGCCCGGCGTTTTAGACCGGGCAAAAGCCGGGCTCTTCGCCCGGCACTCGGGGTAGCCCCGTCGCGGTTGCCCGCATTGCGGAGTATTCGCGCCTGCTGCGCCCCGTAGGGCCTCGGCCCTTGTCTCAGTGCCGATCTCGGGGCTCACGGCTCTCACCGCCCCTACCCGTCTTCGGCTTGGCGGGCCTTTAACCCGCCAACTACCTGATGGGCCGTGCCCCCATCCTCGGGCGGATGGCGGCGGATCGGCCGCCATCCCTTTGGGGGAGGGGGCCTTCCAGCACCCCTCCCCTATGGGGGATTGACCCCAGTTTCCCGGGGGTATCCCCCTCCCGAGGGTAGGTTAGGCACGTGTTACTGAGCCGTGCGCCGCTCCCGGGCGCCCCCGGGCGCGCGACTCGCATGGCTTAGCCCTACCCCGATAGCGGTCGGGTCCGGCAGGATCAACCGGTTTCGGACGGCCGCAAGGCCGCCCGGGGGGTGGGTTTGTCCGGGCTTCTCCTTGGCGGCGGCGTGGGGGTTTTCTCCCCGGCGCCCCGGCCTGGGGTTTCCAGGGGGGGACGTCCGGGGAACATGAGGATTAGTCTGCCGGGCTTTTGCCCGGCTTCATATCATAAGGGCGCGTCTTCTCTTGAACATGGATGTTTAAAAGTTTTTCTCCCCTCTCTCTTCAGTTTAAGGTTTTATAGGTGGCTTTTATGTCTCTTGTGGAGCCTTCTGAGATTAGGAGACGTATCGTGGAGTTTCTAAAGGAGCGGGGCAGCGCGTCTGTCTACCAGATCGCTAAGGCTTTGGGCATCTCCTATGGGGCCGCGCAGTGGCATCTCTATGTATTAGAGCGAGATGGTGTTATTTTCACTGTGGTCCAGGGAAGGAAGCGGATTGCCGTTTTGAGAGATACTCTTGACGCCTATCTCAACTCACTTAAGATGACTGATTTCTTTAGAGATCTCTGGGCGTATCTTAGGTCTCGGGGGGTCGATGGAAATACGCCGTTTATGGAGGCAGTGCTTTCGCTACAGGAGGATAGAAGAGAGGTGGGCCTCTCTCTCCTCTCTATCGCGAGGAATCTCTACCACTGGAAGAAGAGCCAAGGTTTATAAATTACATTCCAACTTGTTTCTTGATGGAAGTAGATTCTAGTTTGTACAGAATCGCGCGGGAGGCGGCGCTGGATGAGTATAAAGAATATGTAGTATACAGCGCCTTGGCGCGGGTGGAGAGAAACGCAAGGCGGAGGGGGGTTCTGGAGGCTTTGGCGGCGGCTGAGCTGGACCACTTCAGGTTCTGGAGCCGTATCGCCGGCGTGAGGCCGCCTGTGTGGCGGACGCGGCTCTACGCCTTGTTTATGGTTCTCCTGCGGTTTATCTTTGGGGTTACCTTCGTGGCTAAGCTTCTGGAGCGTGGGGAGGTGGAGGCGGTGGCGCGGTACAAGTCCCTCCTGGGGGTGCTCCGGGGGGAGGATCTGGAGGCCCTCCGCCGCATTATTAAGGATGAGGAGGAGCACGAGATGGCGCTTGTGGGGCAGATCGACGAGACTATCGTGAAGTATATGGGGTCTCTGGTGTTGGGTCTGGCGGACGCGGTGATCGAGATCACTGGGGCCCACGCGGGGACTCTTGGCACCACCAACAGCACCGTTGTGGCGGGGGTCATCGGCCTCATCGTGGGGATCGGGGCCGCCATCTCCATGGCGTCTGCCTCCTACCTCCAGACGCGCCACGAGGTTGGAAAATCCCCCGCGGTGGCGGCCTTGGTCACTGGCGTGGGCTACATTGCGGCTGTGTCTCTCATGTCGCTTCCCTACTTCCTTACCCACGACGTCTACCTCGCCTTCGCCGCCTCTATCGCCGTGGGGGTTCTGCTGAGCTTCATGTTGACCTTTCAGGGGTCTGTATACACGGGGAGAGATTTCAAGTACGAGTTTCTGCAGACGGTGGGTCTTTTGCTGGGGACCGCCGCCCTGACCTATATGTTGGGCGAGTGGCTGGGGCGTCTCTTCGGCGTTAGAGTTATTTAGCCCGGTCTCTGCCCAATTGTGTTTTCTGACTTGCGGGAGTTTCTGTCTGCTCTGGAGGAGAGAGGGTGGCTGAGGAGGGTTTCCGACCCCCTCTCCCCCGAGCTTGAGATCCCCGAGGTGTTGAGGAGGGTTATGTACGGCGGGGGGCCCGCCGTCTTATTTGAGTCGGTTAGGGGGTTCCCGGGATGGCGGGTGGTGGGGAACCTCTTTGGGTCTCTTGATAGAATTAAGCTGGCGCTCGGCGTTGAGCGGCTTGAGGATGTAGGCAATCGACTTGTGGAGCCCTTCGCCACTCCGCCTCCCCTTTCTCTCCTAGACAAGTTTAGGGCTGCTGTTGGTCTTTTCGAGCTGGGGCGCTACGCGCCTAGGGTCGTGCGTGGGGGGCCGGTGAAGGAGGTGGTAGAGGAGCCTAACCTACTCTCTATCCCGGCTTTCAAGAGCTGGCCTAAAGACGCCGGCCGCTATATAACATACGGCGTCTTGGTCACGAGGGATGTCCGAGGTGTATATAACCTGGGGGTGTACCGGATTCAGATCCTGGGGGAGAGGGAGGCTGTTGTCCACGCCCAGATCCACAAAAGGGCGGCCGACCTTTTCGGCTCTTCCCAAGGCTGTGTAGATGCGGCGATTGTCATCGGGGGGGATCCCGCCTTTCTCCTCAGCGGCATGATGCCGACGCCCTACCCCCTCGACGAATACCTATTCGTGGGGGTGCTCAGGGGCGGTGGGCTGGAGGTGACGAAGGGCGTCGCCACGGACCTCCACATCCCGGCGCGGGCCGAGGCCGTGGTGGAGGGCTGTGTAGACGTTGGAGATCTGAGGAGGGAGGGGCCCTTCGGGGATCACTACGGCGTGTACGACCGGGGGGGCCTCTATCCCGTCTTTAAGGCCAAGGCTCTGCTTAGGAGGGAGGACCCCATCTACTACGGCACGGTGGTGGGCCGGCCGCCTCTTGAGGACGCATACATGGGCAAGGCGGTTGAGAGGGTCTTCCTCCCGGTGCTCCAGTTCCTCATGCCGGAGGTGGTGGATTTGAACTTGCCCATGTACGGCCTTTTCCAAGGCGTCGCCATCGTCTCTATCCGTAAGCGGTATCCCGGCCAGGGGAAGAAGGTCATGTTTGCGCTTTGGGGACTCGGCCACATGCTGTCTTTGACCAAGGTTGTGGTCGTGGTGGATCACGACGTTAACGTCCACGACCTTAACGAGGTTGTGTTCGCCATAGCGCAGCGGGTTGACCCCCAGCGAGATGTGGTGGTGGTGCCGGGGGCGCACGTCGACGTCTTAGACACGGGCTCGCCGGTTCCCGGCTACGGCTCTAAGCTTGGGATAGACGCAACGAGGAAGCTCCCAGAGGAGTACGGGGGGAGGCCGTGGCCTGAGGAGGTGGCCCCCGACCCCGACGTAGCGGCGCGCGTGGAGGAGGTGGTGCGTAGGCTTCTGGGGCGGTGATGTGGAGACTGGTACTGGAGGGGGGCGAGGTGAAGAGGGTGGAGGAGCCGGCTGTCGTGGTGCCGAGGGGGCACGTGGGCATTAAGGTCAAGGCCTTCCTCATAGATGACTTCTCTCTGTGGGCTCTGCGGAGGGGGTGGGGGCCCTTCTCCCGCTGGGCGCTGGGGGTGGTGGTGTCGGGGGGCGAGGTGGGGAGGTATGTGGTGGCCTATGTGGACAACGCCGCCGCGCAGTACGCCGCCTCAAACCGCTTTGTGTATGTAGACGGGGGGGACCCCTCCCGCTTGGAGGTGGCCCCCCTGGCCTATGTGGTAGAGGCGCTTGGCCGGGTGCCGAGGCTGAGGCGAGTCGAAGTCGTGGGGGGCGACCCCCGTCGCGTCGCAGTGGAGCGCTTGGCGGAGGTGGGGCCCTCCCGCTGGAGGATAGCCCTTCAGGGAGCCGCAGTGGGCTCTGGCGTGGCGGTGGCAGTGTCGCGCCTCGTGGATGTAGTTGGAAATGCCGTTGTGCGGTTTGTAGATGTGCCCTCTCGCTGGGCTCTCCGTAGGGCGGCTGAGCTTAAGGTCCGCCTTGGAATTCCCGTGGTTAGAGAGGTGTCTTTTGGAAGTTGGGGTATTGTCTTGGTTGACTAGTTTTTATAGGTGTTGGTTTGTTGTCGCAATGGCTGCAAGACAGAGTCTTGAAAAGGTGGAGGAGTGGCGGAAGATCGTGAATTCTCTGAGAGAGGCTGGAGTAGAGCCCTATCCCCACTCCTTCCGCATAACCCACAGCGTTAGGGCTCTTAACGAGCTGAGGAGGCAGGCGCTTCTAGAGCCTTGGGTTGGCCTTGTGATAAGAACTGCTGGTAGGGTAACTGACATAAGGAGACATCCTAACGTTGTTTTTATAGACCTTTATGAAGACGGGGCAAGGTTTCAAGTCATGGCAGATCCGAGACACTCACTCCTAGACTACATATGGCGGGGAGATTACATCGGCGTAGAGGGGGTAATAGTTAAGACGCAACGGGGTGACTATGCAGTGAGGGCCTCCTCCCTAGTCCTCTTGGCTAAGGCGGTTCAGCCTCTGCCGGAGTGGGGGAAGGTGGACCGGGATTCGCCGTTTTACATGAGATACCGCTCGGTGGCTATGGTCTTGGATCTCCAGCTCCGGTGGAGGATCGCGGCGAGGGCTAAGTTTATACAGGCGCTGAGAGAGGCCATGTGGAGACGCGGCTTTATAGAGATCCCCACGCCGGTTCTCCAGCCGATCTACGGCGGCGCCGCCGCGCGCCCCTTTACGACGAAGATCTGGGCTATAGATGAGGAGTGGTACCTCCGTATATCCCCCGAGCTGTACCTAAAGCGCTACATCATCGCCGGTTTTCCCAAGGTGTTCGAGGTGGGGCCTCAGTTCCGCAACGAGGATATCGACGCGCTTCACAACCCCGAGTTCTGGTCTCTCGAGGCGTATCAAGCCTATGCTGACTACAACGACATGATGAAGCTGACGGAGGAGGTGGTGTACGAGGCCGTGTCCGCCGTCTTAGGCACAGGCGTTGTGAAGTATAGAGACCAGACCATAAACTTCTCCCCGCCCTGGCGCAGGATCACCCTCCACGACGCTCTTAGGGAGTACGGGGGCGTCGACCCGGATAGACTTACGGACGACCAGATAAAGGAGAAGCTCAGGGAGCTACAGGTCCCGGTCAAGGTCTACAACAGGGGTATCGCCCTAGTGAAGCTCTTCGAGAAGCTGGTGGAGAAGAAGCTGGTAGAGCCCACCTTTGTGCTGGACTACCCCGAGGAGTCCACGCCGCTTTGTAAACCCCATAGGGAGAAGAGGGGCCTCGTGGAGAGGTTCGAGGCCTTCGTGGGGGGGCACGAGGTGGCTAACGCCTATACGGAGTTGAACGACCCGGTGCGTCAGTATGAATACTTCGTGAGAGAGGAGGAGCTGTTTCCAAAGGAGGAGGCGCACCCCCTCGACTGGGATTTCGTCGAAGAGCTGTCGTTTGGCATGCCTCCCACAGGCGGGGTGGGCATAGGCATTGATAGGCTGGCGATGGTTATTACAAACGCCGAGTCTATCAAAGACGTAATACCCTACCCAATTGTGAAGAGGGCATAGCTATACGGAAGAAGACATAAGACGTTATTGCGAGTAGCATCGCGGCATTTATTGCAAGTAGCCAATTTGCCACATAGAGAGCGGCCGTTAGAATTATGGCAAGTGTAGCCAAAATAGATATTTCATAAAGTCCTAGAGCTCCGCTTTTTAAAACGGCCAGGCCTTTAGGCGTTACATACCATCTTATCCTCCTCTTCAAGAGACCTAATATCACATAGAACGTTAGGTATGGGCTGAGGGCTAGGAGGAGGGCTGCAGACTTTGCGAGCATGCCGGCTACCTCGGCGAAGCTGTGGCCATCTTGTTTAGCTAGTTTATACACGTAGAATACTTGGACTAGCGCCAATAGAGATAGCGCCATTTGTAATATTAAAATATGGAACGGGGGTAGGAGTATCCCCATATAGCTCATCGCTAAAGACGCCACAGTCAGCGCAAAAGTTGTAATTATCATAAGTGGGTGTGTTATAATATTTAGGAACACGCTTAGTTTGTGTATAAACGGCATCTTTAACTTAGGTATCTTACTTGCGTATTGGGCCAAGAGGTAGGCAGAGTTGTAGGTCCACCTGGCGTACTGTCTCTTAAACGCGCCATAGCCCGCTGGAACTTCGACATATACGGGAGGTCCGGGAAGGTAAACGACGCGTCCGCCGTTGAGATATGCCTTCATAGATATGTCGTAGTCGTCTGCTGTACAGTTGCAAAAACCGCCTATCTCCTTTAGAAAACTCTTTCTCAAGGCGATTCCTGACCCCAGGGCAAAAACTGGATGTCTTGTGTTATGGCGACCGAGGATTGCGACATAGTACAAGAGGTATTTGTAGAGAAACAACTGAAGAGCGGCGATGGGGGTTTTAACAGCGGCATAGCCGTCCCAGCCTAAAAATACGATCTCCCTCTCGCCCACAGCTCGGGCTCTAGAGCACAAATCTGGCGGAGGTACGCTGTCTACATCTAAGAAGAGGAGGATCTCCCCCTTGGCGTACTCCGCCGCCCAGTTTAAGGCAGTCCCCTTGTAGCCAGTGGGGTTTGGCCTCCTAAGCACTCTGACGGGCAGTCCCGCCAGTGCCTTCTCTATCTCAGTCACCTTTTCGGGAGGATCGTCAGATACGATAATCACTTCCGCATTAGAGCACTGTAACTCGGCCAGTCTTCTTACCGCGTTTATAATAGTCTCTATAGACTCGTTTTTAACTGGTATAATTATCGAGAGGGGGGTGTCGACAGGAGGGTCTCCCAAAGTGCCCTCGACAACTCTGGCGTGTCTTGCGTAATAAATATAGTGTGCTATTAACAAGATTGTAAGAGCTAAGAGGGTGAGGTAGAGAGTTAACATTGCATGTTGTAACCAGAGGGGCACCTCAGGGGCGTTTGAAACTGTAACCGGCCCCTCTCTAGTTTTATTTAACACTTGGAGTGTCTCATTTAGGAAATTCTTGGCAATGGATACATTCAGAAAAGTAATGTTGGTCACGTAATAAATGAGACTAGTACAAAAGTTTTTGAAGGCAGAAGTCTTCTGGGCGTTAAGAGTACATAAGGCTTGTTATTAGCCAGTCCTATACATAACGGTGATCATTGCAAGCTTGACAATCTGCCAAAGTGAGCTAACCAACATGGTTACACAAGCAGAGGGCTTTATATGAATAATATAATTATATTTTAAAACTTATATATGTTATACTTTAAAACTTATCAGGTAGTGAATAACGTGGTCATTATCTCTACAACACCTAGAGTTGTTCTGGTAGGTAGCTGGGGGTCAGAGTCGTTGGTCTCAGCTCTTACAGATGTGCTCTACCGGGGCGTCTCCCTAGAGGAGGCGCTTAAGCAAGGCGGCGACGTCGTGGCGAGGCGCATCTCGGCTTTCTACAGGCAGGGCCACTGGTCTGTCTTCGAGTTCATGGGGGCTCAGTTTCTCGTGGAGTGCTCCCGCGCCTGTCACACCCAGTTCATAAGACACAGGCTCGCCTCCTACTGGTCTGAGTCGCAACGCTACGTCGACTACGCGCGGAGGGAGGTTAGGTTCGTAGTGCCCAGGGGCTTCCCCGCCGACCTCCTCAAGAGGGCCTACGAGGACTATGTGAGACTTAGGGAGGGCTGGAGGCCGGAGTACGCCAGGATGGTCCTCCCCAACGCCACCGCCGTCCTCTTCGCCGTCCAGATGAACGCCAGAGAGCTCTTGCTGAACTTCGTCCCCTTGAGGTGTGCCTACGCCGCCCAGGCCGAGATTAGACACGTCTGTTGGCAGATGTACGCCCACGCCTGGAGGCTCTGGCCCACGCTGTCCCGTCTCGTCTGGGACGACTTGCCCAGCCTCCATAGGGACTTCTGCACCAAGGTGCCGAAGGGCGAGGACTGCCGCCTATATGCCATAAGAGACGCCGAGGAGAAACACGGCCCACTCCCAGAGAAGCCTTGGTTGGCTCTGGCGGTAAATGGCTAAAAGGGTTTTGATTAGGGGGCTTGAGGCGGGTTCCGCCTACCTGGCGTATCTCCTCCGGGAGAGCGGGGTTGAGGTAGACCTCTTGACTGCCAACCCGGCGGATCCCCTCTTGGATATCCCGCCTTTTGAGCCACTGTTTACACTGGATTTTATAAGGGATGTCTTAGCGGTCCGGCTTGTGCAAGAGCCGGAGGGGAGGTACGACGTGGTGGTGGACTCCTGCGATGTCTTTGGCTTTGAGGAGGTGAAGAGAGCCCTCGCTAGCGACAAGGTAGTGTATGTGGTGGGAGACGGGTGGCTGTCGGCCTCCCTTTCCCTGTATAGATCCCTCCCTGTGCCAGACGTGGAGGTGGATATCCCCGTGGAGAAGACGGGCCAGTTTGTGGAGATATCGGTGAAATATAGGCCCTACGTAGGCGGCGACTACAGTCTCTGTAGCGCGAGAGACGCCTGGGGCGGCTGTCTCTATACGCCTATGCGCGCCCTGGAGAGGATATACGCCGCCGTGGATATCTACGCCGCCATCATGGGGATGGAGGCTCCCAGGAGGAGGCTTAAGCTTGAATACGCCGTTGGAAAAGATAGGTTCTATGCGGCAATTGGCTGTAGGCCGGAGGGAAAAGCGTCAAAAATAAATCTAGAAAGTCTCCAAGTGTGGATGTATGGAGAAGGGGGGCGCCCCAAATATGTATTTATCCAGGGGAGAGTTGAAGACTCCTCTTGGGCTTTAGCTATGTATAATCTAGCTAGGGCTACAGAACTTGCCTTTCTCTTAGACTTCGGGCTGGGGGGTAGAGGCGCTTTGAACCTAGCATATGTTGGCCATTTGTTTAGAGGAGTAAGAGATAAATAGGTGTCTCAAGCTCCCTCCTCTTCTTACCAGCCGTTTGGCATCTTGAGAGTCGCCCATAATTATACGATTTTTAAAACATTTCTGTATAACTTCGTTGTACAAGACGCAAAGAAATATTGCATCGGAGAACCACGCCAAGAGGTCCGTTATTTGAAGCAAAAACGCTATAGGAGGATGTCCCCAGACACCGTCAGGCTACATCACAGTGCCGCGTAAGCGGCTCTCTGTAGCCCATCTAGAATTTTTGTGTTTACGGACTTAAAAACTTTAGCTTTGTTGCTCTCCCTTTAGCTTTGGCAACAATGTCTTCTTTAGATATTCAATTACCCTTCTCTGTTTCTCCCTTAGTCTCCTAATTATTCTCCTCCTAGGAACCTCTCTACCACAAATACTTGAGTAAAGCGGGTCGTTTCTTATCGTTGGTAAATTACAGTCTATTAGTATTACCTCAAAGTAGCGGTACATACCGTCGTCTGCTACCCAGTAGCTGTTTAAAACCTCCAAATTGGGATACTTCCTGGCAGCTCTCTCCTCTGCCACTTGGCGCCAGGACTTCCACGCAGTTATGCCATAGACTCCCATCCTCTTTGGTCTTCTACCGGAGTCCGGCCTCCTCCTGTTGAAGGGACCTCTTATCAGTCTAACTCTTACTACAACTACCCCCTGCTTGGCCTTGTAGCCCAGCTTTCTCGCTCTCTCAAGTCTAAACGGCCTCTCGACTCTCACGATGGAGGGCGCCTTTCTCCACTCTATGAGGATCTTTCTCATCAACCTCTCGTGGACCTCTCTGCCGATTTTCCTATACCACATCGCCATATAACTATACGCCGACCGAGCCACGGCACCTCTCTATGACGTCTTTTTAAGCTTTTCCCACGCCTACATGTTTTAAAAGATAACTAGCGACAACTACGTGCGCTGTAGATATATAGAGATCAGCGTTATAGTCCACGCTACAGAAAGTTTAGATAGAGTAGTTGAGACACTCCGTAAGTTTTTCGGCGATATACCTCTAGTGGTTGAAAAATATGAGGGACATCATGGCAATCCCATATATCTAATTACGTCTTTTTTAGATGACTGTGACGCACTATTGAAGAAACTCTGTGAGACATTTGGTGGAGAGGTGCCAGCTTCAAAAGGCGAGGCGGAGGGTCTTTACTACCTACGTCTAGATAAACAGGCGTTAGCCATGGGGATTGTAAAGGCTGTAACACACGACGACGTTATAAGACTTAAGATTAGGACAAAAAATGGCCTTTGTAATTAAGCGGGGTTTTGTCGAGTGGGATTTAGCTGTGGTTACGCCGGAGATAGAGAAGGCGCTGTGGGAGGTGGGTGTGCGGGCGGCGCTTCTCCGAGAGGAGGTAGAGACCTCTCTCTTAGCCCCCGTGGTGCGGGGGGTTGACGTGAGGTGGACAGAGGCTAAAGGCCGCGAAAAATTTAATGTGTATGTATATAGAGAAGAAGTTCAGATAATTCGCGTAAATCCTTTCACACCTCTTACACATGACCAAGTGAAAACCGCAGTGAAATATGGAAAATATATAGAACTCCCACTTAGGCCTCTCCTCAAGGATTTATCTCTACTAGCAAGGTGGCTTGAGGTTTTAGAGCCGGAAATAACCATTTTTTCAACGCCTGTAGAAAGCTTGAATGATGTAAAAGCGCCGCTTGATATCGCGGCATTGCTTATCGAAATAAGTGGAGATTCGAGTTGGAGAGATGCCATAGTGAATTCTCTAGGTGTATTAACAGAGCTGATTTTGGAAAAAGATGGTTAAATATCGGTATCTTATTATTAAAAGCGAAGAACCAGCTGCATGTTATATACAAATACTTGAAATGTATCAACTCACGGGTTTTATCTCATTAATTTATAGGCCTAAGTTTGTCGCTATATACGACGACGTATTAGTCGTCGGTGTACCTAGAGAGGTGCTCCGCACCGTGAGAGCCGTCGTTGCGTTGTTAAACGGATGCCGCACGGTAAAAGTTGCAGGGACGTCAAAGAGGGCAAAGGCTATTGCCGCGTCAATCAGAAAGGCACAACGATCTATATAAAATATTTTTTTAAGTTGTATCTACAGGACTTTTTGTGATGATGGGTATCAAAGCAATGATTCGTGATGGACTCGCGACGGACTGACCGCCGTAAGTTAGCTCTCTGCCCCCACGTCGACGCCAAGAAACGCCAACTTTAGCTTGGTGCCCTCCTCTAACCGCTTTCTGATCCAATCGGTTATCCTTCTTCAGCTCGATGACAAAAGACGGTTTATACGTCGCACTTGTCTTCGCTAGGGAGATAACGCCGATAGAGCCCAGGGCGCTTGTTGTCGTCGATGTCAACCGATTGGATCACTCCATAAAGGCCGGTCTCGTGGCCGACGGCAGAGTTGTGAAGTTGCAGAAGTCCCCCGGGGAGGGGTCGAGAAAAAGATAGGGGAAGTGACCGCCTAGTGCTTAACTATTGATGTTCGGAGACTTTTAATAGCAACCCCCAAGCACAGTAAAACTAGATCGGAGATTCGCCACAAGATAATAGCCGATGTGAAAAGAGGGGCAGTTATTTCTTTATCTTCTCTATGAGGTAGTCTACAATGTGTTCTGCGGGGTTTATGCCCGTGGCTATTTTAAAGCCCTGCCAACTCATGGTGGGGTTTACCTCCAATATATAGTAGCCCTCTCTCGTCTCTGCGATGTCTACGCCCCCGTAGTCTAGGCCTAGCGTCTCTACTGCCTTGATAGCCAGCTCCTCTAGTTGTGGTGTCAGTTTCGCAGGCTCTGGGGTCGCTCCCTGCGCCACGTTTGTCTTCCACCCCCCTGCCCTTCTGTATTCAGCCCCTATCGCACGGCCTCCCACTACTACCACCCTGTAGTCGCCGGGCCCCTTTTCAAGGAACTCTTGGACGTATATAGGCTTGTTTATGTTTGCCAGCATTGAAAATATGTGGAAGGCCACGTCTGGATCCTCCACTAGAAACACGCCGTAGCCCATGGCCCCCCTCATCTGTTTAACCACAGCCCTCTTAAACTCGCCCACCGCCCTATAGCCCACAAACATATTCTCTGTGACCACGGTGGAGGGCACGGGGAGACCGGCCTTTGCCAGCTTTATAAGAGCCGCCATTTTATCTCCAGCCACAACCCATCGTTCCACTGGGTTCATTACATACGTCCCAACTTCCTCTAGCGCCTTGACTGCCCACACTCTATATAAAAACTGTTCAAAATCTCGAAAAATTCCCAGATGTCGCAAAACTGCGCCAGGTGTTGTAATATCAGCAGAAGGGCTTTTCCCAATAGACTGCTTAACTTCTAAGCCGCCGCCTTTAATCCGCACCTCTAGCATATCCACATATATCCTAATAGGCGTATGACCTCTCTTTTTTATAGCATTTTCTAAGTCTATAACATCGCTGGGGTTAAACTCCACTTCGTAGGGCCTAATTATGCCTATTTCCATCACGTGGCGTTAGCCTACGGTATGTAAACACCCCAGAGATCTCTACAGAGACCTGGGAGTAGATATCTGGCGACGACTTCAGGCTCTGATACCTTCAGTTGTTTCAAAGCGTTTGTCACAGCTGATATCGGCTGGTCTGTTAAAACTAATGGCGGTGTGTAAAACATACAGCCACTTGGATGTTCATATACAACAAGCGGCTCAGACGCAACTTCTTTACACCCTCCTCCTTCACATATATATATTCCGCCGGGTCTCTGAACTATATAGCGGCCGTCCTCCAGTGGGGTAATAGGACCCACAGGACAGATACAAGAGCCTCTCTGCCCCTGATAAAACTTGAGTAATTCTCCCTCTATCTTTTCGTAGCCATATATCTTCCCGTATGTTGCAAGGAAGGTAGCTATAGGCTTCCTTCTGTGGCCGGAGATTTCTGTCGCAAGTACTTTCTTGGCCTCGGCGGGGTCCGCCCCGAAGGCTATAGCCACGCCAATTAAGTCATATGGCGATATAGAAAGAGATTTTGCCAACTCAAGCGCTACTGCCAACACTTTGTTTTTATCGACCTCTGGGTTGCAGACGGCAAATTTGTCAGAAATACAAGAGGGCATGCTTTAACTTACTGTTGGGTATTTAAAGTGTATCTGCTATCCAACCTTGGAGAGGCGGCCGAACTCCAGCTCTATCACTCTGCTCAGCACAACTGCGTATTCAAAGGGGAGGTCCTTCAGTATGTCTCCTACGAAGCCTAGAACTATGGAGGCCTTGGCGTCGTCCTCTGTGAAGCCTCTGGCTCGGAGGTACATGATCTTCTCCTCGGAGATCGTGGAGGCTGTCGCCTCGTGTGTCACCACCGCCGTCTCCTCGAACACTTGGTCGTGGGGCACAGTCAGTGTGGCCGACTTCTTGTCGAGCACCAGGGAGTCGCACTGGACGTGGGATCTGGCGTATTTCGCCCCCCTCTGGACGTGTACAACGCCTCTATACACGGCGACGCCCCCCTCAGCAGAGATGCTCTTGTTTACAACTCTGCTACTGGTGCGAGGCGCCAGATGCCACACCTTAGCCCCGTTTTCTTTCCAATACGGCCCCTTCGCCGCGGTTATCCCCACGATCTCCGTGGAGGCCCCCTCCCCCTTAAGCACGGTGGAGGGGAAGGTGTATGTGGTCTTGCTCCCTATCGAGCCCTCTACCCAATGCACCTTGGCGCCGGCCTCTGCCACAGCCCTCTTGTTGTTGAAATTTACCACATTACGTGACCAGTTCTGCACCGTGGTTATCTTAAGAGTCGCCCCCTCGTGGGCGTACCCCTCCACCATGCCGTTGTGGAAGGAGTACTTCAGGAGGCGGGGGGCCGAGCAGCCCTCGATCCAGTGGACGTAGGCCCCCTTGTCTGCCACCACGATGGAGTGCTCCATCTGGCTCTCCATGGACTGCCCGATGAAGAAGAAGGTCTCCAGAGGCTGCTCTATCCTCACGCCTGGGGGCACGTATATGAAGACCCCTCCCGACCATAGGGCGCCGTGTAAAGCTGCGAACTTATGCTCGGGGGGGAATACCCTCATGAAGTACCTCTGGACAAGCTCCGGATACCTTTTGACGGCCTCCTCCATGGGCAACATCACCACGCCGAGCTCCTGCAACTTCTTCTTCAAGTTGAAGTATATTATCTCGCTGTCGAACTGTGCGCCTAGCCCGAGAAGCGCCTTAGCCTCGATCTCGGGGATACCAAGCTTCTCGTAGTACTCCCTAATCTCCTTGGGCACTTGATCCCAGCTCGACACAGTCTCTACCTGAGGTTTTGCATAGTGGACGAGGGCCTCTAAGTCTATCTCCTCCACCGCCCTCACCCACCTCGGCATCGGCAGTTTCTCAAAAAGCTCAAGCATCCTCAGCCTGAGCCTCTTCATCCAGTCTGGCTCGCCCTTTAGGCGACTAATTTCCTCTATCATATCCCTGGTGATGCGACCCTTTAGTTCCACCTGGTAGTTAAATCTCCTCTCCACGCCTAGCATCTCCTCTACAAACTCAACGTGGCTGATCGTGGAACGTAGAGACTCAAGCTCTTGCATAGGAAAACCCGCGAATGCTAGTTAAAAGACTTTCTAAGTCTGTCTTTAAAACTGCCAATCGATATTAGGAATATGGCAAAACTTGAGGTTAGAAATCTCAGAGTTGCCGCAGGAGGGAAAGAAATTCTAAAAGGCGTAAGTCTAACAGTATCCAGCGGCGAAGTTGTCGTACTTATGGGCCCTAACGGTAGCGGCAAATCCACCCTCTTCCAGGCGATAGCTGGCAACCCTAAGTATGAAGTTCTTGAGGGCGACATCCTGCTAGACGGCGAGTCGATAAGGGATCTGCCTCCGGAGGACCGCTTCGCGAGGGGGGTATTCGTGGGTTTCCAGTCGCCAGTCGCAGTCCCAGAGGTTAGGT
Organism: Pyrobaculum organotrophum; assembly: GCF_055384425.1. Lineage (NCBI taxonomy): Archaea > Thermoproteati > Thermoproteota > Thermoprotei > Thermoproteales > Thermoproteaceae > Pyrobaculum > Pyrobaculum organotrophum. The sequence continues at coordinate 1,858,555 of NZ_AP042430.1, forward strand.
TCGCCTTTATGCTCCAAGCAATGTTGAACATAAGGGCTGGCAAGAAGCTGACCGACCCCAACCCACAGGCGCTGGCGCAGGCCCAGAAGATAGCGGCTGAGCTAGGCCTTAAGCCAGACGTCTTCAGCCGGGGCGTTGGAGTTGGCTTCAGCGGAGGCGAGTTCAAGAGGGCCGAGGTTCTCCAAGCGCTACTCCTCCGGCCGAAGATCGTCGTTCTAGATGAGCCAGACAGCGGCCTCGACATCGACGGCATCGCCGCCGTGGGCAAAGCCATAATGGAGCTAAGCGCCTCGGGCAGCGGGGTGCTCCTCTCGACACACTACGCAAGAGTCCTCAGATTCATCAAGCCCACCAGGGTATACGTCATGGCGGAGGGTAGAGTAATACTAGAGGGGGACGAGGGGGTGATAAAGAGGATAGAGGAAGTAGGCTACCAGAACTACTTCAAGGAGATACAGAAAGAACTCGCACTGTAGTCATCTGTTTGTCTGCCTGTCCCTAGGCAGTGGCGCCTATAGACAGACAGTCAGCTGGCTCCTAACTTATCATCTATCAACAACCCAGCCCTCATCACCTTGTTTAATAATGATACAAGGGTTAAAAATCTAAGACAGATAGCGTTATATATAGATCAATTTAGTATACTTATGCCACAGTGGCATTGGCCAATAGACCCAGACAAAGTGCCTAGGATAGTAGTTGAGCCTCCTGGCCCTCGGGCATTGAGTATAATTAAGCGAGATGAGGAGGTTTTAATGCAGTCTTTTACGCGATGGTACCCCCTGGTGGTTGCCAGGGGCTACGGCCCAGTCGTTGAAGACGTAGACGGCAATTTGTACATAGACTACAACGCGGGCATCGCGGTGGCCAACGTAGGCCACGCCCACCCGAAGGTGGTAGAGGCTATAAAGAGGCAGGCAGAGCTCTTCCTCCACTACTCTCTAACCGACTTCTACTACGAGGTGGCGGTTAAGCTGGCAGAGAGGCTGATCTCCATAGCGCCGATCTCCGGGAGAAAAAAGGTCTTTTTCACAAACAGCGGGACTGAGTCGATAGAGGGGGTTCTAAAGATCGCGCGTGGCTATTTCAAAGGGCAGAGGCCGTACGTCATCGCCTTCCTAGGCGCTTTCCACGGCAGAACCTACGGCTCCATGAGCTTAACCGCCTCCAAGCCGGTGCACAGGAGACACTTCTCGCCCATGGTCCCCAATGTCATACACGCGCCATTCCCACACCCCGTCCACTGCCCCTTCAAGGCAGAAACCCCCGAGGAGTGCGGCGAATACGCCCTAGCCTTCCTAGAGGACTGGATCTTCAGGCGGCTTGTGGACCCCTCCGAGGTGGCCTTGGTTCTGATAGAGCCAGTCCAGGGCGAGGGGGGCTACGTGGTTCCCCCCAAGAACTTCGTCCAGGGCCTTAGAAAGATGACGCAGGAACACGGCATACTCTTCGCCGTCGACGAAGTCCAGACGGGCTTCGGCAGAACCGGCAGGTGGTTTGCCGTTGAGCACTTCGGCGTTGAGCCAGACCTCATAGCAACAGCCAAGGCCATAGCGGCCGGTCTCCCCCTCGGCGCAATAATCGGCAGGGCGGAGGTCATGTCTCTCCCCCGGGGCGCCCACGCCAACACCTTCGGCGGAAACCCCGTGGCGGCTGCCGCGGCGCTCGCGTCGCTGGAGGTCATAGAGGAGGAGGGCTTGTTAAACCACGCGGAGACCCTCGGCGAGGAGTTGAAAAAACTGTTTAGAGACGAGGTGGGCCATAGACACGACGTCAGAGGCCTAGGCTTGATGATAGGCATAGAGCTACTAGACGAGAAGAAAAAACCGGCGAAGTACCTAGAGGAGGTACTAATAAAGGCGTTTAAACGCGGCGTCGCGGTGATCGGGGCAGGGCTCTCCACAGTCAGGATAGCCCCGCCGCTGGTTATTCCACGCGATATGGCTTTTAAAGCCGCCGAAATAATTCTCGACGTTTTAAGAAGCTACTAAGCTTGTCAAATACCTCTTTTTCACGGCATCATCGTAGTACCACTCCACAATGTCGTCGCCTGCTATCTCTAGGGCGTACTCAAAAGCCTCCTCCCAGTCTAGAGACTCCAGAAGGAGCTCCCACCCCTTTGCCAACAGCTCTAAATCTTCTTCTTTTCCTGTCACCAATATCCTACCCTCTTTCCTGTTTACAAGCACTCTATACACAGACGTATACGTATACATATTTAAAAGACACCCAGCATTTTCAACATATTACCTTAAAGATGATACAAGAAAATAGTATAACTATATATTGGGACAAATTAAACTTGTTATATAACATAAAGATTTTTATATATAACAATTTATATACTGTGTATACTGTGGACTACCTCCTTTAGCCAAGGTTGATTTCGTATTATCCCACCTTTTTATTTATTGAAGCTATCAACTCCCTTGGGTTTACCTTTACAAATTCTAGGCCATATCTTCTAAGATATTCAAGCGCCGCCGCCGTGATATCGCTTGCCACAAGTATCCCTCTTGCCCTCTCGCCTCTTTTTCTATACAACTCTACATACCTGGCCAGTTGGAAAACGGCGTCATGTGTAGCAACGTCCCTCTTGACCTCCACAACTACATGTCTCCCCTCTCTATCTCTCGCCAAGATGTCGATATGGCCTACGTCTGTGGGCACCTCGACGCCCACCACCTCTAAGCCCTCCTCGATCAACCAAGGCGCCTTCACCAGGGCCTCGACGACGTCTTTCTCGCTCCCCACGAGCTCTAGCTCAGACGTCTCTACGTCAAATGCCGCTACGAAATCCAGAGATGAGAAGTACACCCTGACGCTCTCAAAGGGCCGGGACCTCACGCTCTTTATCACCAACCTCCCGCCTTCGACATAGGCGGCTGTCGAAGAGCCTGGCGGGTTCCAGATCTTCGGTTGGGCCTTCTCGGCCTCGTGGACGAGGAGAGTGCCGTCTCTCTTAACTATGACCAGGCGGCGTCCTGGCTTAAGCGTTGCGGCCGCCCTACCGCTGTATACTACCTCGCAAATTCCAACAACAACTACAACGCCTCTCTTTTTGCCAGAGTTTATGATACGCGCCGCTTCATCTATCGACGGATTTTGTACAAACATGGCATAATTACTCACAGCGGGTTTAAAGACAAAAGTTTAATATATAGGCCACTCTGCCGCACCATGGCTAAGGTAGAAGTTAAAGAAGTAGGAGAGTTAAGAGGCTTCAGCACCTTCAAAAAAGTACCTAACAGAGGGGCGTTACTTAGTGAAATTAAACAAAATACTATCCTCGTATTCCATGGGAAAGAGGGACAAGAAATGCTCGTCGAAATTTTTACCCCAGATCCCAACGGCGACAAAGTTCTACCAGCTATCACAGCCGCCTCCACTAAATTTACCGGAAGCGCTGAGAAAGTAGACAACGCATATGCCACTCTCCTCTTCTGGGCTCTAAAGGAGGGGAAAACGCTGGGCGCACCAACTAGAGAAATATACATCAAGGTTGATACAAAACAAAGCCCACCCGAGGTAGAAGTGGAGGTACAAGCGCCCCTCCAGTAACACGTCACGAAAGTTTAAAAAACGTATTCTTTATAGTAAAAAAGAGGGCCCGTAGTCTAGCGGTATGATGCCCGCCTCACGCGGCTTCTCGCCTGAGAGCGCGGGTGGTCCCGGGTTCAAATCCCGGCGGGCCCATCATGTGTCTTGACCTTTTCTTCGACGGGGCTTGTGAGCCCGTGAATCCGGGAGGCGTGGGTAGCTACGGCTTTGCCGCCTTTAAAAACGGCGAGGAGGTATACGGTGAGGGGGGCGTAGTCTGCGCCGGAGAGAGGTGGTGCACAAATAACTATGCGGAATACATGGGCCTCATCAAGGGGCTTGAGTGGGCTCTGGCCGCCGGCGAGAGCTGTCTCAATGTGTATGGAGACAGCCAGCTAGTGGTTAGGCAGATGCTCGGCGTGTATCAGATAAAGGCAGAACACCTCAAGCCGTTGTATAAACACGCCGTGGAGCTCTCCCAACGCTTCACGAAGTTCTCCATAGGCTGGGTCCCGCGGGAGCGCAATGCCAGAGCTGACTACTACTCCAAGAAGGCCTACTGCGACTTCCTAAAGACGCACCCAGAGCTGAGGGAGAGATACGCGGCGTGGCTCGCCACTGATAGACAGAAGGCGCTCCTAGACAAGTTCGGCATAGAGGCCGACTGTCTCTCAAAGAAAGAGGCCTCCAAGCTGATAGAGAAGATACTGAAAAGGCGCTAAGCTCTCACGTCTAGGCCCAGAGCCTCCGCCCTCCTCACAATCCTCTGCACCTCAGTCCACGACCTCGTCCGGTATATGTAGAACTTGCCGGCGCGCTCGGCCCCCACTACCCTCAAAACCTCCTGGGCATACAAGCCTAGGACGACGACGTAGTAGCCGTCGGGCGTTCTCCTCCTGGAAGTCCACACAGCATTTATTGGGACGTCCACAAGAGATATTAATTCAAAATAATAATTAAGTGTGCCTTTTGAAAAATCGCCCCTTTTTAAAATGGGACATCTCCGCTGTCCTGGGGGACGGGCTTCTCCTCGCCCACGCCGTCATAGATATCTGAGATTCCCTGGATCGTCGTGCATGGAGTTAGGCGACACGTGGCCCTCTTCGAGTGCGTGTTTTTCTATGTCAAGTACGGCCACTAGGACGCCGCAACTGTATTCGGCTATTGATAGTTCTAGCGACTTTCCTCCCTAATATCCTCAATCTGCCCCTCTCGGGAGAGTACTTTTACGGCTCTCGGCCCATATATAGGCCTGTTGGCGCTCTACGTCTCAATAGGCGCCCTCTCGGGACGGCCGGAGACGTGGCTTCTAGCCGGTCTCATTGACATTGACTCCGCACGTAGCCATATCCTCAAGCACGTGGCTGACGGCGTCTCTGGCATACGCGATCCGTCGCTATAGGGCAAAGCCCTCCGGAGTCTCGGAGAGCTATTTTATAGAGACCTTCTAGGGACTACGGCAGACTTGTTCAGCTTCATGCGGCTGGAGATCGTCCACGACACACACGGCACTCTTACACACCTCACGCTACGAGCCGCGTCGCTATCCGGCGGCATAGTGATCACGATCCTACTACAGCTCCTCGTCGTCTTAAGCGAAGGCAAACTAACAACCATACAATCGCTACGTCTTGTGTACTATGAGACACTGACAAAATTCTACCACTGCACTGGAAGAGTTTTCAGGCTAGATAAAATAGAAGAAAAATAACCATATCTTTACAAATAGTTATTCTGTCCATTTCATACATCAGTCATATCCATGAAATATCATTTAGAAAATCTTCGTTGCTAGCCTGTGACATGTGTCTCCAGCCGGTTTTGTGCGCCTCACGCTCCGCGCCGTGTTAGTTTGCCCCAGCTAACACTGCGAGCCCAACCCGCCGTAGCCCCGCCGTTAACAGTGTTAATTGCGCGTCATGTTTAAATATATAGAACTACTTATTAGTTATATACCTGGTGTTGAACTGGGACAAGCTTTGGCAGGATTTCGTCACCTATGGCCTACAGGGCGTGATTGCGGTGTTGATAGTCGTTGTGGCTTGGGCAGTGGGCTCTCTTGTAGGTAAAGCCGTGAATAGATTAATTGAAAAGACGGGGTTGGAGAGGGCGTTTGATCGGACTGATGTAGGTAAGGCCTTTAGGGCGGCTGGGATCGACCTTTCTAACCTCATTGGCATGTTGATTACGGCTTTTGTAGTGGTGATTGGTATCGTAATCGCCCTCGGCTATCTGAGGATTAGTGGAGAGGCAGGAGTTCTGGTAGCTCAAGTGGCGCAGTATCTCCCGAGGCTCATAGGGGGTATCATCCTGCTTACGGCTGGCTTAATTCTCGTCGCTCTTTTGACAGACTACATAGGCAAGTTGCTCGTAAGTCTGTTTCCAAAACAGTTTGTGGAAATCGGCGAGATGTTGAGAAATCTGCTTCTGATAGGCTTGGTCGCGCTTGTTGTATCTATAGCGCTTGACTTGATGCTGTTCACCGGGCCTCTGGTGTATCCGCTTATTCTAGGCACTGTCATTATTGGGGCCGGCATCTTCATTGGCCACACTATTGTGAGGAATATCGTGGAAGACCACCCCGAGTTTGCCAACGCGGCACCCTATGCCAAATTCCTCCTGTATCTGATATTCCTGATGATTGGGCTTGGGGCTATATTTGCCAACTTCCCCGCCACCGCGCAGGTGGTGCAGAACGTGGCGTGGGGGGTTGCTATCGCGGTGGGTATCCTCCTGGCGCCTGTGGTGTACATGTTGACTAAACGGATGGCGAAGGAGGTAAAGGACTAGTTTTTCACAATCTTTATATAGTTTTACATACTCTCCGCTATGCATATTGAGATTAGGGATCCCTCCCTGGTGGAGCGGCTGAGGCGGTTATTGCCTAGGCCGGACGCCCCCTTTGATGATGTCATCGTTAAGCTTTTGGAGCAACCTTGTAAGCTTAGGTTGAAGGAGATAGTGGAGGAGGTTATTGTTGCTACAAATTGGGACGCCCGTGTAGCGCGGGCTGTAGAAGAGGCTCTAAGCCGCATCTTAGGAGACCTTGACAAGAAGATAGCCCACTCTGTAGAGAGGGCTGTTAAAGAGGCCTTACGCTATGTTCAGATAGGCGCGGTTGAAGTGGGGGGCGGGTGGGATGCGGTTATTAGAGAGGCTATGAAAAGGCCTGACGGATGTCTCACCTTTGCTGAGATTAGGAAGTACTACGGCAAGAACTTAAACAGCGTAATGTTGCGAAAGAAGGGGTTCATACAGAAAGAGAGGGGGGTTTGGTGTTGGCCTAGGGAAGTTGGTCAGTAAGTCTTTGTTTTAAACATTGCATAATCACATGGGGAAGGCGGTCTTTTTCTCCAACAGTCTCTCCACTACATCTGGTATATCTCTTAATGTATTTACTACTGCGTCTGGCTCTGTCGTTGTTAGGTCTATAGACATCCTTTGTGAATGTTCTATAGATTCTTTTTTCCAGTCTCCATAGAAAACTGTAATTAGCCCGTGCTTCTTTGGGAAATACACATCAAAAACGGGGTTGTCACCTATAATCACATCTGCGTTTTTAAAGTATTCTGGGCACGTCTTTGGGCATTGGTACATGTCTGAGGTTCTCACGCCGTCTACTAGCCGATCTAGACCCAGGCGGCGTATGACGGGAAGTTGGTACCGCGCGTAGCCGTTTGTTGCGATCTCGACCCGGTGTCCCATCTCCTTTAGCTTTACCAGCGCCTCCGCCGCCCCCTCGTTGAGGGCGAAGGTGTGGAGGTGTCTCTGTAGAGATACAACAACGTCTGGCGCTTGGCTTAAGCCAAACTCCCTTGCCACCTCTGTAAAAATCTCTTGCCAATCAAAGGCTTTCCAATTTAAGGCGCGTAACAACTCTAGGTTTTTCTGTCTGGCTCTTCTCCACACCTCCTCAGGCCGAACTCCTGTCTCTTCTGCAATTTTTTCGCATAGCTCGATAAATATAGGTCTCCAGGCACTTAAAGGTATTAATGTGCCGTCTAGGTCTATGAGTATAGTCGCCATAGGGCCTCTATGACTAAAGCCAGTAGCGTAATTCCGAAGGCGGCTAGCGTGCCGTCTCTATATTTTTTCCACCGGCCTCTCGCCGCCTCTAGTGACAGATAGACCAGCGTGAGGCTTGTTGCCGCAACGCCGGCCGCTAGGACATAGAATTTTTCAAAGGCCGCTACATAGACCAGAGCCCAACCAAAGGCTGTGGAGGCCAGAGTAATGGCGGCACCTAGTTTAGCCGTTGTGTAGGGGCCGGTTATGACTGCAAGCGTCTTTATGCCAGATTTCATATCGCCCTCATAATCTATTGCCGTTTTTACAAACTCCCGTCCGAGGTTTGCCACGAGAGATGAAGTAAAGAGTAGAAGTAAAACAGTCGACATATTCCCCGCTGTTGTCATGCCGTATATATATGTCATTGACGTAAGAAAGGCCACTATTAAGTTACCAACCACGGGCACGCGTTTTAACTTGGCGTTGTATAACAAGCCTAGGGCCACGGCTACGGCATATACGGCCAGCGGCGTGAGACCTAAAAAGGCGGCAAGAACGACGCCCGTCGCCAAAGTGCCGTAGGCTACGACCCGTGCTGTGTTTATGCTTACAGCCCCTGTAACTAACGGCGCGTTTGGCCTATTTACTCTATCTTCCTCTATGTTAGATAGATCATTGTGAGCAAAGAGGCCAGCTTCTGCAAGGAAGGTGGATACGGCGAGGAGCATGAGTTTGTTTATATCGGCGTCTCCTGCCACTACGTAAGAGGATGCTGAGGCCAGCGCCGCCAACACTCCATGTTCGCCTCTTATTAAACGCCAAAGTGACACATGGGGTGTACCGCCCCTCTTTAAAACTATGATGGGAAATTTTATAAACGTCTATTTCACGGCCTCTGTGCCTCAGCATCAGAACTATTCACTAAGCGAGGAGGACGTCATCCAGTTGGTATTTAGGAAGTATGGCGTTAAGATAACGTCTGAACAAATCGTCAGGGCGTATGCCCCGGAGCAAAAGATGTCTTGGAAAAAGAGCGTCGAAGTGGCCAGGTTTATAAAGGGCATGACCCTTAGGCAAGCCAAGTCGTGGCTAGAGGACGTGGTTAAGATGAAGAGGCCTATCCCCATTAAGACTTTTAAGAAGAAACAAGCTCACCACGCAGTTCCCTGGAGTGGGTGGCCTGTGGCTAAGTGGCCTGTAAAGGTGGCGAAGAGGTTCCTAGATCTGTTAGAGAATTTGGAGAACAACGCCAGGTTCAGAGGGTTGGATGTCGAGAGAGTTGTGATTGTCCACGCCGCTGCTCACAAGGGGTATAGAATACCCAACATAATGCCTAGGGCTTTTGGCAGAGCTACAAGATTTGATGAGCAGACTGTCAACGTCGAGGTGATAGCCGCCGAATTGCCTAAAGAGGTTGTGCCGAAGCGTTACAAACTAAATCTCGTAAAGCGCTAGTCGTTAAAGGCATAAAAATAGGTCTGTATACGGCTCCCCTTTGTATAACCGGCCTTCCCCGGGGGGCTCGGGGCGCGCGCCCGAGCCGCACAGGGGCAACCCAGGCGCGCAGAGATCCGGCCGTGCTTGGGCGGACGGGCTCGGCAGATGCAACAGCCAGCCGGGTCCCCAAGGCCGGTGGGTTCATGAGTGAGCGGACTTACGATTAAAAGTGAGATAGTCGCCAGAGTGGGAAGAGCGGGTTGTTTTGTCTTCTGGAGTAGTTCCCAGTACCTCCTCTTTGCCCAGAGCAACGGAATTATATCCCTATGATCAGAGAAGCCGCAGGTGGGGCAACGCATTACGCGACCCCTCCGCCATCTTAGGCCAGCTTTATGATCTCGCGGGCGGCGCAACTAGAGATGGCTATATACGTGACGCCCGCCGTGTTGGCCACGGCAGCGGTGGCGCTGAGCGGTGTCGCCGCAAGGTGGCGTTGGGAGGCCTGGCCATGACCTTCGCAGCCGAGCCGTCGCTAGCAACTTGCCGACCTCGCCGGCGTCATACGCCGCCGTTGCCACCCCAAGTCTTGTTCAATTGACAATACCCATCGTGGCGTTAGCGGCGACACCGTGAGAACTGCCGTAGAACAAACCCGTTTTTAACCCACTTCCCCCAGGTCTGTACAAATCAAAACGCCTCACCTGAGTTTCACGATGAAACCCAGGTGTGTCGCACCTCTCTACCGGCGGGCACCAACGTGTCAGTGAAACATGTGGTCGCCACGTGTCTAGATGTTCCGTGAGCCACGAGAGAGCCGCATCTCTCCCAACGACCTAACTCTCTCCCATACCACATGCGCCCATGAGCCAAACATACAGGACGTTGAAGATCGCGATCCCTTGGCAGTTAGTCGAGGAATGGCCAGACGTCTTAGACCTAGCGATGAGGATGCACCTAGCGGCGGAGGAATATGTGAGGAAACTATTAAAGGAATTGACGGGACAAGAAGTGATGATGGAAATTCCTTTATGGAGAGCGGTGACCGATTCACCCCTTGCTGATACAAGGCGTTGAGCGCCTTGGATTAGGGAAAACTTTAAATATAGCGCCTATAGTGGGTGTGATGTCTGCTGTACAGAGGAGGTTGCCCGTCTATAAGAAAATACTGGAGGAAAATAAGAAGAAGTGGATGATTAAGGAGTTTCTCGAGTATAAACTTAGTAAATATGGCTATATAGACTCTGAAATTTTGAAAACCCCGCTTGGCACACGTATTGTGATATATGCAGAGAGGCCTTCTAGGATTATCGGCAAGAAGGGCGTAATTGTCAAGGAAATTAGTAATATACTGGTAAACAAACTCGGCGTAGAAAACCCACAAATCGATGTTATTGACGTTTCTAAGATAGAGGCGCCTGAGATGTTCCCCAAGGTTATCGCCTACCGTATTGCCAACGCCATGGCTAAAGGAGTGAGGTTTAGACGCGTTATGTTTGTAGCTGTGAGACAGCTTATGGAGGCTGGGGCCAAGGGGTTTGAGATTGTGGTGAGCGGAAAGCTCTCGACAGAGAGGGCCCGTTTTGAGAAACTTACATATGGCAAGCTCTATAAGATCGGGTACGACGCAAAGAACAGGGTTAGAAGAGCTGTTGTCCATGTGCTTCTTAAGCCTGGTATGTATGGCATAGAGGTAAGGATCGCGCCGGCCTCTTTGCAGTATTCAGACGAATACAAAATAAAGCCGCCGGTGAAACTTGAGACTACTTCACAACAGTAATTTTAAAAAGCCGCTGCTTTCGCAGTTCTCATGTCTCTAGATAACAAGAGACTTAAAGCCAGAGTTCTACGCGAAATGAAGCCAGAGGAGAGGAGAGAGTTATTAAACCAGCTTAGGGCAGAGCTTGTAAAACTTGAGACTCAAAGGTCTAGGGGTTTTGTAGAAAATCCGGGTAGGATAAGAGTGATCAAAAGGGTAATTGCTAGGATTTTAACTATTGAAAAAGAGGAATCTAGGAAAGCGGGCCAGCAGAAGTCTTCCTAAATGCCCATATGTATAGATCTTTTAGGAAGAGAGGTCTCCACGTACAAATGCTCCTATAAGGTGAGGGGGGTTGTTGTGGGAGAGACGAACAACACTTTTCTAATTCTCGCTGGCGGTCGAGTTGTCACAATACCGAAGTACCCCTGTCGCTTCTATGTATATGACTTAGGAGTTTTGATAAACGGTATATATCTTGTTGGTTACCGCGACAGAAGACTTTTTAACTGCGGCATGTTTTGATTTTTCTTAGAATCTGAAGTAGCGTCTCAAAATCTCCAGGTACAGACAAGACAATGCCTGGAACTACTCCTCTAAGCTTCTCTATTAACCCTAGCGCTTGCGGCAGTTCAACAGCTGTCTGTCTTAGTCTCTCGAGCAACGCGACATTGTTCCCTGTCTTAATCATAATATAGGGGTATATTACTGGTGGCAGACTCTCTAACTGTTTAATGTCAGTTAGATGTAGCGCTAGATAAAAGTCGGCTCCCAACCGTCTTATTCGCTCTATGTAGTCTCTTCTGAAACTAAGAAGAGCGCCTGTCACAAAGCCCATCTTCTTTGCCTCTGCCACCGCCTCCTCCGTAGTGACTTCACCAACGGGCTTGCCCTCTGCCGGCGGATCGCCCTGTAAAACCACAACATATCTTACGCCGAGTATGTAGGCGCCGCCTAGGAGAGATTTAAACCCTGTCTTGTTTACGTCGAGAAGCCTTATGTGGACTATGGGCTCCAGCCCCAACTGCTTTGCTAAAGCGCCCACCGCCAGGGAGTGCGCTGTCGGTTTACCACCCGGCGACTCTGGGATATCTACCTTCTCCACATAGGGCTTTATGGACTCCAACTTTCTGAGTACTTTGTCTCTATCTCTAAGTGGCGTAATCTCCGCAATTATCTCCATTATGGAAGCGCCAAGGGTGTAAAGAGGCGGCCTCTACCCTCGTAGAACTTAGAAAATATCTCGTAGAACGTCAGACGTAGCGATTGTACCGTCGAGAAGAGGCCCTCCGCCGAGGCTATTAGGGCGTGGGCAAACACTGCAAAGAGTAGCCCAGCGGGGCCTAGGGCTATGGCGACGCCGTTTGCCAACTTTGTCAACACGCCATGTATAAGTATGAGTATTACCAGACGAGAGAAGCTTGGTATATTTGCAAGTGCCGCTAGAGATCCCTCCACAAATCCCATGATAAACTCCTCAGTTATAGGCGGGGCTTCCTCATGGTGTTTATATCTAGCTTTGAGTACTAGAGCCCCTGTCGCGCTCCAGATAAACGCAAGCAGAAATACATATATCCAGGGGAGTTGCATCAACGGGGTTAGAAACTCCATATGAAACGCGTCTTTTATAAGGCTGAAAAACACCATACCTAATGAAAAGAAGAGTAGAGCTTGTGGTAGCACTACTGCTATTGCTACATCGGGCTCTCCCTTGAGTACCGTGTTTATGATTTTTGAAATAAAGGCAAGAAGTAACAACAGAAAGCCGAGTAAAAACGCAGCCCTTAGGGCAATTATCACACCCTCAGACTCTACCAGGGTGTGTACCCCGAATATGTGCAACAGCGGAAGTGTCGGCATTTTTATACCGAGCTCTTTTAGGCCAAATCCAAAGGCCTCTTGATATACAAAAGCGCCAAAAAACATAGACACCAAGCCTGTGAGAGTCCATATCACGCCCCAATCTCTATGTCTTCCTCCATATAACTTAGTCATTAGGAGTACCCCCAGGAGAAATAGGAGGAAGCCGTGGCCTAAGTCGCCGTACATCCAGCCGAAAAATACAGGAAAGATCAACGCCACCAAGGGAACAGGACTTAATTCATCAGCTTTAGGAACTCCATACATATATACAATTTTTGTAAATTGTCTAATTGGCGTTGGATATTTCTCCAACGTGGGTCTTCTCTCTACAGGCACTTTATCAAAATATTTATAGCGTATCTTTTTAACTACATCTAGTTTAACCAAGTTCCTCCTTATAAATTCTGTGAGTATGTCATCTATTTTCTTTACATCTTTTTCCAACGTGTAAAATATCACTGATGCAGTATTTCTATGCCCCTCCCAATTTTTATCCCCGTATAAAGAATATTCGCTGTATAGCTTTTCTAAAGTCTCCAACTCTTTCTTCAATTTTTGTAGCGATACCTCTGTAGATCTTATAGCGTTTTCGACGAGCTCTCTCCCGGTTTTTATATCTGTTAAATACTCGCGTGGCATCTCTAAACCTTTGGCATCTCCTCTCACAAGAGCTATCTTAACCCCGTCTATTTCCTGAATTACGTGGGGCGCCTCTATAGGAGTCTCTGGGTCTATAACTAGTTTGTAGCCCTCTGGAATTTTTAGACTTTCTTTTTCTGAGAGAGCGTTCAAGACCTTTCTGATTTTGCTCAGACTTGCTAGTTGGTATTCCAACTTGTTTATTTCTCTCTCGTACGATTCAAAAAGACGGCCGACCTCTAGCCCCTCATCTATTGCAGATTTATTAAAAGTATCTATAACAGTAGCTATAACGCCTCTGAGGGTATATGCGTAGTCTATCAAGTCCTTGTGTCTTAGGACTATAGCTCTGAGCTCCTCCTCTACTTTTTTTAGCTTATCCTCAATTATGTCAGGAGGATCCACCTCTGCGACCTCTTGTGGCGTGAAGATTTTTACCCCGAGTTTTTCCAACGCAGTTTTTAATTGTGATGCGCTTCTACGCTCTATAGCTACAATAAGGATATTACCCTGTTGTATAACAGAGGCGTTAAATGATTTTGCTAACTCTATAGTCTCCCTTATGGCTTTACCTGGCAATACTATAAATATGTCTATTGATTCTGTTTTAGGAATACTAACTGTCTTAAGTGAAAAAATTTCTCTTGAGATAGCTAACTTAGTCCTTAGCTCGTCTGCCAAGCGGACACGATATAAAACATCTTTGTAAATAGACTCCAGTTTTTCCAAAACAGCATTTACCTGTTGTTCTAGGTTTTCGAGAGGCAACTTTACTTGCTGTGGCTGTATATACAGCATTAATTGGTTAAGAAATTCGTCTATTTTCTTAGCTTTTTGAAAAAGAATAGGATCGTGTGGTTTTGGAAGTTTCTCAGGTCTTTCCTCAAACATAGCTACTCCTGCCTTGCCTATGAAATATATCAGTTCAGGAATTGTGTCAATGTCTCCTGCTATTCTGAATTCTACAACGCGCTCAAGAGGCATATGGCAATCGATTTCATAGCTTTTTAAAATATTTTTATGTATACGTATAGTTTACGTATACGCTAGCCATAAAAACTTTTAAGTGATATAGATCTGGTCGGCTATGGTAGAATTTGCCGTCTTTGGAACAATAGTGGGGGCTTTAGGTGTTATATACGCTATATATCTTGCCAGGTGGGTTTTAAGGCAAGATCCCGGAAGTGAGAAGATGCAATTTATTTCACAAGCAATAGCTACTGGCGCTAGGGCTTATCTTTTTAGGCAATACCGAACGCTAGCTTTACTTTTGGTAATACTTGCAATATTAATAGCCATAGCTATTGACATACCGAGAGGCACATATGGGCTTACGGCTTTAGGTTTTATAGTTGGTGCATTGGGCTCTATGTTAGCTGGTTATCTCGGCATGTATGTAACTACGAGATCTGCTTCCCGCGTTGCACAAGCCGCCGCGACTAGCGGTATGGGCAAGGCGTTATTAATTTCATGGCGCGCCGGCGCTGTCATGGGTGTATCTCTTGCAAGCGTGGCTTTGCTTTTAATATCGGCCTTCTACCTAGTTTTTAAACAAATGACGAACGAATGGGCAGTGCCTCTGGTGGCTCTAGGTTTTGGAGCTAGTCTAGTTACGCTCTTTATGAGAGTTGGCGGTGGTATATACACAAAGGCTGCAGACCTCGGCGCTGACCTCGTGGGTAAGATAGAGGCAGGCATTCCTGAGGACGACCCTAGAAACCCAGGCGTTATAGCGGATAACGTAGGAGATAACGTGGGGGACGTGGCAGGGATGGCGGCAGACGTTTATGAGTCTTATATTGTCACTGTCACAGCAGCTATTTTTCTCGCCGCGATATTAGGTCTTCCGGCTCAATACATTGAAGCCATTATATTATATGCAACACTGGCTCTGTTAGCGACGTTTGTAGGCGTAAACCTATTAAAGACATCTGGCGTCAAAAACCCACTGTCTTCCATAAGTGTTGCTATTTATGCCACTATAGCGCTATCTATCATCTTGTTTTTCGCAGGATCTTTTCTACTTGGTATCGAGCTTTGGAGAGCTCTAGCCCTTGCAACGGCTACATCTCTCGGGGCTATTATTGCACCGCTTGTAGTTAAGATAACCGACTATTACACTTCTTACAATTACAGTCCGGTGAGGAGGATAGCTGAACAAGCAAAGATAAGTCCGGCAACTGTAATCATCACCGGCTACGGTGTAGGTCTGATGAGCGCTATACCTGTCATAGCAGTTATAGCCGCAGTGCTCGGTATATCTTACATGATCGGCTACCATGCCGTACCTGTTCAAACCTTTGGCGAATATTCAAAGTATCTAGCGGGTATTTTCGGCACTGCTATGGCTAGCGTAGGTCTACTAGTAATTGCAGGTATAATAATTACCGCCGACTCCTACGGTCCTGTCTCTGACAACGCCAACGGCGTAGTGGAAATGGCTGGGTTGCCTGACAATGTAAGAGAGGTTACCGACGTTTTAGATTCTATCGGCAATACCACTAAGGCGACTACAAAGGGCTATGCTATTGCGAGCGCCGCGCTAGCTGCGCTCGTGCTATTTATCGCTTTGATATTCGAAATTGTATATGCCGTACATAAGATCATCCCCGGTGAAAACATCATAGAGATTATGGAGAAGAACTTAGGCGTTCTACAAGTTATAAATCCCAATGTATTGATAGGCGCGTTTATAGGCGTTTCGCTGGTCTACTTCTTCACAAGCCGCACGCTTGAGGCTGTAGGTAAGACCGCTATGGAAATTGTAGAAGAGATAAGAAGGCAGTTTAGAGAGAGGCCGGGTATTTTGGAGTGGAAGGAGCAGCCCGACTACGCCAGAGTTGTCGACATAGCGACCAGGAGAGCGCTTGGCGAGTTTCTGATACCGGGTCTAGCCGCTATAATAGTGCCGTTGTTAACAGGCCTTGTCCTTGGTTGGAACGCGTTGGCGGGTCTCATAATGGGCGCCATCGTCGCCGGCGTTCCCAGAGCTTTACTTATGGCTAATGCAGGCGGCGCTTGGGACAACGCCAAGAAGTACATCGAGCTCCAAGGCCTTAAAAAGACAGATATGCACAAGGCGGCGGTAATAGGCGATACCGTAGGAGATCCGTTTAAGGACACCTCAGGTCCCTCGCTGAACCCGTTAATAAAGGTCTTAAACACGCTGTCTGTAGTTTTTGCATATGCCATAGTGTTGGCTAACGTAGCAATTGGTATATATCCATTTGGACTATTGCCTCTTTAAGGTTTTTAAAAACTTTTGGCTTTTTTACGTGGGTTTTCCTCCTGAGAGCGAAGATGGGAATGTCGAATATAAACTCATGCTTAATGCTGATGATATAGATAGGCTAGCAGGCCAATTGAAACGACGTCTATATGAGGGAGGAGGAGAGGCGGTATATCTCATAGGTGTGTCAGATGACGGGAGACCTGAGGGACTCTCTGACGAGGAGCTAATCAAGGCGCTTGACATACTGCGAGAGGTTGCCAAACGAGCGAGCGCCTCTGTATACATATTGAGGATTTCCGAGGGTATCAAGGGGAAGGTCGCTGAGGTCTTGTTAAGAGCGGCCGTTAGGGAGGAGCCGCCTCCTACAGTCACAGTGGTTGTTCTAGGTAATGTAGATGCTGGAAAATCTACGTTAGTGGGAGTTTTAACTACGGGGAGGTTAGACGATGGAAGAGGTCTGGCTAGGTCATATGCGTCTAGGTATAAACACGAGGTGTTAACTGGGCGTACTTCCTCTGTATCTATGAGACTTCTGGGTTTTAACGGCGATGTTGTAGTTAACCATAGTTTACTCGATCCTCTTGACGAAGCCGAGGTATATAAAAGGTCTGACAAATTAGTTCTTCTCGTCGACGTAGGAGGGCACGAGAGGTATTTAAGGACGGCGCTTAGAGGTCTCTTTAGTTCGCAACCGGATTACGTTATGTTAGTCGTGGCGGCGAACTCGGGCGTACAGAAAATGACAAAAGAACACTTAGGCATAGCAGTTGCCCTTGGCGTGCCTGTATTTGTTGTAATTACCAGGGTAGATGTAGCGCCTCAAGAGGTTTTTCAAAGGACTTTAGAAGACGTCACTAGGATTTTAAAAATGCCGGGGGTTAGCAAGATACCCTATGTCATAAAAGAGGTGGGCGATGTCGTATTAGCGGCAAGAGCCTTGTCTTCAGGACGTGTAGCCCCTATATTTTTTACCTCCAACGTGACAGGCCATGGGCTAGATCTACTTCTGAAGTTTCTCTCTCTGTTGCCTAAGAGAAAGACGTGGGATTATAGAGGAGACTTCTTGATGTATATATCTGATATTTACTTAGTAAAAGGAGTGGGCGTTGTAGTCGGTGGGTTAATAGAGAGGGGAATTGTAAGGGTAGGGGACAAACTTTGGATAGGCCCCTATAGTGATGGGAGGTGGATTTCCACGTATATAAAATCTATCCATCTCAATAGAACGCCTGTAGAATCTGCAAAAGCCGGCAGCTTTATTACTCTGGGGCTAGACAAGGTAGATAAAGTAGAAAAAGGCATGGTTTTATCTAGCAAACCTCTTGGGGCAAGTAGGGAGGTGCTCGCCGAGGTTCTTGTATTGAGACATCCGACAGTAATTAAAGCCGGATTTTCCGGAGTTTTTCACTACAAGGCTGTTAGGACAAATGCGTATATAAAGGAGATTGATAAAGGGGAGCTCATGGTCGGCGATAGCGGCGTAGTTAAAATAGAGTTTGTGAGGCCATGGCATATAGACAGCGGCGTTTTTATCTTTAGAAATGGCCCCACTAGAATATTCGGCAGAATTTTGAGAGTAGGAGATGGAATTGCTACGGCCTAGGCCGATTTGCCGCCTTATAAATTGTGATGATTTGGAAAACTTAGACGCCGAAGGTGCATTGGAAGAGCTTAGGAAAGAGCAAGAGATTTTTAGTCTATTTCCCGATATTTATGCATATAAGTACAATTTTAAACATATATCGCCGTCTGTTATTAACGATTACGAATACTGTCCAAGACTCTTGTGGGTTCAGTATAGGCTGGGGCTTAAGTTATTTACAAAAAGATCGGCCATATCGTTAATTCGCGGTAGGTTGCTCCACGAGAGATATGAAAGAGCGATTTCTGCCTTTGATAACATCTTAGTGGAATATAAGATAGAAATAGGCGATCTTGTAGGAGTTGTAGATGTCGTAATTAGAAAAAATAATCAGTACATACCGGCGGAGATTAAGACAAGCTTGGCGTCTAGGGAGGCGCATAAAAAACAATTACAGATATATATCTATCTCCTAAAGGCGCGTTATGGATATTTGATCTATAGAGACAGAGTAGAAAGGGTAGAGAAAGACGATAAGGCGATAGATATCCTTAATAGAATCAAGGAGGTGTTAAATATGGATAAACCGCCAGAAGCTAAGTGTAATAGGTGTTCATTTTATACGATCTGTAAAAATTTAGTCTAATTGGCTAAGCGATACTTTTAATATTTAGTATTTGTCCTCTGTCATGAACGTTTATGTAGAGTACCTAGGCTTACCGGAATATACATATCTTGTGATTTATACCTTAGCGTTTTTCTCTGTGATAGCGTTGTTATACGGCGCCGAGAAGGTATATAAAAGAGTGGGGGGTTTAGCGGCGATAGTTAAACAAACCTTAGGAAAGTTAGACAGAGCATTTAGTTTTTTGTTTGAATTTTTGTCACATTATAGATTCTTCTCACGACAAGTCCTAGGTGGTACAGTGCACATGTCTCTAATCGTGGGACTTGGCATATCTTTACTTGGGACTTTAATAGTGGCGGTAGCTCAATACCTGAAGTTGGAATATGGAGGGCTACCGTTTCTAATTATGAGGTTTATGCTTGACGTTGCTACATTATTTCTTATATATGCGTCTACAGTAGGTATCTATAGAGTCTACATTAGTAGAGAGAGATATGGGAGACAGCTTAATCAATACATCTTAGTTCTCCTCGGCTTTCTTATAATTGCAACAACGGGGGTGATAATGAGGAGATATAGGATCGAATATTACCTCGGAGGTCCCTCGCCATGGTCTCCGCTTTCGTACCTTGTGCCAAAGGCGTCCTATGAGTTATACATAATTGCATATTTTATACACATAACCATTGCGTTTTCTCTAATTGCAGCATCTCCATTTGTAATGTTACGTCACATGTATTTAGCATATTCAAACTATCTACTTAACGAGAGATCGCCTGGCGAGCTTACCACCCCGTTTGAGCTTGAGAAAGTTATAGAAAGCGGTGTGGAGATCTCAGTGGGGGTTAAGAAAAAGAGCGAGTGGAGAGGCTTGCATAGCCTAATGTTTGACGCATGTACTAAATGTAGCCGTTGCCAAGACGTATGTCCCGCATATGTTGCAAAAAGACCGCTCAGCCCCATGAAGCTTATTACAAAAATCGCAGAGGCTAAAGAGGATGCAGAGTTATTCCAAGTAGGGATTTTAGAAGACGAAGTGTGGGCTTGCACGACATGTGGCGCCTGTATGTTTCAGTGTCCCGTATATATTAGACATGTTGACTACATAGTCGATTTACGCCGTAGCCTTGTCTTCGAATCGCGAGTAGACCAGAAGAAGGCTGATTTACTTATGTCAATAGGTCAATACCGTAACACACTAATGCAACCGAACGTAGGTAGACATGATTGGCTGAGAGAGCTCGGTGTTAAACATATAAGTGAGAACCCGACGGCGGAGTACCTCCTTTGGGTCGGCTGTATGGGTAGTTTTGACACTAGGTCTAGGGAGATTGTCAAGTCGTTTGTCGAGATCTTAAAACGAGTTGGCATGTTAGACAAAGTGGCTGTGCTCGGAGATGAAGAGACATGTTGTGGCGATCCTTTGAGAAGACTTGGCGAAGAAAGCAGATTTCAAGAACTTGTCCTTAGTAACAAACAGTTATTTGAGAAATACGGAGTTAAGAAATTGATAACAATATGTCCACATGGATACAATACATTTAAAAACGAATATCCTAGATTTGGCGTAAAGCTTGATGTTTATCACCATGTCCAGATAATTCAGCAATTAATTGAGGAGGGTAGGATAGTCGTAAAGAGGGGAGATACTGTATTTACAATACATGACCCTTGTTACTTAGCTCGCTATAACAGAGTGGTCAAGCCGCAGAGGAGGATCTTAGTTAAGCTTGGTGATATTAAAGAGCCGCCGAGACACGGCGAGAGAACCTTCTGTTGTGGCGCAGGTGGAGCAAACTATTGGTATGATGTCCCAGAGGAAAAGAGGATTAGCCACATAAGATTTGAGGAGCTAGTCTCTACTGGCGTCTCTACAATAGTAACATTATGCCCCTTCTGTAATGCCATGTTGTTAGATGCTAAAAGAACTAAGGAAAGCTCTGTAGAGGTCAAAGATATAGCTGAGGTTGTTTTAGAAAGTCTAAAAGAAGAGAAACTTATCGAAAATACACCAGGGGATAAAGGAGCGAGTTCGAAAATAAGTTAAAGTAGTAAACGAGTATCTTCTACACATATTTTAGCGACCTAGCTAAGTTATTAAATATGCAACCCATACGTCCCCCTACCTCTCTCTTGGCCCCTCTCCGGGGGACTTGGGGCCCGTCTCGGGTGCGCCGGGGCGAGGGGGCGGGTCATGCGGGGGCCGGCCGCGAGTCGTCTGTTGTAACAGTTTGGCGCCCCTGTCTGCCGCCCCAGGGGCCATGTGCCGTTCATGAAATAAGAAAACTTACGAGGTTAAAAGTGTGAGGGTCGCCGGAGTGGAAAAAGTTTGTTGTTTTGTTTTCTGGAGGATTTCCCAGTAGCGTTTTTCTGCCCATATCATGGGGACGTTGTCGCGGTGCGCTTTGAAGCCGCAAGCGGGGCAACGCATGAAGCGGCCCCTCTCCTCTGCCATCTTGGCTCCACAGCGGGGGCAGATGGTCGAATACAGCCGCTCCTCCACATACGGAAGGCCGTACCATCGTGCCGACTCCTTCAGTCTCCTCCTTAGTTGGCCCAAGCCGTCGAGGAGGTGTTTCTTATCGCCGCTCCCCTCCTTCGGCTCTTGGTACGTGTCGTCCTCCACTGCGTCAACTACGACGGCGGCTTGGTGTTCCCTCGCCAACTTTATAATCTCGCGGGCGGCGTTTATAACGACGTCGCGGATTATGCCGTAGCGCTTTGTCTCAAGCTTCCACAGTTGCCTCTGGAGGTCTAGCGCTCTACGCGGGTCTTCGTCCTCGTCCACGCGTGCGAGGACTCTACTCAGCCGGCTTATGTGGACGTGGATCCTCTCCAGTTTCTGAATCCGCTCCCTTTTGGGGAACTTCCACAACTCTACAACTCTGCCGTCGACCACGAGACCAACCTTTACGTAGTGATCCAACCGGTTCACATCAACAACGACAAGCGCCCTGGGCTCCACCGGCTTGACCTCCCTAACGAACACTAGAGCAATATATAGGCCGCCGAATGTCGGCTCCTTTTCACCACCTCTCTTCTCAACGCCGAGGAACGCCAACTTCAATTTAGCGCCCTCCTCCAACCGCTTTCTGATCCAAGAGATATCGCTCTTCTTCAGCTTGACGGCGAAAAGCGGTATGCCGAGTTTTCTTACTCTAACAATACCGCTCTTTAGGTCGACAAAGACTGCCATACTCATGTCTCTTTCGTTTTCGATCCTAAGTTGGGCGTTGAGCGGAACCGCCCTGGGAAACGCCACGTCGCGCCAGAACACCCTGGCTTTATCCACGAAGTGCCTCTTGAGACCGTGCTTGGGGAATGTCTCTTCTATATATCTTATATGCCAGCTCCTTCTTGTCCGGCGTGAGAAGACGATCTAGCTCCTCCGCCGTGAGCTTCGGCTCCTCTTGCCTTGTGATTTCCCTTAACAGCCTTCTGACGTACCCCTCGGCCGCTAGGCGCACCCTCACGGCGAGGTCTAAGACGTCCGGCCGCTCTTCGACGAGGCGCCATGGGATTCTGATCTTCAGCGTCCTGTAGACTTGGCTCATATGCGTAAAGAGCGTGAGGGAGAAAAACTAGGCGTCGAGACCCCGTTGTGGGCGGGTAGGGCGCCGGTCTTGGGAAAGCTATAACGGGGAAATTGCGGTTAATATCCGCCCGGCGGCGTTTACGATGTATGCGACATCTTCACACCTCCCCCGCCACATGCGCGAAAAAGCCAGAAATACCCTTTCAACTCTTTCGACTAACCTGTCTGACAGCGACGACGTAAGGCAGGTGAACCGAGGTAGTAGAAAGTGGTTGGGGACTGCGTTAGAGGTGTGGGTGGGTTGAAAAACGGGTTATGGGCTTGGGAGAGCTTTTGTGGATTACGCCAAGTTCCTCTGGCATGATATAGTGTTTCAACGGGTAGTTCCGTTGAACACCTAACTGAGGGTCGAAAACGAAAGAGACACAGGTAAGGCGGTCGTCAAATTGACAGAGCCCAGGGCTATTGACGCAACCCGTAACCCGCTAAGGTCTCGATCCTCAAGATATTCCTGTTGCTTCATGAGAGTAGCTGATAAAGGCGCTAATTTAGAGACCGGCTCAAGGCCGGAAGCCGGAGGATAACCACTAAGAAGCTTGGCCTAATTTAACGTCCTATGTTTACAGAATTGTTTATTAACACATTTGTTTAGATAGATATGCCTATCAGAGTCGGTATTGTAGGAGTGGGAAACTGTGCCTCTGCTCTTGTCCAAGGCATCGAGATGTATAAACATAATCCAAATCTAGAACCAATAGTTGCTTTTAGAGAGATAGGTAGATACAGGCCTCACGACATAGTGTTTACATCGGCTTTTGATATCGATGCTAGAAAAGTTCACGTAGACTTAGCTGATGCTATATTTCAACCTCCAAACAATGCGACAGTGGTTTTTAAGCCGCCGAAACTAGGGGTGATAGTACGCCCAGGCCCAGTTCTTGATGGGGTTCCAGAGGGGGGTCTCGTTACAAAGGTTGTCGAGGGTTCTGTGGAAGATGTTGTGAAAGAGCTTAATTCTACGAATACAGAGATTTTAGTAAACTATTTGCCAACAGGCGCAAAAAAAGCTGCAGAGGCGTATGCAGAGGCGGCATTAAGAGCCGGCGTCGCGTTTATAAACGCCATGCCAGCTCCGGTGGCTACGAGCGAGTATTGGCAAAAGAGATTTGCAGAGAGAAACTTGCCGTTGTTAGGCGACGATACGCAGAATCAAATAGGCGCAACAGTGCTTCATAAGACTTTAGTGAGGTTGTTGGCGCTGAGAGGCGTAAAAATAAAACACACCTACCAGATAAATGTAGGGGGCACTCCTGACTTTGTAAATCTTATGTATAGACGCGGCGATAAAGAGAAGACAAAGACGGCTGCAGTTAAAATGATGGCCGTGGGACAAGAGTTTGATGCGTATATCTCGCCAGTGGCTTATATAGAATTCCTCGGCGATAGAAAGATAGCACATATGCTTATAGAGGCCGAAATTTTTGGCGGTCTTCCCATCAGAATTGATGTCACTCTAGATGTTCACGATGCTTGGAATAGCGCAGCAGTTGTAACAGACGCCATAAGACTCGCCAAATTGGCACTTGATAGAGGAATAGGTGGGCCGTTAATAAGCGCATCGGCGTGGGGGTTTAAAAACCCGCCTGTCCATATGAGTCCCGATGAGGCCTATAGAGCCGTCGTAGAGTTTATAGAGGGTAAACGCGATAGATGAAGGCATATCAACGTTTTAAACGCTGTATTGGACAAGGCAATCTGTGGCTTTATGTAGTCAGTATACTTAACAAACGGGGACCTTTACATGGATATGCTATCATACAAGAACTGAGAAAATTCGGTTTTTATATAAGTACAGTATATGGCTATGTGCTTTTGAAAAGAATGGTAATGGACGGGGTATTAAAAGAAGTAGAGGTAGGGGGTAGAAAGCTCTATACTGTATCAGAAGCGGCACAGGAGAACTTTAAAAAAGCCATGGAAGACCTCAAGAACTTAGTTCAACAACTTACGTAAGCGCAATCCGCTGATAAGATATGACGTGCGTTATCCAAATTACAGGTAGAAAAGACGTGGGCAAAACCCTATTGGCTGAGAAGATAATTACACAACTAAAGAAAATGGGCTATACAGTTTCTGCAATTAAGATAAGTCACCATGAGCCAGAGCCTCCTCATAAAGACACTCACCGCCTTAGAAAAGCCGGCGCAGATAAAGTCTTGTTTTATAACGGCGATATTTATGTGGTTTATACACGTGAGGTTCTATGTGACGATATAGTGGCGGACTATGTAATTGTGGAAGGTTTGCGTGATAAAAAAATTGGTTACAAAATTCATATAGGGCCAGATCCGCCGAATGATGCCGACGTCGTGATAGACTCGCCTGATAAAGAAATTGAAGTCGTGTGTATACAACAAGACCTATGTACGCTTCTTAAAATAATCTCTACATATCGGCCGGCGCGTAGATAAGTTATTTAAACTTTTGAGTATATAAGAGACGCCGGGGTGGCCGAGCGGCCCAAGGCGGCCTGCCTCTGTGCAGGCCTGACCGGGACTTGAGACTTAGCAAGCAATCCCGTCCCCGTCTAGGGGGCGTGGGTTCAAATCCCACCCCCGGCGCCATATGTATTTTCAATCTCGTTTTCCCACCTATCCTGGAGATATCTATCTTTCAATATCCTATATGCAGCATATTCCTTGCCAAGGTAAAAAGAGTGGTCAGGTAGCAACTTTTGTGCCTCTCTACGTATGTTCAAGTAGTTGAGCTCAAGTTGCCTTAACAAAATACCGCGTGGGCCATAGTGGTAGAGCTTGTCGGCTAGTACAAAATTGCCGTGTGGATCATAAACATCCCTTTTATAAATCTCTAGTCTCACCATAGGCAATGCCGTCTCTATATCTCTCTTCTGGATAAAGGCTGGCGTAGCCAGCAAGGCGGCAGCTTTGTCAAGTCCACAAGGCCATTCTCGTAAGACATCGCAAGGCCTTGCTACGTATACGCCTTGTGTCTTTAGTTGGAGGATTAGTATATTATATATCACATCGCCGACATCTACGCCATATGTGAGAATGTAATCTATGGCTTTAGACCTAAGGGCCTCTAAGTCGTTATCATAGAGAATATGAGGGCCATAGTAAGGTAGTCTCTTCTCTGGGGTCTCTAATTTGATTTCTATACGTGGTCTAACAAGCGTCGCCTTAGGATTGTAAAGAGAATAAACCGCTTTTCTTAACTCCTCCTCGCTTTTCCAACGTAAGTCGACGACATTAACGCCGAGGTTTTTTACATATTCACACGGTATTCTCAAAGCGTCGTTACACATGCCCCTCAACGCTTGAACGATCAACTCCCCCGCACCGTTTAAATCAGGGCCGTAGACTATTACTGTGTCTACATTGTTATACTTTTCATAAAGCGACTTTACGATAAAGTTGACAGCATCTGCAGAGTATACAGTGCCTACAAACGCCACTTTCTCGACGATCTCTCTACTTATTTTTTCAGGGCTGTACCACAGCAAAATAAGCAAGAGATTTGACACGGAAAGAGAAAAAGAGAAAGATTATTTGTATGAGCGATCTGAGTAGTTAACGGTGAATCTCTTTGGCGCTAGTTGTGATACTATATAACGGAAGGCAGCCATAGGGTCTGAATGCTCTCCGCATGTATATACATCTACCGTGGCGTAGTTATATACAGGCCACGTGTGTATAGCTATGTGGCTCTCTAACACTAGCGCGATTACGGAAACACCCTCTTTATCTCCACCCTTGAATCTCCAAGAGTTTACCTCAACTAGGTGCATTTTTGCAATGTGGGCTGCCTCTATCACTATCCTTCTGAGTTTTTCTTCATCTCGAAGAAGCGCTTCGTCTACTCCATATAATTCGCCATAAACATGTTTCCCCACTATGGGGGTTTTGACTTGGGTTGTTGTCTGCATTTCGTGCGCGGCTAAGACACCCCTATATAAATTTTTCTTTCAAAAAAATCTATCGGCTAACCTCTCGAAGGACGTTGGCTTAAGAATCTCGGCATGTAAAGGGGCCTATTAGGATAGCCCCGCGTCTCCTCCTTTATTTTCTTGATGAGCTCCTCTGGCGTAGTCTTATACTGGCCTCCCCCCCTTTCTCTAACTGATAACACACCTTCTGTCTCTTCTTTAGAGCCTACTACACATATATACGGTATCCAACTAA
Source organism: Pyrobaculum organotrophum (assembly GCF_055384425.1). Taxonomy (NCBI): domain Archaea; kingdom Thermoproteati; phylum Thermoproteota; class Thermoprotei; order Thermoproteales; family Thermoproteaceae; genus Pyrobaculum; species Pyrobaculum organotrophum. The sequence continues at coordinate 1,884,977 of NZ_AP042430.1, forward strand.
CTTCTGCGTCTCGTATCTTCTTGGAGAGAGTCTCATCTCTATCATCAATATCTACGCGTATGCCCTCCGTCTCTAATATATCGGCTATCTCTACAGCATATTTTAAATTGTCCCGTGTGATAGGTATGATACGCACTTGGACAGGCGAAAGCCAAGTGGGAAGCCGTGGGATCTTGCCGGCTTTTTCCGCCTTAGCCATAGTGTCAAATACAACATATAGATATCTCTCGACGCTGCCTAGTATAGCTGTATGAATTATCACCGGATATCTAACTTGATTATTTTCATCTACATACTTTATGCCGAAACGTTTGGCGTTGCCTATATCTATTTGAAATGTTGCTATTTCCCTAGGCCTGCCTAATTCGTCAATTATATGAAATTCCACATTTAAAACCCAATAGTACTTTTGACCAGGTAAAATTCTTACTAATATAGGCTTGCCCTCTCTCTTCGCCAATTCTATCAGATAGTTCTTATACTCTTTGTAAAACTCCTCCGTTACGTTATAAAGCGAGACGTATGTCCTGCCTAATTTCTCTATCTCTCTAAAAATAACTTCGTGTAGCTTAAACGATATATCTATAGCCTCTGCCATATCTCTTGTAAATATGTGGAGATCTGGCATGAAAAACCGCCTTAGTCTAAACAACAACACTGTTTCGCCCGGCTGTTCATGTCTGTAGGAGTCTGCTATTTCTATTACACCAAAGGGCAGGTGTTTATAGCTTATTACCCAATCTTTTACCATAGCAAATTGTTGAAAACATGCGGCATATCTCAATATAAGATCTGTATCAGATTCGACAACATACAGACGTTCGCCAAAGAGACGCGCATGTGACTCAATAGCCGTCTCAGACAGTTTAAACATGTTTGTTCCCCTTATTTTAAATACCGGTATGCCTAGAGATTTGGCAACCATATATGCATAGTCTTCCACAAGCTCCATCATTATAGTGGCCTCAGGCGCGTAACGCATATGGCCTACGTCAGACATAGACTCCCATTCAAAACCAAATTTTCTCAAGTAGTCAAGATATCTAGGCTCTGATCCTCCACTAAGTTCTTTTTTAAATACCTCCTTGTCTACCAGGGCTTTAAGATCCTCAAATTTATCATAGTTGAAATCCGCCGGGTTGTATTCCTCGCCGGAGGGGGTGAGTACTATGTATACATCACGTCTTTCTTCGACCTTTTTCTCGACTTTGGCACCTTCTGGCTTAAAACTACGGCTTAACTCAGAGAGAGGGTGTCCAAAACACTTAATTTCAAAGGCCTTGTAGTAGCCAAAAGGCGCTTTGTAGACTTCGCCATGAAATTCCGATTTGACAACTTCATATAACTTATTTAAGACTTCCCTTGCTACATAGGGTCTAGCTAATTCGCTTGATAAATGGGCGTAGGGATATATCACTATGGAGCTAGCCTTCACTTTATTAGCTACGTCGATAATATCGCGGGCTATCTGGCGGAGAAATCCCTCATCTGGAATATCTCCTCTTTCAACTGTTGCAAAGATCACAAGGGCGTTGTTGGCCTTGCCGGAGATAGGCTCGTCTCTAATATCTGAGGCGGGGTCTTTTACATCCCAAGTAAAACGCTCTGCGTGTATATATAAAACGCGCATAGTGACACCATACCCAATGTTTAAATTTGTTATTCTACGTAGATACCATTTCTTCTAAGTCTTTTTATAATACCTTCTGAGTCTTCTGGATATAGTGCTGCAAGTCTCTTTATTTTATTATAGTTAATTTTTATGTCATGTTCCAGTATAATTCTAGCTAATTCATTAATAAACTCTTCAGCTTCTTTTGTTGCAATTTTGGCTTTAAGAACTAACAACTCCTCTAGGCCTATAGACCTTATTTTTACATTATTAATGTCTATTTCTCTGACATCTGAAAAAAACTCCATCGGTATATATATATCAAGGATATTTTCCAACAAATCCACTCTCACAGTATCTCCCGAAATTATCAATTCATAATATATAGTACCGTGGTCTGATGTTCCTAAGTCCCAGTCATATTCTCTTGCTATTTCTTCAAAAAGCTCATTATCGAGCACGGTAGATTTGTTCAAAATAAATAGATCAACGTCTTTGGGATCATAGTCGATGTTGTACGCAAGTGGGAGAATCGCGCTGCCAACGAGGACGTATTCAATACCTCTCTTATTAAAAGCCTCAGCTACGTATTTCAAAGCGTAGCGGTACTTATCAAAACGCATAAGGTTAGAGAAGTGCACTCCTTAAATAATATTTTGTAGTGCAATATATATTATATATATCTCTATATAGTGAGTATAGCTGGTAATACTTATTAACCCTAGTTAAACATTCCTACATGTTACTTAGTGATATTATAAATCAGCTAGTTACTATGGATAAATGTTTAAAAAAAGATAAAGTGGTATTTATTAGAATAGATATAAATTCGCCAATAGTTAATGGAAAAATAATAGATGATTTTAGAATAAGAGCACATACGGTCACGCTTCGTTTAGCCCTAGACGCTGGTTTAAAAGTTGTTGTTTTAGCTCACCAAGGCAGACCAGGACAAGACGATTTTACATCGCTAGAGTTGCACAAACCTCTTCTTGAAAAGTATCTAGAAAGACCCATTAAGTTTGTTGACGATGTTATAGGGCCTGAGGCTAGGAAGCAAATAAAGGAGTTAAAAGGCGGCGAGATACTTTTGTTAGAAAATGTAAGAATGTTATCTGAGGAAGTTATTGAAAAGGTCCCAGAGGCGCAAGCAGAAACTATGCTAGTCCGTAAGTTGGCTCCTCTAGGCGATTATTTTATTTTCGACGGTTTTGCGGTAGCCCATAGGTCTCAGCCAAGTGTCGTCGGATTTCCTATCGTAATGCCGTCTTGCATGGGTTATGTATTTGAAAAAGAGCTCAGGGCGTTGGCTACAGTATTTGAAAAGCGGGGAAAAGGCGTGACGTTAATAGCAGGAGGTGCTAAGATACCAGATACTCTAAAGGCGATTGAACAGCTTTTGAAAAACGGCTTAGTAGAGACCGTGGCTGTAGGAGGGTTAGTTGGGTTTGTATTTGCTGTAGCTAAATATGGTGTCGTGAATAACTTATTAAGACAGGAGATTGAAAAAGGAGGTTTCTTGCCTTATATAGATAAAGCTAGGTACATACTTGACAAATACGGATCCCAGATTCACACGCCAATTGATTTTGCCATAAATAGAAATGGTAGAATTGATATAGATATATATTCTCTTACACAAGTTCCGCTAGATATTGGTAGATCTACTATTATTCAGTTCAAAGAAATTATTAGACAAAGTGATATTGTGATTTTTAGCGGTCCCATGGGCTATATAGAAGATGAAAAATTTGCCATGGGCACTATAGAGTTATTAAGAGCAGGCGCCGATAGGAATCTTATACTCGGCGGGGGACACACGATATTTGCGGCTGAGAAAGCTGGTGTCATAAGTAAGGCTTTTCACGTATCGACGGGAGGCCGCGCGTTTATACAAACAATAGGAGGTGAAGAAATGCCAGCGGTAAAAGCGTTATTAATCTCTGCAAAGAAGTTCTGGACATGATAAAAGTAGGAATTATAGGCTACGGCACAATAGGCAAGAGAATAGCAGATGCGGTAGCAATGCAAGACGATATGAAAGTAGTCGGCGTGTTAAAAGTCACGCCAGACTACGAGGCTAAGATAGCGTTAGCACGCGGCTTTCCAATATATACATACTCTGACAGATTTGATAAATTTAAAAAAGCTGGCATAGAGCCAGCAGGTACGATCGAAGATTTAATCAAGGCGTCTGATATAATAATTGATGCCTCGCCAGAGGACGTAGGGCGTGAGAACAAAGAGAAGTATTATCAAAGGTATGACAAACCTGTAATTTTCCAGGGAGGCGAAGAAGCAGATGTAGCTGACGTAAGCTTTAACGCCTTGGCTAATTACGAAGAAGCGAAAGGGAGACGCTATGTGAGAGTGGTAAGTTGTAACACGACAGGAATCACTAGAGTTCTCACATCTTTGATCCTGAATGGGATAGGCATTAAAAAGGCGAGGATATTTATCGCCAGGAGAGGCGCAGATCCTAAGGAGCATAAGAAGGGGCCTATTAATGACGTTGTGCTCAACCCGGCTACTGTGCCCAGCCACCACGGGCCTGATGTACAGACAATACTCAAAGATATCGACATTGTAACGATGGCGATAGCTGTGCCTGTTACAATAATGCATATGCACATGGCATACATAGAACTAAGCTCTACATATACAAAAGATGCCGTGATAGAGGCTTTTGTAAAAACTCCACGTATCTTTTTGGCAGATGTAGGGTCTGGATTTCAAAGCTTGGCGCATGTTATAGAATATGCCAGAGATTTGGGAAGGTCGAGAAGCGACTTCCCAGAGGTTGCCATCTTTAGAGATTCGGTTACTATACGTGGAAACGAGCTTTACCTAATGTACGGCGTACATCAAGAATCTATTGTAGTCCCTGAAAACGTTGATGCTATAAGAGCAGTCTTAGGCATATTGCCTAAGTGGCGCTCAATTGAGAAAACAGATAAAACTCTTAAGTTAATTACAGAGGGTAAGGTATATGGTTGACGAGCCGTCATACGAGCTTGCCTATAAATTCAGACGTATACTTGTGCCTATTTCGCCGATGAATCCAGTAAGACTAAGAGAGTTGTTAAATGTAGCGGCAGACTTCGGCGAGAGATACGGTGCTGATATAGTATTCCTGTACGTATCTATTAGTGAAAACGACCCAACGGCTGAACAATTAAAGACTACAGTAGAAGAATTTATGAACAAGAAAGGCATTAAATATTTTTTCAAAGTTAGGAAAATGGGTGAGGGGGAGACAGTTGCGTCTGAGATTGTAAAGGAGCTTTCTGAAAATAGTTATGATATGGTGATTCTTTTATCAAGGGGCTACTACGGCGCTTCTGCCCTTCTATACAATAGTACATCTGTCGCAGTTGCGTTGGCGGCCAACACTTCGGTGTTAATACTGCGGTAGTGCAGATAGGCGCAGCCGTATCTCCATATCAACACTTCGGGTTTTGTAAATGCGATATGCTTGACGAGCCTGGCGCATATCACATACTTTTTTATGAGGAAGATTTCGATATCGCCAAGGCAGTGGGCCTAGATGTATTTAGAACAGGAATTGAATGGGCTATAATAGAGCCTAGAGAGGGCTATTATGACAAAGAAGCTCTCAAACTTTTTAACGAATATCTATTGTCTATCAAGAGACGCGGTATAAAGACTTGGGTTACGTTACACCATTTTACAAATCCTAGATGGGTGTGGAAATATGGTGGTTGGGAGTCT